>NZ_CP141266.1:855000-2131400 GCF_030540775.2 Flavivirga abyssicola | reverse complement strand
CTGTTCATAGACCTAAATTATAAATCATGTTATTCTGTTATTGATATCAATACTAAGTCATCTATTAAATCATTCATATTCAATGTTGCTGATGCATAATCACAATTGAACTGTATAGCCGCTGCAATTTTCTTTTCAGGATAATAGATAAAAAGAGAATTAAACCCTGGCATAAACCCTGAATGTCCGAAAGCCTCACCTAATTTACTCGTATAAATAAAACTGCCCATACCATAAGAGCTTTTATGCTCCACATCTACTCCGTTTGGATTCGGTGTAGTTATAAGACGTAGTGACTCCTGAGAAAACAACTTACTTTCATAATACAACTTTGCCCATCTGGCCAAATCTGATGTGGTTGAAGCCATCCCTCCTCCTGTCCACTCAACTTGAGGGTTCATAAAATACTGTCCGTTTTCAACAGTTTTATTAGGGACATAAAAAGTATCTCCCATGTTAGAATAACCTATGGCAAGATTAGGAATATTTCGAGTAAGTGAAGGGTATGTGTTTTTTAAATTATTTGGTTTTAAAAATTCGTCCTGTACCAGGTCATAGTAGTTTTTAGAGGTTACCTTTTCAATAAGCATCCCTAATAATATATAGTTCGTATCAGAATAGCTCCATTGCTTACCAGCTTCATGAACGGGCTCATCATTAAGTATGTATGATAATCGTTCTTTGTAAGTCCATACCTTATTTGGGTTATCATGTAGGGCTTTCCATAATTCAGATTTAAAAACATATCTCGGTAATCCACTGGTATGCTGTAATAACATTTCAATAGTGATATCGTTAATATTTGGTAATTTAGATAGCCATTCTGTATCTGGGAAATAGGTTATTAATTTATCTTTCAGGTTAACTTTTTTCGACTCTACAAGATTCATTAATAAAGCTACTGCATATGTTTTTCCTATACTCCCCGAAAAAAGGGTATGATTGATATTTAAATTCTCCTTTTGTTCAACATCTGAATATCCAACTGAATAATTATCAATGTTTCCATCAACATCTATTATGGAATAATTTAATCCTGGTAATTCCTTTTCATTAATTGCTTTCTCTATAGCATGAACTACGTTTTCATTTTTATTAAAACTTTTCTCAACACCTGTTTTGCAGGCAATCAAAAACAGTAAGGATGCAACCAAATGAAGAATGTTTTTTTTCATGGATATGGTTTGTTTACAACATTAAGACAATATATGAAAATTTAGAGTGGTATGAGACTCCAAAAAACACTTAATATCTTTGTATATAGTTGCTGCTTGTCCAAGCATCTATATAGAATAAGGGACAACTTAAATAAATTTATTATCTTTATAAATCTTCCCTAAGTTCATGATTAATAGATTACTATTAACATTTAAAATTTATTATTATGGCAATCTATTCAGAATTTTTTAAAGGACAATTTAAATTGAGGGACTTTTTATTTGGTGTTATTCTTGGCGCAGGGCTATTGAAAGCTTTTTGGTGTTTTAGCATCCCATATGATAACTGCGATTACTGTGACAATCCAGACCCAATAAAACAAGAAGAATGCCTTAAAGCATGTGAAGAAAGGCAAAGTTGTTTATGATAATTAAAAAACCTCTTGTATATAAAGGCGGGTCTATTAAAACTAAGTCACATATCAAACAAATTATTCGTTTACAAACGACTACAAGCATTTACAAACGATTTTAAATAAGTAAGTACGGTAACTATATATTAGATTTACCCAAAAAGAGTAATTTATTCTCGCATAATTATTTATGCAGTTTTTTTGGAAAGTATTTAAACCTCATAAATGTTAATACATCTATGTGCATCTTGCGAGTGCGGTTAACCGACAAGGTAAATCTTTCAATTTGAATGAACGTATTACACCGTTAATATCTGTCTATCGCTTCCAAGACAGTCATCCTAACTAAACAGCCAAAACTGAATGTATAATTTGGTTATAAGAATAACCATTTTATTAATTTATAAATGCCATAAATAGCACCAAAGGTTAAAGCCCATAACAATCCTCCTACAAAACCGTTTTTATATTTATTACTATAATTGTCATTGTATGAATTGAAACGTCTATCTTTATTTTCAAACATTACTGTTTTTTTCTCTTTTGACGCTTAATGTTATTCTCAACCTTTGATTTGTCTACTTTTGATATTCTTTGCATCATTTCGGCAAATTCCATATTAACCTTTACAGGCTTATCGTATTTGTTTTGCTTAATCATCTTTAAGGTATTATAGCGTTTATGCAGATTATCATAAGCCCTGATTTTCAGGGCTTATTTATATCAAATATAAGAATTAAAACTCATAATTTAATTGCAGCTCCACAAGGATTGAATCAGAAACATCCTTTACTTCAATAGTCTCAGGAAAACCATTAAATTCATTATAAATAACAAACCCTTGACTTGCCATAAAATCGTCAGCATCATTCGGGTCGTAATCATAAATATTGACTAAAAATGCGTTGGCATAGTTAACTATTTTAAGGTTAGGACTGAACTCTAAATAATTTCCTCCTGTAATAAGTATATTCTCAAAAAACGTATCGCTATCATAGATAACATCAAGATTTGAGTTTTGAAATGTTATATACACATCGGGCAATTCATTGTTCGGAGTAATTAAATCAAAATCCCAATTGTCTCCGTTGGACTGTTGAATCGGAAAAGCTTTTACTGTAGCTTTCGTGATAGTAATACTTTTTGGGGTAATCTGTGTTGAACAATTCGATCCTGTGTATCCTTCGGGACACTCACATTCACAATCGGTAAACACACCACCGTTTAAACAGGTAATGGTTTCGCAACTATCGGAACTTGATGAACAGCCTAATATTATAGAAAACAAGGCTAATAAAACTGTTGGTTTGAAAAGTTTTCTTTTCATGGTAAATGATATTAAATATCATCCAAACCCAAAATGAAGGTTAGTAAAACAAAAGAAGCGTGGGTCTGTAGCCTATCCGTACTGAGGCTCTGACAAAGCCCTACCCACAAACAAGCACAAGAACACCCACGCCGTAAAGCATGAGTGTTAGACTTATTTAATCTTGTGGGTATAGGAAACTGTCAGATTTCAGTACAAGAGAAAATAGCTAACGCTACTATTTTAAATTATAATGGTCTATATGTATATAAATATGTTTTTGATTACGCTGTAAATATAGGAATTTAACCTATATATACTATGTATGGAAGTGAAGGTTAGGTGGTTTCGTTGTGTTTTAACAAAGATTGCTTCCAAGCTTCCTGTTCTTTTAAGAGTTCTTCATAATCTTTTTTTATTTCGTCTTTTAAACGAAGCCTTTGTGCGTATAAATATAAGCCTATTCCTATTGAATATGATATAATGCTAAGAAGTTCCATCATTATTTTGTTCATCTTTTAATTCTTTTTTAAACGTTAAGAATTTTTCCATTACATTTTTTGAAAAAAGATGATTTTTATTTTCGGTTATTAACTTTTCGTCTACACCTATTTCTAATAAATCATCTTTTGAAAAACCTCCCTCTAACGTAAGCTTTTTGAGGTATTCTTCTTTAGGTAAATCTTTATACTCATTGTTAAAATGAATAAACCTAATTTTGTTATTTGTTATCCTATCAAGTTTTGTTAACTCTTTGTACCAATGTTCATTAGTTTGATTTAGATGATATTCTACAGATTTTTTTGTTCTCAAAAAAGCTCTCCATAAAAAATATAAAAATATGACTGTTAACAGTCTAATTGAAATTTCAAAATATGATGCGTCCATTTGTATTTGATTTATTTGTAAATCCTTTAAAGTTATTTCATATGCTTTTTCAAAAAAACCAATAAGCAAGTCTATCAATGAAATAAAAACTATAAAAGGCGAATTCAATATTTTATTTAAAAATTTAGAAATTTTGGTTTTCATACTTAGTGTCATTTTATGATGACACTAAAATAACTAAATAGAGTTGTACTTTAAACTTTGCTATTTATTATATCTCACATTTATGGAAAATAAAACTCTTGAAAAAAAACTATTTTTATCGAATGATTACTTTAAATCTTTGTAAAGGTAAAACTTGCCTTTACACGAGAGCGACAAGTACGCAAGGTAATATTGTAGCAATTTTCACAGGCGTTACAATATTAGCAACCGCTCTTGTAATCGTTCACAAATCCCTTAATACTTGATAGAGGGATTTAAAGAGGTAGTTTTACTACCTCTTTTTTTTATTCCAAGAGTTTTTTTATTTTCCATAATATCTTATCTTTTTAGTTAATTAATCGTTTATAGGAAATCCTTGAATCACTCAAAGCCAGCATTTTGTCAAAGCGTTCAATACAACTTATATTTTTTGTGTTGTATCTAAATTCAAATTCGTCAACGTATGCGTCTAAATGTTTTTCGCTTACATTATGGTAAATCCCGATTATTCCCCGTTTCAATAAAGACCAGAACCCTTCAATGGTATTTGTATGGCATGCACCGACTACATATTGCCCCTCTCCATGATTAACCATTTCATGGTCGTAAATAGTTGATAGGTTTGCGTAAGCCTTGTGTTCATCTGTCATTAACTTAACATCTTTGGAAACCGTTTGATGTATGATTGGCATAACCGTAGCTCGTTTTCTATCCCTTACTCGCATAGCAACTAATCGTCCATTACGCTCAACCAAACCAAACACAGTTGATTTTCCTTTTCCGCCCTGAGATTTTTTTAATTTTTTTGATGCATGGCGGTTTTTGTTCTTTCCCCCAACTAATGTTTCATCTATTTCCACAATATCATCTAAAGGCTTATTAAAGGATTTTGTTCTAATAGCGAAACGTATTCTTTGCAACATAAACCATGCTGATTTTTGTGTAATACCAATGTGTCTGCTTAATTGTAATGAGGATACTCCCTTCTTATTGGAAGTAATAAACCAAATTGCAGCAAACCATTTTTGCAAAGGGATTGCGCTGTTTTCAAATATAGTTCCTTTGGTAACTGAAAAAGGCTTACGACATTTAGCACATTTATAGCCTTTTTTCATAGTGTAAATTTTATCCTCATTTTGACAATGAGGACAAATTACACCGTTAGACCATCGCATGCTTGCTAAATATTCTTTACAAATTTCATTATCTGAAAAATGCATCATTACTTCGATTAAATTAGTGAACTTAGGTTTTGCGGTAGATTTACACATATCTTATTGATTTACATGCTAATATATTGAATAATTTTGGGTAAAACAAATATATAATCGCCGTAAGTACCGAATAACATTTAGTGGTTGTTTCATATTTGCAGTGTTGAATCAATGAAGGTTCAATAGTATTAACTGTTTAACATTAAAATTTAAAATTATGAACACACTTAGAAACAAAGTACAGTTGATTGGTAACTTAGGAAATGATCCAGAAATCATCAATTTAGAATCAGGAAAAACTCTAGCAAAGTTTGCTATTGCAACAAACGAAAGCTACACAAATAATAACGGTGAAAAAATTACAGATACCCAATGGCACAATGTTGTAGCTTGGGGTAAAACAGCTCAAATAATCGAGAAATATGTCACCAAAGGAAAAGAGATTGCTATTGAAGGTAAGCTAACATCTCGTAGTTATGATGATAAAGATGGTAATAAACGTTATATAACTGAGGTTGTTGTTAATGAATTACTCATGTTAGGCAAATAAATTAGATAATTATTAGACTCCTTTTAGGTTTCTTAAAAGTTTTAATTTGATTAACTTAGCTATATAATTATAGAACTATGGATTTACAAGCAGAAAAAATAGAACTAATAAAATTATTACTTGAAACCCAACAGGAATCTTTAATTAAAAAAATAAAAACTCTTCTTAAGGATGAAAGTGAAAATAAAACTTTTGAATTGCCTGAATCTCAAAAAGAAGAGTTAGATAGACGGTTATCTAGAATGGAAAAAGGTGAAACTAAATTCTATACTTGGGAACAAGTTGAGCAAAAGCTAAAACAGGCTTTATGATTTATAAAGTTTTAGTTTCTGACGAAGCTATCTTTGATATCACTGAAGCATCGTTTTGGTATGATAAACAAAAAAAAGGTTTAGCAGATAAGTTTCAACAAGATATAAAAATAGGAATTGATTATCTATCAAAAGAACCTCTAACTATTCAAAAAAAATATAAGAACGTACATATTTATTTTACCAATGTTTTTCCTTTTGGTATACATTACATTTTAGAAGGCAAAACCGTTAAGATAATAGGTGTTTTTCATACTAGTAAAGACCCAAAAAATTGGTCTAAACGTTTATAAATTTACCTATTGTGGTAATCTGAAATAATACATATCAAATAAGCTCTAAAACTTTTAGGGCTTTTTTTATGATTTCAATTGCTTAAAATCTTTGGTTTTTTATTTATTCAAAAATATACCTTTGTAGGATAGTTAGACGACTTGTCTCTATTCAATTAAAGCTTACGATATATAAAAAAAGCATGATTACAAATGAGCAAATACAAATTCTTTGTTCCTTATTCAAAGGACGTGAAGATGTATTTGCATTACGTTGGGAGAAACCCAATAAAAGTGGTTATATGCCTGCTTATTCTTATGATCCTTATATGTATCGCCTACATAAACAAAGAGGCGGAACATTTAAAGATTATAAAGACAAAACCTATTTAAAATTAGATTACCATCAGTTATCAAAACACTTAAATGGTAGTCAATTTATTGGAATTTACCCGCTTCTAGAAGATAACACCTCATGGTTTATCGTTGCTGATTTTGATAAAAGCGATTGGAAGGAACAATCCAAAAAAGCTATAGAAATTTGTAAAAGAAACGGAATTTCTGCCTACTTAGAACGTTCTCGTTCAGGAAATGGCGGACACGTTTGGGTTTTCTTTGATAAACCATATCCAGCTGTAAAAAGTAGAAAAGTCATATTAAAACTTTTTGAGCAAGCAGACATCTTTTCTGTATTTGACAAAAACACAAGTTTCGACAGGTTATTTCCAAATCAAGATTGTTTATCAAGAAAAGGTCTTGGAAACCTTATTGCTCTCCCCTTTCATGGAGAAACTTTAAAACATGGAAATTCATGTTTTATTGATCCAGATTCCTTTGTTCCTTATGAAGACCAATGGGCACACTTGAATAGTATTGAAAAAGTCTCAACAACTTATTTAGATGACATTTTAAAAGAATTGCATAAACAAAAAGACAACAATAAACCCCTTTTCGAAAATACCATTTCCAATTCCGGAAAATTACAGATTACTCTTAAAAACAATGTCATAATTAATCGAAATGGTTTAACTCCTCCTCTTGTTAGTTTTCTAAAAGAGGGCTTAAATTTTTTCAATGCAGATTATGCTATTAAAAAGAAAACCGGAAGAAGTACTTGGAAAACGGAACGCTATTTTAAACTTATCGATGAAACAGACAATACTATTGAAATACCGAAAGGGTTTATAGGAAAATTGATTAGGTTTTGTAAACAGCAGAGCATTAATTATGAATTTTCAGATCAAAGAAAGTTTCTGGAACATGTTGAGTTTTCATCTTCAATTCGATTGCTAAAACATCAACACCTCCCCTTAGAAATAGCTTCGAGAAAAAATTTCGGAATTATTGTTGCTCCACCAGGCTCAGGAAAAACAGTTATGGGACTTAAAATTATTGAGCAGAAAAGGCAACCTTCACTCATAATTACCCACAGAAAGCAAATTGCTGAACAATGGGTGGATAGGATTGAAACATTTTTTGGGATTCCTAAAAGAGACATTGGCAAAATCGGTCAAGGGAAAATGAAGATTGGAAAGCATGTTACAGTTGCATTAATTCAAACGTTAGCAAAAAAGCTATCTAGTGATAACGATGCTGAGAAATTGATATCTGCTTTTGGAACTGTTATTATTGATGAATGTCATCACATTCCAGCTAAATCTTTTCGGGAAGTCATTCACCGTTTGTCCCCATATTATCAATACGGGTTAACAGCGACACCTTTTCGGAAAAATAATGATGAAAAATTACTCTTTGTGTATTTAGGGGATATTATTTCTGAAATCAAACCTCAAGAAATTGACTCTTACAAAAAAGCACGGATTATAATTCGAGATACAACCCTAAATGTTCCCTTTAATTCCAAAACAGATCATTTTGAAACACTTTCTAAAATATTGATACACGATTCTGAAAGGAATAAATTGATATTAAACGATATTAAAAATGAATTGAATAATGGTAGAAAGGCAGTAGTTATTACCGAACGAAAAGAGCATATCGAAGTTCTTTATCAATATCTTAAAAATCGATATGAAATTATTCCAATCTCGGGCGAGGACAATACAGCCTCTCGTAAAACAAAGTGGAAAAGTATTGAGCAAGGCGATTATCAAGCTATTATAACTACCGGACAATTCTTTGGAGAAGGGACAGATATTCAAAGTGTATCTTGTTTGTTTTTAGTCTACCCTTTTGCTTTTAAGGGCAAGTTAATCCAATATATTGGTAGAGTGCAACGGTCTGAGTTAACTCCTGTAATTTATGATTATCGAGACAAGCAAATTCCATATCTGAATAAGCTCTTTCTAAAGAGAAACACGCACTACCGAAGTCTTGATCGTCAAGCTACTTTATTCGATGATTTTGAAAAAACTATTAAAATAAGCCAAAAAAAACATGAGGATATTGATAAGGTAATAAAAGTGCCAATTAACGATTTAGACTTCCATTATGGAATGGTCTGCTTTTCATATAAAATATCAACCAAAACTTCGCTACAATTTGAAATTGAAAATGAAGAAATTCAACCTGAATTCGAGGTATTAAAGCCTTACTTTTCAAAAGTTCTAAATTCAAAATCGGTTAATATTAGAATTCAGATTGGATTCGAAAATGGTACTATTGTTTCTCAATTAGCTACATCAGACGATATCAGCTATATTAATAAAGAGATAGTGGATAGTGTAAAATTTCAATTTATTCAACAGCATTTTTTTAAAAATGGCAAGACTAAAAATGATGACGGTTTTGATGAAATTCCCAAAAACATAGACTCTTTGTTTAACAATGATGATAACTTGTTAGAAACGCTTTTAAGAAATAATAGTTATGTTCATCATAAGCAACTTCTGTATTTGGCAAAACGACATAACCACAAAATATTAAAAATAAGATTCGTTTTACATCCGTTTTCTTTTGTTTTCTTACTTGAAGGGCAACAAAAACATCATATCGTTTTAGAAACATTAGATACTAGAGAGGCCACTTATGTTTGGCATCTTTCCAAAGACACTTTACAATTCAAAAAGGAATTAGAGCAAATAAATCAGAAGTTGAATTGGATTCGTAACAACGGTCGCCAATCATTTTTGGAAACCAAGAATGAAAACTTCAGTAAAATTATTCATGATTATAGTGACGATAAAAAAGGATTCTACAAATGGAAGAATACTTTAGAAGAGAGATTATTTTAAAACGGCTTCTCTTCCCAAGGTGCAATGCAAAATGTTGTAGCTTGGGGTAAAACAGCTCAAATAATCGAGAAATATGTCACCAAAGGAAAAGAGATTGCTATTGAAGGTAAATTAACATCTCGTAGTTATGATGATAAAGATGGTAATAAACGTTATATAACTGAGGTTGTTTGTAACGAATTATTGATGTTGGGGAAATAATGGCCTTAGAATATTTAATAAGGTCTAAAAAGTAAAATCAGACCATCATTACGAGGAGAGAATCGACGTGGTAATCTTTCGAATTGAATCCAGAATTAAAACAGATTGCCGCAGTCGTACCTCCTTCGCAATGACACTTTTTTTGGACTGCGCATATTATTTTTTCACATTATCAACATTATAATACCCTCCTTTATTTTCTTTTCTATCTAAAGACTGTCTAATGATTAAGTGAGACACGTTGATCATATTCCTTAATTCACAAAGTGATGTGGTTATTTTAGATTCCTTATAAAGATCTTCAACTTCATTATAAATTAAATCTAAATGTTTGATAGCTCTTTTTAATCGTTTGTTACTTCTTACAATCCCGACATAATTCCTCATCAAGGCTTGCAGTTGCTTTAGGTTATGCTGTATTAAAATATGTTCCTCGGGAATAGTAGTGCCCTCATCATTCCAATCTGGAATATTAACATCTAACGATTTATACTCATTTTTGCTATGGTGTTTAAATATATTATGAGCATATACCAAAGCTTCCAACAATGAATTTGACGCTAGTCTATTAGCACCATGCAACCCAGTTCTCGAACATTCGCCACAGGCAAATAAATTATCAATCGTCGTTTTTCCTTTTTTACTAACTTTAATGCCTCCACACAGATAATGAGAAGCTGGAATAACAGGAATCCAATCGTTTTCGATATTTATATGATGCTCTAAACACTTTTTATAAATATTAGGAAAATGATCTTTAAATGCATCTATATCCAAATGTGTACAATCTAGATATACATGCGGATCTCCAGATCTTTTTAGCTCATTATCTATACTTTGAGATACAATATCTCTGGAAGCCAATTCTGCACGTTCATCGTAATCAGGCATAAAACGATAGCCTTTTTTATTTCGAAGATAAGCACCAAAACCTCTAACGGCTTCTGAGATTAAAAAAGAAGCCTCCCCTTTTTCTTCATATAAAGCTGTTGGATGAAACTGAACAAATTCCATATCCTTAATACGTGCTTTAGCTCTATAAGCCATGGCAATACCATCTCCTGTTGCAATAACCGGATTTGTTGTATGACCGTAAACACAGCCAATACCACCAGAAGCAAGCAGTGTACTGTTTGATTTTATGGTGAAAATATCGCCCGTATTTTGATTAAATATATATGCTCCAAAACATGATAAAGTTTCAGATTCATAGTTTTCTATATGGTGATTGGTAATTAAGTCTATTGCAAAATGGTGAGGTAAAATAGTGATGTTTGATAATTGATGTGCACGTACTAAAAGTGCACGTTCTATCTCATAACCTGTAATATCTTTATGGTGCACGACCCGATATTCAGAATGTCCGCCTTCTTTACCTAGATCGAATTTTCCGCTGTCATTTGTATCAAAATTTGCTCCCCAAAGCAATAATTCTTCAAGTCGTTCCGGCCCTTCTTTTACAACAAGTTTAACAACACTTTCTTTACACAAACCATCTCCGGCGATTAAAGTGTCTTTTATATGTTTTTTAAAGGAATCCTGCTCTTTATCTAGAACGACAGCAACACCTCCCTGAGCATATTTAGTATTGGATTCGTCTTCGTTAGCTTTCGTAACAATAATGACTTTTCTATCTGGGAATTTTTCTGCAATTTTAACTGAAAATGTTAACCCTGCTATCCCTGAACCAATAACCAAATAATCTGTAGTAACCATTTTATTTAGATAATTCTAACATGCGTTCTATGGGTAACAATGCCTTCTTTCTAATAGGTTCGGGGACTTCTATTTGCGGGGATTCGTTTAATAAACAGTCATACAATTTTTGCATGGTATTCATTTTCATAAAATGACACTCGCTACAAGCGCAAGTATTATCTTCTACAGCAGGTGCAGGAACAAGTTCTGTATTTGGCATTTCTTGTTGCATTTTATGCAGAATACCTGCTTCTGTAGCCACGATAAATTTTTCTTCCTGGTGTTCTTTCACATAATTTATCATCCCCGATGTTGACCCAACATAAGTTGCTGTATTTAAAATATGCTCCTCGGATTCCGGATGTGCTATAATTTTATAATCTGGATATTTTTTATGTAATTCAATTAACTTATCCATTGAAAAGGCTTCATGTACAATGCAACTCCCATCCCAAAGTAACATATCTCTTCCTGTTTCTTTAATAACATATTTTCCAAGATTCTTATCTGGTGCGAATATGATAGGGGTATCTTTTGGTACCGATTCAACAATCTTTAAAGCATTTGAAGAGGTACATACAATATCACTTAACGCTTTAATCTCTGCCGAACAATTTACATAAGTAATCACAACATGATCGGGGTGTTGTTTTGTGAACTTTTCAAAGCTATCCGGTGGACAAGAGTCTGCCAAAGAACACCCAGCATTTAAATCAGGCAGCACTACGGTTTTTGTTGGATTTAATATTTTAGCTGTTTCAGCCATAAAATGCACGCCTGCAAAAACAATAACATCCGCATCTGTTTCGGCAGCTTTTTGTGATAAACCTAAACTGTCTCCTACATAATCCGCTATATCTTGTATTTCTGCAATTTGATAATAATGTGCTAGAATTACAGCATTCTTTTCTTTTTTAAGGCGTTTTATTTCTTTTACTAAATCCATGTTATTAATCTTCAACACGTTACACAACAATCTAAGTGTTTTGCAACGACTGTATTTTTGCAAATATCTTAATTAAAATTGTATTGAAAATCACATTGCAGTAAAAATTGTGAAGAAATTAAGCATCTTCAAAAAAACTATGAGATAGCAGAACCTAACTCAAACAAACACTTTAATATTTCATAAAAATAGAATAGAATTATATTGAAAAAATCATTTTCTTATAAGGTTCTGACTTTTAATGGATAAACTTTCAATCTCTACTCTAATTAAACTCAAAGCTACTTCACTTTTATCTAATTCATTTAGAACGACATCCTTAATATCTTCAAACGCATTTTTCAATTCGCAGAACATCGTTTTATAATAGGAAATACCTTCTTTCATATTGTTTGTAAAAGTTAGTAAATATTTTTCTTCTTTTTTTGTAATTGATTGCCTTACTTCTTCCAATTTATGCTTTAAATAATCCATATAAATATGTAATTCTTTAATAAAGAAATTGGGTCTATCTTGACTTTCAACCATATTATCTCTTCCATAAATATGGTCGGTAATATTCTTTAAACTCATAACATTAGAATAATATGCCATATTAGGCCCCGGACAAATAGAGACCCCTTCTCCTTCTACTCTTGTATCTAAATTATATGCTAATAGAGCAGAAGTCCCTAATCCTACGCAGGTACAAGATTTTTCTATTATTTTATTAAATTTAGCTTGGTACTCTTTTGATGACAATCCTTGCTCGTCTAACTCTTTTATTTTTAAATGCTGATATTCTCTGGAAGCGGTACATATTCCCTTTTCTTTAAACTCTTTATTTAAAGCAACAAACTTCTTTGGGCAAGCACTACCTGGCCGCCCCTTATTTATATACTTTTCCTTTTCAAGGTCTTTAGTATTATCCCTAAGATTATTAAATGGAATACCCAATGGAGAAATATCACTTAAGTATAAATCTTTCTCTTTAGCTCTAGTTAACTTATCCAATGTCTTTTCATCTACGGTTGTGGCTTCCGGAACTAATAAAAAAGGCGTTCCCCAACCTACAGAATCCAATTGGTATTGATTTATTAAAAATTCGTGTTCCTCTTGAGTTCCAACACCTCCTTGAGCCGTTATTTTAATCTCTAATTGATTATTTGGAATGATGCGTTTTTGATTTACAAGTTCCTGGTTTAATAGCTGTTGTATGGATATTCTTAACTCATCTCGCTTTTCTTTAAACTCCGCTAAAACGGGTCCTAAAAGATAGCCATCTGTAGCAAAAGCATGTCCCCCACAGTTTAGTCCAGATTCAATTCTATATTCTGAGACCCATAAGCCTTTTTTTGCCAAAAATTTACCTTGAATTAAAGCAGATCTATAATCACTTACTTTCAGAATAATTCTTTTTTTGAAATTTCCACTTTCATCTGGAAAAAAGCTATCAAATTGCGACATATAACTATACAACCTAGGGTTCATACCTGCAGAAAGCACTACAGAAGAATTTAGTTTACTATTCGCAAAACCTCTTAAAGCGGCATGTGCATCATTGTATTCAACCGGTAGTTTTTCGTCATTCTTATAGTTATCCTTATCTACTTTAGTCATAATATTGACATCAATAGATCCCATAGATAAATTATCTGTTGCCCATTTTTTAACTTCAGAAAAATTGAATTCCTTAGAGGTTAACTTTTTAAATTCATCTTTTATTTTAGAACTATCCGGCAACATATTAATGTAAGCACGAAGCTCATCACTTTTTTCTGAAGTAATATTCTTTAACAAAGCGAACTTCTTATCAGCTAAATCATGTATTAAGTTTAAATACGATGTGATTCTTTTGGCTCTAAAATCATCTATCTTATCTGTAATTTCTTTATAAGGAATTTCAAATTTTTCACTGTACATTTTTCTTAATTTCTCCAATAGGATATCATCAACTAGAGAAATTACAGAATCCATCCCGTATTGCGCCACTTTTAATGGTGTATCTATTGTAAAACCTATGCCCATTACAGGAATGTGAAACGAATGTGTCTTTTTCATACTTGTTGTTATGTTAATCGGCAAATATATAATCTCTAATAGGTATAGAATATGACATATATCATGCTTTAAATAACTAAACATCTTAAAAAACTAAATAGAAATAATTAAAACCTTAATTTATTTCAACCTGACAAATCATGGGAAAAGAGCGTCCTATGAAACCATAATTGAATAAAAAAGACTATTATATATAAATTTTGTATTAAAAAAAGCGGTTGAAATACACCTTTAGATTTCCTTAAGTTTTTGATATCGTTTTAAAATGGAATTTCCATTGTAAAGAAAAAGGGATACCCCCCTTTTTTTTTAATTATTCATAATTAGAATTCATCAAACTAAAAAAATTGATAAATCTTAATCCTGCCTGCATCCTTTAATGAAAGCTTCACTATTTTTACAGTTAATTTCCAATAGAACGAATTATGTCTGTAGAACCTAAGCTAACGAGATTTAATCAAACTGTTTTGTCAAAATATCAGATATACAATAGTATATTTATGACCCTACCTTTTGATTCTATAACAAAAACCGGAGTCTTACTCCCTTTATTTCATGAAACTTGTGAGAAAGGATTTAAAAATGGTGATGATCCTACCACCATTGTTGAAACATTTTTTGAAAAGTATCAAGCACGAAGAAATAAAGAAAGCCAAATAAACTTATTATTCAGATTCATACAATACATTGAAAGACAGGTTGTTTTATTTGATGCCATTGAGGATGCTGCTTACTCTGTGGTAAATAACATGGATGGTATTGGTACGCTGAGAAACTTAAAAGGGTCTGCCAGATCTGAAGGAAAGTTAGAGGAATTAAAAAATTTCCTGGAAGAGTTTAAAGTCCGTATTGTCTTAACAGCACATCCTACACAATTTTATCCGGGATCCGTTTTAGGGATTATCACAAATTTAACAAAAGCCATTGAGGAAGATAACCTTTCTGAAATTCAGAATTTGTTTGCTCAATTAGGTAAAACACCTTTCTTCAAGCACAAAAAACCAACACCTTATGATGAGGCAAAAAGCTTAATCTGGTATCTGGAAAATGTTTTTTATAAGACTTTTGGAGAAATATATAATTATATTCAAACGAATATTTATGCTGATGGCAAAAAGCATAATGATATTATAAATATTGGATTCTGGCCAGGTGGTGACAGAGACGGTAATCCTTTTGTAAAACCAGAAACTACTTTAAAGGTTGCTAAAAAACTTAAGCGATCTGTTCTTAAAAAGTATTATCAAGACCTTAAAGACTTAAGGCGTAAGCTTACGTTTAGAGGGGTTGAAGAACGTGTAATAAAACTTGAAACTATACTTTATAAGTATAGCATTGATTTAAACTACAAGAAAGCTATTACCGAAAAAGAGCTTATTCTTGAATTATTAAGCATCAGAAATCTGGTTGTCGATGAACACCAATCTCTTTATGTAAACGAATTAAATCATATTATAAATAGAGTACATCTTTTTGGTTATAGATTTGCAACTCTTGATATTAGACAGGACAGCAGAATTCATCATTCTGTTTTTACAACAGTAATAGATCACTTAATTAAAACAGGTAACAGTTCATTCCCTGAAAATTATCATGATTTATCTGAAAAAGAACAAATTAAAATATTATCTGAAGTATCAGACACCTCTGTTGACATAAGTGTTTTTGAAGATGAAATGGTTTCTAACACATTGAAAACCATCCAAGTCATTAAAGAAATTCAGGAGCTTAATGGTGAACGAGGTGCCAACAGATATATTATAAGTAACAATCAGACTGCTCTAAATGTCATGCAGCTTTTTGCCATGCTTAAACTGGTTGCATTTAAAGACGACCTAACAGTAGATGTTGTTCCTCTTTTTGAAACTATTACCGATTTAGAAAATGCCCCTGGTGTTATGGAGCAGTTATACACGAATCCTGTATACAGAGCGCATTTAGAAAAGAGAGGCAACAAACAACCTATCATGCTAGGGTTCTCAGACGGAACCAAAGATGGTGGCTATTTAATGGCGAACTGGGGTATTTATAAAGCCAAAGAGTTATTAACAGAAATGTCTAGAAAATATGACATTACTGCCATTTTCTTTGATGGTCGTGGAGGACCACCAGCTAGAGGAGGCGGTAAGACACATAATTTCTATTCTTCATTAGGTCCAACTATTGAGGATAAAGAAGTACAACTTACCATTCAAGGACAAACCGTAAGTTCTAATTTTGGTACTTCAGATTCTTCACAGTACAACCTGGAACAATTAATAAGTTCTGGTATTAAAAACAGAATAGACGGGGAGAAAAACAAAATGTCTGATGAAGACAGAGTTGTGATGGATGATCTTGCAGAAACAAGTTACCAAACTTATAAAGATTTTAAAAGTCACGCTATGTTTATTCCTTATCTGGAACGTATGAGTACTTTAAAATACTATGCTAAAACAAATATTGGTAGTAGACCGTCTAAACGATCTAATTCTAATGAGTTAGTATTTTCAGACTTAAGAGCTATTCCTTTTGTTGGATCATGGAGTCAATTAAAACAAAATGTACCTGGTTTCTTTGGTGTTGGTACTGCCATGAAAAAGTATGAAGATAATAGTGAGTTTGATAAGGTAGAACAACTTTATAACAATTCGAAATTCTTTAAAACCCTGTTAGAAAACAGTATGATGTCTTTATCAAAATCATTTTTCGATTTAACAAAATACATGTCGAAAGACGAAGAGTTTGGTGAGTTTTGGAATATTATTTATGATGAATATCTAACCACTAAAAGATTACTACTAAAACTAACTGGTTACAAAGAGTTAATGGAAAACGAACCTGCAGGAAAAGCGTCTATTGAAGTTAGAGAATCTATTGTATTACCGTTATTAACCATACAGCAGTATGCACTTAAAAAGATTCAAGAATTGCAAAAAGCAGATGTAAAAGACGAAGAACAGTTAAAGATTTTCGAGAAAATAGTAACACGTTCTTTATTTGGTAACATAAATGCTAGTAGAAATTCAGCTTAAGCACATCGCAAATATTTAATACAATAAAGCCTTTGATTAATAATTGAAGGCTTTATTTTTTTCATCATATTTTAACCATTCCGATAAACCGTCAAGCTCGGTATGTGAGTAACTTACTAAAAGTAACTTGCTAAGCCAATACACAATGCTTTGCAATTGTTCGTTTTTATATTGCCTTTTTTCTAATTGAGACAAGAGCAATATACATTCAAGCAATGATTCCTGCATATAACTAAGTTCGTTTAAATCTGAAATAAGCAGTTTTTATAGGCTTGCTTAGTTTCAGGATCTGTTTGTAATGTATGATTATAACTAGCAGCGAATTCGTTTGGTTTCATTTTATGTCTTTATTATTTCACGAATCTAAGTTCTGCTTTTGTGATCAAAATGATAAACACATATGTGTGTTATTTGATTTTGGTAAATAACCAAACTAAAATCATATAAAAACTATTATAATACAAAAGGCGTCTTAACATAAATTAAGACGCCCTTCACTTTAAACTAAACTAAATATATTTAATGTTCATTCATTCTAAAGTCTGAGTAAGCACTCATACCATGTTCATGACCATCTAATCCTTCTAATTCTTCTTTTTCAGAAACTCTAATTCCAACTGTTTTCTTAAGTGTAAATATGATAAGAAATGATGTTACTAAACAAAATACCGCATAACAAGCTACACCTATTAGCTGAGCAAGAAAAGTATGCTCTGGATTGGTTGAAAATATACCAACAGCAAGTGTACCCCAAATACCACAGATTAAGTGTACCGCTATAGCTCCAACAGGATCATCTAATTTAATAGCATCTATAAAGCTAACTGCAAATACAATAATGGCACCAGCAATAGCACCTATTATAATAGCACTTTCTGGAGTCATAACATCTGCTCCTGCAGTAATACCTACTAAACCACCTAAAATACCATTTAAGAACATTGTTAAATCTAAATTCTTATATCTTAAGAATGATACTAACGCAGCAACTACTCCTCCTGCTGCCGCAGCTAAACATGTAGTCACTAAAGTTAAAGACGTTAATTCCGGATCTGCAGAAAGCACAGAACCTCCATTAAATCCAAACCATCCTAACCAAAGCACTAAAACACCTGCAGTTGCTAAAGGAATGTTATGTCCAGGAATCGCCTGTGGCTTACCATCTTTAAATTTACCAATTCTAGATCCTAGTAACCAAACTGCTACTAAAGCAGCCCAACCTCCTACAGAGTGTACTAGTGTAGAACCAGCGAAATCATAAAATCCTAATTCATCTAAGAATCCACCACCCCATTTCCATGATCCAGCAATTGGGTAAACCAATCCTACATAAATAACAGTAAAGATCATAAATGGTCCAATTTTCATACGTTCGGCAACAGCTCCAGAAACGATAGTTGCAGCAGTTGCAGCAAACATCCCTTGGAATAAAAAGTCTGTCCACCATGTATACCCTCCATCTGCATATTCTGGAGTCATACCATTTTCTGGTGGTGAAATACCAGGAACTATAGATCCTATATATCCGTTAAATTCACCTGGGTACATTAAATTAAACCCTATTATATAGTATAATAAAAGTCCAACTGTAATAATAAAAATGTTTTTAAATAAAATATTGATTGTATTTTTTTGTCTGGTCAATCCTATTTCTAAAAATGCAAAACCCGTATGCATAAAGAAAACCAGTGCTGTACAGACCATCATCCATACATTATTTGCTGTAAATAATTCCATAATATAATTTTTTAAATGATGATTGTTATTTTAAAGTGTCTCCACCTTTTTCCCCTGTTCGTATTCTGTAACATTCATTAATATCTGATACAAATATTTTTCCATCTCCTACTTCACCTGTTCCAGCCGAATTAAGAATTGCTTGGATTGTTACTTCTTCAAAATCATCATTTACAACGATTGATAAATGTCTACGTTGAATATCACTTGTACTATATGACACACCTCTATATACATGTCCTTCTTTTTCATTTCCTAAACCAGTAACATCCCAGTAAGAGAAAAAGTTTACTCCAACATCGTGCAATGCCTCTTTAACAACACGATATTTAGATTTTCTAATAATTGCTTCAATTTTTTTCATATTATATATGGTTTAATTGATTAGTTAATTGATTAAATGTGAGTATTCCCAAGTGCTTTTCTCAGGAATACTCATTATTATATTTTTTTAGAAAGAATATATAGCAGCCAATGTGAAAGCAGCTAAGCTTTTTGTTGCTTCTAAATCTGAATCAAAATAAACCTCCTCAGAATTACTATCTAAACGTAATTCAGGTTTTATGATTAAGTTTTCTATAGTATAACTTCCTGTTAAAGTAACTGCTAATACACTATCGTCTTCGCTACCTGCGAATAAACCGTTATCTCCCAGTTCACTGAAATATTCACCTCTTAAACCAATTGAAAAGCTATCACACGTTGCAAGCTGTGGGTATAAAGCAGCTCCATAAAATCCATTCCCATCATTATCTGCATAAGCACCATTGATCCCTAAGAAGAAACTATCAGATAAATCAAATCCTCCTGTGTAATCAATTTCAAATCCAAGAACTACACCCGAATCATAATAGAAGTTTAAAAACTGACCTGCATATCCTAATTGAGCACCTAAAGCATAATCACCTGTTGTATTACTATTAACATCTGTAGCATTCATAACTGCTAACATTAAGCTAAAATCATCTGATAAAGAAAAATCAGCCTTTAAACCAACATGAGAAAATGGTCCGTTAGAAAATAAATAAGATGTACTATAGTTAAAGTTTGCTGCTGGAGAAATAACTTCGTATCCTAAATACGTATTAAATCTACCCAAAGTTAATGTAGTCCCTTCAGACACATTCCAGTATGCATACAATTGATTTAAGTTAAATCCACCTGTAGCTGAATCTGCTCTCGGTCCGAAAGCTACATCTGCAACCACTCCTGTTTTTTCACCTTCATAACTAGCTATAATATTTGCCATACCTAAAGCAAATCCAGTCTCATCGGCAAAAGAAGTTCCAAAAGACTGAAATTCATCACCTGATCCAAATATAGCTTGATCTGAAGATGTTAAGTTCGTTTTGTAATAAGTATCAACTGTACCGCTTATTGATACTTTCTTTTTAGGAGCTTCTTCTTCTTGTGCAAATAAAACTGTTGCCATAAAAAGCATCGAAAGAGTAATTAATTTTTTCATAATTGTTTTCATTTTAGTTATTGATTCTTTAGTGTTTATTTTCTAATTCGAGAGGCTAAACTATGTAAAAAACATTTATACCCCATAAAAAATAGGGGTATATGGTTTAATTTTATCAATATTTCATTTTTTACCCTATTTTTTTATAGGTATTTTGTTTATAATGTGATTTTTTAGATTTTTATCAACTCATTTATTTAAGTGATTGTCAGTATTTTCCAAATTTTTATGATATTATTTACATTAATTTGATTATTTGTTAGTATTAATTCACATATCTGTATTTATTCATAAAAAATCATAGATTGAATATTTATTAAAAAACACCTTTAATATTGATATATAATTATTTTTATCTCAACTTCGTTTATATAATCGGAATAATGAAATAGCCCCTATTGTAATTCGAATCTTAGTACATATCTTAGCTCTTCAACTCGATTTTTAAACCAAAGTTTGTTGATTATGCTGAAGAAACAAGGACTGTATTTACCCGAATTTGAACACGAAAATTGTGGCGCAGGTTTTATTTGTAATCTTAATGGAGAGAAAACAAATCAAATTATTCATGACGCCTTAGAAATTCTCGTAAAGCTAGAGCACCGTGGTGGTGTAAGCGCAGATGGAAAAACCGGTGATGGAGCTGGTTTATTAATTGATATCCCTCATGATTATTTTAAAAGAGTTTGCGATTTTAATATCCCTGCTCAAAGAGAGTATGCCGTAGGTATGGTGTTTTTACCAAAAATATCAAACCAATATCAATTTTGCAAAGACACATTTGAAAATGAAATAAAGGCTCAGGGACTTTCCATATTAGGGTGGAGAGATGTCCCTGTTGATTCCTCACAATTAGGACAAATAGCCTTAGCTTCAGAGCCTAATATTGAACAGCTTTTTGTAGGCAAAACTGAAACTATTAGCGAGGCTGATTTTAAAGCCAAATTATACGCTGCACGTAAGATTACAGAGCATACGATTAGAAGGTCAAAAATTTCTGAAAGTAGCTATTTTTATTTGCCAAGTTTATCAACCACGACCTTAATATATAAAGGTATTATAATGCCCGAAGATATTGGTCCTTATTATACCGATTTACAACAACAGGATTTAGTAACACGTTTAGCATTAGTACATCAGCGTTTTTCTACCAATACGATGCCTACATGGGAATTGGCACAACCATTCCGTTTTATGTGTCAGAATGGTGAAATTAATACACTTCGTGGTAATGTTAGTAGAATGCGTGTTCGTGAAGAAATCATGAAAAGTGATGTTTTCGGACCTCAAATAGATAAATTATTCCCTATCATATTACCAGGTAAGTCAGATTCTGCTTCTATGGATATGGTGGTTGAATTATTAACACATACAGGAAGATCATTACCAGAAATTATGATGATGATGATTCCTGAAGCATGGGAAAAACACAAAACCATGTCTGAAGAAAGGAAAGCATTTTATGAGTATAATGCTTGCTTAATGGAACCATGGGATGGCCCAGCTTCTGTACCTTTTACAGATGGTGATTACATAGGCGCATTGTTAGACAGAAATGGACTAAGACCTTCTAGATACACCGTTACCAAAAGTGGTAAGTTAATTATGTCATCAGAAATTGGTGTTGTAGAAATTGATGCTGAAGATGTAGAAAGACATGGTCGATTAGAGCCTGGAAAAATGTTCTTGGTAGACATGAACAAAGGACGTATTATTGAAGATGAAGAAATTAAGAGTAAAATTGTTTTAGAAAGACCTTATAAAGAATGGTTAGATAAAACGAGATTACATTTAAAAGACGTTCCTTATACAAACGAAACATGTCCTATTGAAACTATAGACATTAAAACACGTCAACGTTTATTCAATTATACATTTGAAGACATTCAGGAAGTTATAACCCCTATGGCTATTGTAGGCAAAGAAGCTTTAGGCTCTATGGGTATTGACACGCCTTTAGCTGTTTTATCAGATAGGCCTCAGTTAATTTCAAACTATTTCAAGCAATTATTCGCTCAGGTTACCAATCCGCCATTGGATGGTATTCGTGAAGAGATTGTAACCGATATTAGTTTAAATCTTGGTAAGGACAGAAATATTTTCAGTATTACAGAAAGACAGTGTAGAAAACTTAGAATTCAAAACCCTGTTATTTCTAATGCCGATTTAGAAAAAATAAGAAGTATTTCAATCGAAAGCTTTAAAGCTGAAACCATTGAAATCTTATATCCAAAAGCACAAGGTCTTAATGGTCTTGAAGATGCTTTAGAAGATATTATCAAGCAAGTTGAAAAAGCACTAGAAAGAAAAACAAATATTATAATTCTTTCAGATAGAGGTGTCAATCAAGAATTCGCTCCTATTCCTGCTTTATTAGCATGTTCTTATGTGAACCACCAAATGAACCGTTTACGTAAGCGTTCTTATTTCGATATCATTATTGAATCTGCGGAACCTCGTGAACCTCATCATTTTGCTACTCTATTTGGTTATGGTGCTAGTGCCATTAACCCATATATGGTGAACGAAATCATCAGAATGCAAGTAAAAGAAGGCTTCATTGTTGATATGGACGAGCAAAAAGCAGTTGATAATTTCAATAAAGCAATCGGTAAAGGGATTTTAAAAATTATGAATAAAATTGGAATCTCTACATTACATTCCTATAGAGGTTCACAAATTTTCGAAATTGTTGGTTTCAACTCGCAATTTGTTGAAAAATATTTTCCTTATACGGCTTCTAGAATTGAAGGTATTGGTTTATATGAAATTGAAAAAGAAATTAACGAACGTTACAAGCAAGCATATCCTGACAACACTATTGATAAACGCTTAGGTTTAAATATTGGTGGCGATTACAGATGGAGACGTAATGGTGAAAGACACTTATTTAATCCTACCACTGTTGCTAAATTACAGCAAGCTGTTAGGTTAAGTGACCAAGCGAGTTACGACGTTTACTCTAAAGCAATCAATGAGCAATCGGAAAACTTAATGACCATTCGTGGGTTATTTGAGTTTGATAATTTAGACCCTATTCCATTGGAAGAGGTAGAACCTTGGACAGACATTGTTAAGCGCTTTAAAACAGGAGCGATGTCTTACGGATCTATTTCTAGAGAAGCTCATGAAAACTTAGCCATAGCCATGAACAGAATTGGTGGTAAATCAAATTCTGGTGAAGGTGGGGAAGATAGAAAACGTTTTCAAAAAGATATAAATGGCGATAGCCGTAACTCAGCAATAAAACAAGTAGCATCAGGTCGTTTTGGAGTGACTTCACATTATTTAACTAATGCGAAAGAAATTCAGATTAAAATGGCTCAAGGTGCAAAACCTGGAGAAGGCGGACAATTGCCTGGAGAGAAAGTATTACCATGGATTGCTGCAGCTAGAAACTCAACACCTTTTGTTGGTTTAATTTCACCACCTCCGCATCACGATATTTATTCTATTGAAGATTTAGCACAATTAATTTTCGATTTAAAGAATGCCAATCGAGATGCACGAGTTAATGTTAAATTAGTATCAGAAGTAGGCGTAGGAACCATTGCTGCTGGAGTCTCAAAAGCTAAAGCCGATGTCGTTTTAATTTCAGGTTATGATGGTGGTACTGGAGCATCTCCTTTAACCTCATTAAAACATGCTGGGTTGCCTTGGGAACTTGGTTTGGCAGAAGCACAACAAACACTAGTATTAAATAAATTAAGAAGTAGAATTGTTGTAGAATGTGATGGACAATTAAAAACAGGTCGCGATGTAGCAGTAGCCGCGTTATTAGGTGCCGAAGAATTTGGATTTGCTACAGCTCCATTAGTTGCTTCTGGTTGTATTATGATGCGTAAATGTCATTTAAATACGTGTCCAGTAGGTATCGCAACTCAAGATAAAGAGCTACGTAAAAACTTTAAAGGGACTCCAGAACATGTTATTAACTTCTTCTACTACATCGCTGAAGAACTAAGAGGCATTATGGCACAGTTAGGTTTTAGAACCGTAGCAGAAATGGTTGGACAAACGCATAAGATAAATGCAAACAAAGCCATTAAGCACTACAAAGCTAAAGGCTTAGATTTATCTAGCATTTTACACAGACCTTCTGTTTACAGTCAGCTTACCATAAGAAACACAGAAATACAAGATCATAACTTAGATAGTGTTTTAGACTTTACTATATTAAAAGACTCTCATAGAGCTTTATATAGAAAAGAGAAAATGAACTTAGCATATCCAATAAAGAATATTAATAGAACTGTTGGAGCTATTGTAAGTAATGAGATCTCAAAAATTTATGGTCATTTAGGGCTCCCTGAAGACACATTAAACATAAATTTCACAGGTTCTGCTGGTCAAAGTTTTGGTGCATTTGGAGCCCACGGATTAACATTCACCGTAGAAGGAAACACAAATGACTATTTAGGGAAAGGATTATCTGGAGGTAAATTAATCATCAAGAAACCAGCAAAAGCAGATTTTATAGCAGAAAACAATATTATTGTTGGTAATGTTTGTTTATTCGGTGCAGTTCAAGGAGAAGCTTACATCAACGGAATTGCTGGTGAACGTTTCGCAGTACGGAATTCTGGAGCAACTGCGGTTGTAGAAGGTGTTGGAGATCACTGTTGTGAATACATGACTGGTGGAAAAGTAGTCGTTTTGGGTAATACGGGACGAAACTTTGCTGCTGGTATGAGCGGTGGTATTGCTTATGTTTATGATCCGAAAAATAAATTTGTAAACGGTTTATGTAATACAGAAACTATTGAATTTGAAGATATTTCTGCGGAAGATGCTGCAGATTTAAAAGCATCTGTAGAAAAGCATGTACTTTATACAAACAGTAATAAAGGTAAAGATTTATTGGCAGACTGGGATACCAGCTTAGGTAACTTTGTAAAGGTAATGCCAATTGAATACAAGCGTGCCTTAAAACGTTTAGAGACTGAAGAACAAATGGTAGAAGAACTAACAACAGCATAGTGTCATGGGAAAAGTAACAGGATTTAAAGAATTTGAAAGACAAGATGAAGCATACACGTCTGTAAAAGACCGTGTAAAACATTATAAAGAATTTACAGTTCCTTTAAGCGAACCAGAAATAACAAAACAAGGATCACGTTGTATGGATTGTGGTATCCCGTTTTGTCACAGTGGTTGTCCATTAGGAAACTTAATACCAGATTTTAACCATATGGTGCACCAAGGCGAATGGCAAAAAGCTTCTTGGTTGTTACATTCAACAAATAATTTCCCTGAGTTTACAGGGCGTTTATGTCCAGCACCTTGTGAAAAGTCATGTGTATTAGGTATTATTGAAGATCCAGTATCTATCGAAAATATTGAAAAGAATATTGTAGAACGTGCTTTTAAAGAAGGTTGGATTAAACCACAGCCACCAAAAACACGCACAGGAAAAACCATTGCTGTTGTAGGTTCAGGACCTGCTGGTTTAGCAGCTGCTCAACAATTAAACAGAGCTGGACACACAGTAACTGTTTTTGAAAGAGATGATGAAATTGGAGGCTTATTACGCTATGGTATTCCTAATTTTAAAATGGAAAAGGAAGTTATAGACCGTCGTTTAGCTATTTTAGTAGCTGAAGGCATCACGTTTAAAACGAATGTAAATGTTGGTGTTAATTATGATGTTAAAGAATTAAAAGCTTTTGACTCGGTTGTTCTTTGTGGAGGTGCCACTGAAAGACGAAGCTTACCTACTCCAGGTATTGATGCTGATGGTGTGGTACAAGCTATGGATTTCTTAACACAACAGACTAAAGTATTATTTGGGAAAGACGTTAAAGATCAAGTATTAGCAACCGATAAAAATGTTATTGTTATTGGTGGTGGTGATACAGGATCAGATTGTGTAGGAACATCAAATCGTCACGGCGCAAAATCGGTAGTGAATTTTGAAATTATGCCAAAACCTCCTGGACATCGTTCACCAACTACGCCTTGGCCTTTTTGGCCATTGCAATTAAAGACTTCTTCTTCTCATCAAGAAGGTGTTGAAAGAAACTGGCTGATCAATACTAAGGAATTTATAAAAGATAAAAGCGGTAAATTAACAGCTTTAAAAACGGTTAATGTTGAATGGAAAATGGTTCCTGGAGAACGTCCTCAACTTATAGAGATTGAAGGCACTGAAAAAACATGGCCTTGTGATTTAGCATTATTAGCTTTAGGATTTACTGGCCCAGAAAGTACTTTAGCTGATAAATTAGGTATCGAAAAAGATGCACGCTCTAATTATAAAGCTGAATACGGAAAATACCAGACAAACATTCCTAATATTTTTACTGCGGGCGATATGCGCCGCGGACAATCATTAATTGTTTGGGCTATTTCAGAAGGTAGAGAGGCTGCTCGTCAAGTAGACCTTTATCTAATGGGTAAATCAAACTTACCCTCTAAAGATATGTCTGGTGATTTGGTTGCCATGTAATATTTGAAAAAAAATTAGTTTAAAGAGGCTGTCTAAAAAGTGATTAATCTTGTCATTCAGAGCAACGCGAAGAATCTTATTTTACTCATACATTATTAGAGTTATTTATTTTAAAGAGATTCTTCATTCCATTCAGAATGACACTTTTCAGGCAGCCTCTTTTTTATACTTATACAATTCTTTAATCTTTCTATTTCATTTTATTCCTTCTTCCATAAATTAAGATTAATCTAACGTGAATCTTGTTTAAGAGTTCAAGATGTCACTTCGAGATTGGTGACAAAAAAATTTTATCAAACGTACAAAATGACATAGCGGGAGCGGGTGTCATTCAGAAGGAGGAACGACTGAAGAATCTCTAGAAATTTATCAAAAGATTCTTCGCTGCGCTCTGAATGAAACTGCTCTTAGTTAATCGATTAAGAAAAGATGTCAATGGTAGTGTCCCGAACTTGCTTCGGGATGTATCGAGAAGCTTTTTTTGTCGAAAATTTATTTGTTTTCGATACGATTTTTTGCAAAAATCACTCTGACTGACATAAATTTTCTTATCCAAGATTCAAGTTAATCTAATTAGTTGATAATAATTTAACAGTACTTCTCTCTCTTTTAATATAGGTTTTATATATTTACAATCCCCTGCTAAATCTTCATTTTCTAATTTTCTTGTTTTGTGGCATTTTTAATCGCTATTAACCAATAAAACCAACCACCTTAATGAAAGCAAAAAAAGTACTTGTATTTTTTTTAGTGTTTTTACCTTGTTGTATGATCTTTTCTCAGGAAAACACTATTGATATTAAATACAAAAGAAGCTCTCTTCACACATTAATGATAACAGATGATACCAGAGAGCATAGTGCGGTAATACAAGATATATTTACAAATGCACCTTTAATAGATAAATTTAACAATCATATTGTTAATCTTAGAATGATCCCTAAAACGGACTCTGCTTTCATCTACACACCACCGCCAGTCGAAATTCCTAAGAAAAAAGGGTTTATGTCAAAAATAACTAGCGAATTAAATATTGGAAGTAATAAAGAAGAAAAAGAATTTCAGCATTTAGCAGCTTTAAACTATTTAAACACCAACAATATTGCTAAAACCATGGTTGCAAAATGGTTTAACAGAAGTGAATCTGGAGGGTTTAATATGGATTTAATAGCTGAACGCGGATATTATAACGCTTCAGATTTAGATGTTAAAATAGCTAATAATAGTGAACGTGGTTCTGCGCTATTAGCAGACGCTGGAGAAGCTCTTATAAAAAGCACATTTGTAATTGTAAATGATTTTAAATACACAAATAAAGAAGAAGTAGCAAAAAAGGCTAAAAGTATTCTTGCTAGTGTTTCTAACGCAGCCTCCAGTTATGGTAATAGCGATGTGGCACTATTAGCAGATGCTACAGCTCAAGGTGCAGAAACTTTCGGAAAAGGATATGTTATAAAAACAAGAGCGCATTTATATAAACTTATTTGGAATGAAGAAACTGCTTCAATTTTCTATAATGATTTCTGGAATGAAGATGGCAACATAGACATGGAAAAGAAAAAAGCTTTTGATGAAACAGACATCTTTAAATTAGAATATATAGGTACTGAAACTTCTTGGGCAGATATACAAAGTACTTCGCTTAGTAAAAAAACAAACGAAGAATTAATAAGCAATGCAACCATAAAGGCCATAGACCATGTTATTGCTAAACTGCAAAGAAAATATGAAGTTTTCAGAACAAAAACACCTCTTATAAGTTCAGAACCCTTGGCAGCTAAAATTGGTTTAAAAGAAGGTTTAGAAAAAGGGGATAAATATGAGGTTTTAGAGCAAATGCTAGATAAGAACGGGGTAACAGTGTTTAAACGATTGGGAGTTATAAAAGTAGAAAAAGACCTTATATGGGATAATAGACACAACGCCAATGAAGAAAACCCATCCGATCTGGAATACACAACGTTTAGTGGTGGTAAGAAAAAATATTACGCAGGCATGCTTATCAGACAAATAAATTAGTTCATCGAATTTTAAACAATCACAAATAATATGAAATTTAAAAACATTTTAATACTGGCTATATTGCTGGTTCTAGGAACGAATGTCAACGCCCAATGGAAAAAAAATAAAGCCAATGAGGACACTAAAATATGGCGATACGATTTAGAATGCGAAGGTATCGCAAAACAAGGCTCTAAACTTGTAAAAGTATGGTCGTATTCAAAAAACCCGAAACATGCTATTTCCAGAGGGATGAAAAATGCCGTTCATGGTATTATTTTTAAAGGTTATGCAGGTGGCGGCCAAGGTTGTACTCCTTTAAAACCATTAGTGAAGTCTGTAGATAAAGAGGAAAAATTTAAAGCATTTTTTGATGCTTTTTTTGCCGATGGGGGTGAATATTTAAAATATGTTTCTGCAGCAACAGACGGTAGCATTGCGCCAGGAGATCGTTTAAAAGTAAGTAGACGAGAATATAAAATAGGGGTTATAGTAAATATCCAGTTTGACCAACTTAGGAAACGTCTAGAAAGTGAAGGAATTTCTAAAGGTTTAGCATCTGGATTCTAATTAAAAAAAACAAATCATGAAAAAAATATTGCAATTAGGAGTTTCGATTACATTTTTATTAATAAGTGTTACTGTTTTTAGTCAAGCCAAAAAACCGACACTTATGGTTGTACCGAGTGATGTTTGGTGTGTTAAAAATGGTTACATAATGACTTTTAACGATCAAGGTACCATTGTTAAAATACCTGATTATAAAAAAGCGCTTCAGGAAAATTCAGAACTTCTACAAGTTATTAGCCATATTAATGGTATGATGGCAGAAAGAGGTTTCCCTCTTAAAAACATGGAATCTGCTATAAAAACTTTAAATTCTAATGCTGCCGAAGATAATCTACGTACATCTAAAAATTCTGGTGCTGGAATTAATGAGAGCCCTATTGATGCTTTCAAAAAAGTAGCTAAAGCAGATATCATTATACAACTGACTTGGACAGTTAATAAAACAGGGCCAAAAAAATCAGTAACATTTAATCTTCAAGGCTTGGACTCTTATACTGATAAACAAGTAGCAACAGCCGTTGGTACAGGTGCTCCTTCTTTTTCTGCTGAATTACCAGTTTTACTTTCTGAAGCTGTATTAGCTCACATGGATACTTTCACTGAGTCCCTTCAAACACATTTTGATGATATGTTTGAAAACGGAAGAGAAATTATTGTTCGTATTCAAACCTGGGATGACTGGGATGGTGATTTAGAAACTGAATACGACGATGGGGAACTAGGTGATATTATTGAAGATTGGCTAGCAGACAATACTGTAAAAGGTAGATTTAGCACCACAGATATCACTGAAAGTATGGCATTGTTTGAGCAAGTAAGAATACCTCTTTACAACGAAAAAAACAGAGCTATTGATGCTAGAAGATATACAAGGGAATTGAGTAAATTCTTAAAAAGTGAACCATATAATATTCCAAATAAATTAGTTATGAAGGGTTTAGGTAGAGCAACCATAATTTTAGGCGGTAAATAATATAAAAAAATAAAGATGAAAAAAATAATATACACCTTATTTCTTATTAGTTCGCTAACATTAGTAGCTCAGGACAACATCAATTACGATGGTATTTTTATGGGTTCTTATATTCCTGAACAAATGGAATATATTCCTTCGCCTGCAAAAAGAATGCTGGGAAACAAACTAACTCAAATCATCACAAATAAAGGCATTAGCGATAACAACTATAATTCACGGTTTATTATAACACCCAATATAACCGTATTAACTAAAAATGTGACACCTACTGCACCACCTAAAGTTGTTTTAAACCTAGAAGTTACACTTTATATAGGTGACGGTATTGAAGGTACGATGTTTACCAATGAAACCCTTGAAGTTAAAGGAGTTGGTACAAACGAAAACAAAGCATATATTGCTGCTATAAGACAAATAAAACCAAAGAGCCCCGTAGTACAAGCGTTTGTAAAAAAAGGGAAAAAACGAATTATTGAATATTACAACGATAATTGCAATCTAGTTATTAAAAAAGTTGATGCTTTAAATGGCCAAAATAAGTTTGACGATGCTTTAGCAATTTTAGCAGGGGTACCAGAAGTAAGTTCTTGTTTTAATAAAATAAAAGCAAAAATGCTTACTACATATAATAAAAGCATAGAATATGATTGTAAAACTAAGTTGGCTGAAGCACAAGGTATATGGGATGCTAATCAAGATATTAATGCCGCTAATGAGGCCGCAGCCTTATTGGCATCTGTAGAGCCTGGCGCACCATGTTTTAGCAAAGTTAAATCGTTATACTCTAAAATAGCTGCAAGAGTAAAAGACTTAAGCGATAGAAATTGGAACTACAAATTAAAGGTTTTAGATGTTGAAAAATCTAGAATTAAAGCTGCAAGAGATGTAGGTGTTGCTTATGGAAAGAACCAAAAGCAAACGACTTATAATGTAAGAGGCTGGTATTAAATTTTTTGTTATTAAAAGATATCTACTTAATTCTTATATAGATATTTAAATTAAAAAATGCGAACTGAAGAGTTCGCATTTTTTAATTAATCTACGTTTTTTAACTTTTTTAAAAAACCTGCTTTGTTACTTAAAGATACCTTAACATGACTTCCATTGCTTAATATAGCATAAGCTAGTTTTCCTTTTGTATATTTCTTAACATGCTCCAAGTTAACTAAGTAAGATTGATGCACTCTATAAAAGTCATTTTCTAAAAGCAAGTTTTCGTATGTTTTCAAAGTTTTAGAGCTTATTATTTTACCACTCTTAACAGTATGGACATAGGTATAATTAACATCGGCTTCACAGTATAAAATATCAGAAACATCCAATACATAAGTTCCTTCCGAGGTATCAATTGTTATTCTCTTATTAGGGCTTTCAATGTTTATATTATACATAAACACTCTGATTTTTTGATCTAGTTTTTTTATAAGAATATCATTTTCCATTCGCTTCATGACTTCCTCAAAGTCATCTATTCTTTTAAAAAAAACAAACCTTATCTCATTATTGATTTCTGGGTTCATAAGCTTTTATAACCTCTAATTTCTTTTCTTGATTATACCCTTTAAAGTATAAAACAACCCAATACAGGGATGCATTTGAAGGTTTAATTTGTGAAATCAAAAAATGTTTTTGTGAGAATGACCTTTTTGTTTGCAGCAACCTATGTCAAAAAAACATTTACGCCTTTTGGAATTTTTATCGAGGCTCCAAAAGTTTGTTCTTCTTTTATGGTTACCATTTTACTAATGGTTATTTTTAAAACATTCTATCAAACTAAACTTATATATAGTTCTTGTTTAAGTTAGAGCTTATAGTTTTTCAAGATCATATTTTTGTGGTTAATCAAGTACTTAAGTTTTTTTCTGTCTGAGTATTTTGAATCTATCTTATCATATGTTTGATCAAATAAATCAATATTTTGTATCACTAACTCCTTATTACCTTCCAAGAAATAACACCTTGCAAGGTGAATATATACATGACATAGACCTACATGAGTAGAAAAATTTTTTTCAATATTTAGAGATTTAATTAGGTTTTCTCGAGCCTGACTTATTTTGCCAACTTCTATTTGGACGACCCCTAGATTATAATAGGCTTGGGACTTGAATAATTCATCTTTTCCTTTAATTCGATACCTCAACGATTTTTCAAAATAGGGTAATGCTCTTTTAAATCTATTCTGAGTATAAAATAAATTTCCCATATTATTATAAACCATATTGTCCAAGTCTTGATCCTTTATTTTTTCTGCAATTTTAATTGACTTTTGTTGATAGGTAAATGCCAAATTTATACTATTTGGAATCTCTCTATATATAAGAGAAAGGTTATTATAAGTAATGCCTAAATCATAAGTGAATTTATAGTCATCTTCGTATATTAACTCTAGATCTTTAAGCTGATATTTTAATGCATTCTTATAATGACCTATGGCCAGTAGAGATAACGATAATCCATTATAAGAATGGCACAGCTCCTCCTTCGAGGCATCACTATTTATTCTAATGTTTAGTGCTTTTTTTTGAAGTGCAATAGAACGCTTGTTTTTTTCAAACCTTAAATGGACGTTAGAAAGGTTATCTAAAAACTCAGCATAATTTAAATTCAATAAGCCAGATACATTATTGTCTAAAGTACTTGCATAAATAAAGGCTTTGTAATCTAAATTCTGATATTTTAATCTATCATTTAGATTTAAAATTAAGCTTTCACAGCTTTCAAAAGTAACCTTTAACCTGAGTTTAATTATATCTTTTATAAGTTGATGTAACTTAAAAGAATCATTCTTCTTATCCCATTTTAACCAACCTTTTTTTACAATCTCATTAAGCTCTTTTGTAAATCTATTTTTCCTCTGTTTTTTAAGGGACAAATAGTTGATTAAATCATGTTTGTCTCTACTTAAATAAGGTATATGCAAAGAAGGCAAAGCTATAAATTGAATTAGAATCCATTTTTGATAACTAGTCAAAATAGAAGAGTCAAAAACTGACAATAAATATTTTTGTACATTTTGAAACCTTAGATTGTAGTTATGTTTAATCTTTATATTAGCCTTGTCTGAAATATTTAAGCCCTTTTTTTTTAATATTTTGAGAATTTCAGATAGTTTCAATCTTAAAGATTGAGATGTCTTAGAGATAATTTCAACTCCCAAAGTATGATTATCTATTAATTTTAAAATTTCCTTGACTTTGAAATCATTCTGTTCAATTTGATAATGTAAATAAAAAAGGTCTAATGCATAATCATCTGACAATGTATCAACTTCATAATTAACGAAATCATCCAACCTATCTCTAGAAGTAACAATGATCTTCCAATGAGGCTGTAATGCTACATAATTCAGAATATCTAATTGCTCAATCTCTTCATCTACATTATCTATAATTAGTAAATTAAAAGGTTTTTCTTTAATAGGTTTTAATAGCCTCATTCGATTTATGATGAGTTTAAAGCATTTATCAACATAATTTCTATCCCCTTTAAAATGTCTTACATCACTAGATAGCCCTAAGCTATCGATCAAACCTGTATCTTTAACAAAAGCATCTTTTATCGATTTATCTACTTCAATCCAAGCCTTATAATTATAGTTTTCTTTTTTTTCTTCGAGATAATATTTTGCCAATGTTGTCTTTCCCACACCTCCAATTCCATTAACTAAGACTATCTTATTTCTATTTTCTAAAATGTTTGTTAAATCTTTAATCTCTTCATCTCTACCTATTACATGTTTAGAATCAATAAATGGTAAAGAGACAAGTTCGTATGGAACTTCATCTGTTCTTTGATTTACAAAGCCTTTATTTCTCTCTTTCAAATATTTATATTCTTGAAAACCTGAAAGTTCTAATATTGAAATGCACAAAATATCTGCTTTATCATTCCTTGGAATACTTTCACCTGTTAAATACCTTTTTAGACTTTTTTTAGATATATCATTTTCCTCTATATACATCTCTAGAGACTCCAATTTATCATTAAGATCTTCTACTTTATGCTTGTCAAAGAGGAACTCTTCAATATCTTTTATTAACTTTTTCTTTAGTGTAACATCTAACATGGAAACAATATCATTCTTTTTTTTTAAAAAGACAAAAAACTTACTTCCTGTCCAAACTTTGTCCAAAAGAGTTTATGATAAGGGGTACTTTTGAAATGTAGGAATCTAGACAACTACAGATCGATCTAATTTAGAAGCTTCAAAAACTTAGAAGAAAAAGCAAGGCAGCGTGACTGTCTGGGAGGAAGTTACAAAACCTTGCTTTGACTTCTTTAATTCTCCCAGACCAGAAATAGTCTCCCAGTATTTCAAAAAAATGAATTCAAGCAAACCTTTCGAATAATCCTCGAACAGGAACTGGTTTGCCTAATTTTTAAATACTGAAAAAAATGAAAGCAGTTAAATTAATAATAGTTATATATATATTAGGCTTTTTAGCATCATGTAGTGTTGATAATATAATAATATCAGGACCTCAAAAATCAAATGTTTATGCAACTGGAGATCAAGGCGATATCACAGGAGATCCTAGTGATAAAAAGGGAAAGATAAAAATACGAGATTCCATTATCAATAAAATTAAAGCTACTGGAGATCAAGCCGATATTGTTGGTAATCCGGGTAATTAGAATATTACCCAACATCAAAAAGTAATAATACCCTGCATTAATTTGTAGGGTATTATTTTTTAAATAGATTTGTAACTATATGATTCGATGGTATTTAAAGTTATTTATAACCTTACTCCTAGTTGTTAATTGCACGACCAATTCTTCTAAATCTAGGTTGAATAAAGATATAACATTATTAAGTAAAATTGATTCGCTTATAAATCAATCTAACAATCATTCTTTAAATGACTCCGTTAGATTTAATCATTCTATTAGAGCAAAGAAACTAGCCGAAAAGCATCATATTGATAGCCTTGTTGCAAAATCATTATTCCAATTGGTAAAGCTCTCATACCCTTTGAAATCCAAAGATAGCTTCTTACACTATTACCCGCTGTCTCTCAATTTTTCAAAGCTCATTAAAGATACTCTGCATATTGCCCAAACACATAATTTTACAGCATATTTCTATCAAAAACATCAAATTATAGATAGTGCATACCATCACTACTATCAAGGCTCCAAGTATTTTAAATTTTTGAAAGATAATTATCAAACTGGAAAGATGCTTTTGAATATGGCAATTATTCAAAAAAACAAACGAGATTATAAAGGAAGTGAAGAAGTGACCAGACAAGCATTAGAATATCTTTCGAAAACAAATAATAAATTATATGTAGGATCTGCATATAATAACCTGGGAATAATCAATAATGAGTTAAAAAAACTTTCAGTCTCCATAAAATATCATAAAAAGGCACTAGAATTATTTAAAACATTAAAAGATAAACCAATTCTAACTGTAGAGTCCATAAATAATATCATCGTAGCTTATAAAAACAATGGAGATTTTGATAATGCCTTCACATATTTTGACAGCATACAGCCGTATAAAAAATTATTAGAAGAACACCCAATAGTCAAAGCTAGGGTTTTAGATAATATGTCTCATACAAGATTATTGAGTGGGGATACAGAAAATGTTTTAGAAGATATGGAAGAAGCTCTTTCTATACGAAGACAAAAAAATCATTTGACAGGAATAATGGTTAGCCTTCTACACTTATCCGAATATTATCGTTTTATCAATAGCCACGAAAAATCTTTCCACTATGCTTTGGAGGCAAAAAAATTATCTGGAGATTATCAAAACCAAAGAGATGTATTAAATGCTTTACGTATTCTCACACTAAATAAATTTGGAAAAGGCAATGCTAGCTTTATTGAAGAATTTTATTCCACACTCGATCAAGTAGAAAAGGTAGAGAATTCTGTAGCTGATGAATTTGCAAGGATTCGACTTGAAGTCGATGAAAACCTAAAAGAAAAAACTAAAGCCCAGAAAAAAGTTCAGGAACAAGAACAGGAAATTAAAAACAATAGGATTATCATTACTCTAATTAGTGGAATTACCATTCTTATACTTATTGTACTGTATTTAATATGGCAATCTTCCAAATACAGAAGAGAACTATATAAAGAATTCAGTCATAGAACAAAACAAAATCTTACTTCTATCAAAAGAGGAATATCAAAATTAAAAACGAATGATAGAAGTAACTCTCATGTAAAAGAATTAGAGGCTTCAACAGAATCTCAATTAATACTTCATTCTCTCTTGGAGCAGAGTAATTACCATACACATGTTGATCTCAATGATTATTGTAGTATTTTAATTAATACTTTAATTTTTATATACCCAGATTATAAAGTATCTAGCCATTTTGACTTAACACCGGTTAAAATAACTTCGAAAAAAGCGTCTTTGGTTGGTAAAATCATTTCAGAATTTATTATTAATGCTTTTAAGCATGGATTTTCAGTCGGAAAAGAAAATAACATTGATGTTGTTCTAAATTTAAATGATAAAAAAGTGATAAATATTTATGTTTCAACAAACGGAAAAAAATGGGATCCCAAACCTGCTATGGGAAAAGGAGACGGAATGACATTAATGCATTCTCTTTCGAAAAAAATTCCAGCAGAGATGCATATTGTTAATGAAAACAACACAACTAAACTTAATCTAAAAATAAAAATTGATTAAATGGAAGCAGTGAAAATATTAATAGTAGAAGATGATTATGATACTGTTCTGTACTTAAAAGATTTGCTTGTTAATGTTGGATATATTATTTCAGGCATTTTTCCCAAGGGAGAAGAAGCCATAGATTTTGTAAAAAAAAATATGGTTGATATTATCTTAGCTGACATTGATCTTGAGGGGAAAATTGATGGCGTTGAAACAGTTGAAGAAATAAAAAAAATTAAAGATGTTTTTGTAATCTATATTACTGCTTTAAAGGATAAAAAAACATTCATAAGAGCTAATGCAACTTTTCCAGATTTTTTTCTATCAAAACCCTTTAATAAATTCCAACTACTGGATGTAATAGACAAGATAATTAGCTCCGATGATAATTATTTAACATCTTTTAGTGAGAATTATTTTTTCATTAAAGAAAATGGAACTTATGTTTATAAGAAATATTCCACTGAATCAGTCAATTATATCAAGGCAGATGGCAGCTATACGCATATTTTTTTCAAAGATAATCCGACACCAAAAATCACTTTAAGCAAAAATTTTAAAAAAACTTTAAGTATTTTAAAAGAAAAAAGCATTTTAAGAATCCACCGTAGCTATGCTATAAATATTAACGAAATAGAAACGATTGAAGAGGGAAAACAAATAAAACTTATTGGGTGTGGAGAAACTTTTGTTGTACAAAATTGCTACAAGGAATCTTTCAATAAACTTATAAAAAAATTGTAACACTCATAAGTCTACAAAAAGCCCCATAATTATACTCAAAATTGAATGACCTTTAAGAGAAACAAAATTTAAACCTTGTTCTTATCTTCCCAATCAAAAATAAATTTCACTGGAGTTATTAAAAGAGTTTCTTTTTTTAAGGAACTAAAGTGAATAGTAAAAAACCATATAAAATCACCTTAATAGAAGCCCATTTATAATGAATAATAATTAGATAATAGCAAATAATAATTCTAGATAGTTTTTGGTGCTTTTCTGAGATAGGTTTAACAAAAGTTAAACTTATAAACTCAGTAAAATGAAAAATGCTATTAAATTACTCTCATTGCTATTTATTTTAAATCTAGTGCTTTTTTCTTGTACAATACAAGATGAAACAGATGATTCTACCGAAGTCGTTACAGTCGATCCAAACAAAAAAGATCCAAACCCTCCAGTTGATCCTAACGACTAGGACCAGTCTATTTTAAACCAATTTCAAAGTGTAATTTATATACTTTGAAATTGGTTGATTAATGAATAACTAAATATATCCTTCTCTATTTCCGTTTATGTATTTAGTATAAATTGTAACTAAATGTGCCGTATTTTTTGCACCTATTTTTTTTGTTAAGTTTTTTATATGGCTCTCTACTGTACGATTACTTATAAAAAGCTGTTTAGCTATTTCTTTTTGTGTAAGTCCTTGTGATAATAAGTCTGCAATTTCCCGTTCTCTTTTTGAAATATCTAACCATTTTCCAATTTCCAGCATGGCTTTAATATTTCTATCAATATACTTTTCACCTTTCGTAACACTGGATAGTGCTTCCAAGGCTTCTTCAATCCCTACACGTTTATCTAAATAACCATCTACATTAATATCATTAAACAAGGTTTCATAGTTATCTATCTTTGCCTGTTGAGTTAGTATAATAATTTTGATTTCTGGGTAAAATTCTTTTACTTTTTTTGCTATATCAAACCCAGTGTATTCTTGAGACTCAAAATTTAAATCCAATATTAATGTATTAATTTTACTCATAGATAAAATACTAAGCGCTTCTTGATAATTGTGCACTATTTGCACACTATTGACTTGATTTGGATATTGTTTCAATAGAGATGACAAAGCTTGAGAAAAAATAAGAGAATCGTCTACAATTAATATATCAACTGTTTTAGTCATTGTATGGCTTTTTTAATGGAAAATTAACATAGACTTCTGTCCCAGATTCAACCTTTTTAATGGAACAAGAGCCTTCAAGTATTTCACACCGTTGTTTTATATTCAATATGCCAATTCCTTCTTTCGAATTTTGCTCTATCCCTATGCCATTATCCAAAAATATAAAATGCATCCTCTTATTCTCAATAAAACTATTTAGGGTAAGTTTAGTGGCATGCGAATGCTTTTCTATATTGTTAAGGACCTCTAGTAAAATACCATAGAAATTATTTTGAATTATCAAACTAGTAGTGTCGAGTTCTTTTGGTAACGGCACCTCAAGTTCCACATAAACATTACCATATAATTGAAACTCAGAAAGTCTAGATTTTATAATATCAGTAAATTTTTGTTTCCCCACTTGGATTTCTAGAGGATATAGCCTATGCGAAACCACCCTTATTTGTTGGTTAACATTCTTTATATCTTTAGTAATAATATCTATAGAAGAATTAATATGTTTAGAGCGTTTTAACGCTAATATTTTAAGCCGAAGTCCATCAAAATTAGTTGTAATAATGTCATGTAAATCTCTAGCTATGCGTTTCTTTATTATTTCTTGTCCATTATAAATGGCTTCTAATTTTTCAATCTTTAGATGTTGCGCTATGCTTTTTTGCTTTTGGCGTAGGGCATAATATAAAACCATCAAAGAAACAACAACAAATACCAAAATTATAAGCAAACGATTTTTATTCTCTATATCTCTATTCTTTTCAACCAATCTAAGCTCATTATTTTTATTTGCAAGTGTAAGTTTTAATATCTCATTCTCTTTGTTAGTATTATCAAACTGTATTTCTAAATTTTGAATAATTTCTGCTTGCTCTTTATTATAAATTTCTTTGTAAAGGTTGTTATAGTGTAACTGATATTTGTACGCTCCTTTGTAATTCTTAACCTTATTGTAAAACTCAGATTGATTTTCATAATAATTTAGCGTCACAACTTTATCTGAAACTGATTGTGCCAAAGGACTCAAACTATCCAAATACATTTCTGCCTTTTTTAAAGCCTCTTCTTTTAAGTACAAACTAATAATACCATTATAGCCGTACAAAAAAGATATGGTATCTGTTAAAGTCTTACTGAGCCTAATTGACCCTTTAAAATAATTCTCGGCTAACTTTGTTTTTCCAATAGTTAAATATGTATCTGCCAAATTATACATGGCAGTTGCTTTACTTTTATTTTTGGATTCAAGAAATTTTAGCCCTCTTTTGTAATAGAAAATTGCAGAATCATATTTTTTTAAATTGTCAGAAGTATTAGCAATATTAACATAAGTCCTACCTAAACCTTGTATATGATTGGTTTCCTTCTGATACTTAAGCGCTTTCTGATAATAATATAAAGCTTGATTGTAGTTCTTTAAATGATTTTGCACATTGCCTATAATCGAGCAAACATCTGCTAGTTTTTTCTTATTATTAAAAATCTGAAAGCCCTTATATGACTTGATCAAATATTTAATTCCCTTTTCATAAAGTTGTCTTTCCTTATAATTAATTCCAGCACTCAAATAAGCATTACAAGCCCCCTTGTTAATTTCATAGTTATTAAATAAGCCCAAGCTTGTTTCCAAATAGGGCATAATACTGTCATTTTGACCCACTGCTTTTTTAATTAGTGATATATTAAAATATAAATCACCTGCAACAGTAGATATACTATCCCGTTTTAAACCTCTTCTATAATTAATTTCAGCTATACTATACTGTTGTTTTCTATGATAATAAACTCCTATTTTTTTATATAATATAGCCACTTGTGCATGGCTATTATTATCTAAAGCCATTGCCAAACCTATTCGATAAACATTTAAAGCCGCATCTTGATCAGGGAGTTTTTTTAAACTATCTCCTTTTTTAATGAATTGGCTTATCTCATAACTTTTATCATTGATATTTTCGTTTTGAGCATGTAAATAGTTAAAATATAAAAAGAAAAATAACAGAAATTTATGCAACTTCATTTGGAAAAAAATAACACTACTAAAGTAGGAGTTTTTTTTCTTAAATATCAGATTCTATTAAAATTACGGGAATTTACGGATTGTAATCACTCTATTTAAACTGTAATATTGACACAAAATAAAACGTAACGTTTTTCTGCTTTAAATCTTTCGTTCGTCCTACCTACAGATTATGATAATAATTACTATTAACAATTATGAGGGAAATCTGTTTTTTAACAATTTTGACAATTGCTTTATTGGCTTGTTTATCAAATGATTCAAATAGCCCATCACAAGAAGACACTTTCAAAAATTTAAATGATGTAGCTGTTGCTAATCTTAAAGAAACGAAAATTACTATAAAAATCACTGCAGAATATACTTCTACTAATAGCATATTTACGAATATATCAACCAAAACTATTAGTAGTCAATAAATTTTGTAAGTGCCACTAAGGGGTAACATTCTAATTCATCTTGAGTGTTACCTCTTAAAATTTAAAATAGCTATTAATTAATCTCAAAAAAAATGAAAACAAAACAATTACTTTTAAGTGCAACTATGTTATTTGCTTTTATATGTAGTGCACAAACAACAATTACGGTAGATAACTCTATAGGTAGTAATGCCGAATATAGTGATCTACAAAGTGCCATTAGCGCTGCTAACAGTGGTGATGTTATTTATGTCCATGCTTCAGAAATTAACTATGGTATTGTTACTGTAAATACACCGCTTACAATTATTGGTTTTGGGCATAGTGACTCAGATAAAGAAACTATGGTCAATGATTTAATTTTAGGAGCAAATGCATCCAATACAACCATATCTGGTTTACATATTACCGACGATCTTTATACTAGTGGCAATACAGGAATATCTAGCGTAGTTATTGAAAACAATATTATTGACGGAAGTTTACTTTTTAATAATGGTGGAGTTGATAATGTTATAATTAGAGGAAATATTATTTATGAAATTGGTAATACAAGTAGCAATTCAAATAACAATAACTATACAAATACAATAATATCTAACAATATTATCACTTATTATATAGGTTTAAAAAATCACCAATCAATAACAATTAAAAACAATGTATTTTTAAGCCCATATTCTGGGTATCCCGTTTATAATGCTGCTGATGAGACAGGTAGTATAACATTACAAAATAATATCTTTTATTATAATACAAATAGTACTTACGACCCAAATTCTGATGGGATTATCTTTGAAAACTGTTTAACATACAATATTGGATCTGGAAATGTAACTGCTTTAAATGGAACAAACAACCTTAACAATCAGAACCCAAACTTTGTTAGTGCAACCGATGATGTTTTCAATCCAAATACCGACGATTATCATCTTCAAGGAGGATCTCCTGCTATTGGGTCTGGCACAGGCGGTATAGATCTAGGCATTTATGACAATAGTGCCTTTACATTTAATAATTATGGATACACTAATGGCATTCCAACAGTAAAAATCACCAATATTACTGATAGAATTGCTCCTGGGGGTAATTTAAGTGTTACTATTTCTACCAATGCCAACTAAAATGAAAAGATATTTATTAAGTGTATTTTTACTTTTAAGCTTTAGTTGCTTAGCTCAAACTATTACATCTGCTGAGTATTTTTTCAATACAGATCCAGGTATAGGTAATGGAACTTCGTTATCGGTAAATAGTAATACCGGTCAATTAGTACAATCATTCTCAATTGCTACAACAGGTTTAACCGATGGATTTAACACCTTATATATAAGGACTTTAAATAGTGATAGTAATTGGAGTTTGTATGATAAACAAAGTTTTTATTTGAAAAATTTTAATACGTCTATCATTGCATCTGCTGAATATTTTTTCAATACAGATCCAGGTATAGGCAATGGAACTTCGTTATCGGTAAATAGTAATACCGGTCAATTAAATCAAGTATTTTCAATTCCAGCTACAAGTTTATCGGAAGGTTTCCATAATTTTTATTTAAGAACCCAAAACAGTAATGGAGATTGGAGTCTATATGACAGACAAATTATCTATATAAAAGATTTCGATTTATCTCCTGACGAAGTCTCTGCAGCAGAATATTTTATTGATAGTGATCCTGGGATTGGTAATGGTACCTCAATTGTATTTGGAGATGCATCACTATCTTCTCAAACTTTAAATATTGATTCTACAGGTCTGGCAAATGGGGATCATCTATTTTATGTTCGTGTCCAGGATACAAACGGAGATTGGTCCATATACGATACAGCATTATTTACTATTGATAGCTCATTAGGAGTAGATAATAATTTATTATCTGAAATATCATTATTGTCTAACCCTTTTGAGAACGATTTATCTTTAAAAATACCGAGTAATATTCAAATTCTAAAAACTAAAATCTATAACAATTTAGGTCAAACCGTCTATTCCAGTTTGGAAAATAAGTCAACTTTAGAACTATATAACCTCGTATGTGGACTCTATATTTTAAACTTAAAAACTAACTACGGAAACACTTCATTTAAAATTATAAAAAAATAGTTAAATATTAATAATTCTCCTAAGCTATAATAATGCAAACTAACTTAAAATTATTAATCTTTAAATCACAAGAAATGAAAAAATCATGTCTATTATTTATTCTCACCATATTAATTATTAGTTGTAGTGGCAGTGACGATTCTACATCTGAAAATGAGTTAATTGACCCTACAGACTCAAACGCTCTTAGTCGGGTTTTAATAATGCCTGACGGAACACAATCAAATCAAGGAAACCCTCCAAGTCCTTCAGCTAACAGCGAAGCTCCTTTGGTGTTAAATCAAGTTAGCTCTATAAATAGTTCAAATGGTTCAACGTCTCCTCTAGCATTTTCATACTCTAATGTTAATGGGAACCTTGGAGGCTGCTACGTACAAGTTGATGGGGCTGGCAATTACTTTACTGTTCCATATAATTCAAATTCTGCAAGTTCTGGAAACTCACAATTACCTTTAGGAATTCCAACAAATGTTGATGAAGGAACATTCTGTGTTAATTTTTGTGTTTACGACACCAATGGCTTTGTAAGTAATATTGTATATACTTGTGTAAATGTATTAAGGTTAGGAACCGGTGCGCTTCAAATAAGTCTTTCCTGGAATAATAATACAGATCAAGATTTATATGTCACTGACCCTGATGGTGAAATAATATCTTTCACAAATACTCAATCTAGCTCAGGAGGAATATTAGATAGAGATGATATTGATGGCTATGGCCCAGAAAATATTTTTTGGCTTGAGGATGCTCCAGACGGCACTTATAATGTTAAGGTAAACGATTTTGAGAATACAAGTACTCCAAACATTTTTTACATTACTATTAATGGCTCTGGCCAAAGTAGAAACTTTGAAGGAACAACTCAAAATGGCAGTACTGCAGATGTGGTTACATTCACTAAAAATGGAGATAATTTAACCTTTATCGAATAATAATATACTAAAAATAGATATCTACTTTCGAGGGTGTAGGTTGTTATTCCTAATTATTTCTGCTAGTAATTAGGAATAACAATTATGATTATCAATGAAATAAAAACAAAAAAAGACTTCGTACTTTTTTTAAAGTTTTTACCTTCTTGATAACCTTACTACAAGAAAACCATAAAGATTAAACAAGCAAACCAATAACTAATTTAATTAATACAAGATGAAAAAAACAATAAAATTAATCATCGTTTTAGTCTTAATGATGATAGCATTTAATAACTGCTCTGAAACTAAAGACGCTATAGACACTCTTAATAATTTAGAATGCTTAGAGAAGCTAACTAGATATAGCAATAATGAAGATGATTTAACTTGTTCTGAACAAATAAGTCAATTACAAAGTCTTAAGAATTCTTGTCCGGATGATGACGGCAGCATTCAAACACTAATAAATTTACTTGTAGAAACTTGTGAAGACTAAATTAGATCCTTTAAAATTTATTACTAATCAAAAAAAGTAATCAAAAATGAAAAAATCAATTATTTGCCTATCTATTTTATCCTTATTTACAATACACTTAACCTCTGCACAAGAATTTAATACGGGCACTAATGTTATTAATGCAGGTATAGGAATAGGTAGTAGTCTTTCGGTTTATTCGGGTGCATCAGAAAGTATTGGATATGGAATTTTTTATGAAAGAGGTATTTGGGATGTCCCTGGTCCTGGTGTTGTTAGTTTAGGAGGATATTTGGGGTACAAAAGCTTTAAATATAACAGATCTTCATATAAATTAAACTATACTATTATTGGTGTACGTAGTGCGTACCATTATAATGGTTTTAAAATTGATAATTTAGATCTTTACGCAGGTGCTATGGTGTCTTATAATATTGTCTCCGACTCGTATTCCGGAAATAGTTTTAACAGCTATAATAGTGCAGCTGGTGTTTCAGGGTTTGCTGGTGCTCGCTGGTATTTCACTAAGAATATTGCAGTATTTATTGAAGCAGGGTATGGCGTATCCTTTTTAAACACTGGGATATCTTTTAGATTTTAACCTTAAAATAGTAAATTGCTATTTCTAATTATTTTCCACTTATAATTGAGAAACTTATAAAATGCGAACTTTTCAGTTCGCATTTTATATATATTTACTTTAAACTATTTAGCATTACGCATAAACTCCTCAGCTTTTTCAACCATATTTTTACTCCCACAAATAAAAGGTACACGCTGATGTAATTCTGTAGGTTCAACATCCATAGTTCGTACAAACCCATCACTTGCTTTTCCATTGGCTTGCTCTGCTAAAAAGGCCATAGGGTTACATTCATATAACAAACGTAGTTTCCCATTAGGGTTTTTTGAACTCTGTGGGTATAAATAAACACCCCCTTTAATCATATTTCGATGAAAATCGGACACTAAAGATCCTATATATCTTGACGTATAAGGCCTATCGTTTTCTTCTTCCTGGCAATATTTTATATAATTCTTTATGCCTTGTGGAAAATGAATATAGTTTCCTTCATTAACAGAATAAATAGTTCCATTCTCTGGAAATTGCATATCTGGATGTGATAAATAAAATGAACCTATTGCTGGATTCAATGTGAAACCATTAACACCATCTCCTGTTGTATAAACCAGCATGGTAGAAGTCCCATAAACTACATAACCAGCAGCTACTTGCTCACGGCCTTTTTGTAAAAAATCCTCTAACGTCACGGGAGTTCCAACTGGAGTCACCCGTCTGTAAATTGAAAAAATAGTTCCTACAGACACATTCACATCAATATTTGAAGAACCATCTAAAGGATCTATTAATACGATATATTTATTTTGGTGATTCTCATCTTGACTATTAATCGAGATGAAATCATCTTCTTCCTCACTTGCGATTCCACAAACAATATTTCTATTGGTTAGTGTTTGTATAAATTTTTCATTTGCATAAACATCCAACTTTTGTTGATCCTCTCCTTGGACATTCATATCTCCAGCTGCCCCAATAATATCTACTAGCCCCGCTTTATTAACTTCATGATTTACTACTTTTGCAGCTAACCTAATGGAATTGATAAGACTAGATAATTCGCCAGAAGAATACTTAAAAGATGATTGGTTTTCAATAATAAATTCTCCTAGAGTTTGTTTTTTATGAGACATAAAATCAATGGTTTAGTTTGTGCAAATATGCATTATTTTTTAATCAACTACAACGTTTTCGATAAAGATTAATGGTATTAAATAATGAACTTTAAACTATATTTGAAATGTCTTAAACAAAACTTGGTTATCCACCAATAATGTATTAAGACATTATATTTGTTCTTTTTTAAAAAATTAAAATCTATACAAATAAAACAATTATTACAACCCTATGAATTACTCTATACGAAAAGCTGTAAAAGATGATATGCCCCAGGTATTTCATTTAATAAAAGAATTGGCAATTTTTGAAAAAGAGGCTAATGCTGTTGAAGTTACTGTTGAAGATTTGCAAGCCGATGGATTTGGCGATGTTCCTGCATTTGAATGCTTTGTGGCCGAAGTCAATAACACAATAGAAGGCATTGCATTGGTTTACAATAGATACTCTACATGGAAAGGAAATGTATTGCATTTAGAAGATTTAATAGTAAGTGAAGCTATGAGAGGTTCTGGTTTAGGAACCGCACTTCTAGATGAAGTTATTAAATACGGACATGATTTAGGGGTGAAGCGTATTAATTGGGAAGTCCTTGACTGGAACGAACCTGCTATTGCTTTTTATGAAAAAAAGGGAGCAGATGTAAAACGTGATTGGTTTGTTGTTCATTTAAACGAACAAGGGATTAAAGATTATATATCAAAATTATAAAATGCAAGTATTTAAATTTGGTGGTGCATCGGTAAAAGATGCTACAGGTGTAAAAAATATAGCTTCTGTATTACAAAAAGTGGGTTATGAAAACACATTAATTGTTGTTTCCGCTATGGGAAAAACGACCAATGCTTTGGAAATTGTCATTAAAAACTATTTTGAAAACAAAACCTTATTACAAAGCTCACTTCAAGAAGTAAAAAAATATCACAATGCTATTTTATTAGATTTATTTGAGAATGAAAGTCATCCCGCTTTTAAAAAAATAGCAACACTTTTTGATGAGCTGAACATTTTTTTAACAACTAATAAGTCGCCAGATTATAACTTTGTTTACGATCAAATTATAGGTTTTGGAGAACTGGTCTCAACAACAATAATAAGTGAATACTTAAACGCTATTAACATAAAGAATAATTGGATTGATGTTAGAACTCAAATTAAAACAGACAGTTATTATAGACGTGCCAATGTAAATTGGGAAGAAACACAAAATTTAATAACTTCAAAATTCAATAAAAATGTTTTAAATATTACGCAAGGTTTTTTAGGCAGCGATTCTAATAATTTCACAACAACACTAGGCAGGGAAGGAAGCGATTACACAGCCGCCATTTATGGTTATTGTTTAAATGCTGAAAGCGTTACTATTTGGAAAGACGTTCCAGGGGTTTTAAATGCAGATCCCCGTTATTTTGAAAACGCCCAACTACTTAACAAAATATCATATCGAGAAGCTATAGAGCTCGCTTTCTATGGGGCATCGGTAATTCATCCTAAAACATTGCAACCACTACAAGGTAAAGAAATTTCATTGTATGTAAAGTCATTTTTAAGTCCTGAAGCACCGGGAACAAGGATTGGTAAAAATGTTAGTTTAGATCCTATAATCCCTTGTTTCATTGTAAAGAAAAATCAAGCTTTAATTTCATTATCCTCTTTAGATTTTTCATATATAGTCGAAGAAAACATTAGTGATATTTTCAATTTATTACATCAATATAAAATGAAAGTAGACGTGATTCAAAATTCCGCTATTAGCTTTTCTGTATGCGTAGATAACCTTTTTAATAATCTTGATAAATTATTACACCATTTAAGAGCAAAATTTAAAGTAACTTGCCACGAAAATGTATCTCTTTACACGATTCGCCATTACAATAAAAATGCCATTAATCAGATTGAAGAAGGTAAAACCGTGTTATTAAAACAATTAACTCAAGAAACCGTTCAAGTAGTAACTAAATAGTTTATTTAGTACATTTACAGTTATGACCAAACAACAAAATACGGGACTGGTAACTGCCAAAGAAGTCGCAAAAGCTATCCAATTAGACAAATATGGGTTTATAGGTACTTTTATTGGTTGGGTATTAATGAAAGTTCTTAAAATATCTACTCTTAATAGGATATACAAGCGCAATAAACACCTTAGTGATTTGCCTTTTTTGGATGGTATTTTAGATGACTTTCAAATTAAATTTGAAATTCCAGAAGAAGATTTAAAACGCTTACCAAAAGACGGTGCTTACATTACTATTTCTAACCATCCTCTTGGGGGTATTGATGGTATCTTACTTTTAAAGCTTATGCTTGAGCAACGAAAAGACTTTAAAATAATAGCTAATTTTTTATTACATAGAATAGAACCTCTAAAACCATACATCATGCCTGTTAATCCTTTTGAGGATAGGAAAGATATAAAATCTAGTATATCGGGGTTCAAAAACTCTATTTTACATTTAAGAGACGGACACCCGCTAGGTATTTTCCCTGCCGGAGAAGTATCAACATATAGAGATGGCAAACTAGTTGTTGATAAACCTTGGGAAGAAGCAGCAATGAAACTTGTTAAAAAAGCCGAAGTCCCTGTAGTTCCTATCTATTTTCATGCTAAAAACAGTAAATTGTTTTACAAGCTTTCCAAGATTAGCGACACATTTAGAACTGCCAAATTACCTTCTGAGTTATTGACTCAAAAACGACGTACTATAAAAGTTAGAATAGGAAAACCGATCTCTGTTGCCGATCAAAAAGAATATACATCTCTTGATGATTTCTCTAGTTTTTTAAGACGTAAGACCTACATGTTATCAAATGCCTTCGAGGATAAATCGAAGATTTTAGATAATATATCATCAACATTAAAGACGCCTAAAACGCCTAAAAGTATTGTAACACCTGTTGACAATACGTTGATGACGCAAGAAGTTGAAGCCCTTATTAAAAATAATTCCAGACTATTACAAAGTAAAAATTACCAGGTGTTTTTAGCAGAACCAAAAAGCATTCCTAATATTTTGCGTGAAATTGGACGTTTACGTGAAATTACGTTTAGGGAAGTTGGTGAAGGCACAAATGAAGCCATTGATTTAGATACTTTTGATACTTATTACCACCATATGTTTTTATGGGATGATGAGAAGAAATTAATAGCTGGTGCTTACAGAATGGGCTTGGGCTCTAAAATTTTTGAACGCTTCGGCATCGATGGGTTTTATCTGCAAGATCTCTTTAGGTTTGAACCTGAGTTGCATAAAATGATGAGTCAGTCTATCGAAATGGGACGTGCTTTTATTATTAAGGAATACCAACAAAAACCTATGCCTTTGTTTTTACTATGGAAAGGTATTGTACACACTACATTGCGTTTTCCTGAGCATAAGTTTTTGATAGGCGGAGTTAGTATTAGTAACCAGTTTTCTAATTTCTCAAAATCGTTGATGATTGAGTTTATGAAATCGCATTACTACGACCCATACATTGCACAATATGTTCATCCTAAAAAAGAGTTTAAAGTAATCCTTAAAGATGCCGATAAAGACTTTGTTTTTGATGCTACTGAAGCCGATTTAAATAAATTCGACAAGATTATAGACGAGGTCGAACCAGGAGCTTTACGTTTGCCCGTACTTTTAAAAAAGTACATAAAACAAAATGCTCGATTAGTCGCATTTAATGTAGATCCTTTATTCAACAATGCTGTTGATGGTTTAATGTACATTAAGATTGCCGACTTACCAGACAGTACCGTACGCCCTGTCATGGAAGAGTTTCAAGCTGAATTGGAAAGCAAACTGGAAAATAACGGAGACGCTTAAGCCAAGTTATATTGCTCCACAAATTCCTTAAAATAAGTTTTTATTTCTTCTCGTGCTTTTAAAAATGCAGCATGCTTTTCATCATCTGTACCTACTACTTTTGATGGATCGAAAAAATTATGATGCAAACGCAATGCATTTTTACTAGGAATATAAGGGCAGTTTTCATTGGCATGATCGCATACCGTAACAATATAATCAAAATCTATATCGGCATATTCATCCACATGATTAGAGGTGTGGTGATCGATATTTAATCCATCTTCTTTCATAATGGCTAAAGCCCCTGGATTTAAACCATGGGTTTCTATCCCCGCACTATAAACGTTTACTGTTCTATTATCTAAAAAATGATTTAAATATCCATGTGACATTTGACTTCTACATGAATTCCCTGTACACAATACTAAAATGTTTTTCATTCCTCTCTGTCTTTCAGACATCTCTCCAAAGGAGAGAAATCATAATTACTAATTAAACTTTTATTTAAAAATAAGTCTTTGTTCTCAGGTCTAACAGCGAAGCGGTCTTAAATCTTGTTACCGTCTCGACCTAACATTAATCTATCTTACTACTTCTTCTTTCCAGAAAATGGTTGTCGTACCATTTTCCATTTAATTGTCCTATTTTTTCACGAATACCAATGACTCTAAACCCACATTTTACATGTAAATTGATACTAGCTATGTTCTCCGAAAAAATACTTGCTTGCAAGGTCCAAAACCCACTAGCTTCACTTTCTTCGATCAGTTTTTTTAGTAAGGTTTCGCCTATGTGTTTTCCTTTAAATGCGTTTGAAATATAAACGCTTACCTCTGCAACTCCTTTATAAACATGTCGCTTTGAAACTGGCGATATTACTGTAAACCCTACAACAGTTGTTTTCACTAAAGCCACAAATCTACAAACCGAAACATACTTTGCATCCCATTGTTGCCAATTGGGAACTTCTGTTTCAAAAGTAGCTATTCCAGTATTAATACCTTCTTTATAAATTTTTGAAACAGAATTCCAATCGCTTTTTGTTAATGGTCTAACAACAATTTCCATCTGGCGAACAACAAACTTCGGCCTCTTTCGATACTGCTTCTGTAGGTTCTGGAACACCGCACAGTTCTTTAGCTTTACAATCCGTTTTTTCGATGGCTAATTTAACTATTAAATTGTTTCCTCTTATTTCGAAATCGTTAACAAATAATTGTGCTGTATGAAATGTTGCATTGCTGTATTCAAACTTTACCTCTGCATCTAAATCATAGGACTTCATTTTTCCAACTTTGTTTAAAATAGCCAAGGCTTTATAAACAGACATGTATTCTGTTTTACCTAATTCGTTTGGACTTTCCCAAAGTTGAATAATGGTTTCTTTCCAAGCATCAACTTGAGATCCGCAATCAACAGAATCGATTGCTAAATGCTTCACTTCTGTTATATGATAATTAGCTCCAACTAATAGGTTTGGCGCATATTCGAACAATAATGATTTATCCTGATTTTGCTCCAGTACTTTAAATAATTCTTGTGTTTTCATTTTTATTTAGATTTAGATTCCCGTTTTATTCATTATGTCTCATTTTTATGATACTGAATTTATGAGTCTTATGGTTTTACAGAAATGACGATTTCAACGAAAGTCTTGAGAAAAGCCCCAAGAAACTATTCTTCTATTTAACAACAGTTTGATTTTGTTGTGTTAAAAAATAGGTTTAACTGATTTTGAATGGTAGTCCATCGCTCAACATTAATACAATAGCACATGCTTTTGCCTTCTACTTCGCCTTTTAACAATCCAATACTTTTAAGTTCTTTTAGATGCTGAGAAATTGTGGCTTGTGCTAATCCTATTTCTTCAACTAAATCGTTACATATACACGCGTTTTGATTGCTTATGTACTGTAAAATAGCCACTCTTGCAGGGTGACCTAAGACTTTAAAGAACTGAGCCAGATCGTTTTGTTTCTCGGTAAACATTTGAGTTTTGGTAATTCCCATGATCTTATTTCATTTATTTACATATTGCAATATTACGATAATATATTTAAATAAAAAAACTATATTTGAGACTTATTAACCCCAAAATCAACTATTATCATGAATTGGTACTTAAAAGTATTAAAACAGTACGCAGATTTTTCTGGAAGAGCTAGACGAAAAGAATATTGGATGTTTTTCTTATTCAATATTATTATTTCTTACGGAATTATCTTTATATCGATAGGATTGGAAATGCCTTCTTTATCTATTCTTAGTTCTATTTATTCTTTAGCAGTTTTAATTCCTGGAATCGCTGTTGGCGTAAGGAGAATGCATGATGCAGGTAAAAGCGGCTGGTTTTTGCTAATTCCTATTTACAATTTAATTTTAGCTTGTACAGACAGTGAAGCTGGATCAAACAAATGGGGACCAAATCCAAAGTCTGATGCTGAAGAAATTGACTTAATCGGTCAAGAGTAATTTATTCAACTTGAGTCTTCCTTAACTATAGGTTGACTGATTATAATAGATTAAAAAAGCCTTCAAATTTAATTTGAAGGCTTTTTTCTTTTATATAAAAATCATAGTTTTTTCTATTAAAACCAAGGTTTTTGCCCTACTTGATAGGTGTTATAAAATTCTTCATCAGATTTAGTTAGGTATATAATACCTTCTATCAACCCTATAAGACCTGTTAACCCAGCTCCTAATCCGCAAGTAATAAATCCAAGAACAAATGTAACAACCAACATAATAATTCCCTCTTTATTATATCCTAAAATAAATTTATGTATTCCTAAAGGACCCAAGATAATAGCTAGAATACCTGCTAATACTTTTTTGTTTTCACCTGTTACGTTATCAAAAGTTTCTTTAGCCCCATCAGCAAACTCAGAAGCAGATTCTTTAACATCTTCAAATGTTTCTTTAGCTTTTTCTTTGGCATCTTCTGCAAATTCTCCTGCTTTATCAGCTGCTTTTTTTGCGCCCTCTTTTGCATCCCCTAACATATCGTTTAGATCGTCGCTTAAATTCTTTTCGTCAGACATAATGTTTAATAATTTTTGGTTATAAGATAAAGGTAATAAAAAAATAAATTTATTTGTAAAATTGTTGTTTTAACTAACAGTCCGTTTGTTACTTAATTGTTATCAAAAATCTTTTTTATAAACCCTTTTGTTTTTTTAGATACTTCAGATAACGTTTCTTTAGTTTCTTCAGCAAATCCTTCTAATTTCTCACTAGTTTCATCTACAAATACCGTTGTTTTTTCAGCAACCTTCTCTAAGGTCTCTCCAGCTTCTTCTGCAAATTCCTTGGCTTTAACCCTTGCCTCTGCATATTTTTCTTTAGCTTCAATAGAAAGTTTTGCACCTTTCTCTTTGGCTACTTCTGTAAGATCTTCTAATTTTTCGTTGGCTTCTTCCAAAAAATCATTCGCTTTTTCTTTTGTTTTATGGTAAATTTCTTTGGCTTCTGCTTTTAGTTTTTCGGCTTTATCATTAACAGAGTCTCTACTATGATACGAATCGTCTTTTATAATTTCAGCTTCATAAACTTTATCTTTGGTTTGATTTTTTTCAGGTTCTTGAGACATAACTATTCATTTTTAATGTACGCTATCTATATGTCTATCAACCTATAATAATGTTACAAGGAAAGACTATCTAAATAACATAACAGCACCTCCCAGTGCAGTGACAATTAATATAAAACGTCTGTAATTTATATTAGAAATTAATTTCACAATAGCGACACCTACAAAAAAACCAATGATTATTGCTGGAATTAAAACTGTATTTAAAACAAGTGTTTCTTTGGTAACTGTTTTCCAGACAAAAAAGTGAAAGGGCAATTTAAATACGTTTATAATAAAAAACAGCCATGCAGCTGTTCCTATAAATTCATTTTTTGGTAAACGCATCGCCAAAAAATAAATATTAGAAATGGGACCTGCTAAATTTCCAACCATAGTTGTAAAACCTGCTAAAAATCCAGCTCCAGTAGAAAACAATTTGTTTTTGGGAATGTCTTTAGATGCTCTGTTTTCTGTATAAAACATAATTAGAACGGACACAATTATAATAACGGCCATGATTCTTTTGAATAGCACTTCAGAGATATCATTACCTACCCAAACACCAACTAAAACACCTATAATCATCCATGGCATTAATTTTTTTATATAACCCCATTGCGCATGTCTGTTATAATATATTACTGCAAAAATATCTGCTACGATAAGCATAGGAAGTAAAACACCTGTAGAAGCTTTTTCACCAAAAACAAAAGCTAGTATGATTACGATTAAAATCCCAATTCCTTTAATTCCTGACTTGGATAAGCCTAATAAAAAAACTGCAAAACAAATAGCTGTCCATTGTAATGCAGTTAAATTGTATGATTCTAATATTGAACTCATTTCTAAATAAGTCAATTACTTATTATAATTAAAGTTTTTTTCGGATGAGCGCTAAATTACAAAAATGCGGAGTCGATTGGTTCCCAAAGTTCTATTTTATTACCTTCTGGGTCGACAATCCATCCAAATTTGCCATATTCATACGTTTCAACTTTTCCTATAATAGTAACACCTTCTCCTTTTAAAACTTTTAATAGTTCAAGTAAATCTTCTACTCTAAAATTCATCATGAAATGCTTCTCACTTGGCTCAAAATAAGATGTGTCTTCTTTAAAAGGAGACCATTGTGTCGTTCCTTTGCCTTCTATATCGTCTTTCCACTTAAATGTCCAACCGTAAGTATCTACTGGAATCCCTAGATGTTTACCATACCATGCTTTAAGCTTATCCGGATCTTTCGACTTAAAGAAAAACCCACCTAATCCTGTAACGCGTTTTTTCATTTTTTTCTATTCTTTATGGCTGTTTCATAAATATTAATCCATTCGTCTGCATCAATTTTACTGGTTAGCTCTCCAATGAGTTCAAAAGGAATATCATTCATTTTTTTAAAACGAATACAGCTTTTTCCCATGTCCAGCTTATACTTACATTGTTTTGCATATTCTGAAGTAAACCAATCCATGAGTTCTTTTTTTGAATAAAGCGCCATACTATAAACAGCTATAAAATTCTTTTGCGACGCTAAATTCATGAACGGTAAAGGTAATTTAGGATCACAATGGTAGCCTTCTGGATATACTGAATGCGGGATAACATAACCTAGCATGCCATAATTCATTTGTTCTTCCATCCCTTTTGGGAGATTTTCTAAAATTTGTTGTCTTAATTTTTTAATCGGTTCTTTTCTCTCTTCTGGTAATTCATCTAAATACTGTTGCGGTGTCGTGGCTTTTGATTGCATATTGTTAGTTTTTGCGCTGTAAAATTAAGGCTGATAATAAGGAGATGATAATTCCAATTGCGAATACTATTGTGAACATAATTGCCCAAGTAAATATTGGGTTTGCAAATAGTTCCATTTGCTCTTCTAATGCTGCTTTTTTTAATTCGAATTCATTTGCTGATAACGTATTTTTCATGCCTTCCAAAGCATATGCTTTGTATTCAACAACAAAGTCAGGGTTTATCACAGTTACATAAACAACATCTAAAAGGCCTATTACTATGCCGGAAATTGCTGAAATCACCAATCCAATGAGCAATGCTCTTTTAAATGAAATAACACCATTATTTATTTGATCTCTAAAATGTTTTATTCCAAAAAACACGAAAGATAATGAGGCCAAAATAGATATGTAACCGAGAACCTCTAAGGTTGCAAAATCAACATTCCAATCGAAAAAATGTCCACCAATAAAAATAAGCCCTCCTGTTAAAGCTGAATAAGCTCCAAATTTTTTAATTGTACTTAGCATAATTTCTATATTATATTAAACATGTTGATCGATTAAAATGGTATTACCGTCTGGATCCATTATAACAAAACTTGCTGGTCCTGTGGTATTTTCATCTGCTTCGTTTTCAAATTTGATATTTTTACTTTTTAAGTGTTTTTGAACATCCCGGACATCGGTAAAATCATTTAATTTATTCGCATTTTCATCCCACCCAGGATTAAAGGTTAAAATATTATTCTCAAACATGCCTTGAAAAAGCCCTACTAAAGCATTCCCGTTTTTCATAATGAGATAATTTCTTTCTAAATCGCCTGCGAAAACCTTAAACCCAAGGTTCTCATAAAATACTTTAGAAGCGTTAATATCTTTAACGCTTAAGCTTACCGAAAATGCTCCTAATGTCATAGTGTTAATTTTAAAAATTAATATTTGATTTTACTGGTATAAAATTACCAGCGATTGCTATAATCGGCCTCATACTAAAGTACCAAATGCCTTATACTTTAGTCCTAAAGCTATAAAATCTTATGGTCTTTTGCAATTTGAACAGCTTGGGTACGTCTTTTTGCATTAAGTTTTACTAATAAATTGGAAACATGGGTTTTGATTGTACTTTCTGATAAAAATAATTTTTCAGCAATTTCTTTATTAGATAAACCTTCTGAAATGGCTTGAAGCACCTCATACTCGCGAGAGGTGATCTCCAATTCTTTAATTTTTTGATGATTTATATTTTCTGGAGTATTTTGTGGCCTATGTAAACTTTTTTTATTGATATAAATACCAACAATAAAAAACACAATGGCAATAGCTGTAATAATAAATTCTATTGTAGTTCCTCCTAGAATTAAAGAGTATTTACTAATTCTAAAAATGGTATAGAGCGCAACAATTAAAAGTGTAAAAACTAAAATAGTTTTTTTCATATGCTAAATTTAACGAGTTAGAGCAATGATTTTTGATAGATTTTAATTTTTACTGAATGTCAGGTTGAGCGCAGTCGAAACCTATTAAGTTTATGGATTTTAATGACCTTTCGACTGTACTCAAGGTGACGTATAAATATCCATTAAATACAAATCATTTAATATGAGTAATTTTTTAAATTTAACTCGTTAAATTTAGCAAAAATTCACTTTAATTTTATCTATAATGGTTTGCGCTAATTTCTCTTTACTCTCAATAGTCCAACCAGCTACATGTGGTGATAAAATAACGTTTTTCGAATCGATTAAATATTGAAAGGCTTCTGGCACCTCTGTAAGGTTTGATGTGGTATCTTTTTTAAATAGATTTTCAAATGAAGCTTTTTCGTATTCTAAAACATCAAGACCTGCACCTAGCATTTTTCCAGATTTTAAAGCTGAAACTAAATCTTTGGTTACTACGCTTTTGCCCCGTGCTGTATTTATTAACCAAAACGGTTTTTTAAACTGATTGATAAATGCATTATCAAACATATTTATAGTTAACGGTGTTTCTGGCGTATGTAAGCTTACTACATCTACTTTGTTTTGAAACTCTGCTAGTGACACTTGTTCTGCATTTGCATCGCCTACACGCTCTTTAATATCGTAGCAAAGCACCTCAACATCAAAACCTCGTAACTTTTTGGAAAAAGCTTTTCCCATATTTCCGTATCCAATAATTCCTACTGTTTTTCCATCGAGTTCTATACCTCGGTTATCTTCACGTAACCATTCACCTTGTCTAACTTCTAAGTCTGCTTTGTTAAGCTTGTTAAATAATGATAATAACATTCCCAATGCATGTTCTCCAACGGCATTTCTATTTCCTTCTGGTGCCGAAATTAAGGTTACTCCTTTTTTTTCAGCATAATTACAATCAATATTTTCTAATCCTGCACCTACTCTTCCTATAAATTTAAGGTTTGTTGCTGCATCTAAAAACTGTTTGTCTATGGTAAACCGGCTTCGTAATATAATCCCATCATAATCTTTAATCTTTGCTTCAATGGCTTCTTTTGATGATGTGTAATCTTCATGGTTTGTAAAGCCTAGATCGTTAAGTTGGTCGATCATTAATTCGTGATTGGTGTCTAAGTGAAGTATTTTCAAAATCTATTTTTTTGAATTCATTTGTTATTCGATTTCTCTCTGTGTTTGAAAAGGGTGCGCCAATTTAATTTACCAATAATTAAATATTTACGTTTTTGAGGCTTATGTTGGAATTTTAATTATAGATATTTATTATTAATTCGGCTATCCAAAAATAAAGAAGAATTCCTAAAATATCATTACTGGTTGTTATAAATGGCCCTGTTGCAATAGCAGGATCTACTCCACGTTTATTTAAGAATAACGGTACAAAAGTTCCTATTAAACCTGCTACAATTATTACAACTACTAATGAAACCGATATGGCTAATGCTTTGTCTAATTCTCCTTTGTAAAACCACACGAATAAAAATAAAAAAATGGCTAGTATAACGCCATTTAGGGCTGCTAAAAGCATTTCTTTTATCAACCTGCTATTAACACTTCCTCTAACATCATCATTAGCTAATCCCTGCACAATAATCGCGCTAGATTGTACGCCTACATTACCTGCCATTGCTGCTATTAAAGGTGTAAAAAAGAAAAGGATGGCTTTTTCTTTAAATGATTCTTGAAAACCTTCCATAATTAAAAAAGCACCTACGCCTCCAACTAAGCCTAAAACTAGCCATGGTAAGCGCGCTCTGGTAAGGTCTAAAATACTATCATCGGCTTCTACATCTTGTGTAATACCTGCTGCTAATTGATAATCTTTATCGGCTTCTTCTTTTAAAACATCTACAATATCATCAATGGTTATTCTTCCTAGTAATGTTTGATTTTCGTCAACAACCGGAATGGCTTCCAAATCGTATTTTGCCATGACTTTAGCAACATCTTCAACATCTTCGTTTACTTCTACATAATCTACATTGGATATGTAGATATCTGCGATTTTTTTCTCGTTTTTGGCAACAATAAGATCTTTTAAGGAAAGGCGGCCTATGAGTTTATCTTGCTTATCAACAACATAAATAGAATGTACTCTGGTTACTTCTTTGGCTTGTCCTCTAATACGTCGTAAACAACCTGCAACTGTCCAGGTTTCATAGACTTTAACAAGCTCTTTTGCCATGAGCCCACCGGCGGTATCTTCATCATAAGTTAAAAGTTCTGTGATTTCCGCCTTATGTTCTTCATCTTCAATTTTCGAGATAACTTCTTGTTGGCGTTCTTCTGGTAACTCAGAAATAATATCTGCTGCATCATCGGTATCTAACTCTTCAATTTCTTCAGCAATTTCTTTAGCAGAAAGATTTTCTAATACCTTTTCTCGATTGTCCTCGTCCAGCTCGGTCAAGACATCTGAAGTCGTTTCAGAATCTAGAAGCTTTATTACGTATACTGCGTCTTCTAAATTTAATTCATCTAAAACTTCGGCAATATCTGCGTAGTGAAACTCTTTTAAAAGCTTTTGTAGTTCTTTATCGTTTTGGTTTTCGACTAAAAGTTCTACTTGCTCAATAAGCTCATCTGTAAGCTGAAATTGTATGTTTTCTTTTTCTTCTAACAAAAAAGGAAAATTTAAAAGGTTCTACACGTCTTTTTCAATCAATTGTGTGAGTTCGATAAATTCTTGAACATTTAATTGTTCTGGACGTTTGCCAAATATAACATTTGCTTTTAAATTATCGGATAAATTGAATGTTTTTAAACTGTTACGAAGTGTTTTTCTACGTTGTTGGAATGCGGTTTTTACGACTCTAAAAAATAATGCATCGTCACAAGGTAGCGCATAATCCTTTTTTCTGATAAGTCTTAATACGCCTGATTCTACTTTTGGCGGTGGATTAAAAACATCTGGTGGTACCGTAAATAAATATTCGGCATCATAATACGCTTGTGCTAAAACGGATAGAATTCCATAAACTTTACTGCCTTCTTTAGAACAAATGCGCTGTGCCACTTCTTTTTGAAACATTCCAGAAAATTCGGGGATTTGGTCACGCATTTCTAAAGTTTTAAAGACTATTTGCGTAGAAATATTATATGGAAAGTTACCTATGATAGCAAAAGGCTCCTGATTAAAAACAGTGTTTAAATCGTACTTTAAGAAATCTTTTTCTATGATTCTTGGTGCCAGATTTAAGTAATTGGACTGCAAATATTCTACAGACTCGGTATCTATTTCTATCACATATGTTGTGATCTCTTTTTTTAGCAAATACTTAGTTAACACTCCCATTCCTGGGCCAATCTCTAAAACCTTTTTATAATCTTTTAAAGTAAGTGTATCGGCAATTTTTTGTGCAACAGATTCGTCATTTAAAAAATGTTGTCCTAAATATTTTTTTGCTTTTACCTGGTGTTGATTTGGATTGTGCGCCACGAATTATAGATGTTTATAAATACAAAAGTAAGTTATATAAATGGATTCCTTGCTTCGACTAAGCTCAGCGACTACGCACAGATATTTTAGACCTGACAGGTTTTAAAAACCTGTCAGGTTTTTTTTATTTAAAAGTTACTGAGTATTCATCAATAATTTCTAGTTCTGTTCTAAACGCTAACATCTTATCTGCAAATTTTTTCATCCCATCAGCTCGCAATTTTTCGGCGTCTTCTCTATAATAAGCATCTAAGGCTTCTCGCGAATAGGATCGATATTGAATGGAATAGGTCACTCCTCCCATATCTTCTTCTACTAAAACTCTACTTAAAGTTGCTTTTTCAAATTTTCCTGTAGATAATACTTGTGGAATATGTTCTTTTATCCATGTTAACCATTCGTCATGAATAGATTCGTCTATGTTTGCTGTTACGTTGTATATAATCATTATAGTCTGTTTGTGGATTCCTGCCTTCGCAGGAATGACAAAATTTATTTATAGCGTTTTTGCAAATAACAGGAGTTCTTCATCATCTTCAAAAGGTTTTACTCTTTTTTCACACATAAAGCCCAACTTTTCTAATAACTTAATTGAGTTTTTATTATAGGGTACTGTTATCGCTATAAGTTTGTCTAATTTAAAAGTTTGTTTTGCTAATGCCATAATTCCTTTTGAAGCTTCGTAACCAAAACCTCTGCCTTCATAATCAGGAAGAAATGCAAATCCAAGATCTACATCATCCAATTCTTTTCGTTTTGCAAGTCCGCAAGTTCCTATAGGTTTGTTCTTCTCTTCTTTTAACTCAAGCTTATAAAATCCGAACTTGAAATCATGGTAGCTTTTAATCGTCTTGTTTGCAAGATACTTTTCTGCATCTTCTACACTTTTTAGATTTTTATCACCAATATATTTAAGTGCATTAGGTGTATTTGTTAGTTCTAAAAAAAATGATGCGTCTTCAATTGTGAATTTTGAAATAATTAGGCGCTCGGTTTCTGTTATTATCATGGCTAGTTTATAGCATCACCCCGTAGTGCTCTATAGCGTTTTCTGGCATCTACAAAATAAATACTATCGGCATGATTAAAGATTATTAACTCATATAGCGTTTTTGCTTTTTCGGGCAAATTCAGTTGTTTTTCATAAATCTCTGCTAATTTAAAGTAGGCATCGTCTATTAAAATACCATCTCTATAATTAGCTATAATGGCCTCATAATTGGCTACGGCTTTCTCGTATTGCTTTTTAGCTTCAAATAATTGAGCTTGTTTATATAATGCCTGAGCAATTATAGGTTCGGTTTTATGTTCGGTTAAAATCTTATTTAATAATGAAATAGATTCTTCATTCCTATTTTGAAAAGCTAGCAGATCTGCTTTGGAATACAGTTTTAGAGCTGTCTGTAACGAGTCTTCATATTTATTATCAGAAATAAGTAGTTTTAAATCTAATGCATCATTAGCAATAAGTTGAGAGGTTGACGCTTTTAAAATTTTAAGTTGCGACTCTGCCCATTTAAAATCGCCCTTATAATAGCTTGCTTTTGCCACTTTATAGCGTGCCTCTTGAGAAATGGTACTATTTTTTAAATTACGCTGAATTTGTGTATAGTAGATTAACGCTTTGTTGAACTTTTCTTGTAATACGAGAATATCTCCTAACTCCAACTTAACCTCTGCTTTCTGTAATTTAGTTATTGGTAATTTTAGTGTGTTTTCTAAAAATGCTGTTGCTTTATTGGTTTCATTCATATAGAATGCTAAAAAATGAGCATACGCTATTTGTAATTTTAAGGTTTGTGAAAATGTCCCGAAGTCCTTAAAAAGTGCTAAATATTTAGTATTAATATTGTCATAATTTTCTTTTGCACTTTCTTTAGTCTCTAATTGAAGTAAATTATAATGCGCTTTTAGTTTCGTATCTGCGTCTTGCGCCGTTTCAATTAGGTATGTGAAAATGTCTTTAGCGACATCATTTTCGTTTTCATTAGAGGCTATATATGCTAACTCTTCTATCCTTTTTAAGTTATCTGGCTGTCTATTAAAAATGGCCTTTTCTTGAATAAATGCTTTTTTAAAGTCTTTTTGTTGAATGAATAACCAACTTAACAATTCATTCCAAAGCAAATTGGGTTCTAACTGATTTTTTTTTAGTAAAACTTTTCGAAATATTATGTTGTTTTCATTCGCACTATTCTCACTTATAAAATCACTAATCGCTCTTTTAATATTATTCAAACTTACGGGATTAGATTCTGCAAAATGAATGTAGCTATTAAACATTTTTTCTATATTTCCTTGCTCTCCATAAATTTTAGCCAATTGTAGATTAAAATTAAAATCGGGGTTTAATAGCATCGCTTTTTCATAAGATACAACGGCTTCGTTTAAAAGTGTATGACTCTGAAAACTTCTTGCTACAGAGAACACGTTACTCGCTCTTTCATCTATAGTCGCTATGGCTTTATTGTAATTAATTGTAGCATTTTCCAAATCATTTTTAAGCTGATAATTATAACCCAATTCCACTAAAAATGCAGGATAATTAATCCTTTCCATCAATTTTAAAAGAAACGTTTCTACTTCATCATATTGCTCTAATTGCTGGTACGTAATTACAATTTGATTGATATAATTAATATTGGAAGGCGATTTGGCATATAACTTTTTATATTCATACAATGCCTTTTCAAAGTCTCCTTTTTTGAAATATTCCTTTGCAAGGATATCATTTTGAGAGAACATGGTTGTACAAACTAATATGAATAAAATATGGATATATCTCATAACGTAAATATAAGAAATGTAACATGTAGATATTGTAATATTCATGAATTTTTGAACTCACATAGAAATTACAAAGCAAAAATTATGAGATTCCACCGTATAGTGTAGTGGGATTAACTCAACTTATTTTTTTGAATATGTTTTAAAAACTCTTCATAGCTGGGCTTCGTTAAAAAAAATGCCCGAATAAAAATTCGGGCACTAACCAACCAAAATAAATGTTCCATTAACTACCGTTAATATTAAAAACGATGTAATATATGATTGGGGACAGTTTTTATAAATAAACTCATCTTGACTTTTTCTATTTCCTAAAAAATGGCTAAAATTCGCTCATATTTCATTATTTTTTTATGCATAGCGATGCTATGCCTTTCAAAAAGTGCTTAATCTGAACACATTTCAACTCATTTTCGGTTAAAAACAAAAAGTCAAGATGAGTTCAATGAAAAAAATCTCTATTTATTTACGACTGCAGTAACTTCATTTTCAGACTTAGAAATTTCGAAATCTGAAAATAAAACTTTGCTTGCAAAAAAGATTAATGTAATTAATATTACTATGCGTTTAAAGTTCTTCATGGTTAGGTAAGTTTGGTCTAGCTAACATCCAAAATATATACCTTAACGCAAAAATAATCGTAGCTTAATCGTTAAACAGCATGCTAAAAATGTATTTCATCGATTTTATAATCAAAACACTTACGAGGCGTAGGTTTTAACTCTCAATTAATAATACTGAACCCTGTATAAGCTTGTAGTACTTCTGGTATTACTATACCTTCTTTGGTTTGATAATTTTCTAAAATTCCTGCAAGTACTCTAGGTAGTGCTAAAGAGCTTCCGTTTAACGTATGTGCTAATTCGTTTTTACCATCACTATTTTTAAAACGTAACTTTAAGCGGTTTGCTTGGAAAGTCTCAAAATTGGATACTGAAGAAATTTCTAACCACCTGTCTTGTGCTGTAGAAAACACCTCAAAATCATATGTTAGTGCTGATGTAAATCCTAAATCTCCTCCACAGAGTCTTAAAATTCTGTATGGTAATTTTAGCTCTTGAAGAATTGTCTTGATATGATTTACCATACCATCTAGAGCTTCATAAGATTTACTTGGGTGCTCTACTCGTAAAATTTCAACTTTATCGAATTGATGCAATCTGTTCAAGCCTCTTACATGAGCACCATAGCTTCCAGCTTCACGACGAAAACATGGTGTGTAACCTGTAATGCCAATAGGGAGTTCACTCTCATTTAAGACTACGTCTCTGAAAATATTGGTTCCTGGCACTTCTGCAGTTGGTATTAAATACAAATTATCTTCTGATACGTGATACATTTGACCTTCTTTATCTGGTAACTGCCCTGTACCGAAACCTGATGCCTCGTTTACTAAATGTGGTAACTGATATTCTGTATAACCTGCTGCTGTATTTTTATCTAAAAAGTAGGCTATCAATGCGCGTTGTAACCTAGCTCCTTTACCTTTAAAAACTGGAAAACCTGCCCCTGTAATTTTATTTCCAAGTTCAAAATCTATGATGTCGTATTTCTTAGCTAGCTCCCAATGTGGCAGAGCACCTTCATGTAAAACAGGAATGTCTCCTTCTTTGAAAACTTCTTGATTATCTTCATCTGAACTTCCTGAAGGCACAATTTCATTTGGAACGTTAGGGATTTTATAGAGTAACTCCTTTAACGCATCTGACTTGTTATTAAGGGTTTCGGCAAGTTCTTTTGAAGTTTCTCTTAACTGTGTTGCTTTTTCTTTTAAAAGATTTGCTTTTTGAGCGTCTCCAGATTTAAACAAGTTCCCTATTTCTTTAGATAATAAATTAGATTCTGCTAACGTATTATCTAATTCTGTTTGGATACGTCTTCTATCTTCATCAAAGGACATAACATCATTTACCATTTGAGTAGCATCTAAATTTCTTTTTGCTAATCGTTCAATTACTAATTCTTTATTTTCTCTAATAAAAGGGACTTGTAACATGTCTTGAAAATTTAAGCGACAAATTTAGGGAATTACTAAGATATTTAATCGTCTTTTGAAGGTAAAATCCAATCGTTATGTTTAAACGTATTCCATTCAACACTTGATAAATCTACTTCTTGGTTTATTAATGTTTTATATGGTTTTCCGTTTACACTTACTTTGCACTCAACATAAACCGCTACCTCTTGATTATCCTCTTTAAACTTTTGTTTTAAATGCTGTGCAAATTGCCAGATGACATCTGGTTTTGTACTCGCAGAACGTATTTGCTTTGGAGTTAAATAGTCTCTCAAATTAACTATAAGACTTTTTCCGGATTCTTTATTTTCAACCCAATAATTTGTTCTACCACTTTTCGATCTAAGCATCATGCGCCACGAAAGTCTATGTCCTTCTTCTGTCCAAAGTACATTGTCTTCAATAAAATGATGCCGTAGTGGCAATCCTATTTGAATTAAAAAATAAACGGATAAAATAACTAATAGAGGCGTTTTCATCTTTGGAATTACAATAGCTTCTAAATTGTAAAAGGGTTTCTTTTTCAAAAACAACTTTTGAATTGTTTCAGCTTCAAAAAAGAACAATGAAAAGGCTAACGACAAGTAAGGAAAAATACCTATTTGAAATACAATTGAATTAAACAAATGAAAGAAAATAGAAGCCATAAAAGCATATTTTCTTGTTGGTTTAAATAATAATAATGGGACTATTAACCCATCAAACAAAATACCCCCATAAGCTAGAATATAATGTAGCCATTTCTGTTGAAGTATGTCACCTATTAAAATATAATCTTGCTTACTTTGCATAAGTATCTCCATAACACTAGTATCTAACCAATCTGGATATAATTTTGCTATGGAAGCATACGTATAAACAATAAAAAGTTGTAATATAATAACCAAACGACACCATTGAGGCATTGATAAACTTTTTAATTTAGGGTTTAGTTTTACGTCTACTGAAGCGTATTTATGTGCCGGGAGAAAGACCATAATACTACTTAAAAGCATCAATAAATAATAGTGATTATTATAAGACGATTTCTGCATTAAATAAGTTACAGCCCACATGAGGGCAAAACATAAGGCGCTCAACCTATATTTGTAACCTACCATAATGCATAATGCAAACAGGCCCATAATGGCATAGTAGTAATACATACCATCCCCTGGAAGCGGTTGTAACCATTCAAACCCTATAAAAGAAAAGGTAAACTCTGGTTCTACTAACGTTTTCCTAATCCAACCAGTAACAATAGCACCAACCGATTCTAAAAAACAAAGTAATCCGAAAATAATTCGGAAAACGATCAATGCAGAATTATCAATATTTTTAAATAGCCATTTATTAAGCATGGTGCGTTGCAATATATGTAAGTGCCATTTCTTTATCTTTTTTTAATTGCATTTTTAAGGCTTCTACAGATTCAAACTTTTCTTCATCGCGAATACGGTGTAATAATTCAATTTGAATTTCTTCCCCATAAATATCCTTATCAAAGTTAAAAAAATGAACTTCAATAGTTTCTTTTTTACCATTAACAGTTGGGTTTACACCTATGTTCATCATACCATAAATTGGTGTACTATCAATAACAGCTTTTACGATATAAGATCCTTGTTTTGGGATTAATTTGTAATCTTCTTCTACTTTCACATTGGCTGTTGGAAAATTTAATTGTCTCCCTAACCCTTTACCTTTTGTTACTGTTCCTGTTATGGAAAAGTTATAGCCTAAATAAGTATTGGCTTTAATAATATCTCCCTCTTTTAACGCTTTCCTAATTTTAGTAGAACTCACCGCTACATCATTTATATCTTGTGCTGATATTTCTTCGACCTCGAATCCATAAAGGTCTCCAAACTTTTTCAAATCATCGATATTTGCATTCCTATTTCTCCCAAATCTATGATCGTAGCCAATAATTACCTTTTTTGCATTTAGTTTATCGACCAAAATTTGTTTTACAAAATCTTCTGCCGAAAGTCGTGAAAATTCTTTGGTAAATTCTTTAACAAGTAAGTAGTCCAAACCTAAATCGCCTAAAATACTTCGTCGTTCGTTAATCGTATTAATTAATTTTATATTAAAATCTTTCTGCAAAACCATTCGGGGATGCGGGAAAAAAGTTAGAATTACAGATTTTAAACCATCTGTTTTACCACTAGTAATTAACCGCTTAACTATCTTTTGATGTCCAACATGGACACCATCAAAAGTACCAATTGTAACCACTGTATCTCCCACAGATTTATAAGTTTTAATGTCTTTTACCTTACCCATTTAATAAGTTAAATTGCTAATTTCACCTAAAAAAGCTAGATTTGTTTACAGATTGCTTAATAAAACGCCCTAAATATTTTTTATGAGAACAAAACTACATTATGTTTTTTCAATAGCAATGCTTTTGTTTGCATTTTCAGCTATTGCTCAAAATTCTTCATGGAAACAGGTCGAAAATATAAAAAATCCTGAAAAACTATCTAAATTTCACTTAGATAAAAATAAAGTTCATCTATTTGAACTTGATATGAAATCGTTTGAAAAAAGTACGGCTTCAACAACTTTAAGGGGTGCTAAAAACAAAAAAGAAACGATCATTTCTTTACCGGGAATTAACGGACAAATTGAAAGCTTCAAAATTTTTGAAGCACCTGTCTTTTCACCCGAACTCGCTTCTAAATACCCAAACATTAAATCGTATGTAGGTGTTAGTATAAATAATTCTGGAACACGTTTGCGAATGAGTATGTCTCCTCAAGGTATACAAACCATGATTTCTTATGTTAACAACTCTAATGTGTTTATGCAACCTTTAACAAAAGGTTCTAGTAAATATGTTGTTTATGATAAACGTTCTAAAAACTCTTTTGCCGATAAATTTGAATGCAAAACTTTAGATAAATTAAATAAATCATTTAATAAAAGTACAGAAACAGCAAAGGTTAATGAAGGGGGTGCTAATAACCAAATACTACAAAAATTTAGAATTGCCATTTCTACAACATCAGAATACACAGCTTATCATGATGACGGAAATGCTGGTAATGGGGATGCCATTGCTGATGCACTTGCGGCAATAAATACAACTTTGGGCAGAGTTAATGAAATCTTTGAGACGGACATGGGGGTGACGTTTGAGCTTGTAAATGCTACGCAATTAATATATAATAATGCTGCTACAGACCCTTACTCTGATGCTTCTGAGGGAACAGATAATGATAATTCAAATAATACTAACGGGTGGAGTCTTCAATTACAAAATACATTGACTACCGAGCTTGGTAATGCTGCTTACGATATTGGACATCTCTTGGGGGCTACAGGCGGTGGTGGAAATGCTGGCTGTATTGGATGTGTTTGTAGAAATGATAACGCAGGAGATCTCTTAGACAAAAACAAAGGTAGTGCATATACGTCTCCTAGTGATTCGACTCCTGAAGGTGATACCTTTGATTTGGATTTTGTAGCTCATGAAATTGGACACCAAATGGGAGCTAATCACACTTGGGCTTTTGAAAGTGAAGGAACAGGTGTGAATTCCGAACCTGGAAGTGGATCAACCATAATGGCATATGCTGGCATTGAAGGGGCAAATAATGTAGAACTAAATGGTGATGACTATTTTCATTATCATAGTATTAAACAAATATTGGATAATTTGAGCACTAAAAGTTGTCAAACCACTGAGGCAATCTCAAATAACCCACCAAGTGCTGATGCCGGAAACGATTACAGCATCCCTAAAGGTACTGCTTATGTTTTAAAAGGTGCTGCTACCGATTTAGACGGAGGGGACAATCTAACATATTGCTGGGAACAAATCGATGACGGAATTACCAATTTCCAGAATTTTAGTTCTACATTAACTTCTGGCCCAATGAATAGATCGCTTCCGCCCTCAAACTCTCCGGATAGATATATCCCTAAATTTGCGAGTGTTATTGCCGGTAATATCATACAAACCAATCCTACATTAGGTAGTGACTGGGAAACAGTATCTACCGTTGCACGATCTTTAAACTGGGCATTAACCGTTAGAGATAGGTCACCAGCTACTTCAACAAATGGTCAAAGCAGCTATGATACGATGCAAATCACCGTTGAAGATGTGACTCCTTTTACCATCACTAATCCTATATATTGGGCACCAGGGTCTATGCAAACCATTGAATGGGAAGTAGGGCAAACAACTAACGCTACAATAAATTGCCAAAATGTAAACATAAAACTATCAACTGATGGAGGTGCTACATTCCCCATAACTATAGCGTCTAACACACCAAATGATGGTTCTTTTGATTATACAGTGCCTGCCATGACTGATACTTCTACAGCACGACTATTAATTGAAGCCGCAGACAACATTTTTTATGATGTTTCTAACTTTAATTTTTCTGTTTCTTCTGCTCCTAGTTTTTTTATAGTTGAAGAAACTTTAGATCCAATTGATTGTAAAGCAACTACAGCAACATTTAATTTCGAATATGTTGCGGCAAATGGTTTTTCAGAAAATACTGTTTTTAGCGTTTCAGGAAACCCAGCAGGTTCTACGGTTACTTTTTCACCAACAAATTTAAGTGATTCTGGAACTGTCACAATGACTATTAATGATTTAGATGGCATTGCTCAAGCCGACTACCCTTTAATAATTACAGGAACTTCAACATCTATTACAAAAAATAATAATGTCACATTTTCCTTTTTCAATGGGACTTGTTCTTCCGCTGGAAATACAACGTTTAACACTAGTACAACGTTAGTTCAATTTAATTCAATTAATAATGCCTCTGCCAAACCTTCTGGCTACTCAGATTATACCTCTATAACTACAAATTTAAATAGAAACGTTTCATATGATTTAACAGTGAATGTTAACACTGACGGAGATTATACCACAGCAACTAAAGTATGGATAGATTGGAATCAAAATTGTAGTTTTGATGATGCAGGTGAAGAATATGATTTAGGGGATGCTTCTAATGTTGCCAATGGAGCAACAGCTAGTTCTCCAATTTCAATCACTGTTCCTTTAAACGCTGTCCCAGGGAATACCACGATGCGAGTTTCAACAAAATTCAAAGATGATGGATTACCAACTTCTTGTGATAATGGTTTTGATGGAGAGGTTGAAGATTATACAATCAATATATTACCAGATGATTTTGAATTTGATACCTCAATAACCTTAGTTCAATTTAATACTATCAATCAAGCTTCCGAAAAACCTTCTGGTTATTCCGATTTCTCATCTGTCATTACTGAAGCAAATAGGGATAGTTCATACGATTTAACTGTACATGTTAATACCGAAGGAAATTTTACTACGGCAACAAAAGTATGGATAGATTGGAATCAAAATTCCAGTTTTGATGACCCTGGTGAAGCATATGATTTAGGGGATGCTACCAATGTTTCAAATGAAGCTACTAATAATTCACCGCTTTCTATTAGTATTCCAATTGACGCTGTTTTAGGAAATACTACCATGAGAATAGCTACAAGGTATATTGGAGACTCAGGTAATCAGGAACCAATTCCTTCGGAAAACGGTTTTGATGGCGAGGTTGAAGATTATACCATTACAATAATACCAACCCTAGCTATTGAAGAATCTGGTTACGACAACCTAATAATATATCCCAACCCTAATAGCGGGAAATTCAATGTTAAACTAAACGGTGCTTTAAATAGAGATATTACCGTTGAAGTTTTTGATGTAAGAGGACAATTTATTTATCAAAATATATTTGAAGGTACTGGTGACTTTAACCAAAGTGTCGATTTAAAAAATGTACAACCTGGCTTGTATATTTTAAGAATAAGTGATGGACTTAGAGGATCTGCTAAAAAAATTATTATTAAATAACATTGTCTAAAAAGCTTAGAAATTGTCATTTTGAGCGCAGTCGAAAAATCTCAAATTAATATGTTTAATTTTAAAAAGATTCTTCATTTTCATTCAGAATGACACTTTATAAACATCTTTTTTACTTACCATTAAAAGTATTCATAGTAATATTCATTCCTGCTAAAACAAAGGATTTTATAAGCTCAACTGATTTATCTAAACGTTCATTAAGCTTGTCTAATTCTTCTTGATTCCATTCTCCCAAAACATAATCAATTTGTCTTCCTTTAGAGAAAGCATCACTAATTCCAAATCTATAGCGGTTGTATTTAGTTGTATTTAATTTCTCTTGTATGTCCTTCAACCCATTATGTCCTCCATCACTTCCTTTTGCTTTCAATCGAATACTCCCAAAGGGCAGATTTAAATCATCTGTAATTACTAATACGTTTTCTAAAGGAATTTTTTCTTTTGTTAACCAGTATAATATCGCTTTACCACTTAAATTCATATAGGTATTAGGTTTTAAAAAAATAAACGTTCTCCCTTTTAATTTATACGTAGTAATGTCTCCTAATTTTTGAGTTTCGAAAGTTAATGCTTCTTTTTTAGCAAAATAGTCTAATATTTTAAACCCTATATTGTGGCGTGTATTTGCGTATTTCTCACCAATATTTCCTAAACCTACTATTAAATACTTCTTCATTATATCTTGTTCTTCTTTTTCCTTTTTTCTCTTAAATAGTCTGAGCAAAAACCGATACATCCTTAATTATATTTCTGTAAAAATAAAAAAGCATCCTGAATAATACAGAATGCTTTTAATATTTAAAGTTAAGAATAATCTATTCTTGAGCTGCTGGTGCTGCTTCTGCTCCTTCAGCTGCTGGTGCTTCTGCACCTTCTTCTTCTTCATCCTCTTCATCTTCAACCGCCACTCTAGAAGTCTTAATTTGACATACTACAGTGTTGTCTGTATGTAAAAAGGAATATTTGTCATTTAATAAATCTCCTACTGCAACTTTATCTCCAATTTTTAAAGGTGTAATATCTATCTCAATAAAATCTGGTAAGTTCACTGGAAGTGCTTTAATACGTAACTTTCTATTGTTTCTTCTTAGAACACCACCATTTTTAACACCTCTTGAATTCCCTACAAGTTGAACTGGAATATTTAAAGCAATTTCTTTATCTTCAAATAATTGATAGAAATCTATATGTAAAATTCTATCTGTAACTGGGTGGAATTGAATATCTTGAAGTACTGCATTAAAAGTTTCTCCATTATCTAAAGCAATCACAACTGTATGCGCATTTGGTGTGTATACAAGTTTAGAGAATGCTAATTCTGCTGCTGCGAAATGAACTGGCTTATCTCCTCCGTATAATACGCAAGGAACCTGACCAGCATTACGTAAGGCTTTTGTCGCTTTTTTGCCCACGCTTTCTCTTTGAGATCCGTTGATTGTAATTGATTTCATTTTTCTATTTATATATTAATTAATAATTATTCTTATCTAGCACTCCTAACCTTGAGGGTTGGGAGGGATTACATTACAAATTTTGAACTAATAGATTGGTTGTTGTGAACTTTATTCATAACCTCTGCAAACAAGTCTGCACAACTTAACACTCTAATTTTATCATTGTCTTGCGATAATGGTATAGAATCTGTTACTATCAATTCTTCTAATTTTGAATTTTCTAAATTTTCATAAGCTTTTCCAGATAGTATAGGGTGCGTACAAATAGCTCTAACACTTAACGCGCCACGCTCCATCATTAAATCTGCAGCTTTTGTTAAAGTACCGGCTGTATCAACCATATCGTCAACTAATACTACATTTTTACCTGTAACGTCTCCAATTAATTCCATATGCGAAATTATATTTGCCTTGGCACGTTGCTTGTAACAAATAACTACATCACTTCCTAATGCTTTAGAATAAGCATAAGCTCTTTTTGATCCTCCCATATCTGGAGAAGCAATTGTTAAATTATCTAAATTCAAACTTTTTAAATAAGGCAGAAAAATAGTAGATGCAAATAAATGATCTACAGGTCTTTCAAAAAAGCCTTGTATTTGATCGGCGTGTAAATCCATCGTGATAATACGAGTCGCTCCTGCTGCTTCTAACATTTTGGCAACCAATTTTGCTGCAATTGGTACACGAGGTTTATCTTTCCTATCTTGTCTTGCCCATCCAAAATATGGTAATACCGCTGTAATATGTCTTGCTGAAGCTCGCTTAGCGGCATCTATCATCAATAACATCTCCATCAAGTTTTCCGGACCTGGATTTGTTGAACCAATAATGAAAATTCTAGTTCCACGAATAGATTCTTCATACGACGGTTGAAACTCTCCATCACTGTAAGTAGAAGTAATGACATTACCTAAATCTGCTCCAAACGCCTTAGCTATTTTTTCACCAAGAACTTTACTTTGTGTACATGCAAAAATTTTAGCTTCGGTCTTTACAATTGGCATAGTTAACTTGTTGTTTTGCAGCACCAATACAGCGCCTTATTTTAAACGAGGTGCAAATTTATACATTTATTTTAACCTAAAAAGTATATTGACTAGTATTTTTATGTTTAATATCGAAAAAATCTATACTTTTGTTCTCCGAAATGCTCAAGTGGCAGAATTGGTAGACCTGTCTGCCAACAGGCAGGCGCGCTGAAATTTTGAAAGATGTATTATGTTTATGCTATTTCAAGTTTGTCAAGGAATTATATTTATGTAGGAATGACTATTAATATTCCTAATAGATTAGAAAGACATAATCAGGGTCGTGAGAAAACAACTAGAGCATATTGTCCTTTTAAGCTAATATATTCTGAAACATTGGATACCAGAGTTGAAGCTAGAAAAAGAGAGAAATATTGGAAATCTGGAGTCGAGAAAGAAAAGCTTCGTATAATTAGAGATAATTTGTAATTTTGAATTGTCTTTTTAGTTTATTAATGCTCAAGTGGCGGAATTGGTAGACGCGCTGGATTCAAAATCCAGTTCTTTCGAGAGTGTGGGTTCGATTCCCACCTTGAGTACCAAAGGCTTTAACAGAAATGTTGAAGCCTTTTTTATTTCACAGGTACAACATAGGTACAACAAACTAACTTTTTAAAATATTAAATTAGCATTAAGTTTTATTCCGATACTATGAATGCAAATAACAAGAAAAAAGAACTACCTAAAGAAACAATTACTAAACTAAATTCGTTTAGTATCGAAGAAGCTAGAGGGTTTACAATCGAACGATTGTATGAGATTGAGATTATTATTGACGATATAATCTTAAATTTTTTTAAATCTAAAAATTCATGGGAGTTTAAAAAAATAATTCTAAATGGTAATATTTTAGATTTTGGAAAAAAAATAAAAATCCTAAGTGGACTTGAAATCATTAATAACAAGTTGGCTGACAAACTCAGACGTATAAGTTCTATCAGGAATAGCTGTGCTCATGCTGAAATCAATATCGTACATGAATTAAAAATCTTTTCAGATGATGCTAGTAAAGAAGAACGTGAAGCCAATTATTCAAAAAAACGATTAGATGTAATGAAGTCAAATGGAAAAATTGAAGAAAAATTATTAATTGAATTATTAATCGAATTCTCTCAATTTTATATTGAGCTTAAAGATAATCTGTTTTCAATTAGGTTTAAACAAAGTTCTAATCAAACGTTTGAAAACGATTAAAGATAAAAAGAGGTCACTTTTAACATGGATGCCAGCGACCTCTTTCCTTAAATCTGTGAGTGTCTTAACTAGCGAGCTTAATCTTCTTTTCCGGAACAGCAAACAAATTGTCATTTACAGGTGTTTCACATACACAAGAATTATCATTAGCTAATTGTTTTTGAAGCTGACTCATCAAACTTTGTGTTTCAACCTCTTGCGGAACAATAGCCAATCTGCTTTTCAACGCATCCGCCCAACAATAAAGATGAAACCCCGTTGGAGTTCTGACCCCACATTCCCAATGACTGACTAATCGGTCTGCAACACCTAATGTATGGTTTAAATCGTCTTGGGTAATACCTAAGCTATGACGTTGTTTCACAAGCTGTTTAACAACATCCTGCAAGAAGTCAGTCCTTATTTTATGGGGGTAATTAAATTTTATGTGCATTTTTTATCCTTTTTGTTTATGAGTTATCGTGTATCCATAAGTCGTAAGCCCGAGAACCTATACTGGCAGACACAATATTTCCATATTAAAATGAGTGTTTTGTTTTTTTAAACACATATGACCACAAAGCATAAAAAAATCAGCCAGTACCTCATATTAAAAAGACCCTCTATACCCCCTTTCCAAACTTAACCAGAAAAGGAAATCTGACTAATGAAGACCATTAATAATAACGGTGTAGTTCTTATTGACCCAGATCAAGAAAAGGAGGTTGTTATCGGATTGCTACTAGAAATAAATGCTTTTGCATCTATTAAAATGGCAGAACTAGCAACAACTCTTGATAAAACGACCCAATACAGAGAAAGGAAAGCTGGTCGTTTTCCTAAACTTCATCCTTTGACCCATCATGGTCGTAGGAAAGCCTATAAGATACAGGACTTGAAAACTTGGCTTGAATGTCCGTTAAACTATAAATCTTAAAAAAGAAGGATAGGGCGTTTGATAAAAACCAAACGCCCTATTTATAAGAAAAGAAACTCGATGAAAGAAATGGTCTTCATGAAAAGAAAAAAACTAAACAAAGATGATATTACAATGGAACTTCTACAAGAAGCGAGTTTAATAATGGCAGAAATTGTTCAAAAATATGGAGATATCTATTTGCCAATCTTTATTAGAATTTTAAAAGAAATTGAAAAAGAAAAAAGCAATCAATCTTATAAAGAAATTGCTTTACAAATGCTCAATAATAAGACATAATCTTAATCATTGATTGGCAGTCAAAATGGTAACCACGCTGTCAACCAAAAAATGACCTGATAGATTTTAAAAATGATTTAATTGTTTTCTATCAATGACTTAGGTCGAGAGTAAAATTCTATCCGAATCCCATCCTCTCCTCCATTTACATATCAAATATATGTCAGTAAGCCATTGTAAATAATTATCATATTATCTCATCAGGTTTCATGAAGTGTAAAACTTCGTGATTTTGTCAACCAAAGTGGTAACCAGAACGGAAACCAAGATGATTTATTTACTCAATCGTAACGGCTGGTATTTTTATGACCGCCGTGTTCCTCAACGTTATTCGATGTTTGATCCGAGGTGTCGGGTAAGAGAGTCTCTGAATACTCAATGTAAGAAGACAGCAATAAAGAAAGCCGTTGCGGCTAATAATAATATGGAAGGGTATTGGAATAGCCTTGTTCAAAATAATGAACAACACAGCCCTCTAAAATTTAAACAATTAATGATGACTGCACGACAATTAGGATTTACTTATCATCCAACGAACAAAATTGCTGAATTATCATTATTACAGCTTATAGAGCGTGTTTTAACCGCTAAAGGTTATATCAATAAGGAAATAAACGTTAAGGCTGTCCTTGGCACAGAAAAACAACAAGAAACAATTCAACTATCAGAAGCTTTGAAAAGGTTTTGGGACTATTCCAAACCAAGTCTCTTAAACAAAAATCGTGACCAACAACGTAAATGGAAAAACCCACGTAAAAAAGCGGTCAATAACTTTATCAAATATGTTGGCAATAAAAATATTTCTGATATCACTAATCTTGACCTCATCAAGTTTCGTGATGGATGGTTAGAACGAATGAAGAAAGATAATATCAAAGCCGATACGGTCAATAAGGATTTTACGCACCTTAAAGGGGTTTTAGAAACGGTCAGTACTCATGAACAGCTTGATTTGAATATTGAGAATATTTTTAAGAAAATTCATATTAAGGAAACTGATAAACAAACTCGAAAAGCTTACTCAACAGAGTTTATTAAAGAGAAAATCTTAAACCATGAAACTTTAAAAACTTTGGATGAAGAAGCAAAGAACATTCTTTATGTCTGTGTTAATACAGGCGCAAGACCTATTGAAATTGTGAATTTGGTAAAAGAAGATATTATTTTGGATGAACCGATTCCATATATTCATATTCGACCGAGACAAGGATATTCACTTAAAACCAAAGAGAGTGAACGGAAATTACCCTTGGCTGGAATAGCTTTAGAGGCTTTCAAGTCTTATCCCAATGGATTTATTAAATATCGTGGTAGTTCTGAAAAAACATCCGCCAATATCAATAATTGGCTTTCAAAAAACAACTTAAGACCGACACAAAAGCATAGTCTTTATTCACTACGCCATAGCTTTCAAGATAGGTTAACAGCACTAGATGTTAAGGATAGAGTTCAATGTCAATTGATGGGACACAAGTTTAATCGTTCTTTATATGGAGGTGGGGCTACATTGGAGCATTTATATGATATAATGAAGGAAGTTAGTTTATAACAATAGTTATTACCCAAAAATTCCTGTCCAAATAATAAAGCTAATCAGTAAAGAAAAGATTGCTGATATATGCATTGGCATAAAAATTAGCGTTGGCCTATCTGAAAAATCACATTTTAATAATGAAAATAATTGATTAACCCTATATCCAATTCCTCTGTTTTTTTCATCTTCCCATGTAAAATGTAATTTATAAGCAAGTGACTCAAACAATCGACCTACTATAAACAGGAAAGGCGCTAATATTAAAAAGAACCTAGGGGTGAATAAATCTTCTAAAGCTCCATCTAAACTTTCTCCCATTATCAAAGTAGTTAACATGCTAGATATTAAAAGGACAATTACTCCTGCTCCCGACCAAATCATAATTTTTGAAATTTTATATGATAAATATAAGAAAATTCTGGTTATTGTTTGTAATCAGTAGGTCGTTGGTTCAAGTCCGACAACCGGCACCACTTAACTCTAAGGTTTTAGCTTTTACAACTCTTATTAACACTCAAATGGTCTAACATTTGGTCTAAGTTTAACACAAAATTGTTGAAATGTGAATCGATTTTTAAAAATTATTATATTTCCTGTTAAAGTTTGATTCGTACATAATTAAAATATTTATGATACACATTATGTTTGAGTTTTCGCTTATATTAACCTACTTCCAAATCGTCTAATCATTATTTTTTTGTGCTATTTTCCCATACATTAGGACAGATTTTTTTTATTAAAAATAATATGTATATTTGAGATTTCCTCATCTTTTTTACTAGCATCATCTCAATAACTAATTTATGAAGCAAAAATTACATGTTAGAAAATTCACACGAAGCAATACGCCCCGAAGTATTTCCTTTTAATCCTAGTAAACCAGAAAAATTAATATCTACAATAATAAATTGCAATAAAAAAGTAACAAAAGAAAAGATAAAATCAGAAAGAATATTTAAATACATTTTAAAGTATTTTAATTATGAATTCTTTGACAAAAAAGAGAATTTATTAGACAACTGTAAAGCATATACATGTGTATTAGAACAAAAATATGTTAGTCAATCATATTTAACAGATTATTCTCATTATTATACTACAAGTTTTAGCGAAATTTCAAAATTTACTTCTAGAATTCATTTTTTTCATTCAAAATTTAATGAAGAGGAATTTGATGAATATGCAATTCTTAATAAGGATAGTAAGAATTATAAAGGTCAACAAATATGGGAAAGTTATTTGGGATATATGACTATTAGACCCTTAGGCGGTTCTCCTTTTGGAACAATTTTATTTAAAACTTACCCATATATAGAAAATTTTAGAAGTAGGTATTATAATTCTATTTTAGAAGATTTTAGATTTGATGTTTTTGGAGAACAAATAAGAATATCGTCTTTACCATTTCAACAACAAGATAAAGCTGTTGGTGCGTGTGCTACGTTTGCAATATGGTGTTGTTATCATAAATTACAGCAATTATATAAAACTAAATTACTTTCTCCTTATGAAATAACAAAGAAAGCTGGCATATCACAAATTCACTCAGAAAGTATGTTTCCAACTGTTGGTTTAGATGGCTACCAAGTAGTCTCAATTTTTGAAGAATCTAATTTGAGAACAGAGACATTTTCATTTGAGGATAAACAATTAAACCCAAGTCTACTTAAAGAGATTATTTATGCGTATAATAAATGTGGTATCCCAATTTTATTAGGGTATGAATTTGATGATGCCTCTGACAATTATGATGGACATCACATTGTTGCTATTGTGGGATACCGTCTAAATCAACCTTCAGTTAACACTAATACTAATTCATTAAAAAAAATATGTTCAAAGCTTATAAAAACTAAAGAAAAAAAGAAAGAAATAGGCCTTGTCGCACATGATATAATGAGGTTTTATACTCATAATGATGAATTAGGTCCTTATTCTAAGGTCGATTTTGACATGCAAAATAATAATACATGCAAAATAAGAACCTTTCAATTAGATGGAGAAAGCCCAATAATTGCAAGACCAACTGCTTTATGGATTCCACTAGACCATACGATAAAAGTAAAATATGAAAACGTCCTAGCGGCGATTAAAAGCTTTGACAAATTTTTATTAAAATTCATGACTGATACTGATTTTTTAAAATGGGACATTCGTTTGTGTCTTGCAGTTGATTATAAACAAGAATTTAGCAACTCAGATTCAAGTGATAATATTTTTATGAATAATTTAAAAAGAAAAATCAGATATACTAGCTTTCCAAAATATATATGGATAGCAACATTAACCGAAGTAGATGAAAATAATGATGAATACCCTAGTATTGATGTTATTTATGATGCTAGTTCCTTACCAAATGAAAATTGTATTTTTCAAATTAATTGTTTTAATGAAGAATTGCATAGAAATATAAAAAATAATTCAAATCTTTCAGAGGAAACTGATAAAAATCCAAACGTAAAAAATTACCCGAACTATGTGTAAATCAACGAATAAAGTAAAAAAAACTTGTATTTTTGTAACAATTAGACTACTTTCGACGTTATTACTATTTAGAGAAAGAAAATGAAAAAAAAATTCAATCAAAAAAAATATGGAGAAACACGTTCTTTAAGAATTAAAGATGCTTCTTTAAGTAAAGAAGAATATGGGGCTCTTATGAAAGAATGTGAAGAAAATTCTATAGCAGTTATAAATAAATTTCAGAAAATTAGACCTACTCACAAAAATATGAGTATAATTTATGCGTCTAAAATTTCCTAATATTAATTAGCTCCTTTATGGCATATAGTCTTTTTGATTATTTAATATTTTACTGTGTTTTTATCGTTCTTTTGGTTAATTTTATAACTAAATTTTGGAAAACTGTTAATCCTCTTTATTTAACAGGTCCGTTATCTTTTATTATTTATTTTGGAGTTAATTATCAAGACGCAAGTAATTTTGAGTCATACCTAATGCTTGCATTTAATTCTTTAACAATTTTTGCAGGAATAGTTGGAATATCTAAACTTTTTGAACCCAAATCTGATAAAGAGAAAAAAGAAATGATTAGCCCTGAAAGGAAGTACAAAGGTTTATCTACCAGTAATAGTGAAAAAAGACCTTTCTTTTACAAATGGTTTTAGTTACATTAATTAATCCTCCTCCTTTTTCCAAGTTAATTTAACATCCGTTACAAAGGCTTTGTCTTCTGCCACCATATCAAGGTATCGTTCATCATTGACTTTAATGGATTTGACAGAAAGATTTATTAACGCATCATAGAGCTTATCTAAATAATAACCCTTTATTGTTATTAAATGTGTGGCGAAAAATATTTTGATATATCGCTCGTTTTTTTCAGCTTCTTCATCTTTTCCAATCCACGCCGTCATATAATGAGCGTAGGCAAAATTTTGCCGTGTCCCATCTTTCAAGATAAAATCAATGGTACGTGTCTCTCCTATTTCGAAAACCGTTATATCGTTTGGGTCTTTCTCGACTTCCTTTTTTTCTTGCCCATTTTTGGCAATTTCTAAACTCTTAAATTTATAATTCTGACTCATACTTTATTTGCTTTAGGCCATTTAACATAAATATCTTCAATATTTCTATTACACAAGTTCTCTAAAATTTGAAGTTTAGTACTCTTTTGAGTCTTATTGATACTTTCATCATTCTTCACAGATGGAAGTTGTTTCGAATACATAAATATATATTTAGCATATGCTTCAATTAATTCTGGGTTGTTATTTCCTCTAAAATAATACCTATTGATCAATACAAGTGAAACAACTAGAAAGGCAGAAATTATAGGAACAATGCCCATGTCGAACATTGTCAAAACATCTGGTTTTGCTATTGAGACAGATATAAGAACAAATGAGGTTAAGCCAATGATAATAGCAATCATATCAATAATGCGTTGAATATTTCTTAGCTTTTGCATTATGTCTGTTAAAATTTTGCCTATCCTATTACATTCTTGTGCTAAATCAGTGATATGTTTTAAGTTTTCATTACTCATATTTTCATGTTATAAGTTTTTGTTTTTATTGTCAAATTTATTCGAGTTATAATTTGGGCTCATATTTTATCATTTTGATATCAAGATGCGGGCTTTGGAATTGATTGCACTGTTTGTGTTGTTCCATCAATCCAAGCCCGCTTTCTTTTTTTCTTATAATTCTGGTTCAATGTCTATGGTTTTTACTGGTTCAACTACTTTGTTTATTTCTTTTGTCGTTTCTATTGTTTTTGCAAACTTTGGCTTAATCAGTTCTGTTGCGCCCTGCCTGTCTCCACGTTTTTTAATATGGGTTAAAAGTTCTTCGGCATCGTCAGTATAGATGGAGACATTTTCGCGCCCTCTTGAAACCGAAACATAAAACTGTTTCTCATTCGAGGCAGGAAATGTTGAGGCTGGTTGCGAAATTATCACATTGTCAACCGTCTTACCTTGTGAACTATATGAGGTAATCGCATAGGCATAATCATAATTGCTATGGGATTTGTCTAAAACAAAATCACTTTTGCGCTTAGCTGAATGTTTAACCGCTTTTATATCGCCGTTCTTTGTAAAACCGTTTACGGTTAAAATCGTACTGTTATTAATTCGCTTTTTATTCTTATCAAACCCGTTTTTATTGATGCGGATTTCATCGCCTTTGCTTAATGGAATTTTCCTAGAGGAATACACATCATAATCCTTTGCTCTATGAATAGGTAAGATATGTTTCTGCCCTTGATTGTCTTTAATAGTGACTAGATTACCAACAATACTATCAACATGCAAAACTGCCCCTTTTTTAATCCTTGGAAAATTTTGATGAGTTTGAATAACCTGACCTTCACGATAGGAACGAATATCTTCTTTTTGAGCAACACTTAAATAGTAGTTGTCAAAAACCGTAAAGCGTTTTTCTCGTTTACCGATGAGTTTGCTTTCCCTCAATCCCTCTCTTATCGTTATATTAATTTCTTTGGCTTGTTCATTTGTTGGCGTAATGACGAGGGCAGATTTTTTGGATTTCCGAGCCGTTAAATAATCACCAACCAATCGTTCTTTTATTCGGGTTGGTTCACATTGTTTAATCGACCCTCTATTTTGCAAGGTTTCAAAACCGCTTTTAATATTACCATTACTAATTGCTTTAACCGCTTGTTTGTAACCGGCTTCTTTCTGGCGGTAAATCGTTTCCATGGACACTTGACGTATTTTACCAACCTCTTGCAATAACCGCATGGCATCACCACGCATAACGGCGGTATGCTGTCTCGGGTCTCCAGAAAGGATAACCCGAGCTTGGGACTCTTTGGCAAGTGAGAGAATATTTGCCATATCTTGCGATCCCAACATACCTGCTTCATCAATCCAAATGACTTGTCCCTTAATTTGTTGTTGCAATTCTTTATCCATTAAAAGCCGTGCAACCGTATCGGCTTGTACAAATCCCTCGCGTCGAAGAACATCACGAGACGCTTCAGCTGTTGGCGCAAAGAGAAAAACATTTTTGCCTGTTTTTTCTATCTGTGGAACAATTTCTTTTAGCAATGTGGTTTTTCCAGTTCCAGCCGCACCGCGTATCATTGTCACGCGGTCTTGCGATGTCATCACATGATTCATTACCAAACGCTGTTCATCATTCAACTTAGAAAAAATCGATGGCTTAAAATTCGCTTTTAGTGGACGAAGCTTGCCGACCCCATCACGAGCAAGCTCAATCATCCGTCTTTCTTCAGCATGGACTAATTTTGTTGTGCAAAGCCGTTGGCTACCAACCTCAATTTTAAAAACTGTATCGTTCTTTTCTAAAGCGGTGTCTATCTCATCAAGGCTAATCTCTTTATTATCGATGGCATATTTATAGCCCTCGGCTAAAATCTGCCGATCTCTTTTAACCGAATTACGAGTAAACACATGGTTGATGGCATGGTCAATTGATTGTGTTGCCGAATGACTTTTATTGGTGGTCTTAATTTCTTCTGGTGTTTTATCATCAATACCGTTTTCATGAAGTTGGTCACGCCACTTATCTTGCAATTGTGGCATGGTTAAGTTTTTCTGTTTTTTCGCCCTGGTCTTTGCGCCAAGTTGGTCAAGTTTTTTTTGATCCGTAATACCCTTTTCTTTCGCGACTTGCCCGATTAAATTAGTCCGCTTAGAAAAATGGTCAATCGCCTTTTGTGGAATAACAGCCAATTCAAAACCGTTCTTGGTTTTGCGGATACCATAGCCCACATCCGACAGCTTATCAGCAAGCCGTTTTTGAAACCGTGCTTGGTAATAGGGCATATCGCGTTTGATATTGTGAAACTGCCCTGCCTTATATTTGCCCTCAACCTCATCATAGGTGACATTAAACGTAAAGCAATGAGCATGTAAATGCGGATCTGGTGGCTTACCTTCAACGGGACGAGCCGTCTGATGGACAAAGTTTGCCCAAAGGAGTTCCTTTGTTTCACGGTCAGTATTTTGTCCGTCCGTGCGTACCCTGACTTGCATATCTTCTTGCATTTCAAGCATGGTCTCATGGACACTTTGCTCAAAAGCTGGCAATACGCGTTTTTCCTCTCCGAGTGCATGAAGAATTGAAACCGATTTAGGACAATGAAAACTTATGTCATAGCCAACACGACGGTTATCGACTGTTCTTGGAGTAAGTGAGCCACCTTCTTTTGGATTGATGTTGTCACATAGTTTTTCAAATGTTTCTTTATCAACCGTTTTGCCTTCCAATCCTAAACGCTTGGCTATCCTACCATTGAACTGACCGTTAACCTCTTGGTCTTCTAAATAGTAATCCGCCTTAGATAAAGCATCTTTAAAATAATCTTTGGCTTGCGCCGATGTTGAACTTTGAAACATTCGTATCATAGACCCTCTTACTTTAATTGAAAAAGGGCTATGTCTATGTGTCTTTCTAAAACCATCCTACTGGCAGATTTTGAAAGCTCTTAGGGAAGATCGAAAATACAAAAATATTCTGACAGGCTTATCTTTCTTTTTTATTTGTCTTACATCTGCCAGTACAAGCTTTATCTCCTTTGCCGTATTGGTGCATCAGATGATTTAAAAAGCGATAACAGCAATGTTTTGATTTGTCTATCAGTGACCCACACAAACACTGAGGTCATGGACAAATCAAAACCTCCATTACTGTTAATACGCCTCATCATCTGATTAACAAACAAAGGAGATTTAAAGATGACTGACAATACAAAACAAACTCAGAAAAAAGGTAAAAGACCTACGCATACAGTTTTTGTAGAAACCCGCATTCATGGTAAGCCCCACAACATTAAAATAGGAGCTGCATGGAAGCACTCAAAGGGTGATGGCTTTAACATCTCACTCAATAATATGGTGGTTTTCGAAAACAAAGCCAAAGATGAAACTCCAAATACTCAATCATAACCCAAAGGGAGCCGAAGCTCCCTTTTCTCATATAAGGAGAAATTAAATGACAACTAGCTCAAAAATAATTGCAAAGCAAAATGATATGTTTCGGCAAAATCTTGGAAAACTAATTTTAAAAGTGCAAAAAGTGAAAGGAAAATATGTAACAAGTTCTGGGTTTAAAGAATTAACCGTTGAAAACCAACTTGAAGCAAGGGATAAAATTAGAGGTTTTAATGACTTTAATGAGGATAATGACCCTCATGGAGAACATGACTACGGACGGTTTCAATTGGAGAACAACAAACAAGATATTATTTGGAAAATTGATTACTACGACACCAATTACGAATATGGTAGTGAAGACCCTAGTGATCTTTCTAAAACTCGCCGTGTTCTAACGGTAATGCTAGCATGTGAGTATTAAAATAATAGGAGCATTCGAAAATGGATGCTCCTTTTTCTTTTTCTCCAAAAACATTTCATATGGTTTGTTCGGTAGATGTTAGGGGCTTTTGGTTCGTGCTTTAAATTATGACCTATGCGCTTTTATCCGATGGTGTTTTTAGCCTATATGTCAGTAACCATTTGGGTTTCTATTTTATATAAAAATCATCAAATAGACAATCATTATTTTTGAAAGGAAAACTATATGAATGCCCCTAATACAAAAAAAAACAGATATTGGTTTAAAAACCCCTATAACTTATTACGGAGGAAAACAAAAAATGTTAAAAGAAATACTACCATTAATTCCTGAACATGAAATTTATGTAGAGCCTTTTTTTGGAGGTGGTGCTGTCTATTGGGCTAAACCTCCAAGTAAGATTGAAATCATCAACGATGTAGATGCCAATGTTATAAATTTTTATGAAGTTTTAAAACATGACTTTTTTAAATTACGTGAAAAGATAGAGGGTACGTTACATAGTCGATTGATGTATAAATGTGCAAAGGTTATTTACGAATGCCCATTCTTATTTGACAGGGTAACGAGAGCATGGGCTTTTTGGGTTGTCACTAATCAAGGGTTTGCATCTACTATTGGTTCTTGGGGGTTTAGTAAAAAGAATTCAGCAATTACTGTCAGTAATAAAGTTGAAGCTTTTAAAGAAACCTTAGCTAATAGGTTAAAACATACCCAAATTGAAAATAATAAGGCTCACAAGGTAATATTAAGTCGAGATAGTGAAAAAACCTTTATTTATGCTGACCCACCTTATATTGATACAGATCAAGGACATTATGGCGGTTACGACAGCGAGCGGTATCGAAGGGATTTAGACGCGTTAGCATCAATCAAAGGAAAGTTTTTACTTAGCTCGTACCCTTCCGATATATTGAATGAATATATAAAAAAATATAATTGGTATACTATTTCAATAGATAAAACCCTCAATACGAATAAAAGTAACGGCAAAAGAAAAATGAAAAAAGAAGTATTAACTGCTAACTATCCTATATGGTGAATAGCAATAAATGCTAAAGTTATTGGTATTCTAGTATCTATTGCTTGCGCTTAACACTTAACCCCTAGGCAAAATAAAATTCATTCCTAAGAGAATTACGCTCTTTAAACAATGACTTATTTAGATACCCAAAATTTAGTTTTACAATGCTTGCTTTGTTTATTAATACACTGCTTGCATTGCTTGTAAAATTATTTGTATCAAACTATCAATAAAGCGTAACTTTGAACTTTATACTTGCTCTTACAATCTCAATATAAGGGAAAATCTTGATACCCTACAGTGCTTTTTAATCTAATCCAACAGGGCTAATTTATATCAGACATCTCCCCTAAGCAGTGCTTTCGGTGTTTAGTAATTCTTACCTACAATAAATTACTAATTATTATATATACCTGTATATTAGCCGTAAGAACAATCGTTTATATTTTTATGCATTTTCAAGATTTAGAGAAAGAAATAGATAAATTATCAACTGAAATTGACCACCAATATATCTTTGAAGGAAAAGAAATAAATAGAGATAAATTCTTAAAAATTATTAATGCATCTGATTATTTAATTACACTTCATGACATTGACCTATACCGTCCTCTTTGCATAAACGATAATTTCAAAACTTTTTATGGTTTTAAAAATAATTGGTTTAAAAATATAGATTACCTATATTATTTAAAGACAATACATACTTCTACTTTCCATACTTTATTGGATTCTATTGATTTTTTTAAACAAGGAGGCAAAGGTTACTTAAACCTCAAATATAAATTGTTATTTAAAAAAAAAGAATGGGAAAAAGTATTGGGGACTACTAAAACAGTATATAGGAATGAAAATGACAGACCTGTATATGCCATCACAATTGCCAAGATAGCTCCAGCTATAAAAATTTCATTTAATAGTCCAACTTTAGAAGCAATCAAGTCCTTTACCAATAGAGAGAAAGAAATAATAGATTATCTATGTTTGGGCTTTTCAAAAAAAGAAATAGCCAACCACATATGTATATCCACTTCTACAGTTCAAACACATACAAAAAACATATATAAAAAACTAAAAATTAATAAGGTATCAGAATTAATTAACCTTACTGGAAAATATCCTTTAGATTAAAAAATCCCCTAAAAAGGGTATTTTTTAATCTAAATAGAAGAATTATTTTGGTCATCAATTTAAAACCACCAAAATGAAAAAAATCACTATTATTTTAATCTTCGGATTATTTTTACTTGCAGGATGCGGTTCAATTAATCAATCTAGAAAGGGTGCTGGAATTTCCAGACAACAATTGTACACAACTAAAGACACCAAAACTGGAAAAGTTTTGCCAACATTGTTTTGGTCTCATTATGACGCTACACAAAGAGGTGGAATATATTTAGTAAATGCTGACGGAACTGTAAAAGTTATTTCTGAAAATCCACCTGATGCTGCAATAAATAGTACTATTGACGTTATAGCAAAAGCTAAAATAGGTGATAAAGTAGATGCAGCTGCGAAATTTTCAGCAGTAAAAGCAGTTGCTGAATTAGGTCAAAGAAATGCAGGAAATTATATGATTCGGGATTTAGCTTTTCGAATTGAAGCTTTAAAAAATAATCATGATGGGAAAATTGATGAAGACATCATAAAAATCTATGAAAAACTCATTAAATCAGCAGAAAATATTACAATTACTGATAGCAAAAACAGGATTTATGAATCTAAAGCTAGTGCCTTAAAAGAATTAACTTCTTTGATAAAAATGTCAAAAGACACAGTTTATAAAGACTTAAAACTGGACTCAACCTTTATCAAAAAGATTGGAGAATTTATTGAAAAGGAATAAAAATTACTGGCAACAAAGATGTATATAAAATAGAACAAATTGACAAGATTCTTTAAAATCTTCCATGCTTTCTTTTTCACTTTCAAATAATTTTATACTTTTAAGAAAATTCTTTCACTAAGAATGTTCATACATAAAATATATGTTAGACATTCCTCTTATCGATTGGCAAATTGGTCATCCCTTTACGGTACGTGATGCATGTGAAGGTGTTCTTATTATGGGCGGTCTTGGTAGTGGTAAAACTTCTGGTTCAGGCGCACTCCTAGCAAAAAAATATCTTGAAAATCAGTTTGGCGGATTAGTTCTTACCGCCAAAGAAGATGAGTTAGACCTTTGGAAATCTTATTGCAAAAAGTATGGTAGAGAAGACGACCTTATTATTTTCGGCCATGGATCTGATAAATATTTCAACTTCCTTGACTATGAAAGTAGCCGTCCCGATAAGGGAACTGGTATCACTCATAATATTGCTGACACACTCAAAACAGTTATTAAAGCGGGAGCAAATGATGGACAGGAATCCGATAAAGCTTTTTGGGATGCTTCGTTACAGCAACTCTTAGTTAATGCCGTTGATTTATGCCTTTTAACTGGTGACAATATTCGATTTAAAGATATTTATAAAATCATTCAAACAGCACCTAAAAACAAGAATGAGTTAACAAATGAAACATGGCGTAAAAACTCTTATTGTTTCTTGATGATGCAACACGTCGCAAGCCATTTGAATAAACACCCAAAAACGAAAAAATCTGATGAGCTTGCAAGGCGATTACACATTATTGAGGACTTCTTTTACGGTAATTGGTTATACCTTTCCGAAAAGACCCGAAGTATCGTCGAGCAAATGTTTTTTGGCTTTGGGGATAGGTTTATGCGAGACCCGTTGTATTCACTCTTCAACACAGAAACCAATGTGACTCCAGAAGATACGATTAAAGGCAAAATAATCATTGTCAATCTACCTTATTTGATTTTTGAAAATACTGGACGAGATGGACAAATCTTATTCAAATATATTTGGCAACGTGCCATGCAACGACGACAAATCAAAGAAAGTAGTCGTCCAACATTTTTATGGGTAGATGAGGCACATTATTTTCTCCATGACCATGATATTGACCATCAATCAACGGCAAGAAGTTATCGCGCTTGCACAGTCTACCTCACACAAAACCTCCCTAATTATACACTTCATGCTGGGGGTGGGGATAAAGGCTCATATCGGTTTAAAGCTTTAGCAGGAAATTTAGGCACAAAATTTTTTCATGCTAATTCTGATGTGGAAACTAATGAGTATGCCGCTGACCTCGTTGGAAAAGAGCTAACATGGACAAGTAGCGAAGGCAGAACAATGGGAGAAGATGCAAGTTTTAATGAAGGAAGTTCACAAAGCCTATTGCATATTATCCAACCGTCGGACTTTGCCAGACAAAAAACGGGAGGAGAGCTTAACGGTTTTGATGTTGAAGTCGTCGTCCATAGGCAAGGTATCCCGTTTGCAGTTACAAATAAAAATCACGCGTTACTAATCATAAACCAAAAGAATATATGAGCACAGAAAGTAAGTATTACGAGTACAACCCCGAAAAAAGAAATATTTTTATTGAAGTACATCAAGGGAGAACTAATCTTATTAGGGATTTTATAATGGGACTATTTATGTTTTTTGCTTCACATGCATCGGCAATAGTTGAAGTGTTTTTGAGAAAAAGATTTGGTGAAAGATATATCACTTTAGCCCAATCTATAGGTATTTTTATAGCGTTTATTGTTCTTTATTCCTTTGCAGATGATATATATGGCGGGGTATTAGATAGCTCTTTTACTCTCATTTTTGCATTCATATTTTTAGGAATGTCTATTTACCATCGGTTGGAAATCAGAAAATATGGAACAACTTATGAATTTAAAAGATTTAGTTATTCAGACGGAGAAATTTTTCCTTTTTGGAAGAATATTATAGGCAAAAAAATAGCAGGTTTTAAAATCACTCGGTATCATATTCATGTTTTGTTTGAACCAGCAATTCCATTTTTTGTTGGATTTCTTTTCATGACGACTAACCCATTTACTGGGCTTATTGGTCAAATTATTTTTCTCTGTAGCATTATATATGGGATTAGAAACTTTCATAAAGCGCAACAAGGGCGTAATTGGGTCTTGGATAATATTGATAAAAAAATAACAAGTGAAATGAAATATGATGTCTTTATCGGTCGTAAGCCTAAGCAAGAAACAAAAGGCGTTTATCTACCTATTGAATTACCCGAAGATGAAAATGTTAGAAAAGCTCTCTACGACATCGTTGATGATTCCTTTGAAACAACAAAGAACATTTGGGAAAATGATTATTTAGATGATAAAGAATCGAATGGTGGTGATATTAGTGGTGGCTTTACTAAAGATGGCAGTGGTGTGGGCAATGGTTTAGCTAACAAGGATGGCGGAGGCAGTAGCGGAGGAGGAAACGGGTAATAAATTAGCGTGTATAATTTTCAACTTCTTGCTTATCAACTAAGTGAGCTTGTTCAGGAACATTTCTTAAAATATTCTTTTTAATGACATGGCAAAAATCGTTGATATGAACTTTGATCTGACGTTCGGTTAGTTCATTATTATCAAAACGTTTAAGTGACTTCCGTAAATTAATTTCAAGGGAACAGGAAGCTTTAAGGCTCGGTTCAAAACCAAGATTGTCGCAAACAATTTTACGCACCTTATCAGCATACTCTAAGTTCTCATTTTTATATTCCTTGTAACGATAAGGACATAAAGAATCAAATTTAACAGTCATAATGAACTCCTTTTCATTTGCTATCATAGTAACACAAAATCTATTTTATGACAAGAGAAGATAAACATAAGCAACTTGAAGAGCTAAGAGATTTAGCACGGATAAATGAAAAAACAAGAAGTCTAGTTGAAGAAAGAAATGAGGTTATAGATAAATTAAACCATAACCGCCCATCCGACACATATATCTTAACACCAACCCCTAAACCCAAGGGTGATTTTGAATTACCCAAAAAGAAAAAAGTAAACAAAAATTTCAAAGAATCTTACGAAGATGGTATTCAGAAAACTCGAAATGATTACGACCAGAAAATTTATGATAGTGTAAAAACTTATTTTCAAAATGAAGGTTACTATGAATATCTCGAAGAGGTTGAAGAACTGAACAAAACAGAAGTTGGTATTTTAATGGAAAGTAATGATGGTGCTAATAAGTTAATCGACTACCAAAAAGAAAAGTTAAAAGAACAGGAGAAAGAAACTTCTAATAAAGAACCTATTCAAGAAATTGATGTTGAGAAATCAATAAAGTTGAGCAACGAAGAAAGAGACAAGATAATAGAACACGGCACATCTATTGATTTTGATGAAAATGGAAAAGATATTGAATTAGGAAGAGATAAAGCTCCATCACCTTCAGATGATTTTGAATAAAGAAGCCAGCATATACTGGCTTCTTTATTAAGAAAAACAGTCGGTGAATAATATTGAAATTGAAAACGTATTGTTAATTATTTTCCAATTTAAAACTAATCAAATGATGGTAAAAATCATCTGTAGTATCATGAATATTACCTCTGTCATTTGCATGAGAAAAAGTAACAGCCTCTTTCGAATCTTCGAGCCATATAACATCAGTCAATAGATACTCGTCTTGTCCCAGAGAATCATCCCAATCTATAATACACAAATCCTTAGTTAATCTTATAAATATTGGTGTCTTTTCCCCTTGTGCATACTGAATCGTGCTATGGGCTGACAGAAGCAGGTTTCCATCATTCATTTCAGCCATATTTATACCAATTTGACTACCAAAAAAACCAATAGGTTGTTCGTTAATTAGATTTAGGCTGGCATCTATTTTGACTGCCCATATCTGAGCAAGACCATAATTTTTATTTTCACTTACATCTCCATCGCTACCTTTGGTCGCTCCTGTTATTATGTAATTTCCATCACTTAGTTGTAATATATGATTTGGTCTATCCCATTCGCTTGACCCAAAAGATACTTCTTTTAATACCTCTCCATCTGTTCCTACTTCATTAATTGTAAAATCATGAGAATTAAATGCCACAATAAAATTTCCGTTATTGCCCATTATCATATCCAATGGCTCATGAGCATTACTCAATGGCTTTGCCCATTGCTGTTCACCTGTGTCACTTAATGAAAGAATAAAAGACTTATCGCCAAAACCAAATAGATTTGAATTATAGGGAGCATCACCTACAACAATATATCCGCCACTAGAACTTTCTACGATTGTAGTTGCATAAGCCCCTAAATTCATTTCATCAGTTGTATCAACAGTATATTCCCAAATTAGTTCTCCACTTAGATTTACCTTTACTGCATGAATTTTAGAAACATCTCCATTTCCTATACGACCAACAGCAACATAATTATTATCTGATGCATGTATCACATCATAGAATTTACCTGGTTGTTTTGGGAAAGTCCAAAGGGATTCAAAATTTTGATTCAGGGCATAGAGAGCTAAATTACCATCTTCTGAAAAGCCCGTTTCATCAAAAGTACCGGTGCATACGAACACACCATTATTATGAATGAATTTTTGCGCAAAGTCATTCCCGTTACCTTCTTCAAAAAGATACGAACCAAGCCAATCGGCATCAAATAATTTGTGATTTCTATTATAACCTGTGTTTGTTGGATGACTTACCATTTCTCCTGTGCAGGTTTCCTCTATAATTTCCTCTTCAATACTATCATCTTCGTTAGTGTCATCGCTAGAGCATAGTGCTAATGGCAGTGACATTAAAGTCATAAATAAAAATTTGTAACTAAATAAAAGTGTTTTCATTTTTTGTGATTTTAGATTTATTTTAATTCATTGATAATCTCCAAACACTCATCATTTTTCGGATTGAGCAAATAGGCTTCTTTGGCATTTTTTAAACTAACCTCATATTCGCCATTAAACAATTGCATTTTAGCTACATTGTATAAAGCAAAAGACTTAGCTTTATCATCTAAAGACTTTTGAGGAATGCTTTTAATCATGGCATAACCCCCTTCAAAATCATCTATTTCAAGAAGTGTAATTGCTTTTTTTAAATCACTATTAAACTTTCTATGGGTTTGAAAATTGATTTCATATTCTTTTTGATGAAGGATAAAAAGCTCTTTAAACTGAATGCCAATATCTTCTTTTGCATCTTGATAAAACCCTATGGGGTCTAATTGAGGTGGTATTCTGTAATCATGAAGTGAACCTGACTTTTCTATTTTTGATTTTAAGTTTTGCGAAAAAAGAATACTCGCTGTTTTTAAATCAATAATTTTAAAATTAACATCAAGTCTATAAACTCCAATTCGTTTCCAACTTGGAGAACTAGAAAAAAGACCATCTACCTTTTTTACAGATTGACTAAAATTATCAGTTTGTATTCTTACAAAAACGATAAGCCCAGAACTATAGAATTCACCAAGTTTTTTAATTTGAGATTCATTAACTAAACCACTTTGCTGAAAATCGAATTCTTTTAAGAGTGATTGTGTTTTACTTCTATCAACTAAGGTTAAACCTTTTATGCTTGTAATATTATTTGCAAGCTCATCATACATATCTATGCTATGTGAATCGGCTATATTTTGACGGTTAACAACCTCTGAAATTATAACTGTTTTTACATTTGAGATATCGAATACAGGTTGTTTATCTACTTTATAAGTAATTCTGCTCCAATCATCATTGAACATACCCCCAATACTCTTATTTTGAGCAATTAACGGCTGAATAATAAAACTACTCATTAGAATGAGACAGCTTATAAGAAATATTTTTTTCATTCCTAAATTTTTAAAATGTTAATTAATAGCTAAACACAAAGTAAGTTTGACAAATGGGGAATTTGAAGGAATAAGAATGCCCATTATGGGTCACGGATATGGATGAGAAATGTATTCATACGGCAAAAAAATAGCGTGGAACTTAATTGTGTCTCATCTGTAGAGGTACTGGTATACCTTAACCCAAAGACAGCAACTAAGCCCACGCATTACCGCAGGCATTAGCAACTTAGTCTCTCGCTTGGATTAGATGAAAATTACCAGTTTTCTACAGAAAGCGAAATTCGTTAGCTAATGCTTATTTTATAATTAATTTGTTATTATTCTATATATCTGTGTTTTATACAATTTACGTTTAGGGAATCTAAGATAGAGATTCCAAAAACCCTGCCAAATATTTTTTTATTTTTTTATACAAGAAGTAATATAAATCAGATTAAACTCTTCTTTTATTATTTTATGTATCTATCAGATAGCAACTAAGCCCATGATAATTCATGAGCTTAGCGCCTTTACTTTCACTTGGATTGTAATAAAAACCAGTTTTCTACAGAAAGTGAAAGTGTATTTGAATTTTGATTACCTATACTTATTTTAATTAAAGATATCTACATATCGTTTAATCAATGAACTTAAATTAGTTTACGTTGACATTTATTTAGTTTACGCAAATAAACCATACTTTTCATTATCAAAATCAATCAATGTAACAAAAAACACATAAATTAGAGCAATAAATTAATTAACCAACTCTCCTCAATGAAAAGAAAAAACATTTTTATTTTAGGTATATTTTTTTTGATTATATGCAATGTTAATGCACAACAAAAAGTCATAGACTCCTTAGTGCATTTAATAAAAAATTACGGAACACCTGACTCTACCTACATTGATATTAGAACACTATATCAAATGAAAAAATATTATATGACTCCATCTGACTCTTCATGGCTAGATTATAGTATTAAAACTGTAGAAGTTGCAAAAACAATGGATTATCCTAGTGGATTAATTGCTGCTCACGGAAATTTAGGTGTTGTATATCAATATACTCTTTATGATCCATACAAAGCTATTGATAGTTATCAAAATGTATTAAAAGTTTTAGAAGAAAATCCTGAGTTACCAAAACACGCTATATATTCAGGAGGCGTCTTGAATAATATTGCTTTAATTTATTTGAGACAAGGAGAATATGAACTAGCAAAACCGTATTTCAAGAAATCATTAAAATTTGCAAAAAACGACCCAAACACACTAACAAATTTAGGCAATATATATGGATATCAAAAGCAAGCAGATTCTGCGCTATACTACTATAATAAAGGAGTTAATGAGGCTAAGAAGAGAAAAGACTATCCAAATTTAGCTAACTTATATAGCAATGTAGCACGTATATTAATTGAAAAAGAAAATAAAGGCGAAGAAGCTATTTCTTATATTGAAAAAAGCTTTGCCTTAATTGATGAGCATGAAATTAACATTATACGAAGAACAGTTCTCATCAATGCGGCTATGGTTTACTTAGAAAATTCTGATTTTAAAAAAGCTAAAGAATATGCGCTAGAAGCCAAAAATTTAAAATCAATCAATACGCTGAACGATTTGTTCACCGATAGTGGTCTTTGGAATGCACTATATCAAATATACTTTCAAACAAAAGAATACAACAAAGCATTAGACGCATATAAAACACATAAGAAGTTACTTGATAGCTTGCAAAGTAATGAGCGTAAACTTGAAATATCCAAAAAGCAAATTCAGTTTGAAGCGGATAAAAAAGAATTGATAGCCCAAGCAGAAATCAAGCAACAAACTCTAATAAGAAACATAAGTATTGGAACAGGCATTTTAGGTATTTCTGCTTTAGCAATAATACTAACCCAATATAGACGTAGAAAAGAAGCTAATTTAAATGAAAAACTGGCAAAATCTGAACTTAGAAAATTACGAGCACAGTTAAATCCACACTTTATATATAATAGTCTAAACTCTATGAGTGATTTTGTACTCAAAAATGACAAAAACGTATCAAGCAATTATATTGCAAGATTTTCTTCAATGATGCGTGGAATTTTAGATAATTCGAGTGAAGATGAAGTATATTTAGAAAATGAAATAGAATTTTTAAAAGGGTACATAAAACTAGAACAAGAAAGGTTGGAGAATAAATTTGATTACAAAATTGAAGTTGACCGTGATATTGATATAGAAAATACTTTAGTCCCTCCAGCTCTATACCAGCCCTTTATAGAAAATAGTATTTGGCATGGATTATCAGATAAAAAAGAGAACGGAGTTCTAACAATTATTTTTAGTAAAGACCAAAATTCACTTGTATGTACTATTGATGATAATGGAGTGGGTATAAAGAAAGATGATACTCTTGATAAAAAATCATTCGGAATAAGTAGTTCTAAAAGCAGGGTAGATTTTTTAAAACAGATAAAAAAATCAGAAGCACAAATTGAAATCATTGAAAAAGATGAAGGTGTCCGCGTTAAAATACAAATACCTCTATCTTTAGAATTTTAATCTATGATAAAAACACTGATAATTGATGACGAACAGCATGCTATTAATACCATTGCAAATCATTTAAAGCCCAATAATAATTATACAATTTGTGGCACTGCTAAAACAGTTGATGAGGCCATTACGATAACGAAACAACAACAACCCTCACTTGTGTTTTTAGATATTGTCTTAGGCTCTAAAACAGGCTTTGACTATTTAAATGTATTTTATCCAAATATAGATTTTAATGTCATTTTCACTACTGGATATAATGAATATGCTGTTAAAGCATTCGACTATAGCGCACTTCATTTTCTTTTAAAACCTGTAACATCAGAAAAATTTCAAGATGCGCTTTTAAGAATGAGTCAAAAAGTTAGCCAACAGGAAAATTTGGAACGTTTAAAAAGCCTTGAATATAATTTTAAAAATCCTAATGGATATAAATTTATTCATTTATCAACATCTGAAGATTATTTTAAAATTGAATCAAAAGATATTCTATTTATTAAATCGGATAGTAACTACTCTCATTTCTTCTTAGCTAATAACAAAAAAATTATAATTTCAAAAACATTAAAGCACTATGCAGAAATATTAAAGGATACTCATTTTTATAAAGCTCATAAATCTTATCTAATTAATACTGAGCAAATGAAATCTTATAATAGAAGAACTGGCTTATTAACAATGAATGACGATACTAATATTCCTGTTGCTATAAGAAAACGAAAAGATTTTGTTAAAACTTATTTTTCAGAAAAATAACTACATTAAGCCTAAATCAGCAAATGATGCATACCTATCATCTGTTATAATAATATGGTCGAGAATGGATAAATCTAAAAGTTTGCCGCCTTCAATCAATTTTTCTGTCAAATTTTTATCGGCTTGACTTGGTGTTGTATTGGAAGATGGATGATTATGACCCAGCACTAAGCTACAAGCACGTGCTTTGAGCGCAGAGGCAAATACAAACTTCGGGTCAACCAATGTACCAGATACACCGCCTTTGGAAATTGGCACAATCCCCATACAGCGATTATTGCGGTCAAGAAGAAGTATTTTAAATTCTTCTTGTAGGTTGATAGCCAAATCATCCCAATTTTCACGGAACAATCGATACGCATCTCGAGATGATTAAATTTTCGGACGGTCATCGGCTTTGACTTTCCGCTTATAGGTTAGTTCAATTTCGGAGATTTTAAAGAGGTCAATTTTTGTCATGCAAACAACATGACAGAAAGAATAAAAATGATGTACTGGCAGATATTATTCTAAAAAATTGATTTGATAAGACGTACTACGTCCATCACCCTCAACTTTAAACACACCTAAATTCTGTAATTTTTGTAAATCCCTTGTTGCTGTTGGTTTAGACGTTTGGGTAATTCTCATATATTTTTTTGCAGTCATACCTCCTTCAAATCCTTTTGGCCCTTCTTCAAGCATCCGTTTAACAGCTTTTAATTGTCTATCATTTAATTGGCTTTGATAACGATCAAATAACTTGGTTTTCTTCAATGTGAAATCAATCAGGGATTCTGATTCATCCTGAGCCTTTAATATAATATCGATAAAATATTCCAGCCAAGGCGTAATTTCATTACTGCTTTGTCCTGTTTTTAAAGCATTGTAGTAGTCTTTTTTTCTTGCTTCTATTGTCGCTGAAAGACTTAAAAGAAGTGGGTAACCAACAGTCTGTGATAATGCTTTTTCTGCAATGGCACGTCCAATACGCCCATTACCATCCTCAAACGGATGGATGGTTTCAAAATAAAGATGTGATATCGCCGAGCGTATAGGTGCATATTTAATTATTTTGGAGCCATTGGGAGCAGTCTCATTGAACCATTTAATGAAATTGTCCATTTCTAATGGTATTTGCTTAGATGGTGGAGCTTCAAAATGAACAGTTGGTTTGTCTATTCTTCCCGACACAACTTGCATAGGAGCTTCATGTGTCCGCCATGTTCCAACATTAATATTTGAAGTTATAGGGAAAATCATTTTATGCCAATCAAATAATTTTTCTTTATTTAGAGCATCGGCATAACTATTTTGCACATCTGTTATAAGGCTTGCCATACCCTCCGCGTTTTTATCTTTTACTGTTTCTTGGTTAACGTTCAGTCCTAAATTATTACGGATAGAAGAAAGCACATCTATTCTGCTTAAATACTCACCTTCAATCTCTGAAGTTTTAATCGCTTCGGCAACCATAATATCTATCATCGTTTGAACATGGTCTTCTTTTGACATGGCTTTTAAAATACCACTAATACGTCCTGACTTTTCAGCAAAAGCATAAAGCCTTTCTTCCAACTTGCTTATATCGTAGCTGAATTTTGTCCAATCTTTTTGTTGCCAATTATAGGTCATGAGCCGATTATATCATATTATTGGCTCAAAAATACATAAAAAAATGAGCCGATTAACAAAATTAATCGGCTCATTACTATTTTATGGCTTATAGATATCGTATTTATTTCCCAAATACGGATGTTTTTTGGGGCTATAAATCCATATCCATCCCTTTATCTTTGTCCTTTTTTGGGTCGCTTATATCAATATAGGATTTATCAATACTATCCATATCAAAAGGGGGGATAATGTCTTTTTCTAAGGTTTGTTCCTTGTTGTACTGCTCTATTCCGTCTTTCATAGCCTGTATACGGTTATTCCCTGCATTAATTCCCTCTAAAGCATCGGATTTTAACCCTAACTCTTTGGCAACTTCATAGCCTTGGTTAAAGCTTTCTAAATAATCTTTATCAACTTTTGTTTGTTCTTCCATAGTTTAAAAAGTTTCATAAGCCTTACTTTCTAGATATTCATTGATAGAATTACGGTCATAAACAATGATGCGAGGTTGTGGTTTAGAAAAACGGATTTTCCCCTCATCTCGTAATTTCTGTAACGTTGTTTTAGAAGAAATATTAAGAATGGACATAGCTTCATCGCCATCAATCCATTTTCTGGGTTGGTCAACACGCTTACTTTCTACATGTTCAATCACCTTATCAAACAACGCATAAAATGCATCTTCTTGAATACAAACGACTTCCATAAATTCTAATTACAATAACGAATTACTAATATCGTAAATTATTAAGAATTACAGGCAATTCTGACGATCAAAAATTAATTACTTTTTCCAAAGCATCGTCAGTGTCCTTATGCATGAAGTTTGCTTGATAGTTTATTGTCGTTGTAATGGATGAATGACGGTAGAGCTTTTGAAGCATCTGAATTGGGATTTTATCGCCTGATATATTGCCAAAGCTGTGACGTGCAATATGCATGGTTAGTTTTTTATTGATTTCTGCTTTTTCTGCAATTGTCTCAAGATATTTATTAAACTTCTTCGTTGCTGTTTTGACTTTGTTATAAATATCTTTTGGCTCTTTTAAGTTTGCTTTTTTCATTTCTGAAAAAATAAAATCATCACTAGATTGTTTATCACTTTCATAAAATTTCAAAATTGAGATAATTTTTTCTGGCAATTTAAGAGATAAAAGTTTGTCATTTTTACCCATGCAGTAATGTAAACGACCATCGTAAATATCACTCCATTTTATCATCAACACATCACCGACGCGCATCCCTGCTAAATAAAAACTAAACAACCATACATTACGGGCATATTGCTCTTGTTTAGATAAATTATTGAGCTTTTCAATAGATTGTATCTCATCAATGGTGAGACCAATTTTTTCAGTTTCTGGAAACTTGATACGGATTTTGTCCGAACCAAAAGGATAAAGTTTTCTGTCTACAATTCCTAAACGAATGGCTCTATTATAAAGGGTACGGATAACAATAAGGTTATTAATAATAGAGCGCTGCGATATTTTCCGTGTAGTCTTTAAATGAAGTGAAAAACGGCGCAATAATGCTTCGTCAATTTCTTGAAAACTTAACGCATCATTATCGACAAAACGAGTAAAGTGATTAACACGGGCTTTATCAGATGACAATCGGCGCAATTTATTTGTTTTCTCCAACTCATTTAGATACTCGTCAGCTATTTCTTTAAAGCTCGTTTTTGTTAAAGGCGCAACAATTTCCTTTTTAATCTGCTTTGATGAAACTTGATTTTTTTGAGTTTCTAAATCAATTAAGGTTTGGTTTGCTTCGGCTAATTTTTTTAAAAGAAGGTTATTAAGGTGTTTAGAATTCGAGTGAGATTTACGCACCTTATGCTCACCATCATCCCAATATTTAACATCAATATATTGCCCCGTATAAAGATAGGTTGTTTTACGGTTTTTTGTAATCCGAACTGCTAACGGAAATAAGCCTTGTTTGTTTGGTTTCTTACGAAGTACTACCTTTATGCTCGATGCCATATCAATTAATTTATACCAAAGATACAAAATTCAGGTACAACAAATAGTATTTTTCGTTGGGTTTCGTTGGTGAACTTTGATTTAAAAAAAATGTAATTATCTGATTTTCAGAATTATTAACAAAAACGAAAATCATAGCACGCTGGATTCAAAATCCAGTTCTTTCGGGAGTGTGGGTTCGATTCCCACCTTGAGTACATATAAAATCCGTAATACAATTGATTTTTAATTGTTTACGGATTTTTTGATTACTTAGTTTCTTTTCTTTGATTTTTTTGCTTTACACTCATTCAGAACAGTTACGCTTATAGCAATTTGAACCTTCTATTCAGCAACATAATTACTGAATTCGGTAATGAATAAATGTTTTATTTTAGAAGAAAAACTATACTAAACACTTCTACATAACAAACAAGAATTTTAACTAACACCTCGATGCTCTGTATTTATTAGCAGTCTTAAAAAATTCCAAAAAATTTACCTAAACCAAATACGAATATACCATTAAAGAACGTTCTTAAATTATCAAGTTAACAGTTCAAACAACAATATGCCAATACAAATCAATTAATAGTATTGATTTAAAAAAGTAGTGTTTTCTTAGGACAGTTAGCACTATGCAAACTCTTTTTAGAGCATTTTTGCGAATACCCCGAGATTAGTAGGTTTTCTAGGGGTATTCAAAAAAACTTTAGGTATTAAAATGACCCATTCCAGAATACAAAACTACAGATTAGCTTAAAGTACTTATTATCTATTTCCTATCCTTTTGGTTTTAATTACCTTTGCAAAACTTAATACGTACATTATGATATATTCAATGACAGGTTATGGAAAATCTGTATTGCAATTACCCACAAAAAAAATAACAATAGAACTTAAATCTCTTAATAGTAAAAATTTAGATTTAAATGTAAGAATGCCTTCTATTTATAGAGAAAAGGAATTATCTATTCGAAAGCTTCTTGCTACAAAATTACAAAGAGGTAAAGTTGATTTTTCTATTTATGTAGAAGCCACTGCTGAAGACACATCCACCCAAATAAATACGCCTGTTGTTAAACAATATATGGAACAATTAAAACATGTAGTCGATGGAGACGCCATTGAACTTCTTAAAATGGCTGTTCGTTTTCCAGATGCTTTAAATACGGTTCGCGAGGAAATTGATGATGATGAATGGAAGACTATCGAAGCACAAATAAATGCTGCCATAAATGATTTAATTGATCATAGGTTAGATGAAGGAAAAGTGCTTGAGCATGATTTTAATAAACGTATTGTTGCCATTGGGAATATTCTTGAGGAGGTTATTGCTATGGATCCAGAACGTGTTGAAGGGGTTCGCGAACGATTACTTAAAGGCGCGGAGGATTTAAAAGAAAAGTATGATGAAAATCGCTTTGAGCAAGAGCTAGTCTATTACATAGAGAAATTTGATATTACCGAAGAAAAAGTACGTTTAAATAATCACTTAAATTACTTTACAGAATGTATAAATTCTAAAGACTCTAACGGGAAAAAACTTGGGTTTATTAGCCAGGAAATGGGTAGAGAAATAAACACTATAGGCTCTAAAAGTAATTATGCGCCAATGCAGCAATTAGTGGTTCAAATGAAAGATGAGCTTGAAAAAATTAAAGAACAATTATTAAACGTACTGTAATAAACGTTAAAACGCATTGACATTGAACAAAGGTAAACTCATAGTATTTTCTGCACCTTCAGGTTCTGGAAAAACAACTATTGTAAGACATTTATTAGGTATAAAAGATTTGAATTTAGAATTCTCAATATCGGCAACTTCTCGAGAAAAACGAGGAGAAGAAATAGATGCAAAAGATTATTATTTTTTATCAGCTAAAGAATTCAAATCCAAAATTAAAAATGATGAATTTTTAGAATGGGAAGAAGTTTATCGCGATAATTTTTATGGTACTCTAAAAACTGAAGTAGAGCGTATTTGGGCCATGGGTAAACATGTTATTTTTGATATTGATGTATCTGGAGGCTTGCGTATAAAGCGAAAATTCCCAGAGGAAACTTTAGCTATTTTTGTAAAGCCACCAAGTATTGACGAATTAAAAATTAGATTAAAAAAGCGTAAAACAGAAAGCGAAGACAAAATAAACATGCGTGTTGCAAAAGCATCGGCAGAATTAGCAACAGCACCTTTATTTGATGTTATCGTTGTAAATGACAATTTAGATAACGCTCTTGAAAATGCACATAAATTAGTCAGTGGTTTTCTAAACTCTTAAAACATTCAGAATGAAAGTTGGGCTATATTTTGGTTCTTTTAACCCTATTCATATTGGACATTTAGTTATTGCTAATCATTTAGCCGAATATAGTGATCTGGACCAAATTTGGTTTGTTGTAACTCCTCATAATCCATTCAAAAAAAAGCGTAGTTTACTAGATAATTACCAACGCTTAGAAATGGTATATCGAGCTACAAAAGATTATATAAAACTTAAACCAAGCGATATAGAGTTTAACTTACCACAACCAAACTACACTATAAATACGCTTGCTTACTTACAGGAAAAATATCCTGATAATGAATTCTCTTTAATAATGGGTGAAGACAATTTAAAGAGCTTTCATAAATGGAGAAACTATAAGTTAATTCTTGAAGACCACCATATTTACGTTTACCCCCGCATTTCTGAAAACAAGGTAGAAACGCAATTCGAAGGGCATAAAAAAATACATCACATCGACGCTCCCATTATGGAATTATCTTCAACACTAATACGTCATGGGATTAAAGCTGGTAAAAATGTGAAACCAATGCTTCCGGAATTCGTTTGGGAGTATTTGGATGAAATGAACTTTTATAAATAGTTTTGAAATACTCGTCTATTCTAAAGCGATTGATTTTATAAAAAACAACTTTATTTAACAATCTTAGTTACAAGAAAATTTACACTAAACTTATTTATATAATACCTGAGCACGTTAAACATGTAGACACAGAACTTCTGGGCTACACGGTTCAATTATTTAAGGATGGGGTGAGCAAACATAAAAAAGCCAACTAAATTTAGTTGGCTATAAAAACTATTTATGCTATTAAATAGATTCTTAGTCCAGAACTGGGATACGTAATAACTGTCCTGGGTAAATTTTATCTGGGTCTGAAAGCATTGGTTTATTAGCTTCAAAAATAACAGGGTATTTCATAGCATCATTATAAAATTCCTTTGCAATTTTTCCTAAAGTGTCACCACTAATTACAGTGTGGAATTGCGCCTCAGGTTCTGTTTCCTCAACTTCCATTTGATCATCAACAATAGCTATACCTTTAGAGTTTCCAACAACCAATACTACTTTTTCTTTAGTAGCCTGATCGTAAGCTAATCCTTTAATGATTGCAATATCATCATCGATAAAAATATCCAAATTTTCTACTTGTAATTGTAAATCTACAATTGTTTCCTTAAGTTTTTCGGCGGCAGCCTTTTCTAATTTAAGTGCTTCTGCAGCTGCTTCGGCAGCATCTTCTTCAGTTGTTGTACCAATCCCAAATATTTTAGCACCAGCATCTTTAATAAATGAAAACAATCCCATAATTTTTAATATGTTTTTTGAGGGTTTATGCTTTTTAGACACTAAAAAAAAGAGGAAGTCACATACTATATGTTTTTTTAATAAAGAATTTCCTGAAACGAATAATTTCGGTGGAAACCTCTTGCAAGCCTTGGAAAAATTCGTTTAGATCGAACAAAAAAAGAAACCGCCTAAAGAATAGTTCTTTAAACGGTTTCTAAACTAAATAACCAACCAAAATTTTTATTTAACCCTAGTATTTTCTCTTGGGTTTTCTACTTTATTTTTTCTAAACTTACGCTTTTTATCAACCGTAGTTTTTCCTTTTGCTTTTGTATCTCCATTTTTCAGGTATTGTATATAACCTCTACCTTCAAATTCATAAACTGTTTCAGACGATGGGTGAAACAACTCTATCTTTCCATCATTTATAACGCTCAATTCAAAGTATTCATTGTTGAAGAAATCATAATCTAATGTTAAAGTTTTTAAATACATATCTCCGTTAACATCTCCTACACCGTATATTCCTGTATAATCCCATATAAGATTATTTGTAGAAGTTCCATTTTCATCTTGAGAACTTTGGAATGTTGAGTCGTTTCCTCCTGCTAAAAACTGTAAGTAATTTTCGTTATCAAATTCATTTATAGCTCCAAACTCACTCGTATGCGTCTTTTCCCAAGCTTCATATTCTTGTAAGAAATAATGAATGTTATCATAGAAAACAAAATCGTAATCAAAATTACTACGTTGATACCCTTCTAGAAAATAAGATGTATCATTATTAGGATTATAAAACTCAATTGTATTGCTATCTATTTGAAAAACATCAAAAGTTTCAAATCCGTCAATATCATGAGAAACATCTAAAACCATATCATAAGCATCATATTCTCCAACATCGATACCAAAACCATTTCCATTTTCACCCAATCCAACGATATTGTTATTTGCGTATATCACGCCATTTCTAAAAGATATTGTAAATGCTTTTTGTAAAAAAGGGGTTTCACCAAATCCTTTGGTACTATTAATATCAACATACCATAATTCATGTGAATTTAATAATTGATTTATAGATATTCCAGGTTCTAGTTCGTCTTCAATATTTACTTCTGTATAGCACGATGTAAACAATGTTGCTGTTATAGCAAAGCTTAAAAGTAATTTTACTGTCCTCATAATCAAACATTTTTAAGTTTTATACTTTTATGTTTTCAAAACGCGTGCCAAAAAACAATTTCTTAATCTTTTTTGACTGAGTAATGATTATTATTTTGTGTATTTTTGAGCCGGAAATGATTAGTTATTTATGAATAAACCTTTAAAATATGCAGTGTTTGGAGCAGGAAGTTGGGCTACTGCTATTGTGAAAATGCTTTGCGAAAATTTAGATGAAGTTGGTTGGTATATGCGAAGTGTTTACACTAAAGAGCATTTATTAAAAGAGCAGCATAACCCTAATTATTTAAGCTCGGTTGAATTTCATTTAGAACAACTAAAAATCAGTAACGACATTAACGAAATAGCTGCTTATGCAGATGTTTTATTTTTTGTAATTCCTTCTGCTTTTATTCATGGTGAGTTAGAAAAATTAGATATTGACATTTCTAATAAAACCATAGTATCTGCCGTAAAAGGCATTATGCCCGAAACAGGGCTTTTGGTTGGCGAGCATTTTCATGATGCTTACAATATTCCTTATGATAATATTGCAGTTATTGCTGGCCCTTGTCACGCAGAAGAGGTTGCTTTAGAGCGCTTATCTTATCTAACTATCTCATGCTCGGATACAGGAAAAGCAAAAACGATTGCCAATAAATTATCTAGTGACTATATAAAAACAAAGGTAAGTGATGACATTATAGGTGTAGAATACGCCGTTATGTTAAAAAACATATATGCTATTGCCGCCGGAATTGCTCACGGTTTAGGTTATGGTGATAACTTCCAAAGTGTGTTAATGAGTAATGCCATACGTGAAATGAAACGTTTTATTAAAAAAATGCACAAAATGAAGCGTAACATTAACAACTCTGCTTATCTGGGCGACTTATTAGTAACTGGTTATTCGGTTTTTTCCAGAAATCGCATGTTTGGCAATATGATTGGTAAGGGCTATACTGTAAAATCTGCTCAAATGGAAATGAACATGGTAGCCGAAGGTTACTATGCTACAAAAAGTGCTCATTTGCTTAATCAGAAAAACACTAAAAAGACACAGCTCCCAATTATTAATGCGGTTCACCAGATTTTATATGAAAACAAGAACCCTAAAAAAGTGTTTAAAAAATTAACTGAAAAGTTGGATTAAAACTACTGTCATCCAGAGTGCAGCGAAAGATCTCATAATTATCATATTCAATGAAAGACAAAGGTTTACATAGTAATATAATTATTTATTTAATATAAAAATGACTTTAGATTCTTCAGTCGTTCCTTCTTCTGAATGACAACGTGGTTTGCTTTTTATTTTTATAATGCTATCATTCTAAACACTGTAAAAAATCTCAAACCAAAACATTTGCAAATTCTTCTAAGTGCTGTTGCGAGTTTGTAGAGAATATATGGTTTCTTTATTTCGCCAAAACTCCTTTTACACCTATTAAAGGCACTGGTTGTAATGCTTTTAAATTAATGGTATTCTTTCTAAATAAATAAGTTTTGTCAAACATAGTATTACCTTCAAAAAAAGAGACTTTAAACGTGTTATTGAGAGCGAATAATTCTTCTTGCATCAGCTCTATTTTTGCATAACTTTTTTTTGGAAGTTTATCTAGTTTCTTTCTGAATATCGAAGTTGTTTTATTCTCAGAATACCCACTGGTAACAATAAGAATCATTTCTAGATCAATGTCTTTATCATTGATTATATAAGCATTCCAATCTTGAGTTTTATAAATGTCATTGTATTCATTTACAATGGCTATGTAAACGCCTTCAACTTTAGGAATTTGGATGTCTTTTTTCATTTCTTGTTATTACTGCCTTTCGTCTACGCTCAAGGTAAACTTCAACAGGAACCCACTTTATAATAATCACGTTTCTTTTCCTAAGATTTCTACCTTCTCGGGAATGACAAAATTATAAAGCTGATTTAAACTGTTCTAAAAATCTAACATCATTCTCGCTCAATAAACGAATATCCCCTATTTGATGTAATAACATCGCTATACGATCTATACCTACTCCAAATGCAAACCCAGAGTATTCTGTTGGGTCTATTTTGCAGTTTTCTAAAACATTAGGATCTACCATACCACAGCCCCCAATTTCCAACCAGCCTGTGCCCTTGGTAATTTTATAATCTGTTTCAGTTTCTAATCCCCAATACACATCTATTTCTGCGCTTGGTTCTGTAAAAGGAAAGTACGATGGACGTAATCGTATTTTAGATTTTCCAAACATTTCAGTAGTGAAATGCTGAAGGGTTTGTTTTAAATCTGCAAAACTCACATCTTTATCTATATACAAGCCTTCTACTTGATGGAAAAAACAGTGTGATCGTGCAGATATGGCTTCATTTCTATAAACTCTACCGGGAGAAATAGTACGAATTGGTGGTTTATTATTTTCCATATAACGCACTTGCACAGAACTTGTATGTGTACGTAATAAAATATCTGGATCTGTTTGAATAAAAAACGTATCCTGCATATCACGTGCTGGATGATACTCTGGTAAGTTTAAGGCTGTAAAATTATGCCAATCATCTTCTATTTCCGGACCTTCACTAACATTAAAACCGATACGAGAAAAGATATCTATAATTTGATTTTTCACAATCGAAATGGGGTGCCGTGCACCAATCTGAACAGGCTCGCCCGGACGTGATAAATCACCATAAACACCTTTTACTTCTTCTTTGCTTTCAAGCTCATCTTTTAAGGCATTTACCTTATCTTCAGCTGTCTTTTTAAGCTTATTAATAGTTTGACCAAACTCTTTTTTCTGATCGTTTGCCACATTTTTAAACTCCGCAAAAAAGTCATTTAACAATCCCTTTTTACCTAAATATTTTATACGAAAGGCTTCTACTTCTTCTTTAGATTGCGTTTTAAAGGCTTCAGCTTCAGCAATGAGTTCTTTTATTTTATCTATCATGGTGTCATTTCAAAAATGAATGCAAATTTAATCAATTTATCGAGATCTGCATTAAGGATTCAGCCTTAGACTTCACTTAAGGCAAACTTATCCTCAATTTAATTTTTTGTGAAACCCTTAATTTTTTGTTTTCTTAAAAGTAACGACTAAAAACTAACTAATATATTCAGTTTCTAAAAAATAGTTCACGATAGCTTCTTTCATTAAAACACTTTGTTCTCCTGCTTTTAAATGAGGTAATACTTCCAGGGTTTTATAATGTGGCCACCCTTCTTCATCTACAAAATCAAGTTCGTAATACCCATAGGGCATCAGCAGCTTACAGATTGCAATATGCATAAGATCTAATTTCTGATCTTTTTTAAAGTTCCTATCCAGTTGACCGAGTTCCTGAACACCTATTAAATAGATAATAGCATCAAGGTCTAAGGCTTCGCCATCTGCAAATTGATCGGATAGTTTTTTTACTACCAATTGCCAACGTTCTTTTAATTGTTCGTCTCTAGACATAATAATTTACAAAGAGGCAAAGTTAATAAACCTAAGTGTGACTATTATTTTATATTTGTTTAAATTCTAATTAATCATGGGTATTATAGACATTGTTTTAGGAGCTTTAATTTTATTCGGACTTATTCGTGGTTTTATGAAGGGGCTTTTTGTTGAAGTTGCCTCTTTGGTTGCCTTAATCGCCGGAGTTTATGGCGCGATACATTTTAGCAATTTTGCTGGTGGATTTTTAGAAAGTAAAGTAGATTGGAATGAAAAAACCATTAATATTGCTGCCTTTATAATAACTTTTGTAATCATTGTTTTAGCAATTGCTCTTGCTGGAAAAGCACTAACTAAATTAGCAAATTTTGCTGCTCTGGGCATTATAAATAAGCTTCTTGGAGGCATTTTTGGAGGCCTTAAAATTGCATTGATTTTAAGTGTAGTTTTAATCATTTTTGATAAAATGAATAGTGCAATACCGTTTGCAAATGAAGACGATTTAGAAGCTTCTGTATTCTATAACCCCGTAAAATCTTTGGTACCTATGATCCTTCCAAACATTTTAGATTCTGATGAAAATGAGGAAGAGGATACCATAGAAACAGGTAAAGTTTAAGCTATTTAATTGTATTATCATTAAGTATTTTATTTAATCCCATTTGAAATAAAGTTCCTTTTACTAAATCTTGTATGTCCTTTATTTCTGTGTAAGTCATAGCGAAAGTCGTTTGCGGATTTGGAGCTTCTACCAATATTGGTTTACACGTTTTATATTCCATACAGTCTACACATGAACAATTACTGTTTAATGATTTATCAATGTTTTTAGAGAATTTCATCAATTCATTGGACGTTAGTAATAACCCTGTGTCTCTAAAGACTAATTGAATCTTCTTAAAATCTTTAACAGCACATCTTTTCCAGTGGAAAGCGATTCCAAAATCATTATAGTAAATCGTGTTTATATCGTCCATGCTTTAATTAGTTTAAAATCAATTTATAATCTATATCGTTAGCATGTAACACATTTTCAAAACTACATTCTTCTCCACAAAAAAGTAATTTCAATTCTTTTATTTCTTGTCTATTGAACATTAAAACCAGGTTTTTTTGCATTGACGGAATAGGGATTTTTCTTTTAACTTTTGCGCAAGAATATCTTTCTTCCCAATAATCTAACTCGATGTTTAAAAGATAGTCTTTAAAATGATCAAACTCATTTGGAGTAAATTCAAAATAAATATTATTAAACTCAACATGATAGACATTACATTGTTCACATATTGAAAGTTCTCCATTAGTTACTTTTGCTATTGTTCTTATACTATTGCACATACATTTTTATATTAAGGTGAGTTCGATACAACTTTAGTTTTATTTAAATGAAAATCAGTTAATTATATTCAAATGTCAGGTTGAGCGCAGTCGAAACCTAATTAAAACAACTGAATTTTTGTCTATTTTTTTATAAATTTTATGTCGAAACTCACGTTATATTAATAACAATCTGTTTTAATCTGATTTAGATTTAAAGGCCTATTCAATTTAGATTCAGAGATACTTTCTAATGTTTCCAGAACATCATTTTGCATAGCTATCGAGCCACAAATCATAATAACGCCATCATTTTTTAATACACGAGATATTAAATCACTTTTTTCTACTATTGAATTTTGCACATATTTTTTTTGACTTTCCTCTTTTGAAAAACTAATGTAAAGTCCAGATAGTTTTTTGCTATAAAAAGCTTTATCTATTAATTCTGAATAGATTTGATAAGAATCTTTCGTCCGTCCACCCCAAAACAAATGTGATTTTACAGAATTAGAATCTTGATTATTAATCATTCCCAAAAATGGTGCAATCCCCGTTCCATTAGAAATCATAACGACTTCTTTCGCATTTACAGGAAAATTAAAATCTTTATTTTGTTTTATATCTGCTAGTACCATATCGTTTTTTTTAAGTTTACTAAAATAACCTGAGCATACTCCAAACTCGTGTTTTTTTATGCTTAATACTATATTTTCATTTATTTTACCAATAGAGTATAAACGTTCTCTTTGTTCATTTTTTGGATATACTTTAAGCAAATCTCCAGAGTTAAATTTTAACTTCTGGGCAGGCTTCAATTCAAGCACAAAAGAGTTATCGGAATTAACCATAGATCTGCTAACCACTTTAAATAATTTTGAATTTTTAGGGCGAGGTGTATTTACAGGTTTTTCAATTTTTAGATTTAAGCCTTTGCCTTTACTCCACGAAGATGCCCAGTTCTTAAAAGCTTCAAAAGATTGATTATTAATTTTATGAAGCGATAAATTCGGAATAAACTTTTGGTGTAGTTGCAATAAAGAATCTACCACAATAGCATACTTACAAAAGCCTTTATAAGCTAAAGAACCAAAACCAACAACAGAGTACTTAAGAGTGTTGTTCTGATAAACATGGCCAACCAATTTTTCAAAATTCTTTGCATTTGTGGGAGACTCTCCATCCCCATAAGTAGATGTAAATACCACCAAATGTTTTGCTTTTTTATAACTGGAATACGTATTTAATTCTGAAACAAATACCGATTTACCTTCTGCAATTAGAGCTTTATACAAAGCTTTTGCAAAACCATAAGTGCTTCCTGTCTCCGAACCAACTAAAATAATATACTCAGCAGTGTCTTTGCTAAATTTGTTCTTAATTTTGATACTATTTTTTCTGCGGTTTAGTGTCATAGTAAACCCCGAAAACATAAAAAACAAAATAGCAATACAGGTTAATAGCAAAATAACAGACCACATTATAGATCCTTGCCCAGTATGTAATAGCACACTCCAACTTGAAGCTAAAGCTACCAAGTTTTGTTTTTTTTCACTTATTATGGTTCCGTTATACTGATTTACAAGCAACTCTTTATCATTAAGTTTTAAAACAAAATAATCTTCAATAGCATCAGAAAAAGGAAATTCAACACGCTGAATATCATTTAAAGTAAGAGTTTTAAAAAGGCTAAAATCCTCAATCTTTATTTTAGGTGTTCCTACTAAAAGTTCTTCATTTAAGTCATGCGATTTTTTTTCTGATGGCAATAACGAAAACTTTTCCAACGATAAATAAACACCCGAAAGGGTAACTATTATGATAGGTATTAAAACATACCTTCCAATAATGATATGATAATACTGATTAAAATTGTCTTTAATTATTTTTGAAAAGAAATGTTTTACACCGCCTTGACGCTTAATAATTAGAAGCACACCAGTAACGGCCATTAAAAAGAGTAAAAAAGACATAAAACCCACAAGAATTCTTCCTGTAGACTTTAAAAACAATGACCTATGTAAATTGGTAGCAAATTTAAAAACTGGTGCTTTTTCAATAATATCGCCTATTTTTTTAGCAGTGAATGGGTTTATATAAAAGGTTTCATTTTTGCCTTCTTTTGTAATAACCGAAGCTATTACAAAATTGTTTTTATCCTTTTCTATATGTATTATCTCATCATACTCGACTCGTAGGTTTTCTACGGTTTTAGAAAGCGAAAGGGCATCAGCATGCTTTACAGCATAAGGTTTTAGCTGATTTGAAATAGGTTCAAACGCTAAAACTATACCTGTCAAGGCTGCTAATACTATGAATATAGAAGAAGATATAGCCAAAGTAAGATGACTATATCTCCATATAGAAATGGTCATTTGGGATCTTTTTATTGTGCCATCATACGAACGTAACGTATAAAGCCTTTTCCTTTTATTTTATTTTTTATGGTTTCGGATGTAAGCTCAAATTCTACATCATCTTTATAATATTCCTGATTTTCCACAACGGTTTCAAAACGTATTTTATAACCCGTATCTATTTTGCTGTTTTCAATCTCGATAACACTTATCATACGCCCGCCACCACTTATTGTTGCTCCTGTTATGGCATCAATATCTGCACGTCTTTTCCCGTGAAATTTCCACCAGGCTGTTATTTCAGAATACCATTCATCATCATCTCCCTGAACGTATAATGTTTTATCATATTCACCTTCTGGATTTAATAATGAAATAATAACATAAGCCCCTTCTCCAGAGTAATTTGTCATTTGGATCATACACTTATATGTTGTGGTTTCTACTTTACTTTTAAATCCCAATAGCATAAAAAGCATAAGAAGTGATATTATTTTAATTGTTTTGTTACGCTTCATCTTTAGTTAGTTGATTCTCTTAATACTTTTTTTTATTATTTTTTTACAAAAGATTCTATAACGTTATTAATTTCGGTTTCTTCGGTCATGTCATCTGCAAATAAATATTTGTATAATGCTTTGTTATCAACCTTTTTTTCAAGTGTTAAATTCTGATTCCTTATGTAAACATCATCCCATTTATGTCTTACTAAAGCCCATTTTTGATGTTCTTTTTTCCACCAATCTGAAGCTGCTTTACATTTACTATCGTCTACTCTAACATAGGTGTTATATCCTTTCTCTTTAGCGAGTACAACATCTGGTCTTCCTACTTCCCGAAGTACTTTATCATTATCCTGATCATGCACCCATCCATCTTTGGTTATTTCATGTCTGTTGCCTCTCATTGTTATGTTATAATCACTTCTTTTGGTATATTCTCGTCTTGGTAATGGGGCAGGCGTTACACTTTCCCAAAAACTCTTACCGTCTACATGTACCCATGTGGCAGAGCCTTCGTAACGTGGACTATCATCTACTTGATATACTTTTTGTGTCCATTGTCCTTTTACGTTATCCTTTTGTTTGTTTTGAAAAACCCAGGAGCTATCACCATTGTACATATAGAAATCTACATTTTCGTAAATCCAATCCTGTCTCCAATGTTTTACTATATGGGGTTTGGCAGGTTTACCAACTTGTAATACATGTTGAATGGAAATTTTATTTTCGTCATCTTCAACCAACTCTGCCCATTCTAAAGCCGTATCAGTTTTTGTTTCTGATGGCTTATAAAGTGAATCTTTGCTATACTGAAATGTTTCTGCAAAATTGAAAGTGACCTGAAAGCAACCACACATATCTTTTATAGCTTTTTGGTCTTTAATTTTTTTCTCTTGTGTGTTTCCAACTGATGAAAATGTTAAAATCAATAATGATAATAGTGTTAATTGTTTCATTTTTAAAGGTTTGTTTTTAATAATTAAAAAAAGTCAAAAAAATTAATTGTTCTTATTTAGACTAAATTAAAATAACTTATATATTTGCGACAAATTTAATTAAGAATGATTCTAAATAAAAAATATTTTTGCATTTATTTTTTGCTTTTTTTAGGGAGCACTTCATTTTCTCAAGAATCTAAAGCGGTTACAAAGGATTCTACAAAAACAGAATATTTAGATGATGTTATAATTACAGCCACACGAACCATAAGACAGTTATCTTCTTTACCTCTTCCAGCTCAAATTGTTTCTAAAGAGGACATAAAACAATCTAATTCTATTCGTTTAAATGATATCCTGAATGAGCAAACAGGTCTTATTACTGTTCCTGATTTTGGAGGTGGTGAAGGTATTCAACTTCAAGGCTTAGATTCTCAATACACTTTAATTCTTATAGATGGTGTTCCTCTTATTGGGCGCTCTGCTGGTACTTTAAACCTTAACAGGATTACGGTTGGCAACATAAAACAAATTGAAATTGTTAAAGGTGCCTCTTCAAGTCTTTACGGAAGTGAAGCTTTAGGAGGTGTTATAAATATTATAACCGAAACTATTAAAAAGGGCTTTAATGGAAATGTGAATTATAGATTAGGCTCCTTTGGTAGTCATGATTTAAGTTCGACAATACATTATAAAAAACAAAAATTAGGGGTTAGTGCTTTTTTTAATAGATATAGCAGTGATGGTTATGATTTAATTGATGGTGACCACCTAAATACGGTTGACCCATTTAGCAATTACACATTCAACTCAAAAATTACTTATGACTTTTCTGAGGCTACCAATCTTTTTATTTCGGGCAAGTATTATAATCAAAATCAAGATTATATAGCGTCTACTGTTTTAAAAGGAGAGAGTGATATAAACGAATGGAACTCCCATTTAAAATTAAGTCATGTTTATGATAAAAAATGGCGTAGTTATTTTGAGTTTTATGCTACTCGATATATTGCGAAAGATTATTTAGATAACGAAGATGGTACTCGATTTAGTAATAGCTACTACAATCAATTATTAATTCGCCCAGAAATTAGAGCAACATATAATCCGAATGATAAAGAGGCTTTTATAGGAGGAGCTGGGTTTAATCATGAAACATTAAATAGAACATATTTTTCCTTAAAACCTGTATTTAATTCTCCTTATTTCTATCTTCAATATGATAGTACACCTATTGAAAAGCTCAATATTATTTTAGGAGCTCGTTTTGACAACCATAACAAATATAAATCTCAATTTAGTCCAAAGGCTGCCATCCGCTATGGATTAAATGATAAACTATCAATAAAAGGTGCTATTGGTTATGGGTTTAAAGCTCCCGATTTTAGGCAATTATATTTCGATTTTACAAATACAACCGTTGGCTATACTGTTTTAGGATATAATGCCGTTACAACTGCTATACCCGCATTAGAATCTCAAGGGCAATTAGCTAATATTATTATACCTGCTTCTGATTTTGAAGATACTTTAAATCCTGAAAACTCTATTAGCATTAACATTGGAATTGACTATAGTTTATCTCCTAAATTAAAATTTGGTTTAAACTTTTTCAGAAATAACATTAATGATCTTATTGATCTAAGAGTAATAGCAAATAAAACTAATGGTCAAAATGTATTCAGTTATTACAATATCAATAAAGTATATACGCAAGGTTTAGAGTTAAATTCTACATGGAATCCTACAGATCAACTTAAAATTTCAGGTGGTTATCAACTTTTGTTCGCTAAGGATACAGATGCTGAGGAAGCTTTTGAAAACGGAAGCGTGTTTGCCAGAGAGCGTCCAAGTGCTCCTTCTTTTCAGCTCAAAAAAAGCGATTATTTCGGGTTGTATAACAGATCCCGACATATGGCTAATTTAAAAGTCTTTTATAAAATTCCTAATTGGAATCTAGACACCAATATTAGAGGAACGTATCGAAGTAAATATGGTTTATTAGATACTAATGGAAACACCTATTTAGACACCTATGATGAGTTTGTCAATGGGTATTCTATTATCGATTTTGCTGTAAATAAAACCTTTTACAAAAGTTATGGCTTGAGTTTCGGAATTGACAACCTATTCGGCTTCACAGACACACAAAACATCAGCAATATTGCTGGTCGCATTATATATGGAAAACTTAACATTAAATTTTAATACAAATACCATGAAAACAATCAATTTTTTAACACTTGTAACCTTATTTTTAGCTTTCTCTTCTTGTAGTAGTGATGATGATTCTAAACCTTTATTAAATATAGAGTCTGAAACCATTTCAAATTTATATGCACCACAGTCCGGAGGACAAGGACAACCGGTATCTGGACTTTTTACAAAGTTTGATTTTACATCAGGTAAAACTACAACACATGAAACTGATTGGGATATTGCTTTTAGGGGTACTTCAATTATTGTTAATGGTGGAACTTCTTTAGGGACTACAGATGAACCAACTAGAACAGGTGATGCTGCTGTTTATATTGCTAACGGAACTATGGCTTCTATTACAAATGTTGATACGGCATTATTTGTTCAAGACTCTGGTACGGGCTATGCCATTACTTCTGGTAGTGGAAATGGATGGTATACTTATGCTGGACCTCCAACACATTTAATTACCCCTATTCCTGGGAAAGTATTGGTGTTTAAAACGAGAGAGGGTACTTATGCCAAGGTAGAAATCTTAAGCTATTATGAAAATGCTCCCACCAACCCCGATGCCTTTACTGATGGAACACCTTATTATACATTTAATTATGTGTATCAACCAAATAAAGATATTACAACATTTTAACTATTAGTAAATATTGACATACATTATTTATAAAGCTTTTACGTTAGTAGAAGTTTAAAACAACTCCAAAACTTATATAATAGAGGTCTAAAAAAGTCTAATTTTTGTCTGTTCGAGCCTATCGATTTCGCTTAAGATAAGCTAGTTTCGACTGCGCTCTAGACATTCAATTTTTATTTACTTTAGACCTCTATTAACTTTAAATTGATAAATCTCTATAACTTTAAATTGTATGTGTGTCTTTTACATTTGTTTTAATCCATTCCATACAGTGTTCAAAGTCTTCAAATATATGTTCTCTTGGAATTAAATCTGGAATAATATCAATTCGTTCCATCATATACTTAGGCTGCTTCAATAAGTCAACAAATATAACCTCTATATTCTTTTTGTTTAATTCCTGAAGCATATCTTCCATCGCATATAAGCCAGATTGATCCATATATTGCATACGCCCTAACCTTATAACAACAGTTTTAGCAGTATCAGGAATTTGTGCTGTTAATTGCTGGAAATCGCTTGTTGATCCAAAGAACAAAGGTCCTTTAAGATGCTTTATAAATACTTCTTCTTTTAAATTTTCAGGAAAACCAGCTTCATCTGCCCAAGCTTCTTCTTTAAGTGGTTTTACATCTGAACGTTCTGCGGTTAAATCCCCAATTTTCTTCATAAACATTAAAGACGCTATTACAAGTCCAATACCAACAGCATAAATTAAATCCCAAAAAGTAGAAAGTAACAGGACAACAAGCATTATCAATACTTCTGAACTTAGTTTTAATGGCCCCAATTTTATATCTCTTGGCAAACTTGGAATGGCCTTTAAACCTTTGTAATCCATAACACCGATACCAACTGTTATTAAAATACCTGCTAGGACTGCCGCAGGAATTTTTGATGCTACCGGTCCTAAGGCTAGTAATATTATTAATAATAAAACGCCAGCAATCATCCCTGATAATTTTGTTTTACCACCAGAGGTAATATTTACTACGGTTCTAATCGTTGCTCCTGCTCCTGGAATACCTCCAAAGATTGCAGCAATACTATTACCTATACCTTGACCTACCAGTTCCTTATTTGGTTTATGTTTCGTTTTTGTCATATTATCGGCAACAACACTCGTTAGCAGTGAATCTATCGCTCCTAATAAAGCCAATGTTAATGCAGTAAAAACATATGGAGTTACACTACTTAGCTTAAAACTTGTGAAAATTTCTAAATTCGGAAGAGGTAATCCGCTCGGAATTTCTTCAATAGGTCTGTAGTTTAACCCAAAACCAAATGCAATTCCAGACATAACTATTAAAGCAACTAATGTACTTGGTACTGCTTTGGTAATACGTTTAAAACCATAAATAATAAAAATAGTCCCTAAGGCTAATATTAATTCCAACCAATTAATGTTTTGTAATGCTCTTGGAAGAATCTTTATGATTCCGAAAGCTTTTTTACTTTCATTTTTAGCTAATGTTTGAGATTCTCTTAAAATATCGTCTTGCGAAATGGCTTCGGATCTGGATATCGTTTCTTTAAAATTTTCCAATACTAAAATACCTTCGCTTTTTTCTTCTTCGATAATATTCCTAAGAATAACATTTTCTGCTTGTGCCTTAAATGTGTTTACAAATTCCATATCTTCTTTTGGGTAATACCCTATAGAAGGTAAAATTTGAGTTAGTAATATAATAACGCCTATGGCCGTCATAAAACCTGAAACTACAGGATAAGGAATGTACCTTATATACTTTCCTAAACCTAAAATACCTAACCCGACTTGCATTAATCCTGTTAACAAAAATACAGTAAGAATTACTGGGAGTGCCTTATTAACATCGCCATCGTTAGTTGCAATGATACCTGCTATAACAAGCATACTAACTGCCGTCATTGGTGCTGTTGGCCCAGAAATCTGTGTATTAGTTCCTCCAAAAAGAGCAGCAAAAAAACTAATAAAAATAGCCCCATATAATCCTGCTGTAGGACCTAACCCAGAAGACACTCCAAAAGCAAGCGCTAAGGGTAATGCGACTATCCCAGCAGTAATACCACCAAAAGCATCTCCTTTTATATTTGAAAAAAGATTTTTCATGTTTAAGTAAAAATTTAGAGGTTCTAAGTTAATTCATTTTGACCCAAAAAAAAACCAAGACTCAAAGGTATTGGTTTTTTTAACTAAATTTTACTTAAAATGTAACGAAAGTGATAATATTGAATTGATCTCTGCTACTGGTTTCGAAAAATTGATTCATGTAGCCCGCTTCAAGTCTTATACTTTTATTGATATTATAACCAATACCTGCATATACCCTATTTCTATCAAAAATAGCAGTTTTAGTATTTAAAAATATTTCATTGTATGCAGAAAAATAATATTTACTATTTTGATTTTCCCTGTTACAAAAAGGGATATTTAACGCTAAAAAATAACGAAATCGTAATTTAAAATCATCTTCAACAAAACGTTGTTCAAATCTATATCGATGATTTAATTTTACACGTCCTATATTTTGTTTTGATGTAAACTGCTGAAAAATTCTGTGTTCATTAACAGACACTTTATCATCCGAATTTCCTATGTAGTTTTCCGAAAGGATATAACCATAACCTAATAATACGTTATTCTTGCTTTCATTAAAGGTATACCCCAAACCTGTTCTTAAAAGCAGTTGTTCAAGGTCTCCAATAGCATCATAGTTTCTGTATTGAATCTCGTTATGGATATTCCACTTCGGGTTAAGTTTTTTATTACCTATGTATATTAGCCAATTTCCAAAATCACTATCTTGACTTTGCATAAGTAAGGGAGACATTAATGCCATGATTAATGCTACCATACTTACTTTTATTTTCATAATATTATTTTTCATCTATAAGTTTTTACTCATAGAATGTCACGGCACCTGAATGAATATCGTACATTGCTCCAATAATCATAATCTCGCCATTATTTTGCATGTCTGCTAATACTTCACTTTCTTTCATAATTCTTTCAATGGTTAACTCAACATTTTTCTTAGAAACATGATCTACAAATTCTATGTTTTTTGAATTTCGTAAACTTGCATCTTGAGGCTCAGAAACGGCATTTACTGCTGGTGTAATTTTTTCGATAAGTTTGGTTAAATTGCCCATTTTAGCATTATCACAAGCTCCTTTTACGGCTCCACAACTTGTATGCCCTAACACAACTACAAGCTTGGTACCTGCCAGTTTACAGGCAAACTCCATACTTCCTAAAATATCTTCATTTACAAAATTCCCTGCTACTCTGGCGCTAAAAATATCACCTATACCTTGATCAAAAATTAATTCTGAAGACACTCTGGAATCTATACAACTTAAAATAGTCGCAAATGGATATTGTCCGTTGCTCGTATCTTTAACCTGATCCAATAAATCTCTATCTGCTTTTAAATTATCTTGAAATCTTTGATTTCCTGCTTTTAAATATTCCAATGACTTTTGAGGTGTCATTGCTGCTTGTGTTTCTTTTGTATGTGCTTTCATAATTTTTTAATTAAAATTCATTTTATAAAATTATTATTGTACTGATAGTCTTTATCCTCTCGTAACTAGAAATGAAACATTAAGCTTCCCCATAAAAGTTTTAATATCAGATCCTGATGTGTTTTCGTTTTTTACGGTATTTTTCTTGTCTCTATTTACGCATAATAAGTTAATATTATTTTTTGATACATAATTAGAAAGGTTATCAGTGGTATTATCACTTGCTTCAAAGACATATTCAATCATTTTTTTATTGATATGCTTATTCATTTTTGTGCTTGTATCTGAATGGCTTTTACCAATTCTAAAAGATTTCAAAGGCTTTTGTGTATGATTGATCAAGTCCTCAATAAATTCTAGATTAAATGATTCTTCAACCCCGTTTAGTAAACCAAGTGATATGTCTTTATTTGGCTCCAATACATTATCATTATCTGCCAGCATTATTACACCGTCATGTTCTTTAAGAATAAAATTTGTAATGCCGTAACTTATAAAATTAAGTGCTTTAGATTTTCTTTTACCTAAAACAATGATGTCGGGTTTATTAAGTTTGATGTATTTACGCATTTCATCCTTTACATTTCCATAGGTAAATGAATAATTTATGTTTACTCCGTAATCTTTGGAAATCGGTGTTATTAAATCTTGTATTTCCTTTTCAATTGCAAAATGCTCTTTATTTATAGTACGCATAGCCGATAATTGACTTTCTTTTTCTACAACGTCACTAGGCTTTTTAACATGGAAAAAATCTATGTCTCCATTTATCATTTTAGCTAAACTGACTGTGCTTTTTAATGTTGCATTTGTCGATTTTTTTAAATCTGAAAGGACTAATATCTTATATTTATTTATATTATTTTTCATGGTTTTTAGATTTAAGTTGCTTTGGGTCTCAATTTAAAAAACTCAATAAAGCTTGATGGATTTTCAACCATACCACGTTCTGAAATCAATTTAATATCAATATCTCTTTCATTCGCTTTAAATGCAAAATCTTCTAAAATCTCAATAATATCATTATCTAAATATCTTGTTTTTCTAACATCCAATTCTAAATAGGTATCCCTTGGTAGGCTATCTAATTCTTTAAGGATTGCTCCTTTATTAAAAAACGTAACCTCTTCGGCAAATGTCATTTTTATTTTATGCTTTCCATTACTTTTATCTTCTATATGTAGAAAATGTGAGTTTTGATAGCTTTTAATAAGGATAACGATAATGCCAACACCTAATCCAAGTCCTATTCCATATAAAAGATCGATGAAAACAATTCCCAAAACTGTTACTGTAAACGGTATGGATTGTTTCCATCCTAAATTAAACATTTTTTTAAACAAAGAAGGCTTTGCTAATTTATATCCAACAACCAATAATACTGCAGCTAATACAGATAACGGAATCATGTTTAATAATCTAGGAATTAAAACAACCGAAATTAATAAGAAAAACCCATGAACAATTGCTGACATTTTTGATACACCACCTGATTGAATATTTGCCGAACTCCTAACAATTACTTGTGTTATTGGTAAACCTCCAACTAGCCCTGAAAGAATATTACCTGTACCTTGAGCTAACAATTCTCTATTAGTAGGCGTTACATTCTTGTTAGGATCTAACTTATCGGTCGCTTCTACGCACAGTAAAGTTTCTAAACTTGCTACTAAGGCAATTGTAAATGCAACAATCCATACTTCTGGATTAGTAATAACACTAAAATTAGGAAAACTGAATTGTCCAAAAAATGATGAAGCATCTTCTGGAACTGGCACACTCACTAAATGTGATTGCGATATTGCTAAAACTTCATTTGATGATGTAATAACATAAAAAATAATTCCAACCACAACAGCTACAAGTGGTCCTTGTACTAATTGAAATATCTTTCCTTTTTTAGATAATACTTTATCCCAAAGTATTAAAATAGCTAATCCTATTATACCAATTAAAGCAGAACCTAGCTTTATATGGTTTACAGTACCTATTAGTTCTGAAAAGGTTCCTTTACTGTCTACTTCAAAGAAAAATAAATCACCTTCGGGATTGGCATCATAGCCAAAAAAATGAGGTATTTGCTTTAAAATAATGATAATTCCAATACCTGTTAACATCCCCTTAATTACTGAAGACGGGAAATAGTATCCAATAATCCCTGCTTTTAAAACGCCGAATAATAGTTGAATAGCACCTCCTAATACAACAGCTACCAAGAAGTTTTGATATCCTCCTAAGGTTCCTATAGCTGTTAAAACAATAGCTGCTAAACCTGCAGCTGGTCCGCTAACTCCAATTTTTGAGCCACTTAAAGCTCCAACAACAACACCTCCTATAATTCCTGCTATTAATCCTGAAAAAAGGGGGGCTCCACTTGCTAATGCAATACCTAAACATAATGGTAGTGCAACAAAAAATACGACTATACTCGCTGGTAAGTCATTCTTAATAGTTTTAAACATATTACAATAAATTTTTCTCCTTGATGAAAATCAAAGAGTGATTAAGTTGATAGAATGGCTTTAAAAGCCAATAAAATTTAAATTATAATATGTGTAATTCTGGGGGAGGAGAAATAAGATTTAAATGAGGTTTAGGATAGTTTTTGGAATAATACTCTAAATCATTTTCCGATTCGTTTGAAACAAAATCTAATTCGCTCATATTAAGATCAAAAACCAAAATCTCTACATCTTTATCTTTTTTACCGCCTTTTTCTTCTTCTTCAGATGAAGCAAAAAAGAAAGAGACATCAATAGAATCGTCTACTATAGTAATAATCGTCGGTGCTGTTAAAAACACCAGAAAGATTATTGAAAAGCATACTGCAACTATATTTCTAAACATTCTATTAAAAAAATATGAAAAACAAATATATACTATTTTTTGTTAGCGAAAAGTTAAATATTATTCAGCAACTTTATGTCTTCTGATTTTACCCAGCCCATTTTACCATCAGCAAGTTTGATTTTCTGCCAGTTGTTATACGACTCTAACACCTGTATTTTAGTGCCTTCATGTAATCTAAAAGACTCTTCACTTTTAGGGTTTGGATCGCTTTTTACTTTACTTTCTTGCACAAAAATAATTGCAGGATTATCTTTTTTATCTAAGTTGTATTTATGAAATGCAAATGCAAGTGATACACATAATAAAACTAATGAGGCTAAACTTCCCATAAACGCTAAACGTTTCCTTAACGTTGAATAAGCAAAGTAATAAACGAGCACTAAAATGACAAAACAAAATACCAGACCTACAGCCGTTCTTGCCCAATTATCAAAACTCATCATATTGGTCATACTTTTTATGAGTTTAGAAAATCCAGCTTCTGGAATAACATCAATAGCATCAATGGTCATGTTTTGAGCAAATGACAAGTTATTTTTAATATCACCGTCATCTGGTGCTAATTGCAATGCTTTTTCGTAAAAATAGATACTTGGTGCAATGTTGTTTAGTTTATAATGTGCATTTGCCAGATTAAAATACAAATCGGCCGAATGTTTCCCTGTATCTAAAATAGCATTATAATTATCTATCGCTTCGGCGTATTTACCTTCATTATATAAGGCATTGGCTTTTTCAAATAATGCTTGATTTTGAGAAAAAGCAGTTAAGCTCAACAAAAACGATACTATGTAAAGAACTTTTTTCATCTTAACGTGCTTGTTTATCTATTAAAGAAATTGTTTTTGCTGCCTTTTCATAATCGTCCTGCATTGTAACAATATCTATTGGTGTATATCTTGCTAATTCACAATTTTCTACAATAGCAATAAAATCTTTTATTACTCCGTCATCAACCTGTTTTTCTTTTAGTAAACTATTAATTTTATCTTTACTTAAATCGTTAGTTTCTATATGCAATCTGGCCTTTAAATAATTATGTAATGCTTTCTCCAAGGCTATATAAAAGGCTTCTTTTTTTCCAAGTGATTTTTTAGCATTGCTCAAATACTTCTTTGCTAACCTATCTGCTTTTCTAATTCTATTGCCATATACATCGGCATCTCTGCTCGCTTTTTTCTTACGAACGATTATGGCTAAAGGAATTAGTAAAAAAGGAAATAATAACAGACTCCAAAACAAATTTGTTTTAAAGAAATACGTTGATTTGGTGCTAATAAAATCTGTCTTGGTTTTAATAAAAGCGAATTGATCGTTGTTTAAAACCACACGTTGTTTAGCATTGCTTATTGGGTTTCCATTAGAAGTTCCGCTGGAGGCATTATTTGTAGGACCATTTAAAACATCAATTACAATTTCGTCGGATGATAATCGCTTATAAGTTTCTGTTTTTAAATCGAAATATGAAAAGGAAATACTAGGTATTGGATACTTGCCTTTGTATTGCGGTACAACGGTATAACTATCTGAAATACTTCCTCTCATCCCAGATAGATTTGTTTTTACTTGCTCTTTATGCTCTGGCTCATAAACTTCTAAAGAGCTTGGCAATGATATTTTAGGCAACTTAAAAAGCTTTAGGTTCCCATTTCCTTTAACAGCTACTTTTACTTGAAATGACTCCGATGCATCTAAGACTCTTTTTGAGGTTATGACATCGAGCTTAAAATCACCAACAGCTCCTGCAAAATCTACTGGTTTACCTGCTTCTGGCAATGGCTTAACATGAATTGTCTTATTGCCCGCGGAAACCGTTTTATTAACACGTGTCATTAAAAGGCTTCCAAAAATATCTCGTCTATTGGAAGGCACACGCAAGGCAATATCCAGACTTAGTGGTTCTATATTTAACTTCCCTGTTTTTTGAGGATATAATACTGCTTTTCGTAGCACCAAGAAACGATAGTCTTTTCCATTATAAGTCCCGTTTTGAACTTTTTGTCCTTGTGTATTTATATTTTGACTCCAAAAATCATTATACCTTGGACTGTCTATTTCATTCCAATTGTCAACGGCTATAGTTGGCGATACATATAACTTATAAACAACCGTAATGGCTTCATTTAAATAGGGATTTGTTTTTGAAACTTCTGCTACTAAATGAATGTTTTCTGAAGCTATAAAATTTGCATCATTAGGATCTTTTGGTTTGTCTACAGCTGCAGTAACCTGAATATTTATAGGCAATGTTTTATAGGTTTCACCATCAATAGTAATTGTCGCTTGTTTAATCGTGAAATTACCTCGCTTTTTTGGCGCTAAAAAATAACTATAGGTTTTCTTATAAGTTCTTACACCATTAATCCAAGAATTACTTACGGATTGATTCGGACCACCTACTACTGTGAAATTTGAAAAATTTGGAGGATTAAAGTTATCTCCATCTTTATTCATTTCAAAGTCAATACGCAAACGCTCGTTTATACCTAATTTTTGTTTACTTACTTTCGCTTCAAACTTAACTTGTGCTGAAGCTATACTTGTTGTAAGTAGTAATAATATTATTGATATGTGTTTGATAATTTTCATGATGGTTAACGAACAACGATTAGCGATTTTTGATGTTTGAATTATTGCTTTTCGACGTTTTAATACTAGTAACAAAATCAGATTTCTTTAAATTACCAATCTTTTTCAGTTTTTATTTTTGCACCTTTTTCTTTTACTGCATTCATTTTTTCTTGAACTTTTTGTTCTTGATTATTCATGGCTTCCAGTAAATTCTTTATTTGCTGTGGCGACATCTGTCCAGGTTGAGGCTTAGGCTTTTGTTGTTCTTTCTTCTTATCTTCATCGCCTTTACCTTTATCTTCTTTTTCGTCTTTAGGCTTTCCTTTATCGTCCTTTTCGTCGTCGCCCTCTTTTTTCTCCTCGTCGCCTTTATCTTTTTTATCTTCTTTGTCGTCGCCCTCTTTATCTTTTTTGTCTTCGTTGTCTTTCTTATCCTTGTCGTCCTTATTCTCGTCCTCTTTATTTTCGTCGTCTTTGTTTTCGTCTTCCTGCTTTTTTTGCTCTTCTGCACAAATTTTTGCTATCCCTAGATTGTAACGGGTTTCATTATCTGTAGGGTCGTTTCTCAAAGCATTTTTAAAAGCCTCAACAGCTTCCTTACACTTTTTATTCTGCATTAATATATTGCCGATATTATGATATGCTTTATGCTTCTCTGACTTAGAATTAGTTGCCTTTGCGGCTTGTTCATGACGGTAAAGTGCTTCTTCAAAATTGCCTTCTTTATAATAGGCATTCCCTAAGTTATAAATTCCTGCTACCGTATTTGGTTGCTTTGAAATAGCTTGTCTATAAGCCATTTCTCCAGAAACAAAATCATCATTTATTAAATTATTTCCTTCGTAAACAAAACCATTAGCCTTTTTAAGTGCTAATAGTTGCTCTTTATCTTCTTGTGCAAAAGACATTGAGACCACACATGTTAATAGAATTAATGCTATACGTTTCATTTTTTTTATTTCTAAGATATAAAACCTTAACACTTTTGTTCGTTAAAAATTTTATAAAAGTTTTAAATCAAATCGTTTCACTCGAAAGTTAAAGATTTTCATTAAATAGATTCAACTTCTTTAACCACGATGTTTTACGTTCTAGTAAGAAAACATCTAAAAGCAAAAAGAAAATGCCAAAACCTAAAAACCATTGAAATTGATCTTTAAAATCGGCAAATTGTTTGGCTTCAAATTCTGTTTTATCCATGCTATTTAAAATTTCACGAATACTCTCAACAACATCATTGGTGTTTTTTCCATTTATATAAGCTCCATTGGCTTCTTCCGCAATGGCCATAAGCGTTTCTTCATTTAAACGTGTAATAACCGTTTCTCCTTGATTATCCTTTTTGTAGTTTAAAACAATGCCATTTCGTTTTTCTGGTATGGGTCCTCCTTTTATATCTCCTACACCTATCGTAAATATTCGAATGCCTTCTTCATTAGCTTCCTCTGCTATCGCTGCTGCTTCTTCACTATGATCTTCACCATCCGAAATAATAACAAGTACACGGTTGGTTTGTTCTTCATCATCAAAATACGTTTTTGCCAGTTTAATGGCTTCGTTTATAGCCGTTCCTTGTGATGACAGCATATCGGTATTCATACTTTGCAAAAACATCTTAGCCGATGCATAATCTGTTGTTATGGGTAATTGTGGAAATGCTTTCCCTGCATAAGCTATGATACCTACACGATCACTTGCTAGGTTATTGATGATTTGTGTAACAAGTTGTTTTGATTTTTCTAATCTGTTTGGCGCGATGTCTTCTGCCAACATACTTTTAGATACATCGACTGCAAAAACGATATCTACACCTTCTCGTTTGATTGTTTCTAATTTTGTACCTATTTTAGGATTTACTAATGCTATTGCCAGGCATGCAAAAGCTAAACTTAAAACTCCTAATTTCAAAATAGATTTAAATAGTGATGTATTAGGGCTTAGTTTTTTAAGTAATCTTTTATCAGCAAATTTACTTTGTGCTTTATATTTCCAAAATTGAAGCACCAAAAAGAGTAGGATTATCACAGGGATAACGCCTAATACCCAAAACCATATTTTTTCTTCTAATTGATACATTTATTTAAAATTCCAATATTTAAACCTCAAAGCCTAAGACCTTTATCTTAAGCACACATGCTTCTATGTCTATACAAAACTTCTAAAAACCGTAAAACGTAACAGTATTTCTATAAGGAGCAATAATCCTGCAAATAATACTAATACGCGGTATTTCTCTTCGTAATTATAAAATTTAAACTCTTCTATTTCTGTTTTTTCCAGTTTATTAATTTCATCATAAATTTCTTCTAACTTTCTATTATTGGTGGCTCTAAAATACTTACCTCCAGTAACGTTGGCTATTTCTTTAAGTAATTCTTCATCAATTTCTACTTGAATTCGCCCGTATTGAAATGTTCCATTTGGTAAGATTCCAACAGGAGACAACGCCATTCCATTTGTCCCTAAACCAATTGTATAGGTTTTTATATCATATTCAACTGCCAATTCACTAGCAATTTTAGGGTCGATAAATCCTGAATTGTTAACACCATCGGTCAATAAAATAATGACTTTACTTGTTGCCTTACTATCTTTTAATCGGTTTACTGCAGTTGCTAAACCCATCCCTATAGCTGTTCCCCCTTCAATGATATTATTGTATTTTATACTTTTTAAAGAACGTATTACAATGGCTTTATCACTTGTAATTGGGGTTTTTGTATAACTTTCTCCTGCGTATTCTACCAAACCAATTCTATCGTTTGGTCTGCCTTTAATAAATTCTGCTGCTACTTTTTTTAGTGCTTCTAATCTATTTGGTGATAAATCTTTAGCCAACATACTTGCAGAAACATCTATGGCCATAACGATATCTATTCCTCTTGTGGTTTTTGTTTTTGTTGAAACATCTACTGTTCGAGGTCTAGCTAATGCTGTAATTAATAATGCTAATGCTACTAAGCGCAAAATAAACAATAGGTGCTTTAATTTTGGCAACCATGAGTTAGTAATCTTAAAACCTTTTAAACTTGATATTTTAAGTTCGGCTGTTTGTTTTTTATGCTTTAAGACATACCACAGTATAGCTAATGGAAGCACTAACAATAACCAGAATAGTTCTTTATTTAAAAATTCGATTCCCCCAAACATTATTCTTCTGCTTTTTTAAGTTCTACTGAATTTAAAATTCGCTCTACCATTTGATCTGCATAAACATCATTTTCCTTCCATAAGAGAAGGATCTGTTGTACAACATTTTCTGATGTAAATGCTAAAAGGACATACTTGCCTTTTTCAAATTTATCCGAATTTAGCACTGGCATATCCAAAGTACCGTGAACTTTTAATCCTTCAGCACCATTTGGAGTAACAAATTCTTCATTCTTTGTTATGATATTCTGTGCGCCAGTTCCTTCAATAATTTTAAAACTTCCTTCTATAGATTGTTTTAAATCTATTTTATTTTCACCTAAGTTTTTATACTTAGAAGTAGCAACCACAACATTGAACTTATCAATTAAACTTCCATAGCCAAACATGGCAACTTCAACCTGTTGCGCCATTTCTTCTGGGATTCCAGAATCCATTCTTTTTAAAACTTTTGGTGTAGAAATGGTTATGGGCGGAAATCCATATTCACTGGTAACCCAATCACCTTCTAAAAGCTCAATACTATCATGGCCAATAATGGTATCTTTCACATATTTAAAACCATATTTTATTGAAAAACCTACAATAGTTGCTATTATCAAAAAGACACTTATTGCTACGGTTATAATGATCTTTTTTCGAGTCTTCTTACGCTCCAGTTCTTCTCTGTATTTTTCATCTAAAAGCTTCTCTTCTTCTGTTGGCTCTGGCAACACTTCTTTTACATGATCGATTTCACTATCAATAGTATCTCTATCTAATTCAGCTAAAGCGATATCTGGTGCAGACTTTGCAAACTTTACCAAATCGGCGCGTTTTAGAATACTTTCAATATTTTTAATGGTTTCCTGACTTAAATCAATTTGGTTCCCTTCTTTAAGTAATCGAAGCCTACTAACAAGTTCATCCGTCGTACTTTCTAAAGAATGATCGTATACCTTTTCGTCTAAATATTTTCTAATGATCCCTGTTAATTCTGAATAATATTCTTTTATTTCTGAATGCTCTAAATAATGACTTTCATCTAATTTTTTAAGTGCTAATTTGGCTCTATCATATGGTGGAAGTAATGCAATTTCCTCTTCTTCGGTTAATGGTTTTTTTCTCCAAATAAACCAGAATAGCAAAAATGCTACAACACCAATAATTAGGAGTGTTATCAACAGGTATTTCCACCAATTACTTGATGGCTTTTTAACTTCAATGATAGGTTTAATATCGTATAAACCTTGTTTTGTAGTATCTACAACGATGTTATTAACCTCAACTTTTAGAGAATCGGTAAAAAAAGTTTTATCTCCAATAATTATTTTTTGTCTGGGAATGGTATAAGCTCCTGAATCAAATTGTGTTAAACCATACTTTTTAATAAGGTTGTACTTATCACGCTTTTTTAAAGTATCTATTTCATAGGATTCAATCATTTCCAAAGGCTGAAATGTTTGCCCTTCTGGAAAAACAACCAGACTTGTAGTATCTGCTTCTACCTGAATATGGTATGTAATTTGTTCTCCTATTTTTATAGATGTAGAATCGATTACTGAAGTAACTTGACCAAAGGAGACAAAAGAATACAGAAAAAAGATGCAAGACAAGATCTGCTTACCAAAAAGATAAGACCGATTTGATTCTTGGTTCTTGATTCTTGATTCCTTAATATTTAAATAACTTTTCTTCATTTTAAAGTAGGTTTCGACTGCGCTCAACCAGACACTATTATATTATTTACCCTCTTCTTTTAAAATACCCAAGTAGCTTTTTTACATAACTTTCGTCAACACGACAATCAATTGCTCCTGCTCCGGATTTTGTAAAGCTCTCTTTATAGTAAGCTACTTTTTCCTTGTAAAACTTGCCATAATTTAGCCTTACTTTTTTTGATGATGTATTTACTAACATCAATTCTCCGGTTTCTTCATCTTGCATTTGAACCATTCCTAAGTTTGGTATGCTTTCTTCATGCTTATCATAAACTCGTATACCAGTAACATCGTGTTTCCCAGAAACAATTTTCATTGTTTGATGATAATCATCCGCAATAAAATCAGACAACACAAATACAATGGCTTTTTTCTTCATAACGTTTTGCATAAACTTTAATGCTTCTGCCAAATTCGTTTGCCTACTAGCTGGTTTAAATTCTATAAGTTCGCGGATAATACGAAGTACGTGCGATCGTCCTTTTTTAGGTGGAATATATAGTTCGACGTTATCAGAAAACAAGATAAGTCCAATTTTATCATTGTTTTGAGTTGCAGAAAAAGCCAAGGTCGCTGCAATTTCTGTAACGACTTCGTTTTTAAATTGCTGCTCTGTTCCGAACAATTCAGAACCAGATACATCTACCATAAGCATCATGGTAAGCTCTCGTTCTTCTTCAAAAACTTTTACGAAAGGTTCGCTGTAGCGTGCCGTTACGTTCCAATCTATATTACGAACGTCGTCACCAAATTGATATTGGCGTACTTCACTAAAAGTCATACCTCGCCCTTTAAAGGTCGAGTGGTATTCGCCTCCAAATATATGATCAGACAAACGGCGTGTCTTAATCTCTATTTTTCGTACTTTTTTTAGTAATTCTTTAGTATCCATTCCTTTTTAGTAAACAGTTTACAGTCTCAGTTTGCAGTAAATTATATTCAGCTTTTAGTAATCAGAAAAACTGCTTACTGCCACTGAATACTGTGAACTAGTTTTATGGTACTTCTATCTCGTTTACAATTTTGTTAATGATGTCTACCGAAGTTACATTTTCGGCTTCAGCTTCATAAGTAATACCTATTCTATGTCTTAACACATCATAAACAACTGCACGAACATCTTCTGGGATTACATAGCCTCGACGTTTAATAAAAGCATAACATTTAGCTGCGGTTGCTAAATTGATACTTCCACGTGGTGATGCTCCAAAAGAAATAAGAGGTTTTAAATCTGCAAGTTTATATTTCTCCGGATATCGTGTTGCGAATATAATATCCAGAATATACTTTTCAATTTTCTCATCCATGTACACTTCGCGAACCACTTCTTGAGCTTTTAGTATTTGAGATACGGGAACTACAGGGTTTACTTTATCCCAAGCGCCTTTCAAATTAGCCCTCATAATCATTTGTTCTTCGTCAATTTTCGGATAATCAATAACCGTTTTTAGCATAAAACGGTCAACCTGAGCTTCTGGTAACGGATATGTTCCTTCTTGCTCTACTGGATTTTGTGTTGCCATTACTAAAAATGGCTTATCTAATACAAAGGTTTCATCGCCAATAGTTACTTGCTTTTCCTGCATCGCTTCTAGTAAAGCCGACTGCACTTTAGCGGGTGCTCTGTTAATCTCATCTGCCAATACAAAATTAGCGAATATAGGCCCTTTCTTTATAGAAAAGTCATTAACCTTCATGTTATAAATCAATGTTCCCGTAACATCAGCGGGTAGTAAATCGGGAGTAAACTGTATTCTGCTAAAGCTTCCGTCTACCGCTTGTGCCAGAGTATTTATTGCCAATGTTTTTGCTAATCCAGGAACACCTTCAAGTAAAATATGTCCTCGTCCTAACAACCCAATAAGTAACCGTTCTACCATATGTTTTTGGCCTACAATTACTTTATTCATTTCTAGCATCAGTAAATCAACAAAAGCACTTTCCTTTTCAATTTTCTCGTTAATTGTCTTAATATCAATTGTACCTGTTTCTTGCATCTTCTTTATTTTTTAAAAGCCCGAATATAATAAGCTTATTTGAGCAATGCAAATTGTTAAAATTTTTCTTCTAAACCTGTTAAGAATTGGTTAAAATATTCAACAAACCTAGTTAAGAGTTGGTTAAAAATAAAAGAGCCGTTTCTTTCAAAACTGCTCTTAATATTTATTCCATAAAGTATAAATATTTACGCTTCTGGTAAAGTAATATCTCCTAAATCGTTTATTTGATCTTCTTTTACTTCTTCATTATTTAACTCGACTTTCGCAAGCCCTGATCCATCTGCAGGTGTTAATGTGATTTTGTAAACTCCGATTGGAATATTTTCAAGAAGAAACACACCTTCTTGATTTGTGTTCGCTTGTACCTCTGTACCATCCACTATAACGGAAACAGTTACTTCAATATTTTCATTAAGTATTTTACCTGTAATTACTCCTACTTTTAACGCTAATTGTATGGCAGGTTCTATAACTGTAATTTCTCCATTAACCACTTCTACATCGGAAACAGTTGTTACCTTGTATTTAGAATTTGAATCTACAGGAGTTAGTACAACCTCATAGGTTCCGGTAGGAACTCCCCAGAGCGCAAAATCCCCTTTATAATTAGTGTATGCCGAAATAACTTCATCATCTTCAGTTTCAGATGTTCCTTTAGTGTCTACAACAGATGCTACAGCAGATTCATCAACAGGAAGTACAGATCCTTCTATAATTCCAGAACTCACTTCTGTTGTTACCCTCATTACCGGTTTTAGATTAATATTTCCTGATTTTCCGGCAATTATAACCGATTTGTCAACATCAAAATCTAAAACAAAATCATAAGTAAAACCTTCTTCTATTAACGCATCTACTTTTAGTTTTAAACCCGATTGTTGCGCACTTGGTGTTTTTAAATCATGTGTCTCCCCAACATCCAAATCATTTTTAATAACTATCGTATTATTATCACCTAATACTAGTCTTATTTGTTTTAAAGTTCCTGTGGGAATAGGAAACTTATCGACTAAAACCTCATGAACTCCACCTGTAAGATCAAGTAAGTTTATAACTTTTTTATTTGAGTTAAGTGATATCCATCCATTATCATCATCGCTATTGTCATCCATTTTAATCAAAACATCGACAACTTCAACATTCACTTCTTCAAAATCTCCAGACTCATCTACCAGTTTAATGGAAATAGTTGGAGCTAATAAGCTTGTGTTGTTTGATTCCGAACTATTACATCCAAAAACAAATATTAATATCAAGGAAAAGAGTGATAACTTTAGTTTATTTAAAGTTCTCATATTATCATTCTAATTTTTAAGCTACTAGTTATTCCAATGAATGTTAGATGTCATTAAAAACATCTTTCTTAACACTCGTAACAAACTTATAGTCTAGGGATTAATTATAATTTAAACTCAATAATACGATATTAAACTTGTTTTAAGTATTTTTATACGTGAATTGCTAAAAAAGGCATATAACCTGTAAAAGAGCATTAAAAAATTGTCTTTTAATTATAATTAAGAAAATGAAAAAAACAGCCCTGATTACAGGAGCATCAAGTGGTATTGGTGAGGCAACTGCCTATGAATTTGCAAAACATGGTATTAATTTGATTTTATGTGGCAGGCGTTTAGAACGCCTAAACACCATCAAAAAAGCATTAGAACGATTAACTGATGTTCATTTATTAAACTTCGATGTTCGTGATAAAGCAAAAACACTTCAAGCCATCGAGTCACTTCCAGATGCTTTCAAGAACATTGATATTTTAATAAACAATGCTGGTAATGCTCATGGTTTAGATCCTATAAACGAAGGAAGTATTGACGATTGGGATGCCATGATGGATATCAATGTAAAGGGATTACTCTATGTAAGTAAAGCTGTTATTCCACAGATGACGGCTCGTCAATCTGGACATATTATTAACATAGGGTCTTCAGCAGGCAAAGAGGTTTACCCTAAAGGAAATGTGTATTGTGCTAGTAAGCATGCTGTTTTGGCTATCACAGAAGGTATGCGTATAGATTTAAACCCTTTTGGCATAAAAGTAGGTGCCATAAACCCTGGTTTGGTAGAAACTGAATTTTCTCAAGTTCGTTTTAAAGGTGATAAAATTGCCGACTCTGTTTACAAAGGTTTTAAAGCTTTACAGGCTAAGGACATTGCTGAGATTATTTACTTTGCAATTTCGCGACCTCCTCATGTAAATATTGCCGATTTATTGGTGTTTCCTACAGCGCAAGCTAGTTCCACCATAGTAAAGAAGTCTAATTAAATGTCTTTACTATGATGGAACATTATCTATTATCAATTATTTATTTTTTATTCAAGACCAATGGCACATTACAATTCATTTGAAGATTTGGAGGTTTATAAACAATCTATCATTTTTTGTGATGAAGTATGGAATATCATTATAAATACGAGCTTGAGTAAGGATTATAAGCTACGAGAACAACTAAATGGTTCATCTGGCTCTGTAATGGATAATATTTCTGAAGGCTTTGGCAGGGGTGGCAATAAAGAGTTTATAATGTTCCTTAGTTTTTCTAGAGGTTCTTGTTGTGAAAGCAAATCACAATTATTGAGATGTTATAGAAGAAAGCATATTGACAAGAACACATATCAGAAATTAAATTCTCAAGCAGAAGAGTTGATTAATCAGCTTTCAAAATTCATTAACTATTTAAAATCTTCAAACAGGAAAGGGTCTAAATTCGATTGAGTGAGAATAAAAAATAACAATAAAGAATAGATAATATTAATGATCAACAAACGCCTACTCATAAAACACCTCTTAGCTCATAACGATGAAAACAGTTTTTATGACAAAAAGCGAAAAATAGACATTAGTCATAAAGAAGGAAAAGCCAAGTTTTTAAAACATGTTTGTGCCCTCTCCAATAGTAATCCCAAAAACAACTCTTATATTGTTATTGGTGTTGAAGATGAAGACAATAATATTATAGGTGTTGATTTTTTTGATGATAGTAAAATACAAAACCTTATCAATGCCTACTTAAGTCATCCGCCTATAGTACAATATGAAAACATTCCATTCCCACACCTTCCAGAAGACAAAGTAGTTGGTTTAGTAACTATTAGGCCCACCGGTAAAATTACATCACTTCGAAAAAATATTTGGAAATACTACGGCGGTTCTGTGTTTTTTAGAGATGGTAGTATGAGTATGCCCAAAGTATTTGACATAGAAATAAAAGATGTTAATTCTAAAATTGTTGAAGCGATTGAGAATAACGCACAAAACAATATAGAACATACACTTAATGGTGTTTTCGATTTTATGAATACCCGTAAAGACTATAATGCACAGTACAAAGTTTTTAAAGAATATTTTGTAGTCTGCTGGGCAGGTCAAAAAAAAACTGTAAAAGACGAAGTTTTCTTTTCCAGAGTAGATATTGAATTAATTAATGAGCAAGTGCGATTATTCTTTTCTGCTTTAGACGAAGTCTATATTTCATTTGATGACGAAAGCTTTAAAATTATTGAGTACGTAGATCTAGGGCTACAAAATTCTAGTAAATATTATCAATTAGAAGAAACAACTATTCACTTCGAAAACAATGCAAGTTATAATATAGAAACAACACTATTATTCAAACCTCCTCAATTTGATAAAAAAACATTACATCATATTTATAACGCTAATAATGCCATTTTAGAGAAACTCAAAAAAGGACTAACACTTACAAAAAGAGAAGAGGCAGATTTAAAAAATTTACCAGGAACTTATCTTATATGTTTCCTTAATTCGTTTCAAGAAGCTATGAACAAGCTTCATGAGGCTAAACCTTATTTAAAAGCACATAGTCAAGAACTATATAACCTTTACAAAGAATCACTACGTATTTTAAGAAAGGTTAAATACAGCTAATTAACATTTGTTAATAAATTTGACTTGCAAATTTTGAAATGCAAGAAAAAACATTATTTTTGCACCGCTATTAATCTTTTTAAGAATAACCTTGTTTCTCCCGATTATTTGGTATTGAGGCAAGGTTTTTTCTGTTTTTAACCATTTTTTTAATTATAAATACAACACTAAAAATTACATAAGACTCATATTAATCCTCACAATTCTCACAATAAGTACCTCTTAAATACTCATCAACTAATAACTGAAAAGTAACACCTCCTCCTTCTACGGTATTAAATAATTTACAAAAGCGGGCTTTATTCATATTAATAGCATTTAGTAATATGGTTCTATAATCGTCTTGTTGGGTTAGCTCCCTTTTTACGAGTGTTAAATTCAAATAATAAAACAATAAATCCTCATCAATATCAATGCTTTGTGCTTTCTTTTTTAATAATTCCACAGCCATATCCACATTGGCATAATAGCTAAAAAATTGCGCTAAACTCAAATAATCGTAATCTGATAGATAGAACTTTTTATAGTTATTTTTTATATAGGAAACCGACTTATCCTTGTTCACATAATCTCTTTTACGCATTAAATTTTCTGCTTTTATAATGTGATAATTCACCATCATTCTGGAAATAAGTGAACTTTCAATACCGTAATTTTTTAGGGCATAAATTTGGTTCTTTAGCTTAGTTTCATTGACATCGATAGCTCTAAATCTCCATAATCTAATTTTAATGGCCGCGATGTTATATTTCACCTCTCCGTTTTTCGGCACAAGTTTCTCCAAATCCAAAAGTTCATTATAAACAATAAGCCCTTGTAGTTCATTCAACATATATCTGTATGCCGAATTTTTATTGAAAATTTTGACAAACCTGCCTTGTTTTGGTATCTCCATTCTACGCAATAAATTAGGAGAAACTTCTTTATTTTTTAGTTTCTCGAACAAGGAATTTTGAATTTCAATGGCTTCATCTAAATTTTCAGCCTTTATAGAGGCATTAAATTTCACAATAAGCTCATTGGGTGTCATGGTTTTATATTTATTCTTTTTCTCCAATTCTAACTCCAAAACTGCCTTTCTGTGGTATTGCAAAATAGGCTCCATTTCTTGCGAAAGTGCTCCAACCAATTTAGCTTTTACCAAGTTCTTTTTAAGCTTTCCTAGGTTTTCAAATTTGGTGTCTTTTATATCGTTAAGAAACTCTACCCAATTTTCTGAAGAGGACACTTCAATTTTAATAGTTGGTTTTTGAAATGTTTGTAAAGCCGCAACGATACTGTTGGCACGTTGTTCTTGTAATTCGATATTTCTCTCTAGGCTCCCCTCAACCGAAGAATATGCTTTAATATTTATACTTTTTATATTGAAATCGGTTAAACGTAACGAATCGTATATAGGTTTAATATCCTCCTGTGAATACTCCGATTTATTTTTTTCAAAAGGAATTTTAAATTTCAAGGTTTTACTTCTTAAAATATAACCTTCTTTGGCTGTTAGTTTGATTTGTTTAGTGTTATAGGTTAATGAATCTAAATACATGCCCGTATCTAACAAATCCCATTTATAAGACTCCAAATCATAAACAACGTAATATCTACATAGAGACTTATTGCTTAAAAACAATATGTTGTATTCCTGTTTTTTATTGATATCAGTGTCTGAAATTCTACCCACATGCACTCTAAACGCGTTTCCTTTATGAGGTTTTAATCCACTTTTAAGTTTAGACGCATAAACAGGTTTAAGCAATTTTCCTCTAATTTGAGTAGGCACTACAGATTCCAAATCACAACTATATCGGTCTTTTGCAACCACATCTACAGCAATACCATCCCCCGAATTCTTAAATAGCGTATTAAACCACCTTTTATCATTGATTTGAAAGTAAAGGTTGTTACCCTCTCTTTTAATCGAAAATTTTACCTCTTTGGGCTTTTGTCTGAAAATTTGAAAACAACTTTGGCAATTTTGATTCCGTTCATTTTCAGTTTTTGGAAATTGAATATCGTAAGTGTTTTGTGCATTTATTAGGTAAAAAGGAAATAACAGAAAGACAAAAAAATAGAATGTTTTCATGGAAAATAAGCTTATAGTTTTTATAAGAATAAAACTATTGCGTTTTTCTGACCCAACAAAACATATCGTGCAATTAAATAAAATCTAATTGTTTAAACGATTTATTCAAGATTTTTTCATCATTTACATCTAACCATTTGTTTAAAACTGTTGCATAAATGGTTCTAAAATCTATTTCAAATTTTAAATCTCCGTTGTCATCCAAATCACTTAAACTAGCCATGTTATTATAAAAGCCTTGTTTCTTTAAATGCTCTCCAATAACAAATACATTATTTGCCGTACCATGGTCTGTACCTAAACTAGCATTTTGCTTTACGCGACGTCCAAATTCAGAAAAGGTTAAAATTAAAGTATCCTTAAATGTTCCGTTATCTTTTAAATCTTGAACAAAAGTTCCTATGCCATTAGCATACGTTTTTAATAATCGTTTTTGAGCATTTAATTGGTTTACATGTGTGTCAAAACCATTTAATGATCCATAAAACACTTTTGTATCCAGTCCCGAATTTATAAATTGAGCCATGGTTTTTAACTGTTTCCCAAAAGAATTATTTGGATATTCTTTGCTAGTCGAAACCGTTTTACTCGTTTCATAAATATACTTGGCAGAGGATTCTGCAGCAATCATAGACTTATATAAATAACCTAAATTATGTTCGCTTAAATGTGCATCATTTTGATGGTTATGGATATTCTTGAAATATGGGTCTTTTGATAAGTTATAAAAAGCTTTGGGGTCTTGTGTTGCTATAGCGTTTATAGTGTTGCCTTTCATCGCTAATGATAAGCTTTCATCAATTTCAATAGCACTATGTGGATGTTTTCCGTAGTGATCTAAATATCGCCCCAACCATCCACTCTGCAGATATTTATCTGAATCTGTTCCTGTATGCCAAATATCCATAGATCTAAAATGCGACCTTACTGGGTTTGGATAACCTACATTATTAATAATAGATAAATAACCATCATCATACAAGCGTTTTAAAGGTGCTAGATTAGCATGCAATCCAACGTCATCGTTAAGCTTGATAATATCATTTTTTGAAATTGCCAAAGTTGGGCGTTCCTTGTAATACAAATCATTTCTAAACGGAACCACCGTATTTAAACCATCGTTTCCTCCAGATAATTGTATAATCACTAATCTTTTATAACCTAAATAGCTACTCGTTACTTGTTCAAAAGCTTTTACAAAACTTGGAACAAAAAATAAGCCACTCGCCAAAGATGATCTCTTTAAAAATTTTCTTCTGTCCATAATTAACACATTTGATATTCCGGTAAAGACATTAGTTGTACACAATGTTCCTGTTTGGATACTTTGCTTAATGATTTTAAATACTCACCTGCAGTTTTGTTCATGTCGCAAGCAAGAATATAATTTCCTAAATCGTTTATGTCCACATTTCTAAACTGATTGTCAAAATAATTCCAATCGCTTTCTGTTTTAAAATGTCTTCCAAACCTCTTTTTAAACCCCTGTTTTTTGGTTTCCATAACAGTATCTGATGTTCCTTTTTTAGCTTTAGAAATATAGGCGTTATTCAAAATAAGTGATGGCAATTTTAAACGCATAACTATGGTATTGCTATCAATCCAGTTTCTACCACCTTTCCAACCTGCTACATTTGGTGGGTTTAGTAATATTTGACCTAATAATTTTTGAATGTATAATAACTGTTTCGGGTTTTTAAAGTTTACAGGAACGGTGTATTTTATCCCAATTAAAAATTCGATAGGTGATTTTATTTTTGTTCCTATGTTTTTTTCATCATAAAACCAATTTGAAAGCATCATATAACGCATAACGTTCTCTATATTATAATCTGCATAAAACACATCTACCATACTATTTACATGATTTTCATCTATAATGTCATTAACAAAATAGCGATACATTTTTTCACAGATAAACTTAGCACATTGTTTATTTTCCAGAATGATATTAATAATATCATCACCATCGAAATTTCCTGATCTTCCAAAAAAGGTTTTGGAACCTTCATCATGTTGGCGTTTTCTAAAAACAAAATTTCCTTGTAAATTATGACTATAACCTGTAAATGCTCTGGCACTTTCTTTTATATCATCTTCAGTATAATGTCCAACACCCAACGTAAATAATTCCATAAGCTCGCGCGCAAAATTCTCATTGGGTTTTTGTTTGCGGTTTTGCTTCGTATTTAAGTATTTAGTCATCGCAGCTTCTTTGGAAATAGCTTTAACAAAATCTTTAAAGTTTCCTAAAGCATGTGTTCTCAAGGTATTATGAAATTGTTGACTATATACATAATTATTGTCTTCGCATACAAAATGATTGGCCCAGAACAGTGTCATTTTTTCTCGTAACAATTCTTTTGTACCTGCAAGCCTATCTATCCAAGCCACATTCAATTCCTTGGTTTTTTGTCGACTTATCGTTTGAACTTTTTTGATGTTTTCTCTAGTTTTTTCGTAAGATCCACTTAGTAAATCATCAAGTTCGGAAGTATCTAATTTTAAAGGTGTTATTGTTTTTGAAGCATTAAGTAGGTTATTAACTACAGCTTTTTTATTTTTCCTAGAAAGCTTTTCGAGCTCAGTTGGCAAAATTCCAAAACCAATGCGCCAATATAAATGTTGAACATGTTTAATCTTCATATAAATTGAATTTAAAGGATTATGAGTGTTTTACAATTGCTTTGACTTGAATCAATTAAAAAGGTTTAATCCTTATGCCTCTCCTTGTTTTCATTATGAATATTTCAACTAAGAAATAGATCTTAAAACCAAGATACAAAAAAGCCGTTTCAAATTGAAACGGCTTTTAATCATTTTATATTTTATTTTCGATTTATAAATCAAATTTAATTCCCTGGGCTAAAGGCAACTCTGTTGTATAATTTATAGTATTGGTTTGACGTCTCATATAAATCTTCCAAGCATCAGAACCAGATTCGCGACCACCCCCAGTTTCTTTTTCTCCTCCAAAAGCACCACCGATTTCGGCACCGGAAGTTCCTATGTTTACATTAGCTATACCACAATCTGAACCAGCAACAGATAAGAAACGCTCTGCTTCTCTTAGGTTGTTAGTCATAATCGCAGAACTTAGCCCCTGCGCCACTTCGTTTTGAATATCAATGGCATTTTCAACACCTCCAGAATATTTTAGTAAATACAAAATAGGCGCAAATGTTTCGTGTTGTACAATTTCAAAGTTTGGTTTTGCCTCCGCAATAGCTGGTTTTACATAGCACCCACTTTCGTAACCTTCACCAGAAAGCACACCGCCCTCCACAACAATATTTCCACCTTCGTCAACAACTTTTGTTAAGGCGTTTTCATACATTCTTACAGCATCCGTATCTATTAACGGTCCTACATGATTGTTTTCATCTAGTGGATTACCAATACGTAATTGTTTATAAGCATCTACAACCGCGTTTTTAACCTGATCGTAAATGCTGTCATGAATAATTAAACGACGCGTCGACGTACAACGTTGTCCAGCAGTTCCTACTGCACCAAAAACAGCACCAATAACCGTCATCTTAATATCAGCATCTGGTGTTACAATAATAGCATTGTTACCACCTAATTCTAATAAGCTTTTACCTAAACGCGCAGCCACTTCTTGTGCTACAATTTTTCCCATTCTGGTAGAACCCGTTGCAGAAATTAATGGAATGCGAGCATCCTTGGTCATAAACTCTCCTACTTTATAATCACCATTAATTAAATTGCAAATCCCTTCTGGTAAGTTATTGTCTTTAAAAACCTCAGCTGCAATATTCTGGCAAGCCACACCGCAGATAGGTGTTTTTTCAGAAGGTTTCCAAACACAAACATCTCCACAAATCCAAGCCAATGCTGTATTCCAAGCCCAAACTGCTACGGGAAAATTAAACGCTGAAATAATACCAACTACACCTAATGGATGATACTGCTCGTACATTCTGTGACCAGGACGTTCTGAATGCATTGTTAAACCATGAAGCTGACGCGATAACCCAACTGCAAAATCACAGATGTCAATCATTTCCTGAACTTCGCCCAAGCCTTCTTGATAAGATTTCCCCATTTCATAGGAAACTAACTTTCCTAAAGCTTCTTTCTTTTCTCTTAGCTTTTCACCAAATTGACGCACAATTTCACCACGTTGTGGTGCAGGCATGGTTCTCCATGTTTTAAAAGCACTTGCCGCACTTTCCATAACCTTCTCATAATCTTCTTTAGTAGTCGCTTTTACTTTGCCAATTAATTGACCATCAACAGGTGAATAGCTTTCAATAATATCTCCATGAGAGAAATTATTGGAGCCTGTTGAGCTTCCTTCATTTAAATCTTTAACATCTAGCTGTATTAAAGCGTCATTTATTCCGAAATCAGCAGAAATTACACTCATATATATTGATTTTTTACGAATTATTTAATTTTCCGCAAGATACTTATAAAGTTTATTTTAAATCTCAATTTTTATTATAAAAATTTTCAAGAATATTTTCCAGATACTAAATAAAGCATTAAATCATAGATATTGCAAAATAATACTGGTTATTGAACTCATTTTCGCTTCAATCTAAAAAGTTTAAATGAGTCCAATATCTGAATTTACTATAAAGAAAAATGTCATTCCTGCGACTTGTGCTTAACTTGTTTCAGTAGGGCAGAAATCTTATACATTGAAACTTAATTACTATAAAATGGATTCGTGAGAATTCGTGTCAAAAGTTTTTAGCAACTAGAGAAAATATAGTAAAACATATAGCTTCGACTACATTTGAGTCCAATAAATTTATACCGTATATCTGTTTATTTCTTTAAGAAAAGTTGCGTGAAATAGTAAATTCCCGATTCACTTTTAACAACACTAACACCAATATGCGAAAAGTTCCCTTCAATGTTTTTACGGTGGTCGGTGCTATTTAACCAAGCAGTCATAACTTGTTGGGCAGAAACCTGTTTAAACGCTACATTTTCACCTACACCTCTAGCATTCTCTTCATCAAATAGTCGGTTTGCCCGATAATCAAAATTTTCATGCCCGATGTTTCCTTGACTAATCATAAACATATTGTGTTCTTCTGCTAAGTCTTCCGCCAAAATATTAGTTTCTAAAATTTGTTTTCCGATACTAGACCTATGTTCATTTACTAATTGTAGTATGTTAGTAGCTATATCGGTAACCATTTCCTTTTCGATATCGGCTGCCGAATCGTCTTTTGAACACGCTATGTTACAAGTTAATACGGTAAAAAATGCTAATGCAAGTCCTGTTTTTAATAAAAAGTTTTTCATGAATTATGTGATTTGGGATATTTAAATATACGTTTTATTTAACTTTATGGTTCATTACGAACTTAACCTTAACTTTATTGCTATTAAAACATCATAATTAATCATGAAAAAACTAGCCTATCTAGTTTCGATTTTATTAGTATTTACTTCCTGTAAAAACGAATCGAAATCACCTACTAAAAATGTGCAACAGCACAAAACAAAACAAGCGTTTTCAATAATAATTCACGGAGGGGCAGGTACTATTTTAAAAGAAAATATGTCCACAGAAAAGGAAGCCGCATATAAAGCAACATTAGAAGAAGCAATTAAAGTTGGGTACAACATTTTAAAACATGGAGGGTCTAGTTTGGATGCTGTGCAAAAAACGATTAACGTTATGGAAGATTCGCCTTTATTTAATGCTGGAAAAGGAGCCGTTTTCACTAATGCCGGAACTAATGAACATGATGCTTCTATCATGGACGGAAAAACTTTAAATGCAGGAGCGTCAGCAGGAACAACTACGGTAAAAAATCCTATAAATCTAGCCAGAACCATTATGGACAATTCGCCTCACGTCATGTTATCTGGAAATGGAGCCAATACCTTTGCTAAAGAGCAAGGGCTACAAATGGTTACTCCTGATTATTTTTATACTGAAAAACGTCATAAATCACTTGAAAAAATTAAAGAATCGGAGAAACTTGAATTAGATCACGATAACAAGACTGCCTTCTTCTATGATGAAGACATTAAAGACTCTAAATTTGGAACTGTTGGTTGTGCAGCACTTGACAAAAACGAAAACTTAGCTGCGGGTACATCCACTGGAGGCATGACCAATAAACGATGGGGACGTATAGGAGACTCTCCTATTATTGGAGCGGGCACATATGCAAACAACAGTACGTGTGCCATATCCAGTACAGGTTGGGGTGAGTATTTTATTCGTGCTATGGTAGCTCACGACATATCTGCTCTTATGGAATATAAAGATTTATCTTTACAAGAAGCCGCCAAAGAAGTCATTCAAAATAAACTATCAAATTTAGGAGGCACCGGAGGTATTATAGCTGTTGATAAAAACGGAGATATGGTTGCAGAATTTAATACCGCTGGCATGTATAGAGCAACTATGACTGATAAAGGAGAACTATCAATCGGTATTTATAAAGAAAACTTTTAAGAACAATTTAACTATAACTCAAAATCTAAAGAGTAAAATTTGAACGTAACTAGTTTAACAAGAAACAGCCTACACTTTCTTTTTTCAAGTTATTTTTTCATTTAAAATCATCGCTTATGCTATTAAAAAAGTCATTTGCTATCATAGTACTTATTATGTTAGCTCTATCCTGTAAAAAGAAAGTCACTGAAACTGATAACCTTTTTAAATTCAAAGATTACATAAGCTTCACTTCATCTGGTTTAACATCAGTGATGAGCCCCATTGAAATAAGTTTAACCGAAGATGTTGAAGGCTGGGAAATGGGTCAAGAGATTACCGATCCTATCATTTCTATAAAACCTCATGTACAAGGAAAATTAATGGTAGCCAATAAGCATGCCTTATTATTTACTCCAGATGAATCACTTCAACCTGCTACCGAATATGCTGTTACGGTTAAACTTGATGATATCTACAAAGACATTCCTAAAGATTTTAAAACGTATACATTTCAGTTTAAAACCATTACGCCAAGCTTTAATATTGTTACTAATAATCTTCAATCTTATAGCAAAAAATGGCAGTATTTAGAAGGTGTTATTAAATCGGCTGATGTCATTTCTCTAGACCATGCTAAACAATTAGTAAAAGCCTCTCAAAATGGAAATAACCTAAATATTGTATTTAATGAAGCAAATGAAAAAAACAAGGTTTTCGATTTTAAAATAGATAGCATAAATCGTTTAACAGATGATAGTGACATTATTGTTTCATGGAACGGAAAATCTATCAAGGCCGAAAACAAAGGGGAAAATAAAATAATTATTCCAGGAGTAAACAACTTTACAATTACTAAAACGGATGTTATTCAATCTCCTGAGCAACATTTATTAATCAATTTTTCAGACCCACTAAAAAAACAACAAAACTTTGATGGTTTAGTATCAATTAAAAACGCAAAAAATCCAAAATATGTCGTTGACGGCAATGTACTAAAAGTATATCCGGGGACTAAATTGGTAGGTAATATTCAAGTAGATATTTTCCAAGGCATTAAAAACACAGATGGTATAAAACTTAAAAAACCTTTTTCTGAAATCATTGCTTTTGAAGAGTTAAAACCACAAGTCCGTTTAATTAGCAACGGTAGTATTTTACCAAACTCAGAGCAATTAAAATTCAATTTCGAAGCTGTTAATTTGAGTGCTGTTGATGTTCGAGTTATTAAAATTTTTGAAGACAATATTCTTCAGTTTTTACAAGACAATAACATGAATAGTAATAATAGCCATGAGATTAGAAAAGTAGGGCGTCGTATTGCAAAAAAGACCATTCCATTAGTGTCAAAAGCAGAAAATACAGGCAAATGGAAAGCTTACAGTATCGATCTTTCAAAGTTTTTTAAAGCCGATCCAGGGGCTATTTATCGTGTAGAAGTTAGTTTTAATAAAAGTTATTCATTGTATGACTGCGATGCGGTTGTTAAGGTAAACAACGTTGAAAATGGGGAAGATTATTATGATGAGGAATACTATGAAGAAGATTACGGCGGAGAAACTATTGAAGATGAGGAATTAAAAGAAGAAGCTTACTGGAATAACCTAAATTACAGATATCGAAACTATTCGTATAATTGGCGAGAACGGGACAACCCTTGTCATACTGCATACTATAACGAAAACCGTATTACATCTCAAAACCTAATTGCTTCAAACTTGGGTGTGATCGCAAAACGAGGCGCTAACAATTCGTATTATTTTGCTGTTACAAATATTTTAAATACCAATCCAGAAGCCAACGCAACAGTATCTCTTTATAATTTCCAACAACAAAAACTAGAAGAAACAACTACAGACAAAGATGGCTTAACTACGATTGATGCCGAAAAACATGCGGCATTTGCGATTGTTTCAAAAGGCAATAATATTAGTTACATAAAACTTCACGACGGTAATTCTTTATCGTTAAGTAAATTTGATGTTTCTGGAAACAGGTTACAACGAGGTCTTAAAGGCTATATTTATGGGGAACGTGGTGTTTGGCGACCTGGAGATACCTTACACTTAACATTCATGTTAAATGATAAAGCCAATAATCTTCCTAAACAGCATCCTGTAAAACTTGAAATTACCGATCCTAACGGAAAATTAGTTTTTAAAGACGTTACTACAGATAACGTTAATAATTTTTTCAACTTTGCGGTTCCTACATCTTCAGAAGATAAAACAGGACATTACAATGCCAAGGTCTCTGTTGGAGGCGCTACGTTTCATAAAGGCTTAAAAATTGAAACCGTTAAACCTAACCGATTAAAAATTAAAGTTGATTTTGAAAATGATGTGCTTACCAGTACAGAACCTTTAAAAGGAAATCTAGATATAAAGTGGCTTCATGGTGCTCCCGGAAAAAACCTAAAGGCTGAAATAAAAGCAAAATTTAGTAACTCGCATGTTGGCTTTAAAAAATATAAAGGCTATACATTTAACGATCCTACTCGTCAATTTAACACTGAAGATATTAATGTTTTTGAAGGGAAAGTAAATGAGGAAGGACAAGCTAAAATTACTAATAAAATAGCTGTTGGTAAAAATGCCCCAGGCATGTTAAACGTTCAATTTTTAGTACGTGCTTTCGAAAATGGTGGTGATTTCTCTTTAGACGCATTCACAAAACAATATGCGCCTTACGAGTCTTTTGTCGGGTTACGTTCTCCAAAAGGCAATGCCTATGGCTCCTATTACACAGACGAAAACCAAAGTTTTGATTTAGTGGTAGTCGACGCTAAAGGAAATCCTGTAAAGCGAAACAATCTAGAAGTGAAAGTTTATAAAATTGAATGGCGTTGGTGGTGGAACTCGTCTTACGACAACTTATCAAGTTATGTGTCCAGTAGCTACCACAGACCGTATTTAAACTCTAAAATAAGCACCAATGCTAACGGAAAAGCAATATTAAACATAAACATTCCGGATAACGAACGTGGACGTTATCTCATAAGAATTAAAGACCCCGTTAGTGGTCATGCTACAGGAAGAACAGCCTATTTTTATAAAAACTGGTGGCAAAACTCATCTTCTGGGAATAAAGATGCTGCAAAAATGCTTGTTTTTTCTGCGAATAAAGAAAAATACAATGTTGGCGAAACTGCTAAAATAACATTTCAATCAGGCAGTGAAGGACGTGCATTAGTAAGTATTGAAAACGGTACTGAAGTATTAGAACGCAAATGGGTGAAAACAAAACCAGGTGAAACTACTGTAGATATTCCTGTAACCTCAGAAATGGCTCCTAATGTATTCATTAATATTTCATTATTGCAACCACATGCTATTTCGGCCAACGATTTACCAATTCGTTTATTTGGAGTTATCCCGATCATGGTTGAAGACCCAAAAACGAAGTTAGAACCTGAATTAAAAATGCCAGAAACCTTACGTCCTGAGCAAGAATTTAAGGTTACTGTTTCAGAAAAAAACAATAAAGCCATGACTTATACTATTGCCATGGTTGAAGAAGGCCTATTGGATTTAACACGTTTTAAAACACCAAACGCATGGAATTCTTTTTACGCTCGTGAAGCATTGGGGGTAAAAACCTGGGATATTTTTGATGATGTTATTGGTGCGTATTCAGGTAGTATTGATCAAGTGTTTGCAATAGGTGGTGATGGAAGTGCTGCCGGTGGAAAGAACAAAAAAGCAAATCGCTTTAAGCATGTGGTTACTTATCTAGGTCCTTTTACTTTAAACGCTGGTGATCGTAAAACGCATAAAATAAAAATGCCTAATTACATCGGATCCGTTAGAACTATGGTGGTTGCCGGAAACAATACAACCGAAGCTTACGGAAGCACAGACAAAACGGTTACAGTAAAAAAACCTTTAATGGTATTAGCATCGCTTCCGCGGAAATTAAGCCCAGGTGAAAAAGTTACGCTTCCTGTTACTGTTTTCGCAATGGAATCTAAAGTGAAAAACGTAAACATTAGCTTGAAACTTAGCAATGGAATTTCTGTTGTTGGCGATAAATCAAAAACACTCACTTTTGCGAATCCAGATGAAAAAATGACCTATTTTGAATTGGATGTTAGTAAAGCAAAAGGGGTTAATACGGTTGAAGTGATTGCTTCTGGGAATGGTGAAAAATCGACTTATAAAGTTGAACTGGATGTTATAAATCCAAACCCTATAACATCAAAACCAATAGATCAAATTTTAGAAGCAAATGCATCAGAATCTATAGCTTTCTCAACATTTGGAGTTTATGGAACTAACTCGGCAACCCTAGAGTTTTCTACCATGCCCCCAATGGATTTTTCACGCAGATTGCAATATCTCATTCAATATCCACATGGATGTGTAGAGCAAACAACATCGAGCGTATTTCCGCAGTTATTTTTAAATGATATTTTCGATTTAACACATGATAAAAAGCAAAAAATCAAGAGTAATATTGAAAACGGCATCAAACGTTTGGGGCATTTTCAAAGACCAAGCGGTGGTTTAAGTTATTGGATGGGAGAAAATGATAGTAATGATTGGGGAACCAGTTATGCAGGCCATTTTATGCTTGAAGCTGAAAAGAAAGGTTTTGTTTTACCGCTTACCTTTAAAAGCAATTGGATTAAATACCAACAACAAACAGCAAGAGATTGGAGGCCAAGTTATCGATCTTATAATTCAGACTTAGCACAAGCTTACAGACTGTACACTCTAGCATTAGCGGGGCAAGCAGATTTAGCTGCCATGAATAGATTACGTGAGTTTAGTGAAATATCAAATGAAGCCAAATGGCGATTAGCTGCAGCATATGCATTGGCAGGTCAAAAAGAAGCAAGCGAATCTATTTCTAAATCAGCAAATATTAACTTTAAACCTGTTCGTTACAACTATTACACTTACGGTTCTGTTGATAGAAATCGCGCTATGGCTTTAGAAACTATGGTACTTACTAAAAACCCACAAAGACGCGAATTGTCTCAATATATTGCTAAGGACTTATCAAGTAACCGCTGGATGAGTACCCAAACAACAGCTTATAGTTTATTGGCTATTGCGAAAATGGTAAATGCCAACGGAGGAAAAGCGCTTAATGTAAGTTATACTATAAGCGGAAAAACAGAAACGATCAATTCTAAAAGTGCGATTGCGCAACGCGAATTAGATGTTGTTGATGGAGAAAACACATTATCCTTCACTAATAATAAAGACAATATTGTTTATGTACGCGTTTTAAATTCCGGAAAATTACCGCTCGGACAAGAACTGGCCGAACAACGTGGATTGAGTGTTTCTATACAATATAAAAACTTAAGAGGAAACGCCATTAATATCTCCAAACTACAACAAGGACAAGACTTTGTAGCAACAGTAAAAGTTAGCAACCTTAAAAATGAAGCTGTTAACGATGTAGCATTAACACAGATATTTCCATCAGGTTGGGAAATTGTGAATACCCGTTTTACAGATTTTGGAAATACAACAACCAGCCAAGCGAGATTCACAGATATTAGAGACGATCGTGTTAATTTTTATTTCGATTTACAACGAAAAGGAAGACAGAGTAATAAAACATTTAACGTTATGCTGAATGCATCGTATTTAGGGACTTATTATTTACCTGGTGTACAAGCTGAAGCCATGTATGACAATGACTATTTGGTAAGAACAAAAGGAAGGTGGATTACCGTTGAGAAGTAATAATATAAATTAAAAATTCTGAGTTTCTAAAAGAAATCAAAGATGAAAGTCTTAGTAAAACCTTATCAATAAGTTTTATGAATATAGAAGGTATATTAAAACAAAAAGAGCATCGCTCGTTTACATACCCAGATCGTCCTTGGATGTATTATCAGGAATGGAATAAAGCCGTTTTTTTACATTGGGAAGTAAATCCTGAATTAATAATTCCTTTCCTTCCAAAAGGCATAAAACCAGATATTATTCATGATAAAACATGGATAAGTCTGGTCGCGTTTAATATGAATAATATAGGCATCAAAAACCTTCCTAAAGTGCCTTATATTTCAGATTTTTTTGAAATTAATATTAGAGTATATATTATTTATAATGGTAAGCCAAGTGTTTATTTTTTAAACATGGAAGGTAGTAAAAAATCTTCTTGCAAGATTTTAAAAATGATGTCTAAATTCCCTTATCAATATTCAAAGATGAGTCGGAGCAGCTCTGTTTACACATCAACAAATGAAACGTTTAAAGACTCATTTCATATTGAATATGGCCTAGAAGACACTGCTCCTGAAAAAGACAAAACCGATTTATGGTTAACCGAACGCTATGCTGTTTTTCAAGACCATAAAAAACATATTATTGAATACGATGTACACCATATTGAATGGCCCATGCAATCAATCATAATTAAAAAACTAGATTTAAACTATCCTAGATTTAGTCATTTAATAAATAACGAACCTGATAAGGCTCATTATTCCTGTGGCGTACAAGTATTAACCTGGGACAAAAGAAAACTACCACTAAGTGACTTTTAATTAAAAAATATGAACAAAGATTTTGAACCTTATTATGCAGTCATTTTTACATCAACGCATACTGAAAATATTGAAGGCTACTCTGAAATGGCTAATAAAATGGAAGCTCTAGCAAAACAACAGGATGGCTATTTAGGAATAGACAGCGCCCGAAACGATGTTGGTATAACAGTAAGTTATTGGAAAAGTTTAGATGCTATAAAAAACTGGAAACAACAAAGTGAACATTTGCTAGCACAACAAAAGGGAAGAACCGAATGGTATAATTGGTACAATGTAAAAATCTGTAAAGTAGAACGAGAGTATGAGTTTAAAACCTCATCGTCTTCAGATTTTTGAGAAATCTGAATCCACTCCTCATCTTTAAGGAGGAGAGTTAGATAAGAGTATGCAATAAACAATGAAACTAAAATTTAAAATCGAAATTAAAGACGAAAGGGTAAAACCATAAATTATGAGCAACAAAATCCATAATCATAAATACCTAGAAGGATATAGAAAAGAATTACGAAAAAATTCAACTTCAGCAGAAGCAACATTATGGACATTTTTACAAAAGAAACAACTTAAAGGAAGAAAATTCAGAAGACAACATAGTATTAAAAACTATATAGTTGATTTCTATTGTGCATCAGAAAAAATAATTATAGAATTAGACGGAGCCTATCATAACAGTTTTGCTCAACAAAATTATGATTATGAACGAACTCAAGTCTTAGAAAACTTAGGCTTTAAAGTAATTCGGTTTGAAAACAAATTAGTTTTTAAAAATATTACAGATTTATTAGAGGAAATAAGTAATCATTTTAAAGATTAAAAAACCCACCTCGCCTCCTATTTCTAAGTGTTGAAATAAAATCCACGCCTTCTTTTCAAGGAGGAGAATCAAACAAGAATTAACATGAATCAATTAAACTAAATTTAAAATGAAGTTACCCTTAACTCCTTCCCTTACAAAGGGAAGGTGGATTTGATTTCAGAAAAGAAATCAAAGACGGAAGGGTCAAAAACCAAATGAACAGAATAAAAAACTATATAAAACGTCATAAAATTAAATCAGCAATATTAGCTGTATTATTGATTGCGTATTATTTCTGTCTACCGAAACAACTTTTTAAAGATCCTACAACAACCGTTATTACTAGTTCAAATAATGAACTATTAGGTGCCCAAATTGCCAAAGATGGCCAATGGCGATTTCCTCAAAACGATAGTATTCCTGAAAAATTTAAAACTTGTATCGTTCAATTTGAAGATGAATATTTTTATAAGCACCCTGGTTTCAACCCTATATCTATCTATAAAGCATTAAGGGATAATCTAAAATCTGGTTCTGTAAAACGAGGAGGAAGCACCATTACACAACAAGTCATTCGATTGTCAAGAAAAGGGCAATCAAGAACTTATTTCGAAAAGCTTAAAGAAATTATTTTGGCTACTCGATTAGAGTTAAGAGAATCCAAAAACAAAATATTATCCTATTATAGTAGCCATGCTCCTTTTGGAGGAAATGTTGTTGGGTTAGATGCTGCATCATGGCGTTATTTTAATAGAAACGCTAATCAATTATCTTGGGCGGAAAGTGCTACTCTAGCCGTTTTACCAAATGCTCCTAGTTTAATTTACCCAGGGAAAAACCAGGGTCGATTATTAAAAAAGCGTGATCGTCTTTTAAAAAAACTTTTAGAAAACACCTTGATTGATTCTTTAACCTATAAACTATCAATTGCTGAAGGCTTGCCTCAAAAACCATATCCACTACCACAAATAGCACCTCATCTATTACAAAGAGTATCCCAAACCAATCATGGTAAGTGTATAAAAACAACTATTGACTCTAAACTTCAGCAGCGTGTAAACTACATTATAAAAAACCATTATAATCAACTAAGCCAAAATGAAATTTATAATGCAGCCGTGTTAGTTTTAGATGTAAAGACTAGGCAGGTTTTAGCTTATGTGGGCAATACACCAACATACAAAGCACACCAAAAAGATGTTGACATTATAAATAAACCTAGAAGTACAGGTAGCATTTTAAAACCTTTTTTATATGCCGCTATGTTAGATGCTGGGGATTTATTGCCTAATACCCTAGTTGCAGACGTTCCTACTCAATTTGGTAGTTACAATCCAGAGAATTATAACAAAACCTATGACGGCGCTGTTCCTGCTAGTAGAGCTTTATCGCGTTCGTTAAATGTTCCAGCTGTTAGAATGCTTCAAGAGTTCGGTTTAGATAGGTTCCATCATTATTTAAAAACTTTACGGTTAAAAGACTTAAAGTATAACGCAAACCATTATGGACTATCACTTATTTTAGGAGGCGCAGAAAGTAACCTTTGGGATTTATGTAAAAGTTATGCGGCACTCTCTTCAACTTTAAATCATTTTTCGGAAACTTCCAGTGAGTATTTTTCAAATGAGTTTTGTGAACCTACTTTTTTAGCTTCAAACAATATTGATTTTGGAGATAAGACTAGTGGTAAAACACTTTTTGATGCGGCATCTATTTATTTGACCTATGAAAGTTTAAAAGAAGTAAACAGGCCTGAAAGTGATGAAAGCTGGGAATTTTTTGATGGTTCTAAACAGATTGCATGGAAAACTGGTACTAGTTTTGGGTTTCGGGATGCCTGGGCCATTGGTACTACTAAAGATTATGTTGTTGGGGTTTGGGTTGGTAATGCGGATGGAGAAGGACGACCGGGTTTAGTTGGTGTACAAACAGCAGCTCCTATTTTATTTGAAGTCTTTGATTTATTACCAAATAGTAACTGGTTTTCAAAACCTTTTGATGAAATGCAAGAGACTGATATTTGTAAACAAAGCGGCCATAGAGCATCTCCAAATTGCAACACTATTGAACAGAAATTTATTCAGGTAAGTGGATTAAAAACAAAACCATGCCCCTATCATGTATTAATCCATGTAGATAACAGTGAATCGTTTCAAGTAAATACTTCTTGTGAAGATTTAAGCGATATCATTCACAAACCCTGGTTTGTTTTACCCCCTTTAATGGCCTATTATTACAAAACTAAAAACCCATTTTACAAACCGCTTCCTAAATTCAGAAGTGATTGTATAGGGACAACTAATGCTTCAATGGAATTTATTTATCCTAAAGAGAATAATCCCATTTTTTTGCCAAAAGATTTTGATGGAAAAACCAATGATCTTATTTTAAAAATAGCACATTCTAAACCTGAAAGCACTTTGTTTTGGTATATTGATAGTACATTTATTGGAAGCACTAAAGACATTCATGATATGGCAATCAAACCAAAGCAAGGTTCGCACATCATTACTGTTGTGGATGAATTTGGGAATGAGGCTAAATGTCGTTTTGAGATATTAAAATAAAATTGGTTTTAAATAACGTATCTTTTTTTGAACCTTTTCAAAATAACGTGTATACTAAATAAAACATTTAATTTTTAAGAAATGAAAAAAATAAAATCAAGGTTATCTAAACTAACCTTTGTTGTTTTCGGTTTGGCTTTATTGTCTTTCACCCAAGCTAACAAACAAACAATTAAAGGATGGTTTTTAGCAGGAAGCAAACCAGAATCTTACGAAATTGGGATAACGAAAAACAAAGAAAGAAATAGCAATGTTGCTTATTTAAAATCCATCAAACCTAACATTAAAGGTTTTGGAACCATAATGCAAAATTTTGAACCTAAAAAGTTCTTAGGGAAAAAAGTAAAATTGACATCTTATATTAAATCTAAGAATATAAAAGACTGGGCTGGAATGTGGTTAAGAATAGATGGTACAAATAGAGAAAAATCATTAGGTTTTGACAACATGCAAAACAGACCCATAAAAGGCACAACAAATTGGACTAAATATGAAATTATTCTTAAAGTACCTAAAGAGGCTATAAATATAGCATACGGTGTTTTAGCATCTGGTACCGGGGAAGTTTTGATTGATGATTTTAAATTTGAAATAGTTAGTGATGATGTTAAAAACACTGGACATCAAGGAGCTATAAAGCTTAAAGAGCCTACCAACGTTAACTTTGAAGAATCGTTTTAATTTTTAATAACTTATATTGGAATTTCAATTTAGAATTAATTATAAAAACAAGTCTGATGAAGAATTGATAGTTCTTATAAATAAAGGAAAAGAAAAAGCTTTTAATGAAATTTACGAAAGATATTCAAAAAAGCTTTTTCTTTTCTTTTACCAAAAACTATATCGAGATAACAATAAGGCTCAAGATTTTTTACAAGATTTGTTTTTAAAATTAGTAGAAAAGGCAGAGCTATTTGATTATAAAAAAAGCTTTTCATCGTGGATATATTGTATTGCTTACAACATGTGTAAAAATGAATATAGAAATAATGCCACTAGAAAGGGTAAAACAATAAATTTGAATGTTGAAGAATTGAAAAACGATGCTGCATCATCTATCATAATTAATAACGAAGATGATTTTTTATTATTCAAAAAGAGTTTAAATAACGAGCTTGGAAAACTGAATGAAAAACATAGTGTGACATTTATCTTAAGACATCAAGATAATATGTCTATTAAAGAAATAAGTGAAATTATGGCGTGTTCTGAAGGAACAGTAAAATCAAGATTATTTTATGCTACAAAAAAATTGTCGGTGAAACTAAAAAAATTTAGTTCTATCAAAATCTAAAATTATGAGATTAACTATTGAAGACCTATTACTAAAAAAACGTTTTTCTGATTTATCGTTTCAAGAAAAAGAATTTGTTTTATCATTAATAACTGAGACCGAATATAATGACTTTCGCTTACTTTTAATTAATTCTAAAAAATCTTTTGAAAACGATTTTAAAAAATTAAATGTAAATGATACCACACACAAAATATTATTAGAAGCTTTTAATCAAAAATTTCCAAAACAAAAAAGATATTCAATTTATTCTAATATTTCGATTAGCCATAAACAAACTATAAAGCCTGTTTTTTACATAGGAATTGTTTCTATTATAGTCGCAGTTATGGTAATAATAAACAAAAACCTACCTTTAAACAGTACAAATAATGTAACTTCAATTTTAAATGAAAATAAAGCATTATTAAAAGTTAATAAAAAACATTCATCAGAATTAATAGATAGCAACGAGTATCTTATAGACTCTATTATAGAAATGAATAATCACCTTAGAATAAAAACAGAAGGGCTGTATATAAACTAAACGGTATAATTTCTTAATAAAATCATTTTCTAACATATGTTTTCACCATACTATGATCACTTTTAAAAGTAGCTATCTTTTCTGTTTTAAGGACTTTTAAATCTTTAGATACCCAAATATGATCTAAAGACAGTAAAGGAATATTCCAAAACCAAGTTTCCCTAAAACCATTTCCCTTTTCTGAGAAAGCATGATTAAAATTCGTTTTAATAGCATCGAAATATTTAGATTCATAAGGCACATTAAAATCTCCTAGAATCACAGTATTATTCGTTTCTTGAATTAATGTGTTTACAAATGTTAGTTCCCATTCGCGAGGTACATCCATGCTTGCCGACACATCAAAAACATAGAAATTAATTCCTTGGCTTTCAAAATTTATAAAGTTGGATTTATATTTTGATGTTGTTTCATTTATAATTTTTAACGGTGTTCTCGAAAAAACACTGATCCCCCTAATGGATCTATAAAAATTATAATCAGGATATTTTTGCTGAAACTCTTTCACTATAAATTCACCATGTTCAACCAAAACAAGTATATCTGGAATACCTTCATTGACATTAAAAGCTTCTTCAAAATCCCTGTCATGTGAAGCATTCCAAAAAACAACCTCTAAATCTGTTTCTTTTATATCATCTGCAAAATGAATTCTAAAGCTTCTTCCTAACCAGATAGCTAATAAAATCCCTACTAATATTAGATGATATTTTCTTTTTTTTATAAAAATAGAAAGTATTAAAACTATAAGAATAACTATGGGTAGAGGGAACGTATAAAAATATAAAGACGCCTCATAACTATTCTCTTTTGTAACAAAATGAATGATCATTAATGTTATAATAATTATAACATTAATGATACTAAGTAGGATCTTTAAAAGTCTTAACATCTATCGCAAAGGAAACCCTTTTCCTGCCCACCACGGGTGTATCTCAATTTCTAAGCGCCCTGCTTTCACCATAGGGTCAGACTTTGCTAAACTATCTGCCATTTTTAATGTGGGTACATTATAAATAGTAATTCCGCGAATATCTCCATCATCCCCAAAAGGACCAGAAATATCTGCATATCCTAACTCGTACATTTTCGTTAAATGTGCTAAATGCTCTTCCTGTAATAAAGCTGTTTCTTCTTCGTTTTGTCCTCTTATAGGTCCTGTTTTTAAAAACGCCATGAAATATTGCTGCATTAAAATAGTGTCTTGCGTTTTTTCATCAACATAATCAAAAATCTTAAAGCCTTTTGCGGCAAGTTCCTCTTTAATTTGTTTTACGGTTTTCTTAATAGGTTCTTGTGTAACTTCTATTATTGAGTCAACTTGTTCTTCAACAACTTCTGAGGCATTCTCTTTAACATCTGCTATAGAAGCTTTTGTGCCTTCTTTACACGAAAAAAGAACACATGCTAAAAATACTGGTATTACTAAATGTTTCATAATTAGGTCTTTTTAGATTATTACCACGTTTTATATGGGTGTTTACTTAACTGGGAGTTATAATATTTTATCTGTCCTGTAACTTCTTCACCTATCCATTGAGGTCTATCAAAGATGTCATCCTCATTGCATAATTCAACTTCTGCAATGACTAAACCCTCATTATCTCCAAAGAATTCATCTATTTCAAAAATATGATTTTTAATCTTTACTTCATAGCGAATTTTATCAATAACTCCTGATTCACAAATATTTAAAAGTGATTCTGCTTCGGTTTTAGATATTTCTTTTTCCCATTCAAATCGTGATAGTCCATTTTGCGTGGACTCTCCTTTAACCGTTATATAGCCTATATCTCCTTTCAACCTAACACGAACTGTTCGTGCTTTGTGAGTATTTAAAAATCCTTGAGTAATTCTAGTATGCTTAAATGCTTCATCTCTATACCCATTTGATGCTACTAAAAATTTACGTTCTATTTCTATCATAATAATGCCCACGAAAGTGAGTATCTTATTAATTTTATTCAAATCTCATAAATTGAGATTCCTGCCTCCGTAGGAATTCATAAATTTACAGTATGTCTGACGATTTACCAATAAGAAAAATCATTCATGTGGATATGGATGCATTTTATGCATCTGTTGAGCAAATGGATAACCCTGAGCTTAAGGGAAAAGCCATTGCTGTTGGTGGTGGCGGTAAACGAGGTGTTGTTAGTGCGGCTAGTTATGAGGCTAGAAAATTTGGAGTAAAAAGTGCTATGGCTGGTAATTTGGCTTCTAAATTATGCCCTGGTTTAATTTTTGTAAAACCGCGTTTTGATAGATATACCGAAATTTCTAAAAAAGTTAAACGTATCTTTTATGATTATACCGATTTGGTAGAACCACTTTCACTTGATGAAGCTTATTTAGATGTTACTGAAAATAAAAAAGGGAATCCAAGTGCTTCTTTAATTGCAGAAGAAATTCGTGAGCGCATCTTTAAAGAAGTTGGTTTAACAGCTTCTGCTGGAATTTCTATTAATAAATTCATAGCTAAAGTGGCAAGTGATTACAATAAGCCCAATGGACAAAAAACGGTAAATCCAGAAGAAGTCATTGAATTCTTAGAACAATTAGATATTAGGAAGTTTTATGGCGTGGGTAAGGTTACTGCAGAAAAAATGTATCAAAAAGGTATTTTTACAGGCTTGGATTTAAAAGGAAAATCACTTGAGTATCTTGACAAAAACTTTGGAAAATCTGGACGCTATTATTACCACATAGTCAGGGGTATTCATAATAGCGAGGTAAAACCTAACAGAATACGAAAATCGTTAGCTGCCGAACGTACTTTTTACGAAAATTTATCAAGCGAAATATTTATGCTTGAAAAACTTGAACATATTGCCGACGAAGTTTCACGACGTTTGAACAAAAGTAAAGTCGCTGGAAAAACAGTAACTCTAAAAATAAAATACAGTGACTTTACATTACAAACCAGGAGTAAAACATTGCAATATTTTATTAACGATAAAAGTGTTATTCTAGAAACTGCAAAGGATTTGTTATATCAGGAAAAATTGAGCAATTCGGTAAGATTATTGGGAATATCGATATCTAATTTAAATACTGAAACGAAGAAAAAGCCTGAGCAAAAAAGTGTGAGTGTGCAATTGAAATTCGAGTTTTAAATTCGGCTTTATAAAACTCAAACATCTACATATTAAAATACAAAATAAACTATTTCTCTTTTTAAAGGTCTAACTAAAACAGTATTGTTCAATAACTCGTATTTTCTATAAATACACTTAAGTCTTTTTTAGTTAAACTTTGACAAACGAAGCCATTTTTGTAAAAGAATTAATTAGTTCTAAGGGTAAAGAAAAGGCATTTGCAAAATTGCTGAACCTCTACCAAGAGCGATTGTATTGGCATATTCGCAAACTGGTAATCACTCATGAAAACGCAGACGATGTTCTTCAAAATACATTTTTAAGAATTTACAAAAGCTTACCCAATTTTAAACAACAAAGTTCTCTTCATACCTGGATGTATCGAATAGCCTATAACGAATCGCTTCGATTTTTAGAAAAAAACAATAAAAGAAAAAGTGTTTCTATTAATGACGTTAACGCCTCTTATTTAAACCATTTGGTTAGCGATGTTTTTTTTGATAGTAATGAGGCTCAATTAAAATTACAACATATTTTATTTGAACTTCCAGAAAGAGAAAGAGAAATATTTCAAATGAAATATTTTGACGATTTAACTTTTAGAGAAATAGAGGAAATTATAAATGTAAAGGAAAGTACAATAAAGTCTTCTTATTATAATACCGTTAAGCATATTGAAAAAAATATGTTCTCTGTTCAACTTTTAGAAAAAACCCAGGTCTAAGTAAATAACATGGATTCAAAAAACAATAATATACTATTCAAGAAGCAAGTAAATCATCAAAAATTACTTGATAAGAACATGCAAAAATTGCATACTGAAGAATTAGGATTAAGCATTCCAGAAAATTACTTTTCTCAATCCAAACAAGATATATTAGACAAAATTTCTGATAAAACAGAGCATAAAAAACCTGTTTTCTTTTTAAAAAAACCCTTTGTTTGGTACGCTGCGGCATCTGTTATATTACTTATTGCTATTACAATTGTAAAATCTAATAACAGTTTGCATATAGATAATAGTCAAACTATTGTTTTGGATACTATTAAACAACTAGATAAAACTAAATTCGAGAGTGATAGCAATCCATTTGCAGAAGATGATATTTTAGTTACTTCACTCTTTATAGAAGAAAATGATATTGATGAATTTATTGACAACTATGTTTTAGAGGAAGCTCTTTTAAAAGAAGCTTTATAATATTAATACTAATTAAACCCTTTGTTATGAAAAAGAACAAATTTATGATAGCCATGGCTATAGCAACACTTACATTATTTTTTATGTCTTGTAATAAAGACGAATCTGTAACAGAAGACACATTAGTTTCTGATAGCACATCAGAATTGGTAGCACTTGAAGCCTCTATTGAAAGCGTTGAAAGTGTGGCTGACTCTTATAGCTTATACGCCATGAGTTCTTTAGAATTTGAATCAAATATTGCTACTGGTAAATCAAGTTCAGAAAAATTTCCACCAAGAAAAAATTGTCATGATCGTTCGGGTTTTTTTCCTGATTGTACTGTATTTGAAGAAGAAACTTTAGATAATACGGTTACAATTACTGTATCATTCCCAGAAGATTGTGTAGATAGAAATGGCGATGTTATTTCGGGAACGATTATCATAGTAAAATCTACCTCCGATATAGACAAAACCCGTACAGTTACATTTACCAATTTTACTATAAATGGTCATGTAATAAATGGAACAAAAACCCATGAGTTCATTGCTGCTAATGGTGATGGCAATCCACAAATAAGTGGCTCTGTAGATATCTCTGTAGAAACCGATGAAGGGACTGTAACTAAAGTAGGAACACGTTTGGTAGTTATTACTAGTGGTGGGGATACAGACACACATAAAGATGATGAAAAAACCGTTACTGGATCACATACGTTTACAAATGCTGAAGGAAATGCAAAAGTAGTTGAAATAACAATACCTTTAGTAAAACCGGCAGCATGCAAGTACATTGTACAAGGTGTTAAAACATACACTGTAAATGGAGAAACTTCTAGTTTGGATTATGGTGATGGCACCTGCGATAATATAGGCACACTAACTGAAGTAGATGGCACAGTTACCGAAATAGAATTGAAAAGGAAAAGAAGAAAGCACTAAGCTCATAGCTATAAAACATTCTGTTTCGTTGAGAAACAAAAATTGAAGACATGAAATTTGTAAAAAAAATTAAATTACTAATGCTGGGTATTTTTATAGGCATCACAAGTTTAGGAGCTCAAGAAAACCTTGATAAGGGAAATCTAACACAGGAGCAACAAAAACTCATGCAGGAGCAGCGTAACTTAATTAAAACAAATAGAGAAGCCTTTAAGGCCAGTCTTACTGCCGAGCAATTAGCCATATTAGAAAATGCTAAACTTTCAAAAGAAGAAAGACGAAATGCCTTAGTGTTGTCTTTTACCGAAACCCAAAAAAATCTGCTTAAAGAAAATAAGGTTAAAGTAAATAGGCTTAAAGAACAATTTAAAGCAACATTAACACGTGAGCAACGACAACAATTGCGCACACGGTTTAAAACCAGAAGAGGAGAAGATAGAAATGAGTTGCGTGAGTCTGTAAGACGGGATAGAAAGAAAAGGGGGAAGCATAATAATGGTGGCTAATTCGATGCCTTTCACACCAAGTTATAAGAGAAAAGTGGTTGAATAAAAAATTCAACCACTTTTCCATATTTATATCTAAACTCTATTTCTTTTTCAAGTATAAATAAAAATCCATGAAAAAAGTCTTCTTGGCATTTGCAATATTTTCAAGTGGCCTATTTACATACTCACAGGAAAAGTTACCTATTGATAAAGAAAAAGAGGTCGATGAGATTATTGATAGTCTATTGGAAAACGATATTTTAGACGAGCTAATACAAGGAGTTAATAATTTTAAATTTTTATATGTCTCTGTAGACTATAATAGTGATACTTATTTTTCTGGAAGAGATATTGGTATTGATCAATACAATATAAGACCTCAAATTACATATATGCATTCCAAAGGGTACATGTTTAGTTTATCTGGAATATATTATAATGAATTTGTCCCTAAATGGGATTACACTGCTGCTTCCATAGGGTATAGTAAAAGCCTAGGCAAAAACAAATTATTTAGACTCTATGCCATAGGCTCAAGGTATTTTTATTCTAATGGGGTAAATAATCCTTTTCACTATGCTTTAACTCTGGGTTCTGGTATAACAAACAAACAACGTACAATAGGCACACAACTCTCTGGAACTTATTTATTTGGAAATGACCAATCATTTCAAATTACGTCCACAAGTTATGCCTCTTTTAAACTACTTAAAACAAAAAAAAGCAGTTTAAAATTAAAACCCGAACTAAATATTGTTGCCGGAAAGCAAACTTTTGAGTTAGCACAAACAACTATAATAAATGGTGTACCAGTAACAAATTATTTAGAAAACAATGTGTTCAATTTAATTAATACACAAATTAATATTCCATTAGAATTTAGTACTAACTCTTTTGAATTCGAATTTGGATATAATATAAATTTACCTTCTGCTATAGGTACAGAATCTAACTTAAATACAACTGGTTTTTTTAATTTTTCTATAGCCTATTTATTTGATTTGTAAGAACTAAACTAATTAAAATCAACTTCTCCTATCAAGTTATTAAAAATTACAAGTCTCTATTTCTGTAACTCGTAATGTATTCACCATACCCCTGTCTTTAATTGGCATTGCGGCTAAACTAATAAGCATATCTCCTTCTTCTAAATACCCCATTTTACAGGCAATATTATTTACATCCTCAATCGTTTCATCTGTACTTACAAATTTATCATAGTAAAAAGCACGAACCCCCCAAAGCAAGCTAAGGCGTGTTAATATGCGCTTATTAGATGTAAAAACTAAAATATGACACGATGGTCTCCATGCCGAAATTTGAAATGCTGTATACCCACTATTTGTTAATGTTGAAATAGCTTTTGCACTAATTTCGTTTGCCATATTAGCAGCATGGTAGCAAATAGATTTTGTTATATAACGATTTGTACGAATATGAGGTGGTAATTGAGGTACTTTAATTAATTTTGAATCTTCTACACTTTTAAGTATGTTAGACATTTGCTTAATAACCTGTACAGGGTAACTACCTACAGACGTCTCTCCTGATAGCATTACAGCATCTGCACCATCCATAACCGAATTCGCAACATCGTTTACCTCTGCTCTTGTTGGCGTTAAACTAGAAATCATAGTCTCCATCATTTGGGTTGCTATAATTACTGGAATTCTTGCTTTTTTAGCACGTAACACCAATTGTTTTTGAATAAGCGGTACTTCCTCTGCAGGAACCTCTACACCTAAATCACCACGAGCAACCATAAGACCATCACAGTGTGTTACAATTTTATCGATATTCTCTACAGCTTCTGGCTTTTCAATTTTAGCTATAATTGGTATTTTATGCTCGCTATGCTTATTTATTAAATCGCGAAGTTGCATTAAATCTTCTGCATGACGCACAAACGACAAAGCAATCCAATCCACCTCCTGGCTAATAGCGAAAATAGCATCTTCAATATCTTTTTCGGTTAAAGCTGGTTGCGAAATATTTGTATTAGGAAGATTTACGCCTTTTTTAGATTTAAGCGGACCTCCTTGAATAACGCGAGCAATAACTTCGTCCTTATTATTGGTAGAGGCTACTTCAAAAATTAATTTCCCATCATCCAAAAGGATACGCTCTCCTGATTTTGCATCTTGTGGAAACCTTTCATATGTCATATAAACACGTTCCTTTGTACCTTCAAAACGTTCGCCAGTGGCAAATACGATTTCATCATCAGGATGCACAACTACTTCCTCTTTCATAACACCAACACGAAGTTTAGGGCCTTGTAAATCTGCTAAAATGGCAGCAGTAAAACCGAATTCTTCATTTAACTCTCTTATCATTTTAATGCGTTGGGTAACATCACTGTAATCGGCATGAGAGAAGTTTATTCTAAATACATTAACGCCTTCTTCAAGCATTCCCTTTAAAACTTCTTTTGTACTTGTAGCAGGTCCTAATGTTGCTACTATCTTCGTTTTCTTTGTTGTTGACATTAGTTAAAAATTAAATTGTCCTTAGATTTCAATTGATTGCTATCAATACTATAAGCCGTAGCTATTTGAGGTACTTCTAATACATTGTTCAGAATATATTTCTCTTTACTAAAATTGATGTCATTATCTATTTTTAAAAAATAATTAACCGTTTTATATTCTGGTATTAAATATGTTGTCCTCGTTATTTTTTCTTCAGAATCAAATAATGATTCGTTACTTCCTTGTCTATAATGTTCTGTTTTGCAAATATTAGATACTAGATTCCAGATTGTTTGTTGTTTATTATCTTCCCATTCAAAAATTGAATACGTTGATTTTCCATTCTGATAATCTAAATCCAATGGTTTTCTTATAAGACTTATTCCTAAATATTTATTTAAAAGATATGCTAAACGATAATCTTCAAGGGTACAATGAATTGCTATTAAAGTATATAGATCTTCTTCAAAAACATCATCAAGAATAAGCTTGTGTACAGCCATAACTTATATTAATCGTGGTAAATATAATATTAAAAACAGTCAATCGGAATACGTTTGACTGATATGTTAATAACAAAATAAACGAAAACGTTATAGTTTAGTCCTTTTACCCAAAAAGTATTAAATCATTTTAGATATCTTGCTTTGAAATGCAAAAAAAGCGCGTTTTGAAGCTTTTTCTTCTGCTTTTTTCTTTGACGTTGCACGTGCTTTTGCAACAATTTTTTCGTCTATAGATAGTTTTACTGAAAAATGTCGAACCTCATCATTACCAGTATCTTCATATACATTATAGCCAAATGTTTTCTTTTCTTTTTGACACCATTCAATGAGCAAGCTTTTATAGCTAATAACTTTGCCCTCTAAAGTTTCAATATCTACATAAGGAATAATAACACATTTATATATAAACTTTTCGCAAAACTTATATCCTTTATCAAGAAAAATAGCCCCTATTAAAGCTTCAAAAATATTACCATGAATATTGTCTCCAAACTGCCCAGGTGGAATTTTACTTTCTACTAAGTCTATTAAATTTAAGTCTTTCCCTAGTTCATTTAAATGCTCTCTACTTACAATCTTAGAACGCATCTTGGTTAGGTATCCCTCATCACCACTTGGTACTTCTAGATACAAATGTGATGCAATGACGGCACTTAATGTAGCATCTCCTAAAAACTCTAACCGTTCATAATTAATAGCATTGCCTTTACTATCCTTTATATTCATGGATCGATGAGTGAATGCTGTTTTGTAGAACTTAATGTGTTTAGGTTTAAACCCAAGAATTTTAGTTAATTGCATAAAAAAATTCCCGTTGCGTTTAGAACGGGAATTTAATATGTTACGAATGCTTTTCATCTGAAAATTAATAATGTTATTTTTATGTCAGATGTAATAAACCATGTTTCATTTTACTGAAAAGTTTAATGTATTGTTATGGTCTATCATTCATTCAGATTTCAATCAATTTTTTTGAATACTACACAAGCGTTGTGTCCACCAAATCCAAACGTATTGCTCATAGCTACTTTAACGTCACGTTTTTGAGCCTTATTTAAAGTTAAATTTAATTCAGGATCAATGCTCTCGTCTATTGTAGTATGGTTAATCGTTGGAGGAACAACACCGTTTTCCATTGCCAATATAACCGAAATAGCTTCAATAGCTCCAGCTGCACCTAATAAGTGCCCTGTCATTGATTTCGTTGAATTAATATTTATATTCTTGGCATGATTTCCAAAAACTTTAGAAATAGCTTTAAGTTCGGCGACATCACCCAATGGCGTAGAAGTTCCATGTGTATTTATGTGATCTACATCTTCTGGCTTAAGGTTGGCATTTTCTAAGCAATTTTTCATGACTTCAACCACACCAATACCTTCTGGATGTGGAGCTGTCATGTGATATGCATCAGAAGACAATCCGCCTCCTGCAACTTCTGCATATATTTTTGCTCCTCTTGCTTTAGCATGCTCGTACTCTTCTAAAACTAAAGCACCAGCTCCTTCTCCTAAAACAAAACCATCTCTGGTTCCGTCAAATGGCCTTGAAGCTGTTTCTGGACTTTCGTTTCTAGTAGATAATGCATGCATGGCATTAAAACCACCCATTCCAGCAATAGTAACCGCTGCCTCACTTCCTCCTGTAACAACTACATCACAATACCCTAAACGGATTGAGTTTAAAGCATCAAACATAGCGTTTGCAGAAGAGGCACATGCAGAAACCGTTGTATAATTTGGTCCCATAAATCCATGTTTTATGGAAATATTGGCTGGTGCAATGTCTGCGATCATTTTTGGAATAAAGAATGGATTAAACCTTGGAGTTCCATCACCATCGGCAAAGTTCAAAACTTCTTGCTGAAAGGTTTCTAAACCTCCAATTCCTGCTCCCCATATAACACCTACCCGCAACTTATTCACCTCATCCAGATCTAATTTAGCATCTGCGATAGCTTCATCTGAAGCCACCATAGCGTACTGCGCAAATTTATCCATCTTACGAGCCTCTTTTCTATCAAGAAAATCAGTTGCATTAAAACCCTTTAATTCGCAAGCGAACTTTGTTTTAAATTTCTCGGTATCATAATATGTTATAGGCGCAGCACCACTTCTACCACTAATAAGTCCTTCCCAAAATTCTTCTTTGGTATTACCTATAGGTGTTAAAGCCCCTAACCCTGTGACTACAACTCTCTTTATCTCCATAAAGTGTAATGCTTATTTTGCTTCTTCTATATAAGAAATAGCTTGACCTACTGTAGCAATGTTTTCAGCTTGATCATCTGGTATTTGAATATCAAATTCTTTTTCGAATTCCATTATTAATTCAACAGTATCTAATGAGTCCGCTCCTAAATCGTTTGTGAAGCTTGCTTCTGTTACAACTTCGTTCTCATCAACTCCCAATTTGTCTACGATAATCGCTTTTACTCTTGATGCAATGTCTGACATAATATTTTAATTTTAAATTTTAATTAGTTGGCAAAAATAAAAAACTTTATTTTTAAAACACATCTTTCATATAAAAATGTGTTTGTAATTTACTAAAATAAGTTTTAACTATTTATATTTCACCTTCAAATTGTTAATAATTATTCTTTTTTTTGTTGAATAATTTTAACATTATAAACTGTAAAATGAACCGTATTGTAATTTTTGCGTCCGGAAGTGGTACTAATGCTGAAAATTTAGTTAAGTTTTTTCACAACAGCGATAATGCGTCTGTTATTCAAGTACTTACTAACAATCCTCGTGCCAAAGTTTTAGACCGTGCTAAAAACCTAAAAGTGAGCGCGTTGTCTTTTAACAGAATAGCGTTTACAAAAACAAATGACGTATTAAATATCTTAAAGGCTTCTCAACCAGACTTAATTGTTCTTGCTGGATTTTTATGGAAATTTCCAGAGCTTATTTTAAAAGAATTCCCTAATAAAGTAATTAATATTCATCCGGCCTTATTACCAAAATATGGAGGTAAAGGCATGTATGGTATGAATGTTCATAAAGCTGTTGTTGCAAATAATGAAGCTGAAACTGGTATTACCATACATTACGTGAACGAAAATTACGACGAGGGCGCTATTATTTTTCAATCAAAATGTCATGTTTCCCCTTCTGATACGGCCGAAGATGTTGCTGAAAAAATTCATGAATTGGAAATGGAACATTTCCCTAAAGTTATTGAGAAGTTGTTATCTGAATAAAATTAAAACTTAAATTAAGATTCCCGCCTTCGCGGGAATGAAAAAAAATGTCTAAGAAGAAAAAGAAATATTACACTGTTTGGAGAGGGCATCACACGGGGGTTTTTGAATTTTGGAGTGATTGTAAAGCACAAATAAAAGATTTTCAGGGCGCTCAATACAAGTCGTTTTCTACATTTGAAGCTGCAAAAAAAGCTTTAAAGGGAAATTATAAGGACTACATAGGAAAATCTTCTACATTTAAAAGTGAACTCTCTAAAGAGCAATTAAGAAAAATAGGGCAACCTAACTATAACTCTATTTCGGTTGATGCCGCCTCAAGTGGCAACCCAGGGAAAATGGAATATCGAGGTGTTGATACCAAAACTAAAAAACAACTCTTTATTCAAGGTCCTTTTGAAGAAGGAACGAACAATATAGGCGAATTTTTAGCTATTGTACATGGCTTGGCTCTACTTAAAAAAAATAATAGCGATCGCATTTTATATACCGATTCCAGAACAGCTATAAGTTGGGTAAAAAAGAAAAATTGTAATACCAAACTAGAACGAAATAATAAAAACAAGACCCTTTTTGAATTAATTGACAGAGCTATTGATTGGTTAAAAAAGAACAGTTATAAAACCGTTATTGTAAAATGGGAAACTAAAGCATGGGGAGAAATTCCCGCTGATTTTGGAAGAAAATAAGTCTTTTTCCACCCCATAACATCGTTACAACTAAGCGTATTTATATTCAAAAAAAATATTCTTGAATTAGCACTTAAAAGACTTATCTTTGCAGAAAATTATCAGGTCTCTTTTATGAGTAAATTAGTAATAGTTGGCACAGTAGCTTTTGATGCCATTGAAACGCCTTTCGGTAAAACCGATAAAATTCTAGGCGGTGCCGCAACTTACATTGGCTTATCAGCTTCACAATTTAATGTAGACTCGTCAATAGTATCTATAGCTGGCGATGACTTTCCTCAAGACTATTTAGATTTATTATCAAGTAAAAACATAGATATTTCTGGAATTGAAATAGTTAAAGATGGAAAAACATTTTTTTGGAGCGGTCGTTATCATAATGACATGAATTCTCGCGACACTTTAGTTACAGAATTAAATACGCTTGCCGATTTTAATCCTATAGTTCCAGAAAGTTATCGTGATGCTGAAATTGTTATGTTAGGAAATTTACACCCTTTGGTACAGCAAAGTGTTTTAGACCAAATGACAACAAAGCCCAAATTAGTGATTTTAGACACTATGAATTTTTGGATGGATTGTGCTTTGGAAGATTTACATAACGTGATTAAAAATGTAGATGTCATTACCATAAATGATGAAGAAGCCAGACAACTAACAGGAGAATATTCTTTAGTTGTTGCTGCTAGAAAAATTCATGATATGGGACCAAAATATGTGGTGATTAAAAAAGGAGAACATGGTGCTTTATTGTTTCATGATGACAATGTATTTTATGCACCCGCTTTACCTTTAGAAGCTGTTTTTGATCCAACAGGAGCAGGTGATACTTTTGCTGGAGGTTTTGCAGGTTATCTTGCAAAGACTGGAGATACTTCTTTTGAAAACATGAAAAATGCTGTTATTTATGGCTCTACATTAGCATCGTTTTGTGTGGAGAAATTTGGCACTGAACGTATGCAAGATTTATCAAGTGAAGAAGTTCTCAAACGTTTATTACAATTTAAACAGTTAACACAATTTGAAATCGTCTTAAACGATAATTTATAGCAATCCCTAATGAAAATTAGACGATTAAATATGATTTTTAAGAAACACATATTAAGTATACATAAAATAGAATTAACATAAAATGAACGCGCTCTGAAATAGAGTGCGTTTTTAATTAATAACAAAACTCCGAGATAGTATTATTTTGGAACCAATAATTTAATTTCCGCGAAAGCGAAAAACTTTACATATGAGTGATGCCTTAAAACATGAATGTGGAATAGCAGTTATTAGACTTTTAAAACCACTAGAATATTATAAAGAAAAATACGGAAGTGCATTTTATGGTGTAAACAAAATGTATCTTATGATGGAAAAGCAGCACAATCGTGGGCAAGATGGTGCTGGCTTTGCAAGTATAAAATTAGATACTAAACCTGGTGAGCGTTATATAAGTAGAGTACGTTCTGTAGCACAACAACCTATTCAAGATATTTTTGGTAAGATAAACGAAAGAGTAAATAACGAGTTAACAGCACACCCTGAGTATGCTAATAATGTTGCTTTACAAAAAAAGCACATCCCTTATATAGGAGAGGTATTATTAGGACATGTTCGTTATGGAACTTTTGGTAAAAACAGTGTAGAAAGTGTACATCCATTTTTAAGACAAAATAATTGGATGCATAGAAATTTAATAATGGCAGGAAACTTTAATATGACAAATGTTAAAGAGCTTTTTGCTAATCTTATTCAACTGGGCCAGCATCCAAAAGAATACACCGACACCATAACTATTATGGAAAAAATCGGTCATTTTTTAGACGATGCTGTAAGTAAAATTTATAAAGATTTAAAGAAAGAAGGTTATAATAAGAGAGAAGCTTCTCCTCTTATTGCCGAGCGACTTAAGGTTGCTAAAATATTAAGACGTGCCGCAAAAAACTGGGATGGTGGTTATGCTATGGCTGGTCTTATTGGCCATGGTGATTCTTTTGTTTTAAGAGACCCTGCAGGTATTCGCCCGGCATATTATTATAAAGATGATGAAATTGTTGTTGTTGCATCAGAACGTCCTGTAATTCAAACCGTATTTAATGTAAACTTTGAAGACGTAAAAGAATTAGATCCTGGACAAGCCATTATTATTAAAAAATCTGGTGAGGTACGCTTTAAACAAATACTAGAACCTTTAGAAAGAAAGTCTTGTTCTTTTGAACGTATTTATTTTTCCAGAGGTAGTGATGCAGAAATCTATCAGGAACGTAAAACGCTTGGTAAGCTGTTAATGCCAAAAGTTCTTGAAGCTATAGATAATGACACTAAAAACACCGTCTTCTCATATATTCCTAATACGGCAGAAACATCATTCTTTGGAATGATCGAAACTGCTGAAGCTTATATAAATAAAAAGAAAACTAATACAATCTTAAAAGGACAACGCTCTTTGTCTGCCGAGAAGGTAACAGAAATTTTATCTGAGCGTGCTCGAATTGAAAAGATTGCTATAAAAGATGTAAAACTTAGAACGTTTATTACAGAGGATAGCAGTCGTGATGATTTAGTGGCTCACGTTTATGATGTTACGTACGGAGTTATAAAACCAGAGGACAATTTGGTTATTATTGACGATAGTATTGTTAGAGGTACGACATTAAAAATGAGTATTTTGAAAATGCTTGATCGCCTTAACCCTAAAAAAATTATTGTGGTGTCTTCTGCGCCTCAAATTCGATATCCAGATTGTTATGGTATCGATATGGCCAATCTAGAAAGTTTAGTTGCTTTTAGAGCTGCTTTAAGTTTATTAAAAGACGCAAATAAGTATCATATTGTAGAAGATGTATATAATAAATGTGTTAGTCAAACTGATCTAGATGATAAACACGTGCAGAATTTTGTAAAAGAGATTTATGACCCTTTTACTGATGAAGAAATATCAGATAAAATTTCCGAACTACTAAGTGATGAAAGCATTAACGCAGAAGTAAGAATCATCTTTCAATCTGTTGAAAATTTACACAAAGCATGTCCTGAACATTTAGGAGATTGGTACTTTACAGGAAACTATCCTACAGTAGGAGGAAACAGAGTTGTAAACAGAGCGTTTATCAACTTTTTTGAGGGTAATAATGAACGTGCTTATTAATTACGGTTTGTCGAATTTTTCCACTTTATCAGCATAAAAACACACTTAATCCAAAAAACGTGCCGTTCGTCTAAAAAATAATCAGAATACCTAAAATACATATACCTTGGTCTCACCATAACATAAGTAGGTTAAGTTCATGGTAGATTTGGGGCAAAAAAAGGTGAACAACTGTTCGCCTTTTTTTATACAATCTAGTTTCTTTTCAAAATTTATCTCCAAATATTATTTTTCATTCCTTTTACATTAAAACAGCTTTAAAATAACCGTTTAAGCCAATATATAAGTAGTTTAACTAAAATATTTTATCAAACTTCGCAAGCAGTATATATTTGACTCACCATAACATAAGTAGGTTAAGTTCATGGTAGATTTGGGGCAAAAAGGTGAACACTAGTTCACCTTTTTCATTTTTACTTTATTCCAGTATTTTTCCAATCAAAAATTCAGCCTCAATAATTACTTATTAATTTAACCTGAGTTCGACGTAAACTTTATTAAAAACATCTTATATAATCCAATGAAATACAGCTGTTTGTCATGTCGACGGAGCGAAGCATGAGTGACGAGACATCTCATCATGATGAGATTCCTCCTCGTTCCTCGTCGGAATGACATGATTTCTTCTTTAAAACCTTTTAAGTATCTGATTATCATTTTATAATATATCAAACTGACGTTAATTTCTTTTCCTTGCCCAGGATTTTACAGCATGCAAATAAGCACTAGATTCTGAATAGCCCAAAATGTAAGCTAAATCTTTAGTTTTTAAATGTTTTTCATTCTTTAAATAATTTGAAAGCTCTTCCTTTATTGTATTGACTATGCTTCTAAAAGATGTGCCTTCTTTTGTTAGTTTTCGCTGCATATTGCGTTTACTGTAAGGAAATTGCTTCTGTACCTGCTCAAAATTGGGAATTTCTGGAGCACACATATTTAAAGTCATATTCCGTATTTGATACGAAAAAACCTTATCACCTGCTTTACTTGCGTTTAACATCGCAATAAATTTTGGCAATAAAAGCTCGACCTGTTTTACTTTATTTTTATTAATTTCTGTTTTAACGACTTCTAGCGGTAAAACTATTTGATATTCGTTATTATATGTTATCTCCGCTTTTAACAAATCATTATAAGATTTGCTTTCAATAAATGGCAATTTAATTTGAGGCATGAAAGTATCTGTTAACATCAATTTTAGTTCTCTATAAATAACACTTAGCACCATATCTAAAAGATGCCTCTTTAATGTAATGTCTTCCACAGAGCTATCTAATTGTAAAATATAGTTTTGAGAATCTTCAATAGCAGTAACCGAAACGATAGGAAACTTACTATCCAGAAAATTTTGAAGAATAAAAACCCCTTGTTCAATACTTGAAGTATTCAGAGATATTTCCAAAACTAAACCTAATGCTCCTAAATTAAGGTAACACCCAAAATTCAAACCACAATAATCATTTTTAGAGGCTTCAATAACCTTATTAAAAACAGCTAAATATTCTTCAGCCTTAATCATTTCTTCCGGATTACAAAGGTCAACATTCCGATTCGGCAAAAGACCTTTTAGGACATCGCTATCAAGCCCCTGGTATTCTGCAAAATTTAGTAAGCTAAGTAAATATGGTGCAAAAATTTTCATAGCATAAAGATATAACAAATTGGCGCAAAGTATCAATTGCAAGGATTTGATTCAATCTAATTTTGTTTTAGAAACTTTATAAAACAAAAAACATGAAAACATCGCAAAAAGCAACAAGACTAAATGCCATCTCAACCTTTATTTCTGGTATTGGTATTTTGGCTTTCCAAAAACAACTTATGGCCATTTTTGAAACTAGTGATAATGTACCATTTTTAGTAGTAGGCAGCGTAATTACCTTTTTTTCGTTAACCATGTTTATCGAAATAAAGAAACAAAGAGCGTTAGCCATTTTATGGATTATTACCCAGGACTTGTTATTTGTATTGGCAAGTACCTATGTACTAATCACACAACCTTTTAACATTTCGGAGACGGGCTACTTACTAATTGGATTATTTTTAATTCCTATTATATTTTTCATTATTTATCAATCTATAGGTTTAGCAAAAATAGATTCGAAAAATGGAACCCGAATCAAAACTTTGTCATTTAAGAGAAAAGTAAGAGCCAATAAATCCAGAGTATGGGAAGTAATATCTGATGTTGCCAATTACCACGAAGTGGCACCTAATATTGATAGCTCAACAGTGATTTCTGGAGAAAAAAAAGGGATGGTTCGCTCCTGTTCTCATGGTAAAGATAGCTGGACCGAGACATGCACACTTTGGGAAGACGAAAAACAATATTCATTTACAGTAAATACGGGTGCTCCAGATTATCCATATCCACTAAAATCTTTAAAAGGTACATGGATCGTTAATGAATCTTCAGATAATAAAAATGACATTGTAATGATTTTTGAGTTTGAATATAAAAGTTACCTACAAAACATACTTATCCATCCGTTAATAAAACATAGATTCACTAAAGTATGTACTAAACTTCTAGACAATTGGCAACATAAGATTGAATAAATATGATCTCTGAATTAAGATATAAGTAAACTCAGTTGCTAATAAATTTAGATAAATACCATTAAAAAACGCCTAGTAATCATATATACTAGGCGTTTTTATGTTTAGACCTTTTTACGGCAGAATCCTATTTTGCTTCAGCGTAACGTTTTTCAACTTCGTTCCAATTAATAACATTAAAAAATGCATTAATGTAATCTGGACGTCTGTTTTGATAGTTTAAATAATAAGCATGTTCCCAAACATCAAGACCTAAAATTGGTGTACCTCCACAGCCAATACCTGGCATTAATGGATTATCTTGATTTGGCGTAGAACATATTTCTATTTTACCTCCTTTATGTACACACAACCAAGCCCAACCAGAACCAAAACGAGTTGCAGCAGCCTTACTAAAAGCAGCAATAAACTCATCTTTAGATCCATATTCAGCTTCAATCGCATCTTTTAACTCGCCAGACAAATAACCTCTGTCTTCTGGATTCATTACGTCCCAAAATAATGAATGATTGTAAAAACCACCTCCATTATTTCTTACAGCTCCATTATTTATATCTAAATTTCCAAGTATATCTTCAATAGACTTCCCTTCTAAATCTGTTCCAGCAATAGCATTATTTAAATTATTTGTATACCCTTGATGATGTTTAGAATGGTGTATCTCCATAGTACGAGCGTCAATATGAGGTTCTAATGCATCATACGCGTATCCTAATTTCGGTAATTCGAAAGCCATAGTTTTAGTTTTATAATATTAATATTTAATTTCTTTCAAAATTACACATAAAACGGGGTAATTAAAAATAATTAATTGTTATGAAACCATTGATAGTTTTTATCTTGTCTCCAAAATTATAATTCATGGACCGAAACTATTCTTTTACAATTTATAATGCTTCTGCGGGCAGTGGAAAAACGTATACGCTTGTAAAAGAATATTTAAAAATTCTGTTCCGGTCTAATAACCAAGAACATTTCAAACGCATTTTGGCTATTACGTTTACAAACAAGGCTGTTGCCGAAATGAAAGAACGAATTATAGAAACACTCAAGGGATTTTCTAACAAAACGATACTAGTCAAGCCAAATAGTATGTTTAATGCTATATGTGAAGAATTGCAAATGAATCCAAATGTACTTCACAATAAATCGGAAAAATTATTAAATACCATTATTCATAACTATGCCGCATTTGATATTTCTACTATTGATGGCTTTACTCATAAACTTATTAGAACCTTTGCTTATGATTTAAGATTGCCATTAAACTTTGAAGTAGAGCTAGATCAAGATGCTTTACTAAATGAAGCCGTTAACAGTTTAATTGAAAAGGCAGGAACAAATGATGCACTTACTAAAGTACTTATTGATTTTGCTATTGAAAAAGCGGATGATGATAAAAGTTGGGATGTTTCTTTTGATTTTAATAAAATAGCAAAACTATTGGTTAATGAAAATGACATTCCTTTTATTGAAACATTGAAGGACAAAACCCTTGATGACTTTAAAACACTTAAGGCTCAGTTAAAAAAAGACCTTTCATCCTTAGAGAATAACATCATTCAAAAAGCACAAAGTATATTAGCTCTAATTGAAGAAGCTGGTTTAGAGTTTAACGATTTTTCTGGAAGTTATTTACCAAAGCATTTCAAAAACTTAACCAATAAAAAGTTTGATTTAAACTTTGGAGCTAAATGGCAAGAAGACATCGAAACTAAAACACTATATCCTAAACGCGTCACAGATACTATAGCGTCTATAATAGAGGAAATTCAACCACAAATAGCTTCTAATTTTCACGAAACCAAACACATGGTTTTTCAACTTAGATTCTTAAAAGCTTTTTATAAAAACATAACACCATTATCTGTTTTGAATGCTATTAATAATGAATTAAAAGGGCTTAAGGCAGAACAAAACAAGATGCTCATTTCAGAATTCAATACCATAATTAGCAAAGAAATAAGAAATCAGCCCACACCATTTATTTACGAACGTATTGGCGAGAAGTTTAATCATTATTTTATTGATGAATTTCAGGATACTTCAATAATGCAATGGGAAAACTTAATTCCCCTTTTAGGAAATTCTTTGTCAACAGAAACAGGAAATGCCATGTTGGTTGGTGACGCAAAACAAGCTATTTATCGTTGGCGAGGTGGAAAAGCTGAGCAATTTATAGGGTTGTTTAATAATGATAATCCTTTTCATATTGAAAAACATGTTGAAAACCTTCCAACAAATTACAGAAGCTTCAAAGCCATTGTAAATTTCAACAACGGCTTTTTTAATTATCTGTCTAGTCAGATTTTTAGTAAAAAAGATTATAAACACCTTTATGAAAATGCACACCAAAACACGTTTTTAGAAGATGAAGGCTATGTTGAATTATCTTTTTTAGATATTGATAAAGAGGATAACAGAGACGAATTATTTTCTAATAATGTTTTAAAAACAATTCATACCTGTTTAAAAAATGGCTTCAGATTTGAAGATATCTGTGTGCTGGTACGTAAGAAAAAAGAAGGCGTTGCGATTGCAAATTATTTAGGTCAGCAGCAAATCCCCATAATTTCTTCTGAAACGTTATTGATTAATAATTCAGAAGACGTTCGTTTTATAAATAACATTTTAACTCTCTTAATTCAGCCAAAAAATGATGAAATAAAAATTGAGATTCTCAATCACTTAAGTACGCTTTTTAATATTGAAGACAAACATGGGTTCTTTTTAAAACATATAAATTTATCCATCTCTAATTTATTTGAAAGTTTTGAAGCGTTCAATATATTTATAACTAGTGATTTATTATTACAACTTCCTCTTTATGATTTGGCTGAAACTATAGTGAGAGCCTTCAACTTAGTTGAATCTTCCAACGCTTATATACAGTTTTACTTAGATATTGTTTTAGACTTTTCTCAAAAAAAGGGATCAAATATTTCTGGCTTCCTAGAATATTTTGACAAGAAAAAGGAAAGCTTAAGCATTGTGTCTCCTAAAGGACAAAATGCGGTCCAAATAATGACCATTCACAAATCTAAAGGCTTGGAATTTCCAGTAGTTATTTTTCCATATGCAGATTTAGATATTTATAAAGAATTAGATCCTAAAGAGTGGTTCCAGATAGATAAAGAAAAATATGCTGGCTTTACACACACCTTATTAAACTATAGTAAAGATTTTGAAAATTATGGAGACGAGGGGCATCGTATTTATAATGACCATCAATCTGAACAAGAATTAGATAATATCAATTTATTATATGTAACCCTAACGCGTCCAGTAGAGCAACTATATATCATTTCTACAAAAGATATATCATCCAAAGGGGTTCCAAATAATAAAAAGTATTCAGGTTTATTTATCAATTATTTGCAATACTTAGATTTATGGAACGATTCTCAATCAATATACAGTTTTGGGGATTCTAAAAAGACGACTGAAAGTCCATCCATTGTTAAAGAAGCTAATATTCAGCAAGAATTTATTTCAACCGCAAAAGAAACTCATAATATAAAGGTTATAACCAAGTCGGGGCTTCTTTGGGACACCAATCAACAAGAAGCTATTGAAAAAGGAAACCTTATTCACAATATCATGTCTGAAATTAAAACAAAAGATGATATTGATTCTGTTATTAATGATTTTATAAATACCTCTTTAATTACAAAAGAACAAACCATTGAGTTAAAGCGAATCCTAATTAAAATTATTGAACATCCAAAATTAGAAAACTATTTTAGCTCAAACTATACTATATATAATGAAAGAGATATTATTACTAAGGAAGGGATTATTTTAAGACCAGACAGATTGGTTTTAAATTCAAAAAATGAAGCTGTAATTATTGATTATAAAACGGGAATTGAAGATAAAAAACACTGGCAACAATTACAATCTTATCAAGATGTTTTAGAAGACATGAAAATAACCGTTACAAACAAAATTCTTATTTATATCAATGAAGATGTTAAAATAAAGTATTTGTAAACCTATAAAAAACGCTATTGTTTGTGAGAAAAAACGCTTTATAGTGCTTATAATTAAGATATTTATCTTCTCAAATCCATCTTTTTTTTCTCAATCTATAAAAAAGCAAGAATACACGGACAGCTTTTGGCAAATCATACAAGCGCGTATTTCAGGCAAGGCTATCATTAGGTTTCCTAAAAGCCCAGAAACTCCTATTATTATCTAAATCCATTCTGAACTATCTATGATTAAACGAAATGTCCTATTTTTTTATATATTTGTCTTTGTTAATAAAATTTAACAACTTACTTTTGTTTACAATTAACACTTAAAAATTAAACTTTTGAATATGAAAAATCTTAGCAGATTATTGTTCGCTATGTTGTTTGTACTTGGTTATAGCAACGCTAATGCGCAAGACAAAAACAATCCGTGGCAAATTACTATTGGAACGAACGCAGTTGATGCTTATCCTTCTGGGGACGGCGCTCCTTTTAGCGAAACTATTTTTAGTAAATATGTTGACGTAGATAACTGGAACATTTTACCTTCTTTATCAACTATCACAGTATCAAAATACATAGGTGATGGTTTTTCTTTCGGAATTGGTGGTTCTTTAAACAAAATAGAGAACTGGGGAGAAGATGCTAATGGAGACGCTCTTAAAGTAGATGATTTATCTTACTATGCTGCAGATGGTACTATTAAATATAGTATTGGTGAAGTATTAGATTGGAACACTTTCGAGCCTTATTTAGGTGTTGGTGGTGGTTACACATGGATAGATGAAGTTGGAGCTGGAACTTTAAACGGAACTTTAGGTTTCAACGTTTGGTTTAGTGAAAACATTGGTTTAACTCTACAATCAACATACAAACATGCATTTGAGGATTACTTAAACACTCATTTCCAACATACAGCTGGTATTTCTATCAAATTTGGTGGAGCTGATGCTGACGGTGATGGTATCTACGACAAAGATGATGCTTGTCCAGATGTTCCTGGTTTAGAAGAGTTCAATGGTTGTCCTGATACTGATGGTGATGGTATTGAAGACAGCAAAGATTCTTGTCCTAACGAAGCTGGTTTAGCTGAACTTAATGGATGTCCTGATACTGACGGTGATGGTATTGCTGATAAAGATGATAGCTGTCCTACAGTTGCTGGTTTAAAAGCTTTAGCTGGTTGTCCAGATGCTGATGGTGATGGTGTTAAGGATAGTGATGACAAATGTCCTCAAACTCCAGGTGCTCCTGCTAATAACGGATGCCCTTGGCCAGATACTGACGGTGATGGTGTATTAGACAAAGATGACAAATGTCCAGATGTTGTTGGTACTGTTGCTAACAATGGTTGTCCTGAAGTAACTGAAGAAGTTCAAAAAACTTTAAATGAGTATGCAAAAACTATCTTATTTGATACAGGAAGATCTTCTATTAAATCTCAATCTGAAGCTGTATTAGGAGATATTATTAATATCTTAAATGAGTATAAAACTGCAACATTTACTGTTGAAGGACACACAGATAGCGTTGGTAGAGAATCTACTAATCAAAAATTATCTGAGTCAAGAGCTAATTCAGTAAAAGACTATTTAGTTTCTCACGGTGTTGATACTTCAAGATTATCTTCTGTTGGTTATGGTGAATCTAAACCAATCGATTCTAACAAAACTAGAAAAGGTAGAGCTAATAACAGAAGAGTTGAAATCAACTTAGTAAAATAAAAAACTATTAATTAGTTTTAAAATAAATAAGTTTTACAAAAAACGCTTCGGATATCCGAAGCGTTTTTTATTTTTATATAATACCAATTAAACCTTCAATGACTACTTTTATTTTTGATGTTCTAAAAGATTTACATAAAAATAATCAAAATCTTTCAGAATTAACCTTTGTTTTACCAAGTAAAAGAGCTGGGTTATTTCTAAAACATCAACTCTCCAAAGTAGTTGAACAAACTATCTTTTCTCCTAACATAATAAGCATTGAAGAATTTGTAGAAGACTTATCAGAACTTAAAAACAGCACCAATACAGAGCTTCTTTTTGAGTTTTATAGCACTTATATTAAATTAACGAAACCTAATGAAGCTGACACTTTTGAATCGTTTTCAAAATGGGCTCAAATATTGCTTCAAGACTTTAATGAAATAGACCGATATCTCATACCTCAAAAAAATATCTTTGACTATTTAAGTGCTATTCAAGACTTAAATCACTGGTCGTTAGAAAATAATAAAACCGAATTTGTTAAAAATTATTTATCCTTTTGGAACAAACTCCATAACTACTATATCCAATTTACCCAGCAACTCATAAATAAAAAAATTGGCTATCAAGGTCTAATTTATAGAGAAGCTGTTAATAATTTAGAAGCTTATATTCAGGAAAACTCAAAAAAACAACACGTGTTTTTAGGTTTTAATGCTTTAAATACTTCTGAAGAAACCATCATACAAAAGCTGCTTGAAAACAACTTAGCAAAAACGTATTGGGATATTGATGCTGTTTTTATAAACAACCAAAAACATGATGCTGCCTTATTTACACGACAACATAAAAATAATTGGTCATTTTTTAAAAACAAGCCTTTTAATTGGATAACAACAAACTATTCTGAAGAAAAAAATATTTCGGTTTTTGGTATTCCAAAAAATATTGGGCAAGCAAAATATATAGGGTCGCTTTTAAATAATTTACAAAAAGACAATCAATCATTACAGAATACAGCTGTGGTTTTAGGTGATGAAAATTTACTTATACCCGTTTTAAATTCGCTCCCTCAAGCTATTGAAGCATTAAACATAACAATGGGGTTCCCTTTAAAGTCTATCCCCATAGCCTCTCTTTTTGAATCGTTATTTCATTTACACAAATTACCATCAAGCACATTTTATTATAAAGATGTTATAAATATAATATCTCATCAATTTATAAGACCTTTATTTCATACCAATGAGGTAGATGTGGCGACAAAAATAATCGAGACTGTTGATTCTAATAACTTGGTTTATTTAACAGCCGAACGCTTAAAACAATTAGCTGGTAATTCCATTCATATTATTGATTTATTATTTTCAAATTGGGATCAATCTGTTAATAATGCTTTAAAGAATTGCTCCCAATTAATAATACTCATCAAAGATTATTTGGACAATGAAAAAACTTCTAACTTATTATCGTTAGAATATTTATTTCGCTTCAATGAGCTTTTTAATGAGCTATCTCGCTTGAATACAGCATATCACCACATTAAAGACATTTCAACGCTGTACAGTGTTTACAAAGAACTATTAAGCTCAGAAACCCTAGACTTCCAAGGAGAGCCTTTGCAAGGGCTTCAAGTTATGGGTATGTTGGAATCGCGTGTTTTAGACTTTGAAACCGTTATTATTTCATCTGTAAACGAAGGGATTCTCCCTTCTGGCAAAACCAATAATTCATTCATCCCATTCGACGTTAAAATAGAAAACAATCTACCGACCTATAAAGAAAAAGATGCCGTTTATACGTATCATTTTTATAGACTTTTACAACGTGCTAAAAAGGTGTATATCCTTTACAATACAGAGGCAGACATTTTAACTGGTGGAGAGAAAAGTAGATTTATAACTCAGTTGGAATTAGAAGGCATACATAATATCGATCATCAAATTATTGCTCCCCAAGTTCCCGTAATTGAAACCTCGTTAAACACAGTAGAGAAAACGAATTCTGTTTTAAGTGAACTAAAAAAAGTCGCGCAAAAAGGGTTTTCACCATCATCGCTAACTAATTATATAAGAAACCCTATTGATTTTTATTATCAGAAGGTATTAAAAATAAAGGAGCATGATAATGTAGAAGAAACTGTAGCTGCTAATACTTTAGGAACCGTTGTACACAATACCCTAGAAGACTTTTACAAACCATTAATTGGTACTTTTATATCTGTAGAAATAATTAAAGAATTAAAAACTAATATTGTAAAGACGGTTACACATCATTTTACAGATGTTTATAAAGAAGGTGATATTACTAAAGGCAAAAACTTAATAATTTTTGAAATTGCAAAAAGGTATGTATCAAACTTTTTAGATTTAGAAATTGACGATTTAAAAGCGGGTAATCAAATAAAAATAATAGCTATTGAAGCTAATAATAATGTTGCTATTGATATTCCAGAACTTGACTTCCCAGTTATTATTACTGGTAAAGTAGATCGAGTTGATGAATATAATGGAGTTACAAGAATTGTAGATTACAAAACTGGAAAAGTCGAACAAAATAGTGTTGAGATTATAGATTGGGAATCCATTACAACAGATTACTCTAAATACAGTAAAAGTTTTCAAGTACTCACCTATGTCTACATGATGCATGTGTCTAATCAAATTCAGCTTCCGGTTGAAGCCGGTATTATATCATTTAAAAACCTAAGTAAAGGCTTTTTAAAATTCTCTAAAAAAGACAAAGCAGGGGCATATGCCAAAAAAGACGCATTGATTACTCAAGAAACCCTTGACCATTTTTATAAAGAATTAAAACACCTTGTTTTAGAGATTTGCAACCTCAATATCCCATTCATAGAAAAAGAAGTATAAAATGATTGATAAAAAAAATATTGTTATTGAAGGGAAGCACGGAAAGCCCATTTTAATAGATGTAACGTATACTGTAAATGGCACAAATAAGCCTATTATTATATTTTGTCATGGCTACAAAGGTTTTAAAGATTGGGGCGCATGGAATTTAATGGCAAATACATTCGCAAATGCTGGATTTTGCTTTATAAAGTTTAATTTTTCGCATAATGGAGGCACCGTCAAACAGCCTATAGATTTTCCCGACTTAGAAGCTTTCGGTAATAATAATTACACAAAAGAGTTGGATGATCTAGAAACTGTAATGGATTGGGTTTTTAAAAATGATACCCTAAAAGATAAAGGAAATACCGCTAACATTAGTTTAATAGGACACAGTCGTGGCGGCGGTATTGTTTCTATAAAAGCAGAAGAAGACTCCCGTGTTAAAAACGTGATAAGTTTAGCAAGTGTTTGTGATTTTGGTAAAAGAACGGCAACAATTGGCGATTTGGAATCCTGGAAAAAAGACGGTGTAAAATATGTTCTTAATGGTAGAACTAAACAACAAATGCCTCATTATTATCAATTCTATGAAGACTTCGTAAAAAACGAATCACGGTTAACCATCAAAAGAGCTGTGTCTAACTTAAAAGTACCACACCTCATTATTCATGGCCATGCAGATACCAGTATTTTTATTGAAGAAGCACATAAACTTCACAAGTGGAACCCAAATAGCAAACTAGAAATTATAAAAGACGCAAATCATGTTTTTGGGGCTTCACATCCTTGGGAAAAAGATAATTTACCAATACATTTACAAAAAGTTATACAAGCAATCTTATCTTTTTTATAATTCAAATTCTAACTAATGATTTATGAAATTCCTTTTTGAAAAAATAAATGATTTGAAAAATACTAAACCACTTACTAAGCATGAGCAGCTAGTAAATGCAATAATTAGTAAAATTGAATCAAAAGAACTAAAAAAAGGAGATCGCTTACCATCAATTAATAAAATGGTTGCTGAAATCGGTTTTGCCAGAAAAACCATTGTTAAAGCTTACGAAGACTTAAAAGGAAGAGGCATTGTAGAATCTAAAAACTTTAAAGGCTATTATATTGCTGATGTAAATACCAATACAAAACTAAGGGTAGCACTTTTACTTTTCGCGTTTCATTCGTTCCAGGAAGATTTTTATAACACCTTTAGAAAAGAATTAGGTAAAAAATATATTATAAATGTTTTTTTTCACCACAATAATATTGATGTTTTTAAAGATATTCTCTCAAGAATCTCAGGGAGGTATGGTATGTATGTTATCGCACCTATACAAACCCCGGAAGTGGGACTGTTATTAAAAAATATTCCTAGTGAAAAATTATTAGTTATAGATAGACATATCCCTTTGCCAAGAGATTACTCATATATCACACAAGAGTTTGAAGATTCAACCTATGATCAATTAAAAAAGCTACTTCCTGAAATAAAAAAATATAAAAAGTTTATCTTATTTTTTAAAGACGATTCTGATAACCCTGTAGGCGTCTTAAATGCTTTCAATAAATTTGTTGATGAATATAATATCGATGCTAAAGTAGAAAAAGAATATAAAAAAGAGAGTGTTGCTAAAAACACTTTATACTTTTTTATTAGTGATAACTTTTTATGGGAAGTTCTTAAAGATAGCAAGTTAAAAGCCTATACTATTGGAAAAGATATAGGTGTTTTGGCTCATAATGATAATGCTATTAAGGAAATTATTTTTGGAGGCATTACTACAATCTCTACAGATTTTAAAAAAATGGCTTTAGAAGCTGCTAATTATTTAAAATTCAAGGAACATACTCGTAAAATAGTACCTTCCGAGCTAATTCACAGGAATTCATTATAGCAATATTTAAAGGGTTTTATTCCTAACTATCTAGTTTTTAGATGTATTTTTTTATATATTCTTAAAATCTATCAATTTTTTTTATATATTTGCAAAGTAGCATACTGTAGCACACTTTTAAATAACCAAAGTAGCATACACTATCACAATTAAAACTAACTTAAATATTGACTTATGAAAAAAAATGTACTAAGACTATTATTTGCCTTAGTCTTTTCCCTCTCGGGAATGGTTGCTAATGCTCAAACATCAACTGTTTCAGGAACAGTTACAGACGGAAAAATTCCGCTTCCCGGAGTTAACATTATTGTGAAAAACACAGCAAATGGTACCTCAACAGATTTTGATGGAAACTTTACCATTAGTGATGTTAGCTCAGGAGACATTCTTGTTTTTAGCTATGTTGGCTATAAAAATCAAGAAGTTACTATCGGAAACGAAACTACAATTAACGTAGCTTTAATCGAAGATGCTGCTGCATTAGAAGAGGTCGTTATTGTAGGTTATGGAACAACAAACAAACGCGAATTAACTGGTTCTGTAGGGTCAGTTAAAGGAGGTGACTTAGTAAATACAGTAGCCGGTAATCCAACCGCAGCACTGCAAGGAAGGCTTACTGGAATACAAGTTGAGAACCCTGGAGGTCAACCAGGTGGAACAGGAAATGTATTTATTAGAGGTATCAATTCCTTAAGTAATGCATCACCGCTTTATATAGTGGATGGATTATTTGTAGATAATATGAACTATATAAACCCTATAGATATAGATAACATCTCTGTATTAAAAGATGCCGCCGCTGCTGCAATCTATGGTTCTAGAGCAGCCAATGGCGTTGTTTTAATTAAAACAAACCATGGTAGAAAAAATAAAGGTTTAGAAGTTACCTTTAATACTAGAATTGGTTTTGATACGCCCAGCAAAAAATTAGATTTTATTAATGGTCAGCAATACACCGATTATTTAAATCAGCGATTTGCTAATGATGGTAGTTCAACAACTGTCTCATTTAACGGTGTAGATACAGATTGGCAAGATGAAAACCTTCAAAGTGGAATTATCGAGGATTACGGACTATCACTTTCTGGTGGTGGTGAGAAATCATCTTATTTTTCATCTATAAACTATTATAATCAAGATGGTATTTTGATAGGATCTGGATTTAAAAGATTAAATGCTAGATTTAATAGTAATCATGAATTTGGTAAATTTAAATTATCTCAATCATTAGGTATTACCGAAGCAAAATTACAAGAAAACAACTGGTACGGTTTTGATGGTACTACTGCTCCTACTGTAGCACTAAGAAATGCTAGCAATGATGGTGGTTTTGAAGCACCTTCTACAGATGTTCAGGGTCCAGGTGGTGTTAACCAATTTGCTTTAGCTACTCTGGAAAATAATTTAGAAACCACTAGAACATTATTCTCTAGTTTAAAACTAGACTACGAAATAAATGAAGCTTTAACGGCCTCTGTTAATTTAGGTGTTGATTACACCTCTCAAAAACGTTTTCAGTTTACGCCAACCTATTTCATGAGTTTAGTAGATCCGGTAAGAAATGTGAATGATTTAAATGATTTAACAGAGTTTAAACAAGAAGATATTAACTTGTTATTCGAACCTACTTTATCATACAACAAAACATTCAATGATGTACATAAAATATCTGCCGTTCTAGGTTATACCCGATTTATTGAAACACAAAAAAGCAGTGGAATCTATGGACAAGGTACACCTGCCAATAGTATTCAAGTTGTTGGGGCATTACCTTCAAGCGATCAAAATATACTTTTAGGACAAGATAATGAAGCTGGTTTAATATCTTATTTTGGTCGTTTAAATTATAACTACAATGACAGATATATTTTCTCTGGAACTTTAAGAAGAGATGCTTCGTCTAGATTTGCAAAAGATAATCAAGAAGGTTATTTTCCTTCTGTTTCTGCTGCATGGAATATTAGTAATGAAGATTTCTGGGAATCTGAAACCATTAACTTTTTCAAGTTAAGAGTATCTTATGGAGAGTTAGGATCATACCCAGATGTATTTTATCCTACACAAGCCGTATTTCTTGCCAACCAATCAAACACAAGTTTTGGGGGTGGTACAGCAAACGGTTTAGCACAAACAACACTTGCAGACGAAAACCTAGTATGGGAAACCACAAAAACTTTCGATATTGGAGTCGATATGTCCTTATTGAATAGTGCCATTACTTTTTCGGCAGACTATTATTCAAAAGATGTTGAAGATGCTTTAGTACCTATCAGTATCCCATCTACGGCTGGTGTTAGCTTACCTGTTACCAGAAACGCTGGAACACTTGTTAATAATGGTTTTGAGTTTGATGTTACTTACAAAAAATCCGAAGGTGATTTTACTTATAGTGTAGGCACTAATTTTTCTTTCAATCTTAAAAATGAAGCCAAAGATATTCCCGCAACTATTTTAGGTCCTGGAATAGATGAAGATTTACGTGTTGTAAATAGAACTGAGGCTAATGGCCCTGTAGGTGCGTTTTATGGCTGGGTTGTTGAAGATAAAGTAGACCCTGCTACTGGTGATTTTATTAGAGTTGATACCGATGGTGTTGCTGGAATTACTTCAGACGACCAAACAATTATTGGAAATCCAACACCTGATTTTACTTATGGTTTAAATTTTTCTGGGGAATACAAAAAGTTTGACTTTTCATTAAACTTTAATGGGGTTTCTGGAAACGAAATATATAACCTAAGTAGATATTACAATATCTTATGGCAAGATGGTGGTAAACTCACAGATGTCCTTAATTCATGGACGCCTTCAAATACTGATACCAATATTCCGAGAGCAACAGTAGATGATCCTGCTGGCAATAAAGAACCTTCTTCCTTCTTTGTAGAAAACGGATCTTACTTTAGGTTAAAGAACTTAGAAGTTGGATACAATTTCGGAGAAAAGGCACTTGGCGTTGATTGGATAAAAAGTGTCAGGCTATCATTAAACATTCAAAATGTTTTTGTAATAACAGATTATACTGGTTACGACCCAGATATAGCGTCAACAAATGGCGGTAGAGCCAATTTAAATTCAGGTGTTCCTGGAGTTAGATCTGGAGTAAACCCTTTACTAGGTAGGGGTCTAGACCAAAGAGCGTATCCTAATGCCAGAACATTCATGTTAGGCTTACAGGCTAAGTTTTAATCCATAAAAAATATATTATGAAAAAAATGATAAAAATAAAGTCCTTATTAGGCATAATAACATGTTCGTTATTACTAGTATTGTTTGCTTGTTCTGATAATATATTAGATCAACAAAATAACAATGCAACATCTACAGCAAATTTTGGTACTTCTGTAGAACAAGTGGAGTCTGCTATAAACGGAGCTTTTCACCCCATTACAGGAACCTTTTTCTGGGGAAGAATTATACACACAGGAGCGATGTTACGATCAGATGAATTTAACGTATTTCCTTTTGGTTCTAATACAGCCATGTCAACTTTTTTAGGAAACCCTGGAGACCGTTGGGCTACTGAACCTTGGCAAGAACTTTATAAGTCTATTGCACGTTGTAATAATGTTATTATTAATGTTACTGAAGAAGGTATTCCAGACCAAACCACTAGAGAAAATTTAGTTGGACAGGCATATTTCTTACGTGCCTTTGATTATTGGTATTTAGTAAATCTTTATGGTAACGTGCCTTTAATTACAGAATTACCAGATTTAGATAATTTACTAGTAGAACAAGCGACTCCAGAAAGTATTTGGGCTCAAATAATTTCAGATTTAGAAATGGCTGAAACCATGCTTCCAGAGAGTTGGACAGGTGAAGATTTAGGAAGACCTACAAGCGGAGCTGCCACAGCTTTAAAAGGAAAAAGCTATTTATACATGGAACAATTTGGTCCAGCTGCAACGACATTGGGAAGTTTAGTTGGAAAATACAGCTTATTACCAGCTGCCAATTTTGGAGAAAACTTTTCTACAACCAATGAAAATAATAGCGAGTCTGTATTTGAATTACAATTTTTAGGTCAACAGACCTTTGTATGGGGATCTGATATTCCTGGAACAGGAAGCATGGGGAATTACCATATAGACTATGCAACGCCAACAAAGTCTCCAGATAAAGGACACCTTATCAATCCTTGGTTAAAAGATTTATTTGAAGCTAATGGAGATACTGTACGTAGAAACGAAACTTTACTTTATGATTATCCAGGAGCTACAGGATATGGAGGCGCAAGTTTCAATATCGATTTAGCAGATACTTTAGATGAAGATGGTAATGTTGTTGCTGGTGACCTTACAGTAGCAGCAGATGCAGGATTAGAAGCTATATACGGGAAAAAATATTCTGGGATGGACTTAGGAGCCAGAGGGGATGTGGATTTCTTAGGCACCAATGTTGGAAACAACTGGAGAATTATTCGCTATGCTGATGTTTTATTAATGTTAGCCGAAGCATTAAACGAAGATAATATGACATCTCAAGCTATTCAATATATAGATATGGTTAGAGATAGAGCAAATTTAACATTAATAGCAGATACAAATCCAGGTATTAACCAAGCCGATATGCGTCAGGCTATTATTGAAGAACGCGCTATGGAACTTGCAGGCGAAGGCCACCGTTTCTTTGACTTAGTTCGTTGGGATTTAGCTGATGATTATCTGGGGGCAACATCTTTACATGGCGCACACCCAAAATCATTAAGTGGCGGTGTTTTTCAAAGTAACAAACACGAGTTGATTTGGATACCAAATTCTGAAAGAGATTCTAATCCGAATCTTGATCAAAATCCAGGTTATAATTAATCATTGAAAAAAATTGATTTTTAGTTTAGTTTGTAGATTGAACAAAAGTCGAGTTCCTTTAATTAACTCGGCTTTTCTCAATCTCCCACCAGCTATCTTAAAAGTTAAAACAGCACTTTAATTAATTGCTTCTCACAATTAATACAACATTAGAATGGCAAAAAAAGAAAACTATATCCCTTCTGTAAAAGACATCCAAGTTATTGGAGCTTCAGACACTTTCAATACGGAATTAAACGTTATTTCTAACAATAACGATCTTTCTATATTTAATTTCAATATTACAGCTTCAACACCAGAAACTCCAAGACCGATAACATTAAAATGGAAAATCCCAGCACACAATGTGAAAGGCGTCTGGAAACCTACAACAGATTTTGCAAAACGCATACATGCAGATTGGGAAATGCAACCTATGGAATCAAGAATATCTATAGATGCGCCTGTTATTGGTTTATTTGGTCATGATGATAGTAATAGGTTAACCTTTGCATGCTCTAATGCTATTAACAAACTAGAACTTAACACCGAAATAAGAGAAGAAGATGATTATTTTTACTGTTATATCACGTTCTTTTCTGAACAACAATCTAAAATAGATCATTTCAATGCTCAGATTAGATTAGACTTTGGTGAAAAGCATTTTTCTGATGCTTTAAAAGATGTTTCAAAATGGTGGGAAACATTTGAAAATCTTAAACCTGCCCCTGTACCAGATATTGCTTTAACACCATTATATTCTACATGGTATCAATTCCATCAAAACCTAGAAGAAGATGTATTATTAGAAGAGTTTAAAATGGCCTATAACTTAGGCTACAAGTCTATAATAATTGATGATGGCTGGCAAACAAATGATAGCAACAGAGGGTATGATTATACTGGAGATTGGAATCCAGATCGTCTCTCAAAAACAAAAGCTTTTGTTGATAATGTCCATGCTATAGGCATGAAAGTTGGCTTTTGGTACTCTGTTCCTTTTTGTGGAAAAAAATCAGAAGCCTATAAACAATTTAAAGGCAAATTCTTAACAGAAAACCACCGTTGGGCTCCTGTATTTGATCCCCGTTACCCAGAAGTGAGACGTTATTTAATAAACATCTATAAATCTGCCTTAATCAACTGGGACCTTGATGGGTTTAAACTAGATTTTATTGATGATTTTAGACTATATCCTGATACCATTAAAGAAAAAAGCAATGGAATGGATTATGGTTCTATTAATGAAGCCGTTGATAGACTACTAACAGATGTCATGGTTACTCTTAGAAATATAAATCCAAATATTTTTATAGAGTTTAGACAAAAATATACAGGTCCGGCCATGAGAAAATACGGCAACATGTTTCGTGCTTTCGATTGTCCAGGAGATGCCACAATGAACAGAGTCAGAATTGCTGATATACGAATGTTAGCAGGCAATACTGCTGTACATTCAGATATGATTACCTGGCACAATGAAGAATCATTAGAAGTTGCCGCACTACAAATGGTGAATACCTTATTTGGAGTCCCTCAAATATCAGTAAAACTAAAAGATATCCCAGAAGATCATTTAAAAATGGTTAAATTCTACACGAATTATTGGAATGAAAACAAGGACACCATTACAACCGGTAATTTTATACCTTATAATCCGCTAGCAAATTATCCATTAAAACAAGTTTCAAAAAACGGAACAGCTATTTTTGGAGTATTTGATGATTATCTTCTTGAGTTGAAAGAAAGCTTTAATAATATTCATATTATAAATGGTAAACTGTCAGAAAGCATAGTTATTAAAATGGCTTCTTCAACAAAAGACTATAACTATGAGACCATTAATTGCAAAGGAGATGTCGTAAATCAGAATTCAATAGTACTAAAACAAGGAGTGACTGAAATTAAAGTGCCTGCATGTGGTATGATTAAACTAACTTTAAAAAAATAATTAAACTATGGGAACGCTATCAATTATTTCATTTATTGGTTTTACATTATTGGTAGCCTTTATTGCATGGTATGCAACACGCAAAACAGACGAGAGGTCTGCAGACGGTTATTATCTTGGAGGAAGAAGTTTAGGAGCTATTACCATAGCAGGCTCTTTATTACTAACAAATCTTTCAGCAGAACAAATTGTTGGACTAAACGGACAATCTTTTGCTCAAGGGGTGCTAGTGATGGCTTGGGAAACATTAGCTGCAATTTCTATGATTGTAACAGCTATTTATCTGTTACCAAAATATATGCGATCGGGCATTACTACAATTCCACAATTTATTCAAGAACGATTTGATGCGCAAACCAAATCGATATTATCTATACTCTTTTTGGTAGCTTTTGGCATTGTATTATTACCAACTATACTATACTCAGGCTCTCTGGTATTCAGTACCATGTTTGATTTACCAGAGACTTTAGGGATATCTCAATCCGCTGTCATTTGGCTATGTGTTTGGTCCATAGGAATTATTGGCTCTATATATGCCATTTTTGGAGGACTAAAAGCCGTAGCTGTTTCCGATTTAGTTAACGCTATAGGCTTGTTAATCGGAGGGCTTTTAATTCCTGTTTTTGGTTTAATGCTTATAGGAGATGGTAGTGTGTCAAATGGAATAAGCACATTATGGGAGGCCAATCCAGATAAGTTTAATGCTAAAGGAGACATCGATTCATTTATTCCATTCAGTACTATTTTTACGGGAATGATGATAGCTCAAATGTACTACTGGGGAACGAATCAATCTATTTTACAACGTGTATTCGGAGCAAAAAGTTTAAAAGAAGGCCAAAAAGGGATGATACTTGCAGGGTTTGTAAAGTTCTTAATTCCAATTATTGTGGTATTACCAGGTATCATTGCCTGGCATCTATTTGAAGGAAACTTGGAAAATGCAGATCAGGCGTATCCGGCATTAGTGCGTAAAGTATTGCCTGGAGCATTTTTAGGGTTCTTTGCAGCTGTTTTATTTGGAGCTGTTTTAAGTTCATTTAATAGTCTATTAAATAGCAGTTCAACTTTATTTGGTGTTGATCTCTATCGCCAATATTTCAATACAAATGCCTCTGAAATAGAAATGGTGAAAGCTGGGAAAATATTCGGACTGATTCTAGCCATAATATCTATGACAATATCTCCATTCATCGCCAATGCACCTGATGGTTTGTTTTCATATATACAAGAATCTTTAGGAAGTTTAAGTGTTCCAATACTAGCCGTTGTAACAGTTGGAATAATCACCAAAAATGTACCCGCTTTAGGAGCTAAAATTGTTTTAACAGTTGGCGTGTTAATGTATTTAGTAAGCCAGTTTGTATTAAGTCCCTATTTTGTTGAAACGGCATTGGCAGAAGCAGCAGCTAATGGTATTACAAATGCAAAAGAATTGGGTATTATAAAAGCGAAGGCATATCCTCATTTTTTACATATTATGGGAATTCTATTTGTTATTAATGTCGCTTTTATGTTATTAATGGGTAAATTATACCCTAATAAAAATATCTACACACCTACAATTACTGAACAAATAGATATTGAACCATGGAAATATGCTAAGGTGGTAGGAATAATAATTACGATACTTGTTTTAAGTACTTACTTTATTTTTTAATTAAAATATGGCCCTATAATGAATAAGAAATATGTCATAGCATTCGATCAAGGAACTACAAGTACAAGAACCATTGTCTTTGATGACAAAGGACAAATAAAAGCAATTGCTCAAAAAGAACTAACACAACATTACCCGCAATCTGGTTGGGTAGAGCATGATCCCTTAGAAATTTATAACGATCAATTAGAAACTTTTAACCAAGCACTTTCAGAATCTGGCATAAAAATCGAAGACATTGCAGCTGTAGGTATTACAAACCAAAGAGAAACAACCGTAGTTTGGGATAAAGAAACAGGAGAACCTATCCATAATGCCATTGTTTGGTTAGACAAAAGAACCTCTGAGATTTGTAAGGAACTTAAGCAAAGAGGGCTTTCAAAATACATTCAAAAAAACACAGGACTTGTTATAGATTCTTATTTTTCTGGAACCAAATTAAAATGGATTTTAGAACATGTGGAAGGTGCACAAGCAAAAGCAGAGCAAGGTAAATTATTATTTGGCACTATTGACAGTTGGTTAATCTATAAATTCACCAAGGGTAAAAAGCATGTTACGGATCATACCAATGCATCCAGAACCATGATTTACAATATAAAGACATTAAACTGGGATAAAAAGCTATTAGAGGTTTTAAAGATCCCTGAATCCATGCTTCCTAAAGTTCAAAACTCTTCTTCAGATTTTGGCTCGATTGATTATAAAGGTATAGACATCCCTATTTATGGTGTTGCTGGAGATCAGCAAGCATCATTATTTGGTCAAGGTGGGTTTCACTCTGGCATTGCAAAGAGTACTTACGGAACAGGTTGTTTCATATTACTAAATACAGGAGAAAAACAAGTAAGGTCTAAAAAAGGGCTTTTAACAACACTAACCTGCAGCCTCGACTCTGAATCTGTAAATTACGCCTTAGAAGGCAGCATTTTTGCTGGAGGCGCATCCATTCAATGGTTGCGAGATAGGATGCAAATTATTGAAAAGGCAAGTGATACTGAGGCTATTTGTAATAGCATACCACCTTTAAAAAAGGTATATGTTGTGCCGGCATTTGCTGGTTTAGGAGCCCCACACTGGGATGCCAAAGCCAAAGGAAGTGTTTACGGCATGACATTAGATACAGGAAAAAATGAGCTTATAAAAGCAACGGTTGAAGCTTTAGCATATCAAACTAAAGATGTTATAAATGCTATGGTGAAGGATAGTAATGAAAAAATAGTAACCCTAAAGGTTGATGGTGGTGCTAGTGCTAATAATTATCTCATGCAATTTCAGTCAGACCTTTTAAATGTAGATGTAGATAGACCAAAAATGATAGAAGTAACAGCATTTGGAGCAGCATTATTAGCTGGGATAAAAGCAAATATTTGGAACAAAAACCATGTGGAAACTATACGAAAAGTTGATACTGTTTTTAGTCCAAAAATGGATAATAAAACAAGAAAACAAAAATATAAAGGCTGGAAAAAAGCCGTAAAAAGAACTAAAAGACATTAGAATGAAAGTAGATAAGGAAGAAGGAAAGAAGCGTTTTTCAGTTTTAAACAGAAGTAAACAATTTGAAAAGTTAAGCAGTAAAAAGTTTGATTTAGCTATTATAGGTGGAGGTGTTACAGGAGCAGGTATTGCTTTAGATGCAGCTTCTAGAGGATTAAAAGTGTGTCTTATAGAAAAAAACGACTTTGCCTCAGGGACTAGTAATAAATCCACAAAATTGATTCATGGTGGTTTAAGATATTTAAAACAATTAGAAATAGGCTTAGTAAAAGAATCTGGTTCAGAACGTGCTATCGTTCATAAATTAGCACCACATTTAGTCATTCCAGAAAAAATGCTACTGCCTCTAGTTGAAGGTGGTACCTATGGCAAAATGATGACTTCTATTGGACTCATGGTTTATGATATTCTAGCAAATGTATCTGGTAATGATAGACGTAAAATGTTAGATAAAAATGAAACTCTAACAAAAGAACCTTTATTAAATGAATCTGTAGTTTTAGGAGGCGGACTTTATGCTGAATATAGAACAGACGATGCCCGATTAACCATCGAAATACTAAAAAAGGCTGCCGAGTTTGGTGCCACAATAGTTAATTATTGTGAAATGGAATCGTTTAGTTATGATGCAGACTCCAAAATTGAACACCTAAACTGTATGGATCATAACACAGGAAACAAACTAAGCATCAAAGCACGAAATTATGTGTCTGCTGCTGGTCCCTGGGTAGATATTGTGAGGAAAAAAGACGCATCCATGAATCATAAATATTTACACCTTACCAAAGGCGTTCATATTGTTATTCCTTCCGAAAAATTACCAATAAATCAACCCGTTTATTTCGATGTACCGGATGGCAGAATGATTTTTGCAATTCCGAGAGGACGGGTTACTTATGTTGGTACAACCGACACCAATTATTCAAGTAATTTAGAACGCGTAGTTGCTACAAAAAGCGATGCTGAATATTTACTAAATGCCATAAACAAGACGTTTCCAAGTATCGTTTTAACTCTTAATGATATAGAATCTAATTGGGCGGGATTAAGACCTCTCATCCACGAAGAAGACAAAGACCCTTCAGAACTATCAAGAAAAGATGAACTTTTTATTTCAGATAGTGGTCTTATTTCTATAGCAGGCGGAAAACTTACTGGTTATCGTAAAATGGCACAACGTGTTATCGAAGCCGTTTTAAAAACCATGAGTAAAAAGCGAAAGTCCAAATTTAAAAAATCATCAACTGAAACAATTCCTTTAGTGAGTCCTGCGCTTCATTCTAAAGAAGCGGTAAACACTTATCAAACAGATATAGAAAATCAATTATCTAAATTAGGAATTGTAGAGCCCTATCACGCTTGGTACCTGTGTACTACTTATGGAAAACAGGCCGATACTATAATCGATAAAATGAAAGATTTCGAGAATGAAGATGCTTTAGAAAGGTTAATTAGGGCAGAAACCTGGTATGGCATTCACTATGAAATGACCAATAGTTTAACAGATTTCTTTGTTAGACGTACTGGCCGTTTATATTTCAATATTCCAAGCATTAAAAAATATTTGGATATTGTTTTGAAAGATTTTATTATGTACTTAAATTGGAATGAATCCAGAATTAATTCTGAGAGCAACAATATGGAGTTACTAATACAGGACGCTACAACTTACTATACCGAAGAATTTAAATAAAAAAGAAGATTAATAGCATGAAAATTAGAGTATTAAAAATAATGACTGGTTTGTTTTTTTTGATACTCTTTTTTAATTGTTCAAAAGAAAAAGAGTCTATTTCAAATAGTAAAATATTTGAAACACTTAACGCTTCAAAAACAGGTATAGATTTTTCTAATACACTCACAGAAAACGATTCGCTTAATTATTTCACATACTCCTATTTGTACATGGGTGGCGGTGTTGCTATAGGAGACATAAACAACGATGGACTAAAAGATATCTTCTTTACAGGAAATCAGGTTTCAAATAAATTATATTTAAATAAAGGCAATCTTCAATTTGAAGACATCACAGATCTCGCAGGTGTTTCTGGAGATAACAGATGGTATACAGGTGTTACCATGGCAGATATTAATGCCGATGGTTACTTAGATATTTATTGTTCTGTAGCTGGCAAATTTAATCCTAAAGAAAATCAGCTATACATTAATAATCAAGATGGCACTTTTACTGAAAAAGCATCAGAATATGGTTTAGCAGATCAAGGAAACAGTGTACAAGCCACTTTTTTTGACTATGACAAAGATGGTGATCTTGATGTATATGTTGCCAACTATCCCATAACCAAATTTAATGCCTCTGTTTATGTTTACCAGCAAAAAATGGCGCAGGTTAATGATGTAGAAACTGATCATTTATACAGGAACGATGGTACATCCTTTACAGATGTAACCAATCAAGCAGGCGTAAAAAGTTTTGGTTTAACATTAAGTGCGACTGTTGGTGATTTAAATAATGACACATGGCCAGATTTGTATATTTCAAACGATTTTGCCTCGCCAGATTACATGTATATAAATAACCAAGACGGCACCTTTAGAGAGGTCGTAAAACAAGCAACTTCGCATACAGCTTTTTATGGCATGGGTGTAGACATTGCAGATTTTAATAATGATGGCAACCTGGATATCTATCAGGTAGATATGGATGCAAAAACCAATAAACGCAAAAAAGCAAATATGGCTGGGATGAATCCAGATTTGTTTTGGGGTGTGGTAAATGCTGGGTTTCATTATCAATATATGCAAAATTGTTTACAGCTAAACACAGGTGTTTTTGAAGACAACAACCCTTTTTATTCCAACATATCAAGATTAACAGGCGTTTCTTCTACAGATTGGAGCTGGGGGCCTTTATTTGCAGATTTTGACAATGACGGCTTAAAAGATTTATTCATCTCAAATGGTACAAGACGGGAGGTAAATAACCGTGACTTTTTCAATAATCTAAGTGACGATTTCTCTATTGATAGCGATAGCACCTTAGCAATGAGTTTAAAAATTCCTTCTGAGAAAATCGACAACTTTATTTATAAAAACAAAGGGGACTTAAAATTTAAACAAGCCAATAAAGATTGGGGTATCGAGTTTAAAGGGTTTTCTAATGGTGTGGCTTATGCAGATTTAGATAATGATGGTGATTTAGAAATCATCACTAACAATATTGATGATTATGCTTCTCTTTTTGAAAATAAAAGCTCAGAAATCAATAATTATTTGAGCATACAATTTGAAGGTACTTCAAAAAATAAATTTGGTTTAGGGAATCGTGTTTTTGTTACTTCTAATAACGAAACACAAATGCAGGAACTTACATTAACTCGTGGGTTTCAATCTTCGGTAGCGCCAGAAATACATTTTGGCTTAGGCACATCCAATACTATAAACGAATTAAAAGTGGTTTGGACAGATGGAAAAATTCAAAAATTAAATAACGTTTCAAGCAATCAAACGATTATTTTAAAATACTCGGACGCTAAAGGTGATTCAGATCCTATTTTAAACGACTCAAACAAACTATTTTCTTCTCATGTAAAAGCCGTTTTCCCAGAATATAAACACGACGAAAATAATTTTGACGACTTTAAATATCAAGTGCTTTTGCCTCATAAAATGTCTACACTCGGCCCTGCCCTTGCAGTTGGTGATTTAAATCAGGATGGCTTAGACGATTATTTTATTGGCGGATCATTTAATAGAACAGGAAGCTTGTTTTTTCAAACAGATAACGGGTTTGAAATTCAAAATTCAGAGGCATTCCAGTCTGATAAATTAAGTGAAGACCTTGGGGCTTTAATTTTTGATGCAGACAATGATGGAGACAACGATCTGTACGTGGTAAGTGGTGGTTATGAATTTTCACCAAAATCTAAAATGCTCCAAGACAGATTATATATAAATGATGGAAACAGCCATCTAACAAAAACAAAAAATGCTTTACCCGAAATGATAGTAAGTGGCTCTAAAGCCTATAATCTTGATTTTAATAAAGATGGTAAGCAGGATGTATTGGTTTTAGGAAGGCAAATTCCAGGTAACTATCCATCAGTAGCAAAGAGCTTTTTATTGGAGAATAAAACAGAGGGCGGCATTGTAAAATTTGAAGATGTTACCAAAAAATTCGCTAGTTCCTTTGAAAATCTAGGCATGGCTACAAGTGCTATTATCACCGATTTTAATAATGATGCATGGCAAGACATCATCATAGTTGGAGAATGGATGCCCATCCGTGTGTTTCAAAATACAAAGCATGGTTTTAAAGAAGTATCTGAAGCAGTTGGCCTCACAAAAGACACTACGGGTTGGTGGTGGAGTATTAATGAAGGGGATTTTGATAATGATGGTGATATGGATTATATCGTTGGAAATAACGGACTAAACTATAAATATAAAGCCACCGAAAATGAAACTTTCGATATTTATGTGAATGATTTTGATAACGATAGTAAAAAAGATATTGTATTAAGTTACTATAACGAAGGCAAGCAATACCCCGTAAGAGGACGAGAATGCTCATCGCAACAAATACCAAATATTAAAGAGAAGTTTAAAAACTACGAAAGTTTTTCTGAAGCTACTCTGGTGGATGTTTATGAAGAAAAATCCTTAGAATCTGCCCTGCATTATCAAGTAAAATCCTTTGCCAGTATTTATCTTGAAAATAAAGGCGGGACATTTATAATACATGAACTACCTGTTGAAGCTCAAGTGTCGAGTATTAATAAAATCCTTATTGATGATTATGACAATGATGGTGCCTTAGATGCCCTAATTGCAGGAAACCTATTCATGTCTGAGGTTGAAACACCACGTAACGATGCCGGTTATGGTTTGTTTTTAAAAGGAAATAATTCGGGTTCATTTCAAGCTATACCTTCTTCTGAAAGTGGATTGTTTATTCCCGGAGATGTAAAGGATATAGAAACCATTGCTGTTAAAAACAAAAAATATATCATAGCTGTAAAGAATAATGATAGTTTACAGGCTGTGAAAATTAACTAACACCTTAAATCAAAAGTACGCCTTCCAATTTTTTCATAGCAAAGAAGCAAAAAACAACATACCTATTAAAAAAATAATCGGTAACTCTTTCTCTTTTAGAATTTTGTAATTCAAAAATAACTAATCATCAAAAAAACAAATACATTTACTTAAGTTTCGCTTAAAGTATTTGCATGCTTAAGAATTAACTTTATATTTGGCATAGTATAACTACAGTTTTCAATCCTTAAATTTTATAATATGAAAAAACAATTAACATTTATTTTGGCGCTATTTTGTGTGTCCTTAATCTATTCACAAAAAATTAAAGTAGTGAGTGGAGGCTTTGATTTTATTAAAGATCAAAAACAAATCAATGTCGAGTTTGTATATGACAACATGAAAATCTTCAAGAAAAACCTCACTAACGATGAATATGTGAAGGAACGATCTGAAGATTTAGAGTCGAAAGGGAAAGGAAAAGGAAAAGCCTGGAAGAAAAAATGGGAATCTAGTCGTACAATTATTTATGCTCCAAAATTTTTAGAGCTTATGAATAGAGATTTGCATGAAAAAAAAGGAATGTCGTTTGAAGAAGGTCTTTCAGATGCAAAATATACACTTGTAGTAGAAACTGTATGGATTTACCCAGGATGGAATGCTGGCGTTATGAGACAACCAGCAAAAGTATCTACTTTACTAAAGTTTGTTGAAACTGCTAATAGAGATAATGTGGTATTGGAAATTACAGCTAAAAATGCTCCCGGAAACCGATTTGGAGGAACCTTTAGTAACGAAGACCGTTTAGGAGAAGGTTACGCAAAAACAGGTAAAACCTTATCTAAATTAATTATGAAAAAAGCTTTTTAAGCTAATTAAATAAAGAAGTAAAGAAGCGAATAGTCAACACAACTATTCGCTTTTTCTTTTTCCATATCAATGAATTGTTTTACTCGGTATTTTTTTTCCTTTGTTTGGTATAAGTGCTTTGATTATTGTTTTTATTGAGTATTTCAGAAAAAGAAACAAGTACTGGTTTAGATATAAAATGAAGAGGCCTACAATTTAGTGTCATTGCGAAGGAGGCACGACTGTGGCAATCTGTTCAATTTATAAGAGTTCCCTGGCTCCGCAAATGAAAAGAGCCAAAAACACCTGAGAACTGGTGTTGTTTGGCTCTAGCTATCAACACTTAGTATTTTATTGGCCTTAACGCATTGGTCAATATTTTCAATAATCATAATTTCTGTAATCAGTTCCCTGTTCTTATAATATGTTTGTGGAAGTTTCTCAAAGAACGCATCGAAATATTTTTTCTCTAAAATATCGATTTCTATATCATGGTTTTTACACAGGTGCATAATGGTGATAATCTTTAGCCCCGTTATACAATGTTTTACAACGCTATCCGCTAACCCAGAGCTGTTCAACAATGAAATAAGTGTGACTATAACGGCATAGGGCGGCATTGCAAACGTATCTGGCAATAAATCGGTTACTGTTTTTTCCATAGCAATACATGTTACTTTTTTATTGGTTAGTAAAATTTAAAGTTTAGTTGCCTGAAACATGAGGTAAATACCTCACTATAACCTGTAATGTATGGAAACAAAAAAGGCGCGGAACTCAACTTACCTATCAGGGGTACTGGTATACCTTGGAACGATAAGAGAGCCCACGCCCGGGTACGTGAGCCAATCTGCTTATCATCTCGTTTGCAAAAAAATTACCCGTTTTCTTTCCGAGATTCTAAGCAATTGCTTCAATATTTTAAAAGAAGAATTGCAAAATTATTAATTCTGGGTCTAATATAATAAAAATTTATTAATCGCTGTCTTTAAAGACAGCGATTTTTTTTCAAGAATAAGTCATATTCAAAGACATAATAATAAGAATATGAACAAAAAATATAAAGAAGAAGTTTTAGTCTTATTTGGAAGACGTGTTGCCGAACTAAGATTAGACAAGAAATTAAGCCTTAGAGAGTTAGCGAAAGAATGTGATTTGGATAATAGTAAAATAAATAAAATTGAGAAAGGTAAAATTAATGTTCAGTTTTTTACAATTTTAGAGCTTGCAGGAGCATTGAAAGTACATCCTAAGGAATTATTTGATTTCAAACACGAATGGAAAGAGGAAGCCTTTATGTAACTTTTTTTAATTTTCTTGACTAACACAGTATATTTACTTACAAAGATTTTCAAATTTTACAATATGAGAAAGTATGGTAAAATAGAATTACATCTTTTAAATATTCAAATAGGATGTGTTCTAAGACTGGCAAGATTGAAGAAAGGTCTATCTCAACATAGTCTCTCTTTAATGTTAGGCTCAAACCCAACTATGGTGGGAAGAGTTGAAAGATTTGAAAACGTTAGTGGTTGGGATAAGATATATTTTATAAGTCAACAATTAGATGTTGATTTTAGTAACTTATTCATTTTAAAGAGCAAAGATGATTTATTATCTATAGTAGAAGAATCTTTAAAGCTCGAAAGTAAGCTTACTCAAGACAAAAGGGACTATTATATTTTTTTGAAGATGACGATTACTAACAAATATGATTTACTGAAGAAAAAGGGTTAATCTTAATGGACAACTGTTTTGTGCATAGGTTTTAATGCCTTTACACTGCTCCCGCCAGTTTGCAACTGGTGGCACGAAACTGTTACTCATCTGTGATGAGTACCTTTTTGTTTAATTTTTAAACGGCTACATACAAAAGCTATTCTGTATCTAAAGTAGCTTCCTAATTTATTTTTTCTTACTCTTATTGCCACAAGTTAAAAACTTGCGGTAGCGAATATACTATAACCGATCAGGGTTTTGAAATCATAAGATTGGAAAATAATTCTTTTGTAAAGACCTGTTCAAGAGATTCTTCGCTACGCTCTGAATGACACACGCTCCCATCAGTTTGCAACCAGTGGTGGGGGAAACAGATAACCATCTTATTTTTTCTTAATTAAATAAAGAAGTAAAGAAGCGAATAGTTTTTTAACTATTCGCTTCTTCTTTTTCCATCTCAATAATACGAGCAACAGTCTTAACCAATCTATGATGATTTTTCACAAAGGGATTGGTTTCATCACTGCTCCCGCCAGTTTGCAACTGGTGGCACGAAACTATTACTCATCTGTGATGAGTACCTTTTTATTTAATTTTTAAACGGCTACATACAAAAGCTATTCTGTATCTAAAGTAGCTTCCTAATTTATTTTTTCTTACTCTTATTGCCACAAGTTAAAAACTTGCGGTAGCGAATATACTATAACCGATCAGGGTTTTAAAATCATAAGATTGAAAAATAATTCTTTTGTAAAGACCTGTTCAAGAGATTCTTCGCTGCGCTCTGAATGACCCACGCTCCCATCAGTTTGCAACTAGTGGTGGGGAAAACAGATAACCATCTTATTTTTTCTTAATTAAATAAAGAAGTAAAGAAGCGAATAGTTTTTTAACTATTCGCTTCTTCTTTTTCCATCTCAATAATACGAGCAACAGTCTTAACCAATCTATGATGATTTTTCACAAAGGGATTGGTTTCATCCCATACATATCCAGCTAAAACGGCACATATTTGTTTTTTAATTTCAGGATTCTCCGGCTTGTGGAAAAATATTTCTTGAAGATTTCCAGTATACCATTCCTTTACATAAGTGGCAAAAACATTAACCCCTTTTTTAATGTAATCTGAATACTCTACTTCCCAATTAACTTCCTCATTCTGTAATTCTTTAACTATTAATTTTGCAGCAAGTAAAGCAGATTCAGTCGCAAACGTAACTCCAGAAGAAAACACAGGGTCTAAAAATTCGGCACTATTACCAGTGAGTACATATCCCTTGCCATAAAGCTGAGTTACAGATTTAGAGTAATTTTTTATTTCAACAGGATTGAATAAAAAATCAACACCTTCAAACCTATCCCCATAATAATCTGAAAGTTTGAGCATTTTTGCTAACTTTTCAGTCTGCGTTCCTTCAAAAGATTCTATAAATTCTGTTGGTCCAACATAACCAATACTCGTTGTATCATCAGAAAACGGAATAACCCATAACCATACTCGTCTATCTATAACATCAAATGTTATGCGCGTACCTTCCCACCCTTCAGGGCGTTTTATATCTTTTACATGTGTAAATATTGAAGACTGATTAAGAAGTTCTGATGGTTTTTCTAAGTTTAAAAGTCGTGGTAAGACCCTACCATACCCACTTGAATCAATAATATATTTTGCTTTAACCGTACTGCTTTGTCCCTCTTTATCCTTAATGGTCGTTATAGAAGTTCCATCCTCATTAAAAACAACATCAACCACCTCATGTTCAAAAGCAATATCTACACCTCGTTTTATAAGTTCATTTGCAAGTACATTATCAAAATCTGCTCGCGGTGCTTGCCAAGTCCAATCCCAACCTTCTGTATGTTTCTTACTAAAATCAAAATTACACACTTCTTCTCCCCTAATAAATCGCGCCCCTTTTTTAACTTCAAAGTCACACTTTTTTAGTCTATCTAACAAGCCTACTTCTTCAAAATGATCCATGCATCTAGGCAACAAGCTTTCTCCTATAACAAACCTTGGAAACCTACTTTTTTCTATCACTTTTATCCTACATTTCTTGTCGTATAAATATGATGCAGAGACAGATCCAGATGGTCCTGCCCCTATAATTAGGACATCAACACTTTCTTCGCTTACAATCTTTTTAGTTGGTATCATTTATTATTCTAAATTTGCATTCCAAAATAACTATTTTATCTTTAGTTATTGGAATATTATTTTTAAATTTTACCAACACAGTCTAGATGTTAAAACTTAATGGAACTTTAGGTATTGAAGATTTTTACAAAATCATTTTTGAAAACAACCCTATCGAAATTGATAATACGGTTTTTGAAACTATTGAAAATAGTTTTAATTTTTTAAAAATGTTTTCGGAAAACAAAACTATCTATGGCGTTAACACAGGCTTTGGCCCCATGGCGCAATATAAAATAGATGATACAGATCGTATAAAGCTACAGTACAACTTAATTAGAAGTCATGCTTCCGGCACAGGAAACATTATTGATCCTATGTATGTAAAAGCAGCTATGCTAGCTCGATTAAATACGCTGTCGTTAGGCCATTCTGGAGTACATAAATCGGTAATAGAATTAATGAGTGCATTAATTAACAGAGATATCATTCCGTTAATTTATGAGCATGGCGGTGTTGGCGCTAGTGGCGATTTAGTACAATTAGCTCATTTAGCGCTTGTTTTAATTGGTGAAGGTGAAGTTTTTTATAAGAATGAATTAAAATCCACAAAAGAAGTTTTTGAAATAGAAAACCTAAAACCTATTACTGTTGCTTTACGAGAAGGGCTGGCTTTAATGAATGGTACTTCTGTAATGACTGGCATTGGTATTGTAAACACCATAAATACCAGACGATTGCTTAATTGGGTGATCTTGTGTTCTTCTGCAATCAATGAAATCGTTCAAGCTTACGATGATCACTTATCCTTTGAGTTAAATCAAACAAAAAAACATAAAGGACAGCGAGAAGTTGCTAAACAAATGAGAACACATTTAAGTGACAGCAAGCTAACCAGAAAACGTGAAGAGTTTTTATATAATAAAAATCCAGAGGTTACCATCTTTGAAGAAAAAGTACAAGAATATTATTCTTTACGATGCGTCCCTCAAGTATTAGGTCCTGTTTTAGATACCTTAAATAATATAGAAAATATATTAATTGAAGAAGTTAATTCTGCAAACGATAACCCTATTGTAAATGTCGAAAAACAACATGTATATCATGGTGGGAATTTTCATGGGGACTATGTATCATTAGAAATGGACAAATTAAAATTAGTGGTAACTAAAATGAGTATGCTGGCTGAACGTCAACTTAATTATTTATTAAACCCAAGTCTTAATAATATTCTTCCTGCATTTGTAAACCTTGGGAAGTTAGGTCTAAATTTTGGTATGCAAGGTGTTCAATTTACAGCGACATCGACTACAGCCGAAAATCAAATGCTATCCAACCCAATGTACGTTCATAGTATCCCAAATAACAATGATAATCAAGACATTGTTAGTATGGGAACCAATGCAGCGTTAATTACAAAAAAAGTTATTGAAAATGCTTTTGAAGTCGTTGCTATTGAAATGATAACCATAGTACAGGCTATTGAATATCTTCAAACACAAGATAAAATATCTACAAAAACTAAAAAAATGTATGATGCTGTAAGACATTTAGTTCCTATATTTACAGAAGACATTGTCATGTATCCTTATGTAAATAAGGTTAAAGACTTTATTATGAATCACGAAAACAATATAGTATAATGAAATTTCACTACACTTTACTTTTTACGTTTTTTTTAAATCTAACATTTGTTAATGCACAAGAATTAGCCCTAGTTAGAGATAACGATCTTTTTGGTTACATTAACACATCTGGAGAATACGTTATTCAACCTCAATTTAAAAAAGCTGGTAGTTTTTCAGATGGATATGCCGCCGCTTTTAAAGATGAAAAATGGGGTCTAATTGACACATCTGGCAAGTGGGTTCTTAATCCTGAGTTCGATAGAGTAAAAAGCTTCAATTCTGGTTACGTATTGGTACTTCAAAATGACGAATGGAATTACGTCAATGCTTCGGGAGAAAAATTAAGCACTCCTGTAACAGAAAAATATTATGATTTTAATGATGGCGTTGCTTTTCTAAAAAAAGCTAAAAAAACCGGGCTTCTGGGAACTGACGGAAAAACCATATTAGAGCCAACGTATGATGTCATTAAACCATTTATTAACGGTTACGCCAGAGCGAGAAAAGGAGATTATTGGGGTATGATCGACAAAAAAGGCACCATTTTTATTTCCGTAGAATACTCTGAAATAGGGAGTTACAATAAACATGGTGTTTGGGCAAAAAAAGGTGAAACTTTTGGTGTGATTAGCAATAATAAATTCAACACTACAGTAGGAATTGATAAAATTTGGGATTTTAATGACAATTCCGAATTAACCTATGCGAGAAGTAATAAGAAAATTGGGTTTATAAATAATTCTGGTGAATGGGTAATAAAACCTAGATTTGATAAAGCAAGAGCCTTTAATAATGGGTTAGCACCTGTCTCTAATAAAAAATTATGGGGGTACATTAATGAAAAGGGAGAAGAAGTGGTGGCACTCAATTTCAGAGACGCAGAAACCTTTTCAGCAGATGGCTTAGCTCCCGTGAAAGAAAAAAAACTATGGGGTTTTATTAATAAATCTGGGGAAATGATTATACCAGCACAATATCAAATTACTGCTGGTGGATTATCTTTATTTAGTAAAAACAATGTTAAAGGATTTCGTAACGGATTAGCTCGTGTAAAAAAAGGTAAACAATGGGGGTTTATAAATAAAAAAGGTGAAGCATTAGGTGGTAAATGGTATCAAAATGCTGAACTTTTTTCAAAAAATACTAAGCCCTAACTCTCATTCTAAAAATGGACAAAAATAACATTACAAAATATGCTTTAGTAACTGGTGGTTCAAGAGGGATCGGGAAAGCCATCTGTATTCAACTAGCTAAAGACACTAATTATCACATTTTAATTAATTATCACAGTAATAAACAAGCCGCCTTAGACACTTTAGAAGCTGTTAAAGAAGTTGGTGGTACAGGAGAATTATTACCATTTAATGTCATTAACAACGAAGAAGTAAAATCTGTTTTAGATAATTGGCATGAAAACAATAAAGACGCTGTTATTGAAGTCATCGTTAATAATGCCGGTATCACAAAAGATGGTTTATTTATGTGGATGACACCTGAAGATTGGAATAATGTTATTAATACTAGCCTTAACGGATTTTTTAATGTAACAAATCACTTAATTCAGAAGTTGTTGGTTCAAAAATATGGACGTATTATCAATATTGTTTCATTATCTGGACTTAAAGGAACTCCTGGTCAAACCAATTATTCTGCAGCAAAAGGGGCTGTTATAGGAGCCACTAAAGCTTTAGCTCAAGAAATAGCTAAACGTAAGATTACAGTAAATGCAGTTGCCCCTGGATTTATTAAAACAGATATGACTGGAGATTTAGATGAAAAAGAATTAAAAAAATTAGTCCCTGCAAATCGTTTTGGAGATCCTGAAGAAGTGGCACATTTAGTATCTTTTTTAGCATCAGAAAAAGCCTCTTACATTACTGGAGAAGTTATAAATATAAATGGGGGGGTTTACTCATAAATAATTTGAAAGATGAGAAGAGTTGTAATAACGGGCATGGGAATTTATTCCTGTATTGGTAAAAATTTAGAAGAAGTAAAAACGTCTCTTTATAACGGAACCTCTGGAATTATCTCTGATGAAAAAAGAAAACCCTTTGGCTACCGTTCAAGCCTAACAGGCATGGTAGAGACACCTAACCTTAAAAATCTCCTTACAAGAAGACAACGCATTAGTTTAGGAGAAGAAGGATCATATGCCTATATGGCAACCATTGAAGCCTTAGAAAATGCAAAAATCACTCAAGAGTTTATAGATGCTAACGAAGTAGGCATTCTTTACGGCAATGATAGCACAGCGAAGTCTGTCATAGAATCTGTTGATAAAATTAGAGAGAAAGAAGACACGACTTTAGTAGGCTCAGGATCTATTTTTAAAGGCATGAATTCTACCGTAACCATGAATCTCTCTACTATTTTTAAATTAACAGGTGTTAATTTTACTATAAGTGCTGCCTGCGCAAGTGGCTCTCACGCTATAGGTATGGCATATCAACTTATAAAAAGTGGCCTTCAAGATTGTATTATTTGTGGTGGTGCCCAAGAAATTAACGAACTAGCCATGGCAAGCTTTGATGGTTTAGGCGTGTTTTCTGCAAACGAAGATCAACCAGCGAAGGCATCGCGTCCTTTCGATAAAAATCGTGACGGTCTTATACCTAGTGGTGGTGGGGCAACCTTAATCGTAGAAAGTTATGAGTCTGCCATAAAGAGAGGCGCTCCTATTCTAGGTGAAATTATAGGCTATGGGTTTTCATCAAACGGAGAACATATTTCGACACCAAATGTCGATGGTCCTTCCCGCGCCATGAATAAAGCTATTTTACAAGCAAACATTCCCGTTAACAGTATCGACTATGTTAATGCACATGCTACCTCAACACCAGTTGGAGACGCCAATGAAGCTAAAGCAATATTAGATGTTTTTGGAGAAAACGGTCCTTATGTAAGCTCTACAAAGTCTATGACAGGACATGAATGCTGGATGGCTGGAGCTAGTGAAATTATATATTCGATGCTTATGATGCAGCACTCTTTTATTGCTCCTAACATAAATCTAGAGAAACCAGACGAAGATGCAGCAAAATTAAATTTGGTAAGTAAAACGTTAGATAAAAAAATTGATGTATTTTTGTCCAATTCCTTTGGGTTTGGAGGAACAAATTCTGCATTAATAATAAAAAAAATAAAGCACAAAGATGAATAAAGAAGTTATTATTGAAAAAATAAACGACTTTCTTATAGATGAATTTGAAGTTGAAAATGATGATATTTCACCCGAAGCTAACTTAAAAGAAACTCTTGAGCTGGACAGTTTAGATTTTGTAGACCTTGTTGTGTCTATTGAATCTAACTTTGGCGTTAAACTAGTAGGAGAAGATTTTATAAATATTATTACACTTCAAGATTTTTACAATCTTATTGAAAACAAATTAAAATAATTTTACCCAAATATGTATGGCTGCTGAATGGAAAGGGAAGTCCAGAGGTACAGTTTTAGGCTACAAAATATTCATGTTTTGCATCAAAAAACTGGGATTACGTTCAGCATACTTCATTTTATATTTTGTTGCTGCTTATTTCTGCCTTTTTGCAATGGACAGCACCATAGCGACCTACTATTACTTTCATAAAAGACTAAACTATTCCAAATTTAAAAGTATAGTAAGCATTTACAGAAGTTATTTTGTTTTTGGACAAACCATAATAGATAAAGTTGCTATTTCTTCTGGGTTAAAATCTAAATTTACCTATGATTATGACGGTATAGAACGTATAAAAGACATACTAAAACAAAAAAAAGGGGGTATACTTATAAGTGGTCATATGGGTAATTTTGAAATTGCTCAGCATTTTTTTGGAGAATTAGAAGAAAATGAATGCATAAGTTTACTCACAACGAATGTTGAACATACCGCTATAAAAGATTATCTTGACAGTGTTACAAAAAAACCTGATATAAAAATCATTCTTATTAAAGAAGACCTTTCCCATATCTTTGAAATTAATGCAGCATTGGCAAGAAATGAAATTGTTTGTATAACAGGAGACCGCTACATTAAAGATTCAAAATATTTAGAAGAAGAATTATTGGGTAAAAAAACAAAGTTTCCAGCTGGTCCATTTCTTATAAGCTCGCGATTACAAGTTCCTGTGCTTTTTGTATATGTACTAAAAGAAACCAGAAAACACTACCACCTTTATGCAAGAACAGCCGAGGTCAAGCATAGAGATGCTAAAGCATTACTAAAAGAATATACGCAAAGCTTAGAATGGATGATTAAAAAATACCCATTACAATGGTTTAATTATTTTGATTTTTGGGATGCAAACAATAAGTAATAAAATGAAGAACATTCTAGTTATTCATTATTCTCAATCTGGACAATTAACAGAAATCGTAAATAATATAGCGATGCCTCTTAATAGTTCCAAAAACATAAAAGTTGTTCACCATCAAATAGAAATGGAAACACCTTTTGCGTTTCCATGGAAAAAAAAAGACTTTTTAAATGCATTTCCAGAATCTTTTCTTCAAATTCCTTCAAAAATAAAACCCATCCCTGAAGCCATTCTAAATCAAAAATTCGATTTAGTCATTTTAGGGTATTCCGTTTGGTATTTAAGCCCATCAATTCCAACAAATTCTTTATTACGTACCCCTAAAGCTAAACAATTACTGGTAAATACGCCGGTAATTACGGTTATTGGTTGTAGAAATATGTGGATAATGGCTCAAGAAAAAACAAAAGCTTTACTTAAGGAATGTGGTTCGAAATTAGTCGGCAACATTGTTTTAAGAGATAGACATATAAACCATATAAGTGTTATTACCATAGTACAATGGATGTTTACTGGAGAGAAAAAGAAGTATCTAGGCATATTTCCTAAACCGGGCGTGTCTCAAAAAGATATTGATGAATCTACAAGGTTTGGTGATATTATATTAGATCATACCGTTAGTAATAAGCTCGATAATCTTCAAAAAAGCCTAATCAAAGAAAAAGCTGTAGAAATAAAACCTTTTTTAGTTTTAGCAGATAAAAGAGCCAATGTTTTGTTTGGTAAATGGGCAAAACTTATCTATTCTAAAGGGAAAAGAAGTATCCATAAGCGTACAATTTGGATTAAAATGTTTAATTATTATTTATTATTTGCCATTTGGGTTATTGCTCCCGTGGTTTTTCTTTTATTTTTGTTGACTTATCTGCCTTTGTCTGGAAAGATAAAAAAGGATAAAAAATATTATTCATCTGTAGAAATTAAATAGAAGGGATTAAATGAAAGACGTTTACATAACAAGGATATCAAAATTTTTACCAAATAACCCTATTAGTAATGATGAAATGGAAGGTGTTTTAGGTCAAATTAACGACAAGCCTTCTAGAGCAAAAAGAATAGTATTAAGAAATAATGGCATAAAGGAGCGTTATTATGCCATGAATAGTCAGGGCGAAATTACCCATACCAATGCAGAATTAACTAAAGAAGCCATTGCAAAGTTATTTGACGATTCGTTTACTCAAAACAGTATGGAATTATTATGCTGCGGAACCTCTTCCCCCGATCAATTATTGCCCTCACATGCATCCATGGTTCATGGTTTATTAGCAAATAAAAATCTGGAGATAAACTCAGCCTCAGGTATTTGTTGTGCAGGTATGAGTTCTTTAAAGTTTGGATTTTTATCTGTAAAATCAGGAAATTCAAACAATGCAGTTTGTACAGGATCAGAAAGATCTTCTACACGAATACGGGCAAATATGTTTAAGGAAGAAGCGGTGTCGCTTTCATCTTTAGAAGAGCAGCCCATCATAGCATTTAAAAAAGATTTTTTACGTTGGATGTTATCAGATGGAGCAGGGGCAATGCTATTAGAAAACAAAAAAAATAAAGACGGTATCTCTTTAAAAGTAGATTGGATGGAAGCCTATTCGTATGCACATGAATTGGAAACCTGCATGTATTCTGGTGGAGAAAAACTTGCCGATGGTTCTATTAAACCTTGGACAGAATACAACTCTAAACAATGGTTAGAAGAATCTATCTTTTCTGTAAAACAAGATGTTAAAATTTTAGAAAAGCATGTTATTAATAAAGGGGTAGAAAGCTTGGAACTGGTCTTTAAAAAACATGCTAAAGACCCCTCGGATATCGACTATTTTCTACCGCATTTATCGTCTAATTATTTTGCTGAAAAATTAAAAGCTGGCATTAAAGAAAAAGGGTTGCAAATTCCAGAAAGTAGTTGGTTTACTAATTTAGATAAAGTGGGCAATGTTGGGTCTGCCTCTATTTACTTAATGCTTGAAGAATTAATGTCTTCTGGAAAGTTGAAAAAAGGAGACAAAATAATGCTATCCGTGCCAGAAAGCGGAAGATTTTCTTATGCTTATGCGCATTTAACTGTTTGCTAAAATGATTTTACTACAAAAACCAATTACAAATATAGAACACTTAATTCCGCAAAAAACACCTTTTGTGATGGTAGATAGCTTGTTAGGTTTTTCCGATACAAATGTGGTATCCTCATTAAAAGTTTTAGACACCAATATTTTTTTTGAAAATAAGGCACTATCCGAACCCGGATTAATAGAGAATATGGCACAAACTGTGGCACTTCATACGGGATACGATTATTTTTTAAAAGGAGCCCCTGCACCAACAGGTTATATAGGATCCATTAAAAAAATAGAGATCTCAATGTTGCCTCAATTAAATGAAACTATAAAAACAGAAGCACATATTTTACATGAATTTATGGGAGTGACTTTAGTGGAAATAACTGTTTTTAATACCAAAAAAGAAAAAATGGCTTCAAGTATAATGAAAACTGTTATTGCAAGTTAATGATTAACCTTGATAAAATAGATGTCTCTAATTTTTTACCGCATCGTTCTCCATTTTTGATGGTAGACAAAGTCTTAACTCTTAACGATGAACATGTTTCTACATCATTTAAAATTAAAAAAGACTGTCTTTTAGTTGAAGATGATTATTTTAACGAAATAGGGTTAATAGAGAATGCAGCACAAACTTGCTCATCAATAGTTGGCAAAAGTTTTTTTAATGATGATGATATTGAAGGAGAAGGTGCTAATCTAATTGGTTTTATTAGTGCCGTGAAAAAAGTAACGGTGTTTTCCTGTCCTAAGGTGGATAGTACCATTATCTCCAGTGCAAGATTAACATCAAGATTTGACACTAACAACTATAGCATATGTTCTTTAGAATGTAATATTCATGAAGGAGCATCCAAATTATTATCTTGTGAGATGAATCTGGTTATTAAAGAATTGAAATAGTTTTATGAAAAAGAGTGATGTTCCCCAAGATAAAAGTAGTTTGGAAACAGGTAAACACAAAGAACTTTGTTATGCTGTTGACGATAAAGGGGAATACACTACAGCTAAAAGTAGCGGTTGGCAACCTAAAACAATTGCCTTAGACAATGCCATACAAGAAATTAATGACCGTATAGCAAAAGCAAAAGCCAGAGTACTAAATAAAGAAACCAGCCCTATTGAATATTATATGGAACTTCATAAAATGGACATTGGTATTTTAGCAAGTTATGTAGGCCTGTTTAAATGGCAGGTAAAAAGACATTTTAAATTGAAAAGATTCAATAAATTATCTGAAAAAACATTGGAGAAATATGCCCATGTTTTCGAAATTTCTATTGATCAATTAAAGGATATTGACTATGGAAATTAACTTTACACATCATCAAACTGCACATTGCGAAAATGGAGTCGTTTCAAATCTAATGAAGTATAATGGCTTTGATGTAAGTGAACCCATGGTATTTGGTATAGGTTCTGGTTTAATGTTTTGTTATATTCCTTTTCTAAAAGTAAATTATGCCCCGGCAATATCATATAGAACAATGCCCGGTCAAATTTTTAAAAGATTTGCAAAACGTACTGGGATAAAAATTAAAAAGGAAAAATTTAAAAACCCACAGCAAGCTGAAGCAAGATTAATTGAAAATTTAGAAAAAAACAACCCTGTAGGACTTCAAGTTGGCGTTTATAATTTAGTATATTTTCCAGACGAATATCGGTTTCATTTTAATGCGCATAATTTAATTGTGTATGGCAAACAAAATGACAACTATTTAATTAGTGACCCTGTCATGGAAACGGTTACCTCTTTAACCAGTAAAGAATTAGAAAAAGTTCGCTTTGCTAAAGGTGCTTTTGCTCCAAAAGGGCATATGTATTATCCTATAGATTTTCCAGAAAAACTAAATATTGAAAGCGCCATTATTAAAGGCATAAAAAACACTTGTAGGGATATGCTAGCTCCTGTGCCTGTTATTGGTGTTAACGGCATTAAGTACACCGCAAAATTAATACGCAAATGGCCTAAGAAAAAAGGGGTTAAAGTTGCTAATCACTATTTAGGACAAATTGTTAGAATGCAAGAAGAGATTGGAACAGGTGGTGGTGGTTTTAGATATATTTATGCAGCTTTTTTACAAGAATCCAGTAAAATATTAAACAATAGCAAATTGGCAGAATTATCCAAAGAAATGACCGTTATTGGTGATTTATGGAGAGACTTTGCGCTAGATGCATCTCGTATTTATAAAAGTAGAAGTGCCAAAGATGATGCTTATAATCATGTGGCATCACAATTAGAAGCCATTGCAGACAAGGAAGAAATCTTCTTTAAAGAATTAAAAAAGGCCATATAAGAATGACACATGATTGAGATTAAGCAATTATCTAAAAAGTATAAAGGAGCAGATATATTTTCCGTGTCCAATTTAGACTTGTGTATTTCTGAAAAGGACATTTTTGGGCTGTTAGGTCCAAATGGAGCAGGAAAAACAACATTAATTTCGCTGTTATGCTCATTAATTAAACCAACTTCCGGGTCGTTTCTTATAAATGGGCTTACCTATAAAAAAAACAAAAATCAATTAAAACAACTTATAGGTATAGTTCCTCAAGAATATGCCCTTTATCCAACGTTAACCGCTTTTGAAAATCTGATGTATTTTGGTAGCATGTATGGATTAAAAGGCAATGAATTAAAATTAAAAATAAAAGAGGCACTAAAAACCTTAGGTCTTTCACAATTTTCAAATAAAAAAATAAATACTTTTTCTGGAGGGATGAAACGCCGAATTAATTTAATAGCGAGCATTCTGCACGATCCAAAAGTGCTGTTTTTAGATGAACCAACAGTAGGAGTCGATGTGCAATCTAAAAATGTTATTATAAACTATTTAAAAGCACTTAACGAAAAAGGAACTACAATAATCTATACATCACATCATCTAAATGAAGCTGAAGCCTTTTGTACTAAGGTGGCTATAATAGACCACGGAAAAATAATAACACAGGGAGACCCAAAAAGCTTAATTAAAGAGCAAAAAAATGCTAAAAACCTTGAAGATGTATTTTTAGCTTTAACCGGACATGCTTTAAGAGATCATGCATAAATTACTGGCATCTACATATAAAGAATTTAGATTGCTCACTAGAGATATTGGTGGAATAGCTATATTATTTATCATGCCTTTAGTGTTAATAGTAACTATTACCATAATTCAGGATAGCACATTTAAAAGTGTAAGTGAAACCAAAATTCCTATACTTTTAGTGGATAATGACAAAGGATCTGTATCACAAACGATTGTTAAAGGACTGGAAGACTCGAATGTTTTTGAGGTTATTGAAATTGCTATTGAAGAAGATGCCAAAAATCTGGTTTTTAAAGGCAAAAACCAATTGGCCATTATAATTCCTAAAAATTTGTCTTCAGATCTGGAAAAAAAAATCAACCAAAATGTTGAAGGCATTTTAGATAAATTTGGTTTAGAAGAAGAAGGTGAAGATGAGCCAAAAGAAATTTTTGAAGCAAAAGAAGTTAAGTTATATTTTGATCCAGCAACACAGTTCTCTTTTAAAAGTTCAGTAAAAAACGAAGTAGATAAAATGATTTCTAAAATAGAAACCCAATCCATCTACAATGCATTTCAAGAGCAACTAACAGATGATCCTTCGGAAGTCATTTTCGAAACAGAGAGTTTTATAAGTTTTAAAGAAATATTGCAAAAAAAGAAGGATGAAAATATCATTCCAAACTCCGTACAGCATAATGTACCCGCTTGGACACTTTTTGCTATATTCTTTATTATTGTGCCCCTATCCATTAATATTGTAAAAGAAAAAAGTCAAGGTACTTTTGTGCGATTAAGAACAAATCCGGTATCTTATTTAACCGTTCTTGGAGGAAAAACAGTTATATATTTAGTAGTTTGTTTGATTCAGTTTGTATTAATGTTACTTATAGGAATTTATTTATTTCCGGCTATAGGGTTACCAAAATTAAATGTTTCAGACAAATTACCCCTTTTATTTTTAGTTGCCATATTTGCAGGTTTAGCAGCCATAGGACTGGGCTTACTTTTGGGGACTATAGCCAAAACCCAAGAACAATCCGCTCCATTTGGAGCAACTTTTGTAGTTATTTTGGCAGCTTTAGGAGGTGTTTGGGTTCCCGTATTTATTATGCCAGAATTTATGCAAACCTTATCTAACATTTCGCCAATGAATTGGGGATTAAATGCATTTTACGATGTTTTTTTGAGAAATTCCAGCTTATTAGATATTGTTCCGGAAATAACATTACTATTTTTGTTTTTTATCATCACAACCGTAATTGCCATAGTTTATAATGAAAAGAAAAATGCAGTCTAAAAATAATAAAGAAATTAGCTTTATTAGTAAGGTAAGAGTTCGGTTTGTAGAAACAGACCCCTTAGGAATTGTTTGGCATGGTAATTATATACAATACTTTGAGGATGGTAGAGAGGCTTTTGGCAGACATCATGGTATATCATATTTAAATCAAAAAGAATTCGGTTATGCTACGCCAATTGTAAAATCAAGTAGCGAACACAAATTACCTTTGCGTTATGGAGATGTTGCTACAATAAAAACAATATATGTAGACAGTCGTGCTGCGAAAATGGTTTTTAGATATGAGATTTTTAATCAAGAAGACCAACTTGTTTGCACTGGTGAAACAGTCCAGGTTTTTGTAGACCACACAGGGCAAGGAGAATTATCTTTAACAATTCCAGATTTTTTCATGGAATGGAAACGAAAAGTAGGCCTTTTAGATGACTGATGTTTACTTATCATATAATAATATAGTCTCTTCTCTTGGGTTTAATAGTGAAACTGTTATAAATAATATTCATAATGAAGTTTCCGGTTTACAATTAATTGACGACAAAAATCTATTACCTCAACCTTTTTGGTCATCAATAATAAACACAAAAGCATTAACTGAACGTTTTAAATCCTTAGGAGATAAGAGCGATTTCACTCGCTTAGAACAGATGATGATAACATCGTTAAACCATGTTATTCAATCGTCTAAAATTCCTTTAACAAAAAATGTTGGTTTAATCATTTCAACTACAAAAGGGAATATTGATGTTTTAGAAAAAAACAATGAATTCCCTAAAGAACGTGCCTATTTAAGTGTTTTAGGAAAAAAAATCAAAGACTTTTTTAAATTTGAAAACGAAGCTGTTGTTATTTCTAACGCTTGTGTTTCAGGAATTTTAGCCATTGCGGTTGCAAAACGTTATATCAAACAGGGTGTTTATGACCATGTATTTATTGTAAGCGGAGATCTCGTTACAGAGTTTATTTTATCGGGATTCAATTCTTTTCAGGCATTAAGCGATGCGCCTTGTAAACCCTATTGTAAAAATCGCTCCGGGATTAATATTGGTGAAGTTGCTGCAAGTATTTTGGTTACTAATAATAAAACAAATCTGGTAAAAGAAGCCGTTGCTGTTTTAGGAGAAGGTTCTTGTAATGATGCCAATCATATTTCCGGACCTTCCCGAACCGGAGAAGGCTTATTTAGAAGTGTGACATCGGCTCTCAAAGAAGCGAACATATCGTCCGAAAGTATCGATTATATTTCTGCCCATGGAACAGCGACATCCTATAATGATGAAATGGAAGCTATTGCGTTCAACAGATTAGGCCTGCAAGATGTCCCTATAAATAGTTTAAAAGGCTATTTCGGGCATACTTTAGGAGCTTCCGGTTTATTAGAAACTATTGTTGGAATGCATTCACTTTATAATAACACCTTATATACTTCTTTAGGTTTTGACACATTAGGTGTTACACAGCCAATAAATATCATTACTAAAATAACCCCTAAAAAAATGAATTTTTTTCTAAAAACAGCGTCAGGTTTTGGAGGTAGTAATACAGCAGTAATCTTTAAAAAAGTAAAAAAAGATAAAAATTAATTATGGAAAATACGACACTAAGAGCTATTGACGCTATTCAAGAAGCACAAAAAATTGCTTTTGCTCCTTTTGTATTTCAAGCTACGGTTTCATTAAGAAAATTAGGTGTTCTTAGTTTGATTTTTGATAGAAGGAAAAAGGGAGGAATTGCAATAGATGCTATCTCAAAAGAATTGTCAGTTAGTACTTATGGTATAAGTGTCTTATTGGAAATAGCCGAAAGTTCCGATATTGTTAGTAAAGACGATACAGGTCATTATCAATTAACCACTACAGGTTATTTTTTAAATTATCATGAGACTGTAAACGTTAATATAAACTTTACAAATGATGTGTGTTATAAAGGATTATTCCATTTAAATGAATCTATAAAAACCGGAAAGCCAGAAGGTTTAAAAGAGCTTGGTAATTGGAACACGGTTTATGAAGGGTTATCTCAATTAACGCCCGAAATTCAAAAATCTTGGTTTGAATTTGATCATCACTATTCTGATGCGATTTTTGATGAAGCTTTAAAATTAGCTTTTAGAAATAACCCAAAAACCATATTTGATATTGGTGCCAATACAGGGAAATTTGCTATAAGTTGTTGTCATTATAGTCAAAATGTATCCGTAAAAATAATTGACTTACCTGGGCAAATAAATATTGCACTTGCCAATATTAAAAAAGAAGGCTTTGATAAAAGGATTTCCGGTTATGAAATAGACTGGTTAAAAGACAATCCTCAAATTCCAACTGGAGCAGATGCTATATGGATGTGTCAATTTTTAGATTGTTTCTCTGAAGAAGAAATTCTTAAGGTATTAACGACTTGTGTTAAGGCCATGGATGATAAGACCGAACTAATGATTATGGAGACGTTTACAGATAGACAGAAATTTGATAATGCCAAATTTATTTTAGAAGCAACCTCTCTTTATTTCACCGTATTGGCAAATGGGAATAGTAAAATGTATTCAGCAGAAGTATTTTTTAAATTAATTGATAAAGCGGGACTTAAACTTAAAGAAGATATTAGTGTTGGAGAATACCATACCTTATTGGTTTGTAAAAAAAAGTAATAGACTATGAATTCTGAATACCATATAGACTCTTTTTGCAAGATCAAAAACAATACAATATCCTTAAATGGTTCTATCGTTTATAATGATGAAAATAATAATTTTTCAGAGTTTATAAAAGCAGCATATAAATCTTTTGAAACAAATTATGCGAAGTTTTTTAAAATGGATGCTTTAAGCAAATTAGCATTTTTAGCTGCCGATGTTTTACTAAAAAACGAACATTTAAATCCAGAAAAAGAAAATAATATTGCTATTATATTCTCAAACAAAGCATCAAGTTTAGATACAGATAGAAAACATCAAAAGTCCATTCAAAATAAAGAAGACTACTATCCAAGTCCAGCTGTTTTTGTGTACACATTACCAAATATTTGTATTGGAGAAATTAGTATCAAATACAAATTATTTTCTGAAAATAGTTTTTTTATCTTTGACACATTTAATGCACAACATTTGTTAGATAATACCAATAGTTTATTATCAACAAATAAAACAGAAAAAGTGCTTTGTGGTTGGGTTGAATTAGATGGAGATCATTATGAAGCATTTTTATATTTGGTTACTAATAAAGGATCAATAACACACAATAAACAAAATATACTAAAATTATATAATACATAACATGGAGACTTTAAAACAAGAGCTAAAAAAGAATATTGTAGAGCAATTAAACCTTGAAGATATAGCAGTAGATGATATTGATGACAACGATATATTATTTGGAGATGGTTTGGGCTTAGACTCCATTGATGCTTTAGAATTAATTGTTATGTTAGATAAAAACTATGGTATTAAATTAACGGATCCAAAACAAGGTCGCGCTATTTTTGAATCTATAAATGTTATGGCTAAATATATTTTTGAACATAGAACAAAGTAAAATCTTTACCCTTTTTACGATTGTCAGTACCTATATTTAACTAGAAGTTGTCAAATCGTTCACAAAAATACCGTCACAAATTCAGAAATCGTTATCGATTGTTATTTAACCTCTAATAAGTTTCCTATCTTCACAGGAATGATAAAATATGAGTAAAGGCGTAGCTATCACCGGAATGGGAATTATTTCTTCTATTGGAAATAATGTAGAAGAGAATTACAGATCACTTATAGAAGGTAAAACTGGAATTACAAGAATTTCAAAAATCAAAACCCTTCATAAGGATCATATTATGGTTGGCGAAATTGCTTTTACAAATCAAGAATTAGAGCAACAACTTGGTCTAACGCCAGATAATAATTATTCCCGAACGGCATTACTGGGTGCAATAGCAGCAAAACAAGCTGTTGAAAACGCAAGAATTTCTAATATAAACACTTATAAAACCGGGCTAATATCATCAACAAGCGTTGGTGGAATGGATAAGACCGAAGCTCATTATTATGCTTATCTTGAAGACAAAGCAACTCAAAAGTATATAGCAGGGCATCATGCAGGGGATTCTACTCAAAAAATCGCAGAACAATTAGGGATAGAACAAAGTCTAGTAACTACAATAAGTACCGCGTGTTCTTCTGCTGCGAATGCGATTATGCTTGGTGCCAGATTAATAAAATCTGGACAATTGGACAGAGTTATCGTTGGAGGAGCGGACTGCTTATCAAAGTTCACCATAAATGGTTTTAAAACCTTAATGATTTTATCAGATACATACAATACGCCTTTTGATGAAAACAGAAAAGGGTTAAATTTAGGTGAAGCCGCTGCCTTTTTAGTCTTGGAGTCTGATAAGATAGTGCAAGCCGAAAATAAAACAGTTTTAGCTTATGTAAAAGGGTATGGCAATGCCAATGATGCGTTTCATCAAACGGCATCATCCGAAAATGGGGATGGCGCAACACTAGCTATGCAAAAAGCACTAAAGGTCGCCGATTTATCTTCAAGCGATATCGATTATATTAACGCGCATGGCACGGCGACTGGAAATAATGATTTATCCGAAGGACGTGCCATTTTAAGAGTGTTTGATAAGCATGTTCCAGATTTTAGTTCAACAAAGGCATATACTGGACATACGCTTGCTGCTGCTGGAGCTATTGAAGCCGTATATTCCGTTTTGGCACTTCAGAATAATGTGATTTATCCCAATTTGAATTTTAAAACCCAAATGAAGGAATTTAGTATGACACCGCAATTAGAACTTAAAGAAAAAGAATTGCATACGGTATTATCAAATTCATTAGGGTTTGGAGGTAATTGTTCAACCGTTATTTTCTCAAAAAAACAATGAAACCCGTTTATATAAATAGTCTTGGTTCAATTTCATCCCAAAAAACGTTTGATAATTCATCGTTTTTAGATGACATTATTTCTTATGAAGACCATATCATTTTAGCAGTAGACCCAAACTACAAAGACTATATTTCTCCAGCAAACTCTCGTAGAATGGCAAAAGGGGTTAAAATGGGAGTTGTAGCTTCTAAAATAGCTCTAAATGAGGCAAATTTAGAGACAGTAGATGCCATCATCACAGGAACGGGAATGGGATGCCTTAAAGATTCTAAGAAATTTTTAAGTGCTATTATAGATAATGATGAGCAGTTTTTAACACCAACATCTTTTATACAATCCACACACAACACTGTTGGAGGACAAATAGCGCTTGGTATGCAATGTAAAGGTTATAATTTCACCTATGTACATGCAAGCATTTCTTTTGAGTCTGCAGTATTAGATGGAAAATTAATGCTGGAAAACGATGAAGCCAGTACTATTTTAGTTGGAGGTGTTGATGAAATTGAAGAATATACATGCACTTTACATAAACTTATCAATCATATAAAAGAAGAAAAAGTAAATTCTACAAATTTATTGCAATCTAAAACAGAAGGGGCTGTTTTTGGGGAAGGCGCGAATTTCTTTGTGCTGTCTAATCTTAAGCAAGATTCTAGTTATGCTCAAATTGTTGCCATAAACACATACAACACACTGGGAGATTCAAATATTGCTGATGTTGCCAAAGCATTCTTAAAAGAGAATAATATTGATATTGAAGCTATTGATATTCTGGTTTTAGGAAACAATGGAGATGTTACTTACGACAGTTTTTATAATGAATTGAGTTCTGGAATTTTTAATAACACGCAACAAGTTTATTATAAACATTTGTGTGGTGAATTTAATACAGCATCGTCATTTGGTGTATGGTTGGCATCAAAAATATTGAAAACTCAAAAGCTTCCAGAAGTGGTAAAACTTAATAATATTCCAACCTCAAATTATAAAACTATTTTACTTTACAATCAATATAGAGGAGAGAACCATAGCTTCACTTTATTACATAGATGATAAATTACAAATCGGTAAATATAATAACAATCATAGCTTTGCTTGTTTTAATATTTACAGGTAACTTTTTTAAATGGTATGTATCTATATTAGCAATTGTTTGGTTTTTAGTCACCGTTGCCGGTTCTTTTTTTATAAAATGGAATTATCATCTTAAATCACTTCATCATAATAAAACCATTAAAGAAAATAAAATAGCGATTACTTTTGATGACGGTCCACACCCAGAATTCACACCCAAAGTTTTAGAACTTTTAAAAAAGCACGATGCTAAAGCGACTTTTTTTTGCATAGGAAAGCATATTGAAGCCTATCCAAATTTATTCAGAGAAATCATAAAGCAGGGACATACTGTTGGTAATCATACCTATACCCACGCTAATAATTTTGGTTTTTTTAAAACTAAAAATGTCATTAGAGAATTACAAAAAACGAATAACATTGTAAAAAATATCATGGGTTTTACAATGCAATTATTCAGACCAGCTTTTGGTGTTACCAACCCAAGAATAAAAAGAGCCATAAAAGAAACTCAATTGCAGTCTATAGGCTGGAATGTCCGCTCTTTAGATACCACTTCAAGGACCCCCGAAAGGATCTTTAAGCGCGTTACAAAAAACCTTTCAAAAGGCGATGTTATTTTGCTTCACGATACAAGTTTAAAAACAATTACAGTATTGGAACAGTTATTGTTATTTTTACAGAAACAAAATATAGAATCTGTTACCATAGACTCTCTATTTAACATAAAAGCATATGCGTAATATTATTTATATATTATTTTTTATGGGCACTCTACTGCATGCACAAACCAAAATGAGCATAGCAGAATCAGCAACTTTAAAAGCTAAGGTAAAAACACAAGCAGCTACAATAAAAACCTTATTAAGTGACTTTACGCAATACAAACATTTAGACTTTTTATCTAACGATATTAAGTCTTCGGGTAAACTGTCGTTTAAATCTCCCAATATGGTAAAATGGGAATATCTAACACCTTTTAAATATGCTGTTTTATTTAAAAACGAAACTCTTTTTATTAATGATGAAGGCAAAAAAAGCAACATAGATATTGGATCAAGCAAAATGTTTAAACAACTAAACACCCTAATTATAAATAGCGTAAAAGGGGATTTGTTTGATGAAAATGAATTTGATATTACATATTTTAAAGATGGTGTCAATAGTAAAGTTTACTTTAACCCAAAGGACAAAAAGTTTTCGAAATACATAAAAGCATTTCAGATACTATTTAATGAGGAAGGCGATGTTGTAGAATTGAAAATGATAGAACCATCAGAGGATTATACAAAAATTGTTTTTAGTAATCGAATAGTAAACACAAACTTATCCGATGCGATATTTAATCAGTAGTTTCTGTTTGCTTTTTATAGCATGTGGTTCGTATTCTAAAAAGCGTAATTTTCAAATACAGACAACATCAAATAAAATAATTCATAATCCATACTTTTCAAATGAAAAAAAAGATTATGTCTATAAAGCAAATATTACAGTTCGTGATAATAATTTTAGCGGTATTCTTATAGTTAAAAAACTTGGAGAAGCCAATCATCGTGTAGTATTTACAACAGAAATGGGAAATAAAATTTTTGATTTCTCTTTTTTGAATGATACTTTTAAAGTTAATTTCATTATTGAAGCTATAGATAAAGCCATTTTAATTAACATTTTAAAAAAAGATTTTAAAGCGCTTATTCAAGAGAAAATACCAGTTATTAAATCGTATTCATCACAAGACACTCTAATTTATGAAACTGCTTTAGAGAACAAAAAGCATTTTTATTTTAAAACACAACAGTTAAACAAAATCATTCGTGTTAAAAATGGGAAAGAAAAAGTCACCTTTTTATTTTTAGAAATTAATGATATTATTGCAAATAAAATTAAAATTTCACATTCAAATATTAAACTAAAAATTAATTTAAAATCAATTAATTAAATGAAAAAATCACTTTTAACATTGGCATTGATTGTAGTAAGTACAGTTGCCTTTTCTCAAATAAAAATTAAGCCAGGCGTTAGGGCTGGTGCTAATTTTTCGAACTTGACTAACACCAATTTAGATGATAAAACAGATCTTTATATTGGCGCGTTTGCCGAAATTAAATTTGTAAAATTTTATGCATTACAACCAGAAATAAATTATTCAAGACAAGGAGGAAAGTCTACGATTTCTGGACTAGATGATTTAGAGATCCAGTATTTAGGTGTCGCTTTAGCAAACAAATTTTATCCTATTAAAGCAATTGGCTTACATGCTATTCTTGGTCCTGCTATAAACATTAAAGTAGGTGATAATTATGATGATTTAGAAGGTTTTGATTTTTTATTTTTCGGTGGTTTGGGTTATGATTTCCCTTTCGGTTTAGGGATAGAAGCTAGATATAATATAGGAGTAGTTGATATTTTTGGAAGTAATGTTAATAACACCAATGGAAATAATAATGTAGATGATTTATTACTAAACAAAGTTGTTCAAATAGGAGCAACTTATAAGTTTGATTTTTAAATGAGTAAATTATCAGTCATATAAAAATATTAAGCCTATGAGCCTTGAATCCATAAATAAAAAATCATGAAAAATATTTTATTCATTTTAGTAGCATTTGGAATTTTTACAAGTTCTTACTCGCAAACAAAAAAATCATTCGGAATACGAGGTGGTATTAACCTATCTAATCTTTCTAATGCTAACTTAGACCAAAAAACAAGTGGATATTTTAGTGTCTTTGGGCATTTTAGATTTTCAGATTTATATGCGTTACAACCAGAAATAGGATATTCCAATCAAGGTGGGCGAGCTAGAAACACTTCTGGTATTGATGACATTGAAATACACTATATTTCAATCTCGGCAATCAATAATTTCTATGTTAAAGATTCCGGATTTCGTTTCTTAATTGGCCCTGGATTTGACTTTGATGTAGATGATACTGCCATTGGGATTTCAAATAGAGATGAAGGAAATGATATTACCTTTATAGATGTTACTATTAATATTGGTATTGGCTTAGAGTTTAAAAACGGTTTAGGTTTTGAAGCCAGGTACAAACAAGGATTGATAGATGTTTTTTCAGGCACTTGGCACGATTTTGAATCGGAGCAGTATCAAGATGAGATCCAATTTAATGGCGTATTTCAATTGGGGCTATTTTATAAATTCAATTTTTAAACAAATATGTTATTAGAAGGCTTATATAAAGTAAATAATTTAGAGGTTGTTGATAATTCGATAACAGCGAATATTTTTATTAACAAAGACCATGTTATTTTTAAAGGGCATTTCCCTGATAATCCGGTGATGCCAGGTGTTTGTATGATGCAAATTATTAAAGAAATTACCGAAAATGTTGTCAAAAAAAAGTTATTTACACAATCTGCAAATAATATTAAATTCATGGCTATAATTAACCCTTTTAATACACCAGAACTGGAATTAAAGCTAGATATTTCTGAAACAGATGAAGGTTATAAAGTAAAAAACATTTCTAAATTTGAAGATACCATAGCTTTAAAATCTACTACAAATTTTATAGTAAAATAATTTATATATGAAATTTTTAATGGTACTCATATCAGCAATAAGTATAAATACGCTATCAATAGATATGGGTACCGTTAGAAACGCATATAAAGAAGCTGCCCAAGACCATACCAAAATAGAAACTTTTAATAACCTGCTTTTAAAAATAACTAAAAAAGATGACCCTACCCTAGTCGCTTACAAGGGTGCAGCCATTGCTTTATTAGCTAAACAAGAAAAAAAAGTTAAAGACAAAAAGAAACTGTTTATAGAAGGCGTTTCATATGTAGAGCATGCCATAGAAAAATCATCAAATAATATAGAAGTTCGTTTTGTTCGCTTAGGAATTCAAGAAAACACACCAAAGCTTTTAAAGTATAAAGGTCATATTGAAGAAGATAAACAGTTCATTTTAAAACATTTCAAAAACATTACTTCTTCTAATCTAAGGCATCACATTAAAGATTATATTTTACAGTCCAAAGCTTTTAGTGATGAAGAAAAAACAGTAATTTCGAGCCAATAATGCTTTAAGGTTTCAATAAAGTGAATATTAACCTAACCAATCAAAAAATCACCGATTTAGGCGTGTGTGTGTTAATTCCAACATACAATAACGATCGCACATTAAAGCAAGTTATCGATGGCATTTTACAATTTACACAACACATTATTATCATTAATGATGGGTCTACGGATAATACAGTACAAATTCTTAAAGGGTATTCACAACTTCAACACATTCATATAGAAAAAAATAAAGGCAAAGGTAATGCATTACGCATGGGTTTTAAACATGCCGAAACTTTAGGGTATCATTTTGCAATTACTATAGATTCTGATGGTCAACATTTTCCAGAAGACATTCCTGCTTTTGTTGATGAACTTGAAAAAAGCGACAACAAAAACATATTACTCATTGGTGCTCGAAATATGAGCCAAAAAAACGTACCTAAAAAAAGTAGTTTCGGTAACAAATTTTCAAACTTTTGGTTTTGGGCAGAAACTGGGATTAAGCTTCAAGATACACAATCCGGATTTAGACTGTATCCTTTAAAAGCACTAAAAAAGCTTAAATTCTATACCTCTAAATTTGAATTTGAAATCGAAGTTATAGTAAAGTCCGCTTGGTCTGGAGTAGACGTTAAAAATATACCAGTCCGCGTGTTATATGATGAAACCGAACGCGTTTCTCATTTTAGACCATTTAAAGATTTTACGCGAATAAGCATTCTAAATACATGGTTTGTAATACTTACTCTTATATATATTAAACCACGAAATTTTTTTAGAAAATTAAAAAAAAAAGGATTTAAACGGTTTTTTAAAGAAGACTTATTTGGTACACAAGATGCTGCTTCTAAAAAAGCATTATCTATAGCTTTAGGTCTTTTTATTGGTCTATCTCCTTTTTGGGGATTTCATACAGCACTTGTTATTTTTTTAGCTTTAATTTTTAAATTAAATAAAACGATTGCTTTTGTTTTTTCAAACATTAGCATCCCGCCTTTTATTCCTTTTATACTTTATACCAGTTCAAAAATGGGTCAATATCTTTTAGGAGTAGAATTAGAATACACAAGAGAAGAAATGATCGAAAATTTTGAAGTTTTAAAACATCTTAAAACCTATATTGTCGGTAGTTTTTCTTTAGCAATAATAACCGCAACAAGTTTGGGGGTTTTAAGTTATTTCCTTTTTTTAATTTTAGATAAAAAAGTAGTACTCAATAATGGATAGCGTTTTTTATAACATATATAAAAAAATTGCTGCTAAAAAGCTGATAAGTTTTAGTGTTTTGTTCCTAATGCTTTTATCGTTGCTATTTGTAGCATCCAAAATTGAATTTGAAGAGGATATCACTAAACTCATTCCGTCAAATGATAAAACCTCTGAAGCACAAAAGGTTTTAAAAACCGTAAATTTTGCTGATAAAATTATTGTAAATATCGCAAAGGAACCCAATGGTTCTCTTGATGATATAACGCAATACGCATCACAATTAATGGACAGCATAAATATAACGTCCAGTAAATATGTTAAACAAATTCAGGGAAAAGTTGAAGATGAAGATATCCTTGAAACTTTAGATTTTGTTTATAAAAATTTGCCACTTTTTTTAGACGAAAGTGATTATACAACCATTAAAAATAAAATTCAAAAAGATAGCATTGATGCCATAACACATAGCAATTACAAGACTTTAGTATCACCTTCCGGATTTATTGCCAAAGAAAGCATCTTAAAAGACCCTTTAGGTTTGTCGTTTATTGCTTTAAAAAAGCTACAACAACTGGGTTTTGGCGATGATTTTAGTTTTCATAATGGCTTTTTGATTAGTAAAGACAAAAATCATCTCTTGCTATTTATTACTCCAACTTTCGGCTCTAGTGAAACTGCCGAAAACGCAAAATTTGCTGAACATTTATATAAAATAAGTAATCAACTTAATAATACATTTAAAAACAAAGCACAAAGCGAATATTTTGGAGGTGTACTAATTGCTGTAGCAAATGCCAGGCAAATTAAACAGGATATTCAATTTACAGTTGGTATTGCAATGAGCATTTTACTAATCATTCTCATTGTTTTTTATAAAAAGATAAGCATTCCGGTCATCTTATTTGTCCCAACACTTTTCGGAGGCTTATTGGCGGTTGCTTTGCTTTATATCATTCGCGTAAAAATTTCAGCAATCTCTCTAGGTATAGGCTCTGTATTGCTTGGTGTAACTTTAGATTATTCGCTTCATATACTAACACATATACGAAGTAATAACAATATTAAATCTCTATATAAAGAGATTACAAAACCATTATTAATGAGCAGCTTAACTACTGCTTTGGCATTTTTGTGTTTGCTATTTTTAAACTCGCAAGCTTTACAGGATTTGGGTATTTTTGCTGCAATAAGTGTTATAGGCGCTTCTGTTTTTGCCTTGCTTTTTATTCCTCTAGCATATAGAGACTCTGTAAAAAAGGTTAAAAAAAACACACTTATAGACAACCTTGCCGGTTTTCATTTTCATAAAAAAAAGGGACTCATTATAACACTCTTAGTTGCATTTGTTATTAGTTTTTTCACCTATAACAGGGTTGGTTTCAACAAAGATTTAACAAAGCTTAACTACGAACCACAACATCTTAAAGAAGCTCAGATGCGTTTAGATGCATTAACTAATATCGCATCAAAATCTGTGTATTTAGCAGCTTATGATAATTCTGAAAAAGATGCTCTAGAAATAAATGATAACATTTATAAAAAACTACAAGCGCTTAAAACAGAAAAAAAAATTATAGATTTCAGTTCTATTGGAACTTTAATTCATTCAGAAAAAAAGCAAAAACAACGTATTGCAAAATGGAATGCTTTTTGGAATGATGAAACCATTGCAAACACTACAAACAACCTTATTGAAAGTGGCAACACATTTGGCTTTAAACCCACTACATTTCATTCATTCTATACACTTTTAAACACCGTTTTTAAACCTTTACAAACGGAAGATTATAAGGCTTTAAAAACTATTTCAACCGAAGATTATATTACTTCAAAAGACCATTTTATTACGGTAACTACTTTAGTTAAAGTTCAAGATGAAAACACACAGGAATTAATAGATATTTTTAAGAACAACTCACAAACGTTAGTTATTGATAGACAACAAATGAATGAAACTTTTTTAGGAAATCTAAAAAATGACTTCAATAATTTGGTCGTTTATTCATTAGTTGTTGTATTACTACTTCTTTTACTGTTTTACAGAAGCCTTTCATTAACTTTAGTAACAAGCATCCCCATAGCATTAACTTGGCTATTGACCATTGGAGTGATGGGGTTATTTCATATTGAATTCAATATTTTCAATATTATTATTTCCACTTTTATTTTTGGTTTAGGAATAGACTATAGCATTTTTATTACTAATGGCTTACTTCACGAATATAAAACTGGAGAGAAAGCTTTTGCCACGCATAAAACATCTATTATTTTATCTGTTATCACAACTATTTTAGGAGTTGGTGTTTTAATATTTGCTAAGCACCCTGCATTGTATTCTATTTCTTTAGTGTCCATTATTGGAATTTTATCTGCAGTAATTATTTCATTCACAATTCAGCCATCATTATTTAAGCTTTTTATTGGTAGCAAAACAAAACGCCCCATAACATTAAGACTATTAATACACTCTATTCTGTCATTTGGATACTTTGGATTAGGAGGGCTTTTAATCTCTTTGTTTAGTGCTACGCTACTTAAAATTATTCCTGTAAGCAAAAAAGTGAAGATGAGGTGGTTTCATAAAACAGTTTCAAAGTATATGAAATCGGTTTTATATACTAACCCTTTTCTAAAAAAGAACGTTATAAACCTGAGTAATGAAACGTTTGAAAAGCCTGCAATAATTATTGCAAATCACACCTCTTTTCTAGACATTTTAGCCGTTGGTATGCTACATCCAAAAATTATATTTTTGGTGAACGATTGGGTTTACAATTCGCCTGTTTTTGGTAAAGCTGTTCAAGCTGCCGGGTTTTACCCTGTTTCCAGTGGTATCGAAAACGGGGTATCTCATCTTCAGAGAAAAGTTAATCAAGGGTACTCGCTAATGGCTTTCCCAGAAGGAACAAGATCTTTAACAAACAAAATGAAACGCTTTCATAAAGGAGCTTTTTATTTAGCAGAACAATTAAATTTAGATATTATCCCAGTACTTATTCATGGTAATTCGGAGGTTAATCCAAAAGGTAGTTTCCTTATTAGAAACGGAAGTCTTACTGTAAAAATATTGGAGAGGATTCCCATTGAAAATAAATCATTCGGGGAAAGTTATAAACAACGTACAAAAAATATTAGCGCAGATTTTAAGCAGCAATTTAATGATTTAAGACAAGACATTGAACACGATACTTACTTTCATGAAATAGTATTAGAAGACTATAGATATAAAGGTGATGCTTTATACAAAATGGTTAAAGAAGACCTTAAAACGTATAAAGAGACTTATAGTGTTATTTTAAATACCATTGATAAAAAAGATACGATCCTTCATCTTTCAAAAGATTATGGGCAACTGGATTTTCTGTTATCTTTAGATGCTATCGACAGGAAAATAATTTCTTATATTGAAGATACTGCTGTTACAATGATGCTTCAAAATAGTTTTATTACAAATAAGCATAACCGTATTAATTTTGAAAATACTATAGATGACGCTTTAAAGAGTCCCGCAAACGTATTAATAATTAATATAAACGGGGTTACTCCAAAACAAATAAACAGCATCTTGAATAGCCATATTAATCTTTTAATTTTACTAAAAGAAAGTCGAAATTTATATACAGAAACAATTAATGCTTTAGGTTTTAAGTCGGATTACGAGAATGAGAACCTTATTATTTTTAAACGATAAAAAAATAGATGAAAACACACTATGATGTTGTAATAGTTGGAAGTGGATTAGGAGGTTTGGCTTCTGCAATCATTTTAGCAAAAGAAGGTTATAGTGTTTGTGTGCTTGAAAAAAACAACCAATATGGTGGTAATTTGCAAACTTTTGTGAGAAACAAAACCATATTTGATACTGGTGTACATTATATTGGTGGACTTGACAAAGGGCAAAACCTGTATCAATACTTTAAATATATTGACATTATAGATGATTTATCCCTTAAAAAGCTAGACGAAAATGGGTTTGACATCGTTACTTTCGATAATGATCCCATCGAATATAGACACGCACAGGGTTACGAAAAATTCATTGAAGTTTTAATAAAACAGTTTCCCGAAGAAGAATCTGCCATAGTAACTTATTGTAACAAGTTAAAGGAAACCTGTGATAGTTTTCCATTGTATAACTTGAAACAAGGCAAACCTTACTATGATAATATGGACATTTTTCAGCTTCAAGCAAAAAAGTACATCAATTCACTAACTAATAATAAAAAACTGCAAGCAGTACTTGCAGGAACAAATTTTTTATATGCTGGTGATGGTGAGCGTACACCTTTTTATGTCCATGCTTTGACAATAAATTCATATATAGAAAGTGCCTATAGATGTATTAATGGCGGTAGCCAAATAACTAAAGCATTAATTAAAAAATTAAAAGAACACGGCGGAGAAACTTACAAGCACCATGACGTTGTTAAATTTGGTTTTGATGATGGTAAAATTACTTCAGCCATTTGCTCGAACGGAAAAGAAATAAAAGGGGATTTGTTTATCTCTAATATTGAACCTAAACTGACTTTAAAGCTTGTTGGCGAAGATAAATTTAGAAAGTCCTACACCAATAGAGTTGATAAAATTGAAAGCACCATTGCTGCGTTTAGTTTATACATTGTTTTAAAACCAAATTCATTTAAATACGAAAATAAAAACTTCTATCATTTTAAAAACCCCGATAATGTTTGGGATGTTCACAAATACACTCAGGAAAGTTGGCCAGAAGGGTACATGATGTCCATGTCTGTTAAGAAAAATATGGACGATTATGGAGATAATATAACGGTAATGACCTACATGCATTATGATGAACTTAAACCTTGGGTAGATACATTTAATACTGTGGCCCATAAAAATGAAAGAGGTCAAACCTATGAACAGTTTAAAGAAGAAAAAGCCGAAAAATTAATAAAAGAACTAGAGCTTAAATTTCCAAATATTAGAGATTGCATTCAAGAGATGTACACATCTACTCCATTGTCATATAGGGATTATATAGGAAGTAATAGAGGGTCTATGTATGGTTATGTTAAAGATGTTAATAAACCAATGCAATCTTTTTTATCGCCAAGAACAAAAATTAAAAACTTAATGTTTACAGGTCAAAGTCTAAATATGCATGGCATCTTGGGAGTTACAATAAGTGCTGTGACAACGTGTTCCGAAATTTTAGGTAAAGACTATTTATTAAATAAAATATTAAAAGTTAATAACGAACAGGAAACAAGTCGAAAATAGTGTATAATGAACACCTTAAAATAACTTCAATTATATGTATCTAAAGGAGATGAAAATAGTAAAGTGGTTTTGCTTTTTTATGCTTCTACTTTTAGTATCATCGTGTGGCATCTCAAAATCCCTTAATGATGTTCCAGATGTTAGCAAATATAATTCATCTATCCCTGAAAGAATTAAAATTTCGGACTCTACATATGTTTTACACGACAACTTTCTTACGAAAAACAAACAAGGTTTATGGGAACTTTATGTGGAAGGTGATCCGTATGAAAGAGGTTTAATTACTGGAAGCTTAACAAAAGAGCTATTTAATAATCAAGAACAGGTTTTCTTATCTAAGATTAATGATTTTGTACCTTCAAAAACAAAACAAGCGCTATTACGCAAATTCTTAGCTTGGTTTAATAGAAAAATGTATCTACATATTCCCGAAGAATATAAAACCGAGATATATGGGCTTTCAAAATATGCTTCATTAGGTTATGACCACATCGCTAACCCTTATTTAAGAGTTTTATACTTACATGGCGCTCATGATATTGGACATGCGCTACAAGATTTGGCTTTGGTTGGTTGCTCTTCATTTGCTGCCTGGGGAGAAAAAACAGACGATGGTAGCTTAATAATTGGTAGGAATTTTGACTTCTACGCTGGTGACGATTTTGCAAAAGAAAAAATAATTGCATTTGTAAATCCAACAGAAGGGCACAAATTTATGTCTGTAACCTGGGGAGGCATGATTGGAGTCGTTTCCGGAATGAATGAACATGGTATTACAGTTACCATCAATGCTGGAAAGTCTAAAATTCCCCTAATCGCCAAAACACCAATTTCTATCTTAAACAGAGAGATTCTTCAATATGCCTCGACTATTGAGGAAGCAATTGCGATTGCAAAAAAACGTCAGGTTTTTGTATCCGAATCCATATTAATTGGCAGTGCTAAAGATAAAAAAGCAATCACCATAGAGGTTTCTCCCGAAAATTTTGGAGTGTATGAAGTTGCCAATTCTAATCAATTAATCTGCTCTAATCATTTTCAAAGTAAAGCTTATGCAGATGATAAAAAGAACTTAAAACATAAAGCCGAAAGTCATTCACAGTATCGTTACCAACGTATGGAAGAACTTTTGAATCAACAGCCTAATATAACACCTCAAATTGCAGTAGATATATTACGAAATAAAGAAGGGCTTCAAAACAAAAGTATTGGTTATGGTAACGAAAAAGCGCTTAACCAATTATTAGCACATCATGCTATCGTTTTTAAACCAGAACAACGGTTGGTCTGGGTATCATCAAACCCGTATCAATTAGGTGAATTTGCCGCTTACAACTTAAATGATGTGTTTAAAAACCCAACAAAAAAGGGACTTTCTAATACTCAACTAACCATAGAAAAAGATCCCTTTCAATTTTCTGATGCCTATCAAAATTATGAGAATTACAGAAAGCTAAGCACTCAATTTCAATCCTCAATAAAAAATGATGAATATGTTGATCCATCAATTATTTCAGAAATACAAACAACAAACCCTGAGTACTGGGAAGGCTATTATTTAGTAGGAAAATATTATTATAAAAAAGGATATTTTACCGCTGCATTGCATGCTTTTGAAAAAGCAAAAACTAAAGAAATCACAACCGTGCCAGATCAACGAGAAATTGATTTGTATATTACAAAACTTAAAAGGAAATTGGATCTATGATTCCTAAGATAGAAAAAGCCTCAAGTGAAGAAATAAAAAGCTTTCAAGAAGAAAAATTGAAACTTCTTTTAAACTACCTAAATAAACACTCTGCTTTTTACAAACGTATGTTTAATGAGCATGAGATTAATATCAATGAGATTAATACACTTGAGGACTTAACAACGATACCAACAACATCAAAGGACGATTTACAGCAGTACAATGATGATTTTATTTGTGTTCCTAAAAAAGAAATCATTGATTATGTTACAACTTCTGGAACGTTAGGAGAGCCTGTTACCTTTGCTTTAACCGATAACGATTTAAAACGTTTAGCCTATAACGAAGCCATTTCTTTTGCCTGTGCAGGGGTGAGTGAAGATGATACTATTCAACTCATGACTACTATAGATAGAAGGTTCATGGCTGGATTAGCATACTTTTTGGGAGCACGAGAACTTGGAGCCGGTATTATTCGTGTTGGTAATGGCATTCCCGAATTACAATGGGATTCTATATTAAAATTTAAACCAACTTATATTATTGTTGTTCCTTCATTCCTATTAAAACTTATTGAATATGCTCAACAAAATAATATAGACATTAATGAATCAGGGATAAAAGGCGCTATTTGTATAGGTGAATCATTAAGAAATGAAGATTTTTCGTTAAACCTGCTAGCTTCCAAAATTAAAAACACCTGGGATATTGAACTGTATTCAACGTATGCTTCCACAGAAATGAATACTGCATTCACAGAATGTGAACAACAACAAGGCGGTCATCATCACCCAGAGCTAATCATTATAGAAATATTAAATGATCAGGATAAACCCGTACAGGAAGGTGAAACGGGAGAGTTAACCATTACTTCTCTAGGTGTAGAAGCCATGCCTTTATTACGGTTTAAAACTGGAGATGTAGTAAGAGCCCATACTGATACATGTTTGTGTGGTAGAAATACCGTTAGACTAAGTCCTGTTCTGGGAAGGAAAAAACAAATGATTAAGTATAAAGGAACCACTTTATACCCCCCGGCAATGCATAATGTTTTAAATCATTTCAATAATATAAACTCTTATGTTATTGAAATTTATCAAAACGACATAGGAACCGATGAAATTCTTTTAAAAATTTCAGCACCTCAACCAACAGACACCCTATTGCAAGAGATTAAAGATCACTTTAGAGCCAAATTAAGAGTGCTTCCAAAAATAGAATTTCATGATAAAAGCGTGATTCAAAAACTTCAGTTTCCAAAATTGAGTAGAAAGCCTATGATGGTTATTGACAAAAGAAAATAGCGTACTAACAAACTTTCTATGACTGAAAAAAATTATGAGCCATTTTCTATAAATATTGATTTTTCCAATTACGATCATATTGTTATAGGTTCGGGCATTGGTGGATTAACCGCCGCTACTTGGTTGGCTAAAGCTGGTAAGAAAGTTGCTGTATTAGAACGACACTATGTTCCAGGTGGTTTTACGCATAGTTTTAAAAGAAAACAAGGTTTCCAATGGGATGTTGGTGTTCACTATGTTGGTAATTTGGATAAAAAAGAATCACTTCTTGGGATGTTCAATTTTATTACCGATAATAAACTCAAATGGGAGTTTATGGGAGACGTATATGACGTCGTATATGTTGGAGATAAAAAATACGAATTTAGAGCTGGTAAAGAAAACTTCAGAAAGCAGCTTATTGAATATTTCCCCAAAGAAGAACAAGTCATTAACAACTATATATCTCTAATAGAAAAAGCGAATAAACGTGGCTCACTATTCTTTTTTGAAAAAGTGTTTGAACCTTGGTTAAGTAAATCTTTAGGGTGGATCATTAGAAAACGCTACGCACAGTATTCTCAAAAAACCACAAGTGATGTGTTACGCGAACTTACAGATAACAAATTATTAATTGCTGTACTCTGTGGTCAATGTGGTAACTACGGGCTCTCACCTAAATACAGCAGTTTTGCAGTACACGCTATGGTTATTTCTCATTTTATGGAAGGTGGCTATTATCCAATAGGTGGTGCCGACCAGATTAGCTATAAAACTATAGATGTATTAAATAAGCTTGGAAGCAAGGTTTTTATTAATGCCAATGTACAAGAAATTATAACGAAGAATAACAAAGTAACTGGAATAAAAGTGGACAATACGGTTATAAATTGTACTAGTGTTATTAGCAATGTAGGTGTAAATAATACGTTCAATCAATTACTTTCTGAAAAGGCAAAACACTATTGTAAATTCAACATAAAAGATGTAAAACCTGCAACTGGTCATATGTGTTTGTACATTGGGTTAAATAAATCTAGTGCCGATTTAAATTTACCCAAGCACAATGTTTGGTATTATGCACATGAAAATACGGATGAATTAATTGAGAAAGCAACACTCTCAGAAGCCCCAAATAATTTTGCGTATATTTCATTTCCATCTGCTAAAGATCCCGAATGGGATATTAAAAATAGTCAAAAATCGACTATTCAAGCGATGTCTGTAGGTCATTATAATTGGTTTTCTGAATATGAAAATCAACCCTGGATGAAACGGGAATTAGCTTATAAAAAACTAAAAGTCGATTTTGAGACTACCATGCTTAATAGGCTTTATCATTTATTTCCACAACTTAAAGGTCATGTTATAGAAACCGAAGTTTCTACACCGCTTTCTACAAAGCATTTTTCAAACTATAAACATGGTGAAATATATGGCTTAGAGCATACCCCAAAAAGATTTAAACTTCCTTTTTTAAGGCCAAAAACAAAAATAAAAGGACTGAAATTAGTTGGACAAGACATTACTTTAGTTGGTGTTTCTGGAGCTATGCTTTCAGGAATATTATGCGCAACAGCCATATTAAAAATAAAATCTACGCGCTTGTTTATGGATATAAAGAACTTTCAAGGTTAATTAATATCCTGGATTTTGAAAAACTCCTGAATTAAGATTTATCTCTAATTCGGGTATTGGTAAAATATGTTTATACGATTGATAGTTTTTCATGTTTTGGGAATTACTTGCATTATGGTTTTCTATAACACTCTCCAATTTCTGTATTCTAATTAAATCATCTTTTCGATGTCCTTCAAAACATAATTCCAGAAGTCTTTCTTTAAATAAAACATCTAAAAAGTCTTGTTGATTAAGTCCTGGTGTTACATCATTTGTTGTATTTCCAAAAGCTCTTCTTCTTACTTTATTAATAGCATCATATGCTTTACTTGTTGGACCACCATTAATTGCATTCTCTGTTTCAGCTATCATTAAAAGTATATCTGCATATCTTAGATACGGTAATTGGAATGATTTACCTTCTTGGTAGTTCTCACTAAATTTATATGGACGCCAATTTGCAGTATCTTCGGCATTTACAGAAGCATTATTTTGAATTGTAAACGATGCTATATTTTCAAAAAACCTATTATCTTCAATATTCAGAGGAAATGACACAGGGTTATCTAAGTCATTTGGATTTTTAAAGTAACCTTTAATAAAGTTAGGTGCTAGTAAAAAAAAGTCTCGTTCTGTAACTTCTAAAGGTCCCCAATAGAACCAATCCCAGCTCTTTAAGTTAGGATCATTAGGAATGGTAAAATCTATTGAGAAAATTACCTCACTACTATTTGCTGTTTTATCACTATCAAAGATATCACCATAATTTGTTTCTAACTCATAGAGCCCCTCCAATTTATTAAATTGCTCTAAAGCTTTTAAATACTTATCACTTTGTAACAAAGGAAAACCTGCCATTTGTAAATAAACTTTACCCAATAAAGCTTGAGCTGCAGAAACTGAAGCTCTATTCTTTACGTTTGACTGCCTCAAATTACTTTCTGCAAAAATTAAATCCGACTCTATAACTTCATAAACTTTTAATGGATCTTGAACAACAGAAGTGTTATCTGAAGGTATTTCAGTAGAAATAACTAATACTGGGTTTCCAAATAACTTGACCAAGTTAAAATAGGTAAGCGCTCTTAAAAAGCTGAATTCTGCTTTAGCAATGTTTTCATCGGTATTCAATTCAGTAACATATTCTGAAGTTTCAATCGCTTCAATACCAATATTCGTTTTCCTAATAACTTGGTAATGATTTGTCCATATATCTTCTATTATTTTATCGGTCGAACTATAATCATAAGTATCCAATTTGCGGGTTGGAAAATTAAAATTAGTGTTACTCATCAATACATCTACTCCAACATCTCCCCAGTATGCAGCATAACCATTTGCTCCAAAAATATTATCAGAAACTAAACTTTGATAACAAATATTCAGTAACTTATCAATATCAATCTTTTCTGGAGTTACTACATTGGGATGATCTATGAGAATTACTCCATTTGTGGTTTTACCTACTTCTACCACAACATTGCCTTTTGTAACAATATCATTAAATGGAACACTAACAGAGACCTCATAGTTTCCTATTTCTACATTTTCAAAAGTTACTAATCCATCAACACCAGTAACTTTTTGTTGTGAAATAGTTTCAATAGACACAATAGCATCAAATATAGGACCACTACCATCTTTAAATGCAATTTCCAATACAATACTTCCGGTCTGAATTTCAACAGATTTATCGTCTTTTGAGCATCCTAATAAAACGATAGCTAATAATGCAAAAATGTATGTTTTTATCTTCATATGATTTTGATAAACGAACTACAAATAAGTAAAAGATCTGACAAACTTATTTGTCAGATCTTTTTAATAAACTGTGGAGAAGATCGGATTCGAACCGACGACCTCTTGACTGCCAGTCAAGCGCTCTAGCCAACTGAGCTACATCCCCTTTGCTTTTATTTACAGTGTTTGCGAGACTTCACAAACATTTTACAACATTTAAGTACTGTTGCATTTACCTGCATAATGATGCAAATGTATGCATTTAAGTGCAAAAACCCACCACCTATAGACATCTTAATAAGCACCTTTATAACAAGAAATCTATAAATATTAATCTTCTCTTTTGATTTATAGGATAAATCACCATATTTCATTTATAAAATTAACAGATTGTAAACTTAAGACGTGTATAGTTAATGGCTTCTAAAGGCTAACATTTTGGCAATTTCGTATTTGCTAAGCCTCTATTAAAACAGTTTGGATATGTTTTTTCAAACCCATTTTATAAAGCTTAAACGGCTTTAATAGCTCTACTCTAAATCCGAAAATTTAATCGTATTTTCACGCAACAAACCATACACGAACACGTTGTTCAACAGTTAAAAAACAAAGACCTAAAAACAAAAATATGATACCGATTAACGATTTACTACTATTTGGATTAGCCTCATTGATTATGGTACTTTCACCTGGACCCAATATGATTTATTTGATTTCAAGATCATTATCGCAGGGAAAAAAAGCTGGGATTATTTCTCTTTTTGGAGTAATGTGTGGATTTTTATTCCATATCCTTATGGTGTCTTTTGGACTGACTGCAATATTTTTTGCTGTGCCTTATGCTTTTGTAGTGGTTAAATTTCTTGGAGTCGGATACTTATTATATTTAGCTTATAATACTGTTAAATCAAAAAACAAAATTTTTGACGCTGACCAAAACCTAAAAACGGACAAACCCCTTAAACTCTTTAATATTGGACTTCTGACTAATATCTTGAATCCAAAGATGGCAGTATTTTATCTTTCGTTTTTCCCTCAATTTATCAAGCCTGAATATGGCTCGATTTTAAGTCAAAGTTTTCAACTCGGTTTAATTCAAATAATAATCAGTTTTTCAGTTAATTTTTTGATTGTTATATCTGCTGCTAGAATGGCAAGTTGGTTCTCGAAAAAACCAATTTGGTTAAGAATACAAAAATGGTTTATGGCTTCTGTATTAACTGGGCTTGCCGTGAAAATGGCATTAGCAAAAGCGAAATAAAAACCGTTGCCATCAATTAGATTAAACACTATGAATATAGATATTATTGGAGCTGGAATAGGAGGATTAACTACTGCAATTGCACTTGAACAAAAAGGAATTAAAACAAGAATATTTGAACAAGCTGAACGAATAAAACCAGTTGGAGCTGGAATTATTTTAGCCAATAATGCAATGCAGGTTTATGAAAAGTTAGGTTTGCGGAAAATAATTGAAGAGAACGGAAATCCAATTTGTTCAATGAATATTACCAAATCCAATCTAAAACCACTTTCTAAAATTGACTTGTCTTATTTTGAGCAAAAACATAATGTTAAAAACATTGCAATTCACAGAGGAGCATTGCAACAAATTTTGATTGATAAGTTAAAATCTACCCAAATTAACCTAAACCATAAACTTACTTCTATTACAAAAAACTCAAATGGATACTATTTGAAATTTGAAAATGATGCACAAGTCCAATCCTCAGCAGTTTTAGGAGCAGACGGACTAAATTCTATTGTTAGAAAAAATATATTTCCAAACAATAGTATAAGAAATGCAAATCAAATATGCTGGAGAGGAATTACTGAATACGATTTACCAATAAAATATAAAAACGAATTAAACGAAGCTTGGGGAAAATCAGACCGTTTTGGTTTTGTTCAAATTGCAGAAAATAGAGTTTATTGGTACGCTTTAAAATCATTCAAAAAAAACAAAAATGAATTCTCTATCAACGATTTAGAACTATATTTTAATGGTTACAATTCAATAGTTAAAAACATCATAAAATCGACGAAAAAAGAACAAATAAATGCTGCCGAAATTTCAGATTTAAAACCAACAAACACTTGGTTTAAAGAAAATGTCTGTTTAATCGGAGATGCAGCACACGCTACTACACCAAACATGGGACAAGGTGCCTGTCAAGCTATAGAAGATGCTTTTGTGCTTTCAGAATGTTTAGACAAATATGAAATTATCAAAGCATTTACTGAGTATCAAAAACTAAGATTACCAAAAGCCCATCAAGTAGTTAAAGCAAGTTGGCTCGTTGGAAAGATGGCACATCTTAAAAATCCAATATTAATTGGTTTACGCAATCAAATGTTAAGGTTAACGCCTTCTTCGGCTAACAGAAAACAGAATGAACAGATTTTTCAATTAGCAGAAATATGATATGTTGGTTTTTTTAAGAAGATAAAGAATACTGAATTTGCAAGAGCAGATTCAAAATGGTTTTCACCTTTGTGTTTAACGATTGGAATAATTGAAATTGCGATACGATTAATGAATAAATAACTGGTAGTAACATTGTGAATGAGCAATAACGGTTTAAGTGACGATATGGTATGTAAAGACCACATAATCCTAAACAGTTATATATAAAAATAACAGAATAACTAGGCGCTGTTTGGTATTGCGGATAAGTATTAGTTATTAAAAATCGATAAACAAAACGTCAATCTTACCTGAGGAGATTTTTTATGCTATTTTTGCACCTCGATACAGGTTATGCTTCAGGTAAAAAACATATCATTTCGCTATAAAAAACAGGCTGTTTTAAACAACATTAGTTTCAATGTTAAAACGGGAGAACACATTTCTATTATAGGAGAAAGTGGTTCTGGTAAAAGTACCCTTCTGAAATTACTTTACGGCACTTACGATTTATACGAGGGACATATTTTTTGGAACGATATTGAAATTTTAGGGCCTAAATATAATCTAATTATTGGTCCAGAATTCATGAAATATGTAGCCCAGGAATTCGACTTGATGCCTTTTATTACCGTTTCTGAAAATATTGGTGCCTTTCTATCTAATTTCTACCCAGAAGAAAAGCAAGATCGCATTAACGAGCTATTAGATGTTGTAGAATTAAAGCCTTTTGCAACGACAAAAGTTAAAGAATTAAGCGGCGGACAAAAACAACGCGTAGCTTTAGCCAGAGCTATTGCAAAACAACCTGAAATAATTTTATTAGACGAGCCTTTTAGCCATATTGATAATTTTAAAAAACAATCTTTACGTAGAAGTTTATTCAAATACTTAAAAAAAAAGAACATTACCTGTATTGTGGCTACTCACGACAAGGATGATGTATTGTCATTTTCAGATAATATGATTGTGCTTCATAATTCAAAAATCATAGCTAAAAACACACCTCAGAAACTATATAATAAACCCAAAAACAAACTTATAGCTTCTTTTTTTGAAGAATTTAATGAGATAGATGGTAAAATCACCTATGCCAATCAACTAGAAGTTGTTGATAAATCCAATTTAAAAACCATTGTAAAACATTCATATTATAAAGGATTCTATTATCTAATTGAGGCCGATTTGAATGGGAAGATTATATTCTTTGAGCATAATACTCAACTTGAAAATGGCAAAATTGTCTTCGTAAATCATATTTAAGAATTTATTTTTAATTATAAAGCATACCGTCTTTTTTGAACTGTATAACCTTAAATAATGTCAACACTTTTAACCATTAGAAATAAGAAACCAGAGTAATTTAATACCCTGGTTTTTAGAACTAGTTAGTTTATAATTTCTCTTACTAAATGGCATAACCATCTAATAAAAAAGCATCTTCTTAACAAAAAACTCGCCTTCTATAAGTTCTTTTATGACATAAATCCCTTTTAAATTTTTAGTTGTATTCCACTCAATCTTTGAGGTTCCTTCAATTATTTTTGGAGCCATTGTGTCAATTAATCTTCCTGACAAATCATATAATTTAGCTTCTATGACGCTATCAATATTCGTCTTATTATTAAAGATTATTTTATCTTCTAAAGTTTCCAAATTAGTAATCAATATATTGTCATTACCTTCAACTGTTTTTCCATCATCTATTTTTGATGTATTTTTTCTAGTTGCATTAATGTTTACAACAAATGTTTCACTGTTATTTCCTTTGTAATTACCTACATTTATAAATTCAGGAGAAAATGTAAAATCAGGGTGTTCAAAAAATATAGCACGGTTATCATTAACTCTTGCTGGTAAAGAATAGAATAAATGCCATTTTGCTCTTACACCTTTATACGCTACGTCTTTAACTTTTTCCCAGGAACCATTTCGAAATTCAGCAACATATGCTTTAACACCCCTTACATGATTACTAGGATTTGCAACGTCTATAAACCTCCCTCTAACTTCATTTATTTTATTTAAATTATTTATTTGAGTCAATGCCAGACTACCATTGGAAAGACTGTAGTAATCTACAGCTATAGAAGGGCGGTGTCCAAAATAATACCATGCATTTGTTGCTTTAACCCACACTCCCGCATTTGCTTCTTTAGATTTATTAACGTCTCCATTGTATGTTGGAGCATCTCCAGCAAAATGATTAATTGTTAGAATTGTTTTATGGTCTATTCCTCTTTCTACACGAAATTTATCTCTGTCTGCAAGTTCACTTACCTGACCTGCACGATACGGATTTTGAGCCGTATGCAAAAATTCATATCGATACAAATCACTATTATAATTTGTCCCAGTAAAAATAACTAGCTGCTTGTCTGCATCCAACATTTCCTGAATTGTAGGGTAGACATCAGAGCCTGCGCCCTTTGGTCTATTAACACTTTCAAAGGTTTTATGATTATAAATAAATCGCGACATATTTTTATAACCGTTTCGTCGTCCAAAAAAGATATCATTTAAACCAGATATACCTAAATTAGGACCACTTTCTATATGAAGTGTAATAATATCTAATGGATGGTTTTCCAGCCAATTTCCAATAATATTATTGAAATCCTTAGCATCCATCATACACATATTTGGACTACCGTGTTTCAATCTAAGTTCGCCATTTACACGATATATATCCACCATAAAATTTCGAATACCATCTTCTAATTGTTTTTGGATTCCTCTACTCTGATTTCCTCCTCCAAGACAACCAAAAAACCCGCCAGGACCATCTGTCCTATTATTGTTAGCGTTATGTGTTATTAACCATGAAACTTCATCATACCTCCGTTGAGAGTTTATGCTGCTAGCTCCTTGAGCAACGCTTTCAGTTATAAACACAAAATTTACAACTAAAAATACTACTAATTTAATCTTGTTTACTTTTTTCATTTTTATAATATTTAAATAGGTTATTTGATTTAGGTTTACTGTAATTTCATACACCTATAAGACAAGTAATTTGTAGTACTACTATGACATCTGTTTTCTGATTTAACAATAAAAAAATATAGTTAACACTCAGGAAACACATTGATTATTCTAAATAAATGTTAAGTTCATTTTTTAGAAAACAATAAAGTAATTTATCGAGCTAATGGTAGCTTCTTTCATTTTCAAAAACAGAAAAAAACATTTTGCTAGATTAAATTTTAATCAGAAATGCCATAACAATTATTTAATAAATAGCATTAAGGCTTAATGCTATTTATTTAGTTTTTTTGAAGAAAATAGTTTATGCCTAAATTGCCCCAAGATTTAGAATTATTTAAAAAGCTTCAAGAAGAGAATAGCACAGAATTCTTAAATATTATATTCCTGAAATATCATGATATACTACTAACTTTTGCTATACGTTATCTAAATAAAGTAGATGCAGAAGAAGTTGTATCTGATATTTTTTTTCTGTTATGGCAAAAGAGAAAACAAATACATTTAAAAACATCTCTTAAAGGCTATTTATTGTCAACCACACGCAATAAGTGTATTAATACTATAAAAAGACAACATGTTTTATTAGAAGATATTGCAAAAATAGATTATACCATAATCGCTAACACTCCTATTAGACCTGATCAATCTATAGAATATGAAGAAATAAAAAAATTATTAGATTTTTTTATTGAAAAACTTCCCTCAAAATGTAAACTGATTTTTAAATTAAACAGAGAAAATAACCTTAGTTACAAGGAAATAAGTAATGAATTAGACATCTCTATTAATACTGTAAATACACAGATGTATAGGGCTTTAAAGTTTCTTAAAGAAAAAATTATTTTCGATACTGTCTAATAATTTAAAATATATTGAAAACGTTATTATTACTCACGAATATTTTAACATCGAAGTTTTAAGGTATGAAACTTAAAATATTTTTATAATCTTAAACTTCTGTTCTCTAAAAACAATCGTGTCATCAACGCTTTTCCCAATCAGCAATGCCCCAATAGGCGTACTGGGAGAAATAGCATAAAACTGAACTCCATCAATAGTTAACTCCCCAGCGCTAATAGCTATAAAATAATTGGCCTGTGAGGTGTAGACAACGCTTCCTAAACCAACTACTTTTAGTGTTTTTGAAACATCTATTTTAAATAGAATTTCTTTAATTTTTTGAATCTCTGCCAGTTGATTTCCTGCTTTTTCACGTTCTAGCTGTAGCATCGCACGTCCCGTTTCATGTTTATCGCCTGCACTGCTTTTGGTTTCTGAAGTTAATGAAACCTGAATTTCGTTTATGGTATTCTGCACAGTTTGAAGCCTTCCATTTATAATATCCAAACATTGCAAATAAAGATCTTCTTTAATTTTTAAGGCGTTTTCCATCTTTCTTAGAATAATCTAATGGTCCAAAATAATTCATTTGTTTTACAATCCAAACCTTTCTGGCTTGAATGTAATTTGAAGCCGGGTTTGCTTTATAAACTCTTGGGTTTGGCAAAATAGCAGCAATGGCAGCGGCTTCTAATTGTGATAACTTACTTGCTGATTTTTTAAACCAATACTGTGACGCTTCTTCTGCTCCATAAACCCCGTGCCCCATTTCTATACTATTCAAATAAACCTCGATAATACGTTCTTTAGACCACATCCATTCAATTAAAAAAGTAAAATAGGCTTCTAAACCTTTACGTAACCAACTACGTTGCGGCCATAAAAAAACGTTTTTTGCTGTTTGCTGGCTTATCGTACTAGCTCCTTTTAGTTTTTTACCTCTTTTATTGTTCTCATAAGCTTTTTCAATAGCTTTTATATCAAATCCTTTATGAGTTAAAAAGTTTTGATCTTCACTACAAATAACTGCCAATTGTAAGTTCTTGGAAATATTATCAATCGATACCCAATCATGTTTCCAAAGTGTTTCTTTTTTATCATCTGATGTTTCAAAACATCTTATTATCATAAGTGGCGTAGCAGGAACAGGCACCCATTTATATAGAAAAACAAGCCCTACAGATAATACAATGAACCACAGTATAATTTTAAATATGAATTTGAAAAAATGCTTTATCAACTTGAATAGTTTATTTTCTAAAATTACTTTTTACACAGAAACCAAATCTGCTAAACCCTTTCCAACTAAACTCCCAATAGCAACTCCCATACCTCCTAAACGAACACCACAGAACACATGATTTGACAACTGTTTCACAACCATCTTTTTCTGATTCCCCAAGCCCATAATACCACTCCACCTATGATCAATTTCAAAACTAGTTTCTGGTAAAATAGTCATTTTTAAAAGTGTTTCTAATTTATTTTGAATTAAGTCTGTTTGGTTAAACTCCATGGTTTCTTCTCCTTTAAAATCTAGATGCCTACCCCCTCCAAGTAAAATTCTATCATCAATATTTCTAAAATAATAGTAGCCCTTATCTAAATGAAAAGTCCCTTGTATATGAAGCTTTTTTATAGGCTTTGTAATTAGCACTTGTGCACGAGCCGGTGTTACATTTTCGTCTATTAATTGTGATGCAAAACCATTAGTAGCAATTAATAATTTAGACGTTGAAAACTCAAATTGATCGGTTTTTATTTTTACTGCATTGATATTTTCTGAAAAACTTTCAACAGTTATATTATTAAGAATTTTTATCCCTTTTTTTAACACTAATCCCGTTAACGACAACATCATTTTTCCCGTATCAATTTGTCCTTCAAATGGATTGAAAATATATTGACTCTTTATATTCTGAAATTTAAAACTATTGGGCTTTATACTAAAAACAGCTTCCTTAAATATGGGTTGAAGCAATTTGTTGATATGTTCTTTTTTTGAAAGACATTCTTCTAATAAACTATTTTCTTTTGTAAACAACTCATAACCTCCAAGTCCTTTATAGTTAATGGTTTCGTCTCCTAAAGTTTTACGTAATAATTGCAATCCAACAACTCGTTTTTTTACGAGTTCTATAACGTCTGCTTCGGTATGCGACTTTAAATCATCAAGAATTTCACTCAAGCTGCCAAAGCAAGCAAATCCAGCATTCTTAGTACTTGCTCCTTGAGGTAAAATACCTTTTTCCAGTATCAGAATATTAGCTTTTGGAAAACGCTCTTTTAAATTTAAAGCGCAGTTTAATCCAACAATACCACTACCTACAATGGTAAAATCGACATTAGTTAACCAGCTTTTTATTTCCCAATAGGATAAGTCCATTTTACGAAGTTACTGCTTTCATACTAAGTGTGGAAACACTTTGACTCACTTCGGTATAAAAATAGCTTAGCTTTTGTTTTGAATAAAGAAACCCCATAAAAAAACTCCGAAATTGCTTTCGGAGTTTATAATTTATTCTTCTGTTGTTTCTTTTTCTATTACGAAGTCTTCCATAAACTTAGTCGTATAGTTTCCAGCTAAATAATCTGGATGATCCATAAGTTGCCTATGAAATGGAATCGTCGTTTTAATACCTTCTATTACAAACTCATCTAAAGCTCGCTTCATTTTATTAATGGCCTCTTCTCTAGTTTGCGCTGTTGTAATTAATTTAGCAATCATAGAATCGTAATTAGGTGGTATCGCATAACCGGCATAAACATGTGTATCTAAACGTACTCCGTGACCTCCTGGGGCATGTAACGTTGTAATAACACCTGGCGATGGACGAAACCCATTAAACGGATCCTCTGCATTAATACGACATTCTATAGAATGTAGCTTAGGTGTGTAATTCTTTCCGGAAATTGGCACCCCAGCAGCTACCAAAATTTGTTCACGAATTAGATCGAAATCTATTACTTGTTCCGTAATAGGGTGCTCTACCTGAATACGTGTATTCATTTCCATAAAATAGAAATTACGATGTTTGTCTACCAGAAACTCTACAGTCCCTGCGCCTTCGTATTTAATATATTCTGCAGCTCTAACAGCTGCTGTTCCCATATCATCACGAAGTTTTTTTGTCATGAAGGGAGATGGTGTTTCTTCTGTTAGTTTTTGATGACGACGTTGTACGGAACAGTCTCTTTCTGATAAATGACAGGCTTTACCTCTAGAATCTCCAACAATCTGAATTTCGATATGTCTAGGCTCTTCAATAAGCTTTTCCATGTACATATCGTCATTTCCAAATGCTGCTTTACTTTCTTGTCTAGCAGAATCCCATGCATCTTTTAAATCTTCTGGTTTCCACACGGCACGCATTCCTTTTCCACCACCACCAGCAGATGCTTTTAACATGACTGGGTAACCTGTTTCTACAGCTATTTTTTCACAATCTTCAAAGGTCTCTATAATCCCATCACTTCCTGGAACACATGGCACACCTGCAGCTTTCATAGTCGCTTTAGCATTCGCTTTATCTCCCATTCTATCAATCATCTCTGGAGAGGCTCCTATAAACTTTATGCCGTGTTCTTCACAGATTTTTGAAAACTTAGCATTTTCAGATAAAAAACCATATCCTGGATGAATCGCATCAGCATTTGTAATTTCTGCTGCCGCTATAACATTAGACATTTTTAAATAGGATTCACTACTTGATGGTGGACCTATACAAACAGCTTCATCTGCAAATTTAACATGTAAACTTTCCTCATCAGCAGTTGAATAAACAGCTACCGTTTTGATACCCATCTCTTTACAGGTTCTTATAACACGTAATGCTATTTCACCTCTATTGGCTATTAATATTTTTTTGAACATAACTTGTTGAATTAAAAATTACAAATTCCAATCGCCAAATTCCAAACATTGGATTTCGAGATTTGTATATTGGAATTTTTAATAGGTTATGACGGGTCTACTAAAAATAGTGGCTGATCAAATTCTACAGGTGAAGAATCATCAACTAATATTTTAACAATTTTTCCTGAAACTTCTGATTCAATTTCGTTGAAAAGTTTCATTGCTTCAATAATGCATAATACATCTCCTTCAGCAATGGTTTGTCCAACCTCAACAAATAAAGGTTTATCTGGTGATGGTTTTCTATAAAAAGTACCAATAATTGGCGACTTAATTGTAATATATTTTGAATCTTCTGTAGCAGCTGGTTCGCTTGCTTTAGTAGGTGCAGCTTCTGTTGCTACGGGTTGTGCAGCAATTGGAGCTGCTTGAGGTATATGAGTTGCAGGCACCTGATGTACGATAGTTGTATCTGATTCTGATCCTGTCTTTATGGTGATTTTAATATCATCCATCTCTAATTTAACCTCACTTGCACCAGACTTGGCTACAAACTTGATTAAGTTTTGAATCTCTTTTATATCCATAATTTTTGCAATTAGTTAGTGGTTAGTTTGAATTATATGCCCATTTTAAATAAATAGACCCCCAATTAAATCCGCCTCCAAAAGCGGCAAATATTATATTATCTCCTTTTTTAAGTTTCGATTCGTAATCGTTTAAAAGCAATGGTAAAGTAGCAGATGTAGTATTTCCATACTTCTCTATATTCATCATTACCTTTTCTTCTTCTAATTCTATACGTTGTGCTGTAGCATCAATAATTCGTTTATTTGCTTGATGCGCTGCTAGCCAGGAAACTGTATCTTTCGTTAAGTTATTACGTTCTAATATTTTAACAGTTGCATCTGCCATATTAAATACCGCATTCTTAAACACCGTTCTTCCTTCTTGAAACGCATATTGCCCCCCTTTTTCCATAGATTCTGACGTTAACGGAAATGAAGACCCTCCATAAGTGGCTTGTAGAAACTCTCTACCTGTACCATCACTTCTTAAATATTCATCTTGAAGTCCCAAATTTTCCTCATTAGGTTCAAACAAAACAGCACCGGCTCCATCACCAAAAATGATACAAGTAGCTCTGTCTTCATAATTAATAATGGAAGACATTTTATCTGCTCCTATTAATAACACATTTTTATACCTGCCAGATTCTATATAACTCGCTGCTACAGACATTCCAAATAAAAAGCTAGAGCATGCCGCGTCCATATCGAACGAGAAAGCGTTAACAGCTCCAATATTAGATGCTGTATAGGCTGCAGTTGATGCCGCTTTCATATCTGGTGTTGCTGTGGCAACAATAATAAGTTCTATATCTTTGGGATCAATGCCTTTTTTATTAATAAGGTCTTGAGCAGCCTGGATGGCTAAATAAGAAGTCCCTTTTCCTTCGTCTTTAAGAATTCTACGCTCTTTAATTCCTGTACGAGAGGTAATCCACTCGTCATTTGTGTCAACCATGGTCTCAAGAATTTGATTAGTTAACACATATTCTGGTACATACGCACCTACAGCTGTAATTGCTGCTGAAATTTTACTCATAACTTTATAGTTAATTCGACCAAAAAATCATTAAAATTGGACAAAAACGTTCAAATTTTGGTGAAAACTACTAAATTTTAGTTTAATAACACACAAATTAATTGTTTTTGTCTTAGAAAAAACACTTCATAAAAAAAAACGCTCACATGTGAGCGTTTTATTATATGCATGCATACTATTTATGCTACGTTTTCTACTTCTGAGTTGTCAATTAATACTTGACCTCTGTAATACAATTTTCCTTCAAACCAGTGAGCTCTATGGTATAAATGAGGTTCACCTGTTGTTGGGCAAGTAGCAATTTGTGGCGCAGTTGCTTTGTAATGAGTTCTTCTCTTATCTCTTCTTGTTTTTGAGATTTTTCTCTTAGGATGTGCCATTTTCTATCTTTATTTATCCGTTAATAGTTTTTTTAATGTATTCCAACGAGGATCTATATCCTCTTTTTCTTTATCTTCTTTAAGCTTTGGGCTTAATTCTTCTAATTTTTTAAGTATGTCTGAATGTAATGTTCCATCTTCAACGCCTGGATGTACTCTTTTGGTAGGTACTGCAAGCACAACCAATTCATAAATATATTGTTGTATATTAATTTCGTAAGTCCCGTGAGGTACTATTAAAATATCAACATGCTCATCATTGTACTCATCTCCAAACTTCACTACTAAATCAAACTCGTTTTCTATAGATTGATTATATGGTTCGTTTGTTAAGTCGCAATTAACATTAACCCAGCCTGAAACTTTAAAGTGTAACTCAAGTAATGTTGCCTTTTTTTCTAGCTCAACATTGATGTTGATGTTCACATCATTAAACTCTTCATACTCAAAATGTTCAAAGAACGCCTGTTCTATTTTGTACTCAAAAAGATGCTTTCCTATTTTTAACCCTACAAAAGGAATTATAAACGCTTTCAATGGCTTCATTCTCTCATCTATTTTGAGCCTGCAAATATATGAATTTTTATTTATGCAACATTACTTATAAACATTTTTTTGTTTATATCTATTTGTTTGCTTTTTTCAGCGGATTTGAGATAAGTTCTTCATAATCAAATCTATTCCTGTATATCTGTAATGCTGTAAAAACGGCTTCTTTAAATGAACTTGAATCGGCCTTTCCTTTTCCTGCTATTTCATAAGCTGTACCATGATCTGGAGAAGTTCTTACTTTATTTAATCCTGCTGTAAAATTAACACCTTGACCAAAAGATAATGTTTTAAAAGGAATTAAACCCTGATCGTGATATGTGGCAATTATTGCATCAAAATTTTTATAATTATCAGACCCAAAAAAGCTATCAGCCGCATATGGCCCATACACTAATTTCCCTTCGTCTTTAATTTTTTTAAGTGTAGGTCTTAAAACAACATCATCTTCACTACCAATGACACCATTATCACCAGTATGCGGATTAATTCCTAAAACTGCAATCTTAGGTTTACCTATTTTAAAATCTCTTTTAAGGGAATCATAAACCGTATTTATTTTTTTTATAATCAAATCCTCGGAAATGTGTTCAACAATGTCTTTTACGGGCACATGATCTGTTAATAACCCAACTCTTAATGATTCCGTTACCATAAACATTAAACTTTCCCCATCTAATTGTTGTGCTAAATAATCCGTGTGTCCTGGAAATTTAAAGTCTTCTGATTGAATATTATGCTTATTTATTGGTGCTGTAACTAAAACATGAACATCATTATTTTTTAGCGCTTTTGTTGCTGCTTCTAAAGATTTTATAGCATACTCACCTATTTTAACATCTTCTTTTCCAAATTCAATTTTTACAGGATCATTCCAACAGTTAAATACATTAACTTTCCCTTTGGCTAATTGATTTATATTGCTAATGTTATGAAAATTGATACCAGATTTAAAATGAGTTTTAAAAAAATTCATGGTTTTTGCTGAGGCAAAAATTACCGGAGTACAAAAATCTAAAATCCTTGCATCTTCAAATGTTTTTAAAACTATTTCTCCACCTATACCGTTTAAATCTCCTATGGATATTCCTACTATTATATTTTCTTTTTGTATCATTAAAATAACAACTTTTGTTTGTAATTTTGAATTTCATTCAGCATGGCAAATTTAACCAAATAAACAGAGAATAATATGTTTACAGGAATTATTGAAGATATAGGCATCGTTTCTAATTTAAAAGAAGAATTGGATAACCTTCATATATCCATTAAAAGCAATATAACAACTGAATTAAAGATTGATCAAAGTGTTGCTCATAATGGCGTATGCTTAACTGTAGTTAATATCAATAATGATGAATATACCGTTACTGCTATAAAGGAAACATTAGATAAAACAAGCCTAAATACTTTGAAACTTAATGATAAAGTAAATCTGGAGCGCGCTATGAAATTAGGCGATAGACTTGATGGGCATATTGTACAGGGGCATGTTGATCAAACGGCAACTTGCACAAATATAGAAGAAGCAAACGGCAGTTGGATATTTACTTTTACTTACGATACGTCACTTAATAATATTACTATCGAAAAAGGATCTATAACTATTAATGGCACTAGTTTAACCGTAGTGAATTCAAAAAAAGATAGCTTTAGTGTAGCTATTATACCATATACATATGAACATACTAATTTTAACACCTTTAAAGCAGGTACTATTGTAAATTTAGAATTTGATGTTTTAGGAAAATACGTTGCTAAGCTAGTAGACTTAAATAAAGAGAATTAGCGACAATGATTACTTTTTATTATTAATCATTAATTTTCTAACCCCATAAAATAAGGCAAAAATTACACCAAGCAATACGCCTCCGTCTATAGGAAGACCTATAGGCGCTGGTGGTCCTGGAGGAGGAGGGTCTTGAGCAACGCACACAAAGCTTATTAATACAAATAAGATAGAGGTTAATATTCTTTTATTTAGTACTGTCATCGGGACACAAATGTATTAAAAAAAGCGAGGTTACAAAAAAAAGATGCCATTATTCATAAAAAAACATCCATGAAACGTTATAAATCATCGTTGAAATACATGTTTTTTATCTTTTACCTGACTATATTAATCAACCTTTATAGACAAAAAAACAACTGTAAATAAAAATAATTCCTCGTTTTATTTTACATGGCAAATATATATAATTTAATGGTAAAACAAACTAAAACACAACAATCTCATTATAAATTTCTTGTAATAGTAAAACACTGGAATTTAGGAATTCTTCATTCAATAGGACAGATAGCACGATATAATTTTGTTTGCCTATTATTTTAGCCTCCAAATGAAACTTTTTATCATTTCGGAAGACGAAAAAAGCCTTTTCTATTTGTGGAATTCCAAAGATATTTTCACCTCAAAAAAAGTATTATTTCTTTTCTTCACTGATACAGGAATCTATCTGGCCTCCAGAAGTCAAAAGCCATAATTAAAATTTGTAACTGTGTCCTGATAAATTATTACGAATTGCCTGCTATTATTTGAAAACAATATTTCGTTTTTCTCTTTTATTCTTCTACAATTTTAGCAGAATTAAAACGTTTTTTTACTCCTGAATCACCATTTGAAATCCCTTCATAGAAACGTTTAATTGCTTTTCTATAATGCTCTTTTTTAGGCATTTCACTTCTGTATTCATCTATATATAATCCAATTTCATCAAATGGAATATTCGGATATTTCATTTCATTTTTAAACTTAAAGCTCATGTTTTCATAATCCACAAAATCATTCATAGAAACACATTTATTGTTTTTTATACTTGATTTTGTAACAACTATAGAATCTACACGATAATCAATTATCTCATCGAAAGATTTTTTATTGTTGTAATAAAAATTATTTTCAATGGTATGGTGAATCGGCCAAAAACGACCAAACTTCAAAGTATCACTTAATATGGTATTCATAAGAGGGTATTTTTCTTTCCAAGGTGAGTTAGCCCAACCTTTTTCGCCTGTGTAAGCCTCAACTCTACCTATATAATCTTCTTTAGTTCCTCGACGAGGATGATTAAGGTCAGCTTTTATTTCTTTTTGAATTTGAAATATCTCATTCCCCAGACTTGTAGCAAAATAAGCACCTCGGTCTCCTTCTAAAAAAACATTTTCTTTTAAAGTATGACCGGCCCCTCCACACATAGAAATTCCTTTCGAAGCAGATTTATAAAAAACATTACCTACACAGGTTGCCCCAGATTGACCATCATCCAAGTGTAAACCGGCACATTCTACTTTATCAGAAATAGGTATTAGATGATGGAAAAAATTGTAACGATATATATTTCCAAACCCTCCTAAATCCCCCCCAGAATAAATAGCTCCACCATCTCCTTCATCAAAACCAATATTAAATAATTCATTATATTCAATAATATGATCATTACCTTTTACAACCATAGACCGTCCTAAGGAATTATGAATTAGGTTATTTCTAAAAGTATTACTAACACCTTTTAAGGTGATATTTACCTTTTTGTGTTTGAAATTATTTTGATAAATATGGCAATTTTCAACAACATTATAACCTGGTATAATCTCATTTGGGGATCTTACGCCTCCATCCAATTTTACATGAGTATCCAAATCAATTAAATCACATCCTTTTACTCTATTACTATTACCTGAGACATCAACTCCTATTGCAGTAGAATTTGATATTTTAGCTGATGCTATTAAGTTATGATCTCCTGTGATTTTATAAACACTCCCACTTCCCACATTTTTAACGGATAATCCAATCACTTTCACAAAACTTGTTCCTTCTAAAGTCAAAAACCCATCTGCCACCATTATTTTATCAATCGCCGACTTAGTTAATGGAGTTTTTTTCCTGTTTTTGATTGTATTAAATTTTTCTGAATCAATTAGCATACTTCCGTCAAACAAAACATTTTCTCCTACTACTGCCTGAATAGTTATTGGTGCTTCTCTGGTTCCTTTAAATTCTTTGCTCAATACTATTGGTCTATCAAATTGATAAACACCTCCTAATACATTGATTTTTATACCATCTTTGGGAAGTCTTTTTTCTTTTAATAGTTTAGAAATATGATTTATTCCTGCTACGAAAGATAAAGGGTCTGATTTCGTGCCTGAACTAGTTTGATTTCCTTGTGGAGATACATAAATTTCGTTGGAATCACAACTAGTTAATACCAGTAGCAATATACTTATAACTAAAAGATTTTTAAGCATTATCATTTTTTAATTAAACTAACTTTTTTATTTCCTAAATGAGCTTTGATAAATTATATCATTGCCCTTCATACTTTTTGAAATCACTTATTGTATGATTAGTTCATAATGAGGATGTTTACTAGCACCCCCCATGTTAGTTAAAACTATACCATTTTAGGTATAATCTTTCTCCATAATTATAATATTATGGAGTATATTTTGCCTCAAAAACTTTCACTTTTAACTGCTTATTTCAAAAAAACCTGGTATATCAATTTACGTTTTTGATTACCATTATTAAGCTCACTTAAATAACTCTCTTTAATATTTTTTATTGCAGTAAATATTTTTTTATCATATCATCTACAGGTTGAATAAATGAACGTCAAAAAAATTTATAATTATTAGATTCCTCTTCACATTTCTTTCAGAAAATAGATTGATTTTAAATATTCATTTTTATCCCATAACGCTACTCAATTTAAACATTGGTAAGTACATGGCTATTAAAATAACACCAACCAAGATACCTACAATTAATATAATAAAGGGCTCCATAACAGTTGATAGCATTTTAGATTGCTGTTGTACTTGGGTATTGTATTGCATATTGAGTCTATCAAAAATATATTCAGTTTGATTGGTTTCTTCTGCCACTTTTACAAGTGCTATCATTTTATCATCAAACAGCCTATGGTTATTTAAGCTTTCACTAAGAGACTCCCCTTTTAGGATGTGTTGTTCGACTATTTCTAAAGCATGTTGTAGTGGATAAAAATTAATCATCTGTTTCACAAGTTGTATGCTATTAACTACTGGAACTTTAGAAGCAGTGAGTAATGAAACAGCTTGAGTAAATTGTGATAAATATACTGTTTTAACAAAGTTACCAATAAAGGGTGTTCTTAAGATTAATTTATCTTTTATCTGTTTTATTCGCTTCTTTTTATTTAGGTAGGATTGTGAAAATACAATACCTATAAATGTTATAAGAATAATCCAACCATAACTACTTAAAAACTCAGAGACCTTAATTATAAATTTAGTTATGTTTGGCAGATCCACACCTTGCTGCTTAAAGATATCTTGAAACATAGGCACCACATATTGCAACATAAACACAACCACTAAAACAGCGGTACTTAATATAATTATTGGATAGGTTAAAGCACTAATGAGGTTTCTTCGCTGTTCATTCTTTCTTGCAAAGAAACTTCCTAATTGTTCGCTAACCTGGGCCAAAGTGCCTGTTTCTTCTCCTATTTTAATGGAATAGTATTCATAGCTCGTAAATTGTTTGTCTGTGCTTAATGCGTCCGATAGCGTTTTCCCAGAAACTATATCCTGTGAGATCTTTTTTATGATGTCTTTATTTTGTTGCTTTTTCTGTGAGTTTTGAATTAACTCTAAGCCATCTTTTAATGATACTCCTGCTTTTAACAACACCCCCATCTCAGTATAAAAGTCTTCTTTTATTTTATTTGAAAAAGCACTTTTAAAGAATGTGATTTCCTTTTTTAGAAAAGAAAGGCTATCTGTTGTTTCTTTTTTTTCTGAAGCTTGTTTTGATATGTTGTCTAACTGAAATGCCATTAATTCATGTATTGTGCTGCATCATTTTGTTTAAATATAAAAAGTTGCTGATTTTGTAGCGCTTTAGTGGTCTCTAATCTAATGGCATCTATAAATCCGCTTTGTTTTTTATCGCCATCAAAAAAGACCGTTTTATGCTGTAGCGAAAGGTTAAAAGTATCTAGGTCTTTAATAATATAGTCATTGGTAAACTTATAAACAACAGCATCTATTTCTGAAGTAAATATCAATTTATCTTCTATCTCATTATATGCAATTTTTGAGTATCTATTAAAATCTATCTTCAGCGATTGTTCCAACTTCACAAGCTCTGTACTTTTATTAAAGTTATTCTGAATACTGCTCATATGTCTTTGAACCAAAGTCAGCACAGAAAATGCCATCCCCACAATAATGCTTGTTATGATGATAACAATAATCATTTCACTTAACGTAAAGGCCCCTATTTTATGTTTAGTGTTCAATACTATTTCTATTAATGGTTTTGTCTGTTTTTGGATTTTTTGCTTCGAATACTATGATGCCCTGCCCTTTGTTGTTATCCGATTCGATAGAAACTTCCCAAGCCTTAAAATCATCATAGTAAGGTAGCGTTAGTTTATTATTTTTATATAAGTATTGCAGTTCATTTAAATGAGCATTGATGTTTCTAGTGTTATTTTTAATCGTGTTTGAAAACAAATTATTTAAAATCATACTGGCTATCATAAATACTACTACCAGGAGCACTGTTGCCACTAAAGTTTCCATTAGGGTAGATGCTTTTATTTTTTTTAGTACAGCCATTTTGCAATCCCTTTTTTAGCGTTTTTAAATGGAAGCCCGATATATTCTTGTGGCAGATTATCAATGTCTATGGTACCGTTATATATGTGATTTTGATATACAGATCCTGATTGATTGGCAACAAATCCAGAGGTATACACACTGCCATATACCTTTCCTAATAGTTCTAGATTTCGATCGCAATATACTTCTCCTGTGATCGTGACATTTTCATCTATAAAAACTTGCGATTTATAATTCTTAATGCTTCCCAGATAGGTAATAATTCCTTTTATTTTAGAACCTTTTTTTATTTTAATAAGTGGGGTTTCTTTTGTGTTGTCTACTATCTTTGTTGTGTTATTTATTTCTTTTAAAACTAAGGCACTTGGATACTGTAATTTACAATTTTTCCCAACTGTGATTTCTTTGGTTGCAAAGGCTTGAAATCCACCTTCAACATGATTTCTAAGTTCTATTTTCGGAGCTATTAATACAACGTCTTTTAAATTTGAAGAGGCATCTACAATAATTTTGGTTTCAGATTGTACTAAAATATACCCTGTCAATGATACTTCCGAAAGGTTGATAGTTAATGGATCATAGATAATTTGCAATGGTTTATAAAACGAATTTTGTTGTATTCTGCTTCGACTTAAATCTAAAAATTGATCCTTGTCTAAGCCTTTATATAAGCTGGCTATTGTTTTTATCTGTTGATGTATTTCTGGTAGGAGCTCTGGTAATTTTGTGCTTGTTTTTTCTTTACCATAAATAAGGTGCTCTCCATAATAAGAATGTCCAGAAATATTTCCTGTACGAATGCCCTGTTTTGGGATATAGGCTACTCCTTTTATTTTGGTATTACCTACTAATACGAGAGGCCTGTTATTGTCTTCTATGTATAATGCTGTTCTATTAATTTCCTGTTGCGCGGCTCCTACCAAGGCCGTTTTTTTAAAGCTATTGGTTTTTATATTGGAAACGGTTGTTACTTTTTCAAAAAGCCCCCAATAATCACGATGTATTTTTAATGTTTTATAGTTTTCATCATTTAAGTTAACCGAAATAGTATCATTTAATTGAAACGTATTTTGCAAAGCATAGTTAATGCCCTTATCGGTATTGTTTACTGTTTCTAATATAAAATCAGTTTGAATTTTAAAGGTTTTATGGGTATGTATTAAAATGATAAAAACTGCTAGCAACAAAGCTATAACTACCACAACAAACATAGTAAGTTGTAAGGCGCCTGCTTTTAATTTTAAAAACATCATGTTTTCTGAATGGTTTTTCTTGCTCTTTTATAGGTTACCGTTATACTGTTGTTATTTCCCTTTATTAACTTAACGTCATTAATGGTTTGCCCTATTTTCATAAGATTTTGTTGTCCATTAATTGAAACAATGAACACTTTCGCTTTTGTGTTTTGTTTTGAAATACTGCCATGGTATAAAACTGGTAGCCAAACAACTTTTGGTTGTGTCGGTCTTTTAACCGTTTTATTGGGTTTCTTTTTTACTAATAAGGTACCCAAAAAAGGGTCTCTATTCACCACTTGAATAGAAAAGGTATCTACTTTTGTATTTGTTTTAGGATTAAAGGATACTTCAAAAACTTGCTGAACAACGTCCGGAGCAGATGGATTTATCGTAGACACTATTCTATATCCTATGATGCCCCAAATGCCTAAAACCAAAGCTAATAATGCATATGTTTTCGTTTTATTCTTCACTTGCTTTTTCTAACAGTTTTTCAACTAACAAAATAAGGGTTTCATTTTTAGATTCTAAACTTTCTATGCGCTTTTCTTGATTGATGGTATATAGGGTTAATTCTTCTATTTTTTGCAACAACTTAGAATCCATTTCTCCTAAAAAAATACCATTTTCAGCTACTTCTTTGGCAGAAGGAATGTCTTTTAAATGGCCTTTTTCTTTTATGTGTTGTTCTACGTCTTTTAGTGTTGGTAGATTGTATGTGTTTTCGAAAACAAAATCTGCCCAACCTGTTTCTACTTTTATTTCTTTCGCTCTTATTTTTCCATTAACAGCTAATTCCCAACCGCCTGTATTTACTGTACCTATTCCTACATTATTTGAAAAATAAATAGGATACCTAGTACTTTGAGTTCCTATAATTTTTCCTGAAATTGTTATTTTTCCGGTTATATTGTCTATAGGGTTGTAAATAGGAGTGGTTAAGGGGGTTATAATGTTTGTCGTAATAGACATATTTGTTGGATTATTAACTCCTTCCAGATAAACATCCAAGACATACTTTCCATTACTTGTTCCTCCTCTTATTTCTTTAACATGATTTGAATTATAGAATGAATTATTAACAATATTGATAGAACCTCCTTGTCCATATGCCATTAATGATACATGCATAGTAAGATTGGTTGCTATATTGCTTCCGGATATTTCAGATATTTTTATCATATCACTTCCTTGCCAAGAACCTTCTATAATTCGATACCAACCATCTCCATTTGAAACTGTAACTTGAGTTTTTGTTTGTGAAAGAGCGACATTAAAAGATAAAAAAAGAATGATATTTAAAATTGTTGTTTTCATAATAACTATATGTTTTTCACACTTGAATCCATTTGTCTAAACTATACAGATAGATTGATACAAAGTTTTTATTTTGGGGATTCTAGTAATTTTTCAATTTCTGTTAATCGTTCAGATAGCGATTTCAACCCTTGATTTTCTTTTTCAAGTTTTTCGATTTTCTTTTCTTGTTGAATCGTATAAAGTGTTAATTCCTCTATCTTTTGTAACAACTTAGAATCCATTTCCCCTAAAAAAATACCATTTTCAGCTACTTCTTTGGCAGAAGGAATATCTTTTAAATGGCCTTTTTCTTTTATGTGTTGTTCTACGTCTTTTAGTGTTGGTAGATTGTATGTGTTTTCGAAAACAAAATCTGCCCACCCTGTTTCTACTTTTATTTCTTTCGCTCTTATTGTTCCATTAACAGCTAATTTATAGCCTATGGTATCTGTAGTGCCGATGCCAATATTCCCAGTTGAAAACATATCCCCCTCTATGAGTGCACTTCCATTTCTAATAATAAATTTATGTTCAGGTTTATAATCTCCATAACCAGATATCACAAATCTTGAATCAGCTTTTGGCATATGTATATAAACATTATCTACACCCAAACTACCTGTATTTAAATTAAATACTTCTTGTCCACTTATATTACTCAAGCTAAATTGAGTTCTTCCTGTTGTAAATGCTAAATAGGCTCTAGCCGTTCCACTATTATCGTAAGTAGTCATACTATGATTATCACTTGTAGTACCTGTCTTAAAAACAAAATTGCCACTTATATCTAATTTTGCTAAAGGGTTTGTTGTACCAATACCTATATTGCCATTTGCTCTTACAGTAAATAAATCTGTTCCACTAGTTATATCTGTATTAAAATTAATAGTTCTTACTCTAAAAGCATTTCGATCATTAGCATACATCCATACCATAGGGGAAACAATATTATTACCATCTGCAATACCAAATCCAGCATGTTGGTTTGTAAATCCTAAGAGGTTATATGCTGTAGCACTATAACCTGTATTTAACCAATTTGAAAATACACCATCGGATTTAGTTCCTACAAAGGCATGATCTCCAGCAGCACTAGCTGTAGATGTTACTCCAGGGTGTGTAATTTGAGAAAAACTTAAATGACTTAATATTAAACTTAAAATAATTGCTGTTTTTTTCATGGTTTTATTTTTATTAAATTTTGGATACAGTTTTTACTTTTTAGATTCCAGTTTTTCAAGTCTTTTTTGTAATTCGAGAAGTTTAGAATTGATACGTTTTAAATCTTGATTTTCTTTTTTAAGTTTATTTATATCTTTCTCTTGATTGATAGTGTATAGAGTTAACTCTTCTATTTTTTCCAGGAATTTTAAATTCATTTCCTTAAGCATAATGCCTTCTTTTTCCATTTGCTTTGCTGATGGAATATTAGGTAAATGCCCTTTTTTAGTAATATAATTTTCTACTTCTGTTAATGTTTTTAAATCATAATCTTTGTAAAAAACATAGTCTGGGACTACTGCTCCTAATAAATCTACTTTTACTTCATTGGTGTGGATGTTTCCTTTTACGGCAAGTTTTGCGTCTGGAGTTATTGTACCGATCCCCACATTACCTGATGTTATATATAAATCTTTCTCGAACTTTGTTTTATATCTATTTATAAGACCATAACCTTTATTTTTTTCATAACCTATCCAACTGCCAATAACTATAGCACTATTTGTAGTATTCAATTGTAATCCTGTTAAAGCTTCTGTATCTCCAGTATCCAAAATACTTATAAGCTTTGCCCCATCAGCATGAACTCCATTATCTGTAAACTTATCTACTTTTAAATATTGCATATTGTAATCTACCCTTGCATGCATTGCCACCGGGTTATTAAAAATATCTGCCCTATAAACACCTACAAAACCACCCCCTTGATAATTACCATCAAGATCAATAGTTTTTATATTTGTTGGAGCATATATTTTATGATTAGTACTTGTATTTATTTCCGTTCTTGCTCCATTAGGGTCTCCAATAAGCAAATTACTTGTAAATCTTCCTGTACCGTTTACATCTAATTTATAAGCGGGATTTGTTGTACCAATACCTATAAGCCCAATGTTTTTAATAGTCATAATATTTCCCCCTCCTACATTTATTCCCTCAGAAATATTCAAATCATTATTTAATCCATGGCTAATATGAAAAATAGAATTTCCATTACCTGGTAAAAAAGATATAGCTGATTGATTATCTCTATTCAGTTCAGCTATTTGTCCAAAACACAAATGACCGATCATTAAAACTAAAATTAAAATTACTTTTCTCATGGTTTTTGTTTCTATTAATGATTATTGAACTTTAAAGCTTTGCGTTGTATATGCCGTTTCATAGATTGAGTTTTTTGCTTTTACCCGCCATTCATAATCTCCTACCTCAAAATTACTCTTAGAAAAACTGGTTTCTGTAATAATTTTGTCTTCAATAACTTCTGTTGGGTTATCAAAATCTGGGATTGCTATTTGAAACACATAACTATCTGCATCTTCAACGGTTTCCCAAGAAAAATTTACAGGGTCTGTAGTTGAAAATGTGGCATTATTAGTTGGTGCTGTTAAAGCTATTACTTGGTTGGAAATATCTTTAGGGGGAGACTCCGTAAGTATAAACTCATGAACTGTATAGGCTGTTGCATATTCTGAATTTTCAGCACGTACCCGCCATTCGTAATTACCAGAACTTAATGTTTTTGTAAATGATAAAACTGACATGGTAGAGTCTGTTACTATTTGTGAAGCATTCTCGAAATTTGGCGTTGCTATTTGGAGTTTGTAGTTTTCTGCATCTGCTACAGGGTTCCATGAGAAAACAACATCCCTGTCTGTTACTATTGTATTACTTTTTGGAGCCAGTCCTACTACTGTCTTTTCTGAAATATCGGCTACTTCGGTAATATATTCACACCCCACAAAGCAGAAAGCTAAAACCAAAATAAATACTATGTTCTTTATTAATTTCATAAATTAGAATAATTTTATTTCTTTTTTAGCACGTTCTGAATTTCGATACGTTTTATTAGGGCAATGACTAAACTCATTTACTAAATCAACAATATGTATTTGATGTCTTTTATTTTCTTGCCAGCAGCAATTAGCCGTTTTGTAAGCAAATACAATCCCTTTATTAAATTGAATTAGATCTTTCTTTTTCCCTTCTTGGTATAGCTGTAAAGCGTAATTTTTCATACCGCTTTCTACTAAAAACACAGCATCTGCTTGCTGGATTAATTTTAAATCTTGCTTACTAAAAGCTATTGATATACTAGAAACAATGCTTGCTGCTTTATTATGACTTAAATAATCTTTTACCTCTCTATTATTATTGTTATTAAGAGATTTAATAAGTGTTACTTTGTCTGCAATTTTTAATTGAATAAACTTTGGTTTTACTTCCAGTGAATCAACATAATCAATAGCAACATCTGCAGATTGCGACACTTTCGCTTTTAAAAACGATTTGTATACTTGTTTTGTAAATGGTTTTATTAAAGCTGATATTTTAACAGGTTCTGCATATTTTGGTGTTGCTGTGCTATTAAAACCTTGTTGCAGCATAAAATCTTTTTCCAAACCAACACCCCCTAAAGGCACTTGTTGTTTGGTACTGGTCTGAGATTCTTGAAATATTGAAGCTGTTTTACAACCCGTAGTAATTACTACTATAAAGGCAATTATTAAAAGATATTTTGGCATTTTATTTATTAAAAAAATTAATAAATAAAGGTATTTCTTCTCGCTGAATAAAAAGTAAGGTTTTCCCTTACTTTTAGTAAGGTTTTTTTAAAAAGTTTATTTTTTATTTCTTATTCATTCTTGTCATCCAACACAGTCGAACTCTAACACATACGAAAACTAACTGGAAAGCCTTTAGATTACAGAGCCATTTATTTGGCATCTACAGACTACAAGCCTGTGCTATCGAGAGCTTAATGACAAAATTTAACTATTGTTAAATAAAAGTATAACTATAAGTAAAATTATAACTATTTTATTTGAAAACTGTTAATAGAGAAGTCATGGTTACAAATCCCGCTCTTCGAAGTTTGTAACTTCGAAGCTTTAATTATTACCATACAATACTTTTATAAAAAGCATTGTCATTATGCACATTAACAACAGGGTTGCTAGCCATATTAATATCCAAAAGACCATCACCAACAACATAATTTTTTGCACTGGAATATTTATAATGTGATGCTTTTTCAACTAATCCAGACCTAACCGGATTTAAATGAATATAGTCTAATTTAGACCATAAAAATTTCTCACTGTAAATTTCCTCTGGATGGTTACCATATCTCCAAAATTGATATACTTTATTTCTATTATGAGTCCCTGTTGCTTTTGAAAATAAATCTAACATCCATTCTCGTCTACTTTCTATTTCTGTTTTAATATGATTAATAATGGCTTTGGCCGTGAATTTTTTGAAATCTCTAATCAAGCCTGATAAATCGTTTGAAGCACTTTGTAATACTAAATGTATATGATTACTCATAATTACGTAGCCATATACTATCATTCCTTTTTCTTTAATACAATAATCTAAACTCTTTATTATAATATCTTTATAGGCTTTTCTTGTAAAAACATCTATCCATTCCACAACCGTAAATGTAACATAATGAGCTTTAGATTGGTCTCTAATTTTGTAACCGTCTGTTTCCATATTTAAATATATAAAACTAAACTTACAAATAATATATTGCTATGCGAAGTTTAGAACTTCGCATCTTTACTTAAAAGTTAAAAAAACACAAGGCCGATGAAGTTTACAACTTCCCGTTATTTCATAAAGACTATGTGAAGCAAAAGCTATATCTTATTTCTATAATATAGCTTTATTAAATCTATTGCTTTCTTATTACCTATTTTACTTCGAAGCTGCAAACATTCGAAAGGTTAGGTTTCCCGACTAAAAGCACTAAGCTTTTTAACGGTAAACTGTCCAGCAATTGCAAATTGCTTTCAGAATTACCCGTCCTTTTTACATTTTATAATATACTGCAAAGTCGCAGACTTCGCAGAGCGGTTTTTTATAATATAGCTTTATTAAATTTGTTGCTTTCTTTATTACCTATATTTATCGAAAGGCTAGGCTTCCCTACTAAAAGCACTAAGTATATGGAAACCTCCATTTTAAAACATAGTTTGTGATTAAGCTTCCAAATCCCAAAGAAATATTAAAATACCTATACTCCCAATATAATTTTGGACAGGATTGGTATGCGCCATTTTTTATAGCCCTTCAAGGAAGGGGGCTTTAACCTAGGCAATTATGAATCATGTAATCGCTGAATATTAATCTGTTTTTTGGAACAAAATATTCTAAATACAGTAATCAATAATAGTCATACGGATTTAAGGCACAGACTAGCGGTAGCAGGAGGGCTTTAATTCAAAATAACAATCTTTACAAGTTATCTTAAAAAAATCATTATTATCAAAAAGCAAATCTATTGATAAATATTCTTCTAATAATTCATTTGCCTGTGAGAAGGACATTGAAGAAATATTATTGTATAATTCAACCCTAAATTTAGTGTCAAAAGAATTATCTATAGAATATTCTTTAAAAACTAAATCAAGTGTTCTATTTTTCTCTTTACTTATTTGATACAAAGATTTAAAGTATTCATTACTTTCAAGTTTAATATGTAAAGAGCTATCATTATCATATATACTTAAAACTTTAAATAGATTATGTATATCTATTACTTTATTATCAAAGCTGAACTTAGTTAGGTCACCAAATGTAAACTCATTTATATTTTTTCTTAAAGAAAATTTCATCATTCTAAACTTTTTAGATATCTAGTTATCTCGAATAAATCTGACCAAGTAGCTGACTTATGCTCTACTTTAGGTCTTCCTTTCCCATTATTTGGGTTTAGATGTATTCTATATATTTGCTTATGCGGTGTAGGAATTCCATTATGAGCAGGACCTTTTAAATCATATCTAATATGTTTGATATCCCCACTTTTCTTTACAATTTGATTTTTTACTATAGTAACTGAGTAATCCTTGTTTTTGAGTAACTTTTTAACAATAATATTTGAAACTCCTTGTTTTAGTCCTAAATTTATTTGTGGTAAAGCTGGAGCAATGGGTAAATGTGCTGCTATAAAACGTCCTAGTTTAGCATCTGGAGAATCATAGGCAAGAGTCCTATATGCACCATTATTACCATGACAAGACATACAGCCTATCCAAACCCTACCGTCAGAACCGGGACTATTCCAACCTCCTAAATCTTGGGCTAAAGCTAGACCTCCGTTTGTAGTGTTTCCAATAGCTCCTAAATTAGTAGTAGTGCCAAAACTCGGAATTATATGAGAGTTAACACCATTACTTATATGATTTGAAGTGTTTTCTCTAAGCACTCTTTGGTATAGCTGACTAGTAAATACTAGCGGGGTATCGTTAATCCATAAAAAATGAGCGTACAAAATGTACACTCGCGCTTAATCTATTATTTAACCCTTGACCCTATTTTAATTCATCAGTCTCATCAATTAATATTGGTATTATTGCATAATCAACCTTATTGTTTATTAGGGTTTCCTTTAAACTAGTATCAAAAATATTTATATTTATATTATCGGAGCATACAGAAACAAATTTTCCATCTTTGTATCTTATAAAAGATATTTTTGTATTATCATTTAATTTTGAAATAGAAGGAGCTATTAAATATTTATAAGGTCTGACTTTTTCTTTTAATTGTTTTTCTAGTTCTTTGGAAACTCTTTGATTACCTTGATAAAATACATATGCTTGCGCATACGGAATAGAAAGTTCTTCTCTTAAATATCTTTCATTTTGAACGAAATTCCTACACAAATAATCTTCATTTAAAAAAAGTTTAAACAATAGAACATCTTTTCCTTTGGTATTAAAAACATCATAAAAATTCCAACTTTTTATAATATCATTTGCTCCAAATATTGAGTATTCATTGGATGCAGAAGCAGAATAATAAGGCTTTTTTAAATTATCATCACCCCTATCAATACCAAAAGAATAGACAGAAAGAGATTTATCAAGACTATCGTATTTAAAATTTATTCCATATTCTAGAATATTTTTAGTTTCTTCAATATTTTTAAGCCATTCATACATTTTATCAAAATCCTTTTTATTACTTGGAACATTATCCATTCTAGAACTAGAATAATACTCTATTCTTTCAACCAAAACGGAGGACTCATTATTATATATATTAACATACTTTTTAAAATTATGATATTTGTAAGCCAGATAAATGACTAATAAAACCACAATAATTATAAAGTAAGCCTTTCTGTACTGTCTCATAATAGTTAAATAGATAACATATTTTATTGGCTACCAAAATTACGATAACCTTGTATATTTTTAGGCCCAAAAATTACTCTTATTATTTCGCTTTCTCCCAATCGATGTTGATACCAATTCAGTTTACTTCCTTTCCCAACAGCGCTACTTCCATGACCAGGTTCTCCAATAAAATTAATTCTATCAGCAAATCTATTTTCTTTATGTACATTCTGAACTCGAATTAATACTTTATATGATTCATTACCCCATTCTAAAACAGTATTAAATGAAGCATAATTCTTCCCAGGTGCAAATTGAGATGCAAAACTTAAATCAACAGGAGCAAACAAAGCAGGTTTATTCAATATATTTTCAAATTCCAATTCATCTCTATTTTTCCTTGCAATTTCCAATAGATTATTTTTATTTTTTTGAGCCACAACATGACGTGAGAGAGACTCATAGTAGGCGTCTTTAACAAGAGGTTCATAAAAGCTTTTTAAATCAAAATTTGGGAGAGACTCGAACCAATTCAATATATAAGGACTATCCATTCTTTTTATAGTCTCGCTTATAGTCTTACCCCCATAAATTAAACCAACCTCTTTAGCCTGAGCCTCGGAAGTAATATTTGAATCCCAGTAAAAGTTTTTACCATCTTTACTTACCCAATCAGGTGGTGGGCCTGCAAAAGCACCATCAAGGTCAACTAAATTTAAAGGATTATTCCCCATCCCTAAATAAGGACTCGCATATTGTCCTGCAGGGTCAGTAGTCAACCACCTCCCAATCCTACTATCCCAAAGCCTTAACTCAAAAGCCTCTTTCCCAGTCTCAGGGTCTTTTTCCTGTCCTTGGTAAGCATAGCGGTAGCTATTTTCACCATTATCACGATTGGGCATCGGCATCCCAAAAGGATAGTAATCTGTACTAGATAACATAGCAATAGGTGTATCATCGCTTGCTCTACCAATTATAGCTCTTACATTACCTAAATGGTCTGTGAGTTGATAATAGCTAGAACCATCTCCTCGGTTATATACCCCTAAACGACTAGCCCCGTAAATAGTATGCTCTTTTATCGTTGTGTCTTCATAAATAGCCAAAGCAGTTCCTGAGGCATCACGAATATAATAGTCGGTACGTGTCAATGAACTTCCTGTATAAATTTCCTTTTTTACACGGTATCCTTTATCATTATAAAAGAACTTAACCAAAGGTAACGAATTTTTCTTGACTTCTGTAACGAGTCCGCTTGCATTGTAAACATATTCTATACCTTCCGCATTGTTTTTAACTAACTGCCCTATCTCGTTATACTCATAATTTTCGCCATCTTGGTCTCCAATATCTTTCCCTTCTAAAACGGTTCCTGCTGCATCATCTACACGTAATAATTGGTTAGGTTTTGTAGGATCGTAGTTATAACTTAATTGATCCATGCTATTGCTCCCGCTACTCGTATTTTTGTTTCGGTTAAGGGTTCTTATATTTCCATTAGCATCATAGGTAATATCGGACACATTATAATCTCCCGATTGAAATGAGTCAGCAATCCCCGAAATATTAGCCGTTAAGGTTGCACCCGATTTTGCGTGAAAATCTGGCAGAAGCGTAATGCTACTAGTAGCCTTAAGATTGGTAGTGGTCCCGCTTTCGTAAATATTATCGTCTATAATACTTACTTTTGATCCGTCCCCCCCTGTTTTAGCATACTGCCCGTATATTGCATCACTAAGCCAATTATTCTTATTATAATAGTAACTGTAGGTTTGCTCTGTATTGTCTATTTCTTTATTCTTCCAACGAACCCCTTTAATATTTCCATTAAATTGATCTTGCCCATAATTTGGGGTACTTATATTGCTTACCGAACGTGTATAGTCGCTACTATGATAATCTATTTGCATACTAAATAGATCGTTGGCATCGTTCCCTGGGTTTATAGCCTTTAATTGTCCATTTAAATTATACACATAATCGATGGTTTGCAAAGGGGTTCCACTTAAAGTTGCTAGATCTACTTGTTTTAGTGCGCCAGTTTCGTAATATTTATAATCTGCATGAGTCGTGTAACTACTGCCATTGGTAGAAGTTTCTACTTTTATAAGGCTGTTATCTTGAGCATTGTAAGTATAATGATGTATAAAACGGTCATTAATTGTCGAATATTTTTGATAATCAACTTCTGTAACAGCTCCTGTAATTTGGTCGTATTTATAATCAATGGTCTTGGTGCCTAAAACAGGAATGGATTGTACTACCCATTCTACACGACCATACACATCATAACTATAATAGGTCGTTGTATTAGCGTTAGATGTTTTGGCTACATTGCCCGCTAAAAAGGATGGGGCTCCATAACTGCTATTAACAGTTCCTAAAAAAGCAATATCTGAGGCATCTAAAGTGTCATAAGTCGTAAATTGTTGTTCACTACAACTAGCGTTTGGTAAACCATCCTCATCAGCTGGTGTAATAGGGTCATCAATATTATTTACAATATTATCTGAGTTGGCAAAAGTAACTGTGCCTTCGTTAAACACCCCGCTTTCTATGGGACGTCCTAACGCATCATAATTTGTATAAGAGAACTCCGTGTTTGCCAATTGTTTGGAATTCTGTGAAAATCGGATTTGCCCATCTCTACGATATTTAAAATTAGCAGTCCCTTCGTCCGGACTTGTGGTACTCAATAGTTGCCCCAATGCATTATAACTATATGTAGTCACCGGTTTTTGCGCTTTTGTATTACCAACAGGTTGATACGAAGCTTTTAAACGCCCTGCTTCATCATATTCATTTAAACTGTAATCGTAATAGTTTTCTTTACAATTAATATGAACTGTAGTTTCTGAGTTAATTGGATTGTAATTGTCTAAATTAGTAATGGATACTCTATAGAATCCGCTAGGTAATGCATTAGTTGCTGCTGTAGTGGGTTGTTCTGTTATTAAATCATAAACTTCTGTTGTTATTCCGGAAACACCATCTATAGTGAACCCTGTGGCTCCTACAGGCACATGTACGTCTACATAGCCTTGGGTGCTTATATCAATAATTGTACTACGTGAAGTACCGGCTCTTGTTCGTGCTGCTGCTAATGTTTTGCCATCGGTATCTGTAAAAACAACGACTTCATTGTTATGTGCATCTTTACTTATGGTTTTTATAATTTTTCTATCATTTACTACTTTATAGCTTGCATCGTTAAAAGCAATAGAATGTGTTAATTCGTCTCCAGCTGGCATGCTAAACGTATAACTTTGTTTCCACTCACCATTTTGTTTATTTCCACCTATTATCTTTAATGCTGTTCCTGGATTTAGTTCACTATAAATAGTTCTCGAAAATGGATGTGATGTGATGTCTTGATAAGTATTTCCTTCTTGTCTGGTATCATCGTTATTTGTACTATAATACCAACCTAAAGTATTGGTCGTTGTTGTTGCTACCTCATCCGGAGTTTCTGGGTTCGGTTCAAAATCTGAACTGGAATATGTATTATTAGCAGAATTCCGAATAAAATCTGATTTGTATAAGAAGTCACCCGTGCTATTTATTGGTGCACTTAGGGTACTTAATGCAGGCCTTCCCTGCACATCATATAAAGTACTGGAAGCCCAAGTGTCTCCTGTTTTTATATCAACACTTTGAGATTGAATACTTTTTCCTAAATCATTGAAATAAGCTTTGGAACTTGCCTTTAAATTACCATTAATGTCGTAAGACTTAGAAGTGATCCAATTCATGTCTTCCGGTACTTGACCTAAAGGACATCCTGAATCGGGTCCAGGTATTTCTGGACAAACATCATCGTTATTCTGGACATAGGAAATATATATATCACTAGGGTCTGTACAACTAACTACTGGTACGCCAAAAGCATCTCCAAAGGAATCGCCATCGCTATCTACATACCAATTGACCTCGCATTTATCTTGGCTTATAAAAGCCCCTACACTTCCTCCTCCTGATTTTGTTCCTAATAAAATAAAACTTCTAGATATGGAAGTATCATTGATTCCACATTGAATTCTTACAGTGCTAGAAGAAGGTTGTGTTACCGTTAACCAACTTGGTACTGGACCCCCAGTTGCTGATTCAAAAGTTAAATATGATGGGCTGCAATTAGAAAAGGTCAATGTATAATCTAATGTTTCTCCTAATCGGTTTATGTCTATAGATGAAGGTAAGCCACTAATTGAACACGCTGGAGGAGGAGGTGCTGTACCTTGTTTAACACCAAATCCATTAACTATATTGCCATTTACCCTAACTGCTAGGTTCACTGTTCGATAACTGCTTGCAGCACCACAAGATAGATTAATAGTTGTTCCAGATACTGAAGTTGTTAACCAACTAGGTGCTCCATCCACGCTAATTGTTGGGTTAGAACACCCTAATGGAAAACTTACATTTATAGAGCTAGTCCCTCCTGATAATGAAAACTGTACTGATGATTGACTTAACGTTGTTGAAAAACAATTCTGTGCAGATAATGATGTATTTATAATAAAAGTTAAAATAAATAATACCATTAATCGTACTCTATTTTTTATATACTTTTCCATGTTATAGCGGTTTTTTATAGTTATAACTGTTTTCACCCACCTGTTTAAACCCACCAGTTAGAGATCCATCATCAATCACTTCGCTATAGGTTTTTATAAGTCTTCCCGCTGCATCGTACTCAAACTTGCTTGACAATCCATTATTGCTTATAATATACCAGAGTTCGTCCCATTCGTTATAGACATAGCTGGTCATGGAAGATGTAGCTGGGTATAAACGGAAATCATCAAAACGTATTTTTCCTGCTGCTGAAGTAACATATACACTCTCTTCTCCTGTACTGAGTTCCTCATAATGATTAAGTTGCACCCAATCACCAGCAAAAACCTTTTCTCCATTAAATGCCTTTGGCAACCCATTTATGTGTATTCTGGCGTTAATATAGTTTTCTATTCTAGCCCAAACTGATATTTTAAATTTAGATTTTACCCCTGTTCGCTCATTATTATTTGGAAGGTTTACCTCGAACCCTTTTATGTTTGTATTTATAATAATTGAGTAAAATCCAGTATGTGCATACGTTGAACTTTGAACAGAAGCTTTTACCTGACCATCAAAATAGGCTGTATCATTACCACTAGCATCTTTAGCAATGTATTCGGCACCACTATAATACATCTCGGTGTGAGCTGCATTGCTTACGGCTAATACTTTACTATCACTGTCGCACATTTTTGTAGCTGTATAATTATCGTTAATGTCTTTAACTTCTAATGGCATGGAGTAATGGTCATATTGTGTTGTAGTCGATATATTTTTCCATTTGGTATTGGGTTGTTCTAAAGTTGGATTAACTGTCCAATCAAAACTATCATCATCTCCTGTGAAACCTAAATAAGTGCCGTCAAGATTTAAACCACCATCCCAAACAAAAGTTTTGTGTTTACGCCAGATTTTTTTATCTGCCACTGTTTCTTGAGTTGTTGTTCCAGCATAATCTGTATAACTCCAATCGTTATTCCATGTAGTAATGCCAACACCTGTTTCTTTCCAATCGTTACCTACTTTTATATAAGTTTTGGTAATGGCTTCTTGGGTTAGCATGTTTTTGTTGGTAGGGTCATCTACTTTACTACCCATGCTGTAATCATCTGGAATACCATTATTATTTAAATCTCCCGAATAGTCTGAAATGGTGTAAGCTGGGATTAATTCGGTTTTAAATTCGTTGCCCTTACTATCAGTAGTTACAGTTTCTAAGACCTGACCAGTATTAAAATCATGTTTACTAAATACGCTATTAACTTTAAACCCATCTTGAATAGTTACAGTATTATTTAAAACGCTTGGATAAGTTGTTTTTGAAGACGCGTTTAAATGGTATTTTGCTTCATTATAAAGGTTGCTACTAGCTCTAGTATATGAATAAAAAGTTTCTTGAATTATTCCTTGATTCAATTCATTTAACTTTTTATAATTATTATTAACCTTTGATATTATTTGTCCTTTAGAATTAAACGATGTTAAATTTAAAAGACGACCTAATGCAGATTTATTATCAAATACTTCATATTTATATCTTGATACCTTAGCATTTACTCCATCTACCAAATGAATCGTATTTCCATCATCATTTTGAGTTTTTTTAATTTTTAGAATTTCTCCAAATGATAATTCGCTCCCAATAGCTTGACTAGGTTTAAGAACTTCAAAATTGTATAGTTTGCTTGTATTTGTTGAATTATTTATATCCTTTTCTTCAACTCTAACATACTCATAATAAACATTTGGTGTAGGTATTTCTGTTATGTACTCTACTTCTTTATTAAATTTCGATGGAGAATATGAAGTTACACCTGATGATCTATAATTTACATTATGCGGATTAGAATTATAACCAAGCAAATTATATGAATATTGAGTACTATAGTTCTTAAATCCTTCATTTATGGTTATTTTAGCTACTCTTAATCCTCCTCCTTTCTCATTTCTTTTTGAGTCAAGCGCTTTTATATTATATTTAAACACAACTCTTGTTCTATCTGAGCAACCCCCATCTAGAATAGGGCACTGGCTTCTTAATCTTTGATTTTGCATTATATAATTTGAATAATCAAAACCCATTGGACTAGCACCGTAAAGCCAATTTAATCCATCATTATAATTTGTAGTATAACTAAGATTAGTTTCAAAAACCACAGTAGAACTAGATACCGAAACTACATCTACAAAAACGTCTTCTAAATCAATGCTACCATCTCTAGATTTACATCCTCCTATAACTTCATGGTATTCATGCTTAATACAAGCCCAGATATCTACTTCAACAGGTGTCCCTACTTCAAAGTAGTCTTCAAAATAAGTGTAATTATCTGTATTTGGTTCATTTTTAACATCAAAACGTAACTTTCCATTAAATTCATAAAAATTAAATTCTAGCCCTTTGTCATAGGTTCGATAAACATTTGCAGCTTCTTTGTAGTAATCATCTGGTTCATAATCAATTTTAATTTTTGCACCAGTTGGTGTTTTAATTTGATTTAAACTTGAATTTTGCGGACTCCATTTTGTATAGCCCCATGGATCTTCTTTATCTCTATCATAATTAGAGTTAGAAATATATGAGAATTCATATGGAGGAATCAAATTAACTATACTTCGCGTTTTGTTATAAACATTCTTTAGAGTTAATTTGCCTTTCCCTGAAGGAAAAGAATTTGGAGAATTAGACATTAAAGGATATTCTTCATCATAATTAAAGTAGATGTGATTCACTTTTAAGTTATTAATATTACTTATGTTAGTACTAATATCATCACTATCTAACACATTATTATAAAATTCTCCATTCCATTCTCTAAGCCCATTATTACCAAACATAGGGTAATTAGCATGATAAACTTGTCTTTCAGAAGTATCATAAACTCTAACCTCTTCTTCAAAATACATTTCTCCAATTTTTCTACCATTACTTTCACCTAGATATGTTTTAACATTTAATGGCACATCTTCATTTTTTAGAAGTAGAATCTCTTTTAATCTTAATGATTTATGCTTATCAATGCTTACATATTCTTTATGCCAAATATTCGAGTAATAGACACCAACTGCCAAATTAACAGCTCGATTATCATATATACCTTTTACAAAATAGTTAGAGTCACTAAGCCCTAAGATCGTTTTGGCACCATAATTATAAACCTTAGGTGCTACCTGACTTGTACCAATATTAATTTCCGATCCATAATTATCAAGTCTACTTTCCTTAATAAAAAGAGCTGTATGCGTTCTACTCTTAATCATATCTAAATAATAGATTTCCTTTATACCCCAACCAAAGGATTTAGTCGTTTCATTTTCATGATATGCTAATTTTTTAGTTGGTGACCTCCAAGCATAACCATCACTCCATTTTCCATATTCAAACTCAATCCAATAGCCATAATCATTTTCATCAACTTTTCCGTTTGTATTATTATCTACATAATCTGGTCCAGTAATAGCTGTTAAAAGCCAATGCGTAGCATATGGTGTGAATTGTTGTTCCTCGTAAAATTTATCTTCAATATTATTATCTAATTCTGTAGATCTTGAAAACATTTCTTTTTGATAAACAGGTAATGAATAATGATATACTAAACCATCTGCGTTTGTAATTTTATATGCCCCTATACCATCTTGAGGCAATGAAGACCTGTTTAAACTATTAACATCAATTATATTACCTATATTATTAACAATTTCGCCATTTGTAAAAACCTCTACAAAAGGCCCATTAATTATCCTATTTTTGGCTGGATTGTAGTTACTGAGAGAAATATTATCAATAATAGTAGTGTGGTCAGTTATTTTACTGTTAATAACTACATCTGTAATTTCATTAATCGATGAAGGCAAATTTCCCCACAATCCAGAACTAAGACTCATATAAGAAGCATTAGTATTATCAAAATGAAAATTAATATCATTATTTGGATCATCAATTTGTTTAGTAAAGCTATTATCATAATAGCTAAAAGTGGATTCTGTTGCGTATTTATTATCTATTGAAGTACTAATACGATTGTATCTATTTTTAAATGTACCTTGTTCGAACAAATAAGGTGTCATAGATCCTGTTAACCCTTGAGAAGAAACTATATAATTATCATAAGATATACCTGAAAAGTTGTTTTCAAGTAATTGTTGGTTATTATATGTTTTATATATAGATTCGTAAGAATCGACCGAAGCATTAGGCGAATGTAATGAGTTGGATATCATTTCATCAGTTTGTCCAAGGTACAATGCACCTAAGCAATCATAACTTGCTCTATCATACCATGAATACCTTTGTTTTTTTTTAGAATAACCGGAACTAAATAAACCAGCGTTTATATCTACAATAATAACCGTCCCAACGGTTCTTGTATGCAACTTAGAGGAAAATGATCCAGAACCAGAGATTTGTCCGCTTCCTTTTGATGATGAAATATAATGATTCCCGTTAGATGATAATGTTATTCCTCCACTTTTGCCATTAGCTCCTAGTGATATTCCATCATTGCCATTAAAACCAATTGAGGATGTGCCTAAATAGATTCCTTTTTTATTAAATGATTTATATGAATAACCTATACCATTCGTTCCTACATTAAATTTATGGACATTAGCTTTCATTTTCTTATCATTTCCAATACCAAAAGAACCTCCAAAATTCATGTCATATGTGGTTTCTCCTCCAAATGCCCTATTGACACCATAAGAAGCATATAATCCAACAGAATACTTGCCTTTTTTCCAGCCTATACTACTATGAAAATCATGAGAAGTATACGTTCCACCAATATCATACATTATCGATGTTTTCTTTCTGTTATTCCAATCATCTGGATAACCGTTAACAGAACGATTAATAGCCCCTGGGTTTATATTCCACCCCAAACCTACCCAAGTAGCTTCTTGTTCCATAGCAATACCAGCATGATAAGACAGTGCTATTGGATAACCTCCTTCTGGACTAGGCACATTCAATAAAGGCAATACGTAACTTAAATCGCCTGTTACCAAATTTACCATATCGGTAGCATCCACAGGCTCAAAACTAGCTGCCTCTGGGGTATTAGGCCCTTGGGCATTTGTGGTTTTAATAAATAAAATCAACATGGGGATTATAAATACAAGAGGCACTCGTTTGCGAAATGTGGTATTTTTCATAATTATTCTTTTCGTTTAAAAAGACCCTTCGACTTTGCTCAGGGTGACAAAAGTTTATAACCTTAATTCTGGTTCGTTATTTATAGTTTCTATTGGTATTTTAAATTTTACTTCTCCAGTGTATAAACCTAAATCTTCGATAGTAAAATTTAAATATGATTCATTTATTATTGTTTCATCTCTTGGATATACAAACATAATCGTGGTAGCTCCACTCATACCATACATACGCGGGTAAATAAAATCTACCATTTCCAGTGTATCTTTGCTCTGGGTATAGAGGTGTACCTTTTCATTCATACCAAAAGCGAGTTGGTTTACCATGGCACCAAATTCGTTTCTGTTTTTGGGTGCTACACTTAATAATTCCTGGTTATTCATACTCATACTTAAATTAAAGTACATGTACTTATTGTACTTATTTCGCAACCCTTTTATTTTTTCTTTATTTCCTTCGTCACTTAACTCTTGCTTTACAAGTATATCAGTAGGGCGATAGGTTAAAGTGTAGTCTACTCCGTTTATAGTTTTATGCTGGGTATAACCATTGGTTTCGTCTTTTATATAGTCTAGTAGAGCGGTTTCGTTATTGAAGGTTTTTTTTTGATTGCAGCTAAAGAGTAACATCACTACTAGTAATGATAAGATTCCTCGTAAGTTTATCTTGAACGAAGTCGATAGGCTTATGCTTCGCTCTCTCGGAATGACATTTAGTATTTTACGACGTGTTTTCAAATTTTGATTTCTGGTTTTTGAGATCCTTCGACAAGCTCAGGATAACATTTTGTTTTCAATTTATAGCTTAACTCATCGAACAACTATTGATGAGATTCTTATGTTTGACCTTTCCGTCTTCAAACTGTGTTTGAATCTACCTTTCCTTAAAAAGGAAAGGAGTCTTTTATTTGCCTTCAAATTCTGCATTAAGACCTTCTAATATTTCCTGAGTTAAGTCTGAAACCTCATCTGCATACATAATATTACCACCTCCACTAGCTCCAAATATGATTTTGTGGTTATGTTTTTTACCATATTCTTTTACATAATCATTAATATCGTTAATGACGGTTTGTGTCGATTTTTTATCCTCTTCCTGTATCTGCTTTTGTATAACTTGTTGGTAATTATTTATTTGCTGTTGTTTATTCCCTAACAGTTGTTGTTTTAATTCTAATTCTTTTTTACTCATTCTAGAACGTTCCTTTTCATAGGTTTTAAGTTCATTTTGCCAATCAGCCATTAAACTATCTACATTGGCATTAAGTGTTTTTGCTTTGGCTTCAAATTCTGCTTTTACAATTTTGGTACGCTTGTAACCATCTAGTAGTTTATTAACATCTACATATACTTGTTCTGAAGACGATTGCAATTGGAAAATGGCAAAAACACTTGCTGCTATGGCAATTAGGGATAATGGGAATGCTAGTTTGTTCATTAATTTGTTATTTAGTTTTTTGTTTCTTGATTATCTTTTAATAATAATGCTTCCAATTTTAGAAGACGTTGTTTTAATTCTTGATTGCTTGTTGCTTGTTCTTTTAATTGTTTTTCTTGTTGTATAGTATATAAAGTGAGTTCTTCTATTTTTTCAAGTAATTTTGCATTCATATCACCAAGTAGAATACCATTTTCTAATACATCTTTAGCAGATGGGATGTCTTTTAAATGGCCATTCTCATTTATGTGATTTTCTACTTCTGTTAAAGATGGTAAGCTGTAGTCCTTATTAAAAACATAATCTGGCCAATTTGCATAAATCTGCACTTTTACTTCTTCCGTAATAACTTTACCTTTTACAGCAAATGCATAACCCGTAGGAATATCATTTGTATTAATGCCCAGTTGGTCGGTATCAAATTTACCGTATATTAATGGGGTGGTTGTACTGCTATTATCAATATATAACTTATTACTCTGGGTTTCATAATAACCAGCATTAGCTCCTAAAAAGACATTACCACTCCCTATGGTATTAGAATATCCAGACTTATATCCAGAAAACACATTTAAATTTCCTGCAGTATTAGAATATCCTGACAAAGGTCCGAAAAACACATTGTTAATTCCTACAGTATTAGACCTACCAGACAAATATCCAGAAAATACATTACCAGTCCCTGTCGTATTATAAGTTCCAGAATAAACTCCAGAAAATACATTCTTATTTCCTGTGGTATTTCTATATCCAGAATAAGATCCAGAAAATACATTAAAATTCCCTGTGGTATTAGAATGCCCTGACAAGTATCCAGAAAAAGTATTATCACTTCCTGTAGTATTTAAGCCCGATTCGGTTCCGTAAAAAGTATTATTAGTCCCTCCTCGTCCAGCACTATTAATGTCATAAGAAGTAGTGGTTTGCCCAAAACCTAAAAATGGGATTGCTATTAAGTATATTAATCCTAAGCATATTTTTTTCATAAATTAGTTTGTTTTATTTTTTTATTGATACTTGAATTTTTTAATACATCCTCTTAAAAAAATTGCTTTAACAACTTTCTCTTTAAAAGAATTAATTAAGTCCTTAAAATCTGTCAATAAATGTATGGATACGCTATAAATTAAAAGTAAGGGAAAACCTTACTTTTAGTAAGGGCTCGATATTTTAATATTTTCTTTAATCTTTATCAGTAAAATCAACTGTTTTGTGCTATTTTTAACATCAAATGTTAAAAAAACAAAACCTTACTAAAAGTAAGGGAAAACCTTACTTTTATCTGATTTTATATAAATAGATTTGTTTTTTGTATAAAATTTAAGAAGTATAGTAAACAGCCCTTAGTCTCTTTTTTTAAGTACAAAACCCCATACTATGATTAAATCTTTTTACACGCTAATCATTGAAGACCACCAACTTATTATTGATGGCTATATAAGAGCTTTAGAGTCTGTTTCATCTAAAAATAGTAGTGTCCTTTTCTCTACACATATCACAAAAAATTGTGATGAGGCTAATGAAGAAATAGAACATGCGCTAGAAACCAATACTATTATTGATTTAGTGTTTTTAGATATTAGTTTACCACCTTCAAAAAATGGTAAACTACTTTCTGGAGACGATTTGGGTATAAAACTAAGGTGTTTATTTCCTAGAGTTAAAATTATTGTATCAACACACCTAAGTAATAATTACAGGTTGGTTAACATTTTAAAAACCATAAAACCTGATAGTTTACTTCTTAAAAGCGAATTAGACTTTCAAAATTTAACCGAAGGTATTTTAAATGTTATTAATGACATCCCTTTTTATAGTAAACCTGTTTTAAAATTGGTTAGGCAACATGTATCTAACGATTTTAATTTAGACAATATAGACAGACAAATGTTATATTATTTATCTCAAGGCACTAAAACCAAAGAATTACCTAATGTGATTCATTTGTCTTTAGCAGGCATTGAGCGTAGAAAACGGAGATTAAATCAAATTTTTAATAATGAAAAAAAATCAGATAAAGCATTGCTAATACTGGCCAAAGAAAAAGGGTTTCTATAGCAAACTTTATGAATCATAGCAAATCAATTACAAATGAAAAAGTATAAAAAACTACCTGCCTATAATTTACAAGAAGTTTTAATTGTTCTTGTCATAATAGGCATATTACTATTATTAGCACTCCCTAATTTAATGCCTTTAATAAGTAAGACTAAAAGTGTAGAAGCACAAACTCAATTAAAGTTTATTTATAATTCGCAGACTTCTTACAGGTACATGTACTCAAAATACAGCCCTGATTTAAATGAAATAGATTTTGAAGCTCCAAAAACTGTTAACGAAAACGGAACAAGTAATTATAGCTACGAAATCTTAAGTGCCACAAATAATAGTTTTAAAGCGAAAGCAACTGCTATTACAGATTTTGACGGTGATGGTATTTTTAATGTTTGGGAAATAGACGAAAACGGCACACCCAAACAAATAATAAAAGACTAGATGGTAGTAATAAAAATCATATTAACCATTTCCTTTCTTTTCATTTTTCTTCAAGACTTTAAGGAACGGATGGTGTATTGGTTTTTATTTCCAGTCATTGGGTTGTTATGTGCACTACTATTTTACAGCAATACCATTCCAGAACTATTCTATAATGCTTTAAAAATGAATCTAGCTTTTGTCATAATTTTCGTTTTAATTATTTTATTATATGCAAAGCTTAAGCTTAAAACCTCTGTTTTAAAAACTATTGGTTTAGGGGATTTACTGCTGTTTGTTGCAGTATCGTTAGCATTTTCAACAATATCTTTTATTGTCATTTTTATATGCGCTCTTATTTTCTCATTAACCGTGCATCTCGTATTATCTAAAAACCAAAAGGATATTACAGTTCCTTTAGCGGGCTATATGAGTCTGTTTTTTCTAGCAATATACTTGGTTCAGTGGTCCGGTTATGTAAATATTTATACTATGTAATGTTATGAATAATGAATACACCATTCCAACCGATTTATTACAACTCTTAAGCAGTGAACAAGCTTATCATTATAAAATTATCCCTGTTAAGGCTCATAATGGAACGCTTGTATTTAAAACGGATACACTTACTGAAAGCTTAAAAAGGGAATTGCGCGTTGTTTTTGGAAAGGACATTGAATTGCTCCCCGAAACTTCGGAAAATATTAATCTCTATTTATCTAGTAATTTCAGGAAAAAAGATCTTAATAAAACCGAAGATTTGCATTATACCAATGACTTCCTTGAAAAACTATTACTATCTGCAAAAGATATTGGAAGTAGTGATATTCATTTTGAACCCTATGAACATAAATGTCGCGTCCGTTTTCGTTTAGATGGTAAACTGAAAGAGCATTTTATTATTGCCTTATCTGAATATCCTGTTATTGTTAATAAACTTAAAATTAAAGCCGGCTTAGATATTTCTGAAAAAAGACTGCCTCAAGATGGACGTATAACGGTAAAAACACAAATAGACGAATTTGATATCAGGGTTTCCAGCTTGCCAACTTTACACGGTGAAAAAATAGTATTGCGTATTTTAAGCAAAGATGCCGGTCATATTGATATTAAAGATTTAGGTTTTACAGATAGAGAGATAAAAACATATAAAGAAGCCATTAAAAATCCGAACGGCATCGTCCTTATTTCTGGGCCAACAGGTTCTGGAAAAACCACCACTTTATATGCAACTCTAAAATTACTTAATGATGACAAAACCAATATTGTAACCATTGAGGATCCTATTGAATATACACTTGAAGGTATTAATCAGGTACAATTAAGAGAAAATATAGGCTTAGATTTTACTAGTGCCCTGCGTACATTTTTACGACAAGATCCCGACATTATTATGGTGGGTGAGATTCGCGATGTAAAGACTGCTAACATGGCTATTAGAGCGGCTTTAACTGGACATTTAGTACTTTCTACAATACATACTAATTCTGCTTGGGCAACCATATCAAGACTCATAGATATGGGGATTCCTGCATTTTTAATAGCCAGTACTCTAAATGTAAGTATAGCCCAACGATTGGTTAGAAAATTATGTGATCACTGTAAACAAAAAGCTCCTGTAATAAAAGATCTGTTTCCAGAAAATTTTAGTATTCCTAAAGATCTAACAAACCATTATAAAGCTGTTGGCTGCCCAAAATGTTATCATACTGGTTATACAGGAAGGAAAGCGATCTATGAGATTATACCCATTACAAAAACCTTAGTACCACATATTAAAAATAACGACTTAGAGATTGATGATTATTTAGAAGAACATCATATTACAACTTTAAAACAAAACGCTACCGAACTTATAAAACTAGGGGTTACTTCTGTAGAAGAGGTCTATGCTTTATTAATTGATTAAAACCAAAACCATGAAAAAACTATTATTCCTTTTAAGCTTTAGCTTATTTACAATTATGCAATTAGATGCTCAAACAACAAACTTTGATAATTTAAACGCAAACCTATATACAAATAAGGCCATTACTTGGACATCATCCAATTTTGGTTCTGGTTTTGGACATAGAATAATCAATGCTGACCCAGGAGGAAAAACACTATTAAATTTTCAAGCAAGACATGATACTTCAGTTTGGTCTGATTTGTTAACCTTAACATCTCAAGGCAGAGTTGGAATAGGCACTAATGCTCCTTCAACACTTTTGGAACTTAGCTCTATTGGTAGATCGGAACTCACACTTTCGGGAGATGGCTCCTCGGCTATAAACGCTGGTATTATTTTAAAAGCTAATCACAGTAGTAATCAAAGAGGTTTAGGCCTTTTTATGCATGACAAAGGCGGTCAAAATGAATGGTTTATAGGTAGACCATATTCAGGTTCAGATAAATTTGTAATCAATAGAAGAAATAATGTTTTAAATCACGATACAACAACCTCTAGCTTAATTCACAATAATTCAACACAGGTAACTGAGAATCTATTTACAGTAAATGCAACTGGTTTTGTTGGTATTGGCACTGTTAATCCTTCAACACTTTTAGAGATAAAAAGCTCTTCAAGCCCCGTTTTTAAAATAATTCATAACACTGAAGCCTCTAATTGGGGGTTGAAATTATCTCAAAAAAATGATTTAAGTGGATCTATAGAAATGTCTGGAAGAGATTTGAATATAGCAAGTGGTTGGAATAAAAAAATTATTCTTGGAGTGCCCGAATATGATTCTAACGGAGGCCAAGTTGTTGTTCCTTGGGGTAAGGTAGGCATCGGCACCACAACTCCAGACGCAAAACTAGCAGTAAAGGGAAACATCCATACCAACGAAGTCAAAGTAGATTTATTAGGAGCCATTGCTCCTGATTATGTCTTTTATAAAGATTATGATCTAAAAACATTAACAGAAGTAGAAAATTACATTACTGAAAAAGGCCATTTACCTAATATTCCTTCAGCAAAAGACATGGAAACTAATGGACTTTATCTCAAACAAATGAACTTAAAACTCCTTGAAAAAATAGAAGAGTTAACACTTTATACCATTAATCAAGAAAAACGCATTAAACATCTTGAGAATGAAAACAAAACACTCAAAGTACAAAAAGAACGAATTGAATTATTAGAAAAACAAGTCGATCTACTTTTAAAATCAAAAGGATAATACATAACCTCTATACCCTATAAAAATTAGCGTATAAATACACATTGAATGAAAAAAATACTGTTTACACTACTCTGTTTTATACCTTGTTTTCTATTCTCCCAAATAGACAATCGTATTGAAACTATTAAAAATCAGCTAGAATTACTTTCGGTTGAAAACTCTGGATTGGCAGAACAAGCAAAAACCGAAATAAGCGTAAACAATATTACTTTAGCTAATTTTATTTTGGCAATATCTAATACGCATGGTGTTAACATCAATATTTCGCCAGAACTTAATCAAACAAACATTGCCAACAACAATTTTTCTAATGTCACGGTATCTGACCTATTAGTGTTTTTATGTAAAGAATACGATTTAACTATCGATTTTACAGGAACGATCTTGTCCATTAAAAAATATACACCTCCAGTAGAAGTTCCTAAAAAACGTATCATTCCCATAGTATTTAACCCCGGAAAGAATACAATCACTATTGATGCTAAAAACGATAAGTTATATGACGTTTTTAAACGTATCATGGATGAAAGCGCAAAAAATCTCGTATTTACACCTGGCTTAGAAAATAAAACACTGACTTCCTATATAAAAGAGATGCCTTTTGATGCCGCTATGGACAAACTAGCATTGGCTAATAATTTGTATACAGAAAAAACAAAAGACAATTTTTATGTTTTTGAAGACAATACACCTTCAGGCGATCAAAGTTCATCAAACTCACGATTAAAAAGAGGTCAGAACCTAAACTTTAAAGTTTTAGATCTAGAAAACAAATTATTGGAAGTCGATTTTAATAATACACCTATAAAAGATATTATCCATGACATTGGAAACGCTCTTAATATCGATATATTCACAGCCACACCTTTGGATAAGGCAGGAACTGCAACATTTAAAGCATCTTCTATTTCGTTTGATAACCTTTTGGTTAAAATATTTGAGTCCAATTCAAACGCAACACCAAATACGAACTTGCAAACCACATCTACTAATTCAAATAATCGTACAAATTCTAATTCAGTCCCTTCTAACTCCAATAACGAAATTTTCACATTCAAAAAAGAAAATGGAATCTACTATTTTGGAACCGAAAATCAATTAAGTATCCGTAAGGTAGAAATTATTCATTTAATGCATCGTTCTGTAGAATTATTCTCTGATCCATCTGGTGGAAGCGGGAGAAGCAGGACTGTAGGAAGAAGTAATTATAATGATAATAACTACAATAGTTATGGCTCTAATTACAACCGAAACCCTAACCAAAACTTCAATAATTCTATTAATAACTCGTCTGGATTAAATCGGAACAGAAATATATCAAATACTAGCAATTATAATAACAGATCTAGTAACACATCTAACGGCATTTCTAAAAGCATTGAAGAAATTATCCCTGATGAAATAGCCCAAGATTTAGATATTAAAATAGATCACGAACTTAACAGTTTATATGTCACAGGTTCCAGTACTAAAATTGAACGCCTTAAAGACTTTATTGCTTATATAGATAAAACTGTTCCTGTTGTATTGATAGAAGCCATGTTTATAGAAGTAAATAAAAATAATACCATAGAAGCTGGTGTCACTTGGGGGATTGGAGACGAACCTTCTGAAACAAAAGGAACCATTTTTCCAAAAACTGATTTCACTCTAGGCGCAAAAACCATCAATAAAGTTATTAATGGGTTCAGTGGGTTTGATAGACTAAATTTAGGAAAAGTAGTCCCAAACTTTTTTGCTACAGTCAAAGCCATGGAAAGTAATGGCAATCTTAAAATTAGATCAACACCCAAACTTTCTACATTAAATGGACATCGAGCCACTTTCTCAAACGGAGTAACGTCTTATTATGCCGTAACACAACGTAACATTTATGGAACAGATAATCCGCAAACATCAGAAATAACTAATTATGAGCCTATTGATGCAGAGCTTGGGCTAACTATAAAACCATTGGTTTCTGGTGATGGTCAGGTAACACTTGACATTTTCGTTATCCAATCCAGTTTTGGTTCTCGTATTGATGAAAATGCACCGCCAGATATTAGTTCACGTGAATTTAGTTCTATTATTCGTGTTCAAGATCAGGACATTGTAGTTTTAGGTGGATTAGAGGAGCAAACCAAAAAAAACTCAGGCTCTGGGGTTCCTTTTTTAGCTCGGATACCTATTATAAAATGGTTATTTAGCTCCAGGAAACGAGAAGCATCAAAAGCAAAATTGACCGTATTTATTAAACCAACTATTATCTATTAATGTTTGAGCGTTTAAAATCATATCTAATATACGGAAATCAATTTTGTGGTGTCGAGCATACGACTTACAATAACGAGTCTGTTATATATTCAACCGTTTTAAAAAAAACAAAAAAGGCAGTTGATATTAATGAAATCTTTACTTCATCTTCAATTAAAGAACTAACTAGTAAACTTGCCAAAAAACAACATCTATTTCTAATAATTAATAATGAACATGTTTTAACCAAAACCATAAAAAGTGAACAAACGGATGATTTAAAACTCGTAAATAAAGCATTCCCAAATATCAACGTTTTGGAATTTTATTATGAAGTCTTAAAACAGGACGATCGCTTCTTTGTGTCAATATGTAGACAGTCTTATATAGATACTCTTATTAAAACGTACACTGAAAACGGCTTATATATTCTGAATTTCTCTTTAGGGAACTCAATTCTAACAGATATTGTTACCTATATCGATGATACTATTACCTTAACTTCAAATGCCTCAATAACTACAGAAAATAATTTTATTAAGTCAATAGATTTAAGCGAAAGTATTCAAAAAAAACAGTACCATGTTAATGGGCTAACAGTCTCTAATAACAATCTTTTATCATTCTCAGGAGCCTTGAGTTATGTTTTAAATAAGTATCAGCCAGTCATAAACTATAAGGACAAAAAAAACACGCTTTCAAACACCTACAAACAGATTCGTTTTTTTAGTCAATTTTTGAAAACAGGGTTGATTTTTATTCTAGGCATCTTACTTGTAAACTTTCTGTTTTTTAATTTTTATTTTGAAAAGGTGAAAGCATTGAATGAAACCTCACAAATAAACCAGGCTGCAAAAGAAAAGATTCTTAAACTTAATCACACTGTTAGCAAATCACAAAGAATGACCGACGATATGCTTAAAAGCAGCTCATCTAAAAGCTCATTTTATATCAATGCTATTGTTACTAGTTTACCTGAAACTGTATTACTTTCTGAAATAAATTATCAGCCTTTAGAGAAAAAAATAAAAAAAGACAAAACCATAGTATTGCGAAAAAACACCATTATTGTATCTGGAGATTCTAATAACAGTCAACAATATTCTAAATGGATTTCTATATTAGAAAGCATCGATTGGGTTAATAATATAGAAGTATTGGATTATAGTGATTTAAAAAAGACTTCTTCACATTTTAGTATAAAAATTAATATGACCGATGACTAATAAATCTAAAAATATTGTTTTGGTTACTGGGTTTGTACTTGTACTAATCTTATGTTTTAAACTGGCTATTTCTAAAACCATAACTCTTAAAAAGGAATATAATACGTTAAAGCAGGAAGAGTTTTTACTTAAAAATACGCCAAAACAATTATCGCTTTTAAAGCAAAAGGAAAAATACTACGATTCTATTTTAAATAAATATCAGATTAAAGGAAGTTCTATTCAAAACAATCTTTTAAAAACAATAAATACTTTAGCAAATGATAATAAATTAAAAGTGATTCATTTTTTAGAGCCTCATGTCATCGAAAACAATAATTTATCGGTTAAAACATACCGGTTTAGCCTTGAAGGTGATTATAATAATATCTTAAAATTAGTATACCACTTAGAACAACAAACTAAATTTGGAGAGATAATAAGCTTATCGTTTGAAAAGAAAAAAAATTTCAGAACCCGAAAGCACTATCTACAAGCCCATATTCTTTTAAAGAGCTTTGGATGATTTTTATTTATGCAGAAATACCTAAAACTTGTTTCGTCCTACAACACCTCCGATAAGACAAAACTTTTCTTATATATCAACAACAGATTCAATTCTTTTTTATCGAACATACATAAAATATCCCTATACTTTTTCAAGCCCTACTTTATGCCCAAAAAAGGCATAATAAAGAATAATTACATAACATGGCAATAAAATCCAATAACCAAAAGATGCAGCATCTGCTGTAGCAGAAACTTCATTTATCCCACTAGCAAGTAAATGTTCTTTTTTTCTATCTACTAAATCACCATATAATAATGGTAGAATAGCACCTCCGGAAATAGCCATAATGAGTAATGCCGAAGCTGTTTTAGTAAATTTACCTAACCCAGTTAAAGCTAGTGGCCAAACAGCTGGCCAAACAAGAGCATTAGCGATACCTAATGCAGCTACAAAAAGTACTGAAGCAAAACCATCAGAAAATACAATACAAAAAGACAGTATAATTCCTAAAACGGCACTTGCTTTTAAAGCGAAAGCCTGACTTATATATTTTGGTATTAAAAATACCCCTAAAGCATAAGTAGCAACCATGGCCATTAATGTAAACAACGTGAAAAATTTAGCTTGTTCTACAGGAATATCCAATGATATACCATAAGCAATAATGGTGTCTCCAGCGATAACCTCCACACCAACATAAACAAACAAAGCTAAAACACCTAACCACAAATGAGGAAATTGTAAAATACTTGATTTTGCTTTTCCTCCAGTTTCAGATACTTTAATGGGTTGTGCTTCAACATGGGGTAGAGGCGCCTTTCTAATTAAAACCCCTAGTAAAAACAAAACAATTGCCATAACTACATAAGGTGTAACAACGCTATCTGCCATTGTATTTAATAAACTAGCTTTTTCAGTAGCATCCACAAGATTTAGTTTTTCTTTAATCTCGTCTATTCCAGATAGCAAAATCGCTCCAAAAATTACAGAGCCTAATGCTCCTGCCACTTTATTGGCAATTCCCATTATAGCAATACGTTTTGCTGCACTTTCAATAGGTCCTAGAATAGTTATATAGGGATTTGAAGCTGTTTGTAATAAAGTCATCCCTGCTCCTTGTATAAAAATCGCTGACAAAAACATCCAATAGGTTCTAGCCTCGGCAGCTGGTATAAAAACCAAGGCTCCAATTGCCATTATTATTAATCCCAATGACATGCCCTTTCTGTAACCAATTTTGTTTATAATATATGAGGCTGGTAATGCCATGACAACAAATGAAATATAAGATGCCGTTGCTACCAGATAAGACTGTGCATCGGTTAGCTCATTTATCGTTTTCATAAATGGAATTAACGCACCGTTTATCCATGTAACAAATCCGAAAATAAAAAATAATCCAGCAATAATAATTATTGGAACTAGTGTGTTGTTTTTCGATTGGGAAGACATTTCTTGGTTATTAGACATAATTGTTAATTAGGTTTATAGAATTGCTCGTATTTTATTTTACAGGAATTTTTAGGAACAATTTATAATTATTATTTCCAATATTAAAATGTAAAATGTAATTGCTGAAAAATAGTGACTATTAGTTGTCGTTTTACATTTTCATTTCTTTTACTATGTAAATTCCTGTGAAAAGAAAAGCTAAAAATAATAAAGGAGGCACATTAACCTCTTTAATGCCTCATATTTATGTTCGAGAAATCGTAAAACACACTTGTACATAAAGCAAAAATAAAAGGCTTAAACGTGAACGGATATTTTGTATGGACCTAAGGTTACCAACCTCGATTTGGATTAGTATATACCAATTTTTCAACTCAAGAAAGAATCATTAAACCTTCAGACAAGTTAAGGCATTTTATCGGCGAAGTCATGACACTTTTAATATAATATACTTATCGTGTGCTTCTCATCATGAGTATTTCAAAACAAAAAATCCTTCTAAAAAGAAGGATTTTAAGCGTGGATTGTCCCAAATGGGACAATATAAATAATCTGTAAAAAAAATATTACTTTTGTAAAAACCAATACTTATAAAACATGAATTCAAATCCTAAAAAAGAAACTTGTATCAAATGTAATGGTACAGGAATAGTTTTTAATAGCAATCATAATCATGCAACAGCACCAGATGGCAATATGACTTGTCCAAGTTGTTGGGGTACTGGACTCAAAAAATATTAAAATGAGTTGTTATAAATGTAATATAATTAAACCCCCTAAGCTTTTAAACTTAGATTCAAATTATTGTCCTAAATGTGGAGCCTCTTTAAAGATGACATGCGGTTCTTGTAATGGAAGAGGAAAAAATTTGTTTCCTGATAAATACTGCGATAATTGCGGAGATGCTATCTATTATGATTGCTCTTCTTGTGGCGGAACAGGTAATATAAAGAATTTTCATAATTGTTTTTTAAGATAAATGAATGTTTAATAATATTATTCATTTTGTTTTTCTTTATTTATTATACTTATATACAAATTAAAAACTTTGTTTTCAGTACACTTATTTACAATGCTCTGTTTTATTTATCAACTCTAAATAATCTTGTATTGCAAAACACATCTATACAATTAATTTAACGAATTTCGGATAAGAAAATTTATGTTAGTTTGAGTGATTTTTGAAAAAAATCATATCGAAAACCTACCAGCGACAGGCAGGTAAATAAATTTTCGACAAAAAACTTCTCGATGATACTAAATTCTTCCTAGGATTTAATCAGAAGTGACATCTTGAACTCTTAAACAAGATTCACGTTAATTTAAAGCTGTTCGAGTATATACATTTAGCAATTAACTAAAAAAGCCTTGCAAACATGAGTTTGCAAGGCTTTACAATTTCTAAAAGTGGTCCCACTTGGGCTCGAACCAAGGACCACCTGATTATGAGTCAGGTGCTCTAACCAACTGAGCTATGGGACCGAAATTGGAGTGCAATATTACTACTTATTTTATTTCTTAGCAAGAAAAATTATCCCTTTATGTCTTGACACAGTTCAATTAAAACGCCATTTGAAAATTTTGGATGCAAAAAAGCCACTAATTTATTGTCAGCTCCTTTTTTTGGAGTCTCATTCAAAACCTTGAAACCTTCATTTTTAAGGCGTTTAATTTCTGCTTCAATATCAGTAACATCAAAAGCAATATGATGAATACCTTCTCCCTTTTTATCTATAAATTTTGCAATCGGACTGTCTTCTTTAGTAGCTTCCAACAATTCAATTTTATTATCACCAATTTTAAAAAAAGAAGTATTAACACCTTCGCTTTTTACCTCTTCTATTTTATAATGAGGTTTGCCAAATAATTTAGAAAACAATTCATTAGAGTTTTCAAGGTTTTTTACAGCAATCCCTATATGTTCTATTTTATTCATTTATAATGTTATTTTTTGTCATTCCCGTACTTGTGCAGAACTTGTTTTAGTAAAGAAAGGAATCTTCATTTATAGTCAATATACAAATTATGCAAACCAAAAGTAAGATAATCTTCAAATATCCGTTATTTTTGCAACATGGAGGAAAGTCAAAGACAAAAAAAAATAGGATCTGTTTTACAGCGTGATTTAGTTGAAGTTTTGCAGGGAGCCGCTACTCAAGGCGGTATGCAGGGTATATTAATATCGGTATCTAAAGTTAAAGTAACGGTTGATTTATCGGTTGCTAAAGTATATTTGAGTATCTTTCCAAACGATAAAGCTAAAGCACTTATTGAAGGCATAAAATCCAATACACCTTTAATTAGACATGAATTAGCACAACGCACCAAACACCAATTAAGACGTATGCCTAGTTTAGAATTTTTTGTAGACGACTCTTTAGAATACATTGACCAAATAGAAAAATCTCTGAAAGGAGAAGAAAACCCCATTAAAGACCCTAATATTTTAAACAAAAGAAAAAAATCTTAATCGATTTTAATAAATCTTCAAGTTAAAAACCTATTTTTATTTTCCTTAAATAGAAACATGCACTTTTCATTATATATAGCAAAACGTTATTTACGCTCTAAAAGCACCAACAATGCTATTAATTTTATTACTATTATCGCCATTATTGGTGTTATATTAGGTGCCGGTTCATTATTTATTGTGCTATCTGGTTTTGCAGGTTTAAAAGATTTCACCCTTGAATTTTCCAGCATTGTCGATCCTGATCTAAAAGCTGAGTCTTCAGTTGGTAAATCATTTATTTTAACAGAAGAAGATCTTTCTAAACTAAATGACTTAGAAGAAGTAGCGTTATTCTCTAAAAGTATTGAAGAACGTGTCGCTATTGCTTGTAATGATAAAAATTATTTAGCAACCATTAAAGGGGTTGATGAGCACTTTAAAGACGTTGTTAATATTGAATCTAAAATAGATCATGGTAATTGGTTAAGTCAAAACTCCAATCATATTGTAGTAGGTTGGGGTATTTCAAATAATTTGTCCCTTGGTGTTTTAGATTTATCAAAATCTATTAATATTTATGTGCCTAAACCAGGGAAGGGACAAATAACTTCTAACAAAAAAGCATTTAATACCGTTAACGCCCTTAATGTTGGTGTGTTTTATATAAATGAAACATTAAATGACACTTATGTATATGCTTCCTTAGATTTGGCTAAAAACCTTTTAAGTTATAGTCCAAATCAAGTATCTGCAATAGAATTTAAACTTAATGAAGGCGTAGACGAAACGCTTGCAAAGCAAAAAATTCAAGAAGCCTTAGGATCTAAAGTTGTTTTAAAAAATAGGGCTCAACTTAATGATGCGCTCTATAAAATGTTAAATACCGAAAATCTTGTAGTATATTTAATATTCACTCTTGTTTTAATTATCGCCTTTTTCAATATTATCGGATCATTAATCATGATGATGTTAGATAAGAAGAGAAGTTTAAGTACACTTTTTAATATGGGAGCCACCATAAAAGACATTCGTAGAATTTTCTTTTTACAAGGTAGCTTAATGAGTGTTGTAGGCGGTTTTATAGGTTTGGGTGTCGCATTAATAGTCACAGTGCTTCAAAAAGTATTTGACTTGGTTATGATAACACCGTCGTTGGCTTATCCAATGACCATAAAGATTGAAAACTTTTTTATTGTATTTATAACCATTTCGGTTTTGGGTAGTATTGCTTCTAAAATTGCATCTGTAAGAATTTCAAAATCACTGATAAAAGGCTATTAATGCCGTCTCTCTTTTGAAATAATTTATTCGGTAAACTGATAATCTGAAAACTTTTCTAATACTTCATCAAAAGCAGCAAACACATCTGCTGAATGATCGCTGGTTACCATTTTCATACGGTATTCTTTAAAGTGTGGAATACCTTTAAAATAATTAGTGTAATGTCTACGGGTTTCGAAAACACCTAGAATTTCACCTTTCCAATCAATGGACATTTGTAAATGTCTACGAGCAGCCTCAACACGCTCCGCTAAAGATATAGGTGCTAGATGTTCGCCTGTCTCAAAATAATGTTTGACTTGCTTAAAAAACCATGGGTTTCCAATAGTAGCACGACCAATCATAGCGCCATCAAGTCCATAGCTATCTCGCATTTCTACAGCTCTTTCTGGACTATCCACATCACCATTTCCAAACACAGGAATATGCATACGCGGATTATTTTTTACCTCAGCAATAGGCTTCCAATCAGCATCACCCTTATACATTTGCGCTCTGGTACGCCCATGTATAGCAATAGCCTTACAACCAACATCTTGTAACCTTTCTGCAACCTCAACTATTCTTATAGAATCATGATCCCAACCCAAACGAGTTTTAACAGTAACTGGGATATTAGTTCGTTTAACCATTTCGGCAGTAAGCTTCTCCATCAAACACACATCTTTCAAAATACCTGCGCCTGCGCCTTTACTCACCACTTTTTTTACAGGGCAACCAAAATTAATATCGATAATATCTGGTTTTGAAGCAGAAACAATATCAATAGTCTGTAGCATACTGTCTAAATTAGCTCCAAAAATTTGAATCCCTACTGGACGCTCTTTCTCATAAATATCTAACTTCATAACACTTTTAGCCGCATTACGAATTAAACCCTCGCTGGACACAAACTCGGTATATACAACATCTGCTCCCTGCTCCTTACACAAAGCACGAAACGGCGGATCACTAACATCTTCCATAGGAGCTAAAAGCAATGGAAAATTTGGAAGTTCTATGTTGTCTATTTTTACCACATCATAAATTTTGGGCAAAATTACTGTTTTTTAATCAAATTAGTTATCCCCTTTAATATTGTTGTATTTTTAAAACTAAAAATTTAGCTTTTTTTGAATATTCCTTACAATCCCATTCTTTTTGGATACAATATAAACATCCATCTGGTTTTAGAATATCTGGCATTTTTTATAGCCTTTAGGTATTATATTCTTTTAAGAAGAAAAAGTAACGATGTTATTTCATCAAACAATAGACTATCCATTATTTTAGGTGCTGCTCTTGGGGCATTAATTGGTTCCAGGCTGGTTGGTTTTTTAGAAAACCCCTTTGTTGATATTTCGCAAGAAAACATCATTCAATTACTCAATACAAAAACTATTATGGGTGGATTGTTTGGGGGCTTACTTGGTGTCGAAATTGCTAAAAAGCGCATAGGAGAAACCCAATCATCAGGTGATTTATTTGTATTTCCCATTATTTTAGGCATTTTTATTGGCAGAATAGGGTGCTTTCTATCTGGTATTAACGAATTCACTTATGGTATAGAAACCACTTCTATCTTCGGTATGAATTTAGGTGACGCACAATTACGTCACCCTATAGCTTTATACGAATTGATTTTCCTAATCCTACTGTTTTTCAGCTTAAACCGTATTAAAAATAAAACAACCTTAAAAAATGGTGATTTGTTTAAATGGTTTATGATTCTCTATTTTGCATTTAGATTTTTCATAGAACTTTTAAAACCAAATGTATTTTATTTCTTTGGATTAAGTACGATTCAAATATTATGTCTAATTTGTTTGCTTTATTATCACAAAACTATTTTAAACATCGTTAAAAATGCCCGTTAGAAAATATACCTACTACGATTTCACACTCAGCCTTTGCCCAGAATGTTTAAAGCGTGTAGATGCTAAGATTGTATTCGAAAATGGTCATGTTTACATGCTAAAGCGTTGCAACGAACATGGCAATTCTAAAGTGTTAATAGCCGACGATATAGACTACTATAAAAACATTAGAAACTATAATAAACCTTCTGAAACACCCTATAAATTTAATACTAAAACCGATTATGGTTGTCCTTATGATTGCGGCTTATGCCCAGATCACGAACAACATTCTTGTTTAACCGTTGTTGAAGTTACAGACCGTTGTAATTTAACCTGTCCCACCTGTTATGCTGGTTCATCCCCAACGTATGGAAGACATCGTACTCTTGAGGAAGTAAAAACCATGTTGGACACTATAGTTGCTAACGAAAAAGAACCTGATGTAGTGCAAATAAGTGGCGGTGAACCTACCATACATCCACAGTTTTTTGAAATTTTAGATTACGCAAAATCATTACCTATTAGGCATTTAATGCTGAATACTAATGGTATTAAAATTGCTAAAGATGTCGCTTTTGCGGAAAAATTAAAAACCTATGCACCAGATTTTGAAATTTATCTTCAATTTGATTCTTTTGAAAATAGCGTGTTGCAAGAACTTCGTGGTGCCGATTTAAACGATATAAGAAAACAAGCCCTTGAGAATTTAAATCAACTTAATTTATCAACGACATTAGTAGTAACCCTTCAAAAGGGTTTAAACGACCATGAAATTGGTAAAATAATAGAGTATGCTTTAAAGCAAAAATGTGTTCGGGGCGTCACATTTCAACCAACGCAGATAGCAGGAAGACTAGAGCATTTTAATCCGGAAACTGATAGAATGACATTAACAGAAGTACGTCGAAAGATCATGGAGCAAACCAATATTTTCAATCCAGACGATTTACTTCCTGTACCATGTAACCCAGACGCTTTGGTAATGGGCTATGCTCTTAAATTGGGAGACGATGTATTTCCGTTAACCAGGTACATAAATCCAAATGATTTATTAGATAATAGCAAAAATACTATTATTTATGAGCAAGATGAAAACCTTCAAGGCAAAATGATAGAACTTTTTAGCACTGGAAACTCCGTTGAAGTAGCTGAAGAAAATTTGAAGTCTATTATGTGTTGCCTTCCTAATATTGACGCTCCAAATTTGGGTTATGATAATTTATTTCGCGTTATTATCATGCAGTTTATTGATGCTTATAATTTTGATGTTCGTGCTATTAAAAAATCCTGCGTGCATATTGTAGACAAATACAATAAAATTATCCCTTTTGAAACCATGAATTTATTTTACAGGGATGATAAAAAAGACTATTTAGAAGAACTTAGAAACAATATATTATGACTATTCTAATCATTGAAGGCGGAAATTATCTGGGTTTGTTTTTACTGGTTTTAGCTATTATGTTTTTACCTCCATTAATTCTACTAATTATAGGGTTGGCTATTAGATCAAAAAATCGAAAAACATCAAAAATACTTATGATTCTAGCAGTGGTTTATCTTTTAATAAGCCTTGGCATATGCGGAAGTATGATGATATAAAAATTTAATTATGTTATACTTTTTAGAAGGTAAGATGAATCTAGATGGCTTGATATACTTAATTCTAGCTATTATGTTTGGCCCAGCTATTTTATTAACTATTATAGGGTTAGCCATTCTTAAAAAAAACAAAAAAGCAGCCAAAGTTTTATTTATTTTGGCCGCCATTTATGTTATTGTAAGCTTAGGTGTTTGTGGAGCTATGATATTATAAATTAAGCTTATTTTCAATAAATTAAAATATTAACAAACCTCGTTTAAATCATCTATATTTGCAGAATCTTTTTTACGGAGATTTTTGACTATGAAGCACATTAGAAACTTTTGCATTATTGCACATATAGATCACGGTAAGAGCACGCTCGCAGACCGTTTATTGGATTATACCGGAGCTGTGACGGCTAGAGAAAAGCAAGACCAACTTCTAGACAGTATGGATTTAGAACGTGAGCGTGGTATCACTATAAAGTCGCATGCCATACAAATGGAGTATGAGCACAAAGGTGAACAATATGTTTTAAATTTAATTGACACTCCTGGTCATGTTGATTTCTCTTATGAAGTGTCCCGTTCCATTGCTGCTTGCGAAGGGGCTTTACTTATTGTAGACGCTGCTCAAAGCATTCAAGCACAAACAATTTCTAATCTGTATTTAGCTTTAGAAAATGATTTAGAAATTATCCCTGTTCTTAATAAAGTAGATTTACCAAGTGCCAATCCTGAAGAAGTAACCGATGATATTGTGGATCTTTTAGGTTGCGACCCCGAAGAAGTGATTCACGCCAGTGGAAAAACAGGTTTTGGAGTTGATAATATTTTAGAGGCCATTATTGAACGTGTTCCTGCTCCTGAAGGCGAAATAGACGAACCATTACAAGCCTTAATATTTGATTCGGTTTACAATCCATTTCGTGGTGTAGAAACATACTTTAGAGTTATAAACGGTTCCATTAAAAAAGGACAAAACATTAAGTTTATTGCTACCGATAAAAATTACTTCGCAGATGAAGTTGGGACTTTAAAACTTAAACAGTTTCCTAGACAAGAAATAAAAGCGGGTGATGTGGGTTACGTCATTACAGGTATTAAAGAAGCGAAAGAAGTAAAAGTTGGTGATACTATTACTGATGCTAAAAACCCAACAACAAATGCTATTGCCGGATTCGAAGATGTGAAACCTATGGTTTTTGCAGGTATTTACCCTGTAGACACCGAAGATTACGAAGAGTTAAGAGCATCTATGGAGAAGCTTCAATTAAATGATGCTTCTTTGGTATTTGCTCCCGAAAGTTCTGCTGCTTTAGGATTTGGTTTCCGTTGCGGCTTTCTAGGCATGCTCCATATGGAAATTATCCAGGAGCGTTTAGAACGTGAATTTGACATGACTGTTATTACAACTGTTCCTAACGTATCATACCACGCTTTTACAAGAAAGCATCCAGATGACATTATTATTGTTAATAACCCGTCCGATTTACCAGACCCTTCCGGCCTGGATCGTGTTGAAGAACCTTATATTAAAGCAACGATTATCACAAAAGCCGATTTTGTTGGAAATGTCATGTCACTTTGTATTGAAAAACGAGGCCTTATTACCAATCAAACATATTTAACCACAGAACGTGTTGAATTAACATTCGATATGCCTTTGGCTGAAATTGTATTCGATTTTTACGATCGTTTAAAAACAGTTTCAAAAGGTTATGCTTCTTTTGATTATCATCCAATAGGTATGAAACAATCAAAATTAGTTCGTGTAGATATCTTATTAAACTCACAACCAGTTGATGCCCTTTCTGCATTAATTCATGCAGATAATGCTGCGAATATTGGTAAAAAGATGTGTGAAAAATTAAAAGAGTTAATTCCACGTCAACAATTCGATATCCCTATTCAAGCAGCTATTGGTGCTAAAATTATTTCTAGAGAAACCACAAAAGCACTGCGTAAAGATGTTACCGCTAAATGTTATGGTGGTGATATTTCTCGTAAACGTAAACTTCTTGAAAAACAGAAAAAAGGTAAAAAACGTATGCGTCAAGTTGGTAATGTAGAAATTCCGCAAGAAGCATTTATGGCAGTCTTAAAACTTAATGATTAAATAAATCCTTTTTGTTCTGCGACTTTAAGTAGATCTCTATCATTTTTGCTATTTACATTAAAGAGTTCTTTTAATGTTCGCTTTCTTTTTTCTATGGCCGCTTTAGAAAGTGGTATTATTTGTGGTAATTCACTCATTTTTGTACCACGAGATAACTCATATAATAATAGTCTATCAATTTCATCTATCGCTAAATTATTAGAAGCCAATTTTCGCATCAATTGAACTACCGATTTACTATAATGTGGAATATTATCTATTATTTTTTCGATAGCTAAAACAAGTTCTTTAGGACTTAAATCATTCTTTATTAAAAAGCCTTCGGGGTTTATACTTCTAAAAACACTACCAATTCTATAGTTATCATTATATGTTGTAACTATAATTATTTTAGTATCTGGCAAAAGAATCCTAATTTTAACGCCTAAATCTTCCCCTGAAACTATCTTTCCATCCTTAGAGGGTGGTAATTTTATATCTAGAAAAACAATATCAACAATTTTTGTTTTCTGTGCGCCTTTAATCATCAAATAAGCATCATCGCAATTTTTAACCTTATTTATATTAAAATTTAAACCTGTATTATTAGAACTTACATGCAACAATGCTTTCTCATAAGCATCACTAATCAATGGATGATCTTCTACAATTAATATATTCATATTTTAAAAATTCTTATAAACCGGGATGCTTATATTTAGTTCGGTTCCTTCATCTAAAATTGAGATTATTTGATGACTGCCTCTAAGTTTTAATACTCTAGATGCCATGTTTTTTAAACCAATACCTTTATAGCTTCTATTAGTATCAAATCCTATACCATCATCCCCTATCTTAATTTCTAAAACATTATCCTTTAACGAAAAAGAAATAACAATGTTATTAGCTTTTGCATGTTTTATACTATTTTGTATTGCTTCCTGAATAATGCGATAAATTTCCACCTTTTGTCCTTCATGTAACAACTCAAAATTCACATCATCAGCTTTTTTAAGCTTGCAGCTAAAACCTCCTACAATACTTTGCTTTTTTATATATGCTTCTAAAATCGATTGGAAACTGGTTTTTGATAATTCATTCTCTTTTTTAAATGCATGGGATACTTCTCTCACTTCCTTTTCTATATCCTGCAACTCATCTATAAATTCCTTGTATTTATTCAGGGTCGTCTCATCCGCTTTAATATCTAAAAACCCCATAGCCATTCTTGTTCCAAATAGTCTGCACAAGATACCGTCATGTAAGTCTTGAGCTATTCTATACCGTTCTTGCAACCTTCCTTCTTCCCGCTTGGTTTGCTGCTGCAGCATCAACTTATATATTTCTTGGTTCGCTTTTTCTTGCTCACTCGCAAAAATTAACGCCCTATTTTTAGAGCGTTGAACTCTTATAAAATACAATAGCCCTAATACCAAAATTAGTATGCCTCCTATTATTATAATTAAAATGTTTTGAGTGCTTAATCGTTTGGTTTCTTTTATATAGTGATCTGTTTCGAATTGTATTCTTGCGAATTTGTTTCTATTAGCTCGTTCGCTATCAATAAAACTATCTTTTAATCTTATATATTCATATAAATAGGCTTTCCCTGAATCGTCTTCTTTCAATTTTGAAAGCATTTTTAAAGACCTTAAAACTTCTTTAAATTCTTTAATACCAATTCCTGTTTTATAAGAACGTTCGGCATAATATAAGGCCTTATCCTTTTGGTTTGTAGCATAATAAAACTCCGCCATATCATTACCTCCACTAGAGATTTCATATTCTAGATCTAAATCATTAAAACTTTTATATGCTTTAATGAACAAAGAATCTATTTTATTCTCATTCTTGTGTTTTGCTAAAAACATGGTATAGGCCAAATTGTTTAATATAGCACCATGAGAAGCGGGATCTTTATCCTTTATAGTAATGTTTTTGAGTAATTTATTATACGCTTCAATCGCTTTATTGTAATCTCCTCTTTTTCTATAAAGTTCGGCTATGTTAATTTTAGTAAATAATTTATTCTTAGAATAATCTGTTAGGGTTTCATAATTAACATTTAAGGCCTTCTTATAATAGTTTAGAGCTTCATCGTATTCTTCGAGGCTTACTAAAATTAGTCCTAAAGTATTATATGATCTCCATAAATCGTCAAAACTTTCTTTAGTTTTAGTAGCAGAAAGTGTTAAATCTATTGCTTTTATTATATTGGATTGACTTCCTATATAATCATATTCATTCCGTTGTATTTCGGCGATACTTCCATATATTACAGCTTGATTAAGCTTATCTTTGTTTCTGTTTAAAGATTTACATTTTTGATATATTCTTAAAGACTTGTTATAATAATAATAGGCACTATCGTTCATAACTTTTAAACTATGATAAATACATCCTAAGTGACCATATATATAAGCCAAATTCAATGAATCATTGAGACTTGTTGCTAATCTTAAACTTTTATGATTTAAAATTATAGATTGTTTGTAATACTTTTCAGATTTTAAATAAATAATAGCAAGGTTATCATTCGAATTCAAAATAACCGAATCTACCTGCGTTCTATAAGACAACTTACTAGCCCTTTTAGCATAACTTATCCTAGTTTCAATATCTAATTTACTATTCTTAGATAGATTTCTCAGCATTTGTATACTATCCAACTGTTTTTCAAAATGCTCCGTTTGCGCACGGAAATTAAAACAGAAAAGAAGAAGACAGGTTAGAGATAAAGTGCTTTTAAACATATTCAATGACTGTTTTTATAACAGCAAAAACAAATATAGAATTTATCTTTAATTCCATTTATAGTTTTTCTTAGCAAGATATAATGATTAACTTTCTACGATTTCTTTTATTATTATTGAAAAATTGAAAGTATTTGTACACTTTTTTCAGTTTTTGTTATTAATAATCTTGATTAATCTCGTATCTGCATTATTTTCTCTAAAAATAAAATCTGTTAAAAAAATTCGATAATAATTTTGTATGTTTATGAGATATGCAAATTTATATATGAACATTGTACACATAAGCGCAGAGTGCTACCCTGTAGCAAAAGTAGGAGGATTGGCAGATGTTGTTGGAGCATTACCTAAATATCAAAATAGTGCCACAGTTTCATCTCAAGTTATTATGCCTTTTTATAATAACACATTTACTAAGGCAAATATATTTAATACCATTTATGAATCTCAATTAGAATTAGGAGACATATCATACCCTTATAAAATATTAACTTTAAAAGAATCCCTTTTAGATTTCGATATTTTTTTTGTTGATGTTCCCGAACTATTGTTCAAAGAATATGTTTATTCTAATGACGATACAGAACGATTCTTAGCATTTCAAATCGCATCGTTAGACTGGATGCTAACCTGGGATACATATCCAGATTATATCCACTGTCATGACCATCATACCGGATTGATTCCTTTCATGCTTCAAGAAAGCTTTAAATATGAACACTTTAGAAAAACTCCTAATATTTTAACCATACATAACGCACAATATCAGGGATGGTTTTCTCATCAAAAAGTAAACCTAGTTCCTCCTTTTAATTTTGACAATGTAGGGTTTTTAGATTGGGGAGGTAGTGTAAACCCATTAGCTGCAGCAATAAAATGTGCCTGGAGAGTTACTACAGTATCTCCAAGTTATATGGAGGAATTAAAATTATCTGCCAACGGATTAGAAGATTTATTAAACCATGAAAGCGCAAAATGTTCAGGAATCCTTAACGGTATCGACTGGAATGTATGGAATCCAGAAACCGATAATTACCTTATCTCTAATTACAATACCAAAACAGTAGTTTCCGGAAAAAAGACAAACAAAAAACATTTATGTGATACCTTTAATTTAGATTTTAATAAACCTCTTTTTGTTTTTATTGGCAGATTGGTTGGAGAGAAGGGATCAGATCTGTTTCCCGAAGCATTTAAAAACATTCTTGAAAAAGGAGATGCTTCCATTCTATTATTAGGTTCCGGTCACAATGATACAGAAATTCAATTAGAGGCTCTTAAAAACGATTATAAAGGCTCTTACAATGCTTTTATAGGATATGACGAAGCTTTATCACATGTTATCTATGCAAGTGCAGATTTTTTACTCATGCCATCAAGAGTTGAACCTTGTGGACTCAACCAGATGTATGCATTAAGATATGGTACCATCCCAATTGTGCGACGCATTGGAGGCCTTAAAGATACCGTTATAGATCTTTCAGAAAAAAATGGCTTTGGTATTTGCCATAAAGACGTTACTGTTTCAGATATAACAAACGCTATTGAAAGAGGGGTTTCCCTTTATAAAGACAATAATACCTATAAACAATTAAGCGCGCAGATTATGAAAATTAACCACTCCTGGGATGCGTCTGCAAAAGAATACATTAAATTATATAAATCCATTTAAACTAAAAATATGATAAATAATAAGGTTTTAGCCATTATCTTAGGTGGTGGTCAAGGTTCAAGACTACACCCATTAACAGAAGAACGATCTAAACCAGCTGTACCAATAGCAGGAAAATATAGATTGGTAGACATCCCTATTTCTAACTGTATTAACGCAGATATAAAACGGATGTTTGTTTTAACACAATTTAATTCGGCATCATTGAACCGTCATATTAAAGACACCTATCATTTTAGTTTTTTTAGTAGTGCTTTTGTAGATGTACTTGCTGCGGAACAAACACCAGGAAATAAAGGTTGGTTTCAAGGAACTGCTGATGCTGTTCGCCAGAGTATGCATCACTTTTTAAGACATGAATTTGATTATGCATTAATACTTTCTGGAGATCAATTATACCAAATGGATTACGATAAAATGATTGAAGCTCATGAAGAAAGTAATGCTAAAATTTCAATTGCTACTATTCCTGTTAATGCCAAAGATGCCACCTCTTTTGGGATACTGAAAGCTAATGATAAAAGTGTAGTCACATCGTTTATAGAAAAACCCGAAGCCGATTTATTACCAGACTGGACCTCTGAAGTAAGTGACGAAATGAAAAAGGAGGATCGAAATTATCTGGCTTCTATGGGTATTTATATTTTTAACAGAGATTTATTAATCAAATTAATGAATGATTCCTCAACAATAGATTTTGGTAAAGAAATCATTCCCCAAAATATTAAAAAACATAAAACACTAAGCTATCAATACGAAGGATATTGGACAGATATAGGTAATATTGATTCCTTTTTTGATGCCAATATTGGCTTAACAGACAACATCCCTCAGTTTGATTTATATGATAAAAAAAAGCGTATCTATACACACGCCAGAATGTTACCTACAACAAAGTTAGCAGGCACAACATTAAACCAAACTGTAATTGCAGAGGGATGCATTATTAGTGCTGCAAAAATCGAGAAATCTGTAATTGGCATTCGTTCCAGAATTGGTGATGAATCCACGGTAATAAAAACCTACATGATGGGTAGCGATTACTATGAAACATTGCATGAGATACAAGAAAAGAAAATAAAAAACTTAATGGGAATTGGAGAACGATGCTTTATTAAAAATGCTATTCTCGATAAAAACTGTCGAATTGGTGATGATGTAAGAATAAATGGAGGCAGCCACTTAAAAGATACGGAAACAGATACCTATGCCATTAAAGATGGTATCGTAGTAATTAAAAATGGTGCAACCATCCCTAATGGTTTTGTAATATAATAAATATGAAGCCAGTAAAACCTTATAGCCTGTTTACAGATTTTGATATCAATCTTTTTAAAGCAGGAAAACATTATCGCCTATATGAAAAATTCGGGTCTCATATTACCATTATTGATGGTATAGAAGGGACTTATTTCGCTGTTTGGGCTCCCAGTGCAAAATCTGTATCTGTAATTGGTGATTTTAACTATTGGGCGGAAGACGCACACCAATTAAATGTACGTTGGGATTCAAGTGGAATCTGGGAAGGTTTTATTCCTTTAATAGGAAAAGGCACTATTTATAAATATAGTATTGAAAGCTATAATGGCAGTATAAAAACAGAAAAGGCCGACCCCTATGCAAGACGTTGTGAACATCCCCCTAAAACAGCATCGATAGTCTGGGACGATAACTATGTATGGAAAGATGCCGATTGGATGAAAAAGCGTAAAAAGCATAATGCTATAGATGCACCTTTTTCTGTTTACGAAGTACATTTAGGCTCTTGGAAAAAACATCTAGAAGAAGATCGGTTTTTATCATATTTTGAACTAGCAGATCATTTGGTAAACTATGTAAAAGACATGAATTTTACACACGTAGAACTCATGCCTATTATGGAATATCCTTATGATCCTTCATGGGGATATCAGCTAACAGGATATTTTGCACCAACATCTCGCTTTGGATACCCAGAAGAATTCAAATATTTGATTGACAAACTACACCAAAACGATATTGGTATTATTTTAGATTGGGTGCCATCTCATTTTCCTGAAGACGCACATGGTCTTGGGTTCTTTGATGGTTCGCACTTATATGAACATCCAGATAAAAGAAAAGGCTATCACCAAGATTGGAAAAGTTTAATTTTTAATTACGAACGCAATGAAGTTAGGTCTTTCTTAATAAGTAATGCCATTTTTTGGATGGAACAATACCATGCAGACGGATTACGTGTTGATGCAGTCGCATCCATGTTGTTTTTAGATTACTCTCGCGAAGAAGGAGAATGGGAACCAAATATCTATGGTGGGAGAGAAAACCTTGCTGTTATAAGTTTTTTAAAAGAACTAAACCAAGAAGTTTATAAATCTTTCCCAGATGTGCAAACCATCGCAGAAGAATCTACCGCATTTCCAATGGTTTCTAAACCTGTGTTTTCTGGCGGATTAGGCTTTGGTATGAAATGGATGATGGGCTGGATGCATGATACATTACAGTATTTTTCTAAAGACCCTATTCATAGAAAATACCATCAAAACGATATCACTTTTAGTTTAGCATATGCATTTACCGAAAATTTTATGCTACCATTATCACATGACGAAGTTGTTTATGGAAAAAATTCTATTTTAGGTAGAATGCCTGGTGATGAATGGCAACGTTTTGCTAATCTTCGTTTATTGTATGGCTATATGTTTACCCATCCGGGAACCAAATTATTGTTTATGGGTGGTGAATTTGGTCAATATAACGAATGGAATTTCAAGGAAAGTCTCGATTGGAACCTATTAGACTTTGAGCCACATAAAAATATTCAAAACTACTATAGAGAATTAAACAAACTCTATAAAACTACACCTGCTTTATACGAAAAAGGATTTAGTGGAGAAGGGTTTGAATGGATTAGTTTTGATGACCACGAAAACTGTGTCATGTCTTATATAAGAAAAGGATACGACGCCAAAAACAATGTTATTGTCGTCTGTAATTTAACGCCTGTTGTTAGAGAAAATTACAAAATAGGAGTGCCCGTAAAAACAAAAATCAAAGAAATTTTTAATAGTGATGCTAAAGAATTTGGAGGGAGCGGCATTACAAACAAAAGGCAAATTACAACAAAAAAAGACCCCTGGAACGGGAAAGACTTTTCAGCAGAAATTACACTGCCTCCCTTGGGCATGGTTGTATTTTCAACTTAAATACGTTGTTATTTGAGATTTACGTAATTATCTCACTGATTATTTGCGTTTTATCAAATAATTATAATGTTTTTTTAATAAATACTGACCCCTAATACTTATTTAATTTAGTAATTTTGGCAACTAATAAATTGCGCAAATCCCTATGATTTTAAATACAGAATTAGAGTATAAAGGAAACCTGTTTCCTTCCAAAATAATTTCATACGAAAAGAACCTAAACGTGCTCTCATTTACCACGGATAACGGTGTAATATTAGAAGTTACTGTACGTCGTGATAGCGTTCTACGCTTCCGATTTACTACAACAGGTATTTTTGAAAATGATTTCTCTTATGCAATAACCAAATATGCAAGTAGGGGATACAATCACCTTGAAGTCACTGAGAATGAAGATAATTACATTATAACAACATCAAAACTTATTTGTCATATTTCAAAACTAGATCTACGGACTTCAATTTTTGATGCTATTGACAATACCTTGATTTGTGAAGATGAACTTGGATTCCACTGGGAAGAGAGTTATGAACACGGTGGCAATATTGTTAAAATGTCTAAAATTTCTCAACCTGGTGAAAGTTACTATGGATTGGGAGACAAGCCTGTAGATAATAACCTTAAAGGGAAACGTTTTGAAAATTGGGTAACAGATTCTTATGCCTATGGTAGAGATACCGATCCTATTTATAAAGCAATTCCATTTTATACAGGTTTGCATGACAAAAAATCCTATGGGATATTTTTTGATAATACCTTTCGCTCGTTTTTTGATTTTTGTCAAGAACGTCGTAACATAACAAGTTTTTGGGCGCAAGGAGGTGAAATGAATTACTATTTCATTTATGGTCCGGAAATGTCTGATGTTGTTGTAAACTATACCGATTTAACAGGTAAACCCCACGAATTGCCGGCACTTTGGACTTTGGGTTATCACCAATGTAAATGGAGCTATTACCCCGAATCGAATGTAAAAGAGATTACCGCTAAGTTTAGAGAGTTACAAATTCCATGCGATGCTATCTATTTAGACATAGATTATATGGAAGGCTTTAGGTGTTTTACATGGAGTAAAGACCATTTCCCAGACCCCAAAAGAATGGTTAAGGAATTGGCAGATGACGGTTTTAAAACCATTGTTATTATAGATCCGGGTATTAAAATAGATATGGATTATTCGGTGTTTCAAGAAGGGCTTGAAAAAGATTATTTCTGTAAGCGGGCAGATGGGCCTTACATGAAAGGTAAAGTATGGCCTGGAGAATGTTATTTCCCAGATTTCACAAAACCAGAAGTTAGAGAATGGTGGTCTAATTTGTTTAAGGAACTCGTTGAAGATATAGGGGTTAAAGGTGTTTGGAATGACATGAACGAACCCGCTGTCATGGATGTTCCCGGAAAAACCTTCCCTAGTGATGTAAGACATGATTATGAGGGAAATCCTTGTAGCCATAGAAAAGCACATAACGTTTACGGTATGCAGATGGCACGAGCTACTTATCAAGGTTTAAAGAAATTCTCGTATCCTAAAAGACCTTTTGTAATTACAAGAGCTGCTTATTCCGGTACGCAACGCTATACATCTAGTTGGACTGGAGATAATGTAGCCACATGGGATCATTTAAACATTGCCAACCTACAAGCACAACGTATGTGTTTGTCTGGCTTTTCGTTTATAGGATCGGATATTGGTGGATTTGCAGAACAACCTAATGGTGAGTTATATGCACGCTGGATTCAATTAGGTATTTTCCACCCTTTTTGTAGAACACACTCTTCTGGAGACCATGGAGATCAAGAACCTTGGGCTTTTGGAGACACTATAACTAATGTGGTAAGAAAGTTTATTGAATTAAGATATCAATTACTGCCTTATTTATATACTGCCTTTTGGAGATATGCCGAGGAAGGTATTCCAATTTTGAAATCCCTAGTATTATACGACCAGGAAGATTCTCAAACTCATTACAGAAATGATGAGTTTATCTTTGGAGAGAAAATATTAGCCTGTCCTATAACTGGCCCTAATCAAAAGGGGAGACGCATGTATATTCCTAGAGGCAAATGGTACAATTTCTGGACGGATGAAGTCGTAAGCGGAGGTCAGGAATTATGGGTAGATGCAGATCTGGATAGTATGCCAATATTTGTGAAAGAAGGTGCTATTGTTCCTAAATATCCTATTCAGCAATATGTAGGTGAAAAAGTTATTGATGAATTGTTACTTGATGTATATTACAAGTTAGGCAAAGAAAGCTCATTGGTTTATGAAGATGCTACTGATGGTTATGATTACATTAAAGGACGATATAGCTTAAGAGACTTTAAATTACTTGGTAAGAAAAACGAGTTGATTATTCAGCAACATAAGTCTGGTAAGTTTATAACAACATACAAAACGTTTAAATTAAGCTTACATGGTTTGCCATTTAAAATATCTAAAGTTCAGGTTGATAACGAAGAAATTCTTTTTAAAGATATTAAGCTTAATGGTGACAATACATTAGTTCTTAATAAAGAATTTACTGAGCTGCATATTATGGCTTAAAAACGTAATACAAATCACTAAAAAGCTCCTGTTTTCTTGTATTCAGGAGCTTTTTTGCTTTATTTTTAATACCATTTCTTGTTTGGAATTACTGTAAAATAAAATAATGATTTTTTGCTTTATACAAAATATAAAAATAAACCATAACTTAGGCTATGCTTTATTTTTATATTGAAGTAGAAGGTGAAAAAGGGTGTTTTATTACGGTTATTTCAAATGAGAAATGGTCTAATTTCCTATAGGGATACGAAAATATAAATATTATAAAACTGAATTCATGCGAATTCGTGTCAAAAAAGTTGTAACTACTTTTTTAAGACCAATAAAAATAACTGCGCATAAAGGTTTAAACAGAAGATACGTCCTTAGTCTCTAAAGCCTTTCCTAGGTACACTAACAGATACCCTTTTTCAACATTATTAATAGCTTTATTATAAGAAGATATAATTTCCAAAACCCCCTTTTTATCTTTAACAAATAAAGGTATTGTATCATGCTCTTTATTTATTGCTTCAATTAAACCTTCATAATGTTCTCTATCATGAATCTTAACTTCATGGATCTTAGGATACTTACGAGCTACTTCCGTAAGGGTATTAAAGTCGTCTGTATGGGAAAACAAACCTTCTTTTGGGTTATTGTTAGGATCATTCATTTCATCAACTGTTATCAATCTAAACGACCCATTCTCTCCAAATTGTTCTCCTAATTTATCGATAGCATACCTATTAATATCTGCACTACCTGTTAAAGCCATTAAAAATCCAACATCGTTAAGCTCTATATTATCGCCTAAACTTTCAGAATATATATCTGTATTTATAGCCTCCAATCCTAATTCCTGAGCCATTTGAATATTAGTTTGGTTGCTATCAATCAAAACAACATGGCGTTGGTTATCCATTAAATATTGCCCTATTAATCTAGAAACTTGTGATGCTCCTAATATTAAAATCCCTTCAGATTTTTTTAGAAAAACACCAACCGCTTTAGCAAACACCCTTGCAGTTGTGGCATTAAGCAAAACTGTACCAAGAACGATCATAAACACTAAAGGCGTGATATACTCTGCACCTTCAACACCCTGCTTCATAAGTTTACTTCCAAAAAGAGATGCGATACCAGCAGCAACAATTCCTCGCGGTCCTACCCAACTAATAAATATCTTTTCATTCGTTTTTAATTTAGACTTAGACGTACTTAAAAACACGGCCAAGGGCCTTATAATAAAAACGACCGCTCCAAAAAGTAAAACTGTCTTCCAACTATAAAGCAACATTAAATCTTCAATATTAATGTTTGCTGCCAATAAAATAAAAAGAATTGAAATCAATAAAACACTCAAAGACTCTTTAAAATAAAGCAGTTCTTTTATGTTTTCTAATTTTCCATTACCTAAAACCATCCCCATCACTACAACAGCTAATAAGCCCGATTCATGTGCAAAAATTTCCGATTCAACAAAAACCAAAAGTACAGTGGAAAGCGACACAACATTTAGCAGATAATGCGGAATTAGCTTTTTATTAATAGCAAAAGCTAGTGCATGAGCAAACGTAAAACCAAAAGTAGTACCGAAAAGAATAATTTTTCCAAATTCAATCAAAGCCGTTTTAGTAAAACCACTATCACCTTCAACACTAATAAATTCGAATACCAATACAGCAACCAAAGCACCAATAGGGTCAATTAAAATACCTTCCCATTTCAATACGGTCGAGATGTCTTTTTTAAGAGGAATGTTTCTTAAAATAGGTGTAATTACTGTTGGTCCGGTAACAATTATAAGTCCAGAGAACAAAAACGATAGTTCCCAACTTAATTCAAAAATAAAATGAGCTAATATCCCGGCTCCTAAGAAAGTAACAGCCGAACCTAAGGTTATCAGTTTAGTAATAACCGGACCTACATTTTTTATTTCAGAACGTTTTAAGGTTAATCCGCCCTCAAAAAGAATGATGCTAATGGCTAGGGATACAAAATAGAACAAACCCTCACCCGGAAAAAGTCCCTGTTTACCATTCCAAATAGGTTCAATCCATTTAGACCCATCATCGCTTAAAAACGCTGCTGCAATAGGGCCAACCAATAACCCTATAAGAATTAATGGTAAGATGGCCGGTATTTTAAATTTCCAAGCAACCCATTGCGCCAATATTCCTAAAATAATGATTCCTGCTAATTCTAACATCCTTTTAAAATATATTAAGACACTAATTTAAGTAAAACAGATGATTTCATATGATTATATTTTATTTGTTTCCGTTTGTCGTAAGCATTAACACAAAATTTAATGATTCTTTTAATTATGTCTGTTTAATGTTGAACTCTTTCTCGCTTTTTTTAAAAAAAATACTATCTTTCTACTCTTGTAATCTAAATAACTCAAGTGTCCTTACAACCATTTAAAAGTATTGGTATTGGTGCCGCATTTTCGCCTAATTTAAAAGCAAACCTCCATGAGGCAGCTAGACTTTCGCTTTTTTTTAAATCAAAATTGTTCCTGATTCATGTTGGTGAAGTCTCTGATGACAAGGTTAAAATGCTTAAAATTTTCTTGAAGCCTTTTGAAAAGGATAATCTGGATTACGAAGTTGTATACAAATCTGGAAACCCAGTAGATGTTATTCTATCAACTACCGAAGAAAAAAACATAGACCTTTTAATTCTTGGAGCTGTACAACGTGAACGCTTTTTAAAATATTATGTAGGGTCTATAGCCCGAAAGATTACCCGAAAGGCAAAATGCTCTGTATTATTATTAATTAAGCCTTCTGTGGAACGTATTGCATGCGAACACATTGTTGTAAATGGCTTAAAAGACCCTAAAACAGAGCAGACCATTAAAGCAGCATTTTATGTTGCCAAACAACTTGAAGCTGATAAAATCACTATTGTTGAAGAAATTAAACAAGAGCAGGTTTCTGTAAAGGTTGATGATGATAAATCCTTACGTAAAGCCAACATTATTAAAGAACGAATAAGGCTTAGGGAAAACTCAAGAATTAAAGACATTATAGGGCATATTCCTGAAAAATATACTAAAAACATTGTTACAAAGCTACAGCCCATTTTTGGTAAACAAGGGTATTCTATCGGGCATTATGCTCAAATTTCCAGAGCCGATTTATTGGTTATGAACGCCCCTAGCAAAATGACTTTTTGGGATCGTTTATTTCCGCATGATATAGAACATATCCTAACAGAATTACCAACCGATGTTTTAATCCTTCAATGAGTCCGAGAAAAAATAAAATAAAAGATTTTCTTAGCGCATTACCAAAAAATATATTTTCTGGTTTTGTAGTTAGCCTTATAGCATTACCTCTTGGGTTAGGTTTAGCCATGGCAAGTGAAGCTCCTCCTATTGCTGGTATTATAGCAGCGGTAGTGGGCGGTATTGTCGTTTCTATTTTTGGTGGAAGCCATGTTACTATTGCCGGACCCGGTAATGGTCTGGTTGGTGTACTTCTGGTAGCCATAACCACATTAGGTATAGAAAGTGCCTATGCAGCTATTATATGCTCCGGCCTCTTATTACTCTTACTTGGTTTTTTTAGAATGGGGAAATTAGCCGATTTTTTTCCTTCCTCTGCTATTCAAGGCATGTTAGCAGCTATTGGACTAATTATTTTAGGCAAGCAGTTTCATATTATGTTCGCCCATAAAATTAAACGCGAAGCGACTTTAGATTATCTGTATGAAATACCATTTACCATTAACGATGCTTTACATTACCAAAATAAAGGGTTAATCTTTGCTGCTTTAGCAGGCATAATAAGTTTAGCTATCATGATGTTTTATGCTAAAATCAGAAATAAGTATTTGCAACTTATACCAGCTCCCATGTGGATTGTGATACTCTCCATAGGTTTTAGTTACTACTTCGAGTTTATAGTCCATGAGGTAAACCCTATTGCAAAAGAATATATGATCTCTGGCATACCGAGTATTCAAACCATTATTGCAGATATGCATTTACCGGATTTTTCCAGTGTTGGAAGTTTTCCGTTTTGGTCCAGTGTATTAGCCATAACCTTAATTGCAAGTATAGAATCGTTATTGAGTATAAAAGCAGTAGATAAATTAGATCCGGAAAAAAGACGCTCTAATGTAAATAGAGACCTTAAAGCTCTTGGTTTGGCAACCATGGGGAGTGGTTTTTTAGGCGGACTTAATGTAGTAACTGTAATTGCTCGTAGTTCCGTTAACGTAAATAATGGTGCAAGTAACAGATCCTCTAACTTTTTTCACGCCACTTTTTTAGTACTCTTTATAGTTTTATTTAGTACTCAGTTAACCCGAATACCTTTACCTGCTTTAATGGCTATTTTGGTATATACCGGTTATAAATTAGCCTCTCCAAATGCTATTAAAAAAATATTCTCTATTGGTAAAGAGCAACTTATTATATTTTTTGTAACCCTAATAATAACCTTAAAAATAGGACTAATAACAGGTATCGTGGTTGGGGTTATTACAACTTTATTAATTCATATTGTCATTAATAAAACCGTTTCCTTGTTTGTTAGAAATGTTATGAAACCCAATGTTTTAATGTATCAAGAAGAGGGTCAGGATAATTATTATGTTAGTGTGAAGCATTTTTGTAGTTTTTTAAACTATTATAAGTTAAAGGATAAATTAGACGCTGTTCCGGAAGATAAAGATGTTATCGTTGATTTTTCGCTATGTAGTTTTGTGGATCATACCGTTATGGAAAACATGCATAATTATCAGGAATTATTTAAAAAACGTGATGGCCATTTTGATGTTATAGGTTTAGATATGCACGATACGGACTCCAAACACCCTTTTGCTTTAAGGCGGTTGCTTCCTGTACCAAACATCATTAAAAACAACCTCACCAGACGTCAAACCAGTATGGAAGATCTGGCTGAAGATTATGAATTAAATTATAACTCTGAAAAACAAAAAAGCATTGATTTTTTAAATCATTTTTTATTCTTCAACACTAAAAATATCAACCATATCTATAATCAATTATCGTATAAAAACAATGTTATAAATTTATTTGACATTGAATTTTCTGAAGGTGAATTTATAGCCAAAGAGGTTGTTAGGTCTACCATGCTCCATATTCAATTAGATTGCCCTATACCAGAATTTACTTTAGATAGGGAAGGTTTTTTAGAAAAAGTATACGCCTTTGCCGGATTTAAAGATATTCCTATTCAAAATCATTCCGATTTTTCCAACCGCTTTTATTTATTAGGCGATAACGAAGAAGCCATAACCGCCTTTTTTGATGATGATCTGGTTCACTTCTTTGAAAGTAACCCTTATTACCATGTAGAATCTAATGGAGAATCGTTATTGATCTTTGGAAAAGAACGCTTGGCAAGTATAAAAGAAATTAAAGCATTGTTTGATTTTGGAAAACGTCTGAAAGAGGTTGTTGAGCATTGATAGGGCTTTAATTTATCACTCCTTCTTTTCAAAGCTTATAAATTTAGAACCCCAATGAAAAATAACATCCTAGAAATAAATCATTTAGAATTTGGTGTTGAAAAATTTGCAATCACTGGAGAGACCTATAATTTGTACAAATCAGACTCTGGAATTTGGGAATTCACATTAAGTTTTAAAACTTCAAAACCGATAAATAGAGCAAAAGAATTGGAAAGGATAGTAGACGCTGAACCCTACTTTGAAGCAACAGCTATACTGTCAAATAATGAACTTAAATTAGCGTGACTCGATTTAACTTAAATTATTCAACTTCATTGTAAAGTTCTGATTGTTAGCCTTATAAAATATTTTGTATTAAAAAACACCCTCCTTAATCCTCCCTCGAGGGAGGAATCTGACTCGGTAAAATTGTCCCCTTGAGGGGACTTTAGGGGTGTTTTTAATGTAACTAATTGAAAATCAATGACTATTAATACGTTAAATTAATAATATATAGGAATTAAATAAAAGTTGGTCATAAGACACTATTTTCAAAATTAACCCTTCTTACCTTTGTTCTATAAATTCACAAAATAATAAATACAAAGTGTATCAAGAATTAGAACTATATATAAAAAGTCACGGAAAAATAGACGATAAGGAATTACAACTAATAATTAAAGCGTTCAAACCCATCAAAACAGTCCGAAATGAAATGTTGTGCAATATTGGTCAGGTATGCAAACATTTCTATTTTATTAAAAAAGGATGCTTACGGCTCTATGAAATAGATAATAAAGGTAATGAAGTTACAGGGTACTTTGCATTAGAAGACAGCATCATATCTGCAAACACCAGTTTTATCTTGCAAAAACCATCAAGAGATTGTTTAGTTTCTTTAGAACCATCAGAACTACTTGTAATTCATCGAGAAGACTTTTTTAAATTAGTTGATACTGTACCACTATTTGCTCATGTTTATCATAAATTTATAGAATTCGCTTTTATTCATTCGCAAATGCGAATCTATAGTTTTTTAGGCATGGAAGGGATTGACAAACTCAAATGGGTTATGGAACACGAACCCAAATTACTTTCTCGTATTTCAAGTAAATTAGTTGCTTCATACTTAGGCATGACCAACTCAACGCTAAGTAAATTACGAGCAAAATTATAGCCTGTTATTTATGAAAGCGATACTCTACTTAATTATTGCCACTGTATTTTTAGGATTAAATTTCCATTTAGCAAAAGTAATATTAAAAGAAGTTAATTTTATTGAGGCAGGGTTTTGGCGCTTCTTATTTGGCGTTGTGATATTGACCCTTTTAGGGAGTAAAAAATTACCCTCATTTAAAATAATCAAAAAAAACCTAAAGGGTATTTCGCTTACAGGATTTATTGGTCTTTTCGGGTTTAATTTATTTTTCTTTCTTGGATTACTAAATACCTCAGCAGTAAATGCAGCACTTATTGTTAGTTTAAATCCCGCATTAACAATTCTTTTCTCGTATAAAATAATAAAAACTCCTATTAATAAAATTCAAATAGCAGGTATCATTATTGCTTTCTTTGGAGTAATCTATTTAATCCTAAAAGGGCATATAACCAACATAAGTAACATCCAATTTAATTATGGAGATATTCTCATATTAATTGCCAACGTATTTTTTGCATTGCATCATGTTTGGGTAAAAAAATATACATCAACAATTTCGAATTTAAATTTCACATTATTAACAAGTTCATGCTGCCTAATAGGTTTCTTCATCCTATTGCCAATTAGCGGAATGGAAGTAGTAACAGCACACACACATCATTTTTGGATGGCTGTATTGGGAATTGGATGTTTAGGTACAGCACTAGCCTATTTTTTATGGCAAAAAGGAGTTCAAATTAAAGGGGCAGGTAAAGCAGGAATTTATATGAATATTATTCCATTATCGGCAGCTCTATTTGCTATTCTTTTTGATGAAAATATAGATACATATCACACCATAGGAGGGCTATTTATTATTACAGGTTTACTTATTAGTAATAATAGTAGTTCAAAATTCTCAAAAACATTGTCATAAGACAACTTTTAAACGTTCTCATCATATCATATTTGCATTGTTGTTGAACAATAAAGTTCACAATTTAAAAGCACATATATTATGCCATTAACATTGACATTAACAGAAGGTGTATTACCTAAAGGAAAAGAAAAAGAAGCAGTCTCTCAAATTACAGATGCTTTCTTAAAAAATCATGATTTAACAGGAAACACTGTAATGACACCAAACGTAACTGCTACTGTTACAGTATTACCTAAAAGTTCTACTTTCTCTGGCGGAAAAGAGTTTTCCGGAGCATGGGTTGAATGGAAAGTTCCGTCGTTTGCACTTGCCAACAGAAATATTCAGAAACAATTTTTTGCAGATGCAACGGAAATTATTCACAAATTATCAGGAGGAACACAACCTAAAGACAACATTTATGTAAATGTTCTTCATGCAGTAGATGGAGGATGGAATTTAGATGGTGTTGCAATGACTAATCAAGAATTAGGAGAAGCAATTAGTAAAGGGTAATTAATAGTTAAAAAGAGGAAGAATGATTATTTCCTCTTTTTTTAAACTTAAACAAATACAATATGAAACACATATTATTTATTGTTACTAGTACTGATAAGACAGGTACAGGAAAACACCCTGCTGGTTATGAGTTTTCAGAAATAGCAGATCCTTATTATGAATTTATCAATAAAAATTATACTGTAGATTTTGCAAGTATTATTGGTGGAACCCCTCCTTTTGTAGGTTACGATTCTTCTCAAAAAGTTAATAAGGCGTTTATGGAAAGTAACGGGTTTAAAAGACTTAACTTTAGTCACAAACTAAGTCACATAGATATCACTGCATATGATGCCATATTCTTTCCAGGAGGCTTAGGATTAATGACAGACATGGTCGATAACCCATTGGTTAAAAAAATTATTAAACAAGCGTATGAAAACGGAAAAGTTATTGGAGCTGTTTGTCATGGACCTGCTGCATTGCTTAATGTTAAACTAACTGATGGAAGGAACTTGTTAAAGGGGAAAAAAATCAACTCCTTCACAAAAGCAGAAGAAGAGGAAGATAAACACACTCTTGGAGACGTAATTCCATTTATGCTCGATGAAGAACTTATAAAGCAAGGAGCAATATTTTTGCATACAAAACCTTTTGAATCATATGTTGCAATTGATGGAAATATAGTGACTGGACAGAACCCTGCATCTGCATCTAATGTTGCACTTAAAATGATAGATTTAATAACAGCTTAAATGTTTAAATAAAACCCCGATCGGGTATAGTATATTAGCTACCGTAAGTTTTTAACTTGTGGATATAAGAGTAAGAAAAAAATAAATAAGATAATTATCTGTTTTCGCCACCAGTTGCAAACTGGCGGGAGCAGGGAAAAACGTCTGAAAGAGGTTGTTGAGCATTGATTAGATGTCATTCTGAACGTAGTGAAGAATCTCTTAAACTTGGATTTTACAAAAAAAATCATACTTCAATCTCATAACTTCAAAACGTCGCAACCTTAATAAAAAGACTTACTAACCATATAATTCTACGTTATAAGGTAAATCTGTCAATAAATTAAATAAACTTCTTATATTTAGACAGATATAAGAGAAATAAACGCCATAAGATGCGTTTATACAATTGTTGTACATAATAAAACAAATCATGGAATACGGAATACCAAGTTTCTATACATCAGGAAAAGTCGATCAACGTTATTCATTCGCTTGTCCTAAAAAGGATTTCAATGGATATGACAAAGGCCACCAAGAATTTCTCAAAAGTGAGAATATTTTAACCGACTATGATAGTAGTAACCATATTAGGATTATGAAACGGTTTCATCATAGTGACACCAGTTTTGCACCAGAAGTAATTCAGGGAGCATGGAAGGAAGACTTTCAAGAGGACATGTACTTGCGGTGTTACCTGCCAAAAAAAAAGATAACAAGTAAATCAAAGAACGAGAGAGTAAACAAACTAATAATTATGTTCAATGGACTGAATGAAGTTATGCATTTCGATCTCTATGATATCCTTGGAAGTCAATTCGCCAATCAAGGTATTGCTTCGATACTGCTGCCAACACCGTATCATCTCAATAGACGCGTTCCGGACTTCGAGATGAGCAGAAAAAAAATGAAATATCGGTGTCACATTCCTACTGACTATGCAAGCGGTGAATTAGAAATGATGTACTACTACAATTTCAAAAAAAGTATCGCAGAGGTAGAATTACTTATATCTCAGATTGTCAGTAATCATTCTAGTAACAATGGGTTCTATAGTTCATTATTTGATTTAGACAATTTAAAAATATCTTTGCTAGGCTTCTCTCTGGGAGGGCTTAAGGCTATTGGATCGTTTATGAAGTTAAAACCAGATAACCCAGAATTGATCCAATCATGCGTTACATGGAATAGCGAACCTGGATTAGAGGATGTGACTATAGAGAAGATAAATGGAAACAAAATCAAATATACTAGAAAGACTTGGCTTGATCTTATGAAGTCGATTAAGACTGACCTAAATGGAATCATCAAGAAAGGCAATCCGTCAGAAAAGTCCTATGCGAGATTGTGTAAATGGTTATATTTTTCTCAAAAAAAAGGCAATCGTAACGAGGCAGAATTTGAAGCTTTGAGGGACAGATTAAGTGGTTATTCAAATAATTGTTTATCTATTCAAAGTGCATCAGATTCTATCGTAAAGGTTAGCAGTTTTGACCGAATACTTACTGATGTAGGGTTGCATAGAGTTATTGTACCTGGAGTAGATCACATTCCAAATGAAGATATTAAGTGGGGAGAATGGTTGACTAGAACAGTCGGAAATGTAATTCACTTTATAAACGAATCAGGCAAGCAGTATTACTCAAACCTTACGATTGAAGACGAGATTAAAACAATTCTCATTAAAACTGAATACTATAAAACAAGGCAGATAAAATATTCTGAGAATAAAGAAGAATTATCACCTGACTTCTCAATTAGAGATTTGGATTCTATCCGCACGGACTTACTAAATCAACCAGGTGATCAAGGTAGTACAGAGAGACAAAAATTCGTTGAATTGTATTACGTCTCAAAAGCTTTCTATCCAAGATTCACCGAACTGGTTGACAAAATAATCAAGAACAACACTTAAACTATATGTAACAGGATATAAAAATCATAGCTATCGCTAGTTTTTAAAAACTAGTGGCGATAAAGATTACCCAGCAAGAGTAAGAAAAAAATAAGTAATATGGTTATTTGTTTCGTATCACCAGTCGCAAACTGGTGGTAGCGGGGGCGGGGTAAACACTTTTGGAGATATAATGAAATTAAAATTTACCGAGATTCAAAATCTTGGTCAGAAAACCGAAAATGAAATTCACGAACTTGTAGCAAAAGCTATGGAAAATTAAACTGTGCCTTAACAAAGTCGTGTATAATTCATTGCTAGTATTCGCTTACTTAAGAAAATCCTCGCGGATTTTCTATTCGGTATGTATTTGCTAAATTAGTTGCTGAAGCAAGCAACGAAATCATACACAAACACGTTGGCATACATTTGAGAAAAACTATCTACATATTAATTTTAGGTTTAATTCTATCCTGTAATTCTAACAAACAATTAGAAGGAACTTGGATTGGAGCATATTCATATTCAGAAAATGTTGAATCTTCAATGAATTTTCCGATTCGAAGCTTCGTCACTTTCAAAAACGATAATTACTTCACTAAGAGCTTCAAATTTGACTATCGTGCCGAAAAAGACTTTGAAAAAGGAACTTATAGCTATAATTGGAAGAAAATCACTTATAATTCCGATAATGAAAATACAAATGTTGTTGAATTATTAAATAATGACAGTTTGATTATTAAAGGAGTAGATGGTTCTAACAATTCTGTATTTAAAAAACTGAACGATACATTAAAAAGCAAATCTAGAAATACAAAGCTAATAGGAAAACGCTATTTAGTGAAATCAAAAAAATATAATGACACTCTGAATTTTATAAATGACTCTCTATTAATTAAAAGTTCTAACAAAACAAGAAACCCTGGAACTAAATGGGAACGAATTAACGAGAATGGATTTGACATACTTTTTATGGAAATGGATATTCCATTAATAATTAGGAATAAATTGAACGGAAAAATAATTTTGACTGGATTTCATAAAAAAACTTATAATATTGAAATAACTGAATTGAAATAAAAACGTATGCAAACAATGTATAAAAATAATTGCTCAATTTTGAGCTTAACCCATGGTAGTTGCAAGTTTAAAAACTAGTAGCAGTAAAGATTACCGGCAAAACCAATAAAAAAACACAATAAAAGAAGTTTTATACAATTATTAAATGCCATTACAGAAATCCGTAATTAAGATTGATTTTTTTGATAGAAATTTGTTCCCACCAGGGAATAATATGTTTGCTACCGCAAGTTTTTAACTTGTGGAGATAAGAGTAAGAATAATGGTTATTGCTTTATGCGACCAGTTGTAAACTGTCGTTAAATGAAAGCACCACCCCTGTTATATTTTTAATTGTATTAATTATATACCAACATTGGTTGATATTAAGAGTAAGAAAAAAATAAATAAGATAATTATCTGTTTCTCGCTACCAGTTGCAAACTGCAGGAGCGGGGGTCATTCTGAACGTAGTGAAGAATCTCTTAAACAGAACCTTTACAAAAAAATTTACACTTCAATCTCATAACTTCAAAACGTCGCAACCTTAATAAAAAGACTTACTAACCTTATAATTCTGCATTATAAGGTTAGTCTGTCAATAAATTAAATAAACTTCTTATATTTAGGCAGATGTAAGAGAAATAAACGCCATAAAGTGCGTTTATATAATTGTTGTAAACAATTTAAGAAATGTCGAGAAGCATTCATATTACGAAAAAGAACTTTAAGGGTTTAACCAAAAAGGAATTGGATGAACAGGCTGAAGACCCGAATTCTGAATTAAGAGAATGGGTTCGCAAAAGTGAGTTAAAAAAAGAAGTCAAGAAGAGACGGAAAAATGAAAAAAATAACTAAATATGGAATTTTAATTTTCGGAGTAATAATTCTAATTGGTTTTGCTCTGAAAGGAAATATTACCTCCGCTACCGCTAGTTTAAAAACTAGTGGCGGTAAAGACTAATGGTGGGAGTAAGAAAAAAATAAATAATATGGTTATTTGTTTCGTACCACCAGTTGCAAACTGGCGGGAGCGGGGTAACACAATTATCTGAATGGTTAACTAACTGAAAAGCATAGTTTACTAAATCTAAATTTTAAAATAGAACAGACTGAATTAGCTTCGTGCAAACGAATGAAACAATGAGAAAATTACTTTTATTAATAATATTTATTTTACCACTATCAATCTTCAGTCAAGATAGCTATTTAGCAAATCTTCCGATTAGTGGAGGGGTTTCTGAAATAGGTGTATCACCTTCAGAGAGGATTTGGATTGCTACGAAAGCGGGCAACACATATTACACTGATAAAATTGGTGAGCTTTGGCATATAGGTCCTTTTGGTTCTTTTGACCCTTACAATATTAGTTCAGGGAAAACCTTTGAAAGAATAAACTTTTTCGATGAAAATACCCTAATGATTTCAGGATTTATACAAGAAGGAGGAAAACAAGACTTTGTTTTTCGTTCAACTGATAAAGGAATAACTTGGGATAAAGTAAAATTCGGTAAAAGTAGTTGGATTGATGCTGCTTACATTAACGATAATGGAAAAGCTTGGATGAGTGGAAATTCTCAACTTATTTACTATACTGAAAATAAAGGGGAAACTTGGAAAAGTTTTGATAAAGCAGGAAATGAAAACGCATTAAGATTTGCGACAATTCATTTTGCTAAGGATGAAAAAACAGGCTTATTTGGTTCTTTTTGGAACGTTCTGTATAAAACGACTGACAATTGTATAACTTGGGAAAGATTGGCAACACCTTTAGACCAAAAAAAATATAAGAGGCTTTCTAAAGAACATAGACCTGATATAAGAAAAATAAGAGTTTTTGGAGACTATTATATTATCAATCAACAAGGAAACATTTTCTATACCAAAAATGATGACATAAATTGGATAGAATTACCAAATATTGCTGACTTTGAAACTACACCTGATGATTCTATTTATTTAATTGACACAGATTTAAAAATTGACTTTAGAGATTCAAGTTTCGTTTCTATTTGGAAATCCGATAAACAATTGAAAAGTCTACCAGTGGCTGTTAAAGCAAAAAACAAAAGCCTTTTCGCTTTTATTTACGGTGAAATCTATAAAATCAACCAAAACGATTTTATTGTTTCAAAACTTATGACAAATGAAGTTCCAATTAGAGAACCTTATTTAAAGGTAAATTTCAAAAATGAAGAAATTGGCTTTGATGGAAATACTGTTTTAAGATTTGATAAACAAAATACAGAATGGTATCGATTTATGGAATTACCTATCAATGTTTCAAATGCAGTTATTTTCAATAACCAAATTGTAGTGGCTGACAATCATTTAGACCAAAGAATGATTGTTGATATTGACGAACAAAAAACAATTGAATACGAACTTCCAAAATCACTATTTAATCTATCGAAAAATAATATTAATAAATTTTCAATCGAAATAGGTAGTCAAGGTTGTTTTCATAGTGATAAACAATTTAGAGAGTACCAATTGAAAAAAGGCTACTTTAAATTAACCGCAAAAGGAAAGCAATTTTTGTCAAAAATGGATAAAGAAATAAATCCACAAATACTAAATGAAATAGTGAGTGAAATTGACAATTCTCGTTTCAAAAAACTCAGCATAAACGATTTAGAAATTTCTAAAAAGGATTTAGAAAATTTCAAAAACTTCATTGACAAAGAAGAACAAAAAATTAAGAAAAACGGATATAACCGATTTGAATTTGATAATTATTATTCATTCCCAGGGGAAAATACAGATTTTGAATTTTATAAAAACGTTGCTGACCGATTTGAGACAATTCCAGACTCTATAGTTAATGAAGTGTTTAATACTGGATATGGAAATTGGAGTACGACAACTGATTGGAGAAAAATAACCATTGAATTTAAAAATGGAGATATTTTAACTATCGAGAATTCAGACGATAAACCGAACTATCTATATACACCTTGGATAATTAATTTTAACGGATTGATTATAAAGAGTAACTCGCTCGCATTAGGACATAAGATTAATGAACTAACTGAAGGCGACTTATATGCTGATGTATCAAAAGAAAAAAAATATGCTATTTACAAAGTTGCTGATTTTCTTTACAAACAAACATTGAGCGAGAAATAACTGTGGGCAATAATGTATATAAAAAATAGCGCAAGTCTTTGATTACACTAAGTTTTGGACATTTTTAGGAAGTCACCAAATTTTTAAATTTGACGATTTCCAATAAAAAAATAAATAGTAAAATTTAAAAATTCGGCTTGTGTTAATCCGAAAAGTAACAGCTTATTTTCCACGCTACTTTTCATATACGAGACCGTTGTAGCCAATTTGAAAAACACCTATGAAAAAAATATTATTCTTTACATTTTTCACATTTTTTTCACTGAATATGAATTCCCAAACAACAAGTCCTGAATTATTAGAGATCAAAAAAGAACTTATCCATCACGCAATTGAAGTTGGAAAAGAATACCAAATTAAACTTGACTTTTCGGACGAATCAATTAAAAACGTGGAAAAGATACTCTCTGAATTACACGAAGAATATAAAATATCGAAAAGCGATGATGGTTTAAATGGACTCGCATATATGTTTGGGTTTTACATAATCGACGTAATAGAAAAAAATCACGGAAAAGGAAGAATTGAAAGAAATCATCCCGATTTTGGAAATAATGCCTTTCCTTTTTACTGGAATGGAGGAACTTTATTTCCATTGGCTTGGTGTCAAAAAAGAATTTTCGATGGAGATGGAGACAATGTGGAAATTAAATATCAGATTCTAATATTAGAAGAAAAAAAGAAATAAAAACTGGCTACAACACCGTATAAAATTAATTGCTAGTACAAGCCTACTTACGAAAATCCCCACTACCGCTAGTTTAAAAACTAGTGGCGGTAAACATTACCGGGAAAACCAATAAAAAACATAATAAAAGAAGTTTTATACAATTATTAGCTGCCATTACAGAAATCCGTAATTAAGATTGCTTTTTTTGATAGAAATTTGTTCCCGCCAGGGAATAATATGTTTGCTACCGCAAGTTTTTAACTTGTGGAGATAAGAGTAAAATAATGGTTATTGTTTTATGCAACCTGTTGTAAACTGTCGTTAAATGAAAGTACCACCCCTTTTATATTTTTAGTTGTATTAATCATATACCAACATTGACTGATATTAAGAGTAAGAAAAAATAAATAAGATAATTATCTGTTTCTCGCCACCAGTTGCAAACTGGCGGGAGCGGAATTAATCATGAGGTAATTCTTTCAATAAGTTAAATGAACTTCTTATATTTAGACAGGTACAAGAAAAAATAAACGCCATAAAGAAGAGCATTTATACTATTGCTGTCCAATATACTAAACCAACGCTATGAATAATGGGAAAATAATATTTGTCGGAGGAATTCACGCAGTTGGAAAAGGAACTATTTGTAAAGAATTAGTACAAAAATTCAATTTTGAACACTTGTCAGCAAGTCAAGTTCTCAAATGGAATGAGATAAGTGATTCGAAAAATAAAAAAGTTCAAAATTTCACTACGACTCAAAATAGATTATTAAACAACCTAAATAGAATAATTGAACCGAATAAACAGTATTTACTTGACGGGCATTTTACTTTATTAAACTCAAATGACGAACCCGAAAAAATCGATGAATCTACTTTCTTTGGGATTCAACCAGAATCAATTATAATATTGACCTGCGAGCCTAAAATAATCTTTGAAAGATTAAAACAAAGAGATAATTCTATATACAAATTAAGTGTTCTCAAAAAAATGCAAAAAATGGAAGTTGAACACGCTAACTATATTTCAAAGAAATTAGATATCCCTTTGATTACAGTTATTGACGGAGACACAAGTTCAATATTTGAATATTTAAAAAATTATGAGAATACTAATTGACACTAACATAATCATTCATCGTGAAGCAAATCGTGTTATAAACGAAGATATTGGACTACTTTTCAACTGGCTTGATAGATTAAAATTCGATAAATGCGTTCATCCACTTTCGATTGAAGAAATTTCTTGTCATCAAGACGAGAATGTGGTTAAGACAATGAAAATAAAGATTGCTAACTACAATCTATTAAAAACTGAATCAGCCGATGACCAATTAATAACTCAAATTCGACAAACGGACAATTCACGAAACGATTTTATAGATACAAATATTGTAAAAGAAGTCTACAATAATCGTGTTGACTATTTAATAACCGAAGACAGAGGGATTCATAGAAAAGCTAACTTCTTGAATTGTTCAGAGAAAGTTTTCAAAATCGATACTTTCTTAGAAAAATGTATAGCCGAAAATCCTGAATTAAAAAATTATCAAGTATTAGCAGTTAAGAAAGAATACTTTGGGAACATCAATATTAATGATGTCTTTTTTGATTCCTTCAAACAGGACTACAACGAATTTGAAGATTGGTTTAATAGAAAAGCTGACAACATTTCTTATGTCTGTGTAACAGATGGAGACGTAAAAGCGTTTTTATATTTAAAACAAGAAGATATAAATGAAATTTACAATGACATTGAACCTTCATTTCCCCAAAAGAAAAGACTTAAAATTGGAACTTTTAAGGTAATTTCTACAGGATATAAATTAGGTGAAAGATTTCTAAAAGTAATATTTGACAATGCTCTACAATATGATGTAGAAGAAATTTATGTAACAATATTTGATAAAAGGGATGAACAATTAAGACTTATTTATCTACTCGAAGATTGGGGATTTAAACATTGGGGAGCTAAAACAACAGAAAATGGTATTGAACAAGTTTTTGTTAGAGAATGTAAACCAACACCAAATCTTCAACAACCCAAATTATCCTTTCCTGCTGTATCCAAAAATACGCTTAAATGGATTGTTCCAATTTACCCTGAATATCATACTGAACTATTTCCTGATTCAATTCTAAATAATGAATCACCACAGGATTTTACCGAAAATGAACCTTATAGAAATGCAATTAAAAAGGTTTACATATCACGTTCTTACAACAGAAATTTAAACAGTGGAGATTTAGTGCTTTTTTATAGAACAGGAGGACATTACGCTGGTGTTGTCTCAACTATTGGAGTCGTAGAGAATATAGTAACTAATATTCAAGATGAAAACCACTTTATAGAACTCTGTCGTAAAAGAAGTGTCTTCGATAATACAGAACTAAAAAAATATTGGAATTGGAATAAAAATAATAGACCGTTTATCGTAAATTTTTTATACATTGACTCATTCCCTATGCCAAAAGTTAACTTAAAGAAATTGAGGGATTTAAACATTATACAAAACGCACCACGAGGTTTCGAATCAATAAGTGATGCAAAGTTTGAACAAATATTAAAAGAAGCAAGAGCTAATGAAAGTTATATTATCGATTAAACCAGAATTTGCAAACAAGATATTTAATGGAACTAAGAAGTTTGAATTTCGAAGAACCTTATTTAAAAATAAAAAGGTTAAAAAAGTAGTTGTTTATGCATCCGCACCAATAAGTAAAGTAATAGGCGAATTTGAAATTGATAGAATTTTTCACGAAGAATTAGAATCATTATGGAATCAAACTTCTAAATTTTCTGGTATTACTGAAGATTATTATATGCAGTATTTCAATGGTAAAGAAAATGGATATGCAATTGAAGTTAAAAATCCAAAAAAATATAAAACTGAATTATGCATAAAGCAAAATTTCGGGTTGAATCCACCACAGTCTTTTGCTTACTTGCGGTAAATAATCTTCGGGGCAAGAGTAAGAAAAAAACAAGTATTGGCTCTATATTGGAAAAAAAAGCATTTTATAGAAAAATACTTTTAACGTATAATCACATAAAAGCTTCCTCTTTCCATTCGTGTTCGAAATCAAATAATTCCTTAGGATGTACTTTCAATGCTCCTGCAAGCTCTAAAACTGTATAAAACTGAACATTAATTTTACCTTTCTCAATTTTATTTATTTTACTGTTATCCAAATCACATTCTTTCGCTAACTCTCTAAGGCTTAATTTCTTGTCTAATCTTAGTTCGGCAACACGTCTTCCAAATAAGACTAAAACTTCTTCTTTATATTTTTTGTTCATATTCTTATTATTATGTCTTTGAATATGACTTATTCTTGAAAAAAAATCGCTGTCTTTAAAGACAGCGATTAATAAGTTTTTATTATATTAGACCCAGAATTAATAATTTTGCAATTCTTCTTTTAAAATATTGAAGCAATTGCTTAGAATCTCGGAAAGAAAACTGGTAATTTTTTTGCAAACGAGGTGATAAGTAGATTGGCTCACGACCTAGGCGTGGGCTCTCTTATCGTTTGCAGGGTATACCAGTACCTCTTTCCGTTAAGTTGAGTTCCACGCCTTTTTTGTTTCCATACATTATAGGCTATAGTGAGGTATTTACCTCATGTTTTAGGCAACTAAACTTTAAATTTTACTAACCAATTAAAAAGTAACATGTATTGCTATGGAAAAAACAGTAGCCGATTTATTGCCAGATACTTTTGCAATGCCGCCCTATGCCGTTATAGTTACGCTTATTTCGTTGCTGAACAGCTCTGGGTTAGCAGATGGCGTCGTAAAACATTGTATAACGGGGCTAAAGATTATCACTATCATGTACCTGTGTAAAAACCACGATATAGAAATCGATATTTTAGAGAAAAAGTATTTCGATGCGTTCTTTGAGAAGCTTCCACAAACATATTATAACAACAGGGAATTGATTACAGAAATTATGATTATTGAAAACATTGACCAATGCGTTAAGGCCAATAAAGTACTAGGTGTTGATAGCTAGAGCCAAATTACATTTCGAATTAAAATGTTTTTGGCTCTTTTTTAAGTGTCATTAAGAGTACTTCGACTGCGCTCAGTACAGGCTATAGCGAAGAATCTCATAATAATAAACAATGTTAGATTCTTCAGTTGTTCTGAGGAGTTTATCTACCTGCACTGGGCGTAATCGAAATGTGGGAATCTTTTAAATTTAAACGTAAAATTAAACAGATTGCCACAGTCGTGCCTCCTTCGCAATGACACTAAACTTTAGACCTCTTCATTTTATATCTAAACCTGTACTTGTTTTTTTCTTGTTCCTATTCCTAAAATACTCCACAAAAGCTATAACCAATACACTTATTCCAAACAACGGAAATACAATACCAAGTAAAACAATTAAAGCCATAACGCCATAACCCACTTTAAACTGTGCAGGTACTTTGGGTGTTCCCCATTTTTTAGCTGGTTTACGCTTTAAATAAGATATTAATGCTGCCATGGCTATAAAAGCTAATAATATGGCAACAGCTATCATTAAAATCCAATTCCAGGTGCCAAATTGCCCTTGATGAAAGGCCATAAACCACATACGGCCTCGCATTAAAATACCAACATCTTCCCAATTATGATTTGCTAATTGTTTTCCCGAATATTGGTCGAAATGAAAACGTTTCTGCGCTCCCAAATCGAATGTTGTATTGAAAATACTGTACACGCCGTTTTCATCTTTTGGAAGCCCAATACTAACTTCACCTTTTAAATCTATAGCTTTTGCAAGCGTTACCATCTCATCTAAAGAAATAGCGTTACCATCCACATTCGATTTTAAACCTCTGGCATCCCAGGTTTTAGGAAACCCAGTGTTGGTAACCCCTTGCACCCATTTAAAACTATCTCCAAAAACGTCTGTCCAGGGCATGCCTCCAGCTAAGGTCATGAGTAACAAAACAGAAATCCAAAACCCAAACACGGCATGCAAGTCTCTAAAAAGGATGCGTTTTCCTTGTTTAAAACGCACTCTAAAAAAGCCTTTAATACCTTCCTTTTTACTAGGCCAAAACACATAAATACCTGTAATGATTAATACAAAAAGCCAGCTGGCAATAAGTTCTACGATTTTTGTACCAAACTTACCCAACAGCAATTCACCATGTAACTTTCTAACGGTATGCATATTGGAATCCTTAGGACTAATATGTCCGGTAACTTCACCTTTATATGGATTTACATACACACTGTTTTTATGGCTAAACATTCCCGAAGTAAATGCTGTCGCCTGATTAGCTTCCGTAGGAATCACCATCGTATTAGGCGCTTTGTGTAATGATGGTTTTGCCAATTGCCATTGCTCTTGATATGACATGGCTTTGCCTTCAACCTCAACAACCTTTATATGTGCTTGCTTTGGAGCTTCATAAGTATCTTTAAACAAATAGATACCCCCTGTAACGGCTAAAAGAATCACAAACGGTAAAGAAATAATGCCTGCAATAAAGTGCCATTTCCAAAGCCATTGATTTAATTTATTATCTTTTTTAAACATGGTTTAAAAGGGTTAAAAGAGGGTGTTTAATGGATGTCATTCAGAGCGAAGCGAAGAATCTCTTTAAAGAGGCAACCTGTTTAACAACAAGCAGATTGCCGCAGTCGTACCTCCTTCGCAATGACACACATTAAACATCCTCTCAATATTAAAATTTATAATTTACTCCAAAATGAAAAGCTCTTGGGTTACCAATGGTATAGCTGTTTTCACTTCTAAATCTATTGTAACTTGCTCTGGCAGCATACAGCTCATCAAAGATATTTAGCATATGTGCCCAAACTTCAAAATGTTTTGTGTTATAAGACATCAAAGTATTAAACACATGATGACCATCGTAAACAGCAGTATCAAAAGTACCATCGCCATTATCAACTTGATTTTCAAAACTGGTGTTATACTTACCAACCATCTCATGAGTAACACTTAATAAAAGCCCTTTTACTGCCTGTGGTTTAAAAGTAATTTTAGAAGTTCCTAAAAGCTGTGGTGCTGTTTCTCTATCGGTATCTGAATAATCGACACCTCTATCAAAGAAATCAATGTATTCATGCTTTGCAAAGCTTCCGTTATGGCTAATGGTTAATCCTTCAATGGGATTGTATTTAATACCATATTCAATACCAAACGAACGTGTTTTACCTGCATTGGCATTAAAAAACTCATCATTTTCATCACGTAAAGTAATAAGCGTATTCTTGCCTTCTAAAAGATATAAAGCCATGTCTGCCTTTAAGGTCTTTGATGGCCTAATATAAGTTCCTAGCTCAAAGTTATCGTAACTGCTCGGTTTTAAATCAAATACATCGCCACCAACACCAACAAAACTGTTACGGTATAGGGTAGACGTTTGCGGTGGCGTAAACCCGTTTGAATAATTAGCATACAGTCCTAATTTTTCAGACAGATTATAATTTGCTCCTAATTTTGGAGATACATTGCTGTATGTGTTTTTAGAATCTTTAGGTCCAGCAACGCCATCAACTAAATTATTATAGTCATACTCAAAACCATCATACCGTAAAGATGCTGTTAGTTTCAATTTTTCGGCTGGGTTAATTTCATATTGAAAATAGCCCGCATAATTTAAAATACTGGCATCATAATTAAGAATATAATCACCAGAATTTAATGTGTAGCCTGTATTTTGACCTGTAGCCGTATCAACCCTTACTGAAATTGTTTCGGCTACATATTCTTGTGGAGAATAGTCTATCGAAGACCCTACAATTAAGGAAGAATTTGCAAAATCGAAATCTACTTTATGTTGCACCAAACCAACATAACTTGAAAATGAATTTTCATTAACTTCTCCACTTCCAAAACCTGTTAACTGTCCGCTATTTCTAAACTGTCTAATCCGGTACGATGGCGTTTGCCCCATCTCATTTTTTCTAAAAACAAAGTTGAAAGCCGTTTTATTATTAGCATTCCAGATTTTATCTAAGGTACTTCTAAACCTAAAAGAAAAAGCTTCTCGTTTGGTAAAAGTTTGATCGCTTTCATAATTACCTCCAGAATAATCGGCTTCGCTTATAGATCCTGCCATGTCTGATCGGTAATCAATAATATCGAATACATTAGTCCAGTTTAACCTTGATGACAGATGGTTTACATTTTTAAATGTCAACGCAAATTTTTCATAATCACTATGCTCTACATGGCCATCTTTACGCTTTGTAGACTGTGCACCAACATAAAAACCAACATTTTTGCCAGCGTACTTAGACAACTCTAATTCATAGCGCGTTAAACCCATATCGTTAATTTGAAATCCGGCATGTCCTGAAAAATCCCTAGTTGGGTTTTTAGTAATAAAGTTAAAACTCCCTCCAATGGCTTCACTTCCATAAATACTGGATGCAGGACCTTTTAAAACTTCTAAACGATCAAAAGCCACATCATTCATTTCTAAAAGTGCATTGTGATTAAAAACGGCTGTTGGACGAATTGGTAATCCGTCCTCAACATATAAAAACAACGATTTTGTAGATATTGGAGAACGCACAGACATAAAATGTTGCTCGTTACTGGCTGATCTGGACGTAGACATTAAAACTCCTGGAACATCATTTACTAATTGATCTATTCCCAGCGCCTTAGTTTCTGAAATATATTTAGATGATATTACCGAAATAGAAGCCGGGACTTCTCTTCGTTTTTGAGTTTCTCTACTGGCAGAAATAACAACTTCTTCCAAAGTCTCATCATCATAAACAAGAACAATGATGTTATCTCCTTTTGATAATGTTTTGGTTACTGTTTTATAACCTATAAATTTTACAATAACAGGAGTATTGGCTTCTAAGGAAATTGAAAATTCGCCATTACCACTTGAAACAACCGCATTTTGCAAATTAATTTGAGACTGGATGGTGGCTTGTGCCAATGGCTGATTATTAACATCTACAACTTTTCCGTTGTATTTGTTTTGCGCATACACGCACAAACTTGCAAATAAAGTTGCAAGCACTAATATGTTTTTCATTTGTAGCTTTAATTAATATTTTAAATATTGGATATAACCAACACATGATTAATAAAACCATACGAATTATATCTAATAACATTTAATTTATTGAATAGACTTACTATATCTCAATGTCATTAATTTAAATAGGTATATTCTGTGTCACATTGAGCACAGTAGAAATGCTATTAAAACATAGGCTTAATGTCTTCGACTGCGCTCAGACAGACATTTATTTAATCTTTAAATAATGATGTTGAGCCATACCTGATTAAACCAGATATAAATTATAAAAAGTCTAAAAAAGAAGTATTACACCTGAGGCGGCGGAATTAAAATATCTTTAACTATAGTAGTAAACGTATTGTGGTAGCTCCAATTATTTTTAAACGAAATAAAGAACTGTGCTACAGAAAAATGAGATGTGTTTTTATGAAAATAAACAGGAATAAACGCTTCGAATATGGAGTCTAAAAAGGATGGATCTTCTGTGTCATCAATTGAATTTACAGCTAATTGATTTGCTAAATGGCATTTACCATTACATTGTAACTCTGGTTTTTCCTTATTAACACAATAGGTTTCAATAATATAATCTATGTTTAATTGAAAATATGCTACATACCCAATATTATATGCAGGCCTTAAGGCGAAAGCAAAAAATAAAATAAACGGATATAGTTTCAATTAATATACTAATTAGATGTAGCATGCAAAATTACCACAAAACTTTTTCATTCAATAAATTATTTATGGAATTTTTCTTAATAAATCCTTAACAAACAAGTCTTTTTATTGCGATTTGTTTAATTTTACCATCTATGAATTTATTTCCCATAAATGCGGGTAACCTAAAACTTGATGGTGGCGCTATGTTTGGCGTGGTACCCAAGCCATTATGGCAAAAAACGAACCCTGCCGATGCTAATAATATGATTGAGCTTACAACACGTTGTTTGCTTATTGAGGACGGTAACAGACTCATATTAATAGATAATGGTATGGGTAATAAACAATCTGAAAAGTTTTTTGGTTACTATCATCTTTGGGGAAATCATACTTTAGAAGGCTCCCTTAAGGCTCATGGGTTTCATCAGGACGATATTACCGATGTTTTTTTAACACATTTACATTTTGATCATTGCGGAGGGAGTATTCAATGGAATAAAGATAAAACAGGTTACGAACCTGCCTTTAAAAATGCACACTTTTGGAGTAATAAAGATCATTGGCTGTGGGCTACTCAACCCAATAGACGTGAAAAAGCATCTTTTTTAAAAGAAAATATTATCCCTATAGAAGAAAGCGGACAATTAAAATTCGCATCGCTTCCACAAGACGATTTACTTAAAAATTCAGAACTCGGTTTCGATATCTTTTTTGCTAACGGTCATACCGATAAACAAATGATTCCACTTATTAAATATAAAGATAAAACCATTGCTTTTATGGCAGATTTATTACCTACTGTTGGGCACTTACCTCTTCCCTATATTATGGGCTACGATACCAGACCCTTATTATCACTTAATGAAAAAGAAAAATTCCTTAACATCGCGGCCGATAATAATTATTACTTGTTTTTAGAGCACGATGCTCATAATGAAATTATTACCGTAGAAAAGACCGAAAAAGGTATTCGACTTAAAAACATACATACAACCCAGGAAATATTTAATTAAAATAATTTAAGACTAAAATTTAAGACTATAGTATGAGAACACTTAAGACAATAACAGCTTCTGCTTTTGCAGCTATACTAATCTCAGGATGCGGTGGAACAGCAGAAATACTGGCAACACCTGTTGAAAATATTGATAATACACCATTAAAAGTTTCAGAATTAACTGAAGCAGAAAAACACAATTGGGGGCATTTAGATTTGGTAAAGGATACCATTCCCGGAATGAGTGTTGATAAAGCTTATGCTGAAATTATTAAAAACAAAAAAGGTAAAAAAGTTATTGTAGCTGTTATAGATTCTGGAATTGATATTGACCATGAAGATTTGGACGATGTGTTATGGACAAATACAAAAGAGAAGCCTAACAATGGAAAAGATGATGATGGTAATGGTTACGTAGATGATATACATGGATGGAACTTTTTAGGTGATGGATATGATGAACAATTAGAGTTTGTTAGAATTTTGGCAGCTGGCGACACAAGCAATCCGGATTATAGCAGAGCACTATCTGAGTACGATAAAGAATATCAAAAATACGCAGGCTATAAAGGAAACTACGAACAGATTTTCCAACAAATAAAATCTGCGGATGATGCCCTAACAAAACACTTTGGGAAAAAAGACTACACTAAAGAAGATGTTAATGCTATTAAAACAGACGATGATACTCTTAAACAAGCTGTACAAGTAGCCCAATACATGTTTAGTAATGGTATGGATTCTTTGGCAGATGCTAAAAAAGAAATCTCAAATGGTCTGGAAAGTATTAACGACAGATTAAACTATAACTTAAATAAAACATTTAAAGGACGTGTTACCGGTGACGATCCAAACGATTTATCGACCACATCTTATGGTAATGGCAATGTAAAGCCAGTTAAGAAAAGTGAAAGTCATGGTACACACGTAGCGGGTATTATTGCTGCAGAACGCAATAACGGTAAAGGCGCCAATGGCGTGGCAAATAATGTGGCTATTATGAGTATAAGAACGGTACCAAACGGAGATGAATATGATAAAGATGTTGCTCTGGCTATTAGGTATGCTGTAGATAATGGTGCACAAATTATAAACGGAAGTTTTGGTAAAAGCTACTCACCGCATAGTGACTGGGTACGTGACGCTATAGCTTATGCAGGGAAAAAAGATGTCCTTTTTGTACACGCAGCAGGAAATGATAGTAAAGACGTTGATACAGAACCTAATTTCCCTGACGATAATGTAAATGGTCAAGAAGTTTCAGATACTTATATTAGAGTTGGTGCTTTAGCTCCAAAATATGGTTCTGGATTAGTTGCTGGTTTTTCTAACTACGGAAAACAAAACGTAGATGTTTTTGCTCCTGGAGCTAAAGTATATTCTACAACACCAGAAAACGAATACGATACTAAAGGAGGAACTTCTATGGCTGCTCCAGCTGTTGCTGGTGTTGCTGCATTAATTCGTTCTTATTATCCAAAATTAAGTGCTGCCCAAGTAAAGCAAATACTTATGGATTCTGGTTTAGCTGTAAAAACAAAAGTGGTTGTTGGTGGAAATACTGAAGATGTAAGACCTTTTGCTGATATATCAAAATCATCTAAAATGGTTAATGCATATAACGCATTAATTATGGCATCTAAAATGTCTAAATAATATTAATTTAAATGAATAAAAAAGAGGCTGTTTAGAAAACATTTGGTGTCCGTTCGAGCGCAGTCGAGAACTTTTAAATGTCTTTACTGTTAGGACATCTCGACTGCGCTCGATGAGACAACGTTTAGTCACTAATATTTTTCTAAACAGCCTCTTTTTAACCCTTAATTTTACACTATGAAACGATTCCTTATTTCTATTTTAAGCTTAAGTGTTTTTATTTCCTGTACTAGTTCAAAAAGTACAACAACACAAAAAGCATCTACTGTAACGACTTCGCAAACTCAGTCCTCGCAAGTATCAAATACATATTGGCAACAACATGTAGATTACAAAATGGAAATTGATATGAATGTAAATACCTATCAATACAAAGGAAATCAAACCTTGGTGTATACTAATAATTCACCCGATGTCTTAAATCGGGTTTACTACCATTTATATTTTAATGCTTTTCAACCAGGCAGTGAAATGGATGTACGTTCTCGTACCATTGCAGATCCAGATTCGAGAGTTGGAGACAGAATTAGCAAACTAAAACCTAATGAAATAGGCTATATAAAAGTCCATTCATTAAAACAAAACGGCACGGCTTTAAAGCATGAAACGGTAGGAACTGTTTTAGAAGTTGATCTTGCAAAACCAATACAACCGGGAGAAAGCGTAACGTTTAATATGGTTTTTGATGCACAAGTCCCTGTTCAAATACGTCGTTCTGGAAGAAACAGCAAAGAAGGTGTTGCATTATCTATGACACAATGGTACCCAAAATTAGCTGAATATGATTTTGAAGGATGGCATGCCGATCCCTATATTGGTCGTGAGTTTCACGGGGTTTGGGGAGACTTTGATGTGAAGTTAAGCATTGATGAAAACTATGTAGTTGGTGGTACAGGTTACCTACAAAATCCAGAAGCGACAGCTAAAAACGGTAAAATAACATGGCATTATAAAGCACCAAAAGTACACGACTTTACTTGGGCTGCAGATCCAGATTATATTCACGATACATTACAAGTTCCAGATGGGCCATTATTACATTTCTACTATAAAAGCACTTTAGATGCTGAAAAAAAGAATGGTTGGAAAAAATTACAGCCAAAAACCGTGGAGCTTATGCAGTATTTCAGCAAACATATTGGCAAGTACCCATACAAGCAATATTCCGTTATACAGGGCGGTGATGGTGGTATGGAATATGCTATGTGTACTTTAATAACAGGAAATCGTAGTTATGGAAGTTTAGTTGGTGTTACGGCACACGAAATGGCACATACCTGGTTTCAGTTTTTATTAGCTACCAATGAAGCAAAACATGAATGGATGGATGAAGGTTTTACTACTTATATTAGTGAGCTAGCCGAAAATGATGTTATGAATCGTAATAAAAAGAACCCGCTTGCTGGTTCTTATGGGAATTACATCTATTTAGCGACATCTGGAAAAGAACAACCGCTTACTACACATGCAGATCGTTATCATTTTAATCAGGCATATGGTATTTCTGCATACAGCAAAGGAGCTGTGTTCTTGGCACAACTGGGTTATATTATTGGCGAGGACAATTTAAAGAAAACCATAAAAAAATATTTTAGTGACTTTGCTTTTAAGCATCCAACACCAAACAGTATTATACGTTCTGCCGAAAAAGTATCTGGCTTAGAATTAGATTGGTATTTAATGGATTTTGCGCAAACCACCAATACCATAGATTACGGTGTAAAAAATATAGAAGAAAAAAACATCACTTTAGAGCGTATCGGTTTGATGCCTATGCCTATTGATGTCACTGTAACTTATACAGACGGTACTACCGAAGATTTTTATATCCCATTACAAATGATGCGTGGCGAAAAGCCAACCTCAGCGACTTTAAAAGCAGATTGGGCTTGGGCATTCCCAACGTATACTTTTGAAACTTCAAAAGCCGTTAAAAGTGTTGAAATTGATCCGAAAGGAATGATGGCAGATGTGGATAAAAAGAATAATAAGAAGTAAGGGGGACCTGTAAAAATGGAAAAATATACTGATGTAACACAAGAAGCAGGTATAGAATTTTACCAAAAATTCCATCAAAAAGGAAAAGTTGTTATGCTCAATTTATTGAAATTCAAAAAAACCGCTGACTATTCAGGATTAGAAACGATAAAACCTGAAAAAGAAATTTCGGGAGAAGAGGCTTATAAATTGTACATAAAACATACATTACCTTTCTTAAAAAAAGCAGGAAGTAGTATTCTTTTCTATGGAGAAAGTGACAGCTTCGTTATTGGACCAGCTAATGAAAAATGGGACATGGTAATATTAGTAGAACACGAATCTGTATCTAAGTTTATGGAATTTGCTCAAAACGAAGCATATTTAAAATATGCAGGTCATAGAACGGCTTCCTTGGAAGATTCGAGATTGCTTCCTATTTCTCAACTTGAAACATAAAAATGGCACATCCGCTTAGACAACATATTGAAGAAATAATCAGTCTTACTGATGAAGAATTCGATTTTGTCTTGAGTCATTTTAAACAAATAAAGAAGCGTAAACATCAATATATTGTTCAAGAAGGGGAGATTGTTAATAAAGAATACTGGATAATAAAAGGCTGCTTAAAAAGCTATTTTATTGATGCTAACGGAAAAGAGCACATCCTTCAATTTGGGATGGAAAACTGGTGGATTACAGATTACGAATCTTTTGTAAAACAAACCGAATCCAAAACGTTTATCGATTGTATTGAAGACAGTGAATTGCTGTATATTTCTTTCGAAAACAGAGATAAATTAACGGCTCAAATGCACAAAATGGAACGCTTTTGGGCTAAAAAGAGTAAAATGGGCCGAATTGCGCTTCAAAACAGAATTTTATCATTGTTAAAAAACTCTACTAAGGAGCAATATGATTTGCTTCTAGAACAATACCCAAAACTTTTTCAGCGGGTTCCTAAAAAAATGATTGCAGCTTATCTAGGCGTTTCCAGAGAAACACTCAGCAGGTTAAATTCCTAATACTTGTCTTTTTTCATAAAAGTGATGTACATCACTTTAAAGAAGTGACATAGCTCCTTCGTAATATTCTCATAGCAATGCACCTTTGTATGACAATTAATTTAATAAAAAGGTTATGCCATACATTAACATTAAAGTTACTGACGAGCAAGTAACACAAGAACAAAAACGTCAATTAATAGCAGGTGCTACACAGCTAGTCGTTGATATACTCAACAAAAATCCAAAAACAACTCATGTCGTTATTGACGAAGTACCCGTCGAAAATTGGGGTGTAAATGGGAAACAATATTTAGGAACTAAAAAATAAAAACCATGGAAAACAAAACAGTAATTATTACAGGCGCATCTTCCGGAATTGGTAAAGAAATTGCAAAATACTTTATAGCAAAAAAAAGTAATGTGGTAATGAATTCTTCAAACGAAGACAACTTAAAAAATGCTTATGAAGCACTTGGTTCTCCTTTAAACGCAACTTATTTAGCTGGAGACATTAGTAAACAAGAAACAGGGCAGAAGCTTGTTACTTTAGCTTTAGAAAAATTCAACTCTGTAGATGTTCTAATCAATAACGCGGGCGTATTTTCTCCAAAGCCTTTTTTAGATGTAAAAGAAACAGATTTAGACTTTTATTGGAACGTCAACTTAAAAGGCACTTACTTTACGTCTCAAGCAGTCATTCCACAAATGATTAAACAACAAAATGGTTCTATAATAAACATAGGAACTGTTTTGGTAGAACATGCTATTGATGGATTTCCAGCAACAGCACCACTAACAAGTAAAGGTGCTGTTCATGCTTTAACAAGACAATTGGCAGCCGAATTTGGAAAAAACAACATAAAAGTTAATACCATAGCGCCAGGAATTATACGAAGCCCATTACAAGGAAAAATAGGCATTGAAGATGCAGACAGTTTAGCTGGGCTACACTTACTAAATAGAATAGGGGAGGCTAATGACATAGCCGAAGCAGCTTATTATTTGGCAACATCAAATTTTGTAACAGGAGAAACTATTAATGTAGCGGGCGGACATACGGCAGGACATGCTATTTAAAAACATATTATGTATCAAGAAAATCTAACAGCAATCGAAAATTTAATCAGCAATTACTTTGAGGGCATTTATTACGGAGACGTTACCAAACTGGAATCTTGCTTTCATGAAAACACGTATCTCTTTGGGGATATTAAAGGTGTTGATTACTTAAAAAGTATAAACGACTATCTTGAAGGTGTTAAAAACAGGCAAAGCCCAAATGATTTAAACGAACCTTTTAATATGAAAATTATAGGTATTGATATTATGGGTAAAATTGCCATGGCCAAAGTACACGTTCCTATGCTTGGTTATAATTACCATGACTATTTATCTCTAACTAAAATTAAAGATGAGTGGAAAATCGTAAATAAGATATTTACTCATGTGGGATAAATAAATTTAGCTAATTAAGCGTAAGCCAATAAAGCTTACGCTTTTTTAATACCTTTATAAAATCTGAAAAAATGAGCCGCAGTAACCTTTTTTTTCAACTTTTAAAAACACTTCTAAGGCTGGTATTTTTAAAAGCATAATACAAGCCTTGGATATACAACTATATTTAACAATAAGTAAATATTATTAGATTAACCATTGGATTTTCCTTCTAAACACGCCAAAACCAAATCCTAATACCAAGGTTCCTTTTTATACATTCTTGTTTTAGCAATACGCTCACGATTGTAAATTCTTAAATGAGTTCTTGTAAATCGTTTGTTTCTGTACCCCAGCAAATGAAAAAACGATTTAACAAAAAACCTGGCAACTTTTAAATTTACCTGTAAAACACCTTCGCTTTTCTTTAACCAGGAAACACCTGGTAAGGCTACTAATAAGTTATCAAACCTAACACGTCTTAAAAGCGTTGATAATTTTAAATAAAAAGGGTTTATACGTTTTATAATAAAAAAACCTTCTACGCCTTTAGTTTGATATAAAGGCATAAAAATACGGCCATAATATTTTGCTTTTAATTGCCTACCGTTACTCACAGCTACTGGTTTGCCTTTATCAATGGCTTGAAAACTTTTAAACCCGTTTATCATGGTGAAGGTTTCGTGGGATTGTATCTTATGAAGATAAATAACTTCAAAAACATCAGAAACATGGGCTGCTTGTGTTTTTAACTGTTCATAATAGTCTGAATAATTGGTTACATCATCTGCTTTTAAAATACCAGAGAACACTAAAGCTAAATAAATAAACGCGATATGGTTTGTAATCGAACTTAAATCGTCGTGCTGTCCGGATTCAAAACCCAAAGACACATAACCTAATTCGTTTATATAACTTAATAATGGCCCATTTAAATATTCTTCAATTCCTAGTACAATAGGCACCGGAAACTGTTTGGAAAACTTTCGGTTTATCAATGCATCGTTAATGGTTATAAATGGCAAGGTTTTGCTCGAAGTTGTGTGCAGGTCTATAAAATAAAAAGGTGGTTTCTCGGTTTCTAAAATGGCATTTAAAATATTTAAAAGTTCTAATAATTCTACTTCATCATCGTTTAAAATAGGTTTCTTTTTAATAGCTTCTATACGCTCTTTAGTCCAGAGTCGGTTTAAATCTTCTTTAAGATATCTTTGATGTAATTCAAGGGCTTTCAAATTACCTAAAATAGCATAAATAGTACCTGCGGCTTGTAACGGGTTAATAGCTTCTAAAGTTTCTTTTAAAGCAAAAACCCCTGAAGTTTCATTACCGTGAATCCCACCAAAAAAAACCATAGTTGGTCCTGGTTTTAATCCTTCAACTTTACCAAGTATTCTGTTTACAATGACATTGTTATCTCTTGCTTTACTGTATACATCAACCATGAATTAAAAATCGTTTCTTGTGATTAAGCCTACTAATTTGTCTTGTTTTACTACCGGAAGGCATCCTATATTATTTTTCTCCATGAGTTCTTTTGCGACTTTAACGGGCATGTACTCGTGAGTTGTAACAACATCCGTTTTCATTATTTTATTAACGGCATCGTTTTGTCGTTTTGGTTGTTCTAGATACGAGTTAACATCTGTCCAGGTTATTAAACCAATCAATTCCCTGTCGTTATTTATAACAGGCATGTGGTGTATGTTTTTCCACTTCATAATATTTAAAACCAATTCAACACTGTCTTTTTTATCGACAGAAAAAATATCAGAATTCATAATATGCTTTACAATATGGTGATATTTAATAGGTAACTGTGTACTTTCTAGTACTTTGCCCCAAGTAGAAACCGGATATCCTTTCTCTTGCTTTTCATACATTTTAGAGGTTAAGATCTGCATAGCCTTAAAGCGTTTATGATTTTTTAATAATCGCCTGTAATTTCTAACTAACCACTCTGAACCACTATAGGACTGCACTCTGTTTTCAATAACTCTTAAATAATACTCTGCATCTTTTGGTGTCACTCCAACGCTATATAACCCTCTATATGCCATAGGTAGAAGTTCATTCAATATTAAATTGTAGCTGGCAACATACCTTCCGTTCCAATAAAATTGGGCTGCCATGCCATAGCGTGCTGCATTAAAAAAGTTTGATTTTACATCTTTAAAATCCCATTGCTTATGGATGTTATTATACTTTTTAGGTTTCCCTAACATAACTCCCACCCAAAATACCATATTTGCAATTTCATCTGTTAGCGTTGGTCCAGAAGGAATATATCTGTTTTCTATTCTCAAGTTTGGTCTGCCATCTGTTTTTCCATAGCAAACCCGATTCCACGGATAAACAGTACCGTTATGTAAGCCCAAAGCTCTTAACCCTGGCATCTCGTTGTTGTTTAGCATATCTACACTATCTTTAATAAAATCGGTGGTGATAAAACTCCTAAATCTGGAAATATTGTCTTTAAAAATATCTGTTACAGACCCCGTTTGCCATTTGTTACCAAAGCTAACCCGAGATTGTTTTTCATTCAATAAATAAGAATTCGCCCTGGTATCGATACTTTGTGTAAATAGCGCTATTCGGGTTTCACTCCAAAGTTCTTTTCCAAACAGTAATGGCGAATTGGTACATGCGCTTAAAACAGGCCCGGAAATAGCTTGTGCCCAGTTATAATTATCTACAAAAGTCTTTGGGTTTAATTGTAAATGCATTTGAAAACTGGTATTGCAACCTTCTAACATAACCGAATCGTGCAATAAATTTAATTCGTCTGATCCTTTAATATGAATATCAAAATTTTGTTGTCTAATCCCTTTAATAGCATCATTTAAAACAGAATAGCGTTCCACATTAGTCATATGCTGTTCATTGGCATTATTGATAGAAAGCGATGGCAAAATACCTGTTAGTATTATTTTAATGCCTCTTTTTGACGCGGCTTTTTTTGCCTTTTCCATTAACACCTTTAACTGCTTGTGCAATTGTGAAAAACAAGTATCACCCAATGGTAAAGCATCCAGGTTTATCTCAAGATTATAATTACTGATCTCTGTTGTAAAATGATCGTCATCAATATCTTTTAAAAGTTCTAAAGATTTGCTTTCCGGTAAAAATTCATTGTTAACTAAACAAAACTCTTGTTCGGCACCTATTCTAAAAACACCTTCTTCAATAAGATTTTTTTCAATCATCAAATCAAGCGCTTTAATATCGTTTAATAAATGATAGATATAATTAGCACGATCTTTTTTAGTCTTTAGCTTTGTAACATTTAAATCACCCATTGTTATAATGTTTAATCTTTTAAACTATTAAATTACTGAAGTTCAACGATTTTAAATATGATTTTTATCATGCATGGCAATTGCTAGTGAGGTGTTAATTGTTATTGTTATTTTTGTAGTCATATTTTTATTTATGTCTAAGTCATATCCTAAAAAAGAAAAACTTAAAAGCAAAAAGCTTATTGAACAATTGTTTAGCGAAGGACAATCTGTTTCGGCTTTTCCTTTACGTTTAGTTTATTTTAAAACCATTTTTGATGAGGATATTATAGCCAAAACAGGGGTCTCTGTAAGTAAGCGAAATTTTAAAACTGCCGTTGATAGAAATCGCATAAAACGTCTATTAAGAGAAGTTTACAGGCTGAACAAAACCATGTATTTTAACAACATTACAACACAATATGCGTTTATGATTTTGTACATTGGCAAAGACAAACCAACCCTAACCCAAATAGAGTCTAAAATGAAACATGTGTTTGAAAAATTTTCCAGCAAAGTTTCAGAATAAATAATACCCTTCCATTATGAAGAATTTACTAAAAAAGAGAATCATAATACCTATACTGGCTTTTACCATATTTTTTACTGGAACTGCTTTTAAAAATGATTTTTTTGAAATAGCCAAGCAAATAGAAATTTTTACTACGCTTTTTAAAGAGCTCAACATGAATTATGTTGATGAAACAAACCCTGGTGATTTAATGGATACTGCTATTAAGAGTATGTTAGCAGATTTAGATCCGTACACCAATTTTATGAACGAGCAAGATGTTGAATCTGCCAGAATTAATAATACGGGAGATTATACGGGCATAGGAGCCAGAGTTAAAACATTTAAAGATAAATTGGTTATTATAGAACCCTACAAAGACTATCCGGCAGATAAGGCAGGTTTAAAGGCGGGTGACGAAATTATTAAAGTTGGCGATATTGTTATTGAAACTTATAAAGAAAATACAGGCGATTTATTAAAGGGGGCTTCAGATACATCTGTAGAGGTTACCTATAAACGCCAGGGTAAAACGCATACGGCTACTATAAAAAGGGCTGAAGTAGAAATTAAGGCCGTACCACACTTTTCAATGGTTAACAATAAAACGGGCTATATTGTTTTAAGTAGATTTAATAATAAAGCACATTATGAAACTAATTATGCTTTGCGTGATTTAAAGGCTCAGGGAGCTGAACACATTATTTTGGATTTAAGAGGAAACCCTGGTGGACTTCTTAATGAAGCTATTAAAATTGTAAATCTTTTTGTGCCAAAAGGTCAACTGGTGGTTACCACAAAATCTAAAGTTAAAAAATATAATAAAACCTATTATACGCAAAGTGAGCCTATTGATACCGAAATACCCTTAATCGTTTTAATTGATGGTAATAGTGCTTCTGCAAGTGAAATTGTATCTGGCTCTTTACAAGATTTAGATCGTGCTGTTATTGTAGGTGCCAGAAGTTTTGGAAAAGGTTTAGTACAACGCCCTAAACAACTTACTTATGGAACGCAGGTTAAAATAACCATTTCAAGATATTATACGCCTTCTGGTAGGTGTATTCAGTCTTTAGATTATTGGAATAGAAATGAAAAAGGGGAAGCAGTTCGTGTAAAACAAGAAAACTACAACGAGTTTAAAACCAAAAACGGCCGTAAAGTATTTGATGGTGGTGGTGTATTTCCAGATGTTGTTTTTAATGCTTCTAAAAATTCAGCCATCACAAATGCCATAGTAAATAGCGACTTAGTGTTTAACTATGGTACAGATTACTATTATAAAAATAATTTAACGGACATTAATGGTTTAAAGCTTTCGGATACGGACTTTTCAAATTTTAAAAACTATTTAAAAACTAACAAGTTTTCTTTTAACACAAATACAGAAAAAGCGCTTTATAAAGCTTTTGAAGCTGCGACCAAAGAAGAATTAAACGATAATATTGAAAAGGACTTTAATACTTTAATTGCTAATTTAAAGTTGACCAAAACCAGTGTTATAGACGAGAACAAAGATTATTTATTGGAATTATTAACTGAAGATATAGTAAAAAGATATGTTTACAGAGAAGGGTTATATGAATACTATAAAATAAACGATCCTAGAATAAAAAAAGCGACAGAAATACTTAGTAATACGTCTACATATCTCAATTACTTAAAGTAATATTTACTTATTTCTATTTGAACTCATCTTGACTTTTTCTATTTCCTAAAAAATGGCTAAAATTCGCCCATATGTTGTTGCTTTTTTTATGCTTAGCACTGCTATGCCTTGCAAAAAATGCCACATCTGAACAAATTTTATCTCATTTTCGGTTAAAAACAAAAAGTCAAGATGAGTTCTTTTACAAAAAAATTAAAAATAGTATATTTATACCTGTTCTATTTCCCCGCTATGAATAAATTATTAGTATTAATTTTAATAACGTTAAATACTGCATTTGCATTCTCTCAAAAAGAACTAAAGCACGAAGTTTATTTTGATACGGATAAATACAATCTGCCGCCAACAGAAAAAAATCGTTTACTTCTTTTTATTTCAACGTTAACAGACGTAGATATTGAAGCCATTTCTATATTTGGGTTCTGTGATGATATTGGTGCAGATACCTATAATTTAAAACTATCTCAACAACGCGCAGATGCTATAAAATCTATTTTTTCCAGTAATGAAATAAGCGATGAATTAATTACAAATGTTGATGGAAAAGGAGAAATCTTATTAAAGATCGTAGAAGAAAAAAATCTAATAAAAATAAGAGGTTTAAACAGAAAAGTAGAAATTATAGTAACACCAAAAAAACCAAAGCCTAAACCTGTTGAAAAAAAGCCTGTTGCAAAAGTTCCTAAAAAGAAAAATACTCCCGAGATTATAAAAGGGGACCTTAAAGTTGGTGATAAAATAGTTTTTGAAAATATTTTATTTAAAACAGGTTATAGCACAGTTACATATGGGTCTAAAAAAACACTGGAATCTATTGCAAAAGCACTTGTAGAACGTGAAGATATTTATTTTACCATTCAAGGGCATGTATGCTGTACACAATACAGTAGAGATGCCGTAGATAGAAAGACCAAAAAACGGAACCTGTCTGAAGCCCGGGCAAAATATGTTTATGACTATTTTGCAAAAAAGGGGGTTGATAAAAAACGCATGCGTCATTTAGGGATGCGCCGAAAATTTCCGCTTGGCGGTGATCCAAAATACGACAGGCGGGTTGAAATATTAATAACCTATGTGGGTAAATAGAAAATATTTCTACAGTTTATTACTTATTTTACTAAGTTGTATTAGTATTTATTCTCAAACCCTTATTCCAGACAATAATTTTGAACAAAGATTAATAGATTTAGGGCATGATTCTGGTCCTTTGGATGGCTCTGTAACCACTGCAAATATATCTGGTATTATAGATTTAGATCTTGAAAATAGAGGTATCTCAGATCTTACCGGTATTCAAGACTTTTTAGCTTTAGAAGTTTTAAGTTGTCAATCTAACAATTTAACAAGTTTAGATGTCACACTAAATACACGGCTATCTCAACTATTTTGCGATAGTAATCAATTAACAGGTTTAGATGTCACGCAAAATACAAGTTTAGAAATTTTATGGTGTGATTCTAATCAACTAAGTACTTTAGATGTTACTCAAAACCCAAACTTGAGAGCATTGGTTTGTGGAAATAATATGCTTACCAATTTAAACATTAGTCAAAACCCGAATATAAAAGATTTTGTTTGCAAAAATAATCAAATAACATCCTTGAATCTTTCTCAAAATAGTGCATTAAATATATTTCAATGTGGTAATAACCTATTAACAAATTTGGACGTTTCTAATAACTTAAATTTATCTTCTTTTACTTGTGAAAATAATCAACTAACCCGTTTAGAGCTTTCAGCAAATACCCAACTCGCAAACTTAAATTGTGCTTCTAATCAATTAACGGAATTAAATCTATCTAATAATTCCAATTTAACAGAACTGGATTGTAGTAATAATAACTTGTGTAGATTAAATATTAGAAATGGTAATAATACTAATGTTACTTTAATGGATTTTAGGGCTAATCCAGATTTAAATTGTGTTGTTGTTGACAACCCTTCTGGTAATCATTCAACTTGGCTGCCAACTACTTTTTCCAATTACATAGCATCTCAAACCGACTGTAGTAATTTTGTTAATGTAGATACACTTAACAATGTGGTCACTAGTACTTCTTATACTTTACCTGCTCTAACCAATGGGAATTATTTTATGCAATCTGGAGGAAACGGTATTCAGCTTAATGCCGGAGATACTATTACAAGTTCACAAACTATTTATATTTATAACGAAACGACTTGTGATAATAATGAGTCTAGTTTTAGTGTGCTAATTATCGATCAAGATTATTATATCCCAAAATACTTCACACCAAATAATGATGGTAGCCATGATTTTTGGCAAGTTTTTGACACTAATAATTCAATAAAAATGACACATATTTTTGATAAATATGGAAAACTTTTAAAATCATTACCCCCAAATTCCCAGGGTTGGAATGGTACTTTTAATGGACACCCTTTAATTACTGATGACTATTGGTACGTAATCACCCTAAATTCGGGAGAAGTCATCAGGGGGCATTTTGCTTTAAAACGCTAATTTACTCTTTAATCATAGCTATATGCGGAATATCGTCTTCTAAATACTCCTCACCTATGGTTTTAAAGCCTAAATCTGTATAGAATTTTATTAAATAGACTTGAGCCGATATTTTTATTAAAGATGTATTAAAATGCTCTGAAATAGCTTTAATAGATGCTTCCACGATGTTATAACCATATTTATAGGCACGTTCGCTTTTAATTACAACCACTCTGCCAATACTAGGTTCTTTAAAATAATCTCCTGGTTTAAAAATACGTGTATAGGCTATTAGTTTCTCTTTTTTAAAACCCAAAACATGTAATGCTTTTTGGTCTTTTCCATCAATATCTTGATACACACAATCTTGCTCAACTACAAATACTTCACTTCGCAATTGTAATAAACTATACAGTTCTAGTTTAGTTAATTCTTCAAATGTTTTTACTTGTATTTCTAACATATTTCATGAGGTCAATAAAGGATAATTTTGTTCTCGATAGCCTTCTGAATAACATTAATAACTAGTCTTGTACAATCACATCTTTAACATCATCCTTACCAAATTCCGGCTGTATATTCACGTGATTAATATCATATTTATTGAATACTAAATGTTCAATTTCATGTAAAATAACATCAAATTGAGATAAGGTAATATCATTATTAAAATCAATATGTGCCTCTAAGTGGATTTCTTCTTCATTTAGCTGCCAAACATGAACATGATGTACATTTTTAATACTATCAAAAGCATTAATTTCAGCAACTATTTGTTTTAAAGGAATATCATCTGGGGTAAATAACATTAAAACTTTTGTAGATCTTTTTAATAAATCAAAACCCATCCAAATTAAATAGACAGCTATCGCAAATGTTAATACACTATCTACCCAATATAGCTCATAATATTTCATTAACAAACCACCTATGAGTACAGCAACACTAGCCATCATATCTGTTAATAAATGAAGATAAGCGCTTTTCATATTCATATTTGCGTTAGAATCTTTTTTTAATAAAAGCACACTAAAACCATTGGCTACAATCCCTAAAAGAGATAACCAAATAACTAAATTAGATTCTATTTCTTCTGGATTTTGAAACCTTTTTATAGCCTCAATTATTAATAAAATAGCAACAATCATTAAAGTAGCTGCATTTATAAACGCTGCTAAAATTTCTGCTCGTTTATAACCAAATGTTCTGTGAATAGAGGCTTTTTTTTTCGATAATTTATTAGCCACATAACTTATAATTAAAGAGAGTACATCACTAAAATTATGTAAGGCATCACTTAATAATGCTAAACTACCAGAAACTATACCCCCTATTACTTGCGCAGCAGTAATAAGTATATTTAATAAAATGGATATAAAAAGATTACGTCCTTTTAGGTCGTTATGAGAATGAGAGTGGTTATGAGTATGTGAATGACCCATTTAAATTTAACAAGATAGCGGAATTTTATCTATTCTATTTTGATGTCTACCACCTTCAAATTCCGTATTTAAAAATGTTTCTACCATTTGCAACGCTTGCGGGATAGCAGTATAACGTGCAGGAATACATAATATATTGGCGTTATTATGTTGTCTTATAAGTTCAACAATTTCTTTAGTCCAACATAAACCAGCACGCACTTGTTGGTATTTATTAGCTGTCATGGCTACACCATTAGCGCTACCACAAATTAAAATACCAAAATCTACTTTTTTATTCTCAACATCTTGAGCTACCGGATGTACAAAATCTGGATAATCTACACTATCATTTGCATCGGTTCCGTAGTTATTAACAGTGTAACCTTTTCCTTCTAAATAGTCTTTAATAGCAAATTTATAATCCGTTCCTGCGTGATCGTTTCCTATAGAAATTGTCATGATTTTATTATCTTGTTTTATAAGGTATAAAGTTACTAACTATATATTAAAAATCATTCATGTCTTTTGTTAGATAATAAGATTGCTTCGTTATTAGAATCGAGAACAAAGACTTGTATGTAGCTAACTTACAAACCTAATTATCCATTCAAGTTAGCTTATCTTTAAAATAAAAGAATTTCGAACTACATTCAAAAAATTTATATTAATTACTCTTATTAACGATGTGCGTTATTTTATTCATTACTTGTTAATAAGTGTTCATTACTTTCTAAAAGAAAAATATTGTTATTCCATTTATTTTTTCAATCAAAAACTAACATGACATTACCAAAAATTTAAATTATTTTTTTTGGTAATGTTATTAGACTAAAAATATTAGATGTGAACATGAAAATTAAATATAGTTATTAGAAAAAGTTGTTAGTTTTAGTTGTTAACAACTGTGAATATAAAACTTAAAATCATTAAAAATGAACCTATTAAAATAAATTCTATTGTTAATTAATTATTAATAGAACGTAAATTAATTATTATCAAAACAAAACTTAAAAAAGTTATCCTAGCTATTAACATACTATAATAACCATCATTTATTTTTTAAATTTTTAAAAGAAAATAGTATTATAATATATAATGTGGATAACTCTGTTTTTAATCAAATTTTTTCTGAAAGTAACAGAACAGGATGTGAATTTTAATAAATGAATAGCATTTTATCATGAATACAGACCAAAGCATGAACTTTTGGACTTTAGTTTATGCTGAGTACTTTGACTGCATTTAGTTTATAAACTATAGCCGAATACATCAAAGTATACTTTTCAGGATTTCTCATAAGGATGACATTCCATGTTTGCTCCTTAATAGTTATGCTATACGTTTAGGTAAAATATATTTTACTCTCTGTATCGTTTGTTTTGTTTATAAAATGAAATTTATTCTATTTATAGCTTGTTTTCTTACTATAATAGTACTTGCGCAATACTAAGAGACTTAAAAATTAAATTGAGCAATACTATGATGTTATTTTATCTCTAAGTGTTATATATTATGAGTACTAACTATTTTGATCTTATAATAAGATTAAATATAAAATATTATTTATTAAAAATAAGAAAAAACCTACTTTAAGTATTTATTTTTGATGTTAAGTGAATTTGGAATTTTATTATGATAAGATGTCTCGAAAATTTATCTTGAGTACTTCGACTGTGCTCAGCATAAATTAAAGTCGAAAAGCTCATGCTTCGTTCTATAGACATGACAAATATCTGTATTTCAAATAATTAACTTAGTTTTTTAGTATTATTTACGTCGATATGACGTTATTTTATTATGACCTCAAGTATAAAAATAAAAAATCCCAGCTAAAGCCAGGATTTAATAAATTTATTAATTTTGATTTATTTACTTTTTATAAGCTTCATTTAAAGCATCTAAAATAGTTTTTGTTAAATCATTTTCATCGATTCCATAAAGCACTGTAGCTGCAGCATCGCTAGTTCCTAAGATATAAGTATAACCATTAGTTTTTCCATAATCTTTTACAAAGTCTTTTACTTTAATGATTAAAGAATCAATTTCAGTTTGAAAATCTTGGGTTAATTGTTGTTGCTCAAATTGCATTTGTTGTTGAAGCAGTTGTTGCTTTTGTTGCAAACCACCCATTAATTCTTGAGCTTTCTTTTTTGATGATTTTTGAGCTGTAATTTGTGTTTGTTGAACTTCTAATTGAAAAGCTTGTCCAATACTATCAGCTTTCTTTTTAAATGCTTCTTCTTTGGTTTGAAATTTTGCTTCTAAATCTATTTTCTCTTGAAAATCATTTATAACAATGCCATTATCTATATATCCTATTTTTTTTTCTTTTTGACAAGATGTAAAAACTAGAGCCACTAATAATGTATAAATTATATTTTTCATTTTGTTGTTATTTTAAATTCGAACAAAAGTAATAAAGTAAAGCCTAAAATTAGGCAGAATTATTTTGAATTTAAATTATAACGAATTCTTATAGTTATTATAAGTTGTAATAATAATAATTTATTAAAAAAGAACTCATTAAAAGCGTTTTAAGAGACTTTAATAATTTTTGCTAGTGTTTGTCTATTTAACAATGTAAAACTTAAATTTGATTGATATAATTAAGTTTTAGCTATTTTTAATGATATAAATTAAAGAAGAAGCCTCTTTAGATGTCATGGCCTTCAAATTAGAAAGTAATCCTATCCAAAAACCTTTAATAGGATTCATTTTTCCATGTTTATATTTTTCAGAAAGTAGACTTACATAAAAAGCATCAAAGAGCATGGGTTTGATTTTTATAGTTTTCATAGAAACTTTTAAAACTAATTTAGATATAGAAGTTTTATTAAAATGCCAAAGATGTCTAGGTACGTCATAAGCAGCCCAAAACTCTTTATAATATTTTGCATCAAAACTTTTATAATTAGGAACTGCAATTATTAAAGTACCGTTAGGTTTTAGTAATTTTTTAAAAATTGAAATATGTTCTTCTAAATTTGGTAAATGCTCCAATACATGCCAAAGTGTAATTACATCAAAACTTGAAGGCTTAAATTTTAAGAGTTCTTCAGTTTCAAAAACAGAATTTTCAGTTTTATTATTTGCTATTTTTCGAGCTTGTTCATTTGGTTCTATTCCTGTAATTGTCCAATTATTTTGTTTAGCTGTTTTTAAAAAATCACCTGTACCGCAACCAATATCTAAAAGATTTTTTTCTTCTGAAGAAAAAGAATTAATCAATTTCAATTTCTTTTTTAAGGATAGGTTTCTTATTATATGATAGACTTTTTCAAATAAATTTCGTTTGGTATCTGTATGTGAAATATAGTCTTCACTTTTATAATATTCTGGTAATTTATCTAAAGAAGGTTGAGGTATAGTTTCAAGAAAACCATATTCAATATTTTCAATTAATTTAAAAGTTTCATTAGAAACCGAATGATCTTTTACAGTTAAATAAGAGGGGTTATTTTTCATTAGAAATAGATTCCGAACTAAGTTTTAGAATGATAAAAATTAAAATTTAATAAAACGTTCCACGTGGAACACTCAAAAATCATCTACCCATATAAACTAATAATACAGAAATATCATTAGGTGAAACACCACTAATTCTTGATGCTTGTGATACAGTTGTTGGTTGTATTTTTTTTAGTTTTTCGCGTGCTTCAAAACTCATAGATTTGATTTGAGAATAGTCAAAATTCTCTGGTATTTTTACATACTCCAGTCTACTTAATTTATCGGCATTATTTTTTTCCTTAGCTATATAGCCAGAATATTTTACCTGAATTTCTGTTTGTTCTATAACCTCATTATCTAAATTATTATCCTGAATATATTGTTCTACAGCTTTAAATTTTCGAACATCATCAATGGTAATATTTGGTCTGGAAAAGATCTTAAACATCTTATCAGATTGTTTTACTAAAGCAGATCCTTTAGACTCTAAAACTGGATTTGCTTCTTCTGGTTTTACACTTGTTTTAGAAAAGAAGGCTACAAACTTTTCTGCATCATTATGTTTTTGCTCCATTCTTTTTAAGCGTTTTTCACTTGCTAAACCAAGCTCAAAACCCTTAGGTGTTAATCTTAAATCTGCATTATCCTGACGCAATAAAGTTCTATATTCTGCTCTAGATGTAAACATTCTATAGGGCTCTTCTGTGCCTTTTGTAATTAGATCATCTATTAAAACACCAATGTAGGCTTCGTCTCTTTTTAAAGTAAAAGCATCTTTTTCTTGAACCTTTAGACTGGCATTTATACCTGCCATTAATCCTTGAGATGCGGCTTCTTCATATCCAGTTGTTCCATTAATCTGACCTGCAAAATATAGACCATCTACAAGCTTAGTTTCTAAAGTGTGCTTTAATTGTGTAGGTGGAAAATAATCATATTCAATGGCATATCCTGGTCTAAAAAATTTCACGTTTTCAAAACCAACTACAGATCGTAATGCTTTAAATTGGACATCTTCCGGTAGTGATGTTGAGAAGCCATTTACATAAACTTCGCAGGTATTCCATCCTTCCGGTTCTATAAATAATTGATGTTTATCTTTATCTGCAAATCGGTTTATTTTATCTTCAATTGATGGACAATAACGAGGTCCTAAACTTTTAATTCTACCATTAAACATTGGAGATCTATCAAACCCTTCTCGAAGTAAATCATGTACTTCAGAGCTAGTATAAGTCATGTAACAAGACCGTTGTTTTTCTAATGGTTTTGTTATATCCAAATAAGAGAATTTCTCTGGATTATCATCTCCGGGTTGTTCAACCATTTTAGTATAATCTAAACTTCGTCCGTCTACTCTTGGTGGCGTTCCTGTTTTCATTCTTCCAGATTCGAAACCTAAATCTACTAACTGTTCTGTAATTCCGGTAGCAGCTTTTTCCCCTGCTCTACCACCACCAAAATTTTTATCTCCTATATGTATTAATCCATTTAAAAAAGTACCATTAGTTAGGACAACAGACTTGGCTTTTATTTCTATTCCTAAGGATGTTTTTACACCAGTAATTTTTCCTTTCTCAACGATTAAACCAGATACCATTTCCTGATAAAAATCTAAATTAGGCGTACCTTCTAAAAGTAAACGCCAGTCTTCTGCAAATCGCATACGGTCGCTTTGCACCCTCGGACTCCACATGGCTGGTCCTTTAGATTTGTTAAGCATTTTAAATTGTATAGCGGATGTATCAGACACTATACCACTATAACCTCCAAGTGCATCAATCTCTCTTACAATTTGTCCTTTAGCAATACCACCCATGGCAGGATTACAAGACATTTGAGCAATGTTTTGAAGATTCATAGTAACTAGTAATGTTTTGCTACCCATATTCGCAGCTGCAGCTGCAGCTTCACTACCTGCATGTCCAGCTCCTACAACAACAACATCATACACTTCGTTAAACATATTTTTTGGTTTTAAATAGACCTATGTTCCACGTGGAACATATTAATAATTTTAAGTTTGCAAATATACGGCGTTTCTTTAAAACACTTATTTTAAACCTCTATTTCACCTATAGTTTTAATAGATTAAAAACATGTGTTTTGAGAATTTATGATTTAACGAGAAAGATATTTTATATAACGTTTCAAAAATATTACTTTGAAACGTTTATACTAAGCTAATTGTTTTAAATAATAGTTTTCTTTTTTTCGCATTACTTTTGCATCAGCATCCGTTTTATCTTTATAACCACAATAATGAAGTATACCGTGAATGATAACACGATGCAGTTCATCTACAAAAGAAACAGAGAAATCTTTAGCATTATCTTCCACTCTTTCTATAGAAATAAAAATATCTCCCTGTATTAATTTACCCATAGAATAATCAAAGCTAATAATATCTGTTAATGTATCATGATTTAAAAATTCTACGTTTAGTTTATGAAGATATTCGTCATCACAAAACACATAATTAATCTCCTCTAATTTGTAGGTTTCTTTAGAAATTGTGTTTAAAATCCAGTTTGAAATTTGGTCTTCATTCTTTAAGGAAAAATCGGTTTCGTAATTGAAGTTAATCATTATTCTGCTTAAAATATTCTTGCACTTTCTTTTTATAAACTTGTTGCAAAGGTAAAGCTTGTCTGTTTAATATTTCGGTGGTTTTAAAATATTGTTTTGCAGTAGGTATTTGACTGTTTGTATTATTATTGAAATTGTTTTTATTCGTTTCAGATTCTCTTTTATTGTCCTCTCCTTGTTGAAACGTAGCGTTCTCTAATTTTAATAATTGATGCTTTAATTGCATCATTTTTTGAAGCGTTTGATTTGTAAATCCTTTGTTCAATAAATCCAATTCAATGTCTTCCATGCTTCTTAATAATCTGTCTCCATTGCCTCCTTTTCCCTTACCTTCTTTAGCCAATCTTTCTTCTAAAGCTTTACGTAATTGCTGTTGCTGTTGGTATATTTGATACAATAAACCATTCATATCTTCATTACCTCCTTCTCCGTCATTGCCTTCCCCTTGCTTATCTCCTTTTTTTCCTTTTTCACCATCTTTATTTTTTTCTCCATCATTGCCTGTCTTGCCATCTTTTTCTCCTTTACCTTCTTTTTTACCTTCCCCTTCTTGGTCTTTAGGGCTTCCTTTTTCGCCTTTCTTCATACCTTCTTCCATCTTCTTGTTGAGTTCTTCCTGACTCATAATAATATCTGGCAATTGCATATCTCCCTGTCCACCTTTACCGGGAGACATACTCAGATTTTCTTGCATATTATCTAAAACATCACTTAAAAAATTAGCTAAATTATTTGCTGCTGTTACAGCAAACTGCTGATTAGAGACACCTTGATATAATTGATTTTCTGCTAGTAAACTTAAAGCTTTATCAATGTTGTAATACACATCGGTTATTTCCTTATTGACTTTTTCAGAAAGTTTTGGTTGACGAAGCGATAGAGAAAATAAACTATCGTCTATATGTTCAAAATGTTCTTTTAAGTTGTTTTGTTTTCGTAAGTAAGAAGCAAATTTGTTATGATTAGCATCTATACTTTTAAATTGATTCATGACACTTTCCTGATCAAAAGAAAATAGCACAAGGTTATCTAAAATTTGACGAAGCATATCTACATCTTCTTGCATTTGTTCTCCGCCGCCACCTTGCATAGCGCTTTGCATTTGCTGACTCATTTTTTTCATTTTTTGAGCCGCTTTCTTCTGGCTTTTTTGAGCGTTCTTTAAATTTTGATTTTCCTGTTTTTCTTGCTTTTCTTCTTCTTGTTGTTGGTCTTCATTTTGTTTTTCACCAGCTTGCTCCTCTTCTTTTTTCTCTAATGCATCTGATGCTTTTTCTTGTTCTTTTTTAATATCATTTTCCTCTAATTTATCCTGAGGAATATCAATTGGTTTTTTTAAAGCCTTACTATCTTTCTTTAAATCTTCTAACTGTTTAGAAAATTCTTCAAATTTTTTATTAAGCTCTTCTTGTTTGTCTTTAGTATTTTCTTCTTCAGATTTATTAGATTGTTTTTCTTGTTCTTCCGCAAGCTTCTCTAAATCACTCTTTAGTTTTTCTAATTTCTTCTCAACATAAAAACGTTTGGTTAATTCCAACAACTGTTGTAAACTTCGCTTTTTATTTTTATTTTGTTTTGCTAATTCTTCTAATTTTTTGGTGATAACATCTTCTTTGTTGATTTTTTCCAGAAGCTCTTTTAACTCATCTAATACTTTTTCATCTTTCTTAAGCTGCTCTTCATTTTCTTTTAAACGTTTTTTTAAATCTTCTTTAAATACATCCTCTTTTAGATTTTCCTTTTGAAATTCTTCTAAATTATCTTTCAATTTTTTATTGAAATTTTTCATCATTTCGTCTTGTTGTTCCTGACGTTTTAAAAAGGATTCTAATTTCTTTTTATCATTAAAATTTAAAGTCGATTTTTCTTTTTGAGTTTTTGTGAGTTGTTCTAATTTTTTATCCTGCTCATCAAATTTTTCTAAAGATTTATTCAAATCTTTAATGGTTTTGTTTTGTTCTTCTAAATTCTTTTGTGATTCTTCCTCTTTTGTGCGTTTTCTATAAGTAAACACATGACTTTTAGCAGTTTTGTATTTATTAATAACATCATTATCAGATACTTGAAAATATAATTCATAAGATTTACCTGCTTCAATATTTAAATTATTAGGGAAAGCACTTACAAAATCAGCAATATTAGAATTAGATATTGGAATCTTTTCATAGTGTTTGTTTTTATCATCATCTGACGGATAGTACACAAGTTGTAACTTACTAAAGCCGTAATCATCGCTTACTTGCCCATAAAAATATAAGGATTGTAAATCCAAACTATCTGTTTCTACTTTTAAATTAATTTCAGGATATTCATCCTTAACAACACCAATACTAAATGCTAGATTTTCGTAATTTTGAAGGTTTTTATTGCTGGTGCTTAAACTATAATCCAAATTATTATAAACACGTTTAGAGGTTTCAAAAGTTCCTGATTCGTCAGAGGAAAAATTAATAGTATCGTTAGCATACAGATGAACTTGTTCCGTAGATTTGGTTTTTAATTGCCAGACAATATTTGTGCCTTCAGGAACTAAAGCATTTCCTGTATTTTTAATAGTTTCATCTTTCTTTTTAGTGTAAGTAGGGTAATCTAAAACCATTTCAAAACTCAATAAAGAAGGGACCTCAACAATTTTTATTTCATAAGGTTTAGATCTTACATCATTGGCAGATAGTTCAAAACGAATATCCGATTTAAGTTGTGAAAACACATATTCAAATTCTCCTACGCCCTTCTGCTGTAAAAAATAAGTTTCATTATTATAGGTTATCTGTGCGCTTTCTGGTGTGAGTTCCCCCGCAGTTTTTACTATCAGTTTAAAATCTTTATTTTCAATAGCTTTTAAATTATCGTTTACTACAAAAAATTGAAATGGCGCTGGTGGCTCATAGGCCGTTTTATAATGAACAACACGTTCGTAACTCTCACTAAACCAATTAAAATTACCTGTTAAAAAAGTAAGCAACAAGATTAAAACAGGAATAGCTGCATACTTTAAATAGTGTAAGTTCTTCTTTAGGTTAATAGCTAATTTAAATGGAATTGGGGTAAGCTCTAGCGATTTCTGTTCAATACTCGCTAAAAGTAATTCGGACTGTGATTTGTTTTGGTGCAGTTGAAGAACATTTAGCAATTTATCATTTACCTCTGGAAAATGCTGCCCTATAATCCTTGAGGCATCTTCATAATTAATACCTTTTTGAAGCTTGAATAATTTGGCTAAAGGTGCTGCAATGAATTTAACAATTAAAGCAACTTCTACAGCTATAAACAGCCAAAACAAAACGGTTCGGGCTATGGTACTTAACCATAAAACATGTTCAATAAACAGTGTAAATAGAAAATATAATAAGCCTATAGCAAAGAATAAAATGGTACCTTTTAGTAATTCATTAGTGTAATAGCGCTTAATAAATGCTTCTAATTTGTTTTGTATGCTCTTAAAGTTACTATTCATGGTTTTTATTCCTGATGTCTGGGACTTACAAATTCAATGGTTTTTAAATAAAATATTGAAAAGTTATCTTAACGACTTACTAAACTACAATTTTATTTAGTAAAGCGTTTATAATTAAGTGTTAATTGTTAATGCTTGCGTAGATGTTAACTATTGAAAAGGTAAGTTTTTTAAAGCTTAAAAAATAAAACCCCCTCAAGTATAATTAAATGAGGGAGTTTGATGTAATAAAAGTATGAAGTTATAACTCTCAATTAAACCCATAACTATTATAATTACAATTTGTTTCTCAACACTATAAATGTATAAGCTTTCAATTATTTTGGTCTTTTGTTTTTATATGAATAATAATAAAAAGGTCTTAAGAAGCTATAATTAAGTATTCAATGAGATTATATCTTAAAAACTTATGCTATTATTTATTAGTTTAAGAATTCCCCGAGGCTCTGCTTCAGGATTTTCGTTGAAGTTGTCATTCTCGTGGACATGCCTGTCGGCAGCTACTATGTACCCAAAAATATTGCCTAGACTAGTCATAAATAATATTAAAAAAGTTGTATCGTGATGATGTTATATCTATACAGGTAGAAGCCCCAACACCTCCAGAAGAGCGGCACATAGCCCCACTTTTGAACATTTAAATAGAGGATTATAAAAAAGAGTCTAAGGTGCTCGTTAAGAAATGACCATTAGGTAAGCCCAGACCCTTCGTAAAAATAAAGGACAAAAGCTTCGAAATCCAGGAGCATAGTATGGGATGACGCATTTGAGCGACGTCGAAGTTTTGTGCTTGGTTCTTCTTGAGCTTAGCAAAAGAAGAAATTCCTATCGAAGGGGCGTCTTTTCTCCTGCCTGCCGGCAGGCAGGTTTGTTACTTTTCTTTGGACGGGCAAAGAAAAGTAAATAATGATTTTTTTAAGATGTGGATACACTGTAGCTATCAGTTTACGGCTCTGCCTCGAGAGTAGTTCGTTTCAAGAAATTCTTTATTAGCTTAAGAATTTGAATAGAGCGATTACTAAAAATCTCTGCGTTGGTATTTTTCTATTATAGCTTATCTGTATCTTTGCAAACAAATTTATAAAACATGACCAAAAATGTTCGTGTGCGTTTTGCACCAAGCCCAACAGGACCTTTACATATAGGCGGTGTTCGTACAGCTTTATTCAACTATTTATTTGCAAAAAAAAATCATGGAACTTTTGTTCTTAGAATAGAAGATACCGATCAAAACAGATATGTTGAAGGGGCAGAAAAGTATATTGTTGATGCGCTTAATTGGTGTGGGATAGCTTATGACGAGGGACCAGGGAAGAATGAAGCATTTGGACCTTACAGACAAAGCGAACGGAAACATTTATACAAACAATATGCCGATGAATTAATTGCATCAGGCAATGCTTATTATGCTTTTGATACTGCTGAAACGTTAGATTTTCACAGAAAAGATCACGAAGCAAAAGGGAAAACGTTTATATATAATTGGCATAACCGTTTAAAATTAAGTAATTCCTTATCGCTTAGTGCGGAAGACGTTAAAGCTAAATTGGATGCTGGTGATGATTATGTGATTCGATTTAAATCCCCACAAGATGAAACACTTCATTTAACAGATAGTATTCGTGGTGATATAAAAATAGATACTAATATTTTAGACGATAAAGTCCTGTTTAAAAGTGATGGGATGCCAACCTATCATTTAGCAAATATTGTGGATGATCATTTAATGGAAATCACACATGTTATTCGTGGCGAAGAATGGTTACCATCTTTAGCATTACACTACCAATTATACAAAGCTTTTGGTTGGGAAGCTCCAGAATTTGCTCATTTGCCATTAATTTTAAAACCAACAGGAAAAGGAAAATTAAGTAAGCGTGATGGTGATAAATTAGGATTTCCTGTGTTTCCTTTGGAGTGGACGGACCCTAAAAGCAACGACATTTCAAGAGGTTATAAAGAGGATGGATATTTTCCGGAAGCTATGGTAAATTTTCTGGCATTTTTAGGCTGGAACCCTGGAACTGAACAAGAAATTTTTAATTTGGATGAACTTATTGAAGCTTTTGATTTAAGTCGTGTTAACAAATCAGGAGCACGTTTTGATCCAGATAAAATAAAATGGTTTAACCATCATTATATGCAAGAACAAAACAATGATGTTTTAGCTGAGTTGTTTAAAAAAAGTTACTCAGAATTAAGTGAGATAGATGTCAATTATATTGCTATGGTTGTTGGTTTAATAAAAGAACGCGCTACATTTATTTCCGATTTCTGGAATTTAAGTCATTTCTTTTTTATTGCTCCGAAAAGTTATGATGAAAAAGCATCAAAAAAGGCTTTCAAAGAAGGTACAAAAGCCCTTATGTTGGAGTTGGTTTCTATAATTAATACGGTTGAAGATTTTTCTGTAGAAAACCTTCAAACCAAAATTAAAGGCTGGATTACAGATAATGACATTGGTTTTGGTAAAGTAATGATGCCACTACGATTAGCTCTGGTGGGTGCTTTGCAAGGCCCCGATGTATTCGATATTATGTATATGATTGGCAAAAAAGAAAGTATTAAACGTATAGAAGCAGCAATAGCCACTTTATAGGGGTTTCTTAGTTAAATTTATAAAGGATTTAGTACTTTGCTATAATGAGTTGAGTACTGAATTGGCAAAATATTAAAAAGAGACAATCGCGCCAAAAATTAGCATGGTTTGATTCCCTTTAAAACGTGCATTACCACCTGTAGCATCCAGCTCCTGGTCTTCAAGTTTATTCAGAATATTTGTAAAACCATAAAGGTATTGTGCTTTAAGTTTTACATTTTTTATACCTACAGAAGCACCTATGGCACCATTTAAATTAAATTGAGAAATATTAGTAATATCCTCAGCAGATAAATTTGTGTAGTTATTTATATAATAACCTTTTTGGTCTTTATTTTTAAACTCTAATTTACTGTTATATTGTAGCATAGGACCTAAATCTATAGTAAAATACTTAGGAATTACTTTTATATGACCCAGAAACACCAATTGGGCAGCAAACATTTTATATTCAATAAAAGAATCTTCTGTACTGGCTATATCTGGTCGTCCTAAAATTTCAATAGTACTTTCAGATAGTTGCATACCATAGCTTATATTGTACCATATGTGAGGAATATCAACCATAGCTGATAAACCACCTAAAAAACCATCTCCTTGTTTGGTAACAAAGTTATTGGTAGTAATATCAAACTTGGTAATACCACCATTAATACCAAAGCCATTAGAGATTCGATAATTTCCTTTTTGGGCAAAATTTGTTGTAACAAAACATGTTGCTATGACTACTAATAAGACAAGTTGTTTTTTCATAACTATTTATAGGGATAAGTGTGCAAATATAACTTAAATTAGTAACTCGTTATTTTCTAACAATTTTATATTAATTTATTATGAACTATTTCACTATCATTCCTTTAACAATTGTAGGATTGTTGCTTTTGTTTTCATTTATTTTTACCGTTAAACAACAGACGGCGGCTATAGTTGAGCGATTCGGAAAATTTGTGGCTATTCGCCATGCCGGATTAAGATTTAAGGTTCCTTTCATTGATCGCGTTGCCGGTCGATTAAGTTTAAAGATTCAACAATTAGATGTTATAATTGAAACTAAGACACTTGATGATGTATTTGTGCGTCTTAAAGTCTCTGTACAATACAAAGTAATAAGAGAAAAAGTATTCGATGCTTTTTATAAGTTAGATTACCCACATGATCAAATTACTTCATATGTATTCGATGTGGTTCGTGCCGAAGTGCCAAAAATGAAGTTAGATGATGTATTCGTTAAAAAGGATGATATAGCTATAGCGGTTAAGGCAGAATTAAATGATGCGATGATGGATTATGGTTATGATATTATTAAAACATTAGTAACCGATATTGATCCAGATGCTCAGGTAAAAGAAGCCATGAATAGAATTAATGCTGCCGATAGAGAAAAAACGGCTGCACAATATGAAGGTGATGCCGCTCGTATTTTAATTGTTGAAAAAGCAAAAGCAGAAGCAGAAAGCAAGCGTTTGCAAGGTCAAGGTATTGCGGATCAACGTCGTGAAATTGCGCGTGGTTTAGAGGAATCTGTTGAAGTACTTAACAAAGTTGGTATTAACTCACAAGAAGCATCTGCACTTATAGTAGTAACGCAGCATTATGATACGCTACAGGCTATAGGGCAAGAAACCAATAGTAATTTAATTTTATTGCCTAATTCACCACAAGCAGGAAGTCAAATGTTGAATGATATGGTGGCTAGTTTTACAGCTAGTAACCAAATTGGTGAGGCCATGAAAAATAATAAAAAAGACAAAAACAAAGATGAATAAAACATTTTCAACTATTTTAATGCTACTACTCTTTTGTGGTAGCATTTCTTTTGCTCAATCTACAGAAGAATTAAAAGCGTCAGCCTTAAGAGATGCTAAAATTGCTTCTCAAGCAACCCTCAAAATGGATTTTGATAAACTTTTAGACTATACTTATCCAAGTGTTTTGGAACTTATGGGGGGAAAAGAAAAGGCTATTGATTTGTTAAAATCGACGTTTGATTCTATGAAAAAAGATGGTTTTGTTTTTGAAAAAGCCGAAATTTTAGGAGTTTCAGATGTTGTTTTTGAAGATGATCAATATCGCTGTTATATTGAAGGTTTTAATCAGATGATTGTGGGTGATAAACGAATAAAATCTAAAAGTTACTTATTTGGAATTTATAATAGTGAAGCAAAATTTTGGTATTTCATGGAAGCCAAACAATTAAAAAATACAGCTATGATGGATTTAGTATTTCCTGATTTTAAAACAAGCCTGAAGATTCCCGAGGACGAAATGACAACTGAAGAAATTTAATGTATTAAAAGAAGTTTAATTTTTGTCCGTTCGAGCGCAGTCGAGAACTAAAACACCTCATTAAATAAGTAGGTTTCGACTGCGCTCAACCGGACATTTACCTTTTATTTTTAGACAGCCTTCTTGCTTTTTTAGCACTACAACTTTTTAAACCTAGGTTGCTCTTTCTCTTTCTCAACATCGTTATCACTATCACTTACTCTACCAGGAAATGTTAAAGCAGTACTCGCAAATGTTGTCCCAAAATTAATATGTGCATAATATACTTGACTAACAGCATCTTTTACTTGATGCTCAGATAATTCCTTTAATGGATGAATAAATACAGACCATAAAACACCATCTGAAACAGCATATTTAACGTCTAAAGCCGTGTGGAAATTTGCAACTAAAGCAGCCTTAATTAATTCATCACTCAAACTACTAGAATCTGCAATTGGAGATATGATTCGCATTCTATTATGGTTTGTATCTGTAATAGACATAAGAGGAATTTCTTTAACAAAAAATTGCCAAGCTCCAGGTTTTCCTTGAATGGAATCACTAACGGTGGTATAAATTGTATCAAGTTTTTCGTTATTCATATCCTGCGAAAAAATGCAGAGAGGTAAGACTAATAAAATCAATGTTAGCGTTTTCATAATACTTGTTTTGTATGGTTTAGGTCGAAAAAATAAACGCATCCAAACAAAAGCAACCCAATTTAGTTTTTAAAAGGATGTCGTTCTTCCCAATCTTTAGTAGGGTTCATGAGTCCAAATACGCCTTTCAAGATCGTATTCATAAATCTATTGGTATGTTTTAAATATACCAGCATAGCTTTTGGTTTTGCTCCTATAGAGCTTTTAATTTCCATTGCAGTTCTGGCGTATACGACAGATGAAAATTTATTTTCAATCCCAAATTTCACCATATCATAAAGCATGTTTAAATACAATTGGTTAGAATGTTGGAGCTCTTTATCATAACCTAGAAAATAGGTTTCTAAGTTTTTACCATTTAAAATTAATGTATAAAACCCTACCAATGTATCATCCAGATAATAGCCAAACACCTTAAAGTGCTCCTTCAAATTTTGTTTTAAAATACAAAAATGCTTTTCTGGTAAAATAAACGTGTTAAATTTGGCATTATTAGAAACGTTTAAATATAAATTGTGAAGTTTTTTTGAATTGGTTTTAATAGACTCCAGATCAAGTTCAATGCATTTTATAGCACCTAATTTCTTTTTTGCACGTTTATATCGATCTCTGTATTTTTTATTTAAGTCTGCTTTATAATCTTCAATTTTCACCCAGTTAGAGCTTGTAGACATAATCATATTGGGTTGGACAAAAACCTCATGCAATTTATGAGCATTAAAAGTAGTTTTATCTTTATGAATAGGGTCTTCAAGAAAAAAATCTTTAAGCATTAGTGCTCTTATTTTTTTTCCTTGAGTCTCTTTAATTTTTAGTCTTAATGTATCTAATCCTTCAAAAATGACATTGAAAAAATCTGATTGTGTAATCTTGTTTTCATCAAAAAACAAAGCGTGCTGCCCAGTATGTGTTAAGTTTCCAACAACTAATATATTTCCTTTAAGGATTTTTGAAATGATATTTTGGAAAAACTCTTTTAAACAAGACACTTCTGTTTTTCTAAACATGTCTTTTAGGTATAGTTGTACACGTTGAATAATAGCAACACCAACCAAAAGCCCATCATTAAAAACGCCAACGTAAAAAAGTTGAATATTATTTGGAGACGCTTCTTCCAAAGCTTTTAAATAGCTTGCTTGTAAAAAGATATCATGCTTTACAAATGCATCCCAACCTTCTGGAAGGTTGTTAGCAGAGTAATAAATGTGTGATGTTTTATTCAATAGGAAAATAAAAAAGACTGAAAATTACAATTTTCAGTCTTTATATATATTAAAACTTTACAAAATGATTATTTCCAACCACAAATAATGGCTCCCATGACGCCTAAGGTTACAATCCAATAACCACTATTAATAAAAATATATTTGGCGCCTTTGCGTTCAAATAAAGCGTTTGTTCCTATAATAGGAAGCGCAATAAAAACACCAGTAAGAACACCATGTAAAGCACCATGTTTAAACGTTCTAAAAGCATCACCATAATCATTCATTATAGCATCATAAGATGGTAACGCAACAGAAGGGTCTCCACCAATTAAACTAAAAACACCCATTTGATGAATTACAATACCAGGAAGTGCTGTTGCTAATAAGAAAGCGAATAAGAGTGCTAAACCAAAAATCTTAGCCATATTTCCACCCTTTACTTGCTCGTCTGTCATGCCTGCTGCTTGCATCCAAGCGTTACCAAACACTTTTGGGTTGTACCAAATAAATCCGACAACTAATGCCGAAACTGCAGCAACTATGATTGCTGGAAAGTTTAAGAATTCCATAATAATTTTAGTTATAGTTAGAATATAAATATAAATAAAATTATAACACAATCATTATTTTAGTGATTTATAGGTTTTTCAAATTATGTTTTAAATGGCCTCAGACTCAGCTACTAACAATGGGTTTTTGTCTTCTAGAGCTTTAGCAATAAAATTATTTATAGCGTCATTTTTCACTTGTCCGTTTTCTAATAACACGCCCAAAGTAAGCACTACCGCGATTCTGGTTCCTACCTTTTTAGCTGCGGTATTAAACAAAGGTTCCAGCTCTTCGTAAGTTACCTTTTTAGAAAGTTCCTGAATCTCAGCTTTTATTTTTTGCTGTTTTATTTCTGGTAAGTTTGTGTACTTTTTTCCTAACTGTTGAATAACATCAATCGCTTTTCGTTTTGGTTGCTGCGATTTGTTGTTTTGTTGTTTTTGATTAGAACTATTTTGAGCTGGTTTGCTTCGACTATGCTCAGCACGGGTTTGTTTAGCCCAAGAATCACGTAATCCAACAGTTTTGTTAAATATAATTCTTTCTGAGGCAGTATCGTTATCCACATTAAAATACCCCAAACGTTGAAATTGAAATCTATCGCCTATTTTAGCTTCTTTTAAACTTGGCTCAGCAAAAGCTGGAATAACTTTTAAAGAGTTTGGGTTTATAAAATCCATAAAGTCTTTATCTTGATGACTATCTGGAGCTTCGTCCATGAATAAACGATCGTATTCTCTAACCTCAACTTTTATAGCGTGTTTAATGGACACCCAATGTAATGTTCCTTTTACTTTTCTAGAAGTGTCTTCGGAATAGGTACAGTGTATTTCAATAATGTTTCCATCAACATCTTTTTTAACACTTTCAGCTTTAATTATATAGGCGTTTTTAAGACGAACCTCACCGCCTAATTTCAGTCTAAAAAATTTATTACCAGCTGCTTCTTTAAAATCATCTTTTTCAATATATAGCTCGCGAGAGAAAGGTACTTTCCTAAACCCGGCACTATCATCTTCTTGATTATTTTCAGCCTCTAACCATTCTTCTTTACCTTCAGGATAGTTAGTAATTACCAACTTTACGGGATCTAGAACAGCCATTACTCGTGGTGCTGTTTTATTTAAATCTTCTCGAATACAGAATTCTAAAAGAGACACATCAATAACATTATCTCGTTTTGCAACACCAACAGTTTCTACAAATTTTCTAATAGCATTTGGAGTATAGCCGCGACGACGTAAACCAGAAATAGTAGGCATGCGCGGGTCGTCCCATCCATTTACAACACCATCATTAACTAATTGAAGCAGCTTACGCTTACTCATAATCGTGTAACTTAAGTTTAAACGTGCAAATTCACGTTGTTTAGGTCTTATAAGCGATGTGTCTACAACCTGGTCTAAAAACCAATCGTAAAGCTCTCTGTGAGGCTTAAACTCCAAAGAACATAGCGAATGTGATATTTGTTCTATATAATCACTTTCACCATGAGTCCAATCATACATAGGGTAAATACACCAATCGTTTGCTGTTCTATGATGATGTTTTTTTAAAATACGATACATAATCGGATCACGCATGAGCATGTTAGGATGCTGCATATCTATTTTAGCACGAAGGATATGTGAACCTTCTTCGAATTCACCGTTTTTCATGCGCTCAAATAAATCTAAATTTTCAGCAACACTTCTATTTCTAAAAGGCCCATCAACCCCTGGCTGAGTTGGTGTTCCTTTTTGTTCTGCCATGGCTTCACTAGATTGTGAATCTATATAGGCTTTACCTTCTTTTATAAGAACAATGGCCCAATCATAAAGTTGTTGAAAGTAATCTGAAGAAAATAATTCTTTATCCCATTTGTAGCCTAACCAAGCAACATCTTCTTTAATAGCATCTACATATTCCTGCTCTTCTTTTGCTGGGTTTGTGTCATCAAAACGAAGGTTAACAGGTGCGTTATATTTTTCACCTAGACCAAAACTAATACCAATGGCTTTTGTGTGACCAATATGTAAGTAACCATTAGGTTCTGGAGGAAATCTAAAACGCAACTCGTCTTTTGATATGCCATTAGATAAATCTTCTTCTATAATTTGCTCAATAAAATTGAGTGGTTTTCTTTCTTCAGACATTTTTTCTAATTTATTTCAGCTAAATAAACCCCAAAATTACGGAAATTCGAGTTATTTTAGCCCAACACTAAGAACATTTGAAAATATATTTGGGATAACATATTTAAGAAACGTAACAAACTTTTAATTATACAGACTTATAGGGTGTATAGTATTAACTTCTTAAATATTTAACCGATGCAAAATTTAAATTATGAGTGTCCAAAATGTCATAACAAAACTTATAAAATAGGTCAAATGAGGGCAACAGGAGGAACATTTTCTAAGATTTTTGATATACAAAATCAGAAATTCACTTCCGTTACATGCGAACGTTGCACCTATACAGAATTTTACAAAACCAAAACGAGTGCATTAAGCAACGTTTTTGATTTCTTTACAAATTAATGGGGATTATAAAAGTTGAAAATATTAGGGTATTTGCCTATCATGGTTGTCTTAAAGAAGAAACTAAAATAGGCAGTGATTATCGTGTTGATCTGGAGGTTAAAGCCGATTTGCAAAATTCAGCAAAGACGGATAAATTATCTGATACAGTTGATTATGTGTTTTTAAACCGAATTATTAAAGAAGAAATGGAAATTCCTTCTTATTTGCTAGAAACAGTGGCCAGGCGTATACTTGATAGAATTTTTAATGAAGATAAATTGGTGAAAAAAGCAACGGTTTGGGTAAGTAAATTAAACCCACCTATTGGGGGCGATGTTGAAAGGGTAACGATAAAAATGACCGATAAGCGTAAAAAGTAATTTAAAGTAAGGATAAGTTATATTTTTTTTTACTTTTGTACCCAGATTTCCGAGGCATTGGGAATGACTGTTTTTAAAGGTTTATTAAAAATACTTTTGATAGACTTTTTTCAAATTGGCGTCGTGGCCGAGTGGCTAGGCAGAGGTCTGCAAAACCTTCTACAGCGGTTCGAATCCGCTCGACGCCTCAAAAAACCTTCAAGTTTTACTTGAGGGTTTTTTTATGATAAGTTTTTAGAGAAATTAATTAAATAGAAGCAAAACCTTCTATTCGAATTTGTTTTTCAAATTTTATAGACACCTTAAAAAAAGCTTCCAGACTATTCTGGACGTTTTTCTTTTATGGGGTTTATTTGTTCTAACTTTTCTTTATTTTTTTCATATGCTTCAGGAAACAAACCCTGCACAAATAACAAAATTCCAAAACCTAAAATAACCATGGCAATTACTTTTTTAGTTTTAAAAATAAGCCGAGGTGTTAATTTCGCTTTTAACCTTTTGGCTACCAGTATTTTAATTAGATCCGTAACAAAATAAGATCCAATCATGGTAACAATAAAAACAATATCGCCGTTTTCTGATGTGGTTAATGTATCTCCCAATACCATAAAACCTAGCCAACCAATTAGAACACCAATATTTATAAAATTAAGTAAGAAGCCTTTTATAAAAAGCTTGCCATAATCTTTTTGAATTTCAACCTTGTGATATTCTTTAACGATTGCCCTAAAAGATTTTGATGTTTTTATGAAGGAAATGATACCATAAACAATTAATAAAACACCTCCAAAAACTAAAAAACTCGGATCGTTACTAATTTTCCCCCTTAAGTTATTGGTACTATAAAAAGCGATAACAATAAAAATAATATCGGCAAGAACAACTCCTAGGTCGAAAATTAATGCGCTTCTAAAACCTTTTGTGGCACTTGTTTCTAAAAGCACAAAAAATACGGGACCAATTGTAAAGGCTAGTATTATTCCAAAAGGAATGGCGGTTAAGATATCATCAAACATAACTTAAGAGAAGGTTTACACAAAGTAAAGAAATATTTTGTAACTAATGTAAGTATGATAGTCACAAATAACAAAAGGGTGTGATAGTAAAATCACACCCTTTCTTAGCGAATCAAACAAACTAAATACTTATGAAACTGCTATTTCTTAGTTTATACCTATACAGAAGTTTTGTTTTTATTAAAAAGCACAGGAGTTGAATAGAATTTAGGTTTTTCGTATTTATCCCATAACCCCCAAAATGCACCTACATCTCCTTCATCTCCTACTTTCCACGATTCATCAAATGATGAAAAATAGAAAATATCAATGTCATCTTGCTTAGACCATTGCTGGGTATTAATAAAGTACGTTATCGCGTTTATAAATGAAGGTAAAGCACCATTTAAGCCTTCACCCTGACTAGGCCATCCGGTTTCAGATATTATAACCTTTTTACCATTGGCTGCCTTTACGGCTTGGTTAAACATGTCCTTCATATAGATTAATGAATATTCTATGTTACACCCTTCCCAGTAAGGATAACAATTAGCCAAAATGACATCGCATGCTTCTGTTATTTTTGGTCGTTGTGTAAATTCGTAGTAAGCATCTACGTAGCCAACAGGAGTATCAGGAATTTTATTTTTTACATGGTAAATGAAACCCAAAAGCTCATCTTCTTTTAAATCACCCCTGTACATCACTTCATTTCCAACTGCTGCAATATCCACATAGCCTTCCTTAGCCAGTTTAATAAGGCCAGATATTTCCTTTTTATTTATTTCAGCATCATAACCTAACCATGCACCCACTAAGGTTTTAATTCCATACTCTTTAGCAATAATGGGAATCAATTCATTGCCGTCTGTGCAGGAAAACGATCGGATCCATTTGGTATATGGTTTTATAATCTCCATCCGGCGCCTAATTTGATCAACACTTATTTGATCTCCAGGCGACTGTCCTTCTTCATAAGGACTAAAGCATAATCCATGCATACCACTTTTAAGGACTCTTTTAAATGTATTCTGTAACCCTTTTATTGTTTTGTTTTCTAGGTTAAGGCCAGATAGGGCCATAATTTTATCTGATCTGTACGACATAGTTTGATGATTTTATATTTATAGTTCTCCTCTCCTTCTTACTAATTCTGCTTTAATCTCTCTGGCTCTTTTTTCATTTAGACTATATTTATACATAATCCAAATGGCTATTCCAGCAGTTACAGAAGGTATTATTATATCTGCAATTCTTAGACTGTGCATGGTTTCAGCACTTTGAGTTTCAGCATCAGAAATGAAGCCTACTAATTTTAAAACAAGACCACCTAAAAACAAAGCGATAGACTGTCCAATTTTAACCATCCACCAATAAATAGCACCGAATGTTCCTTCTTTACGAGGCATTCCGTTTTCTAATTCATCTAAATCACATACATCTGCGGTCATACTCATCATTAAAGTGAACAACCCTCCTAGGCCAAAGGCTATGAATGGTATCGGCATAAAAATTAGCCACGGCGATCCTTGACTTGTATCAATACTAAACCAAGACATGCCTACACTTTCTAAAAATGGATTTAAAGACTCAAATAAAGAAGCTACTCCACTATTTAGAGATTGACCAAATTCTGTTTTGTTGAAGTTTTCATTTAGTCCATTATCAAATCCCCACCACTTTAATATGTAGCCAATTATTGAAATAACTGTTGAAATAATAAAGGCTTTTCGTTTACCCCATTTGTTTGCCATTTTAGATATAATGGGAATCACAATAAAAGCGGTTATAACTGCTGTTATTGTTGAAAACCAGGCTGGCCATGTACCGGCATTTGCATAACTTCCATTATACATATAAAATACAATGATATATACACTAAAAGCCGCGACCATTTGAAACCCATTAAAGACTAAGAATGTTGCACCACAAAGCTTCATAAACGGTTTGTTTTTTGAAACCTGTTTAATACCATCCCATAAATCTTTAAGGTTTGAGGCTAGTGTTTTAAATGTAATTTCTTTTCTATTTTCCATATTTGCAGAGTCAATACCTCTACAGAAAATAGCAGGTAGTAAGCCTAAAATAACGCAAGCAAAACCTACAATTATAGATAGGTGTCTTACACCTACGGCTTGCGATTCATATATTTGAGGATCGGCAATGATTACCCAAAACCAAGGCACAATCATCCAAGCAATTTGACCCATAGTATTTGAAAAAGCCATAAGTCTGGTACGTTCATTATAATCTGATGTCATTTCATAGCCCAAACCAACTAACGGCGTAGCATACATCGTATTACCAGCTAAAAAGAGTATGGATAGTGTAAGAAAGTACCAGAAATTATACATTTGAGAATTTTCAGGGGACATTTGCCATGATAAAGCAAATAATATCCCACTTAAAATTGCACCTACAAATATATAAGGTCTTCGTCGTCCCCATTTTGATTTTGTATTATCAGAAATGAAACCCATTATAGGATCTGAAAGCGCGTCAAAAAGCCTAGGAAGTGCTCCTAGTATCCCTGCATAAAGCGGATCCATCCCAAAAGCGGTAAGTAAAAAGAACATAAAGAATCCTAAGGCACCTGGTAATAAGTTAAGGACAAAATGACCAGCTCCAAAAGCGGCTTTTTGCCCTATGGGGACTCTATCTTTCGCTGCAGTTTTTATATTTGACATATCTTATAGCTATTAGTTAGTTAAACTTCATTTAATTAGAAATTACAATAGTTTGAATGGCTTTAGCATCTATTGTAAAGTGTTTCACTTTTCCATGCATCGACAGGTTAATACTTTTAGGGGTTTCGGTTTCGTTAAAAGTCACAACGACGATAGACCCATCTGGGTTTTGAGCTGCTGTAACCATAAGTTTTTCATCTGAATTTTCTAGTCCAATAATTTTTGCTCCGGGTCTGATATATTTGCTAAAATGAGCCATAGTGTAATAAATAGGCGTGAAGTAAACTTCATTGGCATCAGGGTCAACAATCACAGGAGCTACACACCAATTCTTAAACCAGTTAGGGCCTCCTTGCCTGTCTAATACCATATTCCAGTCTACCCATCCATCTACCCAGTTATTCAAACACCCGATAATGTCTCTCGCATATCGGTTTACAGGAGCATATTTTGGATGTAAATATTTTTCGGCTTCGGAGGCCCAATCCCAGCCCCAATCTGTTGCTTCTTTACTCCAGTACCAAGCATCATCTTTCCACTTAGGCACTTCAGAATCCACACAGCCTTCAGTTTCTATTAAGAATTTATCGGGAGCTTTATTATGAGCATATTGCAAGGCTTCCGGGAAATAGTCATAAGTACTTTCATACCAATGTATGGCCGTTCCATCAAAGTATTTTGAGGAGGCTTCATCTCTGTACATTTCATCTACCCATTCTTTCAGTCCTGCTCGGTTTTGATCGTACCCTAAAATAATTTTATCACCATATCCGTCATGTTCTAATTTTGGCCCTAAGTGAAACTGAACAAAATCGGTCATCTCTTTGGGAGAAAAATGCATACTCTCCCAATTATTGCCATTTCCGTGAGGTTCATTTTCAACAGTGAATCCCCAAATATTAATACCTTCAGCTTTATAGGCATCTAGGTATTTAGAGAAGAAGAGTGCCCAGGTGTCGTAATATTCAGGGCGTAGTTTACCACCTACCCAACTGTTATTGTCCTTCATCCATGGAGCGGCTGACCATGGAGACGCAAATATTTTAAACCCATCTTCAGAAATCGCTATGGCATCTTTTATCATAGGGATTAAATCGTCCATATCTTCTTCTATGGTAAAATGGTCTAAATTTTTGTCGCCTTCTACTGGTGAATATGAATAATTGGTTAGTGAAAAATCACAAGAATTCATGTGTGTTCTGGTAAGCGAATATCTAGCGCCTTCTTTAGCAAAGTAAGCTCTTAAAATAGTATCACGATTTTCTTTACTTAACTTGTTTAGCAGATAAGCCGAAGACTCTGTAAAAGCCCCTCCAAAACCTGTAATGGTTTGAAAGGTTTGGTCTGGTTTCAAGCGTATAGTCACTTCAATATCTGACTTTTGAAACGCATTAATTTTAGTCAGTTGATTTCCTTTAGCTGAAGTTTCAAAAACCTCAGCCTGCAATTTGTTTTCTGATTCCGTACAACTCATCATTATAAATAAAAGACCGTAGACATAATATTTTAAAGGTTTCATAATCATTTACTATATATTTTAATGTGTGACACTAAATTCTGCATGGGTCGGAGGCACTAAAACCTCTTGCATTAAAGCTTCTTTGTTTCCATTGTAGGTTTTAGTTATTGGGTTTCCATCTCTGGTTAATCCATCGAACACGCCTCTATCAACCATATCCCATAAGGCATATTTAGCTTGCCCTTTTAAATTGATGAGTCCAAAGTGGTTTTCCGACCCTAATTTGTGAGCGGCATCTTTCCATTGTTCATCAAAAGCTTCAAAATAGAAGCAGGAGATGTTGGATTTGTTGGTCCAATCCCTCATCAATTCATGATAACGACCGGATTTATATTCGTCTGTAGCCCTAGATCCGTTTTTGCTATAGTGTCCATTTGAGACGGTTGCCCATCCTGTTTCTCCAATATGAATGGGTTTGTTTACACCCAAACTTTTTACATAGTTTGAAACACTGTCGTATTGTGCTTTGGAAAAATTAAGTGCACGTTGCATCGCCGATTCAATTTTTTCGTGATCTGAAAGGCCGGATTCGCTCTCAGGAGCTAACCAAAATTCAGGATTATAATGGGTATTGTGCATTGGGTATGTATGCATGGAAATATAATCGACTGCCTTGATTAGTTTTTCCAAGTCTTTAGTATGATAGCTTGCATCGCCGCCGCCCCAAGAAGAAAAATCATCTGAACTGGTTATCCATAAAGACTCCGGAAGCTCTCCTAATTTCTTTAATTCTTGTAGATGGGTTACCCACTTTAAAATGACATTGGGGCGGACAAAGTAACTTGTTGCCCAATTTACCATAGCTTCGTTTCCGACCGCAATAATCTTTACAATATCTGGATATATTTTAGCCAAGGCGACTGCTCTTTTAATTTCGGCTGCATTGTTTTCGCTTTCAATGTCGTGATTGGGTGCTTTGTCTGTCCATGCATTTTGGCAATCAATCCAGGCACCTAACATCACGTACATTTCAAAAGTTGGGTCGTCGCTTTTTAATTCTCTTATCGCTTTTAATATGTTCGGGGCTTGTTGCAGTTGTACATTGTAAGTACGTAATATTTTAATTCCCATAGCTGCTAAAATTTTCATGTCTTCTTTTAGCTGAGGTATAGTTGGTTGAATATCTCGAGATATTTGTCTGTAACCTCCATATGAAATGGCTAAATATTTCGGGTTTCCTAAAATATCTGCTGCAGTTATATATTTTTCTTCAGTCACTTTTTTTATTGCTTTTTTAGACTTATTTGCACATCCTGTTGTGGCAATTAAAATGGTTAGTAATAAGAGTCTTTTTAAATTGGTTTTCATTGGTTTGCCTTTATCTTTTTAGCAATACATTTATTTGATTTACCTGTCCTTTTCTTTGAAATATTGACTCGGAAATTTGTGAATCAAGACTTAAATTATCAAAGTTCAATTGTCTGTTATTATTAAAAACTACTTGTAGGCTATCTTTGTTTGAAAGCTTATAGGTAATAGGGACTTGGCAGTACATAAAGCAAAGCGTGTCTGGGTCTAATATCATTTCCCATTCCTCTTTTATAACATCTGTATAGCTGAAAATTTTAGGCGTTTTTAAAAATTCTTCTTTACGTAGTAAACATGGATTGAATGTGATACAACCATCTTTCACAAAAACACCTAATTCACCAATCCTACTTAGAATATCTTCTTTAACCTGACCTGTCATTCCTGGTTGTTGTGCACCTTTGGTAGCTGGTGTATGCGAGTAAGGGTCGGTTGGAAATGCCCCATAAAGTTCTGGCGATTTATGTACGCCTATGCCCGCGTTTATTTCATAGTAATGATCTAGAAGTTTCCCAATAAGTTTCTCGCTTTTATTGGTATTTACAGCTAACAAGCAGTTTTCCTGAACAGCTAATAATAATTTGGAGACCATGTGCCAATAAATAGACCCTAAACCTTCATAGCCGAAAAATGTTCCTGATCGACCGGTAAATGATTTATGATCAAAAATGGCTTCAAAAATGGCTAATAATAACCCGGTATCTTTTTTTACAAGGTATTTATATTCGTCTTTAGACAAATTTTCTAAAGCTTCTTTTAGACTATTGGCATTATTGAAATTACCATTAAAATGATACCCACCTAAGACATCTTTTTCAATAATATGATTATTCCCGTCTTTTATTAATCGCTTTAATAAATCAGATTGTTCTACTTTTTCAGGCGGGATGTTATTTTTCTTATCAAATCGAGGTAATTCTTTGTCTGGGTATAAAATATAACTGTATTGGTCATCTCTAAAGAGCGCACTCTTTTTTAAGCCATCTAATAAGTCTAAAGCTTCTTTTGGAGACAAATAACCTGAGCTTAAAGCGGCTACTTGTCCTTCTAGCATTTCTGGTAAATAAGAGATGGATACTTCCTCGTCATTTTCAACCGTCATTAAGTTATATGCATGGAACATATTGTCTTCACGCTTATTGGCATCAATGGTATGTTGTAAATAGTTTTTGGATACTGTTATAAAATCTAAAATTGCTGATTGAGTTATAATGGATTTGTTACTTGTAAATCCATCATTATAAATAGTATTTCTATACTTACTTCCTGCTGAACCTAAACCGTCCAGAATAGTCTTTCTATCTTTATTTGATACGTTTCCTGAAAGTGTGTGTTTATTTGTTTCTAATGTTGACACAATTTCATCAAAGCAAGTTTTTAATGCTTCAGATATTTCAATTTGTTTTGTTTTGGACTTTTTAACAATCTTTTCGAAGAAATTTAAAAAACGATATAAATAGTAAAGGGTTACCATGGATACACCATTGCCCACTAAGGCATTATTAGCATCATTCCATTCAGGTCGTTGTGTGTTTAACCAAATACCGCCTTCTGGAATAAAGTTAGATACTTTAGCTAATACCGTAGTGATTAGCTTTTCAATTAAATTGACTTTGTAAATAGCATCTTTTTTATCTCTTAGCAATGCACCGTCTGCTCCTAATTTCTGTTTTGCTTCATTAATTTTTGCATCTAGCTTGTGGTCAAAAGCAATAGTGTCTTTTGGGTTAATGAGTGTATCCTGATAACTTTTTATTTTATAAGGCACATTAGCGTATACAAAGATATCCTGATCAAAGCGTGCTTCAAGTTTGCCAGGGAAATGGTCTTCTATAAATTCTAAAAACTTAAGTAAGTAAATGATTTGATGATCGCCCCAATATCCAATATAAGACCATGGATCGTTTTCCTCAATAATCTCCCAATCGAAGCCATCCTTAGTCACACGGTATGGGTTATAACCTTCAAATGTGGTTGCATTTAAAAACTTATGAATCATACTCTCTATAAATTCTGGGTATGAATGTGCAAGTGCTTCCCAATTTTGAAAAATATCCCGCCAGTTGCCTTCGTAGTCTAATATCTTAGAACCATCAATTTCGCTATGTGTATTTATCGAAAATTTATTCCAAGGTCTACTAGGATCACCATGCCGTCTACTAAATTTTAATGGTAAATATTCAAAACTAAGTCGCTTAAAAATAGCATCTACATCTTGTTCTGCAAGATTTTTTAAATAACTAAGAGTGAATGCTTCGGGTAAATTTTTTAACTGACTGTTCTTTTTATTGAAGAACGTTTTATTAGCCTTGGCTATATATTTTATAAAATCAACTTTTTCAATATTGTAACCATCATCAAAAATACCACCACGCATGATATTAAACAGTGTGTTAGAGAAATGCCTGGTGTTGATTAAAGGATCTGCGGTTAATTGTAATCCGTCTGAAGCACTTGTTAACTGAATTAAGTTTTTAGTTCCAGCATCAATATCTTTTTGAATAAGATTAGCAATATCTTTTTCATTTTCAATGATTTTTGAAACCTTAACAATATCTGAAATGGACTGATTAACATTCGCTACAAACATCCAGTTTTTTTCTGTTCCTGCTTCTAATGTTATTTCGGCTGATATAAAATAGGCTCCTTTCTCTGCTTTCACATCAACTTCCTGATGAATGTCTTGATGCTTCCTAAAATTGTCTAATTGTTGTGAGGACAATAAGTGAGTAGGTTTTTTAAGCCCAGATGACCATACAATATTAGCCTTTAAGGCTTCACTTGGTTCTGCCTTATCTACAATAACCGCACTTAAGGCATAAATGCCTAAGCCAACTTCTGTTTGCAATTCACTCTTTTTATAGGCATCTACTAAATTACTTCTACCGCTTTGTGTATCGGCGGTTACGCTTGCGGGTAAAATATTTTGTAATCCATCTAAAACATTAACATTAATTTTAAAATCAGAATTATTTATTAATGTTGATTTTTTTACAAACCCAAATTCATTGCTAGTGTTCCAATGATATCTGTATGTTAAGCCTAAATCAAGGTTATTCTCTTCAAAAACAATTTTATTCCCATATATATTTTTATACAGATTTGTTTGGGTCTTGTAAATACCCATTTGGCGTATAGAAAATGGTTCCCAAATGTGTAGCTTTCCATTTTTATGGATCTGAAAAATAGCCTTACTTCCCGTAATTTCAGATGATTCGGTTATTTTATCATCTGTATAATAAGGAAATAATGAAAACTCTGCATTTTTTCTTCCGGCGGTTAAACCTCCATTACTTGAAATAAACATCCAGTGATTAGAATCGCTGACTATGCTCATAAAGAAAGCGCGCATCGCATCGCTATTAGAAATTTTATAATAGGTTTCATTTTCAAAGCTCACAAAGTCCCCTTTTATAGTACTCATATGATTTGAAATTTTAGGTTCGTCTATAAAAACTGTACTATTCATTTAACTTTTTTAAAGTTTATTTTAATAAAAAGGCTAGCTAGTGGATTACATTTGTGCTAGCCTTTCTTTGTCTACATTATGTTTATTTATTATTCTTGAATTAACCTTATTCAAGTCTTATATCATCAAAATAATAGGTTTCTTCTGAATCTGTAAGCGTACCATCTGTACCGTCTGGGTTATCTGGTTTTACAACCAATTGATTAAGTCCGGTATTATTACCAGGGATGCCCGTAAATACAACTTCCACCTCAGTCCAAGTATTAGCCTGTGTTATCGTTCTATACTGTGGTCCTGGGTTTCCAGAACCAGGAGGTTGGGGATCACTATTCACTTCAAACTTCATAACAACATTTGCTTTTGTTGAATACACTTTGAACTTAAATGTTTTGGTAGCATCAAAATTACTAGGGAAAGGGTTTTGGAAACCAGCCCATCTATTCGTTCCGTTGGCTTTAACGACTTTCAACACATTGTCTGTAGTGTTTATGCCTCCTTTTGCAGGGTTAGCCGAAAGCTCTGTCGTAATACTTCCATCATTAGCAAAGGTGCTAATGAAAGATTCACAGCTTTCAAAATTTACTGGAAATGCTGTTGCAGCTATTGCCGAACCAGAACAACCGGTACCACCTGTTGAACCTGATTTATAGAAATACAGATTGTCCATGAAAACTACAGCTGGATTCACACCTTTTTGTGCATCAATTTTGAACTGTAATATTTTAGTAAAATCTACCCCTGTAAAATCAGTTACAGGAATATCATAACTTTTCCATTCACCTTGGGTTAGACCTGCTAAGCCTACTAGTAATTCGTTTGGAGGGCTTATCGGAGTTATTTCTAACACGGTAGCATCAGGTGTCCAAATATCGACATGTAAAAATTCCATATCAGAGAAATCGGTATCTCCAGCCAATTGCATTCCTATGAATTTCACATTGCTATACTTTATGGCATCATTACCTTGAATAGCCACCGTTTCGGAAACTAAATCGCCTTGCCAGTTGGTATCTAGATTAGTGCCCGCTATGTCTGTATAGGTATCACTAAATACTGATTTAACATTTGCAGCATCCTGAGTTGGTGTTGGTGCCGCCATGGTTGGTTCTGTAGGTGCAGCTCCTGATTTATAGAAATACAGGTTATCCATATAAACAACACCTGGATTCACACCTTTTTGCGCATCAATTTTGAACTGCAATATTTTAGTAAAATCAACCCCTGTAAAATCGGTTACAGGAATGTCATAACTCTTCCATTCACCTTGTGTTAAATTTGGTAAGCCCACTAATAATTCGTTTGGAGGGCTTATCGGAGTTATTTCTAACACCGTAAGATCAGGCGTCCAAACATCGACATGTAAAAATTCCATATCAGAGAAATCGGTATCTCCAGCCAATTGCATCCCTATGAATTTCACATTGCTATATTTTATGGCATCGTTACCTTGAATAGCCACCGTTTCTGAAACAAGGTCGCCTTGCCAGTTGGTGTCCAGATTAGTACCTGCTATATCGGTATATGTATCACTAAATACTGATTTAACATTCGCAGCGTCCTGAGTTGGTGTTGGAGCTGCCATTGTTGGTTCTGATCCACCTGTTGATCCTGATTTATAGAAATACAGGTTGTCCATATAAACTACAGCTGGATTCACACCTTTTTGTGCATCAATTTTGAACTGTAATATTTTAGTAAAATCTACCCCTGTAAAATCAGTTACAGGAATATCATAACTTTTCCATTCACCTTGGGTTAGACCCGCTAAGCCTACTAGTAATTCGTTTGGAGGGCTTATCGGCGTTATTTCTAACACGGTAGCATCAGGTGTCCAAATATCGACGTGTAAAAATTCCATATCAGAGAAATCGGTATCTCCAGCCAATTGCATTCCAATGAATTTCACATTGCTATACTTTATGGCATCATTACCTTGAATAGCCACCGTTTCGGAAACTAAATCGCCTTGCCAGTTGGTATCTAGATTAGTGCCCGCTATGTCTGTATAGGTATCACTAAATACTGATTTAACATTTGCAGCATCCTGAGTTGGTGTTGGTGCTGCAGTTGTTGGCTCTGTAGATGTACCACCTCCATCACCAAAGGAAATATCATCAAAATAATAAGTTTCTTCAGCATCTGTTAAGGTACCGTCTGTACCATCTGGATTATCTGGTTTTATAACCAACTGATTAAGACCTGTGTTATTACCAGGTATTCCCGTAAATATTACTTCTACTTCAGTCCACGTGTTAGCATCTGTTATAGTTGCATATTGAGGTCCGGGGTTTCCAGAACCAGCAGGTTGAGGGTTGCTATTTACCTCAAATTTCATAACAGCATTGGCTTTAGATGAGTATACTTTAACCTTAAGTGTTTTTGTAGCATCAAAATTTTCAGGAAATGCGTTTTGAAATCCAGCCCATCTATTAGTTCCGTTAGCTTTGATTACTTTTAAAACATTATCTGAGGTATTCACACCTGTTTTATCCGGGTTGCCCGAAAGCTCTGTTGTAATACTTCCATCGTTTGCAAATGAATCTATAAAAGATTCACAAGCTTCAAAATCTACAGGGAATACAGTTGCTGCAACAGGCGTATCTGTGCATGCTCCCCCAGTAGTATCTGTTTCAACTTGCTCTAAATTGTCGAAGTAAAAAGTACCTGAAGTTGTGCCAGGACCATCTACAAAAATCACCAGTTTAGGATAAGTTCCTGAATCGGAAAAATTAAAAGAGAGTTCTTCCCATCCTGTACCGCCATGATTAACTGTAACTTCGGTAAAAGCATTTTCTGAAACCTCAAGTTTAAGTAGTATGCTAATTGGAGTGTCTGACCAAAAATCCATTTTTATGGTTTTTTCTGTAGATAGGTCTATTGAAGTTCCTAACTCGAAAGCAACACCTTCAAAAGTGGCTCCGCTATTGGTTAATGCTCCAACTTTGGAAGCATCAGTATTTGACCCTGCAGGATCTGGGTTATCTACTATTGCAAAAGAAGCACCGCTAAAAGGATCACCTCCATAATTCACATCATCAGAATCGAATGAGATAGGGAATGCAACAGCTTCCGGAATTGCTATTTCGATGTCGTCTTCAAACGTATCAGATGCTCCTGCAACATTTACAGACTTAAGTGTAATAGTATAAGTACCATTGGTATAAACTTTTACTGGATTAATAAGAGTAGATGTGTCATCATCTCCAAAATTCCATTCATAGGTATTTGCGTTTTCTGATATATTGATAAAGGTTACGGTTCCCGTATTCATATCAACGGTATAACTAAAACCAGCTTCAACTCTTGGTAATACGGCATCATCATCTTCACATGCATTGAAGGATAATGCCAATATCAAAATGGATATATATTTAAATGTTTTTGTTATAGTTTTCATTGTTTTTTATTTTGAGTTAGTTGCTTCTATTATAAACACGTACATAATCTACAAGCATGGTTTGAGGGAATACGGTTTCTGCGTTTGGTGAACCTGGTAATTGGCCTCCAACAGCTACATTTAATATGATGTAGAAAGGGCCTTGATTAAACACCCATTCTCCGGGAACGTCGTCGGGTGTTATTTGATTATATAATACATCATCAACGTAGTAATTAATATAATCAGGTCCCCATTCTATACCGAATATGTGAAAACCTGTATCGAATCTATCGTTGTTTAATATGTATGGTTTACTTATAGATTCACCACCAGAATACCCAGGACCGTGAACGGTACCAAATATCTTGGACGGTTCATTTCCTAAATATTCCATAATATCTATTTCACCTATTTGTGGCCAAACTTCTGTACCGTTAGAATCGTCTCCCAATAACCAAAATGCAGGCCAGATACCTTGTCCATATGGCAACCTGATACGAGCTTCAAAACGTCCATAGGTTTGTTCAAACTTTCCTTTAGTTAAAAGTCTTGCTGAGGTATAAGAAGATTGTTCAAACTGTTCTTGTTTTGCCGTTATAATGAGCACACCATTTTGTACTGTAACATTTTCTGTACGGTTTGTGTAATATTGTAATTCATTATTACCCCAACCGTTTTCTCCTGTTCCTATGTCAAACCCCCAAATGGTTGAATTAGGCGCTCCATCTGTGTCAAACTCATCCGCCATAACCAGTTCTGTAAACGTAGCTACAGTTTGTGTTTCATCAGTTTCACAGCTAGATATCACAAAAAAGGAAACCATCAAGAGCACTGAAATGAATAGCTCTTTTATTTTATATGTATGTTTTTTAGTCATCTTAATTTCTTTTTAAAATTTATAGTATCTAGCTTATTCTGTGTAGAAGTATATGTTATCGACAATAATGGATGAAAGTGTAAGTCCAGAGACAAATGTTATTGAACCCATATGAGCTCTATTGGCAATACCACCGCTAAAATTATTACCACCTGTTGGGTTTGTAAAATTGTCCAATGATAGATCGAAGCTCATCCATGTTCCACTTGTTAATTCGCTTGAAGGTATACTAAGTCCACCACCATTATCAACAAAAGGTTCTATGACACCGTCACTTCCAGCATTAACTAGTTCCACCGTTAATTGATCACCCGAGTCGATTGATTCTTGGATATATAAATCAAAATGTATTCTATTCTGACTGGTTAGGTTTACCGTTGGGTTTACAAATTGTGTGGTTACAAAACCAAAATCTTGATCGAAATTATTATATAAGAGAATATTGTCATTCCCTAAACTAGCTACACCACCTGTGGTGCCCTGACCCTGAAAATTTCCGTTATAAAAATCAACCGGGATATTTGTATAGGCATCACTAAAAATCGATATCACATTGGATTCTGGTAGTGTTGGTGTTGGAGCTGGTTGTAAACCACCATTGGATGTTACTTTTAACGATCCCTTAGCTTCAACACCCGCCAAAACTGCGGTTATGCTTGCCGTACCTTGACTGTTAACTGTGACCAAGCCTTTTTCATCTACACTGGCAACACTTGGCTCTGATGACGTAAACGTGAAATAGGCAGGTGCTGTGTTTACTGTTACATTCCTTCCATTTGCATTAAACGTTTGTGTAAGGCCACTTGCTGCCAAGTCTATTTGACTGCCGTTAAAAGATTGTTGTTCTACATCCTGACCGCTTAAAATAACAGGTTGTGGCTGTGCAACTGTTCCAAGTTTTTCAAACTTAACTTCATCTATCCAAAAGGTATAGCCTACTTCACTACCTACAGGACCTATACCTCCTGCTGAGTATCTTAACAGACCACGTTCTTGAATGAGTTTGGACGGATCTGGGATAGGAACAACATATTTCACCCAATTTGTTGTTAAGTCTATATTTGTTCTAGTGGTCACGTATTTATTTTCACCAAAGTCTTCTCCAAAACCAAATTCTCCTATCGTGACTGCTTGAGAAGCCTTTGCCCAAAATGTTAGGGCATCAAAACCTGACAAATCTCTACCAGACCCATCTCCATCTATTCTAAAGATGGCTCCTGCGAAGTTTCCATCAGGATCGTTAGCATTTGGGACATCAAAACGCATGGATGCCGTACCTTCATAACTTACATCATCATCTACAGTCCAGGCTGTGGCTTTTGATCCGATATAAGGAAAATAAAAATTAGTACCTAAACCAACAGGGGCGTCCGTAAAAACTTCTGCTGTATTTGGGAATGTTGCAAATACGGCTTCATCAGATAACTCTCTTTCACAACTTACTACGATTGTAAACATGAACCCTAAAAGGCATATGATCTTTGTATATGTAAATGTTATATTTTTCATCTTAAATCTTATTTTATTTACCAATATTGATGTGTACATATGTTCTAATCTCCCATTCATTTCCATCATCAAATCCAACAGGGCTTATTGGTGGTATAGCCGGAAACGTATTTGCTGGAACAGCTGTAGGCGAATATCTTGGCGAATTTTCATTTAAGGAACGCCAAGTACCACGGATACCAATCTTAGTATCCGGAAGGATAAACCAATCAGGCTTACCTATGGATGTAGAAATATCAATCATATTTTGAATTGGGAATGTCAAGTTGAAATCACGATGGTAATCGAAAGGACCCCAGTCATTAACCTTGAAACCATATTCTACCTTCCACTTTTTGTATATCATTTTGATGTCCCCTCCAAAGCGTTCTATGGTTCTGTCACTATCACCATTAGCCTGAGCGTTACCTCCATAAAAATTTCCAATAATGCCCAATTCTGGGCTTGCTTTAGAAACAACACGAGAACTTAATTCCCAGAGGTCTTGTGCTGGCGCAGCCTGTGGAAAAGCAAAAAATGTACGATTTGCTAAAAACCCAATATGCGCATCTTGTGATGTTGGCTGATGTCTAAATACAAAACCTAAGTTAAAAGCAAATTTTGCATCTTCCGCTCGATCATTGTCCCACTCATAAAACCAGGATCCAGGTGTTGGATCGAAGGTTAAGAGTAATTCTCCTGCTGTGGTTTCTCTATTACCTCTTACAGCGAATGGGTCGTCTATAAAGTTTCTTAATCTTCCTGGTGCGGTTACATCATTAGGCATTGGATCTACTAGAGGTTTTTGCCAAAGGAAGTTTGGTGCTATTTGCCAATCTCCAATGCTGTATGTGAAACCAGAAAGTATATTGGTTTGGTTACCACTTCCAGAATCTTTAAGTTTCCAACCTGTAAATGTTCTTGTAGCATCTGCGCCTCCATTGGCAACCAATCCCATATATGCCGCTTGCGCATAGAAATTAAACCGTCCTTTTTCATAGGTTATTTTGGCTTTTCCACCCCAGTTATCATCTGAGTTTATTTTATCTTGATATACTACATAGCTCCCTGGACCACCTGTTACATCTTGAAATGTACTACCGTTAAGAGGACTTCCTCCCCAGATACCTCCTAATGAAATACCAAAGGCTCCAAAGTCTCTTTCTAAAACTACGGTAGCACGTTCTGTGGGCCAAGGTGGAATAACACCACTTTGTACCTGATTAGCATTTAAAAATCGTAGTCCATTGTCATCAAATTCTAGGCTAGTGTCTAAATCTCTATGATAAATACCAGTAATATCCCAATGCTTAAAATGAGTTCTGTATTTTAATAATACCGTTGGATTTGCTCCCCACCATAATTGTGGTCCAAAAGCGGCTTTAAGGCCTTTTAAAGACCCTTTTCCATCAATCTCCATTCCCAGAATCTCACCATTGTAAATATCTAAGTTTGGTCCGTAGTTAGCTTCTGGATATAACCCAAAGAAATCGCCTTCGTACCCCCAATGGTAGTGGCCGGTTCTGTAAAACCCTCTTACATCTGCCACTTTAGAGTTCCATTCAAACTTAGCATTGTACACCCTCACTCTGTTGTTATCTGTAATAATAACTTCTTCGCCGTTTGTATTGGTAACTTTAATTGGCCTACCTACGTTCTCGTAAAATATCTCATTAATAGGGTTTTGTGCTACATTACCAAGAATATTGAAGTTAACTTCAGCTCTCATGTTTGAGGTTGGATTCCCTTCAACACCAACATAATAAGATTGCATGTGGTCAAAACCAAGCTGATTAGGAAATGCTTCTTCATCTGGATTTGCAGTCTCTGGGGTTGTTAATAAAGTACCTCCTGTACTGAATGTGGTAAATTCCGCACGTAAATTGCTTAATCTTATTTTTCCTGCACTGTTCGCTCCTAGCGCAGCTTTATCACCTCTGGCTCTAAGTACCGCATCCATTAGCTCTATATTGTTGAAATAATTATCAACAAAGTCTGAAGTGACATCTTTAGCATAAGGATCTAAACTGTGTGCTTCCTTTAAAGCGTAATATGCTGCACGTGGATATAAGTCGTATAAACCTCTTTCGTTAGTTGGTCCTTTTGCACAAATTCCAAACCATTCCTCATTCATATTGTTTTGTCCTGGCTCTAAATCGAGGTAATAGCCTCCATTGGCCCAGGATGCGTTAGTGTCATGAATATCTAGGTTTTTTGTTTGCCCGAACTTCCACCAGCCATCACTAAATTGAAATGTAAAACCTCCTATGGAATTTCCTGCTTTTCCTAAGCCGGCAGCATTTTGGTAGATTTCCTTCCAGTTTTCTACCATAAAAAAGGCTTGCATCTTTTGGTCCTCTTTATTTGTAATGGCATTAAAGGCATCAGAACCAAACTCTGTAAACATGATAGGCTTATTCAATTCGTTTTTAACGCGTTCAAAAGCATCTCCAAACGATTTACCACGATACATATTTACGCCATAAATATCCACGTCTTTACATTCTTCTGCTACGATATCAGCAAACAATAAATCTCCGTTACAAATGGCCACTGGATGTGAAGCATCAATTGCCTTCATTTTAAGCACGGCATCATTCATTAATTTATACATAGGTCTTCCCCGCTTTTCACCTACTTCTCTTTTTTTATCTTCTTCATCTGGAAAATCTTCGGTCTCGGCTCCAGCCCAAAACAGTCCGTAATTATTTTCATTTCCTAATAAGAAAAGGAGTAACCCTGGAGTATTTTTGTATGTTTCAGCCATCTGAGAAACTTCAGACATGAGTAGCTTCTGTGTTGCAGGGTCTCTATAATCGGTCACAGCTACCCAAGCACCGTTGATTGTTAACCCATATCTACCAAATGAATGATTAAGCATGGTATAAATACCATAGTTTTCATAGATATATTGAATCCATTTAGGCTGAACACCTGTGTATTGTCTTATTACATTAACCCCCATGTTTTTTAATAGGCCCATTTCGGCATCTAATGCTGCTTTAATAACAGCATCGGATTGCTTCCACAAACTATAGGAGTAATTAGTACCAATTGGAAAGTAATCCCAATTCATACCATTAATCATGAAATCTTTTCCGTTGACAACTAATTTCATGCCTTCATCATTACTTACAACGGATACTTTATCTGACTGTGCAAATGCAGTTACCGTAAATAAGAAGAATACTAATCTTAGAAAATTGTTTTTCATAGTTTCGTTTAAATTATTTGAGTTAGTCATTTTTTATTCAGAGACATTTACTGGGAGATTTTGTAAATGAACTGAAAGGGACTTTCTAGCTTTTTAAAATTACTCTATTTAATTGCGAGCTTGTCAAAAAACACCTCTACAAAAAACATACATGATAAAAAAAACATCGTTTTTTTATTAAAACCTCAGTATTTATTAGGTTTTTTTAAGAAATTCTTTCTAGAAAATAAATCATAAAAAGTAAGAAAAAACCCCAATGTTGTGGTGTTGTATAGGTGAAAAAGGTGCGTGTTGTGTTTTTAAATTTCTAGAATATAGTCTGTTAAGCTAGATTCATGTTGCAGATTCATCTTTTTTCGTAATCTATATCGTTTTACTTCAACGCTTCTTGGCGAAATATTGAGTAACGGAGCGATTTCTTTTGAGGATAAGTTTAACCTAAGATATGTGCATAATCTTAAATCGTTAGAAGTAAGCGAAGGGTGCTCCTGTTTGATCTTTTTTAGAAAATCTTTATCTGCATTATTAAATGCTTCTTCAAAAACATGCCAATCATCTGTATTATTTAAATTTCTGTCAATTATTTTAATAACATGTTTTACATTTTTAACGTCATTAACATTTTGTAATTCCTTTTTTAAACTATTCAAGAACTCATTCTTTTTAATTAGGCTCATTGTTGAAATACCCAGTTCACGATTTTTGTTGTCTATATCTTGTCTTAATTTTTCATTGTTAAAACTCATGAGTTGTTGCCTATTTGCAAGCTCCTTTAATTCTAGTTCTCGTTTGGTTTTTTGTAGTAATGCTTCTCTTTGTTTTCTGTAATAACGTTTGTAAATATGGTGCATCATTAATGAAAACAATAAAACAAAAATAACATATGCTGCTATCATGATATTAGAAAGATACCATGGTCTTTCTATATTGAAACGATAGGAAGCTACATTTTTAGTAAGGGCATTACCTACCTTTGCTCTTACATTAAATGTATAATCGCCAAAAGGTAAATTTTCGAATAATGTCTTAGGTTTGGAGGACCAATTACTCCAGTTTGGGTACATCCCTTCTAACTGATATTGATACTCTGTATCGAGATATTTATCAAATTCTGCAACACTAAAGGAGAACTCTATATTGTTGTCCTTATTTTTAAAATTTCCATTAATATTTTTATTTACGGTTTCCCAAGTATTGGAGATGCTGTGTTTGGTGATTGAATTAATTGAAATCTCATAAGGCATATTAGATATTTTGTCTAGGTCTAAAACAACAAAACCTGTTGAGGTTCCTATTAAATACTTCTGGTTATATAGAAAGGATATGTTTTCGTAACCTGTTAAACCTCGCGGCAATGATTTGGAAAAAGGGATCCTGTTAACCTTTAGGGCATTACTTAATTTGCTTGGAGAGATATAATTAAGATTACTTCTAGAAAAGCTCCATAAAGTATTAGTTTCTTTGTTAAATTCTAGCCTCCCTGAAGTATAATCTTCTTTTGAGAAAAGTGTACTTAAAACAGTGTCTTTTAAAAATTTATTAATTTCTGTATGATACTCTAAAACACCTTCTTTATAAATGTATAATAGTTTATTATTGTATTTAGTAATGCTGGAGTTTAGTTCTTTTCCAAGATCTGGATCTTTTATAATGCTTAGAGCTTTTGTGAAATTTTTGTCTACATCAATTTTAAAAACACCTTTATATTCGTGGCTTACAAAAATTTGATTATTGTAAAGCTCAAAGAATTTACTTGATAGGTCAAAACCGTCTATCTTATTTCTAAACACCCATTTGTTATTAATTTTCTGAAGGATGTATAAACCGTCATAATTACCTTGTAATAGTAAATCTGTTTTGTTAATTGATTTTATGTCCCAAGTACCTTGTTGTATACCTTTAATTTTTTCAGCTATGTTGTTATTTATAACAGAGGTTCCTGTGTCGTGCCCACAAAACAATGTATTATCTATTATAGTTAAACTCCAAACAGCTTCTTGAACCCCTTCAACCCCTTTGAAATTTTCTTGTGTCTCCAAAGGCTTATAAAATAATCCCTGATTGGTTCCTAAATATAAATTACCGTTAAAAACGGAAGTCGTATATATAGTTCCTATTTTCCCTTTTTCATCGGGATAAATTCTAAATGGAGACTTAATGTTTATACAATTAATGCCATTTTCTAAGGCTAACCAGATATTGTTTTCTACGTCTTCAAAAACCCCATGCACGGTATTATTACTTAGTCCATGAAATGTGTTTATATTATAATCAATGCTACCGTCTGGAGTTAGATGTAAAATACCATTAGATCTGGTTCCTAATATAAAACTATTGTCTTTTAACTGAATGCTACGGAATACACTAACCTCTGATAGTTTTTTGTTTGCAGAGATATCCCATTTAGAAAGGATTCCATTATTTAGGATATAAAAACCATTATTTTCTGTTTCTATTAAAAGTTTATCGTCTTTAATAAAAACATTTACTAGTCTATTTTCTTTAAGGATTATGTGATTTGAAACTAATTTTGATTCGCCATTTTCGATTTTGTATATACCATCTTTGGTTTTCTGGTAATAAATAGTTTCATCAACTTTAAATATTTTGTAGATAATAGTTTCAGAATCTATAATACTATAGGAAGTATCGGTTTTGTTATAAATATAGATTCTTTTTAAAGATTGAAATAATATATAATCGTCTATACTTATAATATTCCAGAATTCTTCGTCTTCTAAAAAATCTATCTTTAATTTTTTTGATAATGAAGTATAGTATAATAGTCCAAATTCATTTCGTTGCCAATATCCAAATTCTCTATTACTGCCTGTATATATTAAATTTTCTATAACATTAACGGATCTTATTATGGTTTCGTTAGGCGATAGATATAATTGCCAATTTGCCCCATTAAATTCAAGGAGCCCTTTATTATTAGCTACGTAAATGTAATTTTCTTTAGATTGAGAAATGGACCAATTTTGAGTTTCGGCACCATAATCTTTTGGTGAAAAAATTTCAATAGGAGGGTGTTCTTGTGAGTGTAGAAAACTACATACCCAAAGAGGGATACTGAAAAACAAAAAACCGAGTCGTCTCAAAAAATGCCATTTGTTGTATTGCTAAGATACTAAAAATAACACTTGTAAGAGTTATTGTATGGTTTTTGTATGGGTGGGCAAAATGTTTTTTAACAAGAAACCCGCTACAGGAGCGGGTTTCTTATTTTAAAAAAAGAAAGACATTTATTTCATGCGCTTTATTCTACCACCTAGTACTCTACTTTCATCGACGCGTTCTGGGTTTCCATAGATAAAGATATCTCCTCCTGCTCTTATCTTAGCGTTTACTAAGGTTTTTGCACGAACATATGCTTTCCCTGCAATTCTTATAGAAACATCGGTAAATTCTGTTTTAAGATCTTCACCATCATAAATACCTCCTGTGTAAATGGATATATCCTGGTGTTTTGCAGTTCCTGTAGTTTCAATAGTAGCGCCTGTAACCGATCTAATGTTAGCATATTTTACATCCAAATTTACTACTATTTTTCCGCCTTCTTGTGCGTTCAAATCTATTTCAAATTGTTCGATAGTCTCTTTAGAAGACACTTTTGCACCTTCATTAACATCAATAACATCTATTGCCGTATAGTATAGTTGTACTTTTGTTTTATTACCGTCGAATGCTTCTTCGAGTTTCATTTTAATTTTTAGTGTTCCGTTTTTATTATTTACAAGAACATCTTTATTGTTTTTTCCTGTAATAACGATTCTATCACTATCAGATTTAATGAGTTCAAGGTCTATTAAATCATATACTTTTAGATGTGTAAATTCTCCAATTGACTTTTCTATTGGTTTTTGCGCTACTGCTATTGTAGAAACTAAAATTGTTAATATTACTACTAGACGTTTCATGTATGAATTTTTAAGTTTTTTGATTTAAACGTAAAGTTATCAATAATTATTCCTTTTTTAAAAAATAAAAGAATTTTTGAAACGAACTACTCTAGAGGCAGAGAGTTGTTTCGCTCGTTTCATTTTTTCCTTCGAAGGCAAAAGTCAAGGTTCTTTTCGATTAAATAATTTTTACTGCAGTATCTATTGAATGCCCCATGAGCTTGCTCCGAGGTATTTTATTATTAGTTTAAAGGTTATAATAATTGTTACAAAAGAATGTATTTAATTATTCTGCTTCGTTTTTACCTACTAAATTAAAATCAAGATGTTTTTTAACTAAATCTGTGTTTTTAACTTTAACAATAACCTCATCTCCAAGTTGATACATTATTTTGGTGTTTCTGCCAACCATGGCGTACTGGTCTTGGTCAAATGCGTAATGATCGTCTTTCATATCTCGAACACTTACCATGCCTTCACATTTATTAGAGATAATTTCTACATAAATTCCCCAATCGGTCACACCAGAAATAACACCTACAAATTCATCATCCTTATGGTCTTGCATAAATTTAATTTGCATGTATTTTATAGAATCCCGTTCTGCTTTAGTAGCGAGGTTTTCCATTGCACTCGAATGGTTACATTTATCTTCGTAGGTTTCTTCGCTTACAGATTTACCACCATCTAAATAATGCTGTAATAAACGGTGTGCCATCACATCTGGATACCTACGGATTGGCGATGTAAAATGGCTGTAATAATCGAATGCCAAACCGTAATGCCCAACGTTGTGTGTGGTATATTCAGCTTTGCTCATACTTCGTATTGCTAAAGTATCAACAAGGTTTTGTTCCTTTTTACCATTAATTTCTTTGAGCAAATTATTAAGTGATGCTGATGTTGTTTTTCGATCTTTAAAATTAAGTTTGTAACCAAATTTAGATACTATACCCTGCAAATTGGCTAATTTACTGTCGTCTGGCTCGTCGTGTACACGATAGACAAACGTTTTTTTAGGGTCTTTTTTTCCAATAAATTCTGATACTTTTCGGTTTGCCAATAACATAAACTCTTCTATAAGTTTATTGGCATCTTTACTGGTTTTAAAAAATACACCTACTGGGTTACTTTGTTGGTCTAAGTTGAATTTAACTTCTACTTTATCAAAAGAAATAGCGCCAGAACTCATACGTTTTTGACGCATAGTTTTTGCCAGTTTGTCCATTTTTAAAATAGCTTGTGCTATTTCTTTAGGGGTTTGATATTCTTTTCCCGTAAGTGATACTTCTTTTGGTATGGTATTGTTAATTTCGTTAATGTTGTGGATTCCTGCTTTGGCAGGAACGGCAAGTCCTATATTATTTTCTATAATAGCTTGTGCTTCTTCATAAGCATAACGGGCATCACTGTAAGTTACTGTACGACCAAACCATTCGTTTTTAATTTCGCATTTGTCATTCATTTGAAATACTGCAGAAAAAGTGTATTTCTCTTCATGTGGGCGTAATGAACATGCTTTGTTCGATAATACTTCGGGAAGCATAGGCACAACCCTGTCTACTAAATAAACAGAGGTAGCACGTTCATAAGCTTCATCATCTAAAACAGTGCCTTCTTGTAAATAGTGAGATACATCTGCAATATGAATACCTATTTCATACAATCCATTATCTAAGATTTCAAAAGATAGTGCATCATCAAAATCTTTTGCATCTTTAGGATCAATTGTAAAGGTTAAGTCTTTACGCATGTCTCTACGTTTAGAGATTTCTTCGGCAGTAATAGAGGTATCTAATTTATTAGCAAAAGCTTCTACTTCTTCCGGAAATTCATGTGGTAATCCGTATTCTGCTAAAATGGAATGGATTTCTGTATTATGATCTCCGGGTTTACCAAGTACTTGAATTACTTTTCCGTAAGGGGAGTCGGCGTTTTCTGGCCAATCTTCAAGTTTTACCAATACTTTGTCGCCATCTTCGGCTTTAAAGGTTTTGTTAATTGGCACAAAAATATCTTTATACATTTTTGTACTATCGGCAATTACAAAAGCATAGTTGCTATGGATCTGAATTACGCCAACATACTCACTTTTATCGCGTTTTATAATATTGGTTATCTCGCCTTCAAATTTCCCTCTTTTTCTACGTTTATATACATAGAACTCTACTTCATCGCCATTTAATGCTTTATTAATATTATTGGATGCTATAAAAATATCGTCATCAAACGCATCACAGATAACATAGCCAGACCCTTTGGCAGATAAATCTAAAATACCTGTATGGTACTCTGTATTAATAACTGCTTTAAATTTTCCTCGATCTACCTGTATAATCTCTTGTTTGGCAGCAAGTTTGGCTAAGGTCTTTATAATTTGATTTCTGCTACTGGCATCGTTAACACCAAGTTTTGCAGCAATTTGTTTATAGTTGAATGATTGGTTTCTATCTTTTTTTAAAATACTTAGAATGGTATTTGTTAGGTTGGAAATTCCTTTTTTCGATTTCCTTTTTTTCTTTCTTGTCATTTATAATTTAATTCATAATCGTTCCCATAAAGTAATAGGAGTTAGTTGTTTTAAACTTAATTGAGTGGTGAAGATTTGCATTAAGTTTTGTGCAAAGTTACATTTAAAATATTTAACCGTATTTTTTCTACGTTATGCAATAAAAAAGAAAAGGTTTCTAGAGCGTTAAAATAGTGTGCTTTTCTCTTAATTACAAGTTCCATTTATGAGATTCCTGCCTTACTGAAACAAGTTCAGCATAAATCGCAGGAATGAAAAGAGCCAAAAACACCTGAGAAGCGGTGTTGTTTGGCTCTAGCTATCAACACTTAGTATTTTATTGGCCTTAACGCATTGGTCAATATTTTCAATAATCATAATTTCTGTAATCAGTTCCCTGTTGTTATAATATGTTTGTGGAAGTTTCTCAAAGAACGCATCGAAATGCTTCTTCTCTAGAATATCGATTTCTATATCGTGGTTTTTGCACAGGTGCATAATGGTGATAATCTTTAGCCCCGTTATACAATGTTTTACAACGCTATCTGATAAGCCAGAGCTGTTCAACAATGAAATAAGCGTGACTATAACAGCATAGGGCGGCATTACAAAAGTATCTGGTAATAAATCGGCTACTGTTTTTTCCATAACAATAATGTTACTTTTTTATTGGTTAATAAAATTTAAAGTTTAGTTGCCTTAAGGATGAGGTAAAGACCTCACCATAGCCTATGATGTATGGAAACAAAAAGGGCGTGGAACTCAACTTACCTGAATTGGGGTACTGGTATACCTTGCAAAGATAAGAGAGCCCACGCCCGGGTACGTGAGCAAATCTACTTATCATCTCTTTGCAAAAATTACCAGTTTTCAATTCAGAGACTCTAAGCGACAGCTTCAAATATTTTCTATACGAAGAATCGCAAATATATATTATTTGACACAAATATATTAAAAAAAATAACACAACCATATATGTATGTGCAAATCCTTAATAAAAGCACGTGATTGCTTATATATTATACTTAAGAATGCGTTTTGAAATCATAATATCATATTTAGATTATCATATAATTGAAAGAGTGATTGAATTAAGGGCAAAATCAAAGCCATATGTAGGTCAAGTAGCTTTAGCTCACAAAATTGGAGTATCTGAAGGTTACATGGGTAAAATTGAGAACCCTAAAGATCATGCCAAATATAATATTCGGATGTTAGGTAGAGTAGCAATAGCTCTTGGGTTAAAATCCTATAGAGATTTATTTCCAGACAAAGTTTATGAAAATGATTTAGTACGAGTTGTTTATGAAGAATCTAAATCATATTCAAGTAAACATAAACTTGATAAAAATGGTAAGATACTTAGGAGATATAGTCCCATATCTATTACACCGTTAAATGAAGATGAAATTGAACAATGGAAAGAAGGCGAATTAAAATATATGACTGTTATAGAAAAATAGCAGAAAAACCGCTATGAAATCTACATCATGAGCAGTGAAACAGAAAAGGATAATTTTAAAATCTTATTCGGAAAAAACTTAAAAAGAATTAGAGACTCTAAAAGTTTAATTTTTAGACAATTAGCTACTCGTTGCAATATAGATTATAGTGATATTAGTAAAATTGAAAAAGGGAAAAGAAATATCCAATTATCTTCATTGCTGGAATTGTCTAAAGGCTTAAATGTACACCCTAAAGAATTATTCAGTTTTGAGGTTGAGTTTGATTATGATATGGAATAATCAGGTTAATCTACATGTGTTTGGAAATTATTGATATGTAACGCCCAAGGACGTGAGCATCTTACTTATCTTCTCGTTCCTGTAAAATTACCAGTTTTCTAGCGCGAGATTCAAAGCGAATGCTTCATATATTTTATTTGAAGAATCGCAAAATTACATAATTGATGACAATATAGCTTAGTTTATTCATTACAAATTTGTATCGAATAAACTAAGCTATTTTTTCAAATTTTACAATATGAGAAAGTACGGTGAAATAGAATTACATCTTTTAAATATTCAAATAGGATGTGTTCTAAGGCTGGCAAGATTGAAGAAAGGCCTATCTCAGCATAATCTTTCTTTAATGTTAGGCTCAAACCCAACTATGGTGGGAAGAGTTGAAAGATTTGAAAACATTAGTGGTTGGGATAAGATATATTTTATAAGCCAACAATTAGATGTTGATTTTAGTAGCTTATTCATTTTAAAAAGTAAAGATGATTTATTATCTATAGTAGAAGAATCTTTAAAGCTCGAAAGTAAGCTTACTCAAGACAAAAGAGACTATTATACTTTTTTGAAAACAACGATCTCGAACAAATATGATTTGCTAAAGAAAAAGAGCTAAATTATCATACTAAACTTCGAAGAGCGATGTTGATTATTGATCTATTCAGTTGTTTGATTATGACCCCGCTCCCGCCAGTTTGCAACTGGTGGCACGAAACAAATAACCATATTACTTATTTTTTTCTTACTCCTACCTATTAGTCTTTACCGCCACTAGTTTTTAAACTAGCGGTAGTGGAGGTGTAGTTTTTTAATCAGTTTTTTCAAATCCACTTCCAATTCCGTCTGGAAAATCTTGAGATATTCCAAGTTTATTATTATCATAAGAATTAATCATTCCTGACAAAATAATTCCTTGAGGTTGCTGAAAGTTACCAGAATAAGTTATAAATGTTTCCAATTCATTTGTCAAATTTGATTCTTTTTGTATTAACTGATAAGTTCCATTTGATATTTCAGTTCCATTTTCTAAAATAGAATAACTGTAGTTTCTATTTAAAATCAAATAAAGAGTTACTCCTAACGATTCTGGTGTTTCGTGAATGTGAAATGCAATTCCACCGTCAGTATTTGTCCAATTCCATTTCCCAATAATATTGGAATTGTCAATTTCTGTTTTATCGTCAGAACTACAAGAAATTATCCCTAAAGTCAGAATGAAAAGATAAATCAGTTTTTTCATAATTCTATTTTTTAATAGATGCTTAAATTCGAATTAGGTTGCGTTAAATTACGCACAATGGTTTCCTGTGAATAATTGCGATTTTGTGAGATTGATTTTCAGTATGAAAATCAGCCGATGAAATCGGGGGATAACAAGCAATTGCTTATAGCATTTTTGTGTGTAGTGTTTTTTATTTCAGCTTATCTGGGCTTTTACCGAGCTTTTTTGTTTCAGAATTCACTCTTCTTTCCAGTTTTTTTAATATCTTCTTCAGGTGGTAGTTCTTCAGGTTTGATTCCCCTTTTTAGCAATATACCTCTAACTCCACGGTTATTTGTTATATGTTCAGCTGAAATTTGTCTTTCAGTTTTTAATCCTTTGTCTTTTGTGTTAAAAACAGTAATTTCTGTTGCAAAATCTTTTGCTTTTATAGTAATTGTTGGTAAAAAATCAGCTAATGCACGACCTTTAGGGACACCTAATTTATTTTTCATTTGTTGGGTAGTTTTTCCAAATAATGCTTGGTCTCCTTTGCTTCTAATTATTCCAAAATTTCTATCATTTCCTGTTTGCTCATAAATAAGTTCAGACAATTCTTTTTCAGAAAGAGTAAGTTTTTGCCGAGCCTGTAATCTTTCCCAATCTTTAATTCGCTTTTCAATTACTTCTAGTTTTCTAGTTTGAACAGCAAAATAATTCTGTGCAAATGCAATTTGTTCTTTTCTTGGGTCACCATTTTGAGCAATTAAATAACAAGCGTATCTTGTAAGCATTATATCATCAATCTCTCGTTCGCTACCTGAACCAAGTTTAACCATTTTGTTGACGTTAACAAAATGGTTTAAAACATTATTCCCAGTTGCTTCGCAGGAAGTTTTTGCTTTTATTATAACTTTTTGGAAATTTCTCCATTCAGAATATCCTAAAAGATGTTGAATATCTCTAGCAAACCAAAATTCTATTCCGTTTTCGGTTGTTTGAGAGTGATCTTCAAAATTATTTGAAAGCGATTTAATTATTTCTGATTTCATATCGTGAAAATACGAATTTTTATCATATTTTAGAGATCATTTTATCTTCGTTGATAACATCAATAAAATTGAAATGAACAATGCAATAACAGAGGAAATCCAGAAATTATATGCAGGCAAGGATATATCAAAAATCCTTAGTATGATTTCCATTAATGTTTGGAATCGTATTGCATTTGCAAGAAGCAGGAAAGGATTTAAGATATATGAAACAACTATTACTCAAGATATTCTTCATCATCTAGCCTTGGCTTCAGATATTTCAAATCACGGTATGAAATTATTTGAAGCTAAATCAGAAAAAGCAAACGGTAATGACATTGAATGTTATATAAAAGTGAATGGAGGATTTTTATTTTTTCCAATTCAGGCAAAACTTATGTATTCTGGTAGCTCCTGCACAGATATCACACCGACGAGATAACATTGATCAAATAGACCGATTAGTGGACTATGCTCATGGTAAGAAGGGGTACCCTCTTTACTTTCTGTATAATAGTTTAACCTCTCAAAAGGCAATAGAAAAAATAACAAATAATACTTCTTACAACCCCGAAATGTATGGGGTTTCATTTACTAGTGCTATTTATATCAAGAGAGAATTCCAAAAAAAACTAAAGAATAGTAAAGGCGAATCGATATGGCATATACCTTCTTTCCATGACCTTCATCCTGAATTCGCAAAACCATTTCAATACTTTTCTAGTTCATATCAGAACAAGTTATTTACTGATGAAATAATAGATATGTTTTTTCAATTTCCATCGGTAGATTATGACTTAGCTACATTTAGTGAGGATGAGCTGTTGAATGATGATGATTGGGTGGACTTAACCCCTAATAATAATAATTTAAAAAGCGAACCTATTAAAGATATAGCAGAAAATGCGAACCTTATATATACTAAGAAGTCAGCTCCTATAGAACAATCCAAGACCCAAAATTCGAAAAATAGGTTTAATCCTAGGTTTAGATTGATACTTTCTAACAATGACACAACTCTTAGAGAGGAATAGCTTACTCTCATATATCATTAAAAATCACATAATATAAACTTCTTGTCATTACTTCGTAAAAAGAGTATTTATTCCTACGCTCCCGCCAGTTTGCAACTGGTGGCACGAAACAAATAACCATATTACTTATTTTTTTCTTACTCCTACCTATTAGTCTTTACCGCCACTAGTTTTTAAACTAGCGTTAGCGGGGAATTATTTAGTTTTGAGGTTGAGTTTGATTATGATATGGAATAATCAGGTTAATCTACACGCGTTTGGAAATTATTGATATGTAACCGCATTGTTTTTAGAATACTTAACATGTTGTTAAGAAGGCTTTTTATGAAGTAATCGGGTAAGTTTAATAGATAAATCTGTTAAGATAATTTTAGAATTACCATTACGTTCAATATGGTAAATAGCGTCTTGAAGCTCATCGCTAATATCTAAAACATTATTACCATGTACAAAAGGCGCAAAATTTTCTAACTTAAATTTTGGAGTTTTAGGTTCTAAAAAAACCAGGTCTGTAGCATTATAATTTAGCAGTAATGCCTGTCTAAAAAAATCTAAGCAAAAATGTAAAAACTGCTTTTGTGTTTCCCTTCCTGTTTTGGCTATGTCTTCGCTCCAAGAAATAAGATCGTGTATGGCTGCTTTATTCCCTTTGGCTTTAAAGGCACTTCTAATCCAGAAAATAAACCATTCTTCAAATTGTAAATCTTCAGAATCCTGATAAACTAAATCACAGGCTTTATTGTAATTTCCATTGGATTGATGTGCAATTTTGGTTGCAACAGACATGTCTAAGCCATAATTTTTAACTAAAGCTTCTTTTATTACATCTTCTGCCAATGGCGGAAAATGTAAAATTTGACAACGAGACCTAATCGTATTAATTATTTGCTCTTCATCTTCTGCAATAAGAATAAAAATGGTTTTATTTGGAGGCTCTTCTATAAGTTTTAAAAGTTTGTTGGCACAAGCCGTATTCATCTTTTCTGCCATCCATATAAGCATGACTTTATAACCACCTTCGTAAGATTTTAAAGTTAGAGATTTTACAATTTTGTGGGCTTCGTCTACACCTATTTGTCCTTGCTTATTGTCTACACCAAGCAATTTATACCAATCAAACAGGTTTCCGTAAGGTTGTTCTTTTAATAACTGACGCCACTCTTCTAGATAAATACTGGAAACCGGATGACTTTTTGCCTTGTCGCTGGTAGTTACCGGAAAAGCAAAATGTAAATCGGGATGCGATAAATTTTTAAACTTTAAATTACAAGCGTCGTTTCCTGTTGTGTTTTTTCCACCAGTATTCGAACATAAAATATACTGGGCATAAGCCAATGCCATTGGTAGTGTGCCACTACCTTCATTTCCAACAAATAATTGGGCATGCGGAATTCTACCATTATCAACACTTTGTGTTAAATGATTTTTAATATGATCCTGACCTAAAACATCCTCAAAAAGCATAAAACAAACCTACACATTTTTTATTAGATGTTAAAGCACAGAAACGATAAGTAAAGTGAATAGTCTTATCTATTTTTATAAATGATTTTTTGTGACAAGAATACTTTTCTGTATTTAACATAATGTTGTAATAAACACAAAATAAATCGACTTATTTTTATATATTCAATGAAGTGCTTTAAACTTAGATTATAAAAATGACTCAAAACGCTATTCTTTTTATTCCTGATATTTCTGGATTTACAGAATTTGTGCATCATACAGATATTAGTCATAGCAGGCACATAGTTTCCGAGCTATTAGAATTGTTGATTGACACGAATACAATGGGCTTGGAGTTGGCTGAAATTGAAGGTGATGCCTTATTTATGTATAAACTTGATAGTCAGGTTGATGTTTCAGCTCTTGAAAAGCAAATTGAAGCTATGTATTTAGCGTTTCATGCGCATATTAAACGGTACGAATACCAACGTATTTGTCATTGTGGCGCCTGTTCTTCTGCGTATAATTTAAAAATCAAGTTTGTTGTTCACTATGGCGAAATTGAATTTATAGAAGTTAAAGACTCTAAAAAACCATATGGAAGCCATGTGATACAAATCCATCGTCTGCTTAAAAATGACGTGCCATTAAAAGAATATGCCATTTTTACTGAAAGTGTTCGCCCTGTAAATGAAAAGAATAAGCTAATTGCAGCGTATGATTTTGGTTCTATAACTTTTACTTACAATCCGTTATCGCATTTAAAAGAGAAACTTCCGGAAATTGAACCCATTCCCAATAATGTTCCTAAGCATAAATTATTTGATGAAACTCAATTGGTAAAAATCCCTGCTTTAGAACTTTATGAAGTGATTAGTAATTTTGATTATAGACTGCTTTGGACAAAGGGTGTTAATAAACTAGAATATGAGAAAAATAAAGTGAATCGTGCGGGTCAAAAACATAAATGTTTAGTAAATAAAAACGAGCAAATAGAGCAAACTACCGTTAAGAAAACAGTAAACAAAAACCAATTAGTCTATGGTGAATCTACAACCAATGTACCATTTACCAAGCGTATGAATAACTATTTTATTCTGGAGGAAACAGAAGAGGGTTATACAAAGCTTCGAGTTGAAGTTTTTGCAGATTTTAAACCTTTCGGAATTTTTATGAAATGGCTTATGAAAAAAAATATAAAGAAAATTATTCTGGAAAATATTAAAGAGCTTACTCACCTCATAGACTCTGGCTTTTCAACAAAAAAGTAAAGGATACCTATTATTTTTTAACGAAGAGTAGACAAAAAAGAAACGATTTATATGTGCTATTTCAAAGTTAAATAGGTATAATAAATCAATTTATTAATAATCTTCGCAAGCTATATCGTTTTCGTGAAAAAACAGGTTTTATAGCTGTTTTTAATTAGTTACATTTGTGTGTTAAATAGTTGAAAAGCATAAAATAAACATGAATGAAATGTTTATGTTCGGTACTTAAATAGACTTGACGTAAATATGACATTCGATAATAAAAAATAATAAAATACGAACCAATGAAAACGCTTAACGATTTTAATTTTGAAAACAAAAAAGCACTAATTCGCGTAGATTTTAATGTGCCTTTAAATGAAAACTTTGAAGTAACAGATGCTACAAGAATTGTATCTGCTAAACCAACTATTGTTAAAATTTTAGAAGACGGCGGAAGCTGTATTTTAATGTCTCATTTAGGACGTCCAAAAGGGTTTCAAGATGCCTTTTCATTAGGTCATATTGCAGAAAAAGTTGAAGACATTTTAGGTGTAGAAGTAAAGTTTGTGAAAGATTGTGTTGGAGCTGAGGTTGAAGCTGCTGCTGCTAGTTTAGAACCTGGACAGATTTTACTATTAGAAAACCTACGTTTTTATAAAGAAGAAACAGCCGGAGATAAAGACTTTGCAGAGAAACTGTCTAAATTAGGAGACATATATGTAAATGATGCTTTTGGTACAGCCCATAGAGCTCATGCATCTACAACTATTGTTGCAGAGTTTTTTCCAGAGCATAAATGTTTTGGAAGCCTATTAGCACAAGAAATAGAAAGTATTGAAAAAGTTATGAAAACTGGAGAAAAACCAGTTTTAGCAATACTAGGAGGTGCTAAAGTATCCTCTAAAATCACGATTATAGAGAATATTTTAGATAAAGTAGACCATTTAATTATTGGAGGTGGTATGTCGTTTACCTTTGTTAAAGCACAAGGAGGAAAAATAGGTAACTCTATTTGCGAAGATGATAAAATGCCATTGGCTTTAGAGATCTTGAAACAAGCAAAAGAGAAAAATGTACAGGTACACATTCCTGTAGATGTGATTGCTGCCGATGATTTTAGTAACGATGCCAATACACAAACTTTAGACATAGACAATATTCCTGACGGTTGGGAAGGTGTTGATGCGGGGCCAAAATCGAGAGCACAATTTCATGATATTGTAATGCAATCTAAAACCATACTATGGAATGGTCCATTAGGCGTTTTTGAAATGGAAAGCTTTGCCGGAGGAACAATAGAATTAGGAAATTCTATTGCAGAGGCTACTAAAAATGGTGCATTTTCTTTAGTTGGAGGAGGTGACTCTGTTGCTGCTGTAAAACAATTTGGATTCGAAAACAAAGTAAGTTATGTTAGCACTGGTGGTGGTGCCATGCTTGAAAGCTTAGAAGGTAAAACATTACCAGGAATAGCTGCCATTTTAGAATAATATTCAATTAAGCTTTCAGATTAGCTTAAAAAATACGATTTTAGCCATAGTATCGTTCAATAATTACCTGAATAGATTTTATGGCTTTTCGTTTTTTTATAGTTATTATACTCCTAAATATTGGAACTTGTTTTGCTCAAGTTAAAGATTCTGTTTCCTCACAAAAAGAGCAAATTAAAGACTCTTTGATTGATGGGAAATCGCGCACTATTAACCCCATTAAAGTAATTGTAGATAGTACTTCAATAAAAGCACTTGAAGACCATGAGCTTGCCGCAAAATTTGATGAAAAATGGTTTGAAGAGTTGTATAATAACACATTGTTCGATACCATATATAAATCTGTTACAGAATTAACTTTTGATGAAGTTGATTACCCAGAACTACATACCGATACACTTAAGGCACGCTTAAAAGAATTGGATGCCAGAACACCTTTTAATGTAGCATATAATCCTGCATTAGAAAGTGTTATTAAATCATATTTAAAACATAGAAGAAAGTCCATTCAAAAACTAATTACATTGAGTGCTTTTTACTTCCCTATGTTTGAGCGGGAAATGGATAATCATGATATCCCTCTAGAAATAAAGTATTTGGCCATTGTAGAATCTGCTCTTAAACCCAGAGCCAAATCTAGAGTTGGTGCCACAGGATTATGGCAATTTATGTTTAGTACAGGAAAAATGTATGAGTTAGATGTAAGTAGTTATGTCGATGAGCGTAGCGATCCTATAAAATCGACAGAAGCAGCAGCAAAATATTTATCAAAACTTTATGAGATTTTTGGTGATTGGGATTTAGCTTTAGCGGCATATAATTCGGGACCTGGAAATGTTACCAAAGCAATTAGGCGCTCTGGGGGTTATCAGAATTATTGGAATATAAGACATAATTTACCTCGCGAAACAGCAGGATACTTACCTGCATTTTTAGCCAATATGTATATTTTTGAATATGCAAAAGAACACGGATTTAAACAACCTAAACCAGAAGTAGCCTATTTTGAAACAGATACCATTAGAGTAAAACATATGATTACTTTAGATCAGGTGTCCGAAGTTACTGGCACGCCTATTGAAGAACTTCAATTTTTAAATCCATCATATAAATTGGATATCATTCCAATTATTAAAGGAGAAAATTATGTTTTAAGGCTACCTATTGATGTTATAGGTGATTTTGTAAATAATGAAGAAAAAATTTATGCGTTTGCCAAGGCCGAATTTGATGCACGAGAAAAACCATTACCTCAGTTTTTCAATGCGACCGATAGAGTACGATATAAAGTAAGGTCTGGTGATTATTTAGGGAAAATCTCCAGAAGATATGGTGTTAGGGTTAGTGATATTAAAAAATGGAATGGCTTAAGAAGTAATAATTTAAAAATAGGACAGCGCTTAACTATTTATCCGAGGAAACCATACGTTGCTCCACCAATAGCAGTAAAAAAACCAGTAAAAGTTACACCTATTTCTGGCGATGTAATAACCTATGTTGTAGAAGATGGCGATTCATTATGGACGATCTCACAAAAATTTCCTGGGGTTTCTGTCCAAAACATTAAAGATTGGAACGGTATTAGCAGTAATAAATTAAAACCAGGAATGAAACTTAAGATATCAAAAGGTTAATTCCAATAAAAATGAAAGCCATCATGAAATGAGCCATAATAAATAAGTTGACACCAACCGAAATGATTATTGGCGAATTACATCTGACCTATAAAAACAATAAAAATTTAAACAGATGAAACATATTCTTTTTTTTGCATCGCTATTATTCTTTTTTTCTTGTGGAGATAAAAAATCTTCGAATGAAAAATTTCTTTTAGATTCTTCGGGGAGCATAAACAATGTTTCTGTAGTTGTCGATAATGAGCTATGGAATGGTAATATTGGGGAAACAATAAGAACAGTGCTAACCAAACCAATTTATGGTTTACCACAAGATGAACCCACATTTACTATTAGTCAAATACCACCAGCTGTTTTTTCTGGTTTTGTAACTAAAAACAGAACCGTTTTAAAAATAGAAATGAATAAAGATGCTGGTCTTAAGGTTTTAAAGGATGTATATGCCAAACCCCAAAAGGTTATAGTGGTTTCTGGTAAAACCAAACAAGAGGTTATTGATTTGATTACTCAAAATGAAGTGAAGATAATAACAACTTTTAGGAACGAAGAGATAGCCGAAAGACAGCGTCAAATGAGTAAATCGCCACACAAGTTTACTTCAGTTAAAGAAAAATTGGGATTAACAATTCAATTTCCGTCTATTTATAATGTTGCTAAAGAAGCTGATAATTTCTTCTGGTTTAGAAAAGACATTACAACAGGGCATTCGCATTTAATGATTTATGAATTACCTTTTGATGCTTTAAAAAGGGATGATAGTACAGCAATACAGATCATAAAAATTAGAGACTCTATAGGTAAGGCTTATTTTAAAGGTCGATTAGATGAAACTCTAGGTACTGATGGAAATCCCATTAGTTCTTTTATGGTAACAGAAGACGCTTATGCACCTTTTCATGGTGAAACAATTTTAGATAATAAACCTGCATTCGAAACCAAAGGCCTTTGGGAGTTAACCAATGATTTTATGGGAGGGCCATTCATTAATTATACGATTGAAGATAAAGTAAACAAACGGTGGATAGGTATTGAAGGATTTATATTTTCACCGTCGGTTGAGAAGCGAAACTATATGCTAGAACTTGAAGCTATTATTAAATCTGTTAAAATGGATTAGGTTATAGGTTAACAAATAAGTTTTTAAATAAAAAAAGACCTGAATGTACAGGTCTTTTTTATTTGTCTAAAAAGTAAAATGATTACTCTTTTTTATCTTCTTTTTTGTCTTCTCCGTCTTCTTTACTAGCATCTTTAAACTCTTTAATACCGCTACCTAATCCACGCATTAATTCTGGTATTTTTTTTCCACCAAATAATAACAAAACAGCAAGCACTATTAGTGCTATTTGCCAAGGTCCAATCGCTAATGGTAACATATATAAGCTCATAATAATAGTTTTATGATGCAAAGTTAATAATTAATGTTTAATAATATCGTTTTAAGCGTAACTTTAGTATGAAAACAAATAATCTTTAATCGTTATCCGAATTAAAATTATTGGATAATAGTTTGAAGTTTGGTTGTAACTATAATTTGTAAAAGTTTTATAGTTAGTTCCTTGTTTTTGATGCTAGTACCGTCTGAATAATTCTGATTTATGGAAAATAATATTAGTTTGCATTTCTGTTTGTCAGTTAATTAAAACCAAGCCGTTGTTTTTGGTTCTAAAAGCAAAACGGTCTTATATCTTTAGTCGGACAATTAATGAATAATTTTATTTAATTTTGTTCTAAATGGAAGAAAATAAGAAACCAAAGAAGATAAAACGAAAATTATTAGATAAGTACCGATTGGTTATACTTAATGAGAATACGTTCGAAGAACGCTTGTCGTTTAAGTTAACACGGTTAAATGTTTTTGTTTTAGGCTCTATAATAGCCGTTTTTTTAATAACATTTACTTATTTATTGATTGCTTATACACCCCTTAGAGAATACATTCCGGGGTATTCATCGACAGCTTTAAAAAAGCAAGCCACAGAATTAAATTATAAAACAGATTCTTTACAGCGAGTTATAGCTATGAATGAGTTGTATTATACCTCTATTAAAAAAGTATTAAAAGGCGATGTAAGTGCAAGTGATTTTAATAAAGATTCAATTATCGAGGCCGTTAGAACAGAAGCTAGTGAAGTTGATTTTGCGCCTATATTAGAAGATTCAATTTTAAGAGAGAAAGTAGATAAAGAGGACAAGTACAATTTGTTTGAATCGGCCACATCCGGAACTAACTTTGTATTATTTCCACCAGCCAATGGAACTATAAGTGAACCCTATAATTTAGAAGAAAAACATTATGCTGTAGATATAGTGTTAGCAAAGGATACGCCTATAAAAGCAACTGCTGATGGGATTGTAATTTTTGCTGAATGGACAGTTAGTACGGGATATGTTATAATCGTAGAACATAGTTATGGGCTAATTTCTGTTTATAAACATAATGCAGCACTAACAAAAATACAAGGAGATTTGGTTAAAGCAGGAGAAGTTATTGCCACTGCAGGAAATACAGGAGAATTGTCAACAGGACCACACTTACATTTTGAATTGTGGAATGATGGCTACCCAATTAATCCAACAAATTTTATAGATTTTAAATAATAGATGATATCATTAAAATCAGCTCTTGCAAAACCATTTGCAAAGCGTATTTATAAAAGTATTCAAAAGTGGGCTAATAACCCTGTTGAAGCCCAAGAAAAAGTGTTTCAAAGTTTAATATCTAAAGCTACTAGTACTGCGTTTGGTAAAGATCATGATTTTATAAGTATAAATTCTCATGAAGATTTCGTAAAAAGAGTCCCCATTCGAGATTATGAAGCGCTTAAACCCTATGTAGAAAAAGTAGTAGCAGGAGAAGAAGATATTCTTTGGAAAGGGAAACCTGTTTATTTTGCAAAAACATCAGGAACCACTTCGGGGTCTAAATACATTCCCATTACTAAAGAAAGTATGCCTGCTCATGTTGAAGCAGCCCGAAATGCTATTTTAATGTATATTCATGAAACAGGGAATAGTAAGTTTGTAGATGGAAAAATGATTTTCCTTCAAGGAAGCCCCATTCTGAATGAACAAAACGGAATACAATTGGGTAGACTTTCTGGAATTGTAGCACATTATGTTCCTAAATATCTTCAAAAAAACAGACTCCCATCTTGGGAAACAAATTGTATTGAAGATTGGGAAACAAAAGTAGATGCTATTGTTGAAGAAACATTGCCAGAGAATATGACTATTATTTCTGGAATTCCTTCATGGGTGCAAATGTATTTTGAAAAACTTCAACAAAAAACAGGCAAAAAAGTTGGTGATATTTTTAAAAACTTCAACCTATTTATTTTTGGAGGTGTTAATTATGAGCCCTATAGAGCTAAGTTTGAAAATTTAATAGGAAGAAGCGTTGATAGCATAGAATTATATCCAGCAAGTGAAGGTTTTTTTGCATTTCAAGATACCCAAAAAGAAAAAGGGATGCTACTTCAACTGAATTCTGGAATTTTTTATGAGTTTATTAGAGCAGATGAATTCTTTGATGAAAACCCTAAAAGAATTACCATTAAAGATGTTGAAATTGGCGTTAACTATGTGATGATTATTTCTACTAATGCTGGCCTTTGGGCGTATAATATTGGGGATACCATTGAGTTTACTTCAACAAAACCATATAGGGTGATCGTTTCAGGACGTATAAAACATTTTATTTCAGCTTTTGGCGAACACGTCATAGGTAAAGAAGTGGAACAAGCGATGCAGGAAGCACTTATAAATTCAAGCATCAGTGTATCAGAATTTACGGTAGCCCCTCAAATAAATCCGGAAGAGGGTTTGCCATATCATGAATGGTTCATAGAGTTTGAAAATGAACCTAAAGACCTTTCAGATTTAGCTAGGAAAATAGATGAATCACTTCAAAAGCAAAACTCATATTATTTTGATTTAATAGATGGTAAAGTGTTGCAACCTCTTAAAATAACTAAGGTTGTAAAAGGAGGCTTTCAAGATTATATGAAATCCATTGGAAAATTAGGCGGACAAAATAAGTTACCAAGGTTGTCAAACGATAGAAAAATAGTTGAAAGATTTTCTGATAAGAATTAAACCAAATAATAGTATCTTTGGGGCGATTAAAAAGACAAATGAGTACTAAAAAACATCATTCTAGAACGAGAGCCCAAGAGAGTTCGAATGCCATTGAGAGGATGTATATTACTATGCGTCATTTGTTTAATAGGGGATTCTACAAACCTATGGGGATTTCAGGTGAAACTTTACGGCAGTCTTTATTGCTTTTACGCCCGGAAATATATGGCTCTATTGGAGAAGAAAAAGCCGAATTAGAAGGCTTGCTTTATGTTATAGATAGGCTTCCTGCAGGTATTGAAGAATGTACTTTTATTAATTTAACCAGTGATGAAGGCTATGGGAATTCTCATTTTAAGCCTATAATTCCAGAAAAAAGGCGTCGTAATTGCTATAGAATAGATGCCGAGCAGATGAATATTGAGATCACTCGAGGGCGATCAGAAATCTATGACATTTTAACACACCTTACCTTTCTTTTTATCGAATCTCATAAAATAAGTAATCGTGTTTTAATTGATGAACTAGGGGCAACAACAAGAGATTGGATAAAACTAGAAAAAGCAGTTTTATCAAAAAAGAAACTAACACAAGATGAGCGCGAAGTTGCCATGACACATGCCGCTAATATTTTAGGAAGAACATTTAATGAACTAAGAAGTGTTTATGATGAGTTTGCGACTACTTCGCAACCAGAAAGGCTACTTCATATAGTATATTGGCTGGGTAAATTAGCTATAGAAGAGCAAATACACAATAACAAGAGAACAGTAACCTTTAGTCCAGTTCTAAGAGAACGAATAGGACATCACATTCATGGGGAAATTTGGGCTGATTCCATAAAGGCGACTCTGTTAAAAAATGATCTATTAGAAAGACCAATACATATAATAAGTGCCAACATGCATAGTGTTATGAATACACTTTTTGTGTCTAGTGTATTGAAACCAACAAAACCTACAAAAGATGTTTTTGAGGTATATGAGTCTTTAAGTAAAAAAGAAGATGAAGGACTTCGAAATAAAATAAATAAAGAAGCGTTACTTCGGGGGATGATTTATATTAAAGATACCTCTGGAGCTAATATTGATGTTCAAATTTTTGACACTAGTAAAATAGATATTTCTAAAATAGACATTGAAGTTAGCGAAAAGGTATTAAAAGGAGACAAGCCAGTTATATTAGTAATGGATTATGCTTTTGGAGAACAAGCGTATGAAACCATTGATGAACTGTTGAAGCCATATAAAAATAAAGGAAAGAAAACACATCTAAATGTGGAATCGGTATCTATTATGGGTAAAGCAGGAATTTTAGAAGGAGGCAAAGGAGATATTATGATCCCTTCTGCACATATTTTTGAAGGGACAGCAGATAATTATCCTTTTGCAAATGAACTTAAGAAAGAAGATTTAGAAGACCAAGGAGTTGATGTTTATGAAGGATCTATGATTACTGTTTTAGGTACTTCATTACAAAATAAAGATATTTTGAAATTCTTTTACAACTCAACCTGGCAAGTTATAGGATTAGAAATGGAAGGAGCACATTATCAAAAAGCAATTCAGGCAGCTTCAAAAGTTAGAAATAGTATTAGCTCGGATGTAAAAGTAAGATATGCTTATTATGCCAGTGATAATCCTTTAGAAACAGGAGCTACACTTGCTTCAGGAGGTTTAGGAACTTCGGGAGTAAGACCCACATATTTAATAACAAGAACAATATTGAAACAAATACTTAATTAATACATAATAATTATGAGTAAAGATTTGCCACAGCCACAGCAATCTGAAGAAGTAGATTTGGGACAACTTTTTAAACTAATAGGGAATGCTTTTAATAACCTATTTCGCTTTATAGGAAGTATTTTTAATAAGCTTTTTTTAGCTTTTGTATGGCTAGTGTTTTTTGTAAGGAAGCATGTTTTAAAATTAGTAATTGCTGGTGTAGTTGGTGTTGTCTTGGGAATAGTACTGGAAAAAACATCAGAGCCTGTTTATAAGTCTTATATTACGTTAAAGCAGAATTATGATACTGGAGAAAATTTATATAATGACATTAACTATTATAAAAACTTAGTAAAACAAGAAGACATAAGTACTTTAGAAAACGTTTTAGGCATAAGAACAGTAGAAGCTGAATCTATTTTAGATTTTCAAATAGAACCAGCTATTAGCGAAAATCAAAAAATTAAAGAGTTTGATGATTATCTCCAAACACTAGACACAGCATTAGCAAAGACTGTAGAGTACAAAACGTTTTTAAAAAACACGAATGACTACAGTCATCAATATCAACAAATAACTATCAAAGCTAAAGAAAGAAATAATTTTAAAACGGTTTTTGATAGGATTATTAATAATATTAATTCAAATGCTTACTTTAAGCGAGAACAGGAGAAGGATTTAATAGAATTAAAAAAACAAGCTTCAGCTATTTCTAAATCATTGATTAAATCGGATACTTTATTAGCTGTTTATCAAAAAGCGATTGTAAAATCTGCTGAAAACAATAATGATTTTCAGGCACAAATCACGATAGAAAGAGGCAATAAAAGTTCAACCAAAGAGTTCGACCTTTATACCAAAGACCTGGAATTAAGGCAAGAGTTAGTTGAAATTGAAAGAGAAATAGCCGATAAAGAACATGTTATAGAGGTTACTTCTAGTAAGCAAGATAGTGGTACGATAGATAATAAAAAGGAGTTTTTGGGTAAATCAATTAGTCCTAAAAAATATTATGCACTTATATTAACTATACTTACGTTTATAGCTTTACTAACTATGAATTTTGTTAAGTTTTTAGAAGGCTATAAAGATAAAATATAATAAATGACGATTTTAATAACTGGAGGGGCTGGGTTCATAGGGTCAAATTTTATTGTTTATTTTCTTAAACACTACCCTCTTATTAAAATAGTAAATTTAGATAAACTACTTATGCAAGCTTCGCAATGTGTGCAGGTAATTGAAGAGCTACAAGGGCTAAAAATATGCTGTATTGAAGAAATAGTATAAAAATGGGATATATAAACAAATCTCAACTCAATAAACTTGCCCAACCATTGCTTAAAAGTGGTTATAGTGAATACTATCTAAAGTAATATAGAAATGATTGTTGAAGAAATATATTTAAAAGGTTGTTTTGTTTTAACACCTCAAGTATTCGAAGATGAAAGAGGCTTTTTTTTTGAAAGTTTTAATAAAAAAAATTTTGAAGCAGAAACTGGTGTTACTGTTGATTTTGTGCAAGATAATCAATCAAAATCATCGAAAGGTGTTTTAAGAGGGATGCATTTTCAAACTGGAAAATATGTACAAGCCAAATTAATACAAGTTATAAAAGGAAAAGTACTTGACGTTTGTATAGATGTTAGAAAAAAATCTCCAACGTTTGGTAAGAGTTTTTCTGTCATTTTAGACGATATTGAGCATAAACAAGTTTATATTCCCAAAGGGTTTGCACATGGTTTTTTGGTTTTGGAAGATGATACCATTTTTTCTTATAAATGTGATAATTTTTATAACAAAGAATCGGAATCAGGTATTTTATATAGTGATAAAGATATGAATATAGATTGGGATTTTCCTTTGGATAAACTTATTATATCGGATAAGGATAAGCAATTGCCTACATTTAAAGATTTTCTAAATGAGTACTAAAATCTTAGTAACAGGAGCCAATGGGCAATTAGGAAAAACGATTGAAGAACTATATTCCGATAATCAAAATGGACTTGATTTTATTTTCGCGTCAAAAGCAGAATTAGATATTACTAAAGAGAAAGAATTGAGATTATTTTTTAATAATAAATTTGATTATTGTATAAATTGTGCGGCATATACAAATGTTGAACAGGCAGAAAAAACACCAGAAAGTGCTTTAAAAGTAAATGCAGAAGGGGTTAAAAATTTAGCTGGAGTATGTAAAGAAACGAATACGATTTTAATTCATGTATCTACAGATTATGTGTTTGATGGTGAAAAGTTTGGACCATATTCTGTTCAGGATATTCCAAGCCCAATAAATGAATATGGTAAATCAAAATTACTGGGAGAGCGGTATATTAGGGGCATTTTAGATAGTTATTTTATAATCAGAACGTCTTGGTTATATAGTAAACATTATGGACATAATTTTTATCGTACGATCTTAGAAAAAGCTAAAACCGAAAATAAACTTATTGTTACGGATCAGCAGATAGGATGTCCAACTAACACTACAACATTGTCAAAATACATTATTGATATTATAATAAATCGGGATAATAACTTTGGAATTCGTCATTTTTCAGATGGCAAACCAATGACGTGGTTTAGTTTTGCACAGCAAATTTTATTGGAAAATAATATTTCTAATGAAGTTAAACTTGTTCAGGCAAAGAATTATCGTACTTTTGCCGAGCGACCCAGAAACTCAATTTTACAAAATTCTAATTAGCTTAACCTAAATATCTTAATCATATTATAAAATGCAAAAAAAAATAGCTTTAATAACAGGAGTTACAGGACAGGATGGTGCTTATTTAAGTGAGTTTTTATTAAAGAAAGGCTATGAAGTACATGGTATAAAAAGAAGATCTTCTTTATTTAATACGGATAGAATAGATCATCTATATCAGGATCCACATGTTGAAAATCAAAATTTCTTTCTTCACTATGGAGACTTAACTGATAGTACTAACTTAACCAGAATCATCCAGGAAGTACAACCTGACGAAATATATAACCTTGCAGCCATGAGCCATGTACATGTGTCTTTTGAAATGCCAGAATATACGGCAAATGCTGATGGAATAGGGACATTAAGACTTTTAGAAGCTTTAAGGTTGTTGGGAATGGAAAAGAAGACTAAGATATACCAGGCTTCAACATCCGAACTTTACGGAAAAGTACAGGGAGTTCCCCAAACGGAAACAACACCTTTTTATCCAAGGAGTCCATATGCAGTAGCAAAAATGTATGCCTATTGGATAACTGTAAATTATAGGGAAGCTTATGGTATTTACGCATGTAATGGTATTTTATTTAACCATGAATCGCCCATTAGAGGGGAAACTTTTGTAACAAGAAAAATTACCAGGGCCGCTTCTAGGATTGCATTAGGATTACAAGAAAAAATGTACTTGGGTAACTTAGATGCTAAAAGAGATTGGGGGCATGCAAAAGACTATGTTAGGATGATGTGGATGATACTTCAGGCAGATAAGGCGGAAGACTGGGTGATTGCTACAGGAAAAACAACAACTGTTAGAGATTTTGTAAAAATGAGCTTTGCTCATGTTGGTATAGAACTTGAATTTAGTGGGGAAAACGAAAATGAAAAAGGCTATATTAAAGCATGCAATAATCCAAAGTATCAATTAGAGATTGGTAAAGAAATAATAACAGTAGATGCAAAATATTTCAGACCAACAGAGGTAGATTTATTAATTGGAGATGCTACCAAGGCTAAAGAAAAGTTAGGTTGGGTTCCTAAGTATAACCTAACAGATTTGGTTGAAGATATGATGTCAAGTGATATTGCTCTTATGGAAAAGCAACAGTACTTAAAAGAAGGAGGTCATAGAATTAAAAATTATTATGAGTAAGTATTTATGGATAAAAACTCTAAAATTTACATTGCAGGGCATAGAGGCTTAGTGGGTAGTGCTATTTTTAAAAACCTTAAAGACAAAGGGTATAATAATATTATTGCTCGTACACATAAAGAACTGGATTTAACAGACCAAAGAGCTGTTTCTGATTTTTTTAGTCAGGAGAAGCCGGAATATGTGTTTTTAGCGGCAGCTAAAGTTGGTGGTATAGTAGCTAATAACACATATAGAGCAGATTTCATATATGATAATATGATGATTCAGAACAATGTTATTCATCAAAGTTATATTAATAATGTAAAAAAACTGTTGTTTTTGGGAAGCACATGTATTTACCCTAAAAATACTCCTCAACCTATAAAAGAAGAGTATTTGTTAACAGATACATTGGAATACACCAATGAGCCTTATGCTATTGCTAAAATTGCTGGGATTAAAATGTGTGAAAGCTATAACCTGCAATACGGCACTAATTTTATCTCTGTCATGCCAACGAATCTTTATGGACCTAATGATAATTTCGATTTGGAAAAATCGCATGTTTTACCTGCGTTGATAAGGAAAATTCATTTAGCAAAGTTGTTGTCAGAATTAAAATATGATCAGGTTGTAAACGATTTAGGCCTTAATAGTATTGGAGAATGTAAAGAATACTTAAAGACTTTTGGTGTATCCGCAAATAGTGTTGAAATTTGGGGATCTGGTAAACCTAAACGAGAATTTTTATGGAGTGAAGATATGGCCGACGCTTGTGTATTTATAATGGAAAACAGAAGTTTTTTAGATACTTATCCTGATGGAGAAAGAGAAGTTAGAAATACTCACATTAATATTGGTACTGGCACAGATATTTCTATAAAAGAATTAGCATATACAATAAAAAGAGTTATTGGTTTTCATGGAGACTTCGTATTTAATATCGAGAAGCCAGATGGTACAATGCGTAAGCTAACGGATGTATCAAAGTTAAATGGATTGGGTTGGAAACATACTGTAGAACTATCAGAAGGTATTAAATATATATATAATTGGTATATAAAAAACAAGTAATAAAAATATTTAACCTTTGGCAGTATTAACTTTATTAAGTCTAATGCCACAAGACTATTTTGAAAAATGTCCAAATTTATAAAGCTTATGATTTAAGTGAAAGGATATTTATAGTTTAAGTAATATGTTTTAGAAATAAAGACTATTTGGAAATCATATTGAGAACTATTTATGTTAAATAAATCAATGCACAATTTATGAAAAAGAAAATTTTAGAAATAATCATGTCATTTATTGGTAGAAATAGAACTTCATTGGTAATAAAATTAATTGCTAGAATTAATAATTTTTTCTACAAATCTTTTCATAATCTAAACTGGAATGTTTCCCAAAATAGTGAATTAAATACATTTTGTGTTTGTTTAAACTACTTTCGAAAAAATAATTTAATAGTTTTTGATGTTGGGTCTAATGAGGGGCAGTGGGTTAAGACCGTATATGAAAATTTATTGTCTGGGAATTTTTTAGCTGTAAAAATTACAGAAAGAGAATTAATCCAGAATTTATCTAAAAATAAAATTAATAAATAGAATATACTTCTCTGCTAATGAATAAATTAAAAAAAGCAATATTTATGGTATTGAAAAGTTTTATAAGTGGTATGTTAGTAAAAAACAACTAAATTGAGATATATAATATGAAAATATTAATCACTGGTGGAGCTGGATTTATAGGTTCTCATGTCGTAAGGCTATTTGTGAATAAATACAAAAATTATAAAATCTATAACTTGGATTTATTAACCTATGCTGGGAACTTAGAAAATTTAAAAGATGTTGAGAATAATCCTAATTATCAATTTATAAAAGGAGATATTAATGATAGTGATTTTATAAATAGCATTTTTAAAACGTATCAATTTGATGCAGTAATTCATCTGGCTGCTGAGTCTCACGTAGATCGATCGATTACCGACCCATTATCTTTTGTTAGAACAAATATTTTTGGAACAGTAAACCTATTAAATGCTGCGAAGGAAATATGGAAAAATAACTATAGTTCAAAATTATTTTATCATATAAGTACAGATGAAGTTTATGGTACTTTAGGTGATACTGGGCTGTTTACAGAAACCACCTCATACGATCCCAACTCACCATATTCAGCTTCAAAAGCAAGTTCGGATCATTTTGTAAGAGCTTATGGAGAAACATATAACCTGCCATATGTAATAACAAATTGTTCAAATAATTACGGTGCAAATCAATTTCCGGAAAAGTTGATTCCTTTATTCATTAATAACATAATAAATAATAAGGAATTACCTGTATATGGGGATGGTAATTATACAAGGGATTGGCTTTATGTTGCAGACCATGCCATTGCAATAGATTTTGTTTTTCATGAAGGGAAGCGTAATGAAACGTATAATATCGGAGGTTTTAATGAGTGGAAAAATATAGATTTGATTAAGCTATTATGCCAGCAAATGGATAATAAACTTAATAGACCAAAGGGAACCTCTGAAAAGCTAATTAAGTTTGTAAAAGACAGACCAGGTCATGACTTGAGATACGCTATTGATGCGTCAAAAATAAAAAACTCTTTAGGCTGGGGTCCATCGGTAACTTTTGAAGAGGGACTTAAATTAACTATAGATTGGTATTTAAGTAATTCAGAATGGCTGGATAACGTTACTTCAGGGAATTATCAAAAATATTATAGTATACAATACGGGCATAACTAAAAGTTTTAAACAAATGAAAGGTATCATTCTATCAGGTGGATCAGGAACGAGACTCTACCCTCTAACAATAACAATAAGCAAACAGTTATTGCCAGTTTACGATAAACCAATGATTTACTATCCTTTGTCAATATTAATGTTGGCAGGGATAAAAGAAATTTTAATTATTTCGACACCAATGCATTTGCCTTTATTAAAACAATTATTAGGTGATGGAAGAGATTTAGGATGTTCATTTTCTTATGAAATACAAGAGCATCCTAATGGTTTAGCTGAAGCTTTTATTATTGGAGAATCTTTTATCGGTGAAGATAGCGTGGCTCTTATCTTAGGGGATAATATATTTTATGGTTCCGATTTACCAAGGTTACTAAAATCTAAGGTTAACCCTATTGGTGGGACGATTTTCGCCTATCCAGTAGTTGACCCAGAAAGATATGGAGTCGTAGAGTTCGGAGATGATTTTAAGGCACTTTCTTTAGAAGAAAAACCAGAATTACCAAAATCTAATTATGCGGTACCAGGTTTGTACTTTTACGATAATGATGTTGTTAAGATTGCTAAATCTTTAAAACCAAGCAAAAGAGGAGAGTTAGAAATCACCGATGTAAACAAAAAATACTTAGAAATAGATAAGCTGGATGTAGGTGTTTTAAGTAGAGGGACTGCTTGGTTGGATACAGGTACTTTTGATTCTCTCCATGAAGCATCAGAGTTTGTGAAGGTTATTGAAAAAAGGCAGGGGTTTAAGATTAGTTGTATAGAAGAAATAGCCTATAGAAACGGAGATATAGATAAAGAACAGTTATACAAATTAGCTTTAAAATACGGTAAAAGCGGTTATGGTGATTATTTAAAAAGTTTGGCATAAAGAATAGTTAGTTTCAAATGAAAAAAGAAAGGAAAGCAATATTTTTTGGATGTAATGGCTATTTAGGGAGCCATGTAGCCTATGATTTAAAATCAAGAGGGTATTTTGTTTTTGGTTTTGATATTCATAATGAACCAAAATTTAATCATGTAGACAGGTATATCAAATTTGACATTTCAAACTTCGAAAATATAAAAAAAATAGATTTAAATGTAGATTATGTCTATTACTTTTCTGGGAAAACAGGAACACACGGGTCGTTAGAAAAGTTTGATCAATTTATAGACGTTAATGAAAAAGGGCTATTAAATGTTTTAATGTGTATTAAAGAACAAAATGTTTTTCCAAAAGTTATTTTTCCATCAACCAGATTAGTGTATAAAGGAGTTGAAAACACACCACTTTCAGAAGATGCAGAAAAAGAATTTAAAACTATTTACGCTTTAAACAAATTTCATAACGAACAAAGCTTAAAAATGTTTAATGCGTATTATAAGATTCCTTTTACAGTTTTTAGAATATGTGTGCCCTATGGAAATACTCTAAGTAATGATTACTCGTATGGAACGATAGGTTTCTTTTTGAAACAAGCGAAAAACGATGAGTCTATTACTTTATATGGAGAAGGTAATCTTAAAAGAACATTTACTTATGTTTCTGATATTTCCAACCAAATAATCAGAGTTTCAGAGCAAGACATGAGTAATTCTGAAACTTATAATATAGCAGGGGAAACATTTTCTTTGATAGAAATAGCAAATCTTATCTCAAAAAAATATAGCGTAAATGTGGAACGCGTTGACTGGCCAACAATAGCTATGGCTCTAGAAAGCGGAGACACGATATTTAACTCCTTAAAAATAGAGAAGTTTACAAAAACTAACAAAATGTCTCTACATGATTGGGTAAAAAACCTTTAAGTTTATAATGCATCATATATCTAAACAAAAAGAAATAGAGCTTTTATTTTTAAAGTCGGCTTTAACTACAGATAATCCTTTTAATACAACTAAAGAAGTTCTTGACTGGGTTAAAAGAAGAAATGAGGAGGTTGATGTTAGTGTTAAAAGGATAGGTTTTGATGAGATGGACAATTGGAAATTGGATAAGGTTCGGGGAGCAGTAGTTCATAGTTCAAATAAGTTTTTTTCTATACAAGGATTGGAAGTTAATACAAATTATGGGGAAAGAAAGACTTGGGATCAACCAATAATCAATCAGCCAGAAATAGGTTATTTAGGTTTTATTACAAAAGAGTATAAAGGCACTCTTTATTTTTTGATTCAGACTAAAATAGAACCTGGAAATGTTAATCATGTTCAATTGTCACCGACAATTCAAGCTACTAAAAGTAACTATACACAAGTTCATGGAGGTAAGACTCCAAATTATTTGGAATATTTTGTGAACGCTACTAGTGAAGAGATTTTAGTAGATCAATTACAATCTGAGCAAGGAGCAAGGTTTTTTAAAAAAAGGAATAGAAATATAATTATAAAAGTAGACAAAGACGTTAATGCATTAGAAGATTTTAAATGGCTTACTTTAGGTCAAATAAAACTTTTAATGCAGAAAGATAATATTATAAATATGGATACCAGAACCGTAATTTCTGGTATTTCTTTTGGTAACTATTCGTCTGGAACCATTGGTTTTTATGACATAATGAATAATAATAGAAATTCAATCGGATTTAAATTGTTAACGTCTGCTTTAGTTCACGACAAGTCACTCTTTTCCTTTAATCAAATAATATATTGGATTACTGCTCAAAAGGTAAACTATGAACTTTCAATTAAGGAAAAATCTTTAATGAACTTAAAAGATTGGAATGTTTCCGAAAACATAATAGAGCATAAAGAAAATCGTTTTTTCAAAGTCATTGGAGTAAATGTAGAAATAGGTAATAGAGAGGTTACGTCATGGCACCAACCACTTGTAGAGCCTTGTGATGAAGGGATTTGTGCTTTTATTATAAAAGAGATTGATGGAGTCATTCACTTTTTAGTGCAAGCTAAATTAGAAGCGGGAAATTTCGATATACTAGAAATTGCACCAACGGTACAATGTAGTACAGTTTATTCTGAGAATGAAAATGAGCAAAATAAAATTCCTTTTTTAAAGGATGTTTTGAAAGCAGAATTAGAAAATGTTGTATTTGATACACTTCAATCTGAAGAAGGAGGAAGGTTTTACAAGGAGCAAAATAGAAACATCATTATAAAAATGGATGATTCTTTTCCAAACGAAGTACCTGAAAACTTTACTTGGTTAACTCTAAATCAGTTAAAAAAGTTTATTGTATTTAATAATTATGTTAACATTCAAGCTCGCAGTCTAATTTCTGCACTATCTTATATAAATTAAAAAAATATGAATTGGGGAATACTTGGTTGTGCTAATATTGCAATAACATCTGTAATACCAGCAATTTTGAGATCAGATGCAAATGCAAAAATTATCGTTTCAAGTAGAAGCTTACAGAAAGCAGAAGAAGTATCAGGACGATATAATTGTAATTTTGTTACAGGTTATGAAAAATTACTTGAAATAGAAGAATTAGATGCTATATACATACCTTTACCTACTGGACTTCACTATGAATGGGTTTTAAAAGCATTAAAATTAGGAAAGCACGTATTAGTAGAGAAATCTGCTGCAATGACGTTTAATGAGGCCAATGAGATGGTAGAGTTAGCTAGAAGAAAAAATTTAGCCCTTGTTGAAAATTTCCAATTTCAACATCATTCCCAACATAAAGTAGTTAAAAGTATCATAAAGGAAAAAAGGTTAGGTGAATTAAGGTGTTTTAGAAGCTCATTTGGTTTTCCTCCTTTTGGAGGAGATAATAATATTCGATATAAGAAAGAATTGGGAGGTGGAGCATTATTAGATGCTGGAGCCTATACTTTAAAAGCAGCCTCTTTTATATTAGAGAAAGATTTTGAGGTGAAATCATCTTTTTTAGCAAATAATGATAAATACAAAGTTGATTGGTTTGGAGGAGCTTTTTTGATTGATGAGAAAAAAGAAATTTTTGTTGAAACAGCATTTGGCTTCGATAATTATTATCAGTGTAATTATGAAATTTGGTTTAGTAAAGGAAAAGTCACAGCAACTAGGGCTTATACTGCTAAATTGGATTATGCTCCAGAATTAATTATAGAGGAAGATGGGAATGTGGAAACTGTTCGTTTAGAAAAAGATGATCATTTTTTGAATATGATTAATTATTTCAAAACCATTATTCTTAATCATGATTTTGAAAAAGAGTATTCAAATCTTTTAAAACAGGCGTTATTAATAGAATTAGTAAAGCTTAATTCTTAAGTTTATAATGGTTTTGAAAAAGATAAATAAAGGGTTAAAAAAATATTTAATTAATACTATATGGCAATTTTTCGAAAAATTTTTCGCTCTATTTGTTTCTTTTATTGTAGGATTAACGGTAGCAAGATATTTAGGGAAAGAACAATATGGTATATTAGGATATGCTCAATCTTTAGTTGGTTTATTTGCCTGTATAGCAGATTTTGGAATTAATGAAATTCTTAATAGAGAGTTGGTAAAGAAAGAAAAACCTATTGGCCATTTTTTAGGAACAGCTAGTGTTATAAAGTTGATAGGAGGTATTTTAGCGCTTTCGGGAATATTAGCAACAGGTTATTTTTTAAACTTAGACACCCAAACGTTGCTTCTAGTTTTTATTTTGGGAACAGCGTACCTGTTTCATACAGTTTTTGTTTTACAATTTTATTTTAAGTCCAAAATTTTAGGAAAACAATTATTTTGGGTTAGTTTTTTTGCAAATATATTTAGCGCAACTTTAAAATTTCTTTTTGTTTTTTTTGAGTTAGACCTTATTTATTTTGGAGTAGCTTTGCTTTCTGAGTCTATAATGATGGCAGCTCTCTATTATCATTATTATTATAAATTAGGAGAGAATTTTAGTGATTGGAAGTACGATAGTAAAATAGCAACCTTGTTCTTAAGAGAAGGCTGGCCTTTAATTTTGTCTACAATAATGGTTACTGTTTTTATGCGCGTTGACCAAATAATGATTAAACATATTTTGGGCAATGCTAGCAACGGTTTATATAATGCAACCGTTAAGTTAAGTGAATTATGGTATACGATTCCTGTTGTTATTTGCAATTCAATATTTCCTTCAATGGTTAAAAGTAAGCAAGTAGATATAAGTACCTATAATTTAAGAATACAATCATTGTTTAGTTTTATGTTTTGGATAGCATTAGTTATAATTATCGTTAATTATGTTTTTGCAGATTTAATTTTTGATGTCACATATGGAGAACAATATCTTTCTTCAGCTGCAATATATCGAATACACATATTTTCTTCTATATTTATGTTTTTTGTTATCACTAGTACAAGATATTTACAAATAGAAAAGCTTACAAAACAAGTTTTTTATAGATCGGTATTAGGTGCTATATCAAATATACTCTTAAACATTGTTTTAATCCCCAAATATGGATTAAGTGGAGCCGCATACGCCACGCTTATATCTTACGGAATTATATCTTATTATCCTTTAGATTTATTCAATAAAAAACTTTTTGGGTTATTTAAAATGAAGATAAAGGCTATGAACCCATTTTATGCAATCAATTTTTTAAAATCTATTTATAGTAGTAAACGTTAAAAAATAGAACTTAATTATGCTATTTAACTCAATAGAATTTGCCTTTTTTCTACCCATAGTTTTCTTTATTTATTGGTTTTTATATAAGAATAAAACTAAATATCAAAACATTTTAATAGTTGTCACTAGTTATGTTTTTTATGGATGGTGGGATTGGAGATTTTTATCCTTGATAGCGTTTAGTACTTGTGTTGATTATCTAATAGGTGTATCATTAGGTGGTCAAAACAATGAACGCAAAAGGAAAGTTTTTCTTTATGTCAGTGTGCTGGTTAATCTGGGTTTTCTAGGAGTTTTTAAATACTATAATTTTTTCATTGATAACTTTATGAGTGCATTTACTTTTTTTGGTACAAAAATAAATGTTACTTCATTAAATATTATTTTACCAGTAGGTATTAGTTTTTATACTTTTCAAACATTAAGCTATACAATTGATGTTTATAAACATAACCTCAAGCCAACTAAAGATTTTATAGCTTTTTCTGCCTTTGTTAGCTTTTTTCCTCAACTGGTTGCTGGACCTATAGAGCGGGCGACTAACTTGTTACCTCAATTTTATGAAAAGAGAAAATTTGAATATACAAAAGCGGTAGATGGTTTAAGACAAATTCTTTGGGGTTTATTTAAAAAAATAGTAATAGCAGATAATGCCGCTGTAGTTGCGAATCAAATTTTTAACAGTTCATCAGAATATTCAGGTAGTACTTTAATCCTTGGAGCATTCTTTTTTACATTTCAAATTTATGGCGATTTTTCGGGTTATTCGGATATTGCAATAGGAACCTCTAGATTATTAGGGTTTGATTTAAAACAAAATTTTTCATTTCCCTATTTTTCAAGAGACATAGCAGAGTTTTGGAGGCGTTGGCACATTTCTCTATCTACATGGTTTAGAGATTATGTATATATTCCATTAGGAGGAAGTCGAGGAAGTACATGGGCAAAAACACGAAATATTTTTGTCATTTTTCTTGTAAGTGGATTTTGGCATGGAGCAAATTGGACTTTTATTGTTTGGGGAGCATTAAATGCGTTCTATTTTTTGCCGTTAATGTTTCTTAATAAGAATAGAGTTAATACCGATATTGTGGCAAAAGGTAAATCAATACCTTCTTTTAAAGAAGTTATGAGTATGAGTCTAACATTTAGTTTAACAGTAGTAGCTTGGATTTTTTTTAGAGCAAATAATTTAGATCAAGCCATTACTTACATTAATGAGATATTTTCAATGTCAACTTTTTCAATGCCATACTATAGTGGGATGCTCACACCTATGCTATTGATTATATTCTTTATGATTATAGAATGGTTTGGCAGAGAAAACAAATATGCCATAGAGAAATTATTTTTTAGATATAATTTTTCAATAAGATGGATAACCTATTTAGTTTTTATTATTATGATATTTTTAAATAATAATGAGTCTCAACAATTCATTTATTTTCAATTTTGAATATGAAAAATTTCTTAGTCAGAACGTTTTGTTTTGTTTTATGTATGCTATTAATAGCTATAATAGGTTTCATTTTACCAGCAACACCTAGAGCTTCAAAGTCGCTACTATTTGCGAAAATTAAGAAAGACTCACTTTTAGTAAATGTTGAAAAACCCAGGCTTGTTTTAGTTGGAGGCTCTAATTTAAGTTTTGGCATTAATTCTAAATTGTTAAAAGATTCGCTATTAGTAAACCCTATTAATACTGGTGTTCATGCAGGTATTGGGTTAAAGTATATGTTAGATAGCACTGAGCCCTTTGTGAAAGAAGGTGATATTATAATTGTTGCTCCAGAGTACTCCCAATTTTATGGTAATACATTTTTTGGAGGAGAAATGCTTCTTAGAACAGTTTTTGACTTAAATAGAAATGAAGTAAAAAGATTATCTATTGAGCAAATTTCTAATATCTCAAAATCTTTATTTAAATATAGCTTTTCAAAATTAAAGCCCACAGAATACTTTAATATTAAAGAGAGCGATGTTTATAATGTAAATTCTTTTAATGAATATGGTGATGTATATACTCATTGGACTATGGAGTCTAGAAAGTTTAGTCCGGATAAATATTTTTCAGAGCCATTTAATGATCATATTTTGAAAGATTTAAAAGAGTTTGAAAAGAAGGTGAAAATAAAAAAGGCTACTTTATTAGTTACATTTCCCTGTTATCAATTGAGTTCATATAATAAAAATATAAATAAAATTAAAAAAGTTGAAGAAGTATTGAAATCTCTAGATTTTTATTTGTTAGGTGATTCAAAGCGATATGTAATGTCCGAAAAAATGATGTTTAACACACCATACCATTTAACAAAAGAAGGTGTAGATAATAGAACAAAATTATTAATAGAAGACCTTAAAAAAGTGATTTTAAAACTAAAAAGGACTTAAGTGATTAACATACTTAAATAGAGTTACATTCAATATAATGAATATTCCAATTATAACATTTATTCTAGGAAACCCTAGTTATTTAAAATTCACATTGAGTCAAGGAGCCATGTTTTGTGACAATATCGTTCTTATTGGCGATAGTAGTAATGAAAATACCTGCTCTTTAATTAAGCATATAAACTGCAGAGATTTATCCAGTAAAAAATCTGAATTGTTAAAAAAAATTTACACGCATAGATCTACTAATTCAATAGATTTTGATGTTAATTGCTTATTAAGATGGTTTTATATGGAAGAGTATATGGTAAAACATAAAATAGATAAGGCAGTTCACATGGATCCAGATGTGCTAATTTATGATAACATAGCAAGTACTTTATGTAAATTATATTCATCTGAAGAAATTGCATATTCAATTATGGAACGCGATTCTGAATTTGATTGGAATTGTATGGGAAGTGTTTCTTATTGGACCTTAAATGGATTACAAAGTTTTACAAATTTTATTTTAGATTATTATAAAAATAGACAAACAGAACTTGATAATTTGGCAGACAGTTTTTTTAAAATTAAGCGATATGGTGGAATATCGGATATGACATTTTTATCATTATTTCAAAGATTACATAGAGAAACTGTAAAAAATGTAGCATTAGTTCATGAAAATAAATTTACATTCGATTCTTATATAGGGACAAGTCAAAATTCAATTTTAAATGAATATGAGTCCTCTAATTTATTGGGAATTCTCACTAAGAAAGTGGTTTTAAAAAATAAAAAACCGATTTGCTTAAATTTAAAAATGAATAAAAATATTTCTTTTAAAGCGTTACATTTTCAAGGACAAACAAAGAACTTAATTGCATATTATTATATAGGTGATTTAGGTTTTATGATACGTGCAAAACATTTTGTTAAAACATTAGTCTTTTTTGTATTTAAAAAACATATTAAGAATCTTTTAACGTTGAAAACATAAGCTTTTATTATGAAAATTTTGTTTGTAACTCATTACTCTTTTTTATATGGAGCCAATAAATCTTTACTTCAATTGCTTATTGATTTAAGAGCGTATTATGGTGTTGAAGCTCTTGTAATTGTTCCCCAAAAAGGAACCTTTTCAGATCAGTTAGAAGAAAACAAAATCGATTATTTAATCTTCAGGTATTATAACTGGCTAAATGCCAATACTTTTATAAAATCTAAAACTAAACTAATATTAAATAAATTTCTTTTCAAACGAATTTTTAGTTCATTAAAACAGATTTCTTTCAGTTGTGATCTTATTCATACCAATTCAAGCGTTACCAATTTAGGGGGATATTTGTCAAAAAAAATGAAAACACCTCATGTTTGGCATATAAGGGAATACGGACAAGACGATTTTAATATTAAATACTACACAGGCATAAAGTCTGCAGGCAATTATTTTAGTTCAAATGCATCAATAGTTATTGCTATTTCTAAAGATTTAAAAAAGTACTATTCACAATATATAAATCCAGAAAAAATAAGAGTAGTATATAATGGCATTAAACTTAAAGAGAATTTTGTTAAAGAATATAACAATGATAAAGCTTTAAGAATCTGTGTTCTGGGAGTAATATCTGAAAACAAAAATCAAATAGAGGTAATAAAAGCATTATCTTATCTTAAAAACACGAAGAAGAATTCAAACTTTGTTTTATATATAGTAGGAGATGGTACAGGTAAATATATGCAGTTTTTAAAAGAGTTTGTTAAAAAAGAAAAGCTTGATAAAAATATTTTTTTCAAAGGGTACATTTCTGATGTAGATGTATTTTTAAAAACTATAGATTTAGGTGTTGTTTCATCCCAAAGAGAAGCTTTTGGAAGAGTGACTGTTGAATTTATGATGAATAAAATTCCTGTTATAGCAAGTAATACTGGGGCTAATAAAGAAATTATAGTAAGTAAAGATTTAGGATATTTATATACCCTTGGTAACTTTAAACAGCTAGCAGAAATAATTCATAATATTGATCAAAATAGGGAGGATTTAAAGTTAATTGGAAATAGTGCATATGACCACGCTGTGAATAATTTTTCTTCGAAGTTGAATACTGATAATATATTTCAAGTATATAAAGAATTAAAAAAACAATAACTAAGAGAGTAATTGTGAAAAGATTTATAATTTTTTTATTGGCTATCTTCATTTGCCCATTATGTATAGTAGATGGACAGATTGACATTAATTCTAAGTTAGAATATCTATATAGTGATATTTTATATAGCCAAGGAGTTTTATATAACGAAACTTTAACAGATTATCCAGATGAATTAAATAGAGGGTATGTAACAAACGGATTTGATGAACATTTAAATAGATTACATTCTGAAGTTTTTACACATAAAAAATTTCATAAAGGTTTAAGACTATCTTTTTTAGATAATAATCTATACTTGTCAAAAAAATCTGAAGGAAGGCTATCAGACTCTCAGCCTATATTTTCGATGAGATTTGCTACTGATTACATTGTTAAAAGAGACGCATATTCTTTAGGCTTTTGGATTAATAATAAAAAATTAAACGGTAATGGCATAGCGTTTATAAATGTTTATGGTGCTCCGTATTATTTGTCAAGTGAAAAACTAAAAACAGTTGGTAGCAAAGCGCACTTTGCGGGTAATGCGAATAATCCTTACATTTTTGAAGTACTAAAAGTTGATGGAGATTATTCATATGTTTTATATAATTTAAGTAATATGTATGATATACAATTAAAGATATATAGTGTAAGTGGTATACCAGTAAAGGAGTTTGAGATTTTAAATTTAACTTTTTTGGATGGTGCGAATCTTGATATCGACCCTTATAAGTATTATAAAAATGAAGCAGAGGTGTTAAATAGTGATAAAATAGGAAAGTTTGCTGTAGTTATAGGAGATAGCCAACACCAGGACCGAGAACTTCATAAAGTTATAGCCCAAAGAACAGGTTTATATATTATATCAATGGCTAGAGGCGGACATTCTATAAAGTATAGGTATGAAAACATTAATCAACCAAATATGTTCTGGTTTTATTCTCAAGAGTTAAAAGATGATGTTATACTCCAATTAAAAAATGTAGACTATTATATATTACCTCTATCAACAAATGATGGGGAAGGAGGAGGGGTACTAAGCAAAGCTTCAATCCAAGCAGTTATAAATAGTTATCCTTATTATGGGGATGATCCTTTGACAATATTGTCTAAACTTAATTTGTTTAATGCTATGGATGGAAAAACGAGAGAGTATATTTTTGGGTATAAACAAACATTTGCAGCATATATCATGCAGTTAAAGTTAGTTAATCCCGATGCAAATTTTTTATTATCTTCAATTCCAATTTCACTTTCTCATATGATTGGGAAACTAAACAGTGACGGTTATGGAATTTGGAAGGATGGTTGGAATGCTTCTTTGGCAAAATTGGATAAGATGCATATTTATGAAAGTATAAGAAATGATAGTAAAGACATTGCTAATTGGTTTGACGCTGATTGGGTTGATTTAAAAAATGAAGTAGGTTTGACATTTGAAAATGCACATCAATTTTGTTCAGATGGGACACATTGGTTTCCCGAAATAAAAAAGAAGGATTGGTTCTGTTTTAAGTCAAGAAATTATTAAAATGTAATATGAAACCAAAGCTATCAATTATTACAGCTAGCTATAATTCTAGCAAATCAATTAAAGAGACCATTAACTCAGTTCTTCATCAAACTATTAATGATTTTGAATACATAATAATTGATGGTAAATCAGGTGATAATACTGTTGAAATAATTCGATCTTACGAAAAAGAGTTTAAGGCTAGAGGAATAGATTACAAATGGATTTCCGAATCAGATAATGGTATTTATGATGCATGGAATAAAGGCCTACTAATAGCTAAAGGTGATTGGATTTCTTTTTTAGGATCAGATGATTCTTATTGTAAAGATGCGATCCAAACATATTCAGAGGAAATAAGTAATAATGAATTAGACTCTTTTGACTTAATTTATTCAAATGTAAAAGTAATGGATGGAGATAAGCATTTGAAGACAATAAAGGGTGTTTGGTCATGGTCAATATTTAAGAGACACATGAATATAGCACATGTTGGGGCATTTCACAACAAAGCATTTTTTATTGAACAAGGAATTTTTAATCAGTGTTATAAAATTTGTGGAGATTATGAATTATTACTAAGAGCAAAAGACAAGTTAAAAACGAAAAAAATAGATAAAATAACGTGTGTTATGTCCTATGGAGGAGTGAGTAACAGCAATGTTAAATGTGTTTTTAAGGAAGCGTTAAAGGCAAAGCATGATACAGGGGGTTTAAGTAAAATTATTTGTATTTACGATTATTATACTGATTTTGTTAAATATTATATAAGAAGGCTCTGGTATGCGATTAATAGATAAGTATATCTTATATAGTTCAATTTTTGCGTTGTTTACAGAAGCTTTTAAACTTGAATATATTATTCAATGGAAGCTTTTTTATCTAATATTAGTTGTTAATTTTTGTATATTATCAATAAAGAATAAGATTTTTCTTCACAAGAACATCGTTTTTATTTTAGGTTTTTTCTTCCTGCATGGATTGTTAATGTATGTCTTATATGATAATCCTATTACATCTCTTTTTTCTCAATTATTAGGAGTTGGCTTGTCCAGTATATATTATTATAGTTTTTTAAAAGTATACGGAACTAAGCTTGTTTTTAATGTATACGTAAATTTTGCATTTGTTATTGCTGTTTTGGCTATACCAATGTATCTTTTCAATATTGCATCGTTTGATCCAAATAGATTAAATGGGATATTGTCAGAACCAGCTCATTATGCTGTGATAATGTTGCCTGCGATGTATTTCTATTTAAAAGAAAAACATACATTTCGATTTATTGTCATATTAATTACAATACTACTTTCAAAATCTTTTCTCGGATTTTTAGGAGTTTTTTTAGTTTTTACTCTTCCAATGCTAAAAATAAAATATCTGTTTAAATATTTGGTGTTATTTATTGTTGTTTTATTCTTAATTATTGGGTTTTTTTATAAAAATTGGGATAGAAATTTGTCAGACGTGTCTGGAAATGATTTAACTTACAAAATAATTTTAAGAGTAAAACAGACATATGAATCTTTGGAAACGATAAATACAGGGAAGTTTAAACCAAATACTAATGTTAGTTCTTATGCAATAATATCAAACACTTATATAGCTAAACGTAATTTTATTGAAAACCCTTTTGGAACGGGATTAGGCTCTTACAAACCTCAATATGAGAAATATTTTAAGGATATTATTCCTCCTCCGTATATAAAAACAATTAAATTGGAAAGAATTAATAGTCAAGATGCAGCTTCTTTATTTTTAAGGTTTATGGCGGAATTAGGTATTTTTGCAATTATTTTTTTATTGATTTTTATTTTTAAAGGAGTTAAGGTTATGAGACAAGATAATATTCCAAGACAAGGAGTATTATTTTATTTAATAATTAAAATTCTTAGAGAGGGACATTATTTTCCACCTGAATTCTATTTTTTATTATTAATTTTTTTAAAGGACTTTGATGAACATCCTACATATACTAGAAGATTACTCAATATATAGCGGAGGTATTAGAACTGTAGTAAAGGAGCTAATCGAAAGATTAAATAGTTTAGAACATAAATCATATATTATTTCTTCAAATAAAGAAAAAGGAGATAACATACGTATAGTTGACTGCAAAGATGATTTTTTGTTATATTCTAAAGATTGGCAAAAAAAAATTGAGGAGATTTATGTTGATGAAAAAATAGACATATTCCACATTCATGGCGTATGGAGATATCCCCAATATATAGCTGCTAAAATTGCGCTAAAAAATAAAATTCCATATGTTCTAACACCTCATGGGATGTATGAACCATGGATATGGCAAAAAGGAAAAATTCAAAAAAAATTGTATTTTCAAATACTAGCTAAAAGAGTTTTTTCTAAGTCAAGTAAAATCCATGCTATCACTAATGATGAGAAATTACATTTGGCCAAAATATTTAAGGGTGCTGATTTCGTTGAAATCCCAAATTTAATTGATCATAATTTGAATAAAGGAATAAACAGGATTACCGATTCTGAAAAATACGTTCTTTATGTGGGTAGATTAGATAAAAAAAAGGGAATCGATATCTTAATTAATGCGTTTAGTAAATTAAATCCAGAGGGTGTAAAATTGAAAATAGCAGGGCCTTTTAATGATTATAAACATATTTTAGATAAATTGGTTGAAAAAAATAATGTATCAGATAAAGTAGAATTTTTAGGGTTGGTTAAAGGATCAGAAAAAGTCGAACTATTTACGAATGCCTTTGCTTTTGTAGCCCCTTCACATTCTGAGGTTGTAGGAATGGTAAACTTAGAAGCTGCGGTATATAAAACCCCTGTGATAACGACGTATCAAACAGGATTAAACAGATTATGGGGCAAAAATGGAGGTATACTGATTAACCCATCTGAAAAAGAACTTTATGAAGCATTAAATAAGATTTTGCAGTGGTCTATTGAAGAAAGAAATTATAATGGGGAAAAGCTTTATAATTTTGTTTTAGAGCATTATTCTTGGGAAAAAAGGCTGAGCGATTGGGATAAACTTTATAATAACATATCTTAAAATGAATTTCAATTGAGCAAAACAAATATTTCTCTAAATTTTTTGAAACCTATTAGAGTTTTAAAAGGATCGACATGCCTTTCCTTTATAATGCTTGCCGCATTTCCATTAATGAAGGAAAATATTAACTCTATTACAATAATTATTGCTGCATTTTTTGTTTTATTAAATACTATTATTTTTAAAAAAACATTAATGTTTAATAAACAACTTTTATTGTTTACACTAATCTTTTGGTTATTCTTTTTCCATGAATTTTTGACTATGGATTTTAATATCAAAAGAGTCTTATTGCATTTGCCTTTTTTAGTTTTTCCTGTTTTATTTCATTTTAAGCCAGATTATTTAGATAAGACAATTATGGAAATTTCTATAATTGTCTTCCAGGGATCAGTATCATTGGCAAGTTGTTGTTATTTGGTCCATTTTCTTGGTGAGTATAACGTCGATAAGTTGTTTTTTATAGACAAATATAATATACCTTTATTTAGAGATTTTATTTTTAGGAATTCACCTTTACATATTCATCCTACTTATTTTTCTTCCTTTCTTCTGGTAAGCTTTACCGTATCTGCTTATAAAACCCTTAGAAAAAAAACAAATCTAAAATTCACTTTAGTAAATGTTTTTAATGTAGTTTTTACAACGTTTATGATTTTTTTGTTTAGCAGCAGAATTATTATCCTTTTATTATTTATAACAATATTTGCTTTATTACTACTTTTCTTAAAAAGCTTTAATGAAAAAAAGATTTGGTTTTATTCTATTTTAATCAGCTTGTTCATTATAATGACTTTGTTGCCTTTCAAGCAAATATTGTCACAAAGATTTAATGAGGTATTAACGGATTACAAGAGGCCTGTGAAAGAAAATTATCATAACTCTACCAATATGAGGATAGCTATTTTGAAATGCTCATTTGTTTTAATGGAAAATCTTCCACTATTTGGATATGGAGATGAACTCCAAAGTAACCTAAACTTTTGTTACGAAAACTCATTTAACAGTAATTTCTCAAAAAACAAGAACTATAATACTCATAATTATTATTTAAATCTTGTTTTATATGGAGGCTGGTTTTTTGTATTATTTTTTCTGAGTTATATAATTCTAGTGATTAGAAAAATTAGGGGATCAACATTAGCGCTTTTATTGTTGTTTCAATTGTTGATTGTTAATTTATCTGAAAACTATTTGTCTAGGCATTATGGCATAGTGACATTTAATTATTTTATTTGCCTTTTATATTTTTTCAGTGACGAGAAAATATCATTTTTGAATGCAGGTGTAAAAAATTGATTTACAGATATTATGTTTCTTCGAATATTATGGTAATACTATTTAATCATTAAATACACTTTTTTAATATCTCAGTATATTATAATTTTTTAATTAATAAAGAAATTGAAATCCATATGAGGTAAATAATGAATTACATAAGATAATCGTTTAGACACTTAGCGTAGTCTAATAATATAGAAAAAGAATTATATCTAGTAAGGAGGAGTGTTAATTTTTACTTAAATAATATATGCAAAACTTAAAATTATATAAAACACCTAAAGATTTTAGAGGAAGGTCTAAAGCTTTTGTTCAAATATGGTGGGCGGTTCAAGCATTACTTTTTAGACCGTCACCGCAATTATTGTATGGTTGGAGGCGGTTTTTGCTAAGACTTTTTGGTGCGAGAATAGGAAAAAATGTAATTATTAGGCCCACAGTGCAAATTGTATACCCATGGAAAGTCTCAATAGGTGATTACAGTTGGATAGGCGATGATGTGAATTTATATAGCTTGGGAGAAATTAACATCGGGGAAAACACGGTAATATCTCAAAAGTCTTATCTCTGTACGGGTACACATGATTATAAAAGAAAGGACTTTCCAATTAGAAATGCAAAAATAATAATAGAAAATAATTGTTGGATTGCTACAGATGTATTTATCGCCCCGGGCATTACAATAGGTAAGGGTACTGTTGTTGGAGCTAGAAGTAGTGTTTTTAATGACCTCCCAGAAATGAAAATATGTATAGGTAATCCCGCAAAGCCAATAAAAGATAGAGAAATTGAATAAAATAACATTAATAAGTGGGTACTATTACCCGGAAGATACAGCTATAGGTTTATATAACAAACAAATGGTAGATTATCTCACTGGTATGGGCTATGATGTGAATATAATTACGGGTTTTCCAAGCTACCCTCAATGGAAAATAAGAGATGATTATAAAAAGAAAAAAACCTTTTTAAAAGAAAAAGATGGTAATAGTACTATATATAGGTATAAACAGTACGTGCCTTCTAAGCCAACTTTTTTTAAAAGAATATTATTACTATTAGATTTTACACTAGGATCTTTTATCAATGTATTTAAAATAAAAGAGTGTGATATTGTTATTAGTGTTGTGCCTCATACTAGTACAATTTTTCTTGGCTGGATTTTAAAACGAAGAAGAAAAGCTAAATTATGGAATCATATACAAGATTTCGAATTTGATGCTGTAAAGGAAACAGGGCTAACTTCAGGAGATAATATTATTAAAAAAAGTCTATTTAATCTTTTATTCAGGATGGAGAAAAGGCTATTAAATCAGGGGGATATTAACAGTACAATTAGCCATAGAATGATTAGCCATCTTAAAGATAAATCGAATTCGGATTCATTTTATTTTCCAAATTGGATAGATGTAAGTAAAATAAACCCCTCTAATTACGAAACACATGATTATTTAAAATCCTCAAGATTTAAAATTCTTTATTCTGGAAATATTGGTGATAAACAAGATTGGGACTTCTTTGTTTTATTTGCTAAGAAATTGATGAATCTTGAAGTGGAAATTTTAGTTGTTGGAGATGGAGCTAAAAGGGAATGGCTATGCGATAATATTAGGAACTTTGATAATGTTAAATATTACCCTCCTGTGAAGTATAGCGAATTATCTAGTTTATTATGTAGTGCAGATTTACATATTTTATTTCAGAAAAACAATGTCGTAGATTCTGTTATGCCCTCTAAATTGCTAGGAATGATGGCTAGTTCCAGACCATCATTGATTACGGGTGGAGACGGGTCTGAGGTCAAGGTTGTTGTAAATAATTCTAATGGAGGTGTTTATCTATCAAATGTAGATGTTGAAGAATGTGTTTCAGTCGTAAAAAGTTTGTTGAACTCAAAAGAAAAGTTATTGGATTTAGGGTTAAATGCCAGAAATTATATAGTTAAACATTTTTCTTCAAATGAAGTACTTCAAAGTTTCGAAAATAAACTGTCTGAAATAGTCTAAAATATAATTTTAATAGGTGTAAAACTAGTGACCTTCTTCTATTTTTTTGAGATAAATTAAATTCTGATAGCATTTTGAGTGACAAAAACGCTTGTTTTTTGACTAAAAAATTAAAACAAGTTTTTCTCACAATTAAATCGTGATTGTTTAATTATAATTATATTTTATGAAATGTACTTCTTCGAGAAAATTACTTCTTTGTTTGTTCAAATGAGAGTACATTATTGTTGTAGTTATTTAAAATATTAAAGTATCTTTGCTATCTGAAAAAAAAATTAATATAATGAATTAATATATGATAAAAGGAGGTTATTCTAGATGGATAAGACCAATATTGTATATAATGGATTTATTAATTATATCCCTTTTGTCTTATTTTTCCTTAACTAAGAGTTTAACGGATATAGTTTTTTTTGCAGCCTTTTGGGTCGTTCTTTCCACTTTTTTTTCGTTTTATGAAGTTTATAGATTTACGAAAATTGTCAAGGTTGTTTCCTTATTGTTTAGGTTAATATTAGTTTTAGGGCTAACTACTACATCATATTTTTATATCATCAAATCTGAAATTTCTCCTGAGGAAATTATTAATTTTTTATTAGTGCTCTTTTTTGCTTTTGGAGCTTGGAGGGTGTTTTTGCATGGTTTTTTGAAAAAATATAGGCTGATAACTGGGAGCAATTATAAACAAGTTATCATAATAGGATCTAATGAATCAACCAGACGATTGGAGAAATTTTTTCAAAATCAAAGATCATATGGATATAGATTTTTAGGTTATTTTACTGATAAAGATGAAAATGAAAAACAAGGGAGTATTAAAAGCAGTTTTAATTTTATAATTGAAAACTCAATAGATGAAGTTTATTGTTCTGTTAATGAACTAAACAATGATCAAATCAAAGAATTTATAGAATTCTCTGATGTCAATATAAAAACCTTAAAATTCATTCCAGATAATAAAGAAATATATACTAAGGCTTTATATTTAAATCATTATGATTTGATGCCCATTTTATCTTTGCGTAAGATTCCTTTAGATGATCCCGTGCAAAATCTAATAAAGAGAAGTTTTGATGTAGTTTTCTCGTTAGCCATAATATTTTTTGTGTTGTCTTGGCTGATTCCAATCTTGGGAACCATAATAGTGATTGAGAGTAGGGGACCGATTTTTTTTAGGCAGAATCGTCCGGGAATAAAGGAAAAAGGTTTTGGATGTTATAAATTCAGATCTATGAGCATTAATTCAAGATCGGAGGAATCGGCATCAAGGAATGATCCGAGGGTAACTAAAGTTGGGCGGTTTATCAGAAGAACAAGTATTGATGAATTGCCGCAATTTTTTAATGTATTGTTTGGTTCAATGTCTGTAGTCGGGCCAAGACCCCATTTATGGAGACAAAACGAATTATATGGTACTAAAGTTCCAAAATATATGGTCAGATATTTTGCGAAACCAGGAATTACAGGTTTGGCACAAGTTAGAGGGTACCGAGGTGAAATTGAAACGAGAGAGGATATTGTAAACAGAACGAAATATGATATTTTTTATATAGAAAATTGGTCTTTGCTTATGGACTTTAATATAATAATACAAACTGTATTAAACGTGCTTAAAGGAGAAGATAAAGCCTATTAATTATAACCTAAATCATAAAATAATTTTTAATTAAATGAAGGTAACAGTAGTTGGAACTGGTTATGTAGGACTAGTCACAGGAACGTGCTTAGCAGAAACAGGAAATGAAGTGCTTTGCATTGATATAGATGAAAATAAAATTAATAAAATGAGAGAGGGAGAAGTTCCTATATATGAACCTCATTTAGATGTATTATTTCATAGAAACATTAAAGCTAATAGACTCGACTTCTCAACGTCCTTAGAAGAAGGGCTGGAACATGGAGATATTATATTTTTAGCCTTACCTACACCTGAGGATGAGGATGGTTCGGCTGATTTGTCCTATGTGTTGGGTGTGGCTAAATCAATTGGAAAGATAATAAATAAATATAAAGTAATAGTTGATAAAAGTACGGTTCCAGTTGGCACAGCTGAAAAAGTGAGAGCAGTTATTGCGGATGAAGCTAGTGTCGATTTTGACGTTATATCTAACCCGGAATTCCTAAGAGAAGGTTTTGCCGTAGATGACTTTCTAAAGCCGGAGCGTATTGTAATTGGTTCGAATTCAAGTAGAGCAACAGAAATGATGGAAAAGCTTTACAAACCTTTTGTAAGGTCTGGAAATCCAATTATTATTATGGATGAGAAATCAGCAGAACTTACAAAATATGCGGCCAATTCTTTTTTAGCGACTAAAATTACTTTTATGAATGAAATTGCAAATTTCTGTGAAAAAGTGGGAGCAGATGTTGATAAGGTCCGAATTGGTATGGGAACTGATTCTCGTATTGGAAAACGTTTCTTGTTTCCAGGAATTGGTTATGGAGGTTCATGTTTTCCCAAAGATGTGAAGGCTTTGCATAAAACAGGAAAGGATTCTGAATACGATTTTAAAATATTAGAGTCAGTTATTGATGTTAATACTAAACAAAAAACAAAGCTTATTCCTAGGATAAAATCATTTTTTAAAGATGACCTTAAAGGCAAGAAAATTGCAATTTGGGGATTGGCATTTAAACCAGAAACCGATGACATAAGAGAAGCTCCGGCACTATATATGATTAATGACTTGCTGGATTTAGGTGCTACAATTACAGCATTTGATCCTGAGGCAATGCCTAATGTAGACCGAAAATTAGGGTCGAAAATTAATTTTGCAAAGACAATGTATGAAGTACTTGATCGTGCAGATGCTTTAGTGATTTGTACTGAATGGAGTATTTTTAGAACGCCTAATTTTTCAAAGTTGAAAAGTTTAATGAATCAACCTGTTATTTTTGATGGGAGAAATTTATATGATTTGGAGGAAATTAAAGGCGAAGGAATTTATTATAGTTCAATAGGGAGATAGAAATATGAATAAAAAAAGAGTATTAATAACTGGAGCAGCTGGTTTCTTAGGATCTCATTTATGCGATAAATTTGTCTCGGAAGGATTTAATGTTATCGGTATGGATAACTATATAACTGGGGATAAAAAAAACCTGGCGCATTTAATTAATAATCAGAATTTTGAGTTCATTGAGCATGATGTAACTACGTATGTAAAAATAGAGGGAAACCTTGATTACATTTTACATTTTGCTTCTCCAGCTAGCCCTATAGATTATTTAAAAATACCTATTCAAACTTTAAAGGTCGGTTCTTTAGGGACTCATAATTTACTTGGAGTAGCAAAAGCAAAAAATGCCAGAATACTTGTTGCATCCACATCAGAAGTATATGGAGATCCCTTAGTACATCCACAAATAGAGGATTATTACGGAAATGTAAATACTATAGGACCTAGAGGTGTTTATGACGAAGCGAAACGATTTCAAGAATCAATTACCATGGCTTATCATCGATTTCATGGGTTAGAAACACGTATTGTACGTATATTTAATACCTATGGTCCAAGAATGCGCCTTAATGATGGTAGAGTTATCCCTGCATTTATGGGACAAGCTTTGAGAGGAGAAAATTTAACTGTATTTGGAGATGGTTCTCAAACGCGATCATTTTGTTATGTTGATGATCAGGTTGAAGGAATATATAAGTTGCTATTATGTGATTATAACCTGCCTGTTAATATTGGGAACCCCCATGAAATAACCATTAAAGAGTTTGCAGAGGAAATCATTAAACTCACAGGGACTTCCCAAAAGATAATATATGAGGACTTACCTGTAAATGATCCGATGCAGCGACAACCTGATATAGCCTTAGCTAAAAAGTTATTAGATTGGGAACCAAAAGTAGATAGAACTGAGGGGATGAAAATAACCTTTGATTATTTTAAAAGTTTAACTGAAGAAGAACTTTATAAAAGCGAACATAAAGATTTTTCTAGTTATATTAATAAGTGATTGATTAATGGCATATACGCGAGGTAGATATTCATGGCTGTTAAGACCTTTTTTAATAGTCTGTGATATTTTTATCATTAATATCTTTGCGTATTATTTATTGAATTTTAATGATGAAAAGTTATTTTTTTTCTCAATAAGATGGCTCAATGATAAACATTTGCTTTATGTTATTTATTCTATTGTTTGTTGGCTTTCAACAACATTCTTATTAAAGTTTTATAAAGTATATAGATATACTTCAGCGCAAAGTATAATTTCTCTTTTAATAAAACAATTTTTAGCATATACAATAATTACATTTGCTTATGTTGGTATATTTAGAAGTATAAATGTAGAAGCTATAGTTGTTATTAAATACTTACTTTACTCATTTTTAGCTATTGGAGTCGTTAAAATATTAAGTTTTTATACCTTAAAAAAGGTTCGTACATATTTAAAAGGAAATTTAAGAAACGTTATTATTATTGGTAGTGGAGAGAATATCAATGAGCTTAAAAATATATTTAAAAAGGAAAAAGAATTAGGGTATAATATAAAAGCTATTTTTAATAACTCAAAGAATGATAATACAACAGGAACAATTAATGATAGTTTTAGCTTTTTGCAAAAAAATGATAATATCGATGAAATTTATTGTGCTATCGATGAGTTAACCGAAAAAGAAGTTAATGATTATGTAAAGTATGCTAATATAAATCATTGTAATATTAAGTTTATTCCTGATACCCTCAAGCTTTTTACTAAACGACTTCAAACAGATTACTATAGTTATCTTCCTGTTTTATCTATTCAGGAAGTTGCTTTGAATAATGAATTTAATAAACTCTTGAAACGGTGCTTTGATGTTGTGTTTTCTTTGTTTATTATTATCTCTATTCATTTTTGGCTTTCAATAATTTTATTTATCCTTATTAAGCTTGAATCTAAAGGACCTTTGTTTTATAGACATAAAAGAAATGGTATTAACTATAAAGAATTTAATTGTTATAAGTTTAGGTCATTAACCACTACAAAGGAAGAGAAAGGTACCTATGTAAAACAAAATGATGTTCGTATAACGAAAATTGGAAAATTTTTACGCAGAACGAACTTAGACGAAATACCTCAATTTATAAATGTTTTAAAAGGGGACATGAGTGTTGTTGGTCCTCGACCTCATATGTTAACATATACAGATGATTATTCAAAAAAGATAGATAAGTATAACTTTATTTTCAGACACCATGTCAAACCAGGAGTAACGGGTTTAGCTCAAATTAAAGGATATAGAGGAGAGGTGAAATCTGATAAAGATATTGTTAACCGTGTTAAATATGATAATTTTTATATAGAAAATTGGTCATTGTTTTTAGACATAAAAATAATTTTGCAAACTGTACTAAATATGATAAAAGGTCAAGAAAAAGCATATTAAACTTTTTCAATTAACGCATCTAATTGCTTGTCAAAATCGAAATTTTCAATAGCAATTTTTATTATTCTATTTCTATTATTTAATTTCAGATCAGAGGGATTAACTCTGGAAATAACAGTATTCAAATCATTGTAATTACCCGCTTCAGCAACCCAACCTAACCGATAGTCTTTTATTATGGATTCTCCCTCGCCACCACCAAAATAAATCATAGGTAAACCTAATCTGGCGTATTCAAATATTTTTGAAGGCACAGACCCATAAATTCTATTTAGTAACGGGATAATGGTTAAATCATAGCTTAAAAGAGCCTCATGTAACTTGTCCCTTGAGATTTCATTATGATATATAATATCTAATTCTGAATTGTTGGAAATAAGAGTTTGAATTTTTTCTCGTTCAGCACCTGCACCATAAATATGAAATTGAACATGTGTATAATCTAATTCTTGACACAACTTATAAATTCCTTGTGCTATGCCTAACAAACCAGCATATACCATTTTTAATTTTCCTTTTGAACCTGCTCTTTCAGGAATTTCAGGTACGATAAAATCTGGATAATTACGATATAAAAAAGTATCCTTTTCTGGAAACAAAGATTTTACGTGATTTATAATTTCATTACTCTGTCCTAAAACTAAATCAGCGTGTTTATAATTAAAGCGTTCAATTTTTTCGAGTAATTTATAGCTGAAATTCTTTTTAAAAGCTCCTAACTCTAACCCAGCAATAGGCCATAAGTCACTCACATTTAAAATGATTTTTCGTTTTTTAGATCGTAAAAAGAATACAGATGTAAAAGCAACTAATAATGGTGGGGATTGTATAATAACCGTTTTCGGGATTTTATTCCATGCAAAAAACCAGAATAAACTAAAGCTATAGGAAAGCATTGCTATTAAACGTAAGAGCTTATTTTTAGAATTACTAGCATAAATCCATAAACGATGAATAGTAATATTGTTTTCTATGGAAGAGCTTTTAAACTTTCCTTTATAGTTTTCAAAAATTTGACCTGTTGGATAATTTGGTAAAGGGGTTAAAACAGATACTTTATAATTATGCTTTTGTAGGCCTTCAGCTAAATGAAAGATACGGTTTGAAGCAGCTCCGGTTTCAGGAGGAAAATAATTGGTTATGATGAGGACACTAATCATTATAACTTATAAATATCTACTAAATGATTAACAATTCTTTTTGCTGCAAATCCATCCCATAGATCAGGTATGCTTCCTTGTTTCCAAGATTTGGAAAGTAATATTTTGAAAACATTTTCAATTTTTTCAGGATCATTACCGACTAAAATATTGGTTCCTATATCACAAGTTTCTGGGCGTTCTGTAGAATCCCTAAGCGTAATACAAGGCACATTCATAACAGTAGTTTCTTCGGTTATACCTCCGGAATCCGTCAATACAGCAAAAGCATTTTTTACTAAATAATTAAATTCTAAGTAACCTAATGGGTTTACATAGTGGAGGTTATTAAAATTTAAATCCAAACCACTTAGAAGTTTTTTAGTTCTGGGGTGTACTGGGAAAATTATAGGGTAGCTCTTGGCTAATGTTACAATTTGAGTGACGAGTTTTTTCAAAAGTTCTTCTTCATCAACATTACTAGGTCTATGAAGCGTCATAACCAGATACTCTTTATCCGATAAATTTAAATCATTCCATAGCGCAGGCTTTTTTAGGCGAGTTTCATTCTTTCTAAGCGTATCAATCATGACGTTACCAACAAAAAAGATGTTCGATTTTGGAATACCGAGTTTCATTAAATTTTCGTTTGCGTAGATTGATGTTGTAAAAAAATAATCGGTTAAACTATCGGTCACAATTCGGTTAATTTCTTCAGGCATTTTCATATCGCCAGAACGAATTCCTGCTTCAACATGTGCCACTTTTATATTAGCCTTTTTAGCAACAATAGTACAAGCCATAGTTGAGGTAACATCACCAACAACCATAACCAAATCACACGGATTTTGTTCTAATTCTTTTTCAAAACCAATCATAATAGCAGCAGTTTGTTCTGCTTGTGTCCCACTTTTAACTTCAAGATTGTTATCAGGAAACGGGATATTTAGTTCTTCAAAAAATGCATCACTTAAATTTTTGTCGTAATGTTGTCCAGTGTGAACAAGTCTATAATTAATATGAACCCCGTCCTTTTTTTTATTCTTTATAGCTTCAATAATGGGGGCAATTTTCATAAAGTTTGGCCGTGCGCCAGCAACTATAGTAATATTCATTAGGGTTATTGTATTAATGATGAAAATTGTTTCAATTTACCACTTTTCGAGCGTTTTAAAGTTGTTTGTCTTTCAAATAGGATGGTAAGTCCACTTTCTAGATAATTTTTCATTTCATTTCTCACCGTTTCTATTTTGTTTGAAGACATATCACTGTCGCTAACATAGTAAATTTTAAAAGTATCGAGCTTTAATTGTTCAATAATAAACTCTTTAACGCTACCATCTTCTTCAATAATACTTTTGGTAATGTAGTAAAACGTTAACCCTGATGCTTTTTTACCGCTAGGTAATATAGCGATGTCATTTGTTCTACCAGTTAGTTTTTCTAAAATAGGGTTTTTTAGGGTACTTTTTTTTGAAAGAACGCCTATATCTCCAATATCATATCTTATAAAAGGCTGTGCTTTATTATATAAAGATGTAATGACTAAACGCCCTTCTTCACCGTAAGGTAAAACATGGTTATTCTCATCTAAGATTTCTATAAATAGCGTTTCACTGTTAGCAATCCATTCTCCTTTTATGTTTTCAAAGGCAATTAAGTCTAATTCTGAAGCTCCATATTCATTGATTATAGGGACTCCAAATTGTTTTTCCATGAGTTTTTTATCATCTTCGAAAAGCATTTCAGACGTAACAACACATGCTTTTAAAGTAGGGCAAACAGTTTTTAGTATGGTGTTTTTACGGTGAAGATATTTTGCAAATTGAACAATAGGACTTGTGTAACCATTCAAATAATAGAAGGGCTTCTTTTTAAAGTCTCTCAACCAATTTTCGAGAGCTTCATCACTTAAATCGAATACATTAAACCGATACCTGTTACTGATAAGGTCTTTTAGCTTTTCAGTGTAATACCCTTTTTTATCTAAAGGAATTCCATAAAATCGTGCTTGTTTTGTACTGCTAAAGTTAAGATTAAACCAAGAAAATCGGTCCATTATAACACTCCAAGTTAATGCATGCGTAAATTTATCTTTAGAGAAAATAAATGGCTGACCAGACGCACCAGAAGTCTTATCTATATAAATGCTTTTTTTTGAAAACCCATCAGATAAAAGCGTCTCTAATGGTTGTTGTAAATCTTGTTTTGTCATAATTGGAACCGTGTTCCAATCTAATATATTGGTGTTTTTTGCAAACGATTTATAAAATGAATTATGTTTCAAATGATAAGCAACAATATCTTGCTTTTTGGTTTCAACATAATTGTTAAACTCAGTATCACTTTTCTTTTGAATCTCTTCCAAAGCGAGTTTAGCTTTTCGTATAGGAAAGCCTTTAAGTTTTAAAGAAAGATCGAATAAATCCAAAATAAATGAAGATAAAATTGTTTTGTAAAGTAAATAAAAAATATTCGTGTATTCGTGTCATTAGTTTTATTTTTGCATTCGAGAAAACACTTTTATTACAAAGCATTAAAAACAATAAATGGTCATTCTCATGCAAATGGGAATCTAATAAATAAAATACAATGAATATCTTAATTCTTGGTTCTGGCGGAAGAGAACATACATTTGCTTGGAAAATTGCCCAAAGTGCTAAATGCAAACAACTATTTGTTGCTCCAGGAAATTCCGGAACTGCTCAAATAGCAACCAATGTTAACATTGGGGTTAATGACTTTGATGCCATTAAAGAACTTGTTTTAAACGAAGGAATTGATATGGTTGTTGTTGGTCCTGAAGACCCTTTGGTTAATGGTGTTCATGATTATTTTTTAAATGATAAGGCTATTAAACATGTATCCGTTATTGGTCCTCAAAAAGTAGCAGCAGAATTAGAAGGAAGTAAAGAGTTTGCTAAGGAGTTTTTATACCGACATAATATTCCAACGGCGGCATACGAAAGTTTTACAAAAGAAACCGTAGAAAAAGGTTATGCATTTTTGGAAACCTTAAAAGCTCCATATGTTTTAAAAGCAGATGGATTAGCAGCTGGTAAAGGTGTTGTTATTTTAAATGATTTAGAAGAAGCTAAAGCTGAATTAAAAAGTATGTTGGTTGATGCTAAATTTGGTGAAGCAAGTATCAAGGTCGTTATTGAAGAATTTTTAGATGGTATAGAATTGAGCTGTTTTGTGTTGACTGATGGTACAAACTATAAAATTTTACCAACAGCAAAAGATTATAAACGAATTGGAGAAGGAGATACAGGTTTAAATACAGGTGGTATGGGAGCTGTTTCCCCTGTGCCTTTTGCAACAGATGAATTCCTTAATAAAATTGAAGAACGTATTGTAAAACCCACTATTAATGGTTTTAAAAAGGACAATTTACCTTATGTGGGATTTGTGTTTATTGGACTAATTAAAGTTGGAGACGACCCAAAAGTAATAGAATACAATGTACGTATGGGTGATCCGGAAACAGAAGTTGTGTTACCTAGATTAAAAAATGACTTTGTTGATATACTTGAAGCTATGTCTAATGGGACATTAGATAAAATTAATATTGAAATAGACGAACGGGCCGCAACAACAATTATGTTAGTCTCTGGAGGTTATCCAGAAGGATATGAAAAAGGAAAAGAAATTACAGGAATAGAAAATATTCAGGATTCTATACCATTTCATGCAGGAGCTACATTACATAGTGGTAAAGTAGTTACCTCAGGTGGCCGTGTTATGGCTATTACATCATACGGAAATACATACCAAGAAGCCATAAAAAAATCTTACCAAAACATAGAAAAACTACATTTTGATAAGATGAATTATCGTAAGGATATAGGATTCGACCTAAACTAAATTTATAATGAAGGTCGTTTTACAAAAACGAGTGTGAAGAAACACTTTTATCTTCTTCGTTATTATCGTTAAATATTTTAAGTTGCTTCATCCAATAAACCATAGCAACAAAACCTATAATAAGGAAAATCCAAGAAACGGTATTTGCAGCAAACCAGTTTTCTAGTTCAAGAGCTCTTAAAGCATCATATGGAGCAAAAAGAACATTAACAAATAAATCTTGTATAGCGTAAAAGAAATCTTTCATGGGTTGTATTTATTGTTTTTAACTAATTTTAGTTAGTATATTTACGTAGCAAAAATACAAAAAGAGTTAATGATAACAAGCATTTTTAGTAAATCTAAATCAATAAATTTCATCATTGTTTTTTTTATTATGCTTTTAGCTTTTATAATAGCTAGAGTAAAATTAATAAACGAACCAATAACGTTAGTGTTTATATTGAAGCAAATTATTTTACTTTTAGTTTGTTATATCTCTGTTTTGCTTTTAGATTTTATAGTTAGTAAAAATAATTTAACAAAAAAGAACAACTATGAAATTTTACTATTTAGTTTGTTTTTGTTGTTAATTGTCCAAACAACCATCAGTACAGAAATAATTCTTTCTAACTTTTTTGTTTTACTGGGTTTAAGACGTACAATGAGTTTGCGATCCCCAAAAAATGTAAAAAAGAAACTGTTTGATGCTGCTTTTTGGATAGCTATTGCATCGCTATTTTATTTTTGGACTATTTTATTTTTTGCTTTAATACTCGTCACTCTGATTTTATATACAGATAATACATTGAGACATTGGATTATGCCCTTTATAGGAGTCGTTACTGTTTTTGTAATTTCTATTAGTACCTCAATAATTGTGTATGATAGTTTTTTCGAAATATTTAATATTTCGCCAAAAATCAGTTATGATTTTAGTAACTATAATTCAATAAGGTTTTTAGTTGCTATTACTTTGTTATTGTCTTTCGGAATTTGGTCATCCATATTTTATTTACAGAATATTAAAAAGCAGAAAAAAGCCTTTAGAGCCTCTTTTAAAATTATTATGATTGCGGTTGTAATTACATTTCTAATAGTGATTCAGGCCCCCGAAAAAAACGGAAGCGAGTTTTTATTTATGTTTGCACCACTAGCCATAATTATTACAAATTATATTGAGATTATTCAAGAAAAATGGTTCAAAGAAGTATTTCTATCCCTACTTATTATCGTTCCGTTTATAACACTATTGTTGTAGTTTTTCTCCAAAAGCTAAGTCGCCCGCATCTCCAAGCCCTGGAATAATATAACCCTTATCATTTAGTTTATCATCAATAGCCGCAATCCATAAATGTGTTTTATTATCAAAATTGTTTTCAACAAAGTTAACACCTTCTTGAGCTCCTATAACACTAATTAAGTGAACTTCTTTGGGTGTTCCAAATGGTTTTAAAGCCTCAAAAGTAGCTGCCATGGATTGTCCTGTCGCAAGCATGGGATCAGCAAGAATAAGTGTTTTGCCTTCTAAATTAGGGCAAGCTAAATACTCTACAATAATTTCAAAACTTTCGGGATTGTGTTTATGGTGCCTGTAAGCAGATATAAAAGCATTCTCGGCAGTATCGAAATAATTAAGTAGCCCATTATGTAGAGGAACCCCAGCTCTTAAGATAGAGCATAAGACAATATCATTATTTAGTAAATCAATATTGCAATTCCCTAAAGGCGTTTCAACAGTTGAAGCTTTATAAATTAAAGACTTACTCATTTCATAGCCTAAAATTTCACCTATGCGTTCAATATTTCTTCGAAAGCGCATACTATCTTTTTGAATATGAGTATTTCTAATTTCAGAAATGAAAGTATTTAATATGGAATTTTCTTTAGATATATTGTGAATATTCATAGTGTTTATATCATTTTTTGAGTAGTAAAGTTAATTAAATATGAAGTATATTTACACTTTAAAATTAAGACAACATGTTTACAGAAAAAGCTAACAAAATATTTCAAGATGTTATTGAAAAGTATCATATAATAAATACCGTAGACCAGCCTTTTGAAAATGCATACGATAAAAGTGATTTATTAGAGCATTTATTATATAGAAAATGTTGGATTGACACTGTACAATGGCATTACGAAGATATTATTAGAGATCCTCAAATAGATCCTGTTGCTGCTTTAACATTGAAGAGACAAATTGATGCTTCAAACCAGGATAGAACAGATATGGTTGAATATATTGATAGTTATTTTCTTGAAAAATATAAAGATGTTTCAGTAAAAGCAGATGCGACTATTAATACTGAAAGCCCTGCTTGGGGGGTCGATAGATTATCTATTTTGGCATTAAAAGTTTATCATATGAACGAAGAGGCTACAAGAACAGATGCTTCTGATGCGCATAGAGATGCCTGTCAGAAAAAATTAAATGTTTTATTGGAGCAACGTGTAGATTTATCGACAGCTATTGATACTTTACTTAATGATATTGAAAAAGGAGATAAGTACATGAAAGTTTACAAACAAATGAAAATGTACAATGACGATGAGTTAAACCCAGTATTGCGTGGTCAGAAATAATTTAGTGTCATTCTGAACAAAGTGAAGAATCTGAACTATAAGATGTTTCGACTGCGCTCAATATGACATAAAACCTAAATTTATGTCACAACCAAAACATATTTTAGTAATTCGGCTTTCAGCGATGGGAGATGTTGCAATGACTGTTCCTGTATTGCAAGCATTAAGTTATCAGTATCCGGAAGTAAAAATTACGGTACTTACACGCGCCTTTTTCTCTCCCTTTTTCCGAGACTTAAAAAATGTTACTGTTTTTCCTGCTGATGTCAAAGGAAAACATAAAGGTATTTGGGGACTTTTTAAACTTTCTAAAGCATTAAAAAAGCTAGAGATTGATGTGGTAGCAGATTTGCATAATGTTCTGCGAAGCAAAATTTTAAAGTTTTTTTTCTTTGGAACACAATTCGTTCAGATAGATAAAGGCAGAACGGAAAAGAAAGCTTTGGTTTCTGGTAAAATATTTCAGCAATTAAAGACTACGCATCAAAGGTATGCTGAGGTATTAGGAGGTTTAGGTTTTAAGTTAGATTTATCAAATCCAAAATTTTCAGATAAAGCCACTTTAAATAAGAGCATTCAAGCATTTTTAGGGCCAGATTCAAAAAAAATGATAGGCGTTGCCCCTTTTGCTGCTCATGAAGGTAAAATGTATCCTTTAGATTTGATGAGGGAAGTTATTATTGAGTTTTCAAGGGATTATAAAGTCATTTTATTTGGAGGCGGTGAAAAAGAGATAGCTGTTTTAAATGATTTTGAAGAAAGTTTAGATCATGTTGTAAGTGTTGCTGGTAAATTATCTCTTCATGAAGAATTAGATGTCATTTCAAATCTGGAAGTGATGCTTTCAATGGATTCTGGTAATGCACATATCGCTGCCATGTTAGGGGTAAAAGTTGTAACTATTTGGGGAGTTACTCATCCATTTGCTGGTTTTTCACCATTTAATCAACCAAAAGACTATACTATATTATCCGATAGAAATAGATTTCCAGAAATCCCTACATCTATTTATGGTAACAAGTATCCGGAAAACTATAAAGAGGCTTCTAGAAGCATCTCTCCGAAAAAGATTACTGAAAAAATTCACGAAATTGTATAAAGATTAAAAAGAATAGTGTTGTAAGTTCCTGTTTTAATAATCTCTATTTATCAAATTGGTCTTCGTTTACTTTTTCATTAGTTTTCATTTTTTTAATATACTCACTCGGTAAAACACCAAATTGTTTTTTAAAGCATTTTGAGAAATAGGAAGCCGTATTAAACCCCGTCATATACATAATCTCTTTTACAGATAAATCACTTGTTTCTAAAAGCTGTAAAGCGCGTTTTAAACGAATGTTTCTAATAAATTCACCCGAAGATAGCCCTGTTAATTCTTTGAATTTCATAAAAATATTTGAGCGACTGAAATTCATTTCTTTAACCAAGAACTTAACATTGAATTCGGTATTCATCATATGTTTTTCTATGATTTCAATAGCTTGTTGCAGAAACTTTTCATCTGCGGATGTTACTGTTACATCTTTGGGTTGAGAGACTATCTTTCTATTAAAACGCTTTCTTAATTGTTCGCGATGTTCTAAAATATTAGAAAGCTTAAGTTTTAATAAATTAACATTAAAAGGCTTTCTAATATAATCATCTGCTCCATTTGTAAAACCAAGCAATTCACTTTCTTCCGATGCTTTTGCTGTAATCATTATAACTGGGATATGGCTGGTTTCCTGTTTTGTTTTAAGCTGTTTGCAAAACTCGAATCCATCCATTACCGGCATAAAAATATCGGTTAGGATAATGTTTGGCTGTAAATGCTTTGCTGCCTCCAGCCCCTCTTTTCCGTTTTCAGCATGATATACATTATAATATTCATTAAGAGTTTGGGAAATAAAATCCCTTATTTCGCTATGGTCATCAACAACTAAAAGTATGGGTAATTTTGAACGTCTTTTAGAGAATATTTTATCAATAATCTCGTCATTTATATCCCTTTGGTAGCTACTAACATTGTTTGGCATCATAAATCCAAGGGTTTTGTCTTCAGCCTCAAAATTTATATTAGGAATGTTTAAATAATCTTCTTTGTTCATTGGAATCTTAAATATAAAGGTACTTCCTTTTTTGGGTTTGCTTTTAACATCTAAGGACCCTTGATGTAATTCCGCTAGTTTTTTTGAATAGGAGAGTCCAATACCAACACCTTCCGGAAGTTGCTTCTTGGTGCTTTTTTTATCGACATAAAAACGCTCAAAGATATATTTAATTTTTTCTGGTTTAATGCCAGGCCCCGAGTCTTTTACCTGAATTATCAGCTCTTTTTTTATTTCATCGTTTGTGTCTTTTGTACTATTAAAAACTTCAACGATAATAACGCCATGGTCTGGTGTGAATTTTATTGCGTTAGACAACAGATTGTTTAATATTTTTTCGACAGCATTTGGATCAAACCAAGTGGTAATATTATTCTCAGAATTATATATTTCAATGCTTATATGGCGCTTTTTACAGAGAAACTGAAAAGGCTCAATGAGCTCATTTACAAACTCAATGATATTGCTCTTGTATAGTGCTAATGACATTTTACCTTTATCCATTTTTCTAAAACCAAGTAATTGGTTAACTAAACGTAATAATGAATCTGTGTTTTTTTGCATTAAGCTAAATTGTTGTAAAACAACTTTTTTTTCTAATTGCGTATAGTATTGTTGTAGATACTCTAAAGGGCCTTTTATTAATGTTAATGGTGTGCGGATTTCATGTGATATGTTAGTGAAAAACTCGATTTTAAGCTGTTGTAATTCTTCACTTTTTTCTTTTTCTAAATGTTCTAATTCTAATTGGTGCTTTTTATTGGTGTTTATTATTGTATATTTTCTAAAAGCAATTAAAAGACCCACTAGGATTAACGAATAAATGAAATATGCCATGTTGGAAAGCCAGTAAGGTGGACTTATGCTTATTTTTATTTTTGTTGGTGTTTTATCCCACAAGCCATCGTTGTTTGTTGCTTTTACATAAAATGTGTAGATTCCAGGTTCTAGGTTTGTGTAAGAAGCAAAGCGCTTATTGGAGGTTGTGTGCTCCCAGTCTCTTTCAAAGCCTTCTAATTTATAAGCGAATTGATTTTTTTGAGAAGCAGCATAGTGTAAAGCAGCAAATTCAAAAGAGATATTGTTTTCAAAATATTTCAGATCAATTTCTTGAGTTTTGCTAATAGTTTTTTTCAATATAACACGATCATTAATCTTTTCCCGAACAGATACAGGCTCATTAGAGATTAAAAAATTGGTTATAATAGTTTCGGGTTCGAATGTATTTTCAATCAGGTTTTTTGGAAAAAACGAATTGTACCCATTAATTCCTCCAAAAAACATTTCATTATTGCTTGTTTTAAGACATGCTAGCTCTTGAAATTCATTACTTTGTAAGCCATCATTCACATCATAGTTTTTAAAGGTTTCTTGTTCTGGATTAAACATAGACAGTCCTTTGTTGGTGGAAAGCCACAGGTTGCCACTATCATCCTCTAAAATTCCTTTAATAATATTGTTGGGAAGTCCATCTTTCTCTGAATAAGATTTAAAACGGGCTGATCTATTTTCGGTTTCTGGAATAAATTTATTTAAGCCGCCTCCAAAAGTTCCAATCCAAAGTTCTCCTTTCGCACTTTCATATATAGGTAAAATATAATTATGACTAATGCTTGTTTCGTCTCCAAGAACATGTTTATAAACCTGAAATTTTGGATGTTTTTTTGAAGCCTCTTCTTTTGTGAGTTTATTTAACCCATTTCCAGTTGCAAACCAAATATTGCCTTTGCTATCTTCATAAATATTTCTGATAATATTATTTGAAATACTACTAGGATCATTCGGATTGGAAGAGAAAATATCTGTTATATATTGATCTGTTCCTGCTCCTGTTCTTGGTGTCCAACGATATATTCCAGTATCGTAAGTTCCGATCCAGAGCGTTTTATTGCTATCCAAAAGAATAGAGAAAACACCACCAGATATTTCTTTTATGGGTTTAACTTTGCTTGTTTTTATTTTAGATGGATCGGTTATATCTAATTCGTATAGACTTATTAAATTTCTACCGCCAAACAGGAGCTTTTTCTTATTACCAGATTTAATTTCTTCAATGGCAAATACATTGGTTATTGCATTAAAGTTTAAAAAAGTATTATCGTTACTTTGTTTGTCTTTCATGTTTACCCCACCACCTTCGGTACCAATCCATAAATTACCATTGCTGTCTTCAAAAAAAGATCTGATCTTGTCATAACTGAGACTGTTTGCGTTTAAGGTCTTTCTAACATGATCAAATTGATTCCTTCTGGGATTAAATTTATTTACCCCACCGCCATTAGTCCCTATCCAGACGATACCTGTTTTATCTTTAAATAAAGATGTGATTATATTTTTACTTAAACTGTTTGGGTTGGTGGGGTCGTATTCAAAATGTCGAATTAATTCAGGGCACTCTTTATCAGAAGAGGTTTTAAAATAATCTAATCCGCTTTCACTCCCAGCCCAGATATTATCACCGTCTATTAATAAACAGCGAAAATTCCCATCGGTAATCTTTTTAAATTTAAGGGATGTATCAATTTCGGATTGGCAAAATAAGCCCTTATCGGTAGCTAGTATTAAGCGACCCTCCTTGTCTTCTGAAATAGATTCTACACCTGAACTTGGTAATCCGACTTTTTCATTAATAAACTCAAAATACATCTCGCCATTACGTTCTCTGGCTAGTTTATAAAGACCTGCAAATCCTCCTGTCCAAATACGCCCTTTACTGTCTTGATAAATGGTATTTACATAGCTAATTTTTATCTTGGAAAGAAAAGGCTCTTGGTGTGCTTTAAAACGTTGAAATTCTATTTTGCCATCAGAATTTTCTAAATTTAGCATATTTAATCCCTTATTGGTTCCTATCCATAAGCGATTCTCTCTGTCTCTGTAAACGGCAACTATATAATTGCTATCTATGCTTTTTAAGTTGTTTTTATCGTATGTGAAGGTTTTAAATTTTTCAGATGATTTATCAAAGAATATTAAACCTCCTCCGGTGGTACCAATCCAAAAGTTACCGTTCTGGTCTTCTTCTATATCAAAAATTAAATTATTTGTTATGCTTTCGGGAATATTTGGGTCAGGATTAAATATTTTGAAGCTGTAACCATCATATTTGTTTAAACCATCATGAGTTCCAAACCACATAAAACCATCTTTGTCCTGATGGATCGTGTTAATATCACTTTGAGACAAACCATTATCTGTAGTAATACGTTCAAAATACTCAAAATTTTGAGATGTATAGATTTCGGGTAAGAAACAACAAAGTATAAAAATGAAAATTCCGAATGATTTTCTCATTCTTGGAGTTTTAATTGTTAACTTATTGGTTCTCGACATCATTACTTATAGCTAATTTTTATTGAGAGTTAATAATTTTAAGGTATTGTTATTTGGGGCTATCAGAAATGCAGGAGTCTTATTTCTTCCTAAACGAATTGATTTTATGTCTTTGATTTCACCACTGATAAATAAACCTGTTTTTTCTGAACTCAAAACAGAAAAACCATCGGGACTTCCTACAAGCACTGCTGTTAGGCTAGCATCATTACGTGGCGTCTCTACTTCTGCTCCGTATAAATTACCTCCAATTAGTAAGTCGGGGTATTTATCTCCGTTGTAATCAAAGTTAATAAACTTATTTATTGATGAAAATTGAGAGCGATTCGGTAATTTATGAAAACTAAAAGAACCTTTGCCATCATTTTTTATTAAATGATGTGCAAAAGTATTTGCTGTATAACTTAATGAGCCTTCCAGCATCCCTTCTCCATAAATATCTATTAAGTTAGCATTGGCAAAAGACTCGAAAGTTTTAAACCTCTTTTTAATAACAGGTACTTGCTGTGATGAACATTCTCTACCTCTCAAGGGTAATTTTATTCCATTCTTTTCATAACTTAAAACAATGTCTGACGATCCATTTTCATCAAAATCATTAGCGTAAACTTGAAAAGGTTCTTTATGACTTGCTTTGTACTTATAATTTAACCCCAAGTTACCAGCTAAATAATCCATATCACCATCATTATCTACGTCCAGTTTTTCAAGGCTATACCACCAACCGGTGTAATTGCTGAGACCAAGTTTTTTTGTTTCTTCTTCAAAAGATGCTCCTGTATTTTTAAAGAATCGTACGGGCATCCATTCACCAGTGATGATTAAATCTAATTTGTTGTCACCATTATAATCGTCCCAAATGGCACTTGTAACTAAACCAGCACTATTTAAATCTGGAGCTAACTCTGGCGTTACATTTTTATATTTTATATTGGTGTCTTTACCCCCTTCATTTCTTAAAATATAACTTTTAGCAGGATATGGGTATTTTCCAGGGGTTATTCTGCCCCCTATAAACAAGTCTAAATCACCATCATTATCGTAATCTCCAGATATTATGTTTTGACCACTTGCTGTGATCTCTGGTAGTGTATGTTCCGTTTTAATAAAGCCTTCAGGTGTATTTATGTATAGTCTGTCCTGATAGTAGGTTTGGGGCTTGTTTTTATCATTTCCGCCATTTACAACATACAAATCCAGATCGTTATCATTGTCCGCATCAAATAACAAAGCGCCAGTATCTTCATATTGAAGATCTTCATTCCATGGGCCTTCAATTATTTTGAATGTGTTATCATCGTTTTGTACATATAACACTCCAGAACTTCCTGCTGCATTACCAATAAAGAAATCCTCTAGTCCATCTCCATTTACATCACCAACAGTAAGTGCTGGACCAGAGTTGGAATATTTATGGGGAAGCAAAGGCTCAAATTCAAAATCATCATAAAAATCTTCATTATGGGAAAAAGTAATGCCAGATGTATTCGTTATATCTTTAAAACGGTTTTTTATTGAGGGCGTTTTTTGTGTCGAATGGCTATTTTTAAAATCAACTTTCAGTAATTGATTTGCATCAATATTTTTTAAAAGTTGTTCATTTGCATTGGGCCATATAATCTTTAATTCATCAATAATGTCATATTTTCCAACCCCAAAATGAAATATGGGTTCAGTGCTGGATTGATATCCTCTAGTTGTGGTAAGTTCTTGAGTTTGTTCTAACCCATTTGTTTTTATTATAATTTTTGTTCCTATGCCAAAAGGGTTGTTTGGTAGGCCGCCAAGTTTAATTTTTAAATAACTGCTTTTTGTTTTTTGAGCTTCATTAATATATATTGATGCATAATCGTCCATATTGTTTATAACAAGATCGAGATCACCATCATTATCTAAATCGACGGATGTAAACCCATTTGAAAATCCTTTTTTATCAAGTTGCCAATCTTTGGTAACTTTAGTAAATTTAAAATTGCCATTATTCTTGTAGGCATAATTTGAGATTGGCGTACTAGGTAACCGTTTAAAGTCGGGCTCTTTTTTTTCTCCAAAAAGTCTTTCAGTTTTATATTCGGCATTAACATCGTTGTTATTAACATCACGTTTTACGCCATTACTAATAAATACATCTTTCCAGCCATCGTTATCGAAATCGGAAAATAATGCCCCCCAACTCCAGTCTGTAGTGGCCATTCCTGCGAATCTTGAAATATCGCTTAGTATAGGTAGGTTTTCTTCATTTACACCGTTATTTAATTGTAATGAGTTTTGCATGTATTGATGGTTAAAACCTAAATTGACTGCCTGATAAAATGTTTCAGGACTCATGCTCGCCATATTGGTTTTAGATCTGTTGTAATCTTCGGCGGTCATATCGACTTGGAGTAAATCTGTTAGGCCATCATTATTAAAATCGGAAGCATCTATACCCATTCCAAACATAGATGTATGTCTGGAAACCTGATTAGAAACCTCATTAAAAGTACCGTCTCCATTGTTAAGGTATAGGTAATCGGGGACGTTAAAATCGTTTGAAAGATAAAGATCCTTATAGCCGTCATTGTTAAAATCAGAAGCAACAATACCTAAAGTAAGACCAAAGCGTTGTACACCTGTCTGGGTGGTTACGTCTGAAAATGTACCGTCTCCGTTATTTTTATATAAGTGACCAGAATCTTCAAACTTATTTTTATCCATTTTACTTTTATAATACATATTACCCATGCTAACCAATACCGTTGGGTAATTAGCAACAAATAGATCTAGAAAACCATCATTGTTATAATCGAAAAAGGTTGATTGTATTGATTTGCTTTTATCGGCAATACCAAATGCTTCTGCTTGTTCGGAAAACGTATTGTTTCCGTTATTAATAAATAGTTGATTTGCGCTATTTCCAGATTTTCCAGAGACACTTAGATAGATGTCTAAAAACCCATCATTGTTTACATCTGCCATGGTTGTTCCTGAATACCATCTTGAATCTCCAGTTACACCAGCGGATTCTGTAATGTCTTCAAATTTGAGATTTCCTTTGTTTAAATAAAGCTTATTAGAGGCTAAGTTGCCAGTAAAATAAAGATCCGGTAGTCCATCGTTGTTGATATCTCCTGACGAAACTCCGCTTCCTAAATAAAGAAAGGGGTAATTAAAATAGTTTAGTGTATCGTTTTCAATAATCGTATTGGAAAACGTAACTCCTGATGAGCTAGGAGATAAATCTTTAAAATGTATTGTACCAGAATTTATGGATTCTTTTTTACAAGAATTAAGACTGATAGATATTACTATGAAAAGAATTATTTTTTTCATAACTAAATATAGATATAAAAGGAATCACTTACAAAATGATTCCTTTTATTGAAAACTAACTCAAATTTAACTCCTTAATAGCCATCATTTTGGTCCCAAGTAGGGTTTCTAACGATATCATTTTCTGGAATTGCAATATATTCTCTACCAGGCTTGTAAGCATCAGTCCCGGCGCTTTCCGATTTAAACTGTGGATTATCTACAATTCTGGATTTAACTCTCCCCCATCTTAATAAGTCAAAATATCTAGTACGCTCCATGGTTAACTCTTTTATGCGTTCATCTTCAATATCTTGCATCGTAATGCTGGTGTGTGCTGGCAGATCTACTCTGGCACGTACTTCATTAATAGCATCTAACGCGGCTTGAGTAGAACCATTAAGCATAAATTCTGCTTCTGCATACATTAAAAGCACATCTGCGTATCTTAAAAGCCTCAAATTATTTCCACCTCCGTGCCATCCACCCTGGCGTGATTGAGATCTACCAGTAAACTCCCAGTCCATCCATTTGTTTCCATAAATATTTGTTCCGGTAGGTGAGAATGCATCTGCGTAAGAAGTATTTTCAAAAGTTCTTGAACGAAGTGTTTTCCCATTATATTCTGTGGTTTCTTCTGTATTCCAGAAAAAAGTAGTGAAGGCTCTAGGGTCTATCTCTCCATTTACAGTTTGCTCATCTAAAAATAAATCTAAAGCCCATTGATTTACACGCATCGTATTCTGATTGGTGTAACCTATTGGTGCTAAATCTGCTTGGTAAGCTGAACCTTTCCCTGAATTATTTCTATCAGCTCCCCAGCCACCATTACCATCAGCAACTAATTGAATTTCAAATAGAGATTCTGCATTGTTTTCAAATTCTTCGGTAAAATTAGCAGCATAATCGTCCATGAGTGTATAAGCGCCTCCCATTACTTTTGTAAATTCGGCTTTAGCTTCGGCGTATTTTTGTTGGTATAAATATGCTTTACCTAATAAACCTGTGGCAGCACCAGATGTAGCACGCCCTTTATATTCAGCAGGCCAGGATGCTGGTAATAATGTTTGAGCATTTTTTAAATCTGACTCTATTTGTGCCCAGACATCATTAGGGTCTGCTTGTGGAATCCCTGTAAGATCTACTTCCGATGTTGGTAATGTAATTATCGGAAGGTTTCTCCAGCTATTTAAAAGATTAAAGTAATTTAATGCTCTAATAAAATAACCTTCACCAGTAATATTGTCTCTTAATGTAGTATCCATATCTTCTATGTTTGGCACATGAAATATAACATCATTTGCTCTTGCTACACCTTGAAACATAGCTTGCCAAACCCAGAAGGTAGCATTACTTTCAGACGTTCCACTAAAATATCCTACAGCAGTTCTTTCCGAGGTATTAAACCCGTTAATAACATCGTCTCTATAATCGGACGTAAAAATTTCAAATCTAGTATAATACCAAATATTTGTAAAAGGCGCATAAGCTCCAAAAACACCTTTAGTAGCATCACTTTCATTTTTCCAGAAGGACTCTGGAGTTATTGAATTCGGATTTACCTGATTAAGTTTGTCTTCTGAACAGTTCAAATTCATTAAACAAACAGCGAGTATAACAAACGCAATTTTAACTGAATTTTTTAATTTTTTCATATTTTTCATATTTTATTTTTTAAAAAGAAACTTGTAAACCAAGTTGAAAAGTTCTTGGGGTAGGATAAGATCCTTCATCTACACCTGCATTAAATAAAGCAGTACTATTGGTTAAAATGTTTTGACCTTGACCAGACCCTCTATTATTTCTCCCTACTTCTGGATAGTAACCTGTATAATTCGTAATGGTAAATAAATTAATTGCAGATACATAGAATCGTACTTTCTCTAATTTTATTTTTTCCAGAATAGTATTTGGTAAAGAATAACCTACTTGTGCATTTCTTAGACGGAAATAAGCTCCACTTTCCAAATAAAATGTAGACATTCTACGGTTAAAACCTGGGTCGGACTGAGTATTCCTAGGGATATTAGTATTTGTATTTGTAGGAGTCCAGGCATTTAATGCATCTGCTAAATAATTACCTTCTGTATCGAAATATCCTCTATACTTCGTCCCATTTAAAATGGTATTACCTGAAACACCATTAAAGAATAAATTTAAATCGAAGTTTTTGTATTCTGCTGTTAGATTAATTCCATATTCAAAATCTGGAGCGGGGTTTCCTAAATAAGTTCTGTCATTCTCATCAATAGCACCGTCCGGTCCACTACCATCTGCTCCGGCAATATCCTTGAACCTTAAATCTCCAGCTCTTGGGGTTCCTGGTCCATCATTGGCAGCAGTAGCTTCTGCGTCTGTTTGATAAATACCATCAACGACAAAGCCATAAAAGGAACCTACAGGTTGTCCTACATCTGTTCTTGTACTAAATATTGTATTAGAAGTAAAAGAACCTTGATCTATTGGAGAACCGCCACCAAGAGATGTCACTTCATTGTTTAAAATAGAGAAATTTCCTGTTGCACTAAAAGATAAATCACCTATTTGGTCACGATAAGTTGCTAAAAATTCAAATCCTTTATTCTCTATACTTCCTACATTTCTAGGAACATCATTCCCTGTTCCTGTAATGAATGAAAGAGGTATTGCAAGAAGAATATCTTCAGATTCTTTAATAAAATAGTCCATTGTTACACTTAACTTACTCTTTAAAGCGTTAAATTCCAGGCCAATATTAGTTGTCTTTGTGGTTTCCCATGTTATAAATGGATTTACACTATTGGTAATAGCATATCCATTAACTCTTTCTTGAGTACCCCCCACGACATAATCACTAAATAAATTTAGTACCGCATCTGTTTGATAAAAGGCTACATTATTAGAACCTATTTCACCATAACCTGCTCTTAATTTAATATTAGTTAAGACATCAAAGTTTTCCATAAACTTCTCATTACTAATATTCCAGCCTATTGCGGCAGAAGGAAAATCCCCCCATCTTAATCCGTCTTTAAAAAGAGAGGAACCATCTCTACGTATGGACGCTGTTATTATATATCTATTATCAAAAGTATAATTAAGTCTACCAAAATAGGATTGAATAACAGAAGTAGCATCCTGAGAAATGGAGCTTTGTACTTCACCAGCAGAAACAACTCGAACATCGTTGTTTGGGAAATTTATAGAGGTTGCTCCTAATGTTCTTATTTTATTTATTTGTTCTGTAGTTCCTCCTATAATATCAATAGTATGCTTGTTAAATGTCTTTTTGTAATTTAACGTGTGCTCAACTAAAGTTGATAAGAAAACCGAATTTCTTTCTGTTAATTCAGAGTTCGCTCTTGTGGTACCATCATAAATTACCTGCTCATCAGGACTAAACCTATAGTTATTATCTGTGTAAGATTCTAACCCCACATTTAACTTATAAGTTAAGCCATTAAATATTTCAAAAGACCCTGCTACATTTCCTAATACAGTGTTTCTTGTTACAGTTCTGTCTTCCAGGGCGGCTAATGCTAATTCGTTAGCTAAGGTTCCCGCGCCATAAAAGCCAGCAGGTGTTCCGGTAATCCCTCTATCGGAAAGATCGCTTGCACTCCATTCTCCTGCATCATTTCGCAATCTTACGGTTGGAATTAGATTTCTTTCTTTATTAAAAAAGGGGTTCGGATTATTAACAGTTCTTGTTAATCCAATGGTACTTTCAAGTTTAAATCGTCCTTTGGTAAAACTGCCATTAGCCCTAACAGTTGTTCTTTTAAAATCAGAATATTTTACAATACCTTCTTGATCATAATCATTAAATGATAAGCTAAAAAGCGTGTTTTCTCCGCCACCAGCAATCCTAAGGTTTGTATTCTGAATAGATGCCGATCGTAAAGATTCACCATATAAGTCACTGCTATAGTTTGGATCAAACTGACCATCGTTAGCAGGGAATCTCGCGGTACCATCGTTATCATTGGCTGCGTTTACAATATCGGCATATTGTCTTGCATTAGCCCAATCGAAAGTATTAATAACCTTCTGCACACCATAATTTGTGTCTAAATTAATACTTACTTTTCCTCTGGTTCCTTTTTTAGTGGTAATAATAACTACACCATTAGCAGCCCTGGATCCATAAATTGCTAAAGCGGAAGCATCTTTTAAAACAGAAATAGTATCTATATCTGAAGGGTTAACAGTAGCCATACTACTTGTTATCATACCATCAATTACAAATAAAGGTCCAATATCAGTAAATGTGGATGTTCCTCTAATTGTAATATTAGCTCCTGCTCCTGGAGCACCCCCACTTGATTGTACACTAACCCCTGCCATTCTACCTTGCAAGGCCTGAGAAGCATCTGTAAAAGTGAAGTTGTCTATGTCTTTACCACTTACTGTTGCTATAGCACCAGTTAAATCCGATTTCTTTTGAGCACCATATCCAACTATTATCACCTCATCTAATTGGCTGGAATCCTCAATTAAGGTAATATTAATTGTTGTTCTCCCATTTACTTCAATTTCTTGAGTAATGAATCCGATGTAACTTACTACAAGTGTTGCATCACTTGCAGCCGAAATAGAATAGAGTCCATCAAAATCGTTTTGTGTCCCATTACTTGTTCCTTTAATTAAAATATTGGCACCTGCTAAAGGTTGCCCAGATTCATCTATTATAGAACCAGTAATTGTTAAGTTTTGGGAATGTCCAATTGCAATTCCCGTTAACCAAACCATTGTTAACATAAAAATGCGATGTTGACATTTTTGCTTGAGTAGTTTTAGTAATTTCATACGCGTTTAAAGTTTAAGTTTTAATACAATCGAAAACTAGCTAAACAATAATTCGAACGATGTTCCATATGAACAAAACCTTAGTACTAGAGGTTAAAACTGATGTAGTAAAATGATTACAATAGCGTAAAGCCCTTATGTTTAAAGGACTTTATACTAGGTGTTTGAACATTTTTTATGAATGATCATTTGTGCTATATGATCATTTTAATGCAAAAACTAAAGAAAGGTAGGTGTAAATTTGTGTAGGAATTTAAGATAAAAATACGTGGTATAATTCGTGTAAAATTATTTTAAAAAACCTTTTTTTGAGAGTTTAAACGTCATCATAATCTACAACAAGAGTTGGTGTAGTAGGATGCGCTTGACATGTTAAAATTAAGCCTTCGGCAACTTCATTTTCGGTTAAGATATTATTTTGTGCCATGGTTGCTTCCCCCTCTTTTATTCGAGCTAAACAACTACTACATATCCCACCTTGACAAGAATAAGGTGCATCAATATCTTCATCTAAAGCAGCTTCAAGAACAGTTTGTTTTTGAGGCATTTCAAATGAAAATTCCTCATCATCAACAATAATTGTTGTTTTTGTTTTACCATTTGCTACAACCTCTTCATTTATTTCTGAAGGCTTCGCTGCTTTAAAAAGTTCAAAGTGAATGCGGTTTTCGTCAATACCATGGTCTGTTAAAACGTCTTTTACAGTATGAATCATAGCTTCTGGTCCACAAAGATAAAAAGCATCAACTTCTATATGTTTGTGCTTATTTTTCATCACATAATTAACAGTACTTTTTTCAATACGTCCAAAAATAGAATCATCTTCATCTTGCTGGCTAAATACAAACTGTATTGAAAAACGGTCTTTATAGGTATGCTGCAGTTCTAAAAGTTCATTAAGAAACATAGTATCTTTGGTTGTTTTGTTACCATAAACCAAAATAACTTTACTATAAACTTCTTCTTCTAAAGCACATTTAATAATACTTAAAACGGGTGTTATACCACTACCTGCAGCAAACGCAGCAATATTTTTTGTTTTAGAATCGTTAGGTTCAAAAATAAAACGCCCTTTTGGGGGAGCAACTTCCAGAGTGTCTCCAACCTTCAATTCATTATTGGCATAAGATGAAAAGGTACCATCTTTTACTGCTTTCACGGCTACTTTTAATTCGCCACTTTTAGGAGATATACATAGTGAATAATCTCTTCTTATTTCATAGCCATTAATTACAGTTTTTAGAGTTATATATTGACCAGCTATAAAAGTAAATGTGTCTTTTAAATTTTCAGGAATATCAAAAGCAATACTAATAGAGTCGTTAGTTTCCCTTTTTATTGTAGCAACCGTAAGTTTGTGAAATGATGACATGTATAAGTTTTTGACAAAAGTAATAAAGTTGATTTGCAAATTTTAACTTTGACTGTAACAATTCCATTAAAAAAGTAACTAATAGGTGTAAATTGATAATCATAAATTTAAAGATTAATTAATAAAGTTTCTAAAAATGAAAAAAATCCTATTTGTATGTATGCTTATGTTAACGATAACTGTTAAAGCTCAAGAAAATACTGAATTTAAAGATGTCACGGTAAAATTTATAAAACTTACAGGTGCGGGTGCAGCATTTGAAAATATTATCGGACAAATTGGGGCTGGAGTTTCAGAAGCCAACAAAGAAGCCTATACCAAAGAAGCGAATAAGACTTTAGAGCCTTTATATGTTAAAATGGCCGATATTTATATGGCTGAATTTACTATAGAAGAAATTAAAGCATTAGTGGCGTTTTATGAAACAGATCTGGGTAAAAAATTATCAGAAAAACAATTAGATTTAACCCAGAAAGCAATGACTTATGGGCAATCTTGGGGTATGGAAGTACAAGGAATAGCCCAAAAATATAACTAGCCAATCATGATTAAAAACTTTTTAAGTTTTGAATGGAAATCTTTTTTAAGATCCGCTAATTTTGGTAAAGGACTTGCTGTAAAAATATTAATGGGCTTTTTTGCTCTATATTTTATAGCTATGTTTTTAGGAATGGGGCTGGTAATGTACCCTGGGCTTAAAGATGCTTTTCCGGATCAAGACCCATTAGTTATAGTGAACAGTTATCTTTTTTATTGGATATTGGGCGATCTCATTTTTAGGTTTTTCTTTCAGAAATTACCTGTAATGAGTGTTAAGCCATTGCTAACGCTTCCTATAAAAAGAAGCAAAATAGTTAATTATGTTTTAGGTAAATCAGCAATATCATTTTTTAATTACGTATCACTTTTTGCCATCATACCATTTGGGATCACTTTAATTGTAAAAGATTATCCGGTAAATTCTGTATTGGCTTGGATGTTAACCCTTATTATAATAACACTTTGCATTAACTTTTTAAATTTTATTATAGAAAGTTTTTCGGCAGAAAAAGAACTGTCTTTTTTACCCATAATTATATTGACTGGTGGATTGTTTGTGTTAAACCATTTCAATGTAGTGTCTTTTGCAGGAATAGTTGCAAATGGAATTAATGCTGTTTATGAAACACCCGTTTTAATAGGTGTTCCAATACTTGTTTTAGTGGGGCTTTATCTTTTTAACTATAAAATTTTAAAGCAAAATTTATTTTTAGATAGCGGATTAAAAAAAGAAGTTAAAGAAGTACATGCGTCTAATTTAGAATGGACTAAAAACTTTGGAGATATCGCTCCTTTCATGCAATTAGATTTGAAATTGCTTTGGCGTAATAAACGTACCAAATCTTCTGTTTGGATGTTGGTTTTAGGGTTGTTTTACGGACTGTTTTTTTATCCACAGCCTGTGTATCAAGATATGCCATGGTTTTTTGCCTTTATTGGTGTTTTTGTTACAGGTATCTTTTTAATGAATTTTGGGCAGTTTATTCCTGCCTGGGATAGTAGCTACTATAAGCTCCTTATGAGCCAGAATATTAAATATGAGCAGTATTTAAAATCCAAATTCACGTTAATGGCTTTAAGTATTATTATATTATTTGTGCTAAGCATTCCTTATGTTTACTTTGGATGGAAAATATTATTGGCTCATTTTGCAGCGGCCATTTATAACCTTGGTGTCAATACACATGTTATTTTATATGGAGGTTCTTTTAATCGTAAGAAGATTAATTTGAATCAGAAAGCAGCTTTTAATTATCAAGGTACAGGAGCGGTACAATGGCTTATTGGGATTCCATTGTTGCTAATACCTATGGGAATATTTGCATTGTTTTACTTTTTAATAGGTTTCGAAATAGCCTGTATCATATTAGCGGCATTTGGTGTAATAGGTGTTGTTTTTCATCAAAGATTAATGAAAACAATTACTAAGAAATATTTAGAGTCAAAATATAAAATGATTGATGCCTTCGATCAAAATAACTAAAAAAACAGTATTATGATAACAACTTCAAACTTGTCAAAGACATACAGTGGAAGCGAAGTTTTAAATATAGAATCATTAGACATTCCAAAAGGACAAAGTTTTGGCTTGGTAGGAAATAATGGAGCAGGAAAAACCACTTATTTTAGTTTGCTTCTAGACTTAATAAAACCATCAACAGGATTTATAAAAAGTAATGATATTCAAGTAAATGAAAGTGAAGATTGGAAACCATTTACCTCGGCATTTATTGATGAAAGCTTTTTAATAGGCTACTTAACTGCCGAAGAGTACTTTTATTTTATTGGTGAATTGCGAGGACAGAATAAAGCTGATGTAGATAAGCTAGTGGCTCAGTTTGAAGACTTTTTTCATGGAGAAATATTAGGACAGAAAAAGTATTTGCGTGATTTAAGTAAAGGAAATCAGAAAAAAGCAGGGATTGTAGCTGCTTTAATTGGAACCCCAGAAGTTATTATTCTGGATGAACCTTTTGCAAACTTAGACCCAACCACCCAAATTCGTCTTAAAGGAATTATTAAAGATTTAGCAGAAAAACAAGGCACAACCGTTTTGATATCCAGTCACGATTTAATGCATGTCACCGATGTTTGTGAGCGTATTGTTGTGCTTGAAAAAGGGGAGGTTGTAAAAGATTTAAAAACAAGTGAGGCCACATTAAAAGAACTTGAAGTGCATTTTGCTGGAACGGATGTTCTTTAGGGAGTATTCAGTGATCCGTATTCAGTCTCAGTTTACCATCTTAGCGTCTCCGTGCCTTAGCGAGAGATTTCAATCCATAAGATATTATTTCAGTTATCAGTCTTGGGATGCAGTGATCCGTATTCAGTCTCAGTTTACCGTCTTTGCGACTTAGTGAGAGAACACATATAAGCTTTTGCTAATACCAAAAACTTAGTACCTCTGTAAATTTGAAAGAAAACACTTATTAATTCCAGACAGTCGCGTATAATTCCAAAACTTAGCGAGAGACTTTTAACCCAAAAGTCGTTTGATTTTATAGGTTAATCAAAAAAGATGTTTATTTTTACCTACTTACATAATATATGTGTGAGTTTACAGTTATTTATTTAGACTAAAAAATACCAGCATTGAAAAGACCTTCTAAAGCGATATTAATTATTCTATGTGCCACTTTATTGGTTGTAAGTTGCTCCAGAAAAAAGGACAAATTTATAACTCGAAACTTCCATGCTCTTACAGCAGAGTTTAATACACTTTATAATGGCTATAATGCTTTAGAAGCAGGAAGGCTGAGTCTTAATGACAATTATACCGATAACTATTGGGATATCCTTCCCATTGAACGGATGCAGATATTTGATGAAGTCGTGCTTCCAGGGCAATCTAAAAACGAAAGTTTTACCAGAGCAGAAGAAAAAGCTGTCAAAGCTATTCAGAAACACAGTATGAATATTGATGGGAAAGAAAAAAACCCACAAATGGATGAAGCGTATTTATTATTAGGAAAATCCAGATATTTTGACCAACGTTTTATACCAGCCTTAGAAGCCTTTAATTACATCCTTTACAAATATCCAGCAAGTGATAAGATAAACCAGGCAAAAGTTTGGCGTGAAAAAACGAATATTCGTTTAAATAATGATGATTTAGCCATTGAAAACCTGAAACGCCTCTTGTATCAAGAAGAATTAACAGGTCAGGATTTGGCAGATGCTACATCTATGTTGGCACAAGCCTATTTAAATACAAAATCTATTGATAGTGCTATAACACAGTTAGAAATAGCATCAAATGCTACAAAGAGTAATGATGAGCGCGGGCGTTATCGTTTTATTCAAGGGCAATTGTATAATAAGCTAGGTAAGAAGGATAGTGCAAACATAGCATTTGATAAAGTCATTGAACTAAACCGAAAAACACCTAGAATTTACATGATAGGGGCTCATATTGAAAAAATTAAAAATTTCGATTATGAGAATGGTAATAAATTAGAAGTAACAGAATTACTAACAGAACTTCAAGAGAATAGAGAAAACAGACCTTTTTTAGATAAAATTTATCATCAAATTGCAGAATATCATTTAAATAATCAATCAGACTCTTTAGCTACGGCTTATTACAATAAATCATTACGCACGAACTCTAGAGATAAAATATTAAAGGCTAGAAATTATGAAATTCTTGGTGATATGAATTTTGACAAGTCTATTTATAAAGCCGCTGGAGAATATTACGATAGTACACTAGGAACTTTAGTTTTAAACTCTAAACCGTATCGTATTATTAAACGCAAACGGGATAATTTGGAAGATGTTATTTATTATGAGGCCAAAGCACAAGTCAATGACAGTGTTTTAAGGCTTGTTAATTTATCTGAAGCAGAGCGGTTGACTTACTTTGAGTCATTAGTTGAGAAGCTAAAGGTTAAAGCGAAGGAAGAAGAAGAGAAAAAGAAAAGGGAAGAAGCAGCAAAACGAAATACGGGTCTGGCTACAGTTAATAACACCTTTGGAGGTCAAAACCCTCAAAGAGGTACGCCTAATCAAGCACCTGTGTTTTATTTTTATAACCCGACTACGGTGGCGTATGGTAAAAATGAATTTATAAAAATTTGGGGCGATAGAAATTTAGAAGACGATTGGAGATGGTCTAGTAAAGCAAATTCTGGAGATGTGTATAACGATACAAATAATGTTGACATTTTGGCTTTGGCTACAGAAGAAGAATTATTTGACCCTCAATTTTATATTTCTAAAATTCCTTCTGATGAAAAAGAAATTGATAGCATCTCTAAAGACCGTAACTATGCTTATTATCAATTGGGGTTAATTTATAAAGAGAAGTTTAAGGAATATGAATTGGCAAAGAGTAAATTTCAAAATTTACTTGAAAGTAATCCAGAAGAGCGATTAATATTGCCATCTAAATATAACCTCTATAAGATTTATGAGATTTTAGGCGAAAATGGTGAGGCAGAAATTGCTAAGAATGAGATTATTTCAAAATATCCAGATTCTAGATATGCTACTATTTTAAGTCATCCGGAATTGGCATCTGGTCGAGACGAAAACAGCCCTGAAAGTTTGTATGAAGCACTTTATAAACAACATGGAAATCAGGAATATGCCGAGGTGATTTCTAAAAGTGAAAAATATATAAGCATGTTTGATGGAAATGCCATCGTGCCGAAATTAGAATTATTAAAGGCTACAGCCATAGGAAGGTTGCACGGCTATGAAGCTTACAAAGAAGCAGTCAATTATGTTGCTCTTACTTATGCAAATACGCAAGAAGGTATACAGGCTCAAAATATTGAAGGCAGTATTTTGCCTAAACTTATAAATAAAGATTTTATTTCTGACGATAATGTAACCACTAATTATAAAATTATTTTTAAGTTTGAAAACCCAGACATGGAGAACGTTTATGACTTTCAAAAAACCTTAGATGAAGTTTTAAAAAACATAAGATATTATGATTTAAAATCTTCTGTAGATGTTTATAATTCGAGTACGGTCTTTATTGTTGTTCATGGGCTGAAAAATGCAGAAGTAGCAAAAGCATTTCGTCAATTAATAATTGAAGAAGATAAAAATAAAATAAAAGAACCCTATTTTGCAATAGCATCTGAAAATTATCAAATTGTTCAAATACATAAAAATTTAGATGCCTATTTGAATATAAATAACAATTAAATTAATAGCATTCATTATGTTCTCCGATAATAAAAAAGAAAAACAAATGGTAGAGGCAAAACCAAGTCAAAACATCATATCACAAGGCACCAAAATGGTTGGTGATTTTAATAGCGAAGGTGATTTTAGAATTGATGGCACTATAGAAGGAAATATTAAAACTTCAGGAAAAGTAGTTGTTGGTAAAACAGGTTTGATTAAAGGAACGTTACAAGGCACAGATGCCTATTTTGAAGGTAAATTTTCTGGAAAATTAGCCCTGTCAGGTACATTAACACTAAAAGCATCTGCTCATATTGAAGGGGAGGTTGTTGTTGGGAAATTAGCTGTTGAGCCCGGAGCTACATTTAACGTAACCTGTATCATGAAAGGCACCGTAAAAGAAATGAATAAAGGTGGACAACAACAGCAAAAAAGACCAGAAACCGAAAAAACAGCTTAAAAACGCTGCTATTCTTACAGGTATAGGTCTGCAAATGGGAATTACTATTTACCTATTTGTACTCCTAGGCAAATGGTTGGATACTAATTATAATGATGGTGAAAAACTATATATTATAATTATGACCCTTTTAGGAGTTGCTATTTCGTTATATGCGGTTCTTAAACAAGTCAATCGAATTAAATATTGATGAATAATCCTTTTGTAAATTTTACAGTAAAGGCTATTATTGTTTTAATTATAGTCTTTTTTTTCCATATAAGTATATTGGATATTGTTGATCTTCCGCTTTTTGAAAATAGAATCATATTATCATATGTGATAAACCTCGCTTTAATCATTGTTATTTTTGGAGTACTCTATCTACTCAAAAGAAAATATAAAAGTCAATTAGGTTTTTTATTTTTAGCAGGTAGTTTTTTAAAATTTGCTGTCTTTTTTATAGTGTTCTATCCTTTTTATAAACTAGATAATATGATTACTAAACTAGAGTTTGCAGCCTTTTTTGTGCCCTATGTTTTTGGTTTGGTTTTAGAATCGGTGAGTTTAAGTAAATGGCTAAACAAAATGGAATAGTCATTATAATTTTTACTTAAAAGCAATCCTTTAAAATAAAAAAGAAAATTGTTTTTGTTTTTGATATAAAAACATACCTTTGCAGCGATTTTTAAGCCACTATTATTTAGAGTGATATGCGTAGAAAAATATCTTTAAAACCAATTACATTATTACTGCTTTTAGTAACCTTTGTTTCTTTCGGGAAAGAACAGGAAGGTCACGGTGAACAAAAAGTTGACAAGGAAGCAGAAAGAAAAGCATATATTCAACACCACTTAAAAGACACCTACGATTTTGGTTTGTTTTCTTATACTACAGACGAAGGCGAGCATAAGCATGTGGGTTTTCCATTGCCAGTGATTCTTTGGGATGATGGCTTAAAAGTGTTTTCTTCTTCTAAATTTCACCATGGTGAAACCGTTGCTGAAGTTGATGGTAATTTTTACAAGCAATACCACGGTAAAATATATAAAGTTGATGGCTTAAACGGTGAGATTGTTTTAGACGATCATCACCATGCTACTAACGAAAAACCTTTAGACTTTTCTATTACTAAAAATGTCACAATGATTATTGTAGTGTTTTTAATCATGTTCTTTATGTTTAGTAGAATGGCTAAAGCGTATAAAAAGAATAATGGTATGCCAAAAGGAATGGGGCGTTTATTAGAACCAATCGTACTTTATATTCGTGATGATATAGCACGTCCTAACATTGGAGAAAAGCATTATAAAAAATACATGAGCTATTTATTGACTGTGTTTTTCTTTGTGTGGATAATAAACTTATTCGGATTAACACCGCTTGGTGTTAATGTAACAAATAATATTGCTGTAACATTCTGTTTAGCAATCATTACTTATTTGATTACGACATTTTCAGGAAAGAAAGACTACTGGAAGCATATTTTCTGGATGCCAGGAGTACCAGTTCCAATGAAAATAATATTAGCACCAATTGAGTTGCTAGGAACGATTATAAAGCCATTCTCATTAATGATTCGTCTGTATGCAAACATTACAGCAGGACATATTGTATTAATGAGTTTAATTGCCATGATGTTTACCTTCCAAAACTGGATAGGTAGCCCGTTATCATTTTTGTTAGCATTCGTGTTAGGAATTTTAGAGTTGTTAGTGGCAGCACTACAAGCCTATATCTTCACTATGTTATCTGCATTGTATTTTGGTGCAGCAGTTGAAGAGCACGATCATCATGAAGCACATTAAATTATAAAGAGTGTTATTCTCATGTGAATGGGAATCTAAATTGAATGTTTAATTTTTAATTATATATATTATGGAAATTCCAGCTATCGTAGGAGCAGGTTTAGTAGTAATTGGAGCAGGAATCGGGATCGGAAAGATCGGTGGTTCAGCTATGGAAGCAATTGCACGTCAACCAGAAGCTACAGGAAAAATTCAAACGGCTATGCTTATTGCAGCAGCCTTAATTGAAGGTATTGGATTTGCTGCTTTATTTGCAGTATAATTACCAAACAAAAAAGAGAAACAGCTATAACGGTTGGTTATAGCTGTTCTTTTAAAATTAAACAAAAGTTATTTAGATATATAAATTAATTATGGAAAAATTACTTGAAGAGTTTTCATTAGGACTGTTTTTTTGGCAAGCACTTTTATTCGTGTTGCTTGTTTTACTATTAAAGAAATTTGCTTGGAAACCAATTTTAGATTCAGTAAACGATAGAGAAGAAGGTATTAAAAATGCATTAGATTCTGCTGAGAAAGCAAAATTAGAAATGGAAAACCTTCAGGCGGATAATCAAAAATTATTAAAAGAAGCTAGAGCAGAACGTGAAACCATGTTGAAAGAAGCGCGCGATATCAAAAATAAAATGATTGAAGACGCTAAAGGAGAAGCTCAGGAGCAAGCTAATAAATTGATTCAGCAAGCGCAAGCTGCTATAGAAAGTGAAAAGAAAGCAGCTATGGCTGAACTTAAAAATCACGTAGCAGGTTTATCTTTAGATATCGCTGAGAAAGTAGTGCGTAATGAATTATCTAACAAAGACAAACAACTACAATTGGTTGAAACTATGCTAGGTGAAAAATCATTAACAGAAGCATAATGGCAGGAGCAAGAGCAGCAATACGTTACGCAAAAGCGGTACTAAGTTTAGCATCAGATCAAAAAGCAGCCGAAGCTGTAAATAACGATATGAAGTTAATTGCTGATACTATTGCAGAAAGTAAAGACTTAAGTGAAACACTTCAAAGTCCTGTAATTAGTTCTTCAGTAAAAAAAGCTGTTTTATTAGAGGTATTTAAAAAATCTGATAAAACAACTTTAAGTTTAATAGATACTCTGGTTAATAATAACAGAATAGATATTTTAGGGCATGTTGCTTTAAAGTACAATCAATTATTTGATCAGTCAAAAGGCATTGAACTTGCAACAGTTACAACAGCAGTTGCTTTAACAGCAGATTTAGAAAAGAAAGTTCTAGCAAAAGCGAAAGAACTTACTGGTAAAAATGTTGAAGTAGAAAACATTATAGATGAAAGCATTTTAGGTGGTTTCATTTTACGAATAGGAGATATACAATACAATGCGAGTATTGCAAATCAACTAAACAAATTAAAAAGAGAATTTACATTAAATTAAAAACGTTTTGTCACATTGAGCGCAGTCGAAATGCGTTTAAAAACGAAATTTAAACATAATTAAAGATGGCAGAAGTAAAACCAGCTGAAATATCAGCAATCTTAAAACAACAACTTTCAGGTTTTGAAGCAGGGGCTTCATTAGATGAAGTTGGAACAGTATTAACAGTAGGTGATGGTATTGTACGTGCTTACGGATTGGCTAACGCTCAATATGGTGAGTTAGTAGAATTCGATGGTGGATTAGAAGGTATTGTACTTAACCTTGAAGAAGATAATGTAGGTATCGTATTATTAGGTGCTTCTGTAGGAGTTAGAGAAGGATCTACTGTAAAACGTACTGGACGTATTGCTTCTATTAATGTTGGTGAAGGTATTGTTGGACGTGTTGTAGATACTTTAGGAAATCCTATTGATGGTAAAGGGCCTATAACTGGAGATACTTACGAAATGCCTTTAGAGCGTAAAGCGCCTGGTGTTGTTTTCCGTGAGCCGGTAACAGAACCATTACAAACAGGTATTAAATCTATTGATGCTATGATTCCTGTAGGTCGTGGACAACGTGAGTTGGTTATTGGTGACCGTCAAACAGGTAAAACAACGGTTTGTATTGATACCATCTTAAATCAAAAAGAATTTTACGATGCAGGTGAGCCTGTATATTGTATATACGTTGCTGTAGGACAAAAAGCATCTACGGTAGCAAACATTGCTAAAACATTAGAAGATAGAGGTGCTCTTGCTTATACTACTATAGTAGCAGCAAATGCATCAGATCCTGCTCCTATGCAAGTATATGCGCCTATGGCAGGTGCTGCAATTGGTGAGTATTTTAGAGATACTGGTCGTCCAGCTTTAATTATCTATGATGATTTATCTAAGCAAGCAGTAGCATACCGTGAGGTATCTTTATTATTACGTCGTCCACCAGGACGTGAGGCGTATCCAGGTGACGTTTTCTACCTTCACTCTAGATTGTTAGAGCGTTCTGCAAAAGTTATCAATGATGATAGTATTGCTAAAGATATGAATGACTTACCTGATTCATTAAAACCATTAGTGAAAGGTGGGGGTTCTTTAACAGCTTTACCAATTATTGAAACACAAGCAGGTGACGTTTCTGCATATATTCCAACAAATGTAATTTCTATTACAGATGGACAAATCTTCTTAGATGGAGATTTATTTAACTCTGGTGTACGTCCAGCAATTAACGTAGGTATTTCTGTATCTCGTGTTGGTGGTAATGCACAGATTAAATCAATGAAAAAAGTATCAGGTACTTTAAAACTAGATCAGGCACAATTCCGAGAATTAGAAGCATTTGCTAAGTTTGGATCAGATTTAGATGCAGTTACTTTGAATGTAATTGAAAAAGGTAAACGTAACGTAGAGATCTTAAAACAAGCTCAAAACGATCCATTTACTGTAGAAGACCAAATTGCTATTATTTATGCAGGATCTAAAAACTTATTAAAAGATGTTCCTGTAGAAAAAGTAAAAGAATTCGAAAGAGATTTTATTGAATTCTTAAAAGCAAAACATACAGATGTACTTAGTACATTAAAAGCAGGTAAATTAACTGATGAAGTTACAGATACATTAACAGCTGTAGCAAAAGATTTATCAGGAAAGTATAAATAAGCCCCTCCCAAGCCTCCCCAAAGGGGAGGAGTTATTAGGAGGATCTAGAATATTAAGTACAATTAATAAAAATCCCTTCCCTTTGGGGAGGTTAGGTGGGGCCAATGGCAAACTTAAAAGAAATACGTAACAGAATATCATCGGTATCTTCAACAATGCAGATTACCAGCGCCATGAAAATGGTGTCTGCTGCGAAGTTAAAGAAAGCACAAGATGCTATTACCGCTATGCGTCCTTATGCAGATAAGTTAACAGAGCTTTTACAAAGCTTAAGTGCGACTTTAGATGCAGATTCTGGAAGTAAATATTCAACACAACGAGAAGTGAAAAACGTATTAATAGTTCCAATCACTTCTAATAGAGGTTTATGTGGAGCTTTTAATTCGAACATTATTAAGCAAACGCAAAATCTGATTGATACTGTTTATGCAGATAAGAATGTGTCTGTTGTAGCTATAGGTAAGAAATCGAATGATGCTTTCTCTAAACAAGGAAGAGTTATAGCTAATAAAAGTGATGTTTTTGAAGATTTAACTTTTGATAATGTTGCTACAATAGCTGAATTATTGATGGATAAATTTGTTTCAGGCGAGTTTGATAAAATTGAAATCGTTTACAACAAGTTTAAAAATGCGGCTACTCAAATTATAATGACAGAACAGTTTTTGCCAATTGTTCCAGTTGAAGGAGATGCAAATAATAATGCAGATTATATTTTTGAGCCATCTAAAGTAGAAATTGTAGAAGAGTTAATCCCTAAGTCGTTAAAAACACAATTGTATAAAGGTGTTAGAGATTCTTTTGCAAGTGAACATGGAGCACGTATGACGGCTATGCACAAAGCAACAGATAATGCTACAGAGTTAAGAGACCAACTTAAGTTGACTTATAATAAAGCACGTCAAGCAGCAATTACTAATGAAATCCTTGAAATTGTTGGTGGAGCGGAAGCGTTGAACAATTAGACTGAGGAAACGAGGTCAAATGTTCAAAAAAGCGGAAGCGTTAAACAATTAGACTGAGGGGAACGAGGTCAAATGTTCAAAAAAAGCGGAAGCGCTGAAGAATTAGACTGAGGAAACGAGGTCAAATGTTCAAAAAAGCAGAAGCGTTAAACAATTAGACCGAGGAAACGAGGTCAAATGTTCAAATAAGCCGGAAGCGCTGAACAATTAGACAAAGCCAAATTATAAAATACAAAAGTATCACATATAGTAAACATTTACCCTGACTGCAGTTGAAGGGTCTTAAATGTAAAGCCTCATGTTTGTGAGGCTTTTTTATTTTTTTAAATTTTCATATAACATTTTTAAGATGATGATTGAGGTGTGTCATCACCATTTTTCAGGAAATCTCTTTCCGTGGAGTCAATTTTAAAACAGGGCTGGTTTTTGATATCGATAAAAAACAGAATAATTCAAAATAAATAACAGTTTCAACATCTATAATTAAGTCTATCTCGTAAATATTTTAAATTAAATGTTAGTATTATTATGAAAAAAATTTCAATGTTATTATTAGTAGCTATAGTTTTTTCTTGTGTTTCAAAGAAAAAATATATTGCTTTAGAAAACGAAAAAGGTCAAATTGAAAGTGAATTAACAAAAACTAGAGTAGCTAAAGAAGATTTAGAAGCTAAATTTGAGAAAATCCAAGCTAGAGTTGATACATATAATTCTAAAATAACATCTTTAAAAGAAGATGTTGAAATACTTACTAAAGAAAATAATTCTAAACTAGATATTACAGATAATGGTAGCGTAATTTCTAATGGTGCCAAAGCAAAAATGCGAGCTACCTTAGCTAATGTTGACGCTGGAAAGCTAAGTCAGGCTAAAACGCTTAAAGATTCTATGAATATGGCAATAGCTTATAACTTAGAAAAAACAATACAAACGAGTAGTCTTAAAGAGGAGGATGATATTGCTGTCAATATTAACGAAACTGTTGTTATGATTTCTATTTCAGATAAGATGCTATTTAATAGTGGAAGTTATCAAATAAGCTCTAAAGCAAATACGATTCTGCAAAAATTAGCTGATGTTATAAACTCAGAAGAAAGCTTAGAAGTAATGGTTGAAGGCCATACAGATTCAAGAAGTATTAATACAGAAAAAGTATCAGATAATTGGGATTTAAGTGTTTTAAGAGCCACATCAGTAGTTCGAAAATTACAAAATAGATTTAATGTAGCACCAGAAAAAATGATAGCAGCAGGTAGAAGTAGTTTTCAACCGCTTACAGATAATAAAACTGCTAAAAGTAGAGCTAGAAACAGAAGAACACGTATTGTGATTCTTCCAAATATAGACAAGTTTTTTGCTTTAATGGCTTCTAATGAAGACATATAGACATATATAGTAATGGAAAAATTAAAGCCTGTTAAGATTTATCTTAACAGGTTTTAATTATATAATGAACCAATTTATTATTTAGTTTATCGCTACTTTCCCATCAAAAAAACAAAGTACATTCTAGATTTCGTAATTTTCTTTTTTACTTCTTTGGTTTTAAAGTCACTTGAATAACATTAGATGTAAGAATGTGTTTTTTAGCAAAGTCTTGTATGTTTTCAAGTGTTATAGCATTAATTTTCTCTTTATAATCTTCAAATGAAATATGTTTTCTTTTAAATAGAATGACATTAACAATTTCATTTTCCCAAAAGAAATCACTTTGTTGATTCTCTTTTCTATTGTCTAAAAGGTATGTTTTTGCATTTTCTAAATCGGTAGAGTAAGTTTCATCATTAGCAAGATTATTTAATTCTTGTTTAATGAATCTTATCATGTTTTCTTTCTTTTCCGGAGCAGCATCTAGATCTACGCTAACATTTAATTCGCTTTTGGGTATATCTGTTAATGTTACATAAGATTGTGAGCCATAAGTACCACCTTCATCTTCTCTAAGTGTAGATAAAAACCTAGTATAAAGCATAGCTTCTATGACTTGAGCGATTAAAGCGTTTTCGGTAGTATAGTCTATGTTATCATTTATAAGATTATAGCTTATACTGGTTTTTGGGGTTTGCATGTCTTTTTCTATTTCTCTTATAGAAATTCCTTTTGCACTTTCTATTTTGTGGTCTATAAAGCCTTCCGAAGTAGTTTTGATACTTAGATTACCTAAATATTGTTGTATAAGAGGTAGTATCTTTTTAGTGTCAAAATTTCCAATAAAAATAAAACTAAAATCGTCAGCGTCAGAAAAACGGTCTTTAAAAATGGCTTTGCATTGTTCAAAATTAATAGCATCAAAATCTTCTTCCTTATTTGGGAAAGATCTAGGATGTCCATTAGAAGATAAAATGTTTATAGCATCATAGAGATCACTCTTTTCAGTATTTACAAAGTAACGTTTGAAATCATTTTTCCAATCTTGTTTCTTATTTTCAAAAACAGTTTTATCAAATCTTGGTTTTTCAAAATATAAATACGTTAGCTGAAGCATACTTTCTAAATCCTTAACTAATCCTCTACCTTGAACGATATCGTGAAAATCTCTATAACTTAAACTAACCCTAGCAGATTGTGTGGAAAGCTTTTGAGATAAGTCCGAAGCGTTAAAATCTCCTAGTCCAGAATTTTGAACAAGCTCAATAGCCGAATCAAGGAAAATTAAGTCCTTGGTTTTTAAACTTGCTAAACCGCCAGGACTTACGGCCTGCATAGAGATATTACTATTTTTTTCTTTAGATGGCATTAGTACAACTCGAACACCGTTATTAAGAATATAACCTTTGGCATCACGAATCCCTTCGATGCTAAATTTATCTTTTATTTTTTCGACAGGTAATTTATCAGATAATAAAGGCTTTTTAAGAACAGCATCAAGTTTATCATTAAATTTTTCAATGGTATTTGCTCTAGCTTTTTTTATCGCTTCTAAAATATCCTTTTGCGATGGATAGATTATATCATCTTTTTCGGGACCTGAGATAATAATAGTACACGCATTTAAGTTTTGAAAACGGTTTACATAATCATTGACCTCTTTTGTAGTTATGGTAGGAAATATGTTATTTAAAAATTCTAAATGCCATTTAGCAGATACCACAGGTTTAGCTTCTATAAAATAACTTACCAATTGATTTGCCCAAAAAGAATTGCTTTTGTCTTTTTCTCTGTCTACTCTATTTTCAAAAGTAACTTTTAAGTTTTTCTTTGCAAGTTCAAGCTCACTTTCTAAAAAGCCATATCTTTTTACTCGTTCTAATTCGGTAAAAGCTGCGGTGACTGCATTTAATTCTTGTCCAGACCTTGGTGATATGGATATTTGATTTGCTCCATCTAACGCCGTTAGTTTACTATAACCAACTCTAATACTTTGAGCTGGAGAATTTTGTTTATTAATCACTTGTTTATAACGTTTGGAGACCATATTTGAAAACAGACTTTTTATAAAATTCGAACGTAGCTGGTTTTCATTAATAATTTTAGGCTCTTTTTCTCTGAATATAAAAGTCATGTTTACATCAATAATATCATCTGCTTTTTCTGTAGCTAGAAGATATTGTGTTTTAGTATTTTCAGGAATTTCAACATAAAATCGCTCTTTCGGGTTTGTTGCTTTAGGAATTTTAGAGAAAAATGTTTTTACTTTTTTTTCCATAGCACTTACATCTATGTCTCCCACAATGATTATAGCTTGCAAATCCGGTCTATACCATTTCTTGTAGAAATTTCTTAATAAAGAACTATCAAAAGATTTTATAAAACTAACGTCTCCCATAACATCTCTTTCTGCATATCTCGAATTATTGTAAAGCGCAGACCACGTCTTTTTTTGAAGTGTATAGCTAGAACTTTGAAGCTCTCTCCATTCTCCCGATATGATATCACGTTCGTCATCAATATCTTTTTCACTTAAATTAAGAGATCCAGACCAATCATGTATCATTAACATGATTTGATCTATAAAGGCGTTATCTTTAGCTGGGACTTGTTCAACAAAATATAATGTTTGATCCCAATTGGTATAAGCGTTATACTGGTCTCCAAGAACAAAGCCTTTTGATTGCAAAAAATTATCTATACCGTTACTTTCCTGAAAATTTTTAGAGCCTTTAAAAGCCATATGTTCTAAAAAGTGAGCTAAGCCATCTTCATGATCTTCTTCCAGTATGGCGCCTACATTTTGAGCAAAATAAAAACTTGCTTTTCCTTTAGGTTTTTGGTTTTTTAAAATATAATAGGTCAAGCCATTATCCAACTTTCCTTGTTTTATTTGGCTAGGCAATGGAATTGTGGTTTTAATTTGTGCTTGAGTAATTGTGCTTAATAAAGCTACTATAGCTATACTTACACTTAATTTTGTTTTACTAAAGAAGAACATTGTGAAGATTGTTTTTAATGACCAAAAATAGTTTCTAATTCATTATCCAAATCTTCTGCATAAAGATCTATAGCCATTACTTTTCCTTCTTTATCTACTAAAAAAGTGGTTGGCAATTTGGCAATATTGAATTGTTTAGATACTGTTTTCTCTTTATTATCAATAACTTGAGTCCATGAAGGTTTATGCTTATCTAAAGCTTTAATCCATTGCTCATGATTTGGGTCTGAAGAGATCCCCAGAATTTCAAAGTCTTCTGCTTTATATTTTTCGCGAAGTTTTTCTAAATGGGGAAAAGCAGCAATACAAGGGGTACACCAATAGGCCCAAAAATCTATTAAAACATATTTATCTCTAAAAGATGATAGGCTTATGGTTTCGCCATTTCTGTTTTTAAGTGCAAAATCTGCCAAGGTAATACCAATAGCAGTATTTCTTGAGGCAGTTACGTACCTTTCCATGCTTTCATAGTATCTATTACCATCTAAACTTTTATCGTAAGCATCAAAAAAGTCAATAATCTCTTTAGTTTCAAAGACATCATCAAAACGATAATCTTCAAAAAGAACGATATAAGGAGATACCATTTTGTCTTTATGTTCTATAATGAAGTCTTTCTTGATTTTTATAAGTATGGAATCTCTTCTATAGGATTTAGACTTAAATTGACGCATTTGTTTATTCAGCAAATCAAAATCTGTATAGAGGGCAAATGACGTTTTATCTAAAGCTCTTACGTCTATAAATTCAGGAGACGTTAATACCTTATGTCTTTGGTCTCTGTATTGTGTAAAAAGTACGTTATTTATAGTTCCAGATCTTTTTGATCTTACTTCTGTTCCTGTAAAATATTCGGTGAAAATAGTATCTCTGGGATAAATCTCTACGTTAATAGTTCCGGGCTCTAAAAACACAACGGTATTAATAGTATCTCCAAAGGTAAGTTTTACAGCCCTAGGATCATCCACTTTTATATTGTCAAACGAAAATTTTCCATCTTTTAAACTTACAGTACTTATCGTGTCAATGCTTTCGTTATCTATACCCTCATTAATTTCAGTCATAGAAATACTATGTCCGTTAACATTCCCTAAAATACTCCCTGTTATAGAGGCTGTAGTGTTGTCTTTAACAACATCCTGTTCTTTGTTCTTTTTTTTGTTACAAGAGATAGTTACTCCTGATATAATAACTAAACCAATTAAAAAGGCAGTTATGGTTTTGATATTTTTATGTTTCATGTTACAAGTTTTTTATCGGATTATTACCTGATCATTTTTTATAGTATAGGAAAGATCATTATCTATTTTGAAAGTATTTAGTATTTGTTCCAAGGTTTCGTTGGTAAATTTTGCCGTAAAGACTTCATGTCCTATGGTATTGTTTTGATTTATTATAGTGACATTGAATTTACGCTCTAATATTTTTAAGATGGAAGAAAAAGAGGTCTCTTTAAAAACAAGTTTTTTAGACATCCACGCTGTATAATCATAAGTGTTAACCGTTTTTATATGCATTCTTTTTGATTGCTCATTATAAATAGCCATTTGTCCAGGAAGAAGACTAATTAGTTTAGAGGCATTGGTGTTTTTTAAATGAATTTTTATAAGACCTTCTACCAGTGTTGTTTGGGTGTTATTACTATTATTATAAGCAGACATATTAAATTGTGTTCCTAATACGTGTACAACCATGTTCTTTGTATTGACAATAAATGGATTTTTAGCATCACTAACTACATCAAAAAAAGCTTGTCCGGATAAACTAATTCTTCGTTCGCCCTGTTCTGGAAATTTTACTGGAAATTGTAATCTCGTTCCAGCGTCACAATATACTTTTGTTCCGTCAGAGAGTACGATTTTAAAAGTTTTCCCATTAGGAACTTCTAATACGTGTATTAAATTTTCTTTTTGAGGGGTATGCGTTATTGTATTATAGAATATTTCCTTCCCATTTTGAATAGCAATAATTTGCCCATTAGCATTGGTTATGGTATCCTTTTTAGAGATATCGAGGTTTTTAGAAATGCCCCCTAAAGTGTTAAGTGTTACGGTTTCTTGAGATTTGTGTGTTTCGACTAGTGGTGTATTGTTTTTTATTGCTTGATCTTTCTTAAAAAAGAATACAGCGAAAGAAACACCAATAGCTATTGCGGCATATTTTAAAAAAGAACGATAAACACGTAAGTGAGGTTTTTGAAGGGTACTTTGTGATGCTTCAATTTTTTGTTCAAATTTGGTCCAGCCTTTTTTAGAATCAATGGTATCGAAGAGTTCATATTTAGAAATTACAGATTCAAGATATTCCACATCTTCTTTCTTAAATGGATCTTTTTTATCTGTTTCAAAAAAAGCATCAAGTATCTTTCTTAATTTTATTATTGCAGTTTTTGTAGAATCCAAACCATTGTTTATAAGTAAAACAACTTAAAAACAAAACAGTGTTACTTGAAAAGTGGTTTTTTTAAAAAAAAGGGTTTATAAAGAAGAAAAAGGATAGGTTTTTGAATAACTTTAGTTGTGAAACCTCATGACGGATCGTAATTAAAGCTTTTCTTATTTGACTTTCAACAGTACGTTCAGAAATATTTTTCATCGAGGCAATTTCTTTATACTCATAGTTTTTAAGCTTACTTAGTATGAATATTTCTTTTCTTTTTTGGGGCAGGTTATCTATAATGTTTTTTAAAGCATTTAATCTTTCTTGATTAACAGCACCTTCTGAACTTTCAACTTCAATTATAGCTTCCATACGTAGTTTTTCTTTTAATGAAAGTTGACGTTTTTCAGCATTACAAAAACTAATATATTTATTGTAAACAGATCTGTATAAGTAAGCATTTAATGAGATTATGGTATGTGTTTCTCGCTTTAGCCACAAGTGCATAAGTTGTTCTTGAACGATATCCTCGGCAAGACTTGCATTGTTAGAAAGCGAGTATACATAACGGCATAATTTGGCATAATAAATTTTATAAATCTGCGTGTAAGCATCTTTATCGCCTAATCGTAATCGTTTTACTAATAAACTGTTATTGTCTCTAAAATCAGTCATTCTTGGATTTCAAAATACCATGAAATTACAAATAAAGTAAAAAAACATGGTCTCATAGTAAGGGTTGAAAAAATCTTTTTTGTCATAGCATTGAAAACAAACAGGAAATATGACCAAATTACCCGACATAGTTCTTTTAACAAATAAGTTTTTAGAAGGGAAACTTACCAAAGAAGAATCTACAGCACTTGAAATACTACTTTCAAAAAAAGAAAATATAATTTTTTTTAAGGAAGCCATTAAAGATGATTACTTATTTAAAAATATAGACAAAGATTTTGATACAGATAGTGCGTTATCTAAAGCGATAAAAGCTATAGAAGGCAATAAAAACAAGTCACGGAAATTTCCTAAAAGGATATACCAATACGCAGCTGCTGCAGTTTTATTATTGTGTTTAACGTCTTTATGGTATGTCACCAAAACAGACCAAAACAGACCCTCTAGCTTAGTTGAGGTTCCAGAAAAAAATATTGAACTTATTTTAGGTAATGGGCAAAAACAACTTATTACGGGTAAAGAAAATGATAGTATTGTAGGGGGTAACCATACAACAATAGGTTACTTAAGTAATGATAAGTTAAGTTATGTTAATAATATAACTCAAACCACGACGTACAATACGTTATGTGTTCCACATGGAAAGACATTTCAAGTTGCGCTTTCTGATGGCACAAAAGTAGATTTAAACGCTGGTACTACTTTAAAATATCCTGTTAACTTTTTAAAAGACCAACCTAGGCAAGTTTACCTTGAAGGGGAAGCATATTTTGATGTCACCCATGATGCAAACCATAAATTTATTGTTAATGCAGATAACCTTAATATAGAAGTTTTAGGTACGGAGTTCAATATATCTTCTTATGCTGAAGATGCTACTATTGAAACAACCCTTGAAGAAGGTTCTGTTAAGGTTTATGATATATCAAGCGAGCATGAAGCTGTTTTTTTAACACCTAACGAGCAATCATCTTTTAACAAAAAACTAAAGACGATCAGTAAAAAAACGGTAAATACCAAATATTATACAAGTTGGCGTCAAGGAGCGCTTTTATTTAAGAGCGAATCCTTTACTCAAATTGTTAAGAAGTTAGAACGAAGCTACAATGTTATTATAATTGGCTATGATGAAACATTAGGTCAAGAAAAATTTACAGCAACTTTTAGGGATAAAACGATTGAACAAATTATTCTCTATTTCAGTGAAGCCTATGGGTTTAATTATAAAATCACTAAAAATAAAATTACTATAAACGTAAAATAAAAAACCGAGAGATGCTGGAACCATCTCTCGGCTAATAAATGAAGCAATAAAATAAATTTTATTACTTACTAACACTCAAAAATATGAAAAAAACTTTCAAAAACACTGGGCGTGTTTGCTTTTTGCTATTAAACCCCGACCTAAAAATGAAACTTACTTATTTCTTTTTTTTAATCTCCTTTTTCCAAATATATGCCAGTAGTTTTGGACAAAATGTAAAAGTTAGCCTTGATTTAGATAATGTTACTGTGGAAAAGGCTTTTGATGAGATTGAAAATATGACTGATTACCGGTTTTTATACAATATAAAAAGCGTTAATTTAAATAGAAAAATTTCAATAAGTACAGACAAAGAACCTTTATATATGGTTCTTAAACGTCTTTTCAAGTCTACTAATGTTAAATTTAAAATACTTGAAAATCAAATAGTCCTTAAAGTCGAGCCCCAAAAACCTCAAGAGGCTGTTCAAAAATCAATATCAGGTATTATTACAGATGAAAATAATATTCCGTTGGCTGGAGTTACGGTTTTAATATCAGGAACTCAAAAAGGAACCATTTCAGATTTTGACGGTAAATACTCGATACAAGCCTCAAAGGGCAACTTTTTAGTATTCAGTTATCTAGGATATCTTGATGCTGAGGTTGAAATAACCGAAGAAGATACCTATCATGTTAAAATGATTCCTACAACATTAGATCTTGATAGTGTAAATCTGGTTTATACAGGATACCAAGCTATCGAAAAAGAAAGAGTAACAGGCTCTTTTGGAAGAGTAAAGCAAGAAATACTGGAAAATAAGATTGACCAAAATATTCTATCAAAAATATCTGATGAGATTCCAGGGATATTATTTAGTCAAAACAATGGTATCATTGTAAGAGGTTTAAGTTCTATAAATGCAAGCACAGCACCTTTAATTGTTGTTGACGGCTTGCCAACGGAACTTTCAATAAGCAATATCAATCCAAATGATGTAGAAAGCATATCCGTTTTAAGAGATGCAGCAGCAGCATCTATTTGGGGTATACGTGCAGCTAATGGTGTTATTGTTATTGTAACTAAAAAAGGTTCAAGAAATGCTAAAACTTTAATAGAAGCTTCTTTGAATTTAGGGATTACAGAAAAACAGGACCTTTTTGATAATAACCTTGGAGATACCAGCACGCAAATTAATTATCAAAGGGCACTTTTTGAAACTCAAAATGATAATTACGGAATCCAAGAATTATTTACTGGAGATAATGTTTTTAGAGCAAGAGAACTTTTTCAATTAGACCCGGTTATTGAAACACTTTTATTGCAAGAGAGAGGCGACCTTACTCAGAGTCAAGTAAATGCTTTGTTAAACCAATTTTCATTAAGGGATGTAAGGCGCGAGTATAGTAAAAAAGTTTTAAGGCAACCTATTTGGAACCAATATAACCTTGCCATTTCTGGGGGTAGCGAAAAACAGGACTATCGAGCATCTATAACATTTAATACTAATCAAAACAATACCATAAGTAACAATTCTAATCAATTCATTAGTAATTTTAGAAATTCTTTAGACATAACGGATAAACTCAAAGCTAGATTTATTGTTAATTTTTCGCAAATTAGACAAAACTTACCTCCAAACGATCCTAACGATGGTATTTCATTACTTGATAGAGGAATTTCTCCAACGGCTTTTTTAGGTAATTTTGCCTTTACCAATCGTCTTTTAGAGGCAGACGGAAGTTATTTTCCTATGGTGGGAGGTGCTAGTAATGCGTTTTCTCAATTTTTACAGAGTAGAGGAGCATTATACCCTTTTACATACAATCTACTTCAAGAATATGATAATGCTAACAATGAGCTTAATCGAGTAGCGCTAAGATTACAAGCAGCTGTAGACTACGAAATATATAAAGATTTGGACCTATCACTTACCTATCAATATGAGTTGGGAGCTACAGAACAAAGAAACCTTTACAACGAAAATACATTTGTGACTCGAAGTAGAGTAAATCTATTCTCGCAAATTGATAGAGCAACTTCAACAGTAACAGATTTTCCAATACCTCAAGGAAGCATTTTGGATGTATCTTTAGGAAAGCAGATTTCGCATGCTTTTAGAGGGCAGTTTAATTATGATGCTAGTTTTAATAATGCGCTTCATAAAATCACGGCTATTGCTGGCTATGAAGCTAGATTGACGATAAATGAGGTTGACAGAGACAGGAGATATGGTTTTGATAATCAAACCTTGCTCTCTATAGACCCTGATTTTAGAACAAATTACAGAAATTTCTATTCAGATGTCGTACTTACTTCAAATCAACGGATTCCATCCTTAGCTAGAGGGGCTTTTGTAGAAAATCGCTTTATATCCTATTTTGCAAATCTTGGATATACTTTTAATGATAATTATACCATATCTGCAAGTACTCGTTTAGATGATACCAATCTTTTTGGGGCCTCTAAAGAGTTTCGTAATGTCCCATTATACTCAATTGGAGCGAAGTGGAATATATCTAACGACCTTTTTCCTATACATGATATTTTTAATGACCTGCAACTTAGAGCAAGTTTTGGTACTAATGGGAATGTGGATAGAAGTGCAGGTCCCTTCTTGCAGGCATCTATTTTTCAGCAAAATGGAGCTTTCATTAATAGAGCCGCAACCATTAGTAACCTGCCTAACCCTTTACTAAGATTGGAAAAAACAAAGACTATTAATGTGGGTCTTGATTTTGGGATTTTCAATAATGTTTTAGAAGGAAGCATAGAGTATTATAAAAGTAATAGTGAAGATCTTTTAGCAGATGTTGCTCTTAATCCTACTCTAGGGGTTTCTCAATTTCTATTAAACGCTGGCGAACTTTCCAATGAAGGACTGGATATACGTCTTAATCTTAACCTTGGAACAGATAAAGGGTTCTTGTATGGTTCTACTTTTAATTTGAGTATAAACGAAAATAAACTCACTAAGGTAGATATTGATCAAGATAGGATAAGCAGTTATATAAATGGATCAGCTACTATTCAAGGGGAAGCTCTTTCTACAATTTATAGCTATAGATACGCTAATTTGGACAAAAATGGGGCGCCACAATTTTTAAATAGGAATAACGAAATTTTAGACTTTAATTTTACTAGCCCTAATGTAACATCAGATACCTTTACAGTATCAGATTTAAAGAGAGAAGGTACGCTTATACCTAAGTATTATGGCTCATGGATTAATAATTTTTCTTATAATAATTTCACCCTACGTGCCATTACCAACTTTAGGGCAGGTCATGTATTTCGCTATACAGATAATGGGTTTGGAGCAGTTCAAACCTATATCCCCGGAGGTAGGAATGCTATTATAAATGTAGCTAATGACTTTAATCAAAGGTGGCAAAATCCCGGTGATGAAAATATAACGTCTATACCCGCAGTTCCTAGTGCGGGGAATGCGAACTCCATAGGCTATCAAAATTACCCGTTTATAAATCGTTTTGTTGATGATGCTTCTCATATTAGGTTAAGTCAAGTAAGTCTGATTTACGCGCTTCCAAGCAAATTTTTAAAGAAAATTAAGCTCAATAGTTTAAAAATGGGACTCCAATTGGATAATGTATATGTCTGGGATTTTAATAAGTGGAATGTAGACCCTGGGAACACACTTATTCCTTTACCTAGAACCTTAACATTAAACCTTAACGCAAGTTTTTAAAAGACTATAACTATGAAATATATTAAATTTTTTGGCATATATGCTTTAGTATTGGTATTCATCTGTACATCATGTACCCGCGATGGCTTTTTAGATATAAAGCCCAAAGGGAAGGTAATACCTAATAAAATAGAAGATTACAGATTACTGTTAGATCAGACAGAAAGCGCTGGAGGTGAAATTAATTTTTCTAGAGGATTTGTAAGTAAACATTTCAATACCATTTACGGGGCAGACCATATTTTGGTAACACCAGAAATTGTGGCATTAAATGGAATAGACCGAATTCAATTAAACCTTTTTCAATATAGAGATATAATTTATGGAGCAGCACAGAGTGATTTAGATTGGGAAGACTATTATCAACAAATTTTTACATCAAACCTTATTTTAGAGGGCTTATCTAGCGTGAGTAATGGGACTCCTAATGAAATCTTGGCTTTAGAGGCTGAAGCTAAACTGCACAGAGCCTATGCTTATTTCAATCTAGTTAATATTTATGGGGTTCATTATAACCCATCATCGGCAGCAACAGATTTGGGGGTACCTCTTAGAAATAGCTCTTCTTTAGTGAATGTAAATTTAGAACGGGTTTCTGTACAGAAGGTTTATGATTTTATTATTGACGAAATTGAAACAAGTATTCCAAATTTGCCAGACACTCAACCACTACAGCTTAGCTTTAGACCTTCAAAAGCTGGAGCTTATGGCCTATTATCAAAAATCTTCCTCTATCAAGCCAATTATTCAGAAGCATTAAATGCTGTAGAAAGTGCTTTAACGCTTTCAAGTACGATTAGAAATATAAATGATGATGAGGTTTTTGAAGAACCAGACATCCCCACAGAACGTTATTGGCCGAATGTTACTGAAGATGTTCAAGTTGTTTGGCACAAAGAATTGATATTAGACCTTGCATTTACTGAGGAATATATTGATTTATTTGAAACTGAAGACCTACGGAGCCAGTGGTTTGCCTCTTTACGTGAAAGAGAGTTTATTGATTTAGATGGCTCTATTTTAGTAGCCAATCAAAGTGCTTTTTTCTCGGGTACAGATGGGATTAATACCCCAGACCTTTATTTAATTCGTAGCGAATGTAATGCTAGATTAGGCAATATATCTGAAGCAAATGATGATTTAAACACGTTGCGTATTAATAGATTTGAAGACGGACAATATAATCCTGTGTCTATAACAGATCAAGATCTATTACTTCAATTTATTAAAGAAGAAAGAAGAAGAGAATTCCCTATGAGTGTAGAGCGAATATTTGATATTAAGAGATATAACAGGTTTGATGATGATAATATTTCGATAACCCACAGCTTTAATTCTGAAACATCTACCATACAGGCAAATAGTGTAAACTGGGCACAACCTATAGGATTATTGTATATCAATCAAAATCCGGAAATAATCCAAAATACCAGAGAATAAACTAAAAAATCAAAAAAAATGAAAAAATTATTAATATACATATTCAGTTCACTACTTTTTGCAGTTATTATAACCTCATGCGTTGATGATGATGCAGATCCAACCATCGTAAGTACGTCCGATTTAACTCTTGAAGCTTTTTCATCCGTTATTGTAAATGATACCATAGGTACCGTTTTTGGAACCTCTAATGCAGGCTCTGTTAACTTTTCAATTCTTAATCAAACGCCCTCTGGAACTCTTAAAATAGACGAAAACGGGAATTTAATAATTGCAGATGCTGCTCCTTTTACGGCAGGTAATTCAACTATAAATGCAGAAGTTGTTGTTAGCAAAGAAAATACCCAAAAAGTTGCCAATATAGAAGTCATAATTTTAACCTGTCCGGAAATTACACCGTTTGTAGGAACAGATTTAATTTTCACATCATCGTTTTCAGATGTTTCTTTTGTTGAAGGAGAAGCTCAAACAGGAAACACTTGTGCGGTAGTATATACAGGGACAGATCCGTTGTTTACTTTTCTAGACTGTGATACAGAAACATCCATTACTGTTTTATTATCACCTTCGGTAGATGATCCTACCATAGGAACTTTAAATATAAAAAGACAAGCTTATGGTTGTTCAGATACCGATAATGGGTTTGAAGTAGAAGGAGAAGGTGAATATGACGTTGATGCTAAGCTATTTACATTTGATTATACCTTGTATTTAAATGGTACAGAATGGGATACCGGTTCTGCAATAGTCTCAAATGAAAGTGACGGTGATAATGATGGCGATGGAATAACAAATGGTGATGAGCGTGATAATGGTAGTGACGAAGAAGACCCTTGCGATCCGCAACAACCTGTGGGTTATACAGGTTATGATCCTGATAACTTTGTATGGGGAGATGCAGATTGTGATGGGGACGGTCAATTAAACTTTGATGAGTTTGAAAACGGAACAGATCCCTATGAGTTTTCTGCTGGGCCAATAGATACAGATGGAGATGGCGTTAGTGATGATGACGAAATACTTAATGGTACAGATGAAAATGATCCTTGTGACCCCGCTCAATCATCTGGTTACACAGGGTACGATAATACCAATGCTATTTGGTTAGCAGCAGATTGCGATAGTGATGGGATTATTAATGATGATGAGGACTTTGATGGAACAGATCCATATACAGCAGATGGCTCATGTACTAATAATGCAGATACGTTATTATGGGAAGGAAACCTAGTATCTGAAGATGATTTAGCCACTACAAGCACTGCAGTAGGAACTTCGGGATGCGGAACCTTAGACCTAACAGGAGATTGGGTGCCTGTCTTAAGTTGTGCAAGCGATTTACCTAACTCAAGAATAACTTTTACACCTGATGTTTCTGATGATGGAACAGGTACAGTAGCATTAGAACGTCAAACATACACACCATGTGATGGTATAGCCTATGAAATTGAAGGCTCTGGTACTTATGATGAAAATCAAAGCCTTATAATTATTAATTGGAAAGTTTTTGATATTGATTTTTCTACAACAGACCCAGAAATTGAAGGTACAACAGAAATAAAACCAGAGTAAAAAATAGTACCCCAAATCGATTATAAAATTAGGCTAAAATAATTTGAATTATACCCAGTCAAGCTAAACACTTGGTTTTCGTTAATATCAGTCATAAAAATAAACTCATTATTGGCCTAATTTTATAATCGATTTGTATTAGCACTCTAATGCATAATTCGGGTTAAACTAAAAAAGGTTTACCATAGACTCTAGAAAAAATATTAGATTTATTTTTAATAATCACTATAAATCGTTGGTTGTATTTGCCAGTACATTCTTGTTAGATATTCAAGAGTGTGAAGATGTCGTTCAAAATGTGTTTTTACAATTATGGGAATCCAAATTAGTTTTTCCAAATGAGATGGCTTTAAAATCGTATCTATATACTACTGTAAAAAACAAATGTCTCAATAAAATAAAGCACGAAAAGGTTAAAAAAGCCTATCAATTTCATAATAAAGAACAAAAGGAAGATCATGTTTTTATTAATGAAAATATGATTGTACAAGAAAGTGCCAGTATACTTCATAAGGCTATTTCTATTTTAAGTCCGCGTAAAAAACAAATCATAGAATTAGCTTTAAAAGGATCATCTAATGTAACCATAGCAGAAAGATTAGGGATTAAATTAGAGACAGTAAAATCACTAAAAACAAAAGCTTATAAGTCACTAAAAACTTATTTAGAGAAAACAATTTAAAATAAGAAATAACCATTAGGCAAGCCCAGGCCCTTCGTAAGAATAAAGTACAAAAGCTTCGAAACCCAGGAGCATGGTATTGGATGGCGCATTGGCGCGACATCGAAGTTTTGTGCTTGGTTCTTCTTGAGCCTAAGCAAAAGAAGAAATTCCTATCGAAGGGGCGTCTTTTCTTTTGTTACTTTTCTTTGGACGGGCAAAGAAAAGTAAATAATGAATCTTGTTTAAAGATGTGGGGACACTATAGTTGTTGGTCTACCAAGCCAAAGGTATGGCAGACAGGAGTGGGAATCTAAATAACAGAATTTCTTGTAACGAAATACCCCTTTATAGCTTTGCCTCGAGGATAGTTCGTTACAAGAAATTCTTTATTTGGTATTAGGCCTTTATTTAAGAAATTATGGCATCTATTTTGCAAATAGTATCTTTGTAAGACCAATTAAATACTATGAAATTATTAAAACGAATATTATTTTTATGTTTAATATCTCTAGTGATGATGAGTTTTTCACAGTGTGCTAGTACATTTAAACTTCAAGATTCAGTACCATTAGAAATAGGGCAGGTTTATCATCAAAGTTGGGTAGCAGGTGTAAAAGGAGGCGGTTCTGGTATTAATGTTTTTATTCCTTTATTATCAAATTCTAAAAACATAGTATTAGACAGTATTTATTTTAGAGGAAAAGCAGTGAAGTTAGAAAAGGATAAGATGCTTTATATTGGACGTTATGCATTATCGGCAAATCAAAATAAAGATATTATAATGAGCAGTGATCCAATTGCCGAATATGGTAATTTAGTCCCTGAAATCCCTAAAAAAATACCTTTTGAACTAAAAGAAGATGAATGTGTGGTTAGCTATAATGAAGGTCATAAAATTAAATACTACAAGATTTCTAATATTATTGAACAAGAGTCATTAAACTATCCCAGTGCACCTCAAAACAGCCAATAACTTATCTTTTGGTTTGCATTTGCTAAAAACGTATTTTTAGCGGAATAAAAAACGAATCGTTGAGCGCACTTAAATCATTATTTAAACAAACATTTATTTACGGTTTAGCAACAGTGCTCCCTAGAATGTTGAGTTTTTTATTAGTAAGATTACATACCGACGAAAGTGTTTTAGAATCGGTTGCAGATTATGGAGATGTTTCTTTAATATATTCTTATTTTGTTTTATTTAATGTCATTTTAGCTTATGGCATGGAAACCGCTTTTTTTAGGTTTTATAATAAAGAAAAAGAGAAATCTAAGGTTGTAGGTACGTCTTCTATATCTTTAATTATAACCTCTTTTGGCTTTTTTGTTCTTGCTTTGATGTTTAAAAATCAAATTGCGAGTTTTATTGATATTAAAGAAGAATATATTCATCTAGTTATTTGGATTTTGCTTCTAGACGCCTTGGTAATTATTCCTTTTGCATGGTTGAGAGTTAACCTGAAACCTCTAAAATATGCTATTATTAAAATATTAAATGTAGCGATTAACCTTGGGTTAAACCTGTTTTTACTCTTATGGTTAAAAGATTTAGCTTCAGAATCATCTGTTTTTGCAGCCATTTATAAGCCTAATTTTGAGGTTAATTATATATTTATTGCAAATCTAGTTGCGAGTGCAGTAACACTGCTCATCATGTTTCCTTTTTATTTTAAAATAAAATTCACATTTAGTAAAGTCCTTTGGAAAAAGATGATGCGTTACGCGTTTCCAATTCTTATTGCAGGCGTTGCTTTTTCTATAAATGAAACTTTTGATAGAATTTTATTAAACAGCTTATTACCAGAAGATGTTGCCAAAACCGAAATAGGAATGTATTCCGCGTGCTATAAATTGGCACTGTTCATGACTTTATTTGCTACAGCATATCGCTTAGGAATAGAACCATTCTTTTTTAGTCACGCAAAAACAGAAAATCCTCAAAAAAACTATGCAAGAATTCTAGAATATTTTGTCATTTTTGGCTCGGCTATTTTGCTTACGGTTGTTGTTTTTGCAGACTTATTAAAAGTAATTTTCATTGGAAATGAAGCTTATTGGAAAGCCATGTGGATTGTTCCAGTTATTTTATTAGCTAATTTTTGCTTAGGGATTTATCATAATCTTTCCGTTTGGTATAAAATAACAGATAAAACTAAATTTGGAGCTTATATATCAATCTTTGGAGCGCTTTTAACCTTATTCCTAAACTTTTGGTTAATTCCAATTATTAGCTACAAAGGTTCGGCAATTGCCACATTAATAGCTTATTCAATAATGATGTTGTTATCTTATTATTTTGGAAGAAAGTATTATCCTATTCCTTATAATCTCAAAAAAATTGGACTTTATTTAATTCTTTCTATTGGTTTATCAGGGCTGTCATTCTATCAATTTAGATCTAATTATATAATGGGAATATCAATGTTAATTGTATTTTTGGGCATTGTTTATATTTCCGAAAGAAATCAAATAAAACAATTATTAAAACGATAACATGCAAATTAAGATAATAAATAAATCCAATCATGCTTTACCAAATTATGAGACCATAGCATCAGCAGGTATGGATTTAAGAGCAAATATTTTAGAATCCATTACGTTAAAGCCTTTGGAGCGCACAATCGTTAAAACGGGTTTGTTTATTGAACTTCCTATAGGGTTTGAAGCCCAAGTACGCCCACGTAGTGGTTTAGCAGCAAAAAAAGGAATTACCGTTTTAAATGCTCCAGGAACGGTAGATGCCGATTATAGAGGTGAAATAGGTGTGATTTTAGTAAACCTTTCAAATGAGGATTTTACTATTGAAAATGGGGAGCGTGTAGCACAATTAGTGATAGCAAAACATGAACGGGCCGAATGGATAGATGTAGAAGAATTATCTGAAACATCGAGAGGAGAAGGTGGATTTGGAAGTACGGGAGTTAAGTGATTAACGATTTATGAAATATAGCATTCGTTTATTTCTAGCTCAAGGAGCAAAATCCTTAAAAAAGAAAAAATAAGTTACATGGTCAGGTTGAGTCTTTCGCTTATGCTCAAAATAAGCTAAAGTCGAAACCTAGTTTTGAAATAGAAATTTAATTAAAAAGATTCCCTCTTACGAGGGAATAAAAAAAGGTTTAAATGAAAATAATAGTACCAATGGCAGGACGAGGATCTCGTCTACGCCCACACAGTTTAACAGTTCCAAAACCATTAATTCCAGTAGCAGGACAACCTATTGTTCATAGGTTGGTAAAAGATATAGCTAAAGTTTTAAAACAACCAATAGAAGAAATAGCCTTTGTTTTAGGTGATCCGGCGTGGTTTGGCGATGATGTCGTGTCGAGCTTAGAAGATTTAGCAAAAGGTTTAGGAGCTAAAGCTTCTATTTATCGTCAAGATCAACCCTTAGGAACTGGTCACGCCATTATGTGTGCAAAACCATCACTCTCTGGTCCTGCTGTTATTGCATATGCAGATACACTCATTAGAGCTGAATTTGATTTAGACGCAACGGCAGATAGTGTTATTTGGACAAAACAAGTAGAGAATCCCGAAGCTTACGGTGTTGTTAAATTAAACGAAAATAACGAGATTGTTGAGTTGGTTGAAAAACCAGAAACCTTTGTGAGCGACCAAGCAGTTATTGGAATTTATTATTTTAAAGATGTGGCCGTTTTAAAAGGAAAACTACAAGAAATCCTGGATGAAAATGTTATGAATGGTGGGGAATACCAAATTAATGATGGTATTAAACGAATGATGGCCGAAGGAAAAGTATTTAAAACAGGAACCGTTGATGAATGGATGGACTGTGGTAATAAAGCGATAACCATTGAGACGAATCAAAGAATGTTAAGCTTTTTAAAAGCAGATGGCGATGAACAATTAGTATCAGCATCAGCAAAATTGGATAATTCAACTATCATAGAACCTTGTTTTATTGGTGAAAATGTTATTCTTAAAGATAGTACAGTTGGTCCTCATGTATCTATAGGGAATAATAGTGTTATTGAAAATTCAAGTGTTAAGAATAGTTTAATTCAGACAAATACCACAATTAAAAATGCTAATTTAGATGATGCCATGATTGGTAATCATGTTAAATATGATGGTAATTATACGTCTATTAGTATTGGTGATTATTCTGTTTTGGAATAATTCCTGCGGAAGCAGGAATCTCATGATAGAAATGTATGAAACAATGGTATGTCTATATCATGACAAATAAGCCTGAAGGGGTAATATATATTGGCATAACAGATAATATAGAAGAAAGAGTTAAAGAGCATAAATTAAAAATCTATCCAAAATCATTTACTGCAAGATATAATTGTGATAAATTGATTTATTTTGAAGCTTTTAAAAATGGAAACGTAGCAGAAAAAAGAGAAAAGCAATTTAAAAAAAGGAAAAGAGATTGGAAAATAAAACTGATAGAAGACATGAATCCAAGTTGGTCTGACCTAAGTATCAACTGGAATTTAAATTTTTGATAAATTAATATAAAAACAATGAGTTTCCTGCTTATGTAGGAATAAGTTTAATTTAAAAGATACCTGCCTATGCAGGCATTGTATGAAGTATAAAATCTACATATTTTTTTTAGTCTTCGGAATATTAATCTTTCCACAGGTGAATTACGCACAAGTAGATTTTAACAAGAAACCTGATGATGATTTAGGTAACGTAGAAGATAAGTTTCAAGAATCTTTCTACGAAGCCTTAAAACAAAAAGGTATTGAAAATTATGATAGGTCTGTTGAAGCACTTTTAAAATGTATAGAATTAGACAACTCTGTCGCAGTTTTGTATTACGAATTAGGTAAGAACTACAAAAAGCTTAAAAACTTTGGTGCGGCAGAAGAAGCTTTAAAAAAAGCGGTTAATAAAGACCCAGATAATGAATGGTTTTTAGATGAACTATACGGGTTTTATGCATCGCAAAACGATTATGATAAAGCTATAAAGACGATCAAGCAGCTTGTTAAATACCATCCAGACTATAAAGAAGATTTAGCGTCCCTTTATCTTAGATCAAAGAAGTATGATGATGCTTTAAAACTTTTAGACGAATTAGATTCTGAATTTGGAATTTCATTGTCCCGTGATGCGATGCGTAATCAAATTTATAAAGCAACAGGGCGTAAAAAAGATCAAATAAAGAATTTAGAAAAACGTGTTGAAAATCACCCTGATAAAGAATCCAATTATCTGGCTTTAATTTTCCGTTATAGTGAAAATAATGAAAAAGAGAAAGCCTTTGAAACGGCTAAAGAATTGTTAAAGATCAATCCGAATTCGCAATTAGTCCATTTGGCTTTATATAAATTTTATTTAGACGATAATGATGCTGAAAAAGCTATTGAATCTATGAAAATTGTTATTAAAAGCAATGAAATAAAACCAGAAGCAAAACTTAAAGTATTAACAGATTTTGTAAGTTTTGTTGGAAAGCATCCAAAATATGAAGCCGATTTGGTAGAAGCTACTGCCCTGATTGATAACCGCAGTAATAGTAAAACACTTATTGAATTAGGTCAGTACTATTTAGCTAAAAAGAATAAAGGAAAAGCTTTAGAATATTTTGAAGCAGCATTAAAATTGGAGGCAAATAATTTTGGTGTTTTACGTAATGTATTGTTACTATATATAGATTTACAAAAGTATGACTCAGCTAAAGAAAAAAGTGATGAAGTACTTCAAAAATTCCCGTCTCAACCTTTGTTTTACTTAATAAACGGTGTTGCTTTAAATAAATTAAACCAACCTAAAGAAGCAATAGAAGCCTTAGAGACAGGTTTAGATTATATTATTGATGATACTAAAATGGAAGCCGATTTTTATAATCAGTTAAGTAAAGCCCATAGTTTATTAAACAATACAGCTAAGGCAAAAACGTTTAGTGATAAAGCAAAACAATTAGAAAGTTCAAATTAATGAAAATACGCTCTCAACTCACTTTAGTTCTTTTAGTACTATTAATATTTAATTGTAAATCGTCAAGGACCATTGTTGCCGGAGAAGCTAATTACAAGCTTTCTACCAAACAATTAATAAAAGAAAATGCGAAACAGGCACCAAGTTTTAAAACACTTAGATCTACTCTTAAAATAACATATGTACAAGGAGAAGATTCGCAAACCCATTCGGTAAGTTTTAGAGCTAAAAAAGATGAAGCTTTATGGATTAGTGCCACATTTTCAATAGTAAAAGCATTGGTTACACCAAAAAAAGTTAGTTTTTATAATAAGTTAGATAATACTTATTTTGATGGTGATTATAAATATTTGAGTGATTTATTGGGAACCGAATTAGATTTTCAAAAGGTTCAAAATTTATTATTGGGGGAAACGATATTCGATTTAAAAGAAGGAAATTATAAAGCTTCTGTTGATGATAAACTCTATATCCTTCAACCTAAAAAACAACGTGAGCTTTTTGAAATATTCTTTTTGTTAGACCCATCACATTTTAAAGTAAAATCACAGCAAATTTCGCAACCAAAAGAATTTAGACATTTACAGATAGATTATTTATCGCACCAAGAAGTTGAGAAACAAATTCTTCCAGAAAAGATAAAAGTAATCGCTTTGGAGACTAATCAAGAAACGATTATTAATTTAGAATTCAAAAATGTTAGCCTAAATGAAGAGTTGCGATTTCCATTTAAAATACCATCAGGTTTTAAAGAAATAAAGCTTTAATGCTAAACAAGAAATCTACATATACAACAGTATTTTTTCTGGCGTTTCTGCTATGTGGATCTTTTGTTTTTTCTCAGAATAATAAACAAAAGCAACTAGAAACACGACGACAAGAATTACGTAGAGAAATTCAGAAAATTAATGAGTTACGTGCTGAGAACAAGTCTAGAGAAAAATCGCAAATATCATTAATTGAAGATTTTAATTATAAAATAAGCGTGTTATCTAACCTTATAAAGGTTACTAATCAACAAGCTAATTTAATAACACGTAAAATTAATTCAAACCAAAAGAAAATAGGCACACTTAGAGATGAATTAAAGCAGTTAAAGGAAGATTACGCTGCTATGATAGTAAAGTCTTATAAAAGCAAAAACAAGCAAAGTAGAATCATGTTTTTGTTGTCCTCTAATGATTTTAAACAGGCTTATAAACGATTACAGTACATAAAACAATATTCAGATCACCAAAAACAACAAGGGGAAACAATAAAGGCCAAAACGCTAGAATTACAGAATATAAATAGAAGCTTACAAGATCAAAAAGAAGATAAAAAAAGATTGATTGCTGATAATAAAGTAATTCAGAAAACATTAGAAACAGAACGCAAGGAGCATGAAGTTTTAATGAAATCAATAAAAAAGAACTTATCATTATATGCGTCTCAAATAAGGAGAAAACAGAGAGAGGCCGATAGAATTGATAATGAAATAGACCGTATTATTAAAGCAGCTATAGCTAAGTCTAATAGAAAAGCCGGAAAAGTGGCTAGTTCAAAAAGTTTTGCTCTTACAGCCGAAGAAAAAGTTTTAGCATCTAAGTTTATAGCAAACAAAGGTAAGTTACCATGGCCAGTTGAAAGAGGCGTTGTAAGATTAGGTTATGGGACACAAAGACACCCTATAGATAAATCATTAACAATTAAGAGTCATGGAGTCCGTATAGCTACGCAAAAAGGAGCTAAAGTAAGAGCTGTTTTTAACGGTGAGGTAAGTGAAATACTTAAAATGAAAAATGTAAATCCCATTGTGATGATTCGTCATGGCGATTATTTAACGATATATAAAAACTTATCTAGCGTTAATGTGAAGAAAGGGGATAAAGTATCAACCAAGCAAGTTATAGGTAATGTGTTTACAAATCCTTCAAATGGAGAAACAATTTTAAGTTTCACAATCTCTAAAGGCACAAAAACAGAAAACCCAGCTTCTTGGATTTATAAAATGTAACTTTTTATTCCGTTTTCAATATTTTTTCCATTTTGTAATCCTCAACAGAATGTCCATTAGGGAAGGAATTTACAATCGATTCCACTATTTTAAATCCGTTTTTTAGATAAATATCAATCGTATTTTGGTTTTGTTGGTTAACAATTAGCTCAATTTTTTCAATTCCTTTATCCGTCGCAAATCTGTTAACATATTCCAACGCTGTTTTTCCGATTTTCAGTCCGCGAAACGATTCCAGAATATAAAGTTTGCTCAAAATCAATTTTTCATTCAGTTTTTGAATTCCTAAATATCCTACATTTTTAGAGTCAAACTTTAAGAGAAAATAGCTGAAGTGTTCATTTTCAATTTGGTTTGCAATTGCATTTTCCGATTGGAATTCTGTCAAAAAATAATCAGTATGCTCAGCCGGAATTATTGGGTCGTAAACTTCGTGTAAAATTTCGGCTGCTAATTTTTTGATGATTCTATAATCACTTCTATCTTCTGCTTTTTTAATTTCAATCATCAATTTTCTCAAATATTTACCAATAGTTTAGGCTATGATTTCGTTGTGGAATCATCCGCAGAATTATTCTGTCGAAATCCAGTCGTTTGATTAATACTTTTATTTTGGGATGCCACAAAACCACAATGAATTATAGTCTTGCACAACGATTATCTTTGTTAACATTAGTTATTTTCCCCCAATGCTCATTACTTCTTCCAATAATGGTGGTAATCCGCTCGGGTTTATATTATCATTATTCCAAAAACTCAAAACACAGCTTACATAATTGTCTCGGATTTTTTCTGAAACATAATAAATAGTCAAGTTTTTTCCGCCAGACATAGATGTTAAAAGGGATTTTACTCCCGTAAAGTCATACAAGACTTTTTTTGCTTTTGTTTCAATTCCTTCAAACAAAATTTCAACTTCTTCTTCTAAAATTACTTTTCCGCCATTTTTTATTTTAGTTGCTTTTAATTGATTTTCGATTGATAAATCAGAACTTTGTTTAGTCTTATGTACAGACCAATTCATTTGTCCATAATAAGGACACTGAATATTATTTATATTCATCCAATTGCAACTACCCCCTAATTCAATTTTTCGTCCAGCAAAATTGATTTTATCAGTTTTTAAATTACTAAAGCAACTTTTAGGAATTTCATCACTCAAAATTAATTCAATCATTTTTCTTTCAAATTCAGGGCTGTTTTTGTAATAATAACCAAACCAAAAAATAGAAATACGATTGTCTTTATTTTTAACAAAATAATTGACACTAACCGAGACTAAACCATTATCTAACTCTTCTCGTTTGACAACCTTATAATTTTCATAGCTTAATTGCTTATCTGTTTCAATTAAGATATTTTTATTGATTTTGTTCTTGCGGTATGTTTTTTTGAGATTTTTGTCATTGAATTCTGAAGAAATTGTTTGTGAGGTAAAATCAATTCCATCAACATTGTAAAATGTAGTACCGTTATTGTGAATAGCATTCAATCTATTAAAAAGGTCTTCGTTTTGAGCAAAACTAATTTGGAAAACGAAAATCAAAATTATTAGAAGTAGTTTTTTCATAGTTGTGGGTAAAAATCATATAAACACATTTTATGGAGTTTATTCCCTAATATTTCTGGATAAATGTAATAAAGGTGCGTTTATTTCTAATATGCAAACCAAATATAAGAAATATCAACCCTTAAAAAGTGGTGTAATTTCAAATCAATAAAAGCAACGAAGTATAAAAAATGTATTTAAGTAAAAACTTGGATGTGATTTTATTTGCTAAGTTTTAAGACTTGCATAACTGTCACCAGTTACAAACTGGCGGTAGCAGAGCTGGCTTTTCTATCCAGTTATATTCTTAAATTTATTATCGTTTGGGTCCAAACCTAAATTTAATTCCAATGTTCTTTCTCCTAGTTTTTCGTCCTTAATTTCAGGGTAATAAATAGAATAATATCTTATAATTACCCTAAAACCTAATACTTCCTTTCCAATCGGAAGATTCTTATTATTTAAGCTATCATATTCAAAATATGCTATTCCATTTTCGTCAGGATGAATTTCTGAAAAGCCAGTATATGCTTTCCAACCTGCGGTTTTGTGATTTTTTTCTTTACTATCCCAAATCACAGATAAATAAGGTCGTATCATTATCGGAACATTATTTTTAAAAGTCATTTTGATAAAAAGCTTGTTATCGCGATTCTCTAAATAGAAATCGACTAAAGGCGGTGTGTTTTTTAATTTTTCGAACGCTTTTTGTTTATTTTTCCTTTCGGTTTCTTTTTTCTCTAATTCATTTATTTTTTTCTCTTTTTCTACTAAATCATTATTTATTATTCCAAATTTGTTGGATACCTCTTCAATAATTTCTATTGCAGAAGATTTGGTTTGGTGATTAACTAAATAAATAATTTCGTCTTTATTTAAATTTGAATTATTTATGATTTCGGCTCTTGAAGCACTATCTAAAGAATTTAAATGCTTAATTATTTTTTTACTGTTTTCAAAAGCTAATTTAGTTCTACCTTTTTGAATAAAGTATGTTCCAAGTCCTGTACCTAGAATCATAATTAATATTCCTCCAATAATTTGTCCATTCATAATATCGATATTTTGCCCTACTTGCTGCTAACGTCTAGTATAAGATTAGTTGCGGATTTTAAGTACTTAACTCAGCAAATACAAACCGACTAGAAAATCCGCGAGGATTTTCGTAAGTAGGCTTGAACCAGCAATTAATTTTATACCCTGTTGTATGCCGTTTTATTGTTTTAATTTCAAATCCCTAAAAATTTCTTTAAACATCTCTCCTGGGTCAACGTCCAATGCCAAAGCAATTAAGTATAGTTCCCAAGCTCTAAGTTGAGTAGAAGGATTAAGGGTAAGTTCACTGATTCTAGATTTACTAATTCCAGTTTTCTTCGAAATCCCAGCTTTACTTGCCGATTTTTTGGATAAATACTGTCCGAGTTCTGTCATGCTTTTTTCGATTTTCGCTATTCAAATTTAGTTCTTTCATGTTTTAGTTTAGAATATCTGGATTATAATTTTGATTTATTACAGAAAATAATTACTTTAGTCCAGAATTACGAACTATAGTTTTTAAAATCTAAACAAATTAATATGAGCAAAAGATATACCAAAGCCGATTTAGAACAAATTGTTTATAAGCAATTAGAAAATTTAAACGCAATGCACGATTTATTGGGAATTATGAAATACCAAAATGATTTGATTTACAATATCAATCAGACGTTAAGAGAGGAAATCGGTCAATTCAAAAAACAACAGGTGATGTATCCAACAAGAAGAAATCCAAAACCAAAAATCTAATGTGGTCGGTTTCTTTGCAATGGCATACGACCTTTATTTAAGCTAAAAACAGCAGTTATTTTTAACATCGATACTGTTTTATATTCAATCAACTAATGTTCCTTTTAAAGTATTCAGTAGTTTATGCAGTCGAACGTCTTTTAAGTCCGAAATTATATATTCTCGATATAATTTGTCTGCATCCCGAAAAGTAACTTCATATTCATTAAAATTAATCGTTTCTATTTTTATGTGTTTTTGGTCAGTCCGTAATCCAAAATCTACAGAACGAGAAAAAATCAGCGTAAACATTGAAGTTCCAATTCGGAAGTGTTTCCATTCGTCATTTTCTCTCATTTCAGAGATTAAGTTACGAATCGGTATCAATTTGTCAAATCCACCATTATTAATCAGCATTTGGAATCGGTCAAAAGTTTCTGTCCAAGATTTTTCGAAGCGACTTATTATTTCTTCAGTTCTGCTGTTCATTGTTTGGTCAAATGGCGCACAACAATTGTATAAACGCACTTTATGGAGTTTATTCCCTAACATTTCTGGATAAATGTAATAAAGGTGCGTTTATTTCTATTATATACAAACCAAATATAAGAAATATCAACCCTTAAAAAGTGGTGTAACTTCAGATCAATAAAAGTAACGAAGAATAAAAAATGTATTTAAGTAAAACTTAGATGTGATTTTATTTGCTATTTGTGAAGTTTCGGCTTACATAGCAATGGAGTCTTAATCTCTTTTTATTTATACCTAAAACAACAAGGTACTGTTCATTCTTACATCACACTCTGGTACTCCTCAGAATAGGCAAAGTATCTATCTCAATTAATTTACACTCTCACAATTACATACCCCCTTCTAGTTTTCTTATAATGATTCCCATTCCAAAAGTAATAACGTTTCCCTTTAACTTTTACAATTTTGTAATGTCTAGGGGCTTTTTTTACAAGATTAACCTGAGTTGCAGGTTTAGTAACTACGCGAGTACGAGTAACACAAGAAGATAAACTCATTGAGCATAAAACGAAAAATAAAATAATAAAATGTCTCATAGCTTTTTTAGATTTAGTTCTGCTATAAGACTTACTAAAAAGTAAAAGGTTTAATTAAGAAGAAATTAATCGTGACCCTGATAAGTTAAGATTGTTTATTCTGTTCGTTACATTGAGAGTCGTTGAAAGACTCAAGATAAAACTAAGAAGCTTTATTAATTATGAGATCCCTCCTTATGCTTCAATAGGAATGACAAGAAGCAACTACCCTTTGTTATTTATTCAAATAGAGCCTTTAATTCGGTAGCCTCATTTGGCTTTATTTTTCCTGCTAATAATAAACTTAATTGTTTACGGCGTAATGCAGCATCATAACGTTCTTTTTCTAATACAGTTTCTGGGCTTATTTCTGGAATGGCTATAGGGCGTCCAGTTTCATCTACCGCCACAAAGGTGTAAATGGCTTCATTAGCCTTTGTTTTATCACCAGACTCTCTGTCCTCTATCCATACATCTATAAACACCTCCATAGAGGTTTTAAAAGCACGAGACACCTTAGCCTCAACGGTAACAACACTTCCTAAAGGAACGGCTCTATTAAAAGCCACATGATTCACAGAAGCGGTTACTACAATACGTCTTGAGTGGCGTCTTGCAGCAATACTTGCAGCACGGTCCATTCTTGCTAGTAATTCCCCTCCAAATAGATTGTTTAAAGGGTTGGTTTCACCAGGTAAAACCATGTCGGTAAGTATGGTTTTCGATTGTTCAGGAGTCTTTGCTTTCATTACATGAATTTAATAATGCAGCAAAGTTAAGTATTAAAGCAGTAAAATATTAGTGAATTTGTAAAAACTAATCTAGTTTTCTAACATCCAACCAAGCATCTCTGTTATGCGTGTTCTTGATGGTTCTTAAAGCCTTTAAAGCCTCGAGTCTGTCTTCGTAGCTTGCATAAACAACCTGATGTAAACCATATCTGTTAACACCAATTTTTCTAGCACTAAAACCTTCCGCTTTAAGTTGTTGTACCTTTTTATCGCAGTTTTCTTCAAACCTAAATGCACCTGCAATAATATGATAATTACCAGTCTGTTTGGTTACATTTAAAGTAATGGCAGGAAACGGGTTTAAATTAAATGTTGCCTGTTGTATTTTAGTATCCAATTGTTGTGTCGCTTCCTCTTGTGCTAATTGGTTATGCTGCTCAATTTGATTTACATAATAATTAGCTCCTCCAAGACCACCAAGTGTTAAGGCTACTAAAGCAATTGCAGCATATTTTAAATATGATGGTGCTGTTTTACGTTTTTCAGGAGTAACAGTAATAGGAATTACTTTTTCAATGTTTTTAACTTCTTCTTTGTAAACCTCACGAGTTACTTTTGGTGATACAAATTGAGACAATCCAAAAGAATCAGTTAAATAGTTGAGGTGATTCGATGGTTCAAACACAATTTTGCCTTCACCATTAAAAACAATGTCTCCAATATTTTTGAAAGTGAGTGTCTCGCCTTGGGTTAAATAATTCTTTAATGCGTGTACTCGCTTTTCAATTTTTTTACTGGCAACCTCAAAAGGAATTTTTTCTACATCAGCAATATAATGTGCTAATAAACCATCATTTTTTTGAATCTGCTCATTAAACGACACTGTCTTACTAGGTGGATAAAAAGCATTAGTAGTTCCGTGAATGGTTGCAGATACACGTTGTGTTAAAAAAGCACCAAACTCAGGAATGGTAACACACTCATATCTATATAATAAATCGCTTATGTAGGTCTCTAGTTGCATAGAAACAAAGTTAAAAAATTATGCTTTTATATAAAATTTAGACAGAAGTATTTATTAACAGTATAAAAATTCTTTTATTGCAGCTTTAAAATCAATGATATAGCATGACAGAAAATGATTTGTTTTATACTTTGGCTTTGCAACATGTACCAAATATTGGGGATATAACAGCCAAGCGGCTTATCTCACAGTGCGGTACTGCCGAAGCCGTTTTAAAGGAAAAGAAGCAAAATCTGCTTAAAATTGATGGCATAGGCAGTGTTATTTTAGGAGATTTATTCGAAACATATCATTTAAAAGCTGCGGAAAAAGAAATAGATTTTATAAGGACCAACGACATTAAAGTGTCTTATTTTAAGGACGAAAGCTATCCTGAAAAATTAAAACATTGCATTGATGGCCCTATTTTATTGTTTCAATCTGGACGTATTAATTTAAAACAACAACATATTATTAGTATAGTTGGAACCCGGAAAATAACAACTAGTGGCATCGCATTTTGTGAAACATTGGTAGAAACTTTAGCACCCTATAACCCTATTATAGTTTCTGGTTTTGCTTATGGAACAGATATTACAGCACATAAAGCAGCCATTAAAAACAACTTACAAACAGTTGGTTGTTTAGCACACGGTTTGAACCAAATTTATCCTAAAGTACATAAAAAATACATGGTCGATATAGAGAAAAACGGAGGTTTTTTTACCGATTTTTGGAGTAGCGATACATTTGATAGAAATAATTTCTTGAAAAGAAATAGAGTTATTGCGGGTTTAAGTGAAGCAACCATTGTTATAGAATCTGCTGAAAAAGGCGGAAGTTTGGTTACTGCAGATATTGCAAATTCTTATAATAGAGACGTATTTGCTGTTCCGGGAAGAACTACAGATAGTCAGAGCATAGGATGTAATAATTTAATAAAGCATCAAAAGGCGCACATGCTTACGACACCTTTAGATATCCCTTATATTCTTAATTGGCAATTAGAAAAAGACAAGGAACCAGCCATACAAAAGCAATTGTTTGTAGAGTTGGATACTACAGAAAAAACAATCTATTCGTATTTAAAAGAAAACGAAAAACAACAACTGGATGTTATTGCTATTAATTGCAATATGCCTATTTTTAAAATAGCGAGTGTATTACTTAGCATGGAGCTCAAGGGAGTTATAAGACCATTGCCTGGGAAATTATTTGAAGTTGTTTAATTCCTGCCTTACTGAAACGAGTTCAGTACAAATCGCAAGAATGACAAATGCAAGTTAAATAAATTTGATAAGATGCATGGGAATATGTTAATACCCTACCTTTTCACGCACTCTACTCAAAACAGTATTAGCCACTACTTTTGCTTTATCAGCACCTAAAGCTAAGGCTTTATCAATTTCATTGAGATTATCCATATAGTAGTTATAACGTTCGCGTTGTGTCGCAAATTTTTCAATTATCAATTCAAACAAAGCTTGTTTTGCATGTCCATAACCATAACCGCCATTTTCATAATTAGCTTTCATCGTTTCAATTTGCTCGTCGTTAGCTAATAAACTATAAATAGCAAAACAATTACAGGTTTTCCAGTCTTTTGGTTCTTCTAATGGTGTACTATCCGTTTGAATACCCATTATTTGTTTGCGTAGTTTTTTATCGGCTAAAAATATATTGATAATGTTATTTCTACTTTTGCTCATTTTTTCACCATCGGTTCCTGGAATGAGTTTTGTATGTTCTTGTATTTTTCCTTCAGGTAATACAAAAGTGTCACCAACTTTAGCATGAAAACGAGACGCCACATCGCGTGTCATTTCAATATGCTGTAGCTGGTCTTTTCCAACAGGAATAATTTCGGCATCATACAATAAAATATCGGCAGCCATAAGCATGGGATAGGTAAATAATCCGGAGTTTACATCTTCTAGTCTATCCGCTTTATCTTTAAAACTGTGCGCTAATGTTAAACGTTGGTAAGGAAAGAAACAGCTTAAATACCAAGATAATTCAGTAACCTGCGGAATATCACTTTGTCTGTAAAACACTGTCTTTTCTATATCTAAACCAAAAGCTAACCAGGTAGCAGCTGTAGAATACGTGTTTGTGCGTAATGTTTCAGCATCTTTAATCTGAGTTAAAGTATGCAGATTTGCAATAAATAAATAGGAATCGTTTTCAGGGTTATTAGCCATTTCAATAGCCGGCATAATAGCTCCTAAAATATTTCCTAAATGTGGTGTTCCTGTACTCTGTATACCTGTAAGTATTCTTGCCATAATATTTCCTGCTAAAGCAGGAATCTGTTTTAATTAAACAATGCTGCGAAAATACGTATTTGTTGCACAATAAAAAAAGTGGCATTAGCCACTTTTTAATATATAATTTATGTTAATAGCTATTTTTTTAATAAACCAGCAATAAAGAGAATTACCGAGGCACCAATGGCTCCAGTTAAAATATCACCGATAACACCACTCATTAAAGAAATGCCAAGTTTTGCAAAAAGCCAATTACCAACAATACCGCCAATAATACCAATTACTATGTTAAAAAGAACTCCGAAACCACCACCTTTCATTAGCTTTCCAGCTAACCAACCAGCGATACCTCCAATTAAAAGTGAATAAAGTAAAGACATAATTTTAATTGTTTTAAAGTTAATATGATTTAAATATAATCAATTTATAATAGTTATTTTTGAAGCTTATGATAGTTTTCAAATACATTTTTTGGGTATTATATCGTATTTGGTTTTACATACTTGTAGGGGTGCCCATACTTATAATGTTTCCAATACTTTTAATTTCTATTTTAAAAGAATCATGGTATCCGTTCTTTTTTAAGATTGCCAGAGTTTGGGCAAAAATGATTTTAATAGGTATGGGATTTAGATATCGTATTGATCGAGAGCAAATACCTGAAAAAAGTAAAAGCTATATGTTTATAGCTAATCATACCTCAATGGCAGACATTATGCTTATGCTCGTCGCTGTTAAGAACCCATTTGTATTTGTTGGAAAAAAAGAACTTGCTAAAATCCCACTGTTTGGTTTCTTTTATAAGCGTACATGTATTTTAGTAGATAGAAGCTCACCAAAAAGTAGACAAGCTGTTTTTTTAAGAGCCCAACGTAGATTACGATCTGGCTTAAGTATTTGTATTTTCCCTGAGGGAGGTGTGCCAGAAGAGGATATATATTTAGATCAATTTAAAAATGGTGCTTTTAGGTTGGCAATAAACCATCAAATACCTATTGTACCATTAACTTTTGCAGATAATAAAAAACGATTTTCGTATACGTTTTTTAGCGGTAGCCCAGGAAAAATGCGTGTTAAGATTCATAAATTTTTATCTACAGAAAATTTAAATATTGATAATACCAAGTCTTTAAACGACACGGCTAGAAATATTATATTGAAGCAATTACAAAGCTTTAATAAATAAAAAACTGCTCAGGGGAAGAGCAGTTTTTTTTCGATATTGATTTTTGAGCTTAATAAAAATCAATATCCAGATCTAACCAAAAACCTAGAATTTAATGGCGAATCCTGTATAAACCCCTATAAAGAAAGGTTTAAAATCGCCAGATGTATTATTAAAGGTGTTAATTTGATATTTGAACATAGGTTCTAAATTCAAGTCTATTTTTTTAGATACTTTATAATTTAATCCTAGTCCTAAATTAGCACTATAACTTACCTTATTTATATTGTTAGCCTTACCTAAAAGGGTTCTGCCACCTTCTTGTGATTCTGAAAAAATCTTGTTATCACTTAAAAAGAACGAACTAAACCCTCCGATAAGATTAACACCTAATTTTTTATCTGAAAGTGCGTATTGAATCTCTAAAGGAATTTCTATATAACCTAAATCTTGATTAATAGAGCTATTAGATGTTGGAAACGCTTCGGGAATATCACTTGAATTGAGGCTCTCTCCACTAAAAAGGGAGACCGTGTTATCTGGTGAGGCACCACTATCGCTACTAGCGTTTTCGGTTTTTATCGTGTTGACATTTTGAAGTGAACGACTACTTGAAGATACACCTACAACTTGAAAAGAAACAATGTCATTGGTGCTATAACCTAAATTAACTTTATTAATACCAGAGCGAATACTTAGTTTTTCGTTAATAGCATAACTGGCAGAAATACCATAACTCATATTAAGTTCACCACTTTTAGAGTTGTCATTGAATTGGGGGTCTATAGAAGACCCTTTGCTAAGCGTATTAAAATAAACAGGCGCAGCATTTGGGGAGATACTCCACCTATTTACGTTGTCATCTTCTTTAATAATGTCTTTAGTTTTATCTATTGCTTCTTCTATGGTAAGACCGCTTTTTTCTTCTTCACTAGTTACGGTTTCCGTATTATTTTCTTCGGTTTTTGCTATCGCAGTGTTATTTTTTGAAGCATTATTAACGATCTCTTTTGCTCGTTCCTTACCAATTAATAATGCTTTGTCTTGTTGAATTTCTTGATTGTTCTTTTCAGAATCTGAAGCAATAACAGCGTTGCTCTTTAAGGCTTTTTGGAGTTTATCTGCATTTTTATTTTCAGACTTATCCGCAAGAGTAACATGGCTTTTAGGTTCGTTAGCAATTTTATTAGTATTGTTTTCTCCCTTAGAATTATTTGCAACGGCATGGTTTCTTTCAGCATTTAATAACTTGTTGATGGCATGCTCTTCTCTATTAGTTATAACGTTAGCTTCTTTTTCTTTCTCATTATCATTTCTTGATGCAGGTGTTTCTACAATTGATGATTCTTTTGAATTAATTATTCCCTGAGATGAAAGATTTTTTTGTTGGGGAGTATTATTACTACTAGAACTTTTGTTTTCGTTAGAGTCAGTATTAACAATAGCATCATTGACGCCATTCAAGTCAATAGAATTATCTTTTTTAGAATTTGAAGGAGGCGTGTCTTTTGTATCGACTACTTGATCGGTTTGGGTTGTATCAGAATCATTAAAATAAAGACCACCAATAGTTAATAAAAGTAATAATAGTGCAGCAACACCAGCATAGCGCCACCAAATAGGAATGACACGGCGTTTTTTCTTTTTCTGGTTAAGTTTAGCCTCTATATGTTCCCAAACAGCATCACTAGGTGTGGCTTCAAAATCTTTAAAGCCTTCCTGAAACAATCTGTCTATATGTTTTTTATCACTCATTATAATGATTGTAAACTTTGCATCGTCTTATAATTCTCTATAGTTTCCTTTAAACTAAGTCTGGCACGAGCCAAATTAGATTTTGAGGTTCCTATATTTATGTCTAGCATATCTGCTATATCTTTATGTGAATAACCATCCAATACATATAGGTTAAAAACCAATCTATATCTGTCTGGTAATTCTTGAATAATTTGTAAAAGATAATCGATGGATACTGTATCTTCATCAACTTCTAATTCAACATCTTCAATTATATTTTCATTTATTATATCAAAAACCTTTTCGTTTCTGTATCGTTGCAATACAGTATTTATAGTAATACGTTTTAACCAACCTTCAAAAGAACCTTTATTTTTATACTGTTCAATTTTTTTAAAAATTGTTAAAAATGCGTCTTGCAGATTATCTTCTGCTTCGACACGATTTCGCGAATACTTTAAACATAAAGAGAATAGTTTACTCGAAAAGAGTTTGTATAATTCTCCTTGGGCTTTAGTATCATTAATTTTACAATTTTCTATGAGTTGGTTTAAACTCAAAATTAAACATGTATTAAATTAAAAGTGTTATTCAACTACTGGCACCTCAATTGTTAAAAACTGATCTTCTCCATCGGTGTTCTCACCTTGCCAAAATTTAAAAATATAAGAACCATTACTTGTAACTATAAAGTTGAAAGTCGATTCTACTAATTCATTGTCTAAGGTTTCACAATCATCCCTCTCAAAAAGATAATTTATAGGAGCAACGGTGCGTTGATTATTCTCTTTTAAATAATAAAACTCTTTGAATGTATGACAAGTTGTGGGTCTAAGATAAGAAACAGTAATCGGATATGTTTCTCCTAACATAAACTCATCAGGAATCTCAACACTTTCAACGGGTAAAATTTCAAAGCTAAAATTTGGACCATCATCATCAATACTACATGATGCAAATAATAGCGCCATAAAACAAAAAACAAAAACTTTTTTCATAGCAATAAAAAATTTAGGGTATTATACATGTTCGCACTATGTAGATGCGCAAGGGATAAAAAGGTTGCGTATAAAAATAAAAAATCCCGAATTAACGGGATTTTTTTAACTATTCTGTTACTAATTTTCTAACTTTTCCTTCGAGTTCGTCCATGAGCTCGGGGTTATCTTTTATGAGTGCTTTGACGGCATCTCGCCCTTGCCCTAGTTTGGTGTCTTCATAACTAAACCAAGAACCGCTTTTCTTTACAATTTCAAACTCTACAGCCAAGTCTAAAACTTCACCAACTTTAGAGACACCTTCGCCATACATAATATCAAATTCTGCCATTTTGAAAGGAGGCGCGACTTTATTTTTAACCACTTTTACTCGGGTTTTATTACCAGCAACACTTCCATCAGTTTCTTTAATCTGAGTTGAACGTCTAATGTCTAATCTAACAGAGGCATAGAATTTTAAGGCATTACCACCTGTAGTAGTTTCTGGGTTGCCAAACATAACACCAATTTTTTCACGTAATTGGTTAATGAATATAACAGTACAATTGGTTTTACTAATAGAGGCTGTAAGCTTTCTTAAAGCTTGAGACATTAAGCGAGCATGTAAGCCCATCTTAGAGTCTCCCATTTCACCTTCAATTTCACTTTTAGGTGTTAATGCAGCTACAGAATCGACCACAACAATATCAATAGCCCCCGAGCGAATTAAATTATCGGCAATTTCAAGAGCTTGCTCACCATTATCTGGTTGCGATATAATTAAGTTGTCAATATCTACTCCCAGCTTTTCGGCATAAAACCTATCAAAAGCATGTTCAGCATCAATAAAAGCAGCAATGCCTCCAGCTTTTTGAGCCTCAGCAATAGCATGTAATGTAAGGGTGGTTTTACCAGAAGATTCTGGACCATAAATTTCTATAACACGTCCGCGTGGATAACCCCCAACGCCTAAAGCAATATCTAAACCTAAAGAGCCAGATGAAATGGCTTCTACATCTTGTACGGCTGCATCGCTCATTTTCATTACAGTTCCTTTGCCGTATGCTTTATCTAATTTATCTAATGTAAGTTTAAGTGCTTTTAATTTAGCTTCTTTTTCGCTGCTCATTTATAAATTTTTTTTCTGAAGTTATGCTTGCTAAAATACTATATCTTTTATGATGATACAATAATAGTTTTCAACATAAATTTAGAAATAAAAAAGGCCTCTTTGCTAATCTAAAAAATAAAAACAAATAGCATAACGCAACCTTTCAGCATATTTTACATCTATTAAATAGAGTGGGAAATTTTACTATGGAAAAGAATTAAATGAAATTTTTCAAACAAACAATTTTAATAAACGTATTAGGTGTTCCAGTTGCTATTATTGTAAATAGTAATTGTAAAGCCGATGGTGGCTAAAACCGTGATATATTAGTTAGAAAAAAATAAATTAATATTTTAACCACGGATTAGTCAAGAAAAAGCACTTTATTAAACATAAAGCACTTTTTTTATTAGTGAAACTCAAGTTTTAGGAGTTATTAAACGAACTAAAACTTGTAAGTTGAATTAATCCCGCTTTTTCAGCGGGATCTTAAAATTGATACCTCAAAATTCACTTTGTAATTAAAACTTGTAAGTTAAACCTTCTTGTCAGTGGTTATCATGTTTACATATTTATAAAGAAGACACGAATTATTCTAGTTAAGTAAATTAGTGTCTAAACTCTTTTATTTGGTTATTATACCTAATCATTTTTGCTTACATATGGTAGTTATAAGAGCAGGTTTTTTTAAGTATAAATACCGTAAAATCTACCATTAGGAATTTACTTTCTCACTTCTGTATAAAATTGTACTTTTGCACTTAAGTTTCATTTTTCTTCCCTTTGGGAAGGTTATGATGGGAATTCTTTAACCTTATAAATTAGTATAGCATGCAACTGTACAATAAATTAAGCGCAAAAGAAAGAGCAGAATTAATTGATAAAGCAGGAAAAAATCGATTAACACTTTCTTTTTACCAATACGCCAAAATTGGCAATCCACAAATTTTCAGAGATCATTTGTTTATTACTTGGGACGCATTAGATGTTCTGGGTAGAATCTATGTGGCTCACGAAGGCATTAATGGTCAATTATCATTACCTGCCGATCGCTTTAATGAGTTTAAAGCCCATTTAGATACGGTATCATTTTTAAAAGATATTCGATTAAATATAGCGGTAGAACAAGATAATAAATCGTTTTTAAAGCTAAAAGTAAAGGTGCGCAACAAAATTGTTGCCGATGGTTTAAATGATGATACGTTCGATGTCACCAATAAAGGTGTTCATGTTGGGGCAGAACAGTTTAATAATCTTATAGAAGATGAAAAAACAGTTTTGGTAGATATGCGTAACCATTACGAAAGTGAGATAGGACATTTTAAAAATGCCATAACGCCAGATGTAGATACTTTTAGAGAATCTTTAGATATCATAGAAGATAATTTAAAAACACATAAGGAAGATAAAAACCTTGTTATGTATTGCACAGGAGGGATTCGTTGCGAAAAAGCAAGTGCTTATTTTAAGCATAAAGGATTTAAAAATGTCTATCAATTAGAAGGAGGTATTATTGAATATACAAGACAAGTAAAAGAAGATAACCTAGAGAATAAATTTTTAGGTCAGAACTTTGTTTTTGATGATCGTAGAGCAGAACGTATTAGTGATGACGTTATTGCGAATTGTCATCAATGTGGAAATCCGTTTGATGTACATACCAATTGCGCTAATGAAGCTTGCCATTTACTGTTTATTCAATGTGATTCTTGCAAAGAAGCGATGGAAAACTGTTGTTCTACTACGTGTATGGAAATAAACAGGTTGCCTTACGAAGCGCAAAAAGAATTGCGTAAAGGACAAGGAAATAGTAATGATATTTTCAAAAAAGGACGTGCAGATCATTTACCAAACGAAAAGGGTTTGAGGAATATTTTTGAGACTTTAAAAAAAATAGGATGAATATTTATAAGCTTTTAAAGCTCAATAGAAAGATTAAAGGTCATAGGTTAAAGTTCTTTGCTATATGGTTACTTCATGTTTTTAATAAACGTTATTTGGCCGTAAATTTAGATCCTGTATTAGCTTGTAATCTACGCTGTAAAATGTGCTATTTTACAGATAAAGAATATGTAAAAAAACTTAAAGGTCAATTTAAAGAAGAAGATCTTGATTTAGTGGCAAAAAGAATATTTAAGCGTGCTCTTAAGCTTCAAATAGGTTGTGGGACAGAGCCCACCCTTTACAAAAAATTATCTGATATTGTAAAATTAGGGAAAGAATATAAAGTACCTTATATCAGTTTAACAACGAATGCTAATTTATTGAATGAATATAAAATTCAAGAGCTTTTAGAAGCTGGGTTGAATGAATTTACTATTTCATTGCATGGAGTAACTAAAGCAACTTATGAAAGCTTTATGAAAAAAGCAAGTTATGAGAAGTTTCATGAAGTATTCAATACATTTAAAAAGTTAAAGAAAAAATATGATTTTCACGTAAGAATAAATTATACATTTAACAAAGATAATTTCTATGAATTGAGTGATTTGTTTGAGCATTTTGATGGAGAAAGTTTTGATATTCTTCAGGTTAGACCAATTAGAAAAATAGGGAATACGGAATATAATGATTTTAATTTGGATAATATAAGAGAGGATTATCCAAAATTAATTAAACAAATAAAGGAAAAATGCGTAGCAAATAATATAACGCTTTTGGCTTCAGATAAAATTGCTAAAAGAAATAGTGTAAATAGCTCAAGCTTTATATATGATTATACGTTTTGTTACATTTCACCAGATACTTTTTGGAGAGAAGATTTTAATTGGAGAAAAGAAACTTTTAATGAATATGCTAAAAAAAATGGATGGGGAAAGAAACTGCTTTCAAACATTTTTAAGTCTAAAAAAGAGTTAACGTCTTTTACCAATCGTTTAAATTACGAAATTGAACTGAATTAAACACATGAAGAAAGACTTTAGTATAATATAATGCAGCAGATAGAATTAATGGCTCCGGCAGGAAATTTTGAGTCGCTTCAAGCTGCTCTAGATAACGGAGCAGACTCTGTATATTTTGGTGTCGAGCAGTTAAATATGAGAGCAAGAGCATCTATAAACTTCACTTTAGATGATTTACCTGAAATTTCAAAACGTTGTAAAGCAAAACATGTAAGAACGTATTTAACCTTAAATACTATTATTTACGATCATGATTTATCCATTGTAAAAACACTTGTAAAAAAAGCAAAAGAAGCTGATATTACTGCTGTAATAGCAATGGATCAAGCAGTAATAGCTTGTGCGAGAGAACTCGGTTTAGAAGTGCATATTTCAACACAAATTAATATTACCAACATAGAAACGGTTAAGTTTTATGCCATGTTTGCCGATACTATGGTGTTAAGTCGGGAATTGAGCTTACGTCAGGTAAAAAAGATAACAGAAGCCATTGAAAAAGAGCAAATAAAGGGTCCTTCAGGTAAATTAGTTGAAATAGAAGTATTTGGTCATGGTGCGCTTTGTATGGCTGTTTCTGGAAAATGTTATATGAGTTTGCATTCTCAAAACTCATCGGCAAATAGAGGGGCTTGCAAACAAAATTGCAGAAAAAAGTATACGGTTATCGATCAGGAAACGGGTTTCGAAATGGAATTAGATAATGAGTATATTATGTCTCCTAAAGATTTATGCACCATAGATATTTTAGATCAGGTAGCAGAATCTGGTATTAAAGTATTGAAAATCGAAGGACGGGGTAGAGCACCCGAATATGTTGCCAGAGTTATAAAGTGTTATAGAAATGCCATAGATAGTCTTGAAAATAATACTTATGATAAAGAAAAGGTTGTTTCCTGGATGCAGGAATTGGAAAAAGTTTACAATCGAGGGTTTTGGAATGGGTATTATTTGGGACAGAAATTAGGAGAATGGAGTAATGGCTCGGGATCTCATGCTACTCAGAAAAAGGTATATATTGGTAAAGGCGTACACTTTTATACCAAAGCTAAAATAGGTGAGTTTAAAATTGACGCTTACGATGTTTCTATTGGAGACACTATTTTAGTAACTGGACCAACAACAGGAGCGAAAGAGATGGAGGTTAATGAGATGTTGGTAAATGATGAGAAATTACTAACAGGTTCTAAAGGAGATACAATAACAATACCGTTAGAATTTAGAATAAGACCTTCGGATAAATTGTATAAAATTGTTGAAAATAAAGTAGAGGTTTAATGGTTGTTATTACCTTACAAAGAAATAAGTGTATTGGTTGTAATTACTGTGTAGAATTGGCTCCAAATCAATTTCAAATGTCAAAAAAAGATGGTAAATCGGTGCTTTTACACGCAAAAGATAAAAAAGGTTTTTTTACCGCAAAATCTAACGATGATATTATTTTTGATGCCTGTGATAAAGCCTCTAAAGCCTGTCCTGTAAATATAATTAGTGTTAAGAATATTTAAATAATTTTTTGGCTTTTTAAAGTCAACATAATAATCATATCTTTACATTTCAAAAAGAATTATTAATCTTCATTCGTAATAATCTAATTATTAGCGAATTCAATATATAACGTATATGGCTTGCGCAAGCTGCTCAACTAAAGACGGTCAACCTAAAGGCTGCAAAAATAATGGTACTTGTGGTACAGACAGTTGTAACAAACTAACTGTTTTCGATTGGTTGTCAAATATGTCATTACCAAACGGAGAAAAACCATACAATTGGGTTGAGGTACGTTATAAAAATGGAAGAAAAGAATATTATAAGAATGCTGAAAACTTAACATTAAGCATTGGTGACATTGTAGCTACACAAGCGAAAGCAGGACATGATATTGGTATGGTTACCCTTACAGGGGAATTAGTACGCGTTCAGATGAAGCGTAAAAACATATCGGATAATGAAGAAGAAGCATTAAAAGTTTACCGAAAAGCAAGTCAAAAAGATATTGATATTTGGTCGTCTGCACGTGATAAGGAAGAACCTATGAAGGTAAGGGCGCGTCAGTTTGCAATCGATTTGAAATTGCAAATGAAAATTTCTGATATCGAATTTCAGGGTGATGCCAGTAAAGCCACTTTTTATTATACAGCCGAAGAACGTGTTGATTTTAGAGAGCTTATAAAAGTGTTTGCTCGCGAGTTTAGAACGCGAATAGAAATGAAACAGGTTGGATTTCGTCAAGAAGCTTCAAGGCTTGGTGGTATTGGATCTTGTGGTCGTGAATTATGCTGTTCAACTTGGTTAACAGATTTCCGATCAGTAAGCACATCGGCAGCAAGATATCAGCAATTATCATTAAACCCTCAAAAATTAGCAGGACAATGTGGTAAATTAAAATGCTGCTTAAACTATGAGTTAGACACGTATCTTGATGCATTAAAAAACTTTCCTAAAACGGATACAAAAATACATACTGAAAAAGGTACTGCGGTGTGTCAAAAAACAGATATTTTTAAAGGACATATGTGGTATGCTTATGAAGGGGAATGGAATCATTGGCATAAAATAACAACAAAGCAAGCCAATGAAATTATTGACTTAAACAAGAAGGATAAAAAAATAACAAGTCTTGAAGAGTATGCTTCAGAATTAGTAGAAGATACTAAGGCAGAGTTTGAAAACGTTGTAGGACAAGATAGTTTAACGCGTTTTGATAGTCCAAAGTCCAATAATAAACGTAAAAATAATAAGAGAAGAAACAATAAAAACAATAGAAATAACAAAAGGAAAAGAAAACCTCAAAACAGTAAAAATGCAGCAAAATAATGTATTCTTATTTCTTTTAATTTCTTTTTTGGCATTTGTGTCCTGCGATTCTAATCGTGTTTTCGATACCTACAAATCAGTTCCAAATAAATGGCACAAAGACTCTATAATTAGTTTTAAAGTTACCCCACCAGATTCTACAAACGCGTATAATTTGTTCGTTAACTTGAGAAATACAAATGCGTATAGATATAATAACTTGTTTTTAATTGTTGAAATGAGTTTCCCTCATGGGAAAACTATCAAAGACACGTTGGAATATAGAATGGCAGATCCCAGCGGAAAACTCTTAGGCATAGGACTTACTGATATTAAAGAAAATAAACTTTGGTACAAAGAGCAAGTTGTTTTTAAAGAAAAAGGAGACTATACGGTTAACATACAGCATGCCATGCGAGAAAATGGCAAGGTTAATGGTGTTATAGAGCTTGAAGGGATCACAGACATTGGTTTTAGAATTGAAAAACCTCAAAACAAATAAATAGAATTTCCAATAATTCTGAGTTTTCTTAGAATTGAATCTAGTAAATATTTAGCACTTAAAAGTTAAATGTCAAAAAAAAAGAAAGCGACAACAACTCAGGATTTTTCAAAATACATACGTTGGTTTTGGATGTTATTTGCAGGGGGAGTCTTTTTTGTGATACTTCTTTTTTTACTCGCTTCATGGGGTGCTTTTGGCAAAATGCCAGACCACACTGTATTAGAAAATCCTAAAACCCATTTAGCATCCGAAATTATTTCATCTGATGGAAAAACCTTAGGTAAATTCTATCTAAACGAGAATAGAACGCCTGTTAGTTATGACGAGTTGTCACAAAATTTAGTAGATGCGTTAATTGCGACAGAAGATGCACGATTTAAAGAGCATTCTGGGATAGATCCAAGAGGAACTTTAAGAGCGTTTTTCTTTTTAGGAAAAAAAGGAGGGGCTAGTACTATTTCCCAACAATTAGCACGCCAATTATTTGTTGGTGTTAGGTCAAAAGGATGGGACAAATATACTCAAAAGATAAAGGAATGGGTTATCTCTATACGATTAGAACGTCAATACACTAAAGAAGAAATTATAGCTCAGTATTTTAATATTTATGACTTTTTAAATAATGCCGACGGCATTAGAAGTGCTGCACGTATTTATTTTGGTAAAGAACCCAAAGATTTAGATTTAAAAGAATCAGCTATGTTAGTGGGGATGTTTAAAAACTCAAATTTATTTAGCCCAAGGATACGACCTAAGTTAACAAGAAATAGACGTAATGTGGTGTTGGCGCAAATGTATAAGTATGGATATATTACTGAAAAAGTTAAGGACTCATTGCAAAAAACAGCATTAGATTTAAATTATTCTCCTGAGTCTCATCGAGATGGAGTTGCTACTTATTTCCGAGAGTATTTACGAGCCTTTATGAAAGATTGGGTTAAGAAAAACCCAAAACCAGATGGTACAACGTATGACATCAATAAAGATGGTTTAAAAATTTATACAACCATAGATTATCGTATGCAGCAATATGCAGAAAAAGCCGTGCAACAACACATACCTAGGTTACAAGCCGAGTTCTTTGACCAAAACACGCCTGAAAAGAATCCTACGGCTCCATTTTTAGAACTTAGCCGAAAGGAAATAGATCAGTTGTTAAAGCGCAAGATGAAGCAAGGTGAACGATGGAGACTATTAAAAAAAGAAGGAAAATCTGATGTCGAGATTGAAGCGTCATTCTATAAGCTAGCTAAAATGACTGTTTTTAAATGGATAGAAGGGAAAGCTGCAGAAGTAGATACAATCATGAAACCTATTGATTCTATGCGATATTACAAATCCTTTTTAAGGACAGGTATGATGTCTATGGATCCGTTAACGGGTCATGTAAAAGCATGGGTTGGTGGTATGAATTACAGGCATTTTCAGTACGATATGGTAAACCAAGGAAAACGTCAAGTGGGCTCTACATTTAAGCCGTTTGTTTATGCAACGGCAATAGATCAATTGCATTATTCACCATGCGATGAATTTCCGGATACACCATTTTGTATAGAAAAAAACAAGTATGGCAATCCAGAAGAATGGTGTCCTAAAAATGCTAATGGTGAAAATGACTATGGAGGTACCAGAACTTTAAAAGATGCTTTGGCAAAATCTGTAAATACTATAACAGCAAGATTGATCGATAAAGTTGGTCCGCAACCTGTTGTAGATTTGGCAAGAAACTTAGGGATTAAATCTGAAATCCCAGTTGTGCCTTCCATAGCTTTAGGCGTTCCAGAGATAAGTCTTTATGAAATGGTGGGGGCTTATTCTACTTTTGTTAACAAAGGCGTATATACGAAACCCGTCATGGTTACCACCATTGAAGATAAAAATGGCACTGTTTTGTATCAATTTAAACCAGAAACACGAGATGTTTTAAGCGAAGAAACAGCTTATGTTGTTGTGAATCTTCTACAAGGTGTTACAGAAAGTGGTTCAGGATCAAACTTGAAACATGATCATAAGGCTAACAGAATAGATTATAGAAAAATAATCACGGGCTATCCATATAAATTTAAAAATCCTATAGCGGGAAAAACAGGAACCACGCAAAACCAAAGTGATGGTTGGTTTATGGGTATGGTACCTAATCTAGTAACAGGGGTTTGGGTAGGAGCTGAAGATAGACATGCACATTTTAAATCCATAACCTATGGACAAGGTGCTTCTATGGCATTACCAATTTGGGGCTTATATATGAAAAGTTGTTATGCAGATGAAACATTAAATATTTCTAAGGAACCATTTAAAAAACCAAAGGATCTATCTATAAATGTAGACTGCTCTGATGTTTCAGAGATTATTAATGATGATTCTAGGAATAGTATCCCTGAAGATTTAGACAAATTTTAATAAATTTGTTTAAAGAATAAAAAAGATATGTTTGAGCAAAATTAGGTAAGATATCATATTTTGTGTGTCGTTTGTGAGGTTTTAAAGCACTCGTTACAAACAAGCGCTAGTAGGCGAGAAAATGGCAAGGTTAATAGTATTATAGAACTTGAAGGGATCACAGATATAGGTTTTAGAATTGAAAAACCTCAAAACAAATAAATAGAATTTCTAATAATTCTGAATTTTTATCAGAATAATATCTAGTAAAATATTAATATTATAAAGTTTAATGGCAAAAAAAAAGCAAGCAACCACTACTCAAGATTTCTCAAAGTACATACGTTGGTTTTGGATGTTATTTACAGGAGGAGTACTTCTTGTAATTCTTATTTTTTTATTAGCTTCATGGGGTGCTTTTGGTGAAATGCCTGATCACACCGTGTTAGAAAACCCCAAAACCCATTTAGCAACTGAAATTATTTCATCTGATGGAAAAACCTTAGGAAAGTTTTATTTAAATGATAATAGAACACCTGTTGGTTATGATGAATTACCACAAAATTTGGTAGATGCTTTGATTGCTACTGAAGATGCACGTTTCCATGAGCATTCGGGAATTGATGCACGTGGAACCATAAGAGCAGCTGTTTTTTTAGGAACAAAAGGTGGTGCTAGTACAATTTCTCAACAACTTGCAAAACAATTATTTCATAGAAGAGAAAAAGCAAATATAATAGAAAAGCTTTCTCAAAAGCTTAGAGAGTGGATTATAGCTATACGCTTAGAGCGTCAGTATACTAAAGAAGAAATTATAGCACAATATTTTAATATTTACGATTTTGGTAACAACGCAGATGGTATCCGTAGTGCGGCTGCTATCTATTTTGATAAAGAACCAGGTGAATTAAGTATGAAAGAATCCGCCATGTTGGTTGGAATGTTTAAGAACTCTTCATTGTATAATCCTAGAAGAAATCCAGTTGGAGTGAGAAACAGACGTAATGTTGTTTTGTACCAATTGGAATACTATGATTATATTAATGAAACTGTAAAAGATTCACTTCAAAAAACAGAGTTGGATTTACGTTACACACCACAATCACATCGAGATGGTATTGCGACTTATTTTAGAGGTTATTTAGATGGTTTTATGAAAGACTGGATTAAGAAGAATCCGAAACCAGACGGTACAAATTATAGTTTATATAACGATGGGTTGAAAATTTATACAACCATAGATTCACGTATGCAAACATATGCTGAAGCAGCAGTACAAAAACATATGCCTAGGCTGCAAGCTGAGTTTTTTAACCAAAATACACCCAAAAGGAACCCTACAGCCCCATTTTTAGAGTTAGATAGAGAAGAAATAAAAGCTTTAATGAAACGCTCTATGAGACGTGGCGAACGCTGGAGAATATTAAAAAAAGCAGGAAAGTCTGATGCCGAGATTGAAGCATCGTTTGATAAGCCCACTAAAATGACAGTCTTTAAATGGGAAGACGGTAAGCCTTCAGAAGTGGATACTATAATGAAACCTATGGATTCTATGCGATACTATAAATCGTTTTTAAAACCAGGAATGATGTCTATGGATCCCTTAACCGGTCATGTAAAAGCATGGGTAGGCGGTATGAATTATAGGCATTTTCAGTACGACATGGTAAAACAGGGAAAACGTCAAATAGGCTCTACATTTAAACCTTTAGTGTATACAGCAGCAATAGATCAATTACACTATTCGCCTTGTGATGAATTTCCAGATACGCCTTTTTGTATAGAAAAAGATAAACACGGTAATCCAGAAGAATGGTGTCCTAAAAATTCCGGAGGAGAGAATGATTATGGAGGTACTAGAACTTTAAAGAATGCTTTGGCAAATTCTGTAAATACTATAACTGCGAGGTTAATTGATAAAGTAGGGCCACAACCTGTTGTAGATTTAGCGAAAAACTTAGGAATAGAGTCTGAAATACCAGCTGTACCGTCCATAGCTTTAGGAACCCCAGATATAAGTGTTTACGAAATGGTAGGAGCCTATGCTGCATTTGCCAATAAGGGTGTATATACCAAACCAGTAATGGTTACCACTATTGAAGATAAAAATGGAACTATTTTATATCAATTTAAGCCAGAGACACGAGATGTTTTAAATGAAGAAACCGCTTATGTTGCGGTGAAACTTATGGAAGGCGTTACACAGGGAGGTTCAGGAACTAGGTTAAGACATAAATATGCAGCTAGTAGAACAGAGTACAAAGAAATAATAACAGGTTACCCTTATGGATTTACTAACCCAATAGCAGGAAAGACAGGAACGACTCAAAATCAGAGTGATGGTTGGTTTATGGGTATGGTGCCTAATTTGGTTACAGGTGTTTGGGTAGGTGCAGAAGATAGAGCTGCACATTTTAGATCTATAACTTACGGACAAGGAGCTTCCATGGCATTACCTATTTGGGGCTTATATATGAAAAGCTGTTATGCAGATAAAACATTAAATGTTTCTAAAGAAGCGTTTGAAGAACCAGCAAACTTATCTATTAATGTAGATTGCTCTAAAGCCTCAGAGACTATTGATGATGATACCAATGATGATATCCCTGATGATTTAGGCGGTTTTTAGTAGATAAATTTTTTAGCATATATAAAAAAAACCATTCGAAACGAATGGTTTTTTTATTGTTTTTTCAACGGGCAAAATTCTATATTAATCGTTTAATTTTATTGATAAAGAACTTATTGGGTAATAATTTTAAAAATAATTCAATTATACGTAAATTTATACAGTAAAAATTTAATAAAAATGATTAATAAAAAAGTTGCTAATGTTCAAGATGCCTTAAAAGGTGTGTCGGATAACATGACACTCATGCTAGGAGGCTTTGGACTTAGTGGTATTCCAGAAAATGCTATTTCTGAATTGGTTAAACTTGGTGTTAAAGGGTTGACATGTATCTCAAATAATGCTGGCGTTGATGATTTTGGATTAGGGTTACTTCTTCAAAAAAAACAAATAAAGAAAATGGTTTCATCTTATGTGGGTGAAAATGATGAGTTTGAACGTCAAATGCTTTCAGGCGAATTAGATGTAGAATTGATTCCTCAAGGAACTTTAGCAGAGCGTTGTCGTGCAGCACAAGCCGGTTTTCCAGCTGTTTATACACCAGCAGGTTTTGGGACTGAAGTAGCTGAAGGTAAAGAAACCAGAGATTTTGATGGAAAAATGTATGTGCTGGAGCATGCTTTTAAAGCCGATTTTGCATTTGTAAAAGCATGGAAGGGAGATGCTGCAGGGAATTTAATTTTTAAAGGAACCTCTAGGAACTTTAACCCCAATATGTGTGGTGCTGCAAAAATAACAGTAGCTGAGGTTGAAGAGTTAGTGCCCTTAGGGACATTAGATCCCAATCAAATTCATATTCCTGGAATTTTTGTGCAACGTATTTTTCAAGGAGCTCATTATGAAAAACGTATTGAACAGCGAACCGTTAGACCAAGGGAATAAGTGATTGTCATCCCCTATGTTTGTAAGTGGGAGGGGATATATAAATATTTACATTAGATGAATTAAAAAAAGTAGAAAGAACAAGGCGATTACTTGTCATTCCTGCGAAGGCAGGAATTCACTTTTAAAAATTAAGTTTTAATTAAAAAGATTCCTGCCTTCGCAGGAATGACAAAATTATGTTAGATAAAACCGGAATAGCAAAACGAATAGCTAAAGAAGTAAAGAATGGATATTATGTTAACCTAGGAATAGGTATACCTACTTTGGTTGCAAATTATGTAAGAAGCGATATAGAAGTAGAATTTCAAAGTGAAAATGGTGTTTTAGGTATGGGGCCATTTCCATTTGAAGGTGAAGAAGATGCCGATATTATAAATGCAGGAAAGCAAACCATAACGACATTGCCAGGAGCTAGTTTTTTTGATTCAGCAATGAGCTTCTCTATGATACGAGGACAACATGTAGACCTAACCATTTTGGGGGCTATGGAAGTTGCAGAAAATGGAGATATAGCTAATTGGAAGATCCCAGGTAAAATGGTAAAGGGTATGGGAGGTGCGATGGACTTAGTTGCTAGTGCAGAAAATATTATTGTTGCTATGATGCATACAAATAAAAGAGGTGAATCTAAACTTTTAAAACAATGCTCATTGCCATTAACAGGTGTAGGCTGTGTAAAAAAGATCGTAACTAATATGGCCGTTCTTGAGGTGACAAACAATGGGTTTAAACTTTTAGAACGTGCCCCAGGAGTATCTGTAGAAGAGATAAAAAATGCCACCGAGGGTAGCTTAATTGTTGATAGAGATATTCCAGAAATGGTATTGTAATATATTCTTAGACTAAAAAATAAAAACCCTCAAGCAGGAATGCTTGAGGGTTTTTTAATTAGAAATTTCTAATTAAAGATTCTTTGAAAGCATATAAATTATTATTCATTCGATGGAAATGTTAAAAATAAATGCATTTCATCGATTTTTTATGTTTTTAATCTGATTTATTGAAAAAAAGTTCCATATTTGTTAACCCCAAAAGAAACCAAATATTATAATAGATTTCCCCCAAATCTACCATAAATTGAAAACTTATGAAATTTGCAACAAATCTACCTGAACAACCTACATTAAATGAAAGTAGATTCAAAGAAACCATTAAAGAGAATTTACGATTTTTAAAAAGCCTACTGTATCTAACAAAAAAGATATTTATGTTATAATCCCTTAGGGATGGCTTCAATTAATTTTTTAGTATATTCTTTTTTCGGTGTGCTATAGATAACATCTGCATCACCTAATTCTTCAATCTTACCTTTATTCATTACCAGTAATTGATCGGACATATATTTTACAACGGCCAAATCGTGTGAAATGAAAATATATGTAAAGCCAAAAGTTTCTTTAAGCTCATTCAAGAGGTTTAAAACTTGAGCTTGAACCGATATGTCTAATGCAGAAACGGACTCATCACACACAATTAATTTGGGTTGTAAAGCAATGGTTCTTGCAATTCCAATACGCTGTCTTTGTCCCCCTGAAAATTCATGAGGATAACGGTCAAAATAATCTTCAGATAAGCCAACACGGTTTAAAATATCAATAGCCTTTTCTTTTCGTTCGCTATCCGAAAAAAGATTATGAACCTTCATCGGCTCCATGATAGCTTCGCCAATAGGAATTCTGGGGTTTAATGAGGAGTATGGATCCTGAAAAATAATTTGGATATCTTTCCGTAGCTTTTTAATTTCAGAATTAGGCAATTTAGTAATATCAGTTCCATTATATAATATTTGTCCAGCAGTTGCCTTGTCTAATTGAAGGATGGCATTCCCTAGTGTAGATTTGCCACAGCCAGATTCACCTACTAACCCTAATGTTTCGCCTTCGTATAACTTGAAACTAACATCGTTTACAGCCTTAAATGATTCTGGTTTAGTAAACCAACCTGATTTAGATATATATTCTTTTTCAACATTTATAACCTCTAGCAGAGGGGCTTTGTTGTATAGTTTTTTATGTTGAAGTTTACGTTGCTCAATCGTTATAACGTCATTTGAAGTCGTATTATTTAAATAATCGTCTATAGTTGGTAATGTTTTTAATCGTGTATCTAAAGAGGGACGTGAGTTAATAAGTGCTTTAGTATAAACATGTTTTGGAGCTTTAAAAATAGTTGAAACATCACCTTGTTCAACAATATCGCCTTTATACATAACTAAAACTCTATCTGCTATTTCGGAAATTAAAGCCAAATCGTGAGTAATGAAAATAACACTCATTTTTGTGTCGACTTGTAAAGTCTTTAGTAGTTTAATAATTTCCTTTTGAACGGTAACATCTAGCGCTGTGGTTGGCTCATCAGCAATTAAAATATCTGGTTTACAAGCAATGGCCATGGCAATCATAACACGTTGTTTCTGTCCGCCAGAAATTTCATGTGGATAAGAGTTATAGACTCTTACTGCGTCTGGAAGTTTTACTTTTTCAAATAATAATATAGTTTCATCTTTTGATTCTTGTTTAGAAAGCTTAGTATGCTGTAATAATATTTCCTGAACCTGTTTTCCACAGGTCATTGAAGGGTTTAAAGAACTCATAGGTTCCTGGAAAATCATGGCAATTTTTTTCCCTCGAATATTTTGAAATGCTTTTGGAGCAAGATTAGTTAAATCTTTATTATTATAAATAATACTGCCAGAGGTGATTTTTGAAATCTTTTTTGGAAGCAAACCTAAAATAGCCAAAGAGGATACTGATTTTCCTGAGCCAGATTCTCCCACAATACCCAATATTTCATTTTTATTTAGATGATATGAAATATTGTGAATCACGTCATTATTTCCAAATGAAATGGAAAGATCCTTAATCTTTAAAATAATGTTTTCTTGCATTAAATGTGAATAATTTCATCATCAATTAAAAGGTCATCACCGCGCAATCTTAAAAATATTTGAGCTACAGCAATGGTATCTTTTTCACAATAAATAATAATTCTATCAACTTCATTTTCTTCATAATATACGCGATATACTTCACTACCATCAATATCATCTTTTGGTGAAGGAATTCCTAAAACATTAGTTAATAATTTTAATGAGGTATAACTTTTATAATCTCCAAATTTCCATAATTCTAAAGTATCCAAATGAGGTACTTCCCAGGGCTTTTTTCCAAAGAGATTTAGTTTATAAGGTAATTCAATGTTATTAATTATCATGCGACGTGCAATGTAGGGAAAGTCAAATTCTTTACCATTATGAGCACAGAGAAGATGTTTTGTTTCACTAAAATGCGAGATTAATAAGTTCTTAAAATCTTTTAAAATTTTAATTTCATCACCATAAAATGAGGTCACTCTAAAGGTGCGTACATCATTTAAAATATTAAAATATCCAACGGAGATACAGACTATTTTTCCAAATTCAGCCCAAATCCCAGCACGATCGTAAAATTCTTCGGCGGTAAATTCGTCTTTGCGTTGGTATTGGGATTTTTTGTCCCAAAGGGCTTGTTTATCTTCATCTAACTCTGAAAAATACTGTGTTTCAGGAACAGTTTCAATGTCTAGAAATAAGATATTTTCTAAATTTAGTTTTGAAATCATTGATTTAACATCTTATAGGCTTCTTCAATGTAGATATCAGTATCTATGGTAAAAGGTTTTTTACCTTCATCAGCTGAGGTATGGTGTCCTAATCTTACAATAATCACATTGTCATTTGGTTCAACAATTATGTACTGACTGTGATGCCCTCGCATTAGAAAAAAACGTTTCTTTTTCATTTTTTTTATCCACCATCCGTAACCATATTCTGGGCTATTGGCAAATCGGGGTGACATCGATTTTGCTACAAAAACAGAATCTAAAATTTGTTTGCCATTCCATTTGCCATAATCTTTATAAAGCTTACCAAAGCGCGCAAAATCCCTAGCATTACTAGAGATACAACAAAACGTTTTTGCTAATCTGTTTTCTTCGTCATCTACCTGCCATAATGCGTCTTGAGATGCTCCCATTGGTTTCCAAAAACTTTCTGAAAGGTAATTAGCTAAGGTTTTTCCTGTAGCTTTTTGAATTATCATGCCTAATAGTTGAGTGTTTCCACTTAAATATTCAAATTCTTTTCCTGGTGTTTTAACTGCTTTAAGATTTAAAATGGTTTCAGCTAAATCATCATCATAATTGGCTCTTGCAGTTAGAGAAAAAGGGCTCGTATAATGTTCCACCCAATTTAAACCAGAAGCCATGGAAGCCAAATCACCAACAGTTGTTTTTATATCACCATATTCTGGGTAAAAGTCAGTAACAGGTTGGTCTAAGCTTTTAATATAACCATCCATAATAGCTTTGCCAAGCATAGATGTAGTAATGCTTTTTGTTACAGAAAAAGAATTTGTCTTAGATTCTTTTCCATAATTAGGAGCGTACCACTCGTAAAAAATACTATCATTTTTAATAATTAAATAGGCAACAGTTTCTAATTCACTATTAATCTTATTTAATTTTTCGGTAGGTTTAGCATTATTATATTTTTTATGTAATAACCAAGGCTGAAAATTATCTCCGCTTTTAATAGTATCATTTTCAAAGTAAGGATAGTCATCTATGAAAACCGTTTTGTGCCCAGTTAAGTAAACAATACGGACACCCCTTAAAATATAGCTATAGTCAAAAATGTAAAGTAATAGAATAATAACACCGATGATTATAGCGATCCATTTTAAAAGTTTTTTGAGTAATTTCATTATAAATTTTTTATTCGATTAAATATAATAATTTATAATGAAGATTTATAGCTTTCTTTCTGTTTGCGTTTTTCTTTATAGAATGCTTTATTGGCAACATAAATAGTTTTACTCAATTCTGCTATGGTGTTCCCTTCTTTGTCTACTATCGTTGGGGTCTTTACAATATCTATTTCACCTTTGTTGGATATATCCTTTTTAAAAGTGTTAATTTCATCAATACTAAACTCGAATTCACAATATAGTGTATCTTTTCCTGGACGTTTATATTTTATAGATGCAGCTTTATCCCAAACAATATAATCTTCACCTAAAATATTCATAAGTTGAATCATGTAAATCGGGTCTGTAGCCGAAAATAAACTACCACCAAATATAGATCCGACAAAATTTCTATTTTTAAAACTTAAGGGAATTTTTATTTTAACATAATGCAAATTGTCGCTCACTTCAATAACTTTACCTGTTGATCGTCTATACATAGGTGATAAGTTAAATCCATATTTATATATCTGTTTATCAGATAAAAAGCGTTTCAAGATTTTAGTAAGTATTCTGTACATTTTTAAAAAAGAGATTGTTGCTTATAGGGGCTTTCATGCTCTAATAACCATTTTTTACGATGTAAACCACCAGCATAACCCGTTAAACTACCATCACTACCAATAACACGGTGACAAGGGACAATAATCCATAGGGGATTTTTTCCATTCGCATTTGCTACTGCTCGAATTGCTTTTACATCGCCTAATTGCTTAGATAACTCTAAATAAGAAAGTGTTTTTCCATGGGGAATTTGCTCAAGTAGTTTCCAGACTTTTTTTTGAAAATCGGTTCCCTGAGGGTTTAATTTTAGATTGAATTGATTGCGCTTTCCTTCAAAATATTCTTTAAGCTGACGTGCACAGTCTTCTAACTCTAAGGGAATAATTTCGGTTACTTTTTCTTCAGAATTTAAAACATTAACAGAAGAGATTCCATGATGATCTCCATTTATTTTAGTATAACCTAAAGGTGATTGTATAATGCAAGTTTCCATTGTTTTTTTGGTTTATTCATCCAAAATACCTAGTTTTTTAGCCCTTGTTTCCCAGCTCTTACGCGCCAGATGTTGAAGATCTGAAACATTATCGCTTTCGTCCATAATTTCTAAACCTAACAATGTTTCAATAGCATCTTCCATGGTTACTAAACCATTTACAGAACCATACTCATCAACAACCAAAGCCATATGATTTCTACTTTCAACTAATTGTTCAAATAGATTTGGAATAGGTAAACTACGATTAACAATAATAATAGGTCTTTTTAAATCGGATAGTTTTTTATCTCCATGATTAAGCGCCATTTCTTTAAAGACTTCATCTTTGAGCACCAACCCCTTTATGTTGTCTGGTTCATTTGAATATATAGGGATTCTTGAAAAACGAAGGTTCATGTTTGTATTAAAAAAATCTTCAACAGTGGTATTTTGATCAACCGTCAACATAACAGTTCTGGGAGTCATAATATCTTTTGCTAAAACTTCTTTAAAAGTCAATAAATTTTTAATGATTTTACTTTCATTTTCTTGAAACACACCTTTTTCCTGAGCGATTTCCGTCATAGCATGAAAATCTTCGCGGCTTAGTATACTTCCATGACCTTTACCTCCAATGAGTTTAGTGGTTAGTTGTAAAAGCCATAATATTCCTGTCCATTTTAAAGGAAAAATTAAAATGGTTAATGCTTTAGATGTGAAATTTGCTAAGCCTTTCCAGTAAGTTGCACCAATGGTTTTTGGAATAATTTCGGAAGCAATTAAAATTAGTAAGGTCATAATAGCTGAAATAACTCCAACGGTATTAATTCCAGCCAGTTCTATTTTATAAGGCAGTTTTTCGGCTTGGATACCAACCATCATCGCTCCCAACGTATGTGCTATCGTGTTTAAAGTAAGTATAGCAATTAGTGGCTTATCTACATCTTTTTTTAAGCGTTCTAATGTAAATGCATAGTCTTTACCTTCCTGCTTTTTTACGTTTATAAATGTTGGTGTAACAGTTAACAGGACAGCCTCTAAAATAGAGCATAAAAAAGAAAAGAAAATGGAAATTGTTGCCCAAAAAATTAATGCACTCATTAAAAATCAATTTATGGCTAAAATAGTTAAAATTTATTTTGTAACTTGTGTAAGTAAATACTGTTGGTTGGTATGGATTTTCTCTCTTTCGAGTTTCTTATTTAATAGCATAATTAAAAAAAGCAAATTTATGACAACCAAAAAACCATCCTATGAGCTTGCAGAAGTTACTTGTGCAAAAAAAGAATGCAATGAAACGTTTAGTGTAATTATTTCTTCAATATATACGGTTATTAGCAGACCAGTTGTAGAAGTAGAGTTTAATCCCTTAAGACATAATGAAATAGTAAAAACAAACACGTTTGACGATTATCTAGTCATTAAATGTACTTGTGGACATAGTCAAAGAGTATACTTAAAAATAAAACAAAAATGAGGGAATTAAAAGATTTTGATAGCTTTTGGCTTGCCAAAGGTCAAGAAACAGTTCATGGGACATTTGTTGATCTCAATAAACATTTAACAAATTACAATAATTATTTAAAAGCGTTGTTAGGGTTTTATACCCTAATTGGTTTGACAGCTAATTTAATTACTTCCACTACCAATGTGAAGGTATATTTAGCTTTTGTTTTACCTTATATCATTCTGTTTTTAGCAATGTTTAAAATTTCGGTAGGACAAAGTGTGCAGTTAGAAAAGCTGGACTTGAGAAGTCCTTTGCAAATTAACGATGCTTATGGAAAGTTAGTTTATGGTTTAAAAAAAGATATTACTCAAGCTAAAAAGTGGGTTGCTTTGGCAACTATAGCTATTTTAATTGGAGGTTCTGTAGCTTTGTATTCTATTAATATAGAAAAAGAAGAGCGAGAAAAACGTGAAAAGGTTGATAAACGAAAAGATAAAATTTTAAATTATGAAGATGAGAATTTAAAAGCGTATAAGAAGGCTCAAAAAATTAATATTACACGACATATTAAAGAGAATATGATAAGTATTGCAGCTAAGTTTTCAGAAGATAAAAAAATAGCTCTAAAATTCGTAAATTTAAAAAAGGATACTATTATTAAGATTATAGATGTCCCTAAACTTTGTGATTATAAGCTTGACGTTGAGAATATAGAAGAGCTTATAGAAACTACAATTAAATAGAATTTAAAAAGAATAAAACAACCATGGAAACTTTTGAAACTAAATTGGATGATAATCCTCTGGATATTATAATAAAACCCTCAAGCGATGCTCTTTTGGACGGTTCTAATAAGGTTTTAGTTACCATTTATAATAAAGAAGAACCTAGAAAATGGAGAAAGGTTAACGTGGAAAAAGCCGGTTCCAATAAGTTTCATGCAGAAATTTTAAAAACTCGTTTAGAAAGAAAACCTACCATTAAAATAAGAACAAATTTTATTGTCGATAACATTGATTTAAAGGAGCAAATAGTTAAGACTACAACTATAAGGTATAACCTAACAGATACGTTAAATAGTAAAGACTATGAATCAAAGTATCAAAATAACGATAAAGAGTATGATATGGGAAGGGCAGATGATGAGACGTTTAGTGTTTCGAAAAGAATAGAAGTATTATTTACATAATTTCAAAATGAAGCGAAATGATAAAAATTAAATGTATTCCGTTTTTATTCTTTTTTGGTTGTTCTATATTATTAGCACAACAAAAAGCGTCTATAAATGATTTTAATTTTGAAAGTACGACCAACCCAGCATTTACTTTATTAGATGAAACTCCCACGCAAATTAATACACCGGATAATCTTAAAGCGCTTGGCTTATATTTATCTAACGGATTTTCCAATACAAACTTAGCTCTTGAAGTGAACCCTTATTGGCTTATAGATTTTGAAACAGAGCGTTCCTATGAGAAATATAGAGGGATAAAAACCAATGAAAAGAATAAGACTTATATAGATCCGTTTATTGGCTTAAAAACAAATTCTTCTTTTTCGATGGGCTATATAGATAAAAAGTTTGAAGGATTTGCAGAAGAAAAAAAAGTCTTAGCTATAGGTTATAGAACAACTATTTTAAAGTTTTACAACGCAGACAGGTTAAAGAAAATCCAGAATACAATCCAAGAAATAGATAACGGGGTTGCGAGCCCCTTAAATAAGTTATTCGAAGAATATTTTATTGCCGAAGGTATTAATATCCCCGGAAGTGGAAGTTGTAGTGCCATTGATACAGATCAAGCTTTGAGCGATAAATTTCATGGTTTGGCTAAAGATTTTATCGATAGAGTATTAGCAACTCAAGATTCGGATGATATAGATCCCTTTGCTGAAAGAGGAAAAAACATATTAATGAGTATCAATAAGTTAAATATTACTAAAGAAGAACTGGTCTCGGGATATTTTAAAGACAGATGTGAAAACATTAAAAACTTTGTAAATAATCCTAAAACGATAAAACCTATTTTCCGATTAGACGGTGCTATTGGGCATAGTTTGCTTTTTAAAGAAAATGAAATAAATTCATCGACAGCCAATAGATTTGGAGCTTGGTTGACGGCGGATGTAGCTGTTAAATTTAATGATGAAAATTACCTTCATTTTTATGGCATAGGGAAATATGTTGATGACGGATTTAATATAAATAGTGGCGGCCAATATTTTAAAGAGCACTTTTGGGATTATGGAGGTAAGGTGGAACTTGAACTAAACAAACTCAAATTTTCTTATGAGTATTTAGAACGTTCGGGAGATGGAGATGAGTTTAGATCGGTCGGAAACATAACGTATCAAGTTAATAAAAAGATTAGTATAACGGGAGGGTTTGGTAAAGATTTTCCTCAAGATGATAACCTTGTTACTTTGTTAGGAATTAATTGGGGATTAAATCTTGGAGAATCTCTTTTTTCTAAGTAAATCTTTAAAAAATAAATGCTGTTTTTAAAGATTCTTGATTGTCCGTTCGAGCGCAGTCGAGAACTAAAATACCTCATTAAACAAGGAGGTTTCGATTGCACTCAACCAGATATTCAATTTTTATTTGCCTTTTTGGATTCCCTCTTTTTATTTAGGACAATAACTTAATCACGTCTTTAGCAAAATAAGAAGCTATAATATCGGCACCTGCACGCTTAAATGCGGTAGTTGTTTCCATCATAATTTGGTCGTGATCCAACCAGCCTTTTTCTGCTGCTGCTTTAATCATAGCATATTCTCCGGACACCTGATATACTGCAACAGGAACATCAACGTCATTTTTAATTTCTCTTAATATATCCAAATATGAAATACCTGGTTTTACCATAACAATATCGGCGCCTTCATCTATATCCATTTCGGTTTCTCTAATAGCTTCAAAACGATTAGCGTAATCCATTTGATATGTTTTTTTGTCTTTTGGAATATCTGCTAAATCCACAGGAGCAGAGTCTAATGCATCACGAAAAGGCCCATAAAACGCTGAGGCATATTTTGCCGAGTAGCTCATAATGCCAGTATTGATAAAACCTTCATCTTCTAAAGCTTCGCGAATAGACAAAATGCGACCATCCATCATATCACTAGGAGCAACAAAATTAGCACCTGCCGCCGCATGTGATACACTCATTTCACTTAAAACGTCAACAGTTTCATCATTCAAAACTTGTCCGTTTTCAATAATACCATCATGTCCGTAGGCTGAATAAGGATCAAGGGCTACATCAGTCATAACTAACATATCAGGACATGCATTTTTAACCGTTTTAATAGCACGTTGCATGAGTCCGTTAGGATTTAAAGCTTCTGAGCCTTTATTGTCTTTTAAATTATCTGGAACTTTTACAAAAAGCAATACCGATTTTAAACCTAATTTCCATAATTCTTTTACTTCACCTTCAAGTAAATCCAAACTATAGCGGAAATAATTTGGCATGGATGGAATTTCATCTTTAATACCTTTTCCTTCTACAACAAACAGAGGTACTAAAAAATCATTAGGAGTAATTATAGTTTCACGAACTAAAGAACGAATGGCTTCACCAGTTCTTAGTCTTCTATTTCTTTTTAATGGATACATTTTTAAAACGTTTATTCGTTAATGCGTTTATTTGTTTACCCAATCTATTGGGTTTTTTAAAATATTTATTAATTTTTCTTCTTCACTTCCAGCTTCAGGTTGATGATCGTAAACCCATTGTACATGAGGAGGTAAACTCATTAAAATACTTTCTATACGCCCGTTTGTTTTTAGACCAAAAAGGGTTCCTTTATCATGTACTAAATTAAACTCCACATAACGCCCGCGACGAATTTCCTGCCAATTTCGTTGGGCTTCTGTGTATTTTAATGCTTTCCGTTTTTCAACAATGGGTACGTAAGCTTCCAAAAAACTATCACCAACTTCGGTTACAAAGTCATACCAATTTTCCATGGTCATGGTTTCTGAAGCTTTACAATAATCGAAAAACAAACCACCTATACCTCTACCTTCATTACGATGTGCGTTATAAAAATATTCGTCGCAACGGGCTTTATATTTTGGATAAAATTCTGGGTTATGATTATCGCAAGCTGTTTTACAAGTTTGATGAAAATGTGTAGCATCGTCTTCAAACAAATAATAAGGCGTTAAATCTTGTCCGCCACCAAACCAACTATCAATAATTTCTCCTTGTTTGTCATACATTTCAAAATAACGCCAGTTAGCATGAACTGTTGGAACCATGGGGTTTTTAGGGTGTAACACTAAACTTAATCCACAGGCGAAAAAATCAACATCACCTACTTTAAAATAGGCTTGCATCGATTTTGGAAGTTTGCCATGAACACCAGAAATATTTACACCTCCTTTTTCAAAAACATGTCCGTTTTCAATAACTCTGGTACGTCCACCACCACCTTCGGGTCGTTTCCATATATCTTGTTGAAATTTAGCTTTACCATCGATTGCTTCAAGTTTTGATGTGATGCGATCTTGTAAATCTTGTATGTATTGATAGAATTTGTCTTTCATTTAGTGTTCAATCTCTTTATATAATTCATATAATTCCATATTTAAAGAAGCTTCTCCAGGAGGAGTATATTCATTTTTAAGTGTTTTAATCCATGTGAAATTGCAATTTTCAGCAACCCTTACGCTGGCTATATTGTCTTTGTGAACAATAATTTGAAGCGTTTTTAAGTTTAAGTCAGAAAAAGCGAAATCTGATAAGTAGCTAATAGCTTTAGTCATGATTCCTTCTCCTTCAAAAGGGTAGCCAATACAATAAGCAAACTCACCTTGCTTTTTATCCCAGTCAAGTTCTTTTATATAAATCAAGCCAACTAATTCCTTTGGTACTTTCTCTTTAATAGTAAACAGAAACTCTTCTTTTAAGCTAAATTGTTTTACTTTTTTCTCTACAAAGAACTTGGATAAATCTGGTGTTAAATTTTGTGCTAATGTTTTAGGAAAATAGCGTTTTAACCGATCCTCATTTGCGGTAATAAAATTGCATAAATTCCAAGCGTCTTGTAATTGGATAGGTTCTATATGATACCCATTAAAACTAAGCATTATGAAGCTTGGTTTTTAATTGAAGCGCTTCTACTGTTTTTGTTGTTGCGGCAGTTACCGATAATGGCAATACCAGTATAACACCAATAACAGGAATTAATAAAAACAAGATAAATACAATACCATTACCAATGGCCAAACCGCGATTTCTTCTAACAAATGCCGTGCTTTGCTGATATTTAAAATGGCGCTCTAAGGTGTAATCCATATTACCAAAACCAGCATAATAGGCTTGGACTAAAAAGAGTAATATAGTAGAAAAGATATTAACAAACGGTATAAACTTTAAAAGAAGTATTGGAATGGTTAATACGAGTTCCATGAGTAAGTTTCTTCCATTAATTCTTATACCACGCCAAAGTTGTTGCAAAAATGTTGTGTTTCTATGTGCGTGTTGTGTATTTCCTGTTAAATGTGCTTCTATTTTTTCGGATACAGGACTCATAAATGGCGCTGATAATGCCATGATGATATGTTTGAAAAGGATTAACCCGATAACAACTATAAAGAGCCCGCCGATAAAAGAACTAATTGTTGTAAAGGTTTCTTTTCCCCAATCCCATATCCAGATTTTCGAAATAAAAGCCCCTACATTATCAGATAATCCATAGGCTGAAGTAAAAACAACAATAGCAGTTATAAAACTTATGAGCATAGGAATTGCAAAATATTTCCAAAGCTTTAGTTTAGAGATTAAACTAAAAGCCCCGAAATATGCTTTGATTCCTAATATTATGTTTTTAATCATAAAGCTTCTCCCTAGCCCTCTCCAAAGGAGAGGGAATTAATTACGTTAAATTATTAAAATTTATCAAAATAATTAAAAATTTAAAGCTATTTACTCACGTAGTAGTTTCTTTCCTTGGGGGAAATTAAGAGGGACTATATTCTTTTACTGCATCAATAAATGCTTTGGCATGGTCTAACGGAATGTTAGGTAAAATACCATGGCCTAGATTTACAATATATTTGTCTTTACCAAAATCATTAATCATTTGGTGTACCATTTTCTTTATTTCTGAAGGCGGCGATAGCAAACGAGATGGATCAAAATTTCCTTGAAGGGTGATGTTCCCACCTGTTAAATAACGCGCATTTCTTGGTGAACACGTCCAGTCTACACCTAAAGCAGATGCATTACTTTTTGCCATGTCTCCAAGAGCAAACCAGCAACCTTTTCCGAAAGCTATTACTGGAGCGTCGTCTTTTAAGGCTTCAATAATTTGGTTAATATATTGCCAGGAGAATTCCTGATAGTCAACCGGTGATAGCATGCCACCCCAAGAGTCGAATACTTGTACGGCATTAACACCTGCTTTTACTTTCTCTTTTAAATAAGCAATGGTTGTATCTGTTATTTTTTGAAGTAATTGGTGTGCTGCAATTGGGTTGGTAAAACAAAATTCTTTGGCTTTATCAAAGGTTTTGCTCCCCTGACCTTGCACACAATAGCATAAAATGGTCCATGGTGAACCTGCAAACCCAATTAACGGAATATCATCATTAAGTAATTCTTTCGTTGCCTTTATAGCTTGATATACATAATCAAGTTCTACTTTTACGTCTGGAACAATAGCATTGTCGACATCTTTTTGAGTACGGACAGGATTTGGCAAATACGGACCAAAATTAGGTTTCATTTGCACCTCAATATTCATAGCTTGAGGAATAACCAAAATATCACTAAATAAAATAGCAGCATCCATTCCGTAGCGTCTAATAGGCTGTACGGTAATTTCACTAGCAAGTTCTGGCGTTCTACAACGTGTAAAGAAATCGTATTTCTCACGAATCGCTATGAATTCAGGTAAGTAACGTCCGGCTTGACGCATCATCCAAACTGGTGGGCGATTAACGGTTTCTCCTTTTAAAGCTCTTAAAAATAAATCGTTCTTTATACTCATATTTTTTTGTTATTCCTGCGACTTGTGCTGAACTTGTTTCAGTAAGACGGGAATCTTCTTTTTAATTGAAACTTAAATATTTATATAATGTATTCCTATATGGACACTTCGACTGCGCTCAGTGTGACAAATAGGGATATTAGTATTATAATTTTTCACCTTTTGTTATAAAAGTAGATTTTATAGAATCTGCTTTTAATTTTTCAAAACGTTTTCTTTTGTCATCATTTATAAAATTCGTAAAATCTTCATCAGTTTCAAATGAAATAAAATGTATTTCATAAGGTAATTGGTCTTCAGAATTAATAAAACTATCTTGTGTTGGTCTAATTCTATAAATTAACTTTCCGTTATAGTTATTTATTATTGGAAGCACTAAAGATTCATATTCATTAAAGACGTTCTCTTTTCCTTCTTTTACAAATAATAAGGCTGTTAGATAGATCATTAAACATAATGTTCATTAACTAACTCAATCACACTTTCTACAGTTGGTATTTTAGCAACTCTAACATCTTTAAAATGCTTTTTTGCTTCTTTTGCGGTGGTGTCTCCAATACAAAAGGCAATAACATCTGCATCATTTTTTTGCACAAAACTTTGTACGGTAGAGGGGCTGTAAAACATAACACATTCAACAGAATCATCTACTTTTATACCATCAAACTTCGTTTGATAAGCCTCTACTTCGTGCACCTTTATATTGTTTTCTGTTAAAATAGTTGGTAAATCATCCAGTCTTAAATCACTACAAAAGTAAGTGACTTCAGCGCCTTCCATATATTCAACTAAGTACTCGGCTAACTTTTTTGCGCTTTTTTCAAAATGAGTTACTTTACCAATTCTGTTTTCTACCAAACGCTTTGTACGTCTGCCTACACAGTAAATATTTTTAAACTGTAATTCTGCGGAATTGTAATTAGTAATTAAAGACTCTACAGCATTTTTACTAGTAATAACGACATTTTGAATGTTGTTTTTCAAGATTCTAGGATGAATTCTATTCAAACTTATTTTTATAAAATCTGTGCTTTCCGAAACAACTTTTTCATGAAAGAGAAGCCGTTGGTCTTCAGTGAATGATTTTGTTGAATAGACATTTGTTTTTTTATTAGCCTGTTTAATTCTATCCATTAAACGTTTGCCTCCTCGTTCTATAACAAAATCGGCACAAAACGAAGCCATGTCGTTATGTTCGCCTAATTTTTTTACACGAGTAACATCAATTCTTTTAGAGCCATCTTCACTTAATAAAACACCTTTAAAATTGATTTCTTCGTTTTTAATATAGGCAAGTGCACCAATAGGTGCCGTACAACCGCCTTCTAATTTATTTAAAAATTCTCGTTCAATGGTAGTGCAAATTTCAGTTTCTTCATGATTTAATTCAGCACAAGCCGTTTTGACAAAGTCGTCCTCTTCTAAAGCTGTAATCATAATAGCACCTTGTGCCGGTGCAGGAATCATCCAATCTAAATTAATGGCTTCTTCTGGTCTTATACCAATACGGCCAATACCTGCAGCAGCAAATATAGCACCATTCCAATCGGCATTATCTTCCAGTTTTTGTAAACGTGAATTCACATTACCACGCAGATTAACAATTTTATGTGTTGGAAACCTATTTAACCATTGAGCACGCCTACGTAAACTTCCAGTAGCAATAACGGCTTCTTTCGATCCTAAAAATTCTTCATTATTTTTAAAAACCAAAGTGTCATTGACGTTACCCCGTTTTAAAACAGCGACTTGTATGATGCCTTTAGGTAAAACGGTTGGTACATCTTTTAATGAATGCACGGCAATATCAATGTCATGGTTTAACATGGCAATGTCTAGGGTTCTGGTAAAAATACCCGTGATTCCTAATTCATATAAAGGCTTGTCTAAAACTAAGTCGCCAGTAGATTTTACAGGAACTAATTGTGTTTTATGACCTAAGTTTTCGAGTTGTTGTTGTACTATTTTGGCTTGCCATAGTGCTAATTCACTATCGCGCGTGCCAATTCTAATGGTTTTAGACATGCGTTGTTGGTTCTAACTGAAACACTTTTTTTATAAGTTCCAGACTCTCATCAGTAGAGATATTGTCATCTTTTAAATGATGCGCAAAATGGTTGGTGATTTTTTGAATGATGTTGCTGCTAATTAACTCTGCCTGTGCTTCATTGAAATCAGCATTTTTCTTGCGTTGTGTTTCTAATTCCGCAGCGGCAAAATTAGAAAGTTTGTGTTTTAACGCTTTAATAGTTGGAGCAAATTTTCTGGTTTCTAACCATTGATTAAACTCCGTTTTTACTTCTTCTATAATAGATTCAGCTAAAGGAATATGCTTTTTTCTTTCTTCTAAGGTTTTATCTGTAATTTTTGATAAATGATCTAAGTGAACCAAGGTTACATGATCTAATTCTTCAACGTTTGCATCAACGTTTTTTGGAATAGATAAATCTAAAATTAAAAGCGGTTTTTTAGATTGAATTATATGCTTGTCTATAGTTGGGCGTTGGGCTCCTGTTGCAACAATTAAAATATCAGAGTTGCTAATTTCTTCTTGTAAATTGGCATAATCTTTAACAATCAAATCAAATTTTCCAGCAATTAATTCTGCTTTATCTTTTGTTCTGTTAATTAAAGTAATTTGATCATTTTTAGTGTGCTTTACAAGGTTTTCACAAGTATTTCTGCCAATTTTTCCCGTTCCGAAAAGTAAAATATTTTTATTAGAAACGTCTTCAACCGAGTTAAATATATATTGAACAGATGCAAAAGATACTGACGTTGCTCCAGATGAAATATTAGTTTCTGTCTTAATGCGTTTACTGGCTTGAATGACTGCATTTACCAATCGTTCTGAAAAATGATTAAGTAACCCATATTTTTTTGATGAACGCGCACTGGATTTTAACTGGCTAATAATTTCAAAATCTCCAAGAATCTGACTATCTAAACCAGAACCTACACGAAACATGTGCGCAATAGCGTCTTTATTTTTGTATATATAGGCAACGTCTTGAAATTCTTCAACGGTACCTCTTGTATTATCACAAAGTAATTGAATTAATTGAAAAGGGTGTTGTGCAAATCCGTAAATTTCGGTTCGATTACAGGTAGATGTTACCACCAAACTTTCAATATCATTTTCTTTAGCCTGATTAAGTAAAGCTAGTTTACCATCGTTATCTAAACTAAAGCGACCTCTTATATCTGCATCGGCTTTTTTATAACTCAAACCAATGGCATAAAAGTAGTTACTTCTTGATATATTATATTTTTGCATGCTGATACCTGATATTTGAAAACAAATGTATAATGGATGAACATAAAAAAATAACGCTCAAAGAACTTTTAGTATCGTTTGTGGTTTTTTATCGATGTTTTTTCTAAAAATATGATAAATGTCATATTTTTGTAGTGGATTAGGCATGTTTTACCTAATTTATTTAGAACGAATCTAAATAAAATCGTTATGAAAGATGAAATGAACAATAATAAAAGTGTCGCTCAAAGTACTTTTGATGAAACAAATGTAGATGATGGGGCTTTGGTTCTTACTTATAAAAATGAATCAAATGAGGTGCAATCTCTTGCTAAAGAAATAGATAGTGATTATATCCAGTTTCATTTTTGTGTAAAAGGATCAAGTAGGTTTGTTTTTAATGAAGGGAGGTACATATTAAACATTCTGGAAGAGAATTCATTATTATTATATAATCCTCAGCGTGATTTACCAATAAATTTGCAAGTAGATCCAAACTCATGGATTGTTTCGATTTTAATATCTATCAAAAATTTTCACGGACTGTTTTCTCAGGAAGCCGACTACATTACGTTTTTAAGTGATGATAATAAGGATAAAAAATATTATAAAGACGGTGTTATCTCCCCTTCAATGGCCATTGTTTTAAATCAATTGATAAATTATAATCTAAATCAGTCTATTAAAAACCTTTATTATAAAGGGAAAGCCCTCGAGCTTTTAAGTTTATATTTTAATAGAAGTGAAGATGCTGATGTTGAGCAGTGCCCCTTTTTAGTGGACGAAACAAATGTCATTAAAATAAGAAAAGCTAAAGAAATTGTTATTGCCCGTATGGCAGAACCGCCTAGTTTACAGGAGTTGGCTGATGAAATAGGGTTAAATCTTAAAAAGTTGAAAGAGGGGTTTAAACAAATTTATGGTGATTCGGTTTTTAGTTTTTTATTTGATTATAAAATGGAAGTTGCTAGAAAGTTGCTAGAATCTGGAGATGATAATGTGAATGAAGTGGGGCATAAAGTAGGCTATAGTACCTCTAGCCATTTTATTGCTGCTTTTAAAAAGAAATACGGCACAACGCCAAAAAAATATGTAATGTCATTATCTTCGTAAAAAAGAAACTTATTTAATGAAAAAAGGAGTTTTATTAGTCAATCTTGGTTCTCCAGACAGCCCAGAGCCAAAAGATGTAAAAAAATATTTAGGCGAGTTTTTAATGGACGAACGGGTTATTGATATTCCGTTTGCAGCCAGAGCATTGTTAGTTAAGGGTATTATTTTAAAGACACGCCCTAAGGCATCGGCAGCAGCTTATAAAAAAATATGGTGGGAAGAAGGGTCTCCTTTGATCGTACTTTCGGAAAGGCTTCAGAGCAAAATACAAAAACAAATAAATGTACCTGTCGCATTAGCCATGCGCTATGGAAGTATGACTATAAAAAAGGGGCTTCAGGAATTGGTGGATGAAGGTGTTGATGAGGTTTTGTTGTTTCCTTTATATCCGCAGTTTGCTATGGCAACTACCGAAACTATTACGGTGTTAGCTGAAGAGCTTCGTCAGCAATATTTTCCGAATTTAAAAATAGAATCGGTTCCTGCATTTTATAATAAACCTGATTATATTGAAGTGCTTTCTAATTCAATAAAACGTCATTTGGAAGGCAAAAATTATGAGCATGTATTGTTTTCGTATCATGGTGTTCCAGAACGCCATATTAGAAAGAGTGATGTTACCAAGTTACATTGTAAAATAGATGGTAGTTGTTGTGCAACACCATCAAAAGCACATGAGTTTTGTTATAGGCATCAATGTTATGAAGTAACCAGACTGGTTGCTGAAAAATTGGAGTTTAAAGAAGGGGCTTACTCTACGTCTTTTCAGTCGCGATTAGGTTTCGATCCTTGGTTGCAGCCGTATACAGATAGAACTATTGAGCGTTTGGGTAAACAGGGCATAAAAAACATGGCCATCGTAACACCTGCGTTTGTTAGTGATTGTTTAGAAACTCTTGAAGAAATAGCGATGGAAGGTCAGGAGATTTTTCATGAAATGGGAGGTAAAGATTTTACAACCGTTCCTTGTTTAAATGATGATGACGAATTTGTTAATCTACTTTCAAGTTGGATTACATCATGGACAAAAACACCAGTTGAAATGAGTTAACTATGGAGCATTATTATTACATAAAAGCGTTTCATCTTATTTTTGTCATCACTTGGTTTGCTGGGTTGTTTTATATTCCCAGACTATTTGTGTATCAAATAGAAGCATTTCATAAGCCATCACCAGAAAAAGAAATACTTGGAAAACAACTAAAACTAATGGCTAAACGTCTGTGGTTTATAATTACATGGCCATCAGCTATTTTAGCTTTGTTATTTGGGTTATTGCTATTTTATTTAAATCCTACACTTGTTTATCAAGATTGGATGCAGGTAAAACTGGCTTTTATCGTGTTGTTGATTATATATCATCTTAAAACACATTTATATTATAAGCAACTTCAAAACGATGTGGTTAAAAAAACGTCAAGTTTTATGCGTATCTGGAATGAAGGTGCTACATTCATCCTTTTTGCAGTGATTTTTTTGGTGATTTTAAAAAATGCCATTAACTGGATTTGGGGTGTTGTAGGTATTCTTGTTTTAGGAGTTCTTATCATGGTAGGTTTTAAGGTTTATAAGAATATAAGAGCCAAGAATCCTGACGCTTAACTTTATAACTCAAATAATCAAATTCCAAAAAGGAATCGTTGCTCTTTTTTGGTTCGATTATTGTTATATTTATTGAACTTTTAAAAAGCACAATAATTTTAATGAAATTAAAAAAACTTTCCTTACGTACTCGTATTTTCATAGCTATGATTTTATTGGTGCTATTAGCATCTATACTTATTGCGGCTGTAGCGATTTATCAGTACAAGGAACAAAGTGCAGATTATCATAAAGGACGTTTAGAGCGTAAAGAGCAAAACATTCAGAAACATCATAAAAGAGTTTTAAATGGTAAGCAGAATACCTGGGAGGTAAAGACCGAAAATATTCCATTAATTTTCAAAGAAGAAATTTATAATATCGCTGATATACATAAGCTTCAGATTAATTTATATGATTTAGATGGGACTTTATTAATATCGTCTAAAGGAGATTTAAATAATATTGCAGATACATGTATTGATGCAGAAATTTTAAATGCGATTTCACATAGGGCGTCACATAGATATGTAGATAAACATAAGGAAAATGGGCAAACATACCAATCGTCTTATACTTATATTACGGATCAGAAATCTAAGCCCATAGCCATATTAAATTTACCTTATTTAGAAAAAGACGACTTTCTTGCAGAAGAGCTAAGCGAGTTTTTACAGCGTATAGGGTTTGCCTTTATGTTTGTATTGCTTATGGCCATTGGGATTGCCTTTGTACTCTCTAAATACATTACAAAGTCCTTAAAAGCAATTAGTGATAAAATTAATACGACAAGATTAGAAAAGCGTAATAAGAAAATAGAGGTTAATGATACGAGTGAGGAAATCTCTATTTTGGTGAATTCGTATAATAGTATGATTGACGAACTTGAAGATAGTGCTGTGCAATTAGCTAGAAGCGAACGTGAACAAGCTTGGAGGGAAATGGCAAAACAAGTGGCGCATGAAATTAAGAACCCATTGACTCCCATGCGTTTAACGGTGCAAAATTTTCAACGTAAATTTGATTCCAATGATGAAAATATTCACTCAAAGTTAGATGAGTACAGTAAAACGTTAATTCAACAAATAGACACCATGAGTTCAATTGCATCGGCTTTTTCAAACTTTGCAAAGATGCCGGCACAACAAAATGAAACTTTAAATGTTGTAGAAATTGTAAAGCTTGCGCTGGATATTTTTAATGAAGATTATATTTTCTTTACTGCTGAATCTGAAGAAATTATTGCGAAATTTGATAGAACACAGTTAATTAGAGTGGTTACTAACCTGGTTAAAAATGGTATTCAAGCGATGCCAGAAAACCAAATTCCTAGGATTGTTATTAACGTAGCGACAAGAGATAATGATGTTATTATTACAGTTGCAGATAACGGTTCGGGGGTGTCTGAAGAAAATAAGGATAAGGTTTTTGAGCCTAAGTTTACAACCAAAACGAGTGGGATGGGGCTTGGCTTGGCTATGGTAAAAAACATTGTAGAAACTTATAAAGGCACCATAGCATTTAAATCAGAAAAAGATAAAGGCACTACGTTTACTGTGACTTTTCCTAAAGAATAGTTTATATATAAATTTTATAAAATGAAAAAAATATTTGTATTAGTTTTTTTAATATCGTCAGTAGGATATTCTCAAATTTTGGATCCTGTAAAATGGTCAACTAGTCTAAAAAAAGTATCTAATCTAGAGTATGATTTAATTATAAATGCAACTATAAAACCGAATTATCATCTGTATTCATTGAAAGTTCCTAAAGGTGGACCATTGCCAACGGTTTTTATTTTTGAAGATAGTGATGATTATGAGTTAGTAGGCACTATGACGGAAGATAAAGGACATACTGCTTTTGATCCTATTTTCGAATTACATATTAAGTATTTTGAAAATACTGCAAAATTTAAGCAGCGTATTAAGCTAAAGGCTAAAAAGGCATTAAAGGTTACGGGCGAAATTGAATTTATGACTTGTAATGATGCGAGTTGTGTGCCGGGATATGATGATTTTGAAATTGCTATTCAATAAACTTAAAACAAAACTATGAGCTATATTAACATCCTATCAGAAGAGAATAACGGCATTACGACTATAACTATTAATCGTCCTAAGAAGTTAAATGCGCTTAATAAAGAAACAATTAGCGAGTTGCATGACGCTTTTAGAGAAGCCGATTTAGATAGAAGTACAAAAGTTATTATTGTTACAGGTAGTGGAGAAAAGGCTTTTGTTGCTGGTGCAGATATTAGTGAGTTTGCGAATTATAATGTCGAGGAAGGCAAAATGTTAGCAGCTAAAGGGCAAGAATTATTATTCAATTTTATTGAAAATTTATCCACTCCAGTTATTGCTGCAATAAATGGTTTTGCGCTTGGGGGCGGATTGGAATTAGCCATGGCGTGTCATTTTAGAGTGGCTAGCGATACTGCTAAAATGGGATTACCAGAAGTATCTCTTGGTGTTATTCCTGGATATGGCGGTACCCAACGATTACCACAACTAATAGGAAAAGGACGTGCGATGGAGCTTATCATGACCGCAGGAATGATTGATGCCAATAAAGCCTTAAATGACGGATTGGTTAATCATGTGACAACCTTAGAAGCATTACTGCCTTTATGTGAAAAAATAGCGGGTAAAATATCTCGTAATTCGTCCGTTGCTATTAGTGCTGCTATTAGAGCTGTAAATGCGAATTTTAAAGATGGCGTTAATGGTTTCGATACAGAAATTCGGGAATTTGGTAATTGTTTTGGTAGTGGCGATTTTGCTGAAGGTACGACAGCATTTTTAGAAAAACGAAAGGCTGATTTTCCTGGGGAATAGGTTTTTTATTGTTATGTTCGTTTAACGGGTTTGTATATGAATGGTTGCGATTTCGTGAGTTTGATTTTCTTATAGAAAACCAGCCGATTGAAAGCGAAACTATGTTTTTGTATTGAGTTATAAATTTAGCAATTATTCATTAGGATACGTTGTTAGGCATTGTTTTTTTTAATTGGGTTTTCAGTTGCTTCTTTTATAGACTTCTCTTGATAATAAGTTGTTCCAATATCTTCACTAATAGTAGTTAAGAAGAATAAGTCAATAAAAATCCCCCAATATTTACCCCATAAAGTCATTGGTTGCCATTCAATTCTTAAAACCTTGTGGTTTTCTAATTCATTCTCTATTTCAAAAATATCATCCCAATTTTTTATATGTATCCTTGAGACTGTTTTGAATTTGAGATTTTTCTTAATTTTTAATTCAATTTCAGTTTTATCTTTATCAAATTTCCTTTTTCTAATTGAGTATTTCAAGTTTGAGTAAGACACATGCGTTATGCCTTTTTTATTATCAATTATTTCAATTTCTGAATTGTTAAAATTTAATTGTAGAATTAAATATCGAGATTTTCTAAAATAAGAAATATCAAATAAGAGGTTAATTATTAAAGTAATTGAAATTAGAAACTTTGATATGAAATGCCAATCAGAATATTTTATAATAAAAATTAATAATCCTAATCCAATTAAGATATAAGCTAACCATTTTAAGCTGTTCTTTTTATTTTTTGTTCGTTTAAATTGTCTCATTTGTTCAAATAATGCCTAATACAAAAATAAGTTATGTTTCAATGAACTCATCGGTTGTTAAACGAAGTTAGTTGAAAAATTTTGCAAAGCCAAAAGGGATTAATATCTTTTTAATCGAAAAGAATTCCCCGAGGCTCTGCCTGTCGACAGACAGGAACAGGAATCTAAATAAAGAATTTGTTAATAACCCATTTTTACTTTAACATTTTTCAATACAAATTATAAGTAATTTTAAAGAGCTTCTCAAAGCGCATTCAACCTTTAATTTTACTGTAATGAACCTAAAATCTGCCATAAAAGGACGTGGGGCGCAGCTCAATGTCCCTAATCGTTTCTTCGAATTAAGTCACGAAATGCGTGACGACTTTCTTGAATTTTGTCGTAAAGAAGGTGAGGTAAGCGATAAAAATAAAACGCGATATCTCGAAGTATTTCCAAAAACGATAGTGAATAAGGTTGAGAGCCCAGATGTTGGTATGACGTATTCAATGAATTCGTATCAAGGTTGCGAACATGGTTGTATTTATTGTTATGCTCGAAATAGCCATGAATATTGGGGTTATAGTGCAGGGCTGGATTTTGAGCGTCGAATTTTGGTAAAAAAAGATGCGCCTAAATTATTAGAAGCACAACTAAAGAAAAAAAAATGGAAAGCGCACCCCATTGTTATGTCTGGAAATACGGACTGTTACCAACCTGCGGAAAAACAATTTGAAATTACAAGGCAATGTTTGGAAGTATTTTTAAAATACAGGCATCCAGTAGGTATTATTACAAAAAATGCATTAATTCTTAGGGATTTAGACCTTTTAGAAAAGCTGGGTAAAGATAATCTGGTAAGCGTAAACATGTCAATCACCTCATTATCAGAAGATACGAGGCGAATTTTAGAACCGCGTACAACAACCATTAAAAAACGGTTGGAAACAGTTAAGGTTTTGAGTGAAAACGGTATTCCGGTAAATGTGATGTTAGCTCCAATTATTCCATCTATAAATAGCCATGAAATATTGCCTTTAGCAAAAGTAGCATCAGAACATGGTGCTTTGTCTATAGCCCATACTATAGTAAGGTTAAATGGTGCTATTGGTGAAATTTTTAAAGATTGGATTTATAAAACTATGCCAGATCGCTCCGAAAAGGTGTTACACCAAATAGAAAGTTGCCATGGCGGTAGTTTAAACGATTCTCGATACAGAACAAGAATGCGAGGCGAAGGAAAAATTGCAGAACAAATTAATAATCTTGTTAAACTAGCAAGACTAAAGTATTTTAAGAATAAAACTATGCCTAAGCTTAATCTGAATTTACACGAAGAATTTAAAGATGGGCAATTAAAGCTATTTTGAATTAATCGTCAATGCCATCAACTTCATCGTTGATAATTCTTTTTATTAATATGTTTGTAGTAACCCAATAAAAAGAGATGTAAATTATAATTACTGTGAGCCAGGAAATCACAGGTGCTCCTATTGTTTTTGAGATGATTACTGATAAAATCGTTGCGTGTATAATGCTCCAAATAATATTAAAAAAATATTTTTTGATGCTTAAATTAGGTTTTATTTTTAAACGTTTTATCACAGATAGAATAAGGGACTTCATATTTTTTGTGAATTAATGAAAAAAAGTGAGCCGTTGAGAGCTCACTTTTTTACCAATTTAAACTAAACAAACTAAATAAGACATTAACTTACTAATTGTTAATGAATTTCGTATACTCTTTGTCATTTGCATTGAGTACTATTTTGTAATTTCCTTCTTTAAGTTTATAAATTTTTTCTACAATTTTAAGCCCTTCAACTTCTTCCGTACGTATTAATTGGAATGTACCATTGTATTCTGCGTAAATTCTTATTTTTAATGGTTCCAAGTTTAGGGCAAGTTTTGATATGTAAACGAAGTCGTCCTTTTCTCTTACATAAGGTTTAAAAATAACGGCTTCTTTAGTTTTATCGAAAACTACCTTGTCGTCTTTTACACTAAAAGGAATGGTTTCAATTTGAAGGTCTTTATCTACCTCGAAAAAATAATTTCCATTAGGTAACTCAGTTAAATCAAATCCTTTTGTATAAGAACCAGTCGATTGAATGAGTTCTTTATATACTGTGATACCGTTATTATTTTTAATAGATAAAAGATTTCCTTTCTTTACATTATCAATTGTTAATGCAGTTCCTTTAAGATCTCCTTCAACATTAAAAGAAGAAATTTCAGTTGCGTTACCTATCATTACAGCAAACAACATCATTGTTACTAATAATAGGTTTTTTTCGATTGTTTTAATTACGTTTTTCATAATTTGTATTTTACATCGTTTAACACTACAAAGGTATGTCGGAAAAAGAAGCTGTAAAACATCATATTTGACCAGTTTGTGTGCTATTTTATCTGTTAAGGCTATGTTAAATCTGTGTAAAGTTAAAATAGCATATAATTGTGATAATTGAATATAGGTTTTTAAAAATTATATGTAGTAATTTTGCTTCATAATCGCTCTATATATATTATGATTAATAAAAAACCTACTTTAGAAAAACTTAGTCCTAGTTTTGGAAGCTCCATACTAGTTAAACAACACATGGTTAAGGTTGACAAGTATAATGCCTTTTGGCATTTTCACCCAGAACTGGAATTAGTTTATGTAAATAAAGGACAAGGAAAAACACATATAGGTACTCATTTGTCTTATTTTAATAACAGTCAACTTATATTAATAGGATCTAATTTACCACACAATGGTTTTACAGACCGATTAACGGCAAATGGTACAGAAACAACAGTTCAGTTTAAATCTAACTTTTTAGGAAATGATTTTGTCGATATTCCAGAGATGTCATTAATAGCATCATTATTTGATAGGGCAAAAAAAGGAATTCGATTTAATGTGGAAACAAAAAAAATTATTGGGCCAAAAATTGAAAGTCTTCTGGATTATGAAGGTTTTGATAGGGTTTTAAAATTTTTAGAAATATTAAATCATTTAGCAAAGACGGATGACTATATTATTTTAAACGCAGATGGCTTTGCTTTTGAAGCAGAACCGCAGGATAGTGGTAAAATTGGTCTAATCTATAAATATGTTAATAGGAATTTTCAAAACCATATTAGTTTAGATGAAATAGCCGATAAGGTAAGTATGACGGTTCCTGCGTTTTGTAGATACTTTAAACGTATTACAGGTAAAACATTTACTAAATTAGTTAATGAATATAGAGTGGTGCATGCTACTAAATTATTAAACGAAAGTCAAATGAGTATTTCGGATATTAGTTTTGAGTGCGGATTTAATAATTTCTCGCATTTTAATAAACAGTTTAACGAGATAACTGGTAAAAGTGCGTCGCAATATAGAAAGGAAATAAAGCATATTATTCAATAGTAATATATATAATAATCAATTATGGAAGATGATAAAATTAATATAGCAATAGAGTATTATAACGTGAAAATTAATGAAATTTTAAATTTTATCAACTCTAATAATAGTCTAACTGCAGAACAAATAATATATAACGGAGAACAACTATCTATATTAGAATATAAGATGACTGCATTAGAAGTTGCTAAGGAAAACTAGCCATTATTTTATTTCAAACCAAAGTAACAAAAACCCTATTATTATAGGTAGAATAAGTAATAACATTGTTAGATATAAAACAAAATTTAATGTAGATTCTTTGCTGTCTTTTATATTAATTAATGATACATTTTCATTTTCTTTATATGGTTTTCCTAATACCATTTTTTTAATTACCTTTTTCATGCTTAAATTTTTTTAACGTTCAGGAACATAAAGATATATTAAAAGCATAAAGAAGAAAACATCATTTTTGACGTGTTTGTATGCTATATTAATGTTAATTAAAGAGTTAGGTCAAAATAACTTATGCTCTTAAAATTATTTAAAGCTGATTAATAAACCAATGTTTCATTAAAGGGCTTTACAAATTACCGTCCCATTCATTATAAAACTGTTTTAGATATAGTTCCATAAAGGTATGCCTATTTAATGCTATTTGCCTTCCCGTTTCAGTATTCATTTTATCTTTTAAAAGAAGTAATTTTTCGTAAAAATGATTAATTGTTGGTGCTGTTGATGCCTTGTATTCTGCTTTACTCATGTTAAGATTGGGTTTAATATCTGGGTCATAAAGCGCTCTGTTTTTATAACCTCCATAGTTAAAACAACGTGCTATGCCTATGGCTCCTATGGCGTCTAGTCTATCGGCATCTTGCACAACGTCTAGTTCTGGAGAACGAAATTTTTGAACTTCGTTACCTCCCTTAAAGGAAATGTTTTCAATGATCTTTATAACATGTTCAATTACAATGGAATCTACATTTAGTTTGAATAAAAATTCTCGAGCTATTTTTGGACCAATGGTTTCATCTCCATTATGAAATTTACTGTCGGCAATATCGTGCAATAGGGCACCAAGAGCTACAATAAAAGGGTCAACATTTTCACTTCTAGAAATTAGTAGGGCATTTTTATAAACACGTTCTATATGAAACCAATCGTGCCCGCCTTCAGCATTAGCTAATTGTTCTTTTACAAAGGCTGTGGTTTTTTGTATGATGTCTTCTGAGGTCATAATGAGTTAAAAATGAGTATTTGTCTAAAAAAATGTTATTTAGGTCATTGCGAGACTTTGCAAAAGCCGTGATAATCTGTCTAATTCGAAAGATTACCACGTCGATGCTCTCCTCGTAATGACAGACAATTTAAACTTTTTTAGTCAGCTTCTAATTTGTAAATCGAATTGTCTTATTCAATTGGAATATGTAAATCAACGATACATTTATTTTCTGGGTGTTCCCGAAAATCATTATGATATACCTCAAAAGGACTCACTTCTGCTTTCTTATACCCATTTTCATTCATCCAAATAAAAAGGCTGCTCCAAGATTTTTCGAAATCATTAGGTGTTATTTCAAAATGGCCTACGATGCATTTGCTTTTTTTAATAATTCCAGCGTCGATTTCTTCTTCTGCAACAAAAAGCGTATTAGTTAATAAGCAAATACTCATTCTCACTTTGTCCGGATCTGTTATTTTAAAGCTGTCATGAAAAATTCTTGCCATTTTGGTTTCAGGGTTTTTCATTAAACCTTTTGCATTTGCCCATTTTGCTAGTCTGTTAAATACATCTTCTACACCAGTTACTCCAAAATGGGTTATACTGGCAAATTTTAGTTCAGGAATTTCTTTAATTTCAATGTTTGCATTCATTTTAATCCAATTTAAGTGATTGTTAATGTTGCAAATGTATTTTTCTGAAATTAAATTTTCTTGCCCATTCTTGCTTTCAGCGTTACGTATCTTGCTAAATTTATTGGGATTCTTTTTTCGAAATTCAGAAGGACTTATGCCATAAAACTTTTTAAATGCTCGGGTAAAAGAAGAATTGCTGTTAAAACCATATTGTAATGAAAGCTCTGTAATACTTACATGTCTTTTATGCAATAGTACAGAAGCTGTTTTTTCAATACGTTTTCTAACAATATAACCATGGAGTGTTTCTCCAATAATGGCTTTAAAAATTCTATGAAAATGAAATGGCGAATAAAGTGCTAAACCAGAAAGAGATTCTAATGACAATTCAGAATCAAGATGATGTTCTATATGCTTTAAAGTCAAATTAATCCGACTGATATAATCTTTTTCTATGTCATTCTTAGAAATCAATATGCTTACTAAATGACTATTTGGCTATTTTATAATTGCCGGCTCAACCCATTTAAATTGAAATGAATTTTCTGGTATTTTAATACGATCTGCTAAACGATACATTCTAGCAGGAAGCTTCATAAGGTAATCTCTGGCTTTTTCTGCTTCGTCGGTAAGGTTTGTAATTTTGTCAATTTCCCAGCGAGCAATTAATTTTTCTAAAATTTCCACATAATCATTCGATGTATAAACACCTATACGTTGTGCCGTATTAGAAAATTCGTCAAAAGCTGTACTAATTTTATTTCCGGATTCTCTTAAGAAAACAGCGGGCATCGTTATTTTTTGTTTCATCATATAATGAAATGCCATCATCATTTGGCTAGGATCTACTTTAAAAATACGCTCAACAAATTCAGAATACGCATTGTGGTGTCTCATTTCGTCTCCAGCAACAATTTTACACATTTTAGAGAGTCGTTTGTTACCTTTTTCTTTAGCAATTTTAGCAACACGATTGTGAGAAACGTAGGTTGCTAACTCTTGAAAACTGGTATAAACAAAGTTTTTGTATGGATCTCTATCTGTTCCTATATCGAAGCCATCAGCAATAAGATATTGTGTGGTTTTTTCAATTTCACGCATGTTTACTCGTCCGGAAAGATATAAGTATTTGTTAAGCACATCACCATGACGATTTTCTTCACCCGTCCAATGGCGTACCCATTTGGCCCAAGGATTCTCTCTGTCTACCTGATTAACGCCTTCAACATCCATTAACCAGGATTCGTAGGTTGGCAATGCTTCTTCAGTAATCATATCACCGACTAAAACAACCCAAAAATCATAAGATAATTCTTTAGAAAGCTCCCTTATTTCACGGACTTCCTCAAAAAAGGAATCGCCTTCAGAGTTTGGTAAAAAATCGGTTGGTTGCCAAATTTTTTCAATAGGAATTAAGTATTTTTCAATTAAAGATTCGACGTCTTTTTCCAAAAACTTCATCACTTCTAATCTAACATTCTTTAACGACATCTATAATTTTTTTAAGGGTGTATATGTTCTTTAATAGTGGTTTCAATATTATTTATAAGCTCTTGCTTATTAGCAAAGGTACTAACTTTTAAAGGCTTGTGTACAGTAAAAGTAATATGAGTTCCTAAACCCATAGGAAATTTTCCGTAACGAACTGTTTTCCAAGAGTTATTTATAGAGATAGGAACCACTAAAGCGGATGGTGCTTTTTTAAATAGAATTTCTAAACCCTTTGTTTGAAATGGCTTTGGATGCCCATCTTTACTTCTTGTCCCTTCTGGGAAGATAACTGCAGCACGTTTATTTTTTTCAATGTATTCACCAAATTTCATAATAGCTGGTAAGGATTGTCGTGGATTTTTCCTGTCAATTAAAGCAGAACCACCGTGACGCAAATTATATGAAACGCTAGGAATACCTTTACCAAGTTCTATTTTACTAATAAATTTAGGGTGATATTTTCTTAAGAAAACAGACAACGGGGAGATATCGTACATGCTTTGGTGGTTGCAAACGACAATAAGTGGCTGATTTGTTTCTATATGATGTGGATTATTAAATGTAAATCGAGTACCTAAAATGTGAAGGCAGCGCATTAAGCAGATGTTCATTAAATCTGCACACTTTTTATGTCCTTTATAACCAAAAACATTGAAGCCTATCCACTGAATAGGATGAAATATGAGCAATGTTATTAAAAAACAGAGCGCGTAAATAATGGTTAAAGGGTATGACAACAATTTTTGCATGCGCAAAAATAAGTAAAACTAAGTCTTAATACACAAGGACGCAGGTGTTATTTTCGCAGGTTACACCAGTTGGCTGTATAGTAAGTGCACAATCTGAAGGGATACCCCATTTTACATTGAAATCGGATTCTTTTTGGTTATAGTCTTTAACGGCTGCTTTTAGTTGTTCTACATCAATTGAAGTCGTGTATATTAAGTAGGACCATGGACCACCACAAGGCTTGCTTCCTAAGGCAATGAATTTACATTCGAAATTCTCATTACAGACCGAAGTATTGGCTAGAGTTTCAATGTCTGCCTTTAGTAAACTAAGCTGGGCTAATTCACTTTCGTAAGTTGACGTATTATCGTCGTTAGAAGAACAGGCGACAATTACCGACAAAATAAGGTAGGTAAAAACCAATGCAGTTTTTAAATACAGTTTCATAAGTCTTTTTTTATAAGATGGAAAATTGGTGAATAGGTTGCGCGTAATATGCATAAAAAAACCACGATTATCGTGGTTTAAATTTTCCTTCTTAAGAATTTATTTTAACAATGCTCGTTATAAGCATCTACTAAGTTTTCTGCAATAAGTTCTGCTGGGCGACCTTCAATGTGGTGACGTTCTAGCATATGTACTAATTCACCGTCTTTAAATAAAGCCATACTTGGAGAACTTGGCGGAAACGGAACCATATAACCACGAGCTGTATCTACTGCTTCTTTATCCACACCTGCAAACACAGTTACGATATTTGTAGGGCGCTTATCATTTTGTAAACTCATTCTTGCTCCTGGACGTGCATTGGCTGCTGCACAACCACAAACTGAATTTACAACGACTAAAGTTGTACCTTCTTTTGCTAAAGCAGCATCAACAGCTTCAGAAGTATGTAATTCTTCAAAACCAACATTTGTTAAATCTTCGCGCATTGGTTTTACTAATTCTGCTGGATACATATTTTTAAATTTTAATAATTAACAATTTTTAGACTGCAAAGATACCAATTGTGTAACAATATGATATAAATATCAACTAACTAATATTATATTTGACGATAAATAAAATTTATAATTACATGAGTATTTCAAAATGGATAGGCGGTGCTTTAGGCTGGTCTTTTGGAGGTCCAATAGGAGCTATTATTGGAGTGGCATTAGGTAGTTTTGTTGATTCCTTATCAAACGGAAAAGGCAGTCCTTTTTTAGAAGAAGGGCAACAACAACGAAGAAGAACTAATTCTAGAACGCAAACAAGACAACGTCCGCAAACACAATCTGGTGATTTTGAAGTAAGTTTACTCATATTGGCATCTATTGTTATAAAAGCTGATGGTGTGCAGGATCAAAGAGAGTTGGATTTTGTGCGTCAGCAATTTGTTAGTATGTATGGTAAAGAGCGTGCTAATCATGCTTTCAAACTGTTCAAAAATATTAGCAACCAAAGTAATATTTCAACCAGACAGGTGTGTTTACAAATTAAACAAATGATGGATCACCCATCACGTTTACAGCTTATGCATTTCTTATTTGGTATTGCAAAGGCTGATGGAACAGTAACAGGAGACGAAGAGCGACAAATTTATACTATGGCAGGGTATTTGGGGATTAGTTCTCGCGATTATGATAGTATTAAAGCCATGTTTTATAACAGCAGTGATAATGCTTATAAAATTCTAGAAATAGATAAAAACGCCACTGATGATGAAGTAAAAAAAGCCTATCGAAAAATGGCTAAAAAATACCATCCAGATAAAGTAATTCACTTAGGGAAAGAGCATCAAGTAGGTGCTGAAGAGAAGTTTAGGCAGGTACAAATGGCTTATGAGCAATTGCAGAAGGAACGGGGATTTTAAAAAGACCACGATTATGCGATGTCTCAATCGTGCCTCATTTCGACATGACAAGTTTCTATAAATTTTAAAATATCGAAAATAATAAGGAGACCTTTTAGCAATTTGGCCATTAAGTAATAAACCAGTTTTATGAACGATAAAAAAATCTTAAAGCTTTTTAAAGATGGTCAACGCGAAAAAGCATTTAGTAAATTATATAGCTTATATCCTAAGATTGAAGCTCTGGTAATTTCAAAAGGAGGTCAAAAGCAAGATGCCTCAGATGTTTTTCAAGAGGCACTCATCATACTAAATAGGAATCTGGAAAAATCAGATTTTAAATTAACGTCTTCATTTTACACTTATTTATATTCCGTATCACGATTTATATGGAAGGACACTCAAAAGAAATTTTCAAAGGAAGAACTACATAATTTAAGTGAAAATGAAGTAGAATATTTCCATAGTGTTTTAGAAGAAAAAAAATATCAGCTCGCAGAACGTGCATTTCTCGAATTAGGAGAACGATGTCGGCAACTTTTACAACTGTTTTATCATAAAGCCATGTCTTTTAAAGAGATCGCTAATATGATGCAATTTAAATCTGAAAAAATTGCTAAAAATCAGAAGTATAAATGCTTAACAAAGGCAAAAGACATCTATCAAACAAGTAAAACACTTCAATCTTAATTCGGGATATCATGGAAAATTATATACAAAACATCGAGTTGATCAATAGGTATTTAAACCAAAGACTTTCTGAAAAAGAATCTAAGGCTTTTGAAGATCGAATGAGTACAGAAACGGATCTTAAAGATTTATATGAAGAACATATTGTTTTTTTAGAAGGTTTAAAACGACAATCAGTTAAAGGAGAAATTAAAAAGGCGAAGCAATCTCATATTAGAAATAAATGGTTTAAATATTTTGGGTTTATATCAATAGTAGTTGTTTTATTTACCATTATCTATTTTAATGCGTTTAACTCTGATAAAGAATATTTAAAAAATAAACTAAATTTTGAATCAAAATATATTCAAAATTTTCAAGTAGCTGTTGATTCTATTATTGAAATTGTTGGAGAAAAAGGAACTGTAATTCAATTTAACCCTAAAGATTTAGAAACGAGTTCCAAAAAACCATTCGTTGCAGACTCTTTAAGTATTGAGTTAATTGAATTAATTAACAAGCAAGATTTACTTCTAGCGAATGCAGAAACCGTGTCGAATGGCAAATGGTTGGTTTCTGGTGGTGCTTTTAAAATTGATATTAGAGTAAATGGAAAACCTTTAGTTTTAAAGGAAGGCAAAACAATTAATGTGCAATTTCCTAAGAATACTTTGGAGGATGGGATGCAAATATTTTATGGTGCAAGAGATGAAGAAAATAATATGAATTGGGATTTGTCTAACATTAATTTAGTAGATGAGAAATACAATACTATTTTATATAGGGATAGTACTGTTCTTGATGAAGAACTTACTAAAACCTATATGCTTGACATGTTTAAAAAGACTATTCTAGTTGATTCTTTAGGGTATTTAGAGAAAAAAAATATAATTGAAAAATTTCCTGGAATTGAGGAAATAAAAATTGATAATGATACACTTAGGATATATGATATTACTTTTTATAATTTATTATATGAGGATTCCATTGCTGATGATCTTCTAGGAGATGTGGAACTATTAGAAAGGAAGTATATTTCAATTTCAAAGAGCCAAGCAGAAAATGTAATAAAAAATGTGAGTGTAGATTATTTTATAGAACAAGGAGCATTTGATTTATATGATAAAGTGGCAAATCGTTTTTATGAATCCGTTGATGTTTCCAAACTAGGTTGGATAAACATTGATAAGTTTGCCAGAGATGAAGAAAAGGTAAGCGTTAAGTTCAATTTTAATGTAAAGACTAATCACAACGAAATATATATAGTTGATCAAAAAAATAATACAGTATTAAATGTTTGCGAAGACAATATTGATTTACCAATAAATAGGAGTTTTTATGTTATAGCAATTGGAATTAAAGGAAAGGATATTTATGGATTTAAAAAATCAGTTCGATTTAGTAAAAGTGACAGTTTTAAAATTGATTTTAAAAAGATAAATAAATCTCAGATAAAATCAATTTTAACTTTAGAAAACTCAATTAGTACTTCTGATTCTGTACCTAAAAATGCTAATAAGTTGATGAATTTAGACTCAATCTCTAATCAAAATATTGAACAATTTGAAGAGCGTAAAGTTTATAATCAAGCTGCAACTAAATCAAAGGAAGAAGGGGTTTTTAAATACAGTAAAGATTCACAGGTCTTTAAGATTAATACTAAAAAAGACACCACGATAAATTGTAAAGAAGGGACTAAACTAATTATTAAGTCAAATTCTTTTGTTGATAGTAAAGGGAATCTTGTAAAAGGCAATCTTGATTTGAATGTTACAGAATATTATAAATTATCTGATATGCTGTTAGCTAATTTAACAACGCAATCTAATGACAAGCAATTAGAAACAGGTGGAATGCTACATATTGAGGCTTTTAGAGGTGATGAACTTTTAAATTTAAAGCAGAACTCTAGCATTGGAGTTTCATTCCCAGCAGAAAGTAAAAAAGAAGACATGCGTTTATTTACTGGTAAATGGGAAGACGAAAATATTAATTGGAGACTTCAAGAAAAACAGAAACCAGAAATCGATGATCTTCTTGCTGAAGTTATAGAAGTAGCTGAGGATGATTCTTCTGAAAATATTGAAGTTCCTTTTTCTATAGTAGAACAAGTGCCTGTATATCCTGGTTGTGAAGAAGGAGACAATAAGAAACAAAGGCAATGTACCAGTGATGCTATTAAAAGGTTTGTCCAAAGAGAGTTTAACAGAAATGTGGCAGAAGAACTTGGTTTTAATGGAAGAGTAAGAATTAATGTAATTTTTAGAATTAATGAAAATGGAGATGTTGTTTCTATTCAATCTAGAGCAAATTATCCCAGATTTGAAGAAGAAGCTAAAAGAGTGATTGGATTATTGCCAAAAATGAAGCCAGGAATGCAAAGAGGTAATGCGGTTACAGTGCCTTATTCATTACCTATTATTTTTCAAATAGATGGACAATCAGAATTTACAGAATCGAATGGAAGTGTTTCCCAAACTATTAAAACACGAGAAACAATATCGAATAAAAGATTTGAAAATAAGTTAACTCTTAAAAATAATAATGTTCGCATTTCTGAAGTGAATAGCTATATTTTAAGAACGTCCAAATTAGGTTGGATTAATTGTGATAGATTCATAAGAAATAGAAGCAGAATAAATTATAAACTTAAAATTAAAAATTCTGAAGGAGCTATTGTTAATATGGTTTTTAAAACTGTAAATTGTATAATGCCAAGTTGGAAGAATAATGAAGTATATGACTTTAGAACCATACCTAAAGGAGAAGAGGTTGTACTTGTTGCGATTAAAAAGAATGGAGAGAAATTGTTTTTTGATATCATTGAAACAAAAACTAAAGAAAATCCAATGTTAGATTTTAATTTCAAGGAAATAACATTTGAAGAACTTAAAATTCACCTAGAAAAATTGAATAAGGCGTTTTAGTTTTTTTGCTTATAATGCCCATCGATATAATCAATAGCTTCCTGTTGTGTTAAAACAGCAAATTTTTTATAACGATTGTGCACATCAACGATTTCATCCAAAGCTTTTTCAACCAGAGGTTTGTTTTTCCAGGTATTAAGATGAGCAACAACCGTTTTTAAGCAACCATTCTTATAGGCAATTTGTCCTAAAACATGAATTAAAGTATCCGAGACTCGTTTGGTTTCGTCAAATTCCAACGTTTTTAATAAAGGCAAGATGTCTTGAGGATGCGTACGACCTCGTAGTTCAATGCCATGGCAGATCTCACGACGAATTTCTTTTCGGGATGTTTTAAATATGTTTTTGCCCAAGCAAGAACAGGAATTGAGTTTTTCTCGCCCATTTTCTTTACAGAACCAATAACCGCATTTCTAACCGAATGATGGTCGTCAAATAATCCAGTATCAAAAAATGCTTGCACTTTTTCAAAATGAAATTTACCAATTTCACCAGCAGCATTTACTGTAGTTTGTCGTACTTTTTCGGAATTAGAGTTTAATAAATTTTTTAAAGTCGAAAGAATCGTTTTTTGTAGTTCTGGCTTAGAATAAAAGATTTTGCCAATAGCTAAATAACCCGTTTTACGAATGTAAGTGTCTTCATCAGAAAAGTGTTTTATAATATTTTCTGTTTCAATTGATGTCAGATCATTAGTAATCTCTTGAGTTATTTTTTCAACCAAGAGAATTCGATCTGCTTTATTTAAGTCGTAAAAGCCCATATTAATAGTTTGAAGATAAAAATAAAATAAATAAATTGCATAGGATTTGTAAACCTCATTCATTTAAAGATTATGAAAAATATTTTTGATTTAAACGAAACCAATGCTGTTATCGACAGAATTAATAATCTAGAAACAACAAGCCAACCAAAATGGGGAAAAATGAGTGTGGATCAAATGTTAGCACATTGCAATGTGACTTATGAACTGGCTTTTGAGGATATTCACCCTAAACCTAATGGTTTTAAAAAAGCACTATTAAAGTTATTTGTTAAATCTATAGTAGTCAACGAAAAACCATACAAGAAAAACAGCAGAACTGCGCCCGAGTTTTTAATAACAGATTCTAAAAACTTTGAGATAGAAAAAGAACGACTGATTAATTACTTAAATAAAACACAAAACTTAGGAGAAGCGTATTTTGATAATAGGGAATCGCATTCTTTTGGTAAATTGTCTAAACAAGAATGGAATAATATGTTTTACAAACATGTAGACCACCATTTAAATCAGTTTGGAGTATAAAGGCTCCATACGAAATTCAATTAAAAAGAATCAGGATAGTTATTAGTTTTGAAAAACAACTGTAGATTGATTTTTGCCTACTGTTAACTTTATAGTTCTTCCCAAAATTATAGCACGATTGTCTTTTTCATGTCCAGCAGGCATATTAAAGGCAATGGGAAAATCATAATCAGATAGTGCATCTAAAATAAGCTGTTCTATTGAGGAGCCCCAAAGAGTAGTGTTCTTTCTGAGCTTGGTCATATCGCCAACAATAACACCCTTACAGTTTTTAAAATAGCCAGCACGTTTTAAACTTTGTAACATACGATCTATATGGTATTTATATTCGCCAATTTCTTCAATAAACAAAATTTTTCCAGAAGTGTCAATACTCGTATCAGAGCCTAACATCGTGTGCAACATGGTTAAGTTGCCACCCACAATAGGAGCCGAAGCATTTCCTGTTTTATTGTATTTAGAGCCTTCTAAAGTATAGTTTAGCGATTTTCCAAAAACGGCATCTTTAAATGTAGAAAGTGTTTCTTTAATAACTCCTAAATCGTCCTGCAAACTAGTACACATCATAGCATGAATAGACTCCACACCTACATTATGAACTTGATTATGTAGTGCCGTAATATCAGAATAACCAATAAGCCACTTTGGGTTTTGCTTAAATTTGGTGTAATCTAATTTATCTAATATTCTAACAGTGCCGTAGCCACCGCGAGCACACCATATGGCGCTTATTTTAGGATCGTCTAAAGCATTTTGAAAATCTTCACAGCGCTCATCATCAGTCCCTGCAAAATGATTGGCTTGACTAAAAACATGTTTACCAACAGTAGCATGTAAGCCCCAGCTTTTTAAAAGTGCTTTGGCTTGTTGAACTTCTTTAGTTCTATTTTTTAAAACGCCCGAAGGTGCAACGATGGCAACCGTATCGCCTGCTTTTAAGTATGGTGGTTGTATCAATGTATTTGTTTTAGTTGACAATGCATTTTGTGCTGAAAGCTGGTTTTTTCCAAAGAAAAAAACAATACAACACAACGTAGTAATTAATGAGATTTTTGACATAATGTAAATGTACATTTTTTTTCTAAATCGTAGTCAAAATGCGTACTTTTGTCCCTTATTTAAAAAAGAAATGAACGCACCTAAACGATATACGATTACCACAGCACTTCCTTATACCAATGGACCAATTCATATTGGACATTTAGCAGGCGTGTATGTTCCAGCAGATATTTATGCACGTTATTTACGATTAACAGGAAACGACGTTATACTTATTGGTGGGAGTGATGAGCATGGTGTGCCTATTACAATTAAAGCGAAAAACGAAGGTGTGTCACCACAGGATGTTGTAGATAAATACCATGCCATTATTAAAAAATCGTTTGAAGATTTTGGGATTACTTTTGATAATTATTCGCGTACCTCTGCAAAAGTTCATCATAAAACAGCTTCAGAATTTTTCACAACTTTAAATGATAAAGGTGAGTTTATTGAAGAAGTAACAGAACAATTATATGATGCAGAAGCAAATCAATTTTTAGCAGATCGATTTGTGGTTGGGACATGTCCCAAATGTGGAAATGAAGAAAGTTACGGCGACCAATGTGAAAATTGCGGGACCAGTCATAATGCGACCGATTTAATAAATCCGAAGTCAGCTTTAACAGGAAATACGCCGACTTTAAAACAAACAAAGCACTGGTTTTTACCTTTAGATAAACATGAAGCGTTTTTAAAAGAATGGATTCTTGAAGGTCATAAAAAAGATTGGAAATCTAATGTATACGGACAATGTAAATCATGGATTGATGATGGCTTACGCCCGCGTGCCGTAACCAGAGATTTAGATTGGGGAATTCCTGTACCAGCAGAAGGCGGTGAAGGGAAAGTACTTTATGTTTGGTTTGATGCTCCGATAGGATATATCTCATCTACTATAGAATGGGCAGAACGTGAAGGGAAAGATTGGGAACCTTACTGGAAAGATAAAGAGACCAAACTGGTTCATTTTATAGGAAAAGATAATATAGTATTCCACTGTATCATTTTTCCAGCCATGTTAAAAGCCGAAGGCTCTTATATTTTACCAGAGAATGTGCCTGCTAATGAGTTTTTAAATTTAGAAGGTAATAAATTATCAACCTCAAAAAATTGGGCCGTTTGGTTACCAGAATACTTAGAAGAATTCCCGGGTCAGCAAGATGTGTTACGTTACGCTTTAACGTCGAATGCACCAGAAACAAAGGATAATGATTTTACGTGGAAAGATTTTCAAGCAAGAAATAATAATGAGTTGGTTGCCATTTTTGGGAATTTTATTAACCGTGTTGTGGTATTGACTAACAAGTATTATGATGGTGTGACTCCTACTCCAAATGCATTATCTCAGGTAGATGAAGAAACATTAACAACGGTAAAAGCCTATCCAGATGTGATCTCTAGTTCTATTGAACGCTATCGTTTTAGAGAAGCGCAACAAGAGCTTATGAATTTGGCGCGACTAGGTAATAAATATTTAGCAGATGCAGAACCTTGGAAAGTCATTAAAGTAGATGCAGAACGTACAAAAACAATTATGTATGTAGCCCTTCAAATAGCATCAGCTTTAGCAACTTTAAGTGAGCCATTTTTACCATTCACATCAAAAAAATTAAAAGATATTCTTTGTCATTCCGCACTTGATGCGGAATCCACTTGGAACGAAGTTAAAACAAAAGAAGTTTTAATTCCAGCAGGTCATAAAATAAGAAAAGCAGAATTATTATTCTCTAAAATTGAAGATACCACTATTCAAGCGCAGCTTGATAAATTGGAAGCTAGTAAAAAAGCAAACGAGCTAGAAAATGCTGTCGTAGAACCGCAAAAGGATACCATTACGTTTGAAGATTTTACTAAATTAGATATGCGTGTTGGAACCATTTTGGAAGCTGAAAAAATGCCAAAAGCTAAAAAATTATTGGTCTTAAAAGTTGATACAGGTATTGACGTACGAACCATAGTTTCTGGAATAGCAGAAAGCTTTACTGCCGAAGAAGTGGTTGGAAAGCGTGTCACTGTTTTAGTAAATCTAGCGCCAAGAGCATTAAGAGGTGTTGAAAGTGAGGGTATGATTTTAATGACCGAGACACCAGATGGGAAATTAGTATTTGTAAATCCGGATGATACTGCTGTAACGAATGGACTGCAAATAAGCTAATTATTTATATGGGCTGTAGTATGTTGTGTAAAACACACATAGTATTGACTTAATTTTATCTTAATTTTATTTCAGTAATTAAAGAAATATTTAACTTTACGTAAAAAGAAATATCATGTTATCAAAAACCATAGAAGACGCATTAAATAATCAAATAAGAATAGAAGCAGAATCTTCTCAAATTTATTTAGCTATGGCATGCTGGGCTGAGGTAAAAGGCTTGGAAGGTGTCTCTAATTTTATGTATGCACAATCTGATGAAGAACGCGAACATATGCTAAAATTAGTAAAGTTTGTTAACGAGCGTGGAGGTCATGCAAAAATTTCCCAGTTGGCAGCACCTAATGTAACCTTTAACTCTTTTAAAGAAATGTTCGAAAAATTATTTGAACATGAAGTATTTGTATCTCAGAGTATTAATGAGTTGGTACATATTAGTCTTCAAGAAAAAGACTATGCAACACATAACTTTTTACAATGGTATGTTGCAGAACAAATAGAAGAAGAAGCGGTGGCACGTACTATTCTTGATAAAATAAATATGATTGGTGACGACAAAGGAGGACTTTATTTATTCGATAGAGATATTGAAAATTTAACCGTAACTACCGCAGCAACAGATACCCCTCAATAATTTTAACAACAAACTTTATTTAGATTAAATAAAAATAAATACATTTGCCGAGTTATCTAAACTTTGGATTCTGTTTTGGGCAAAAAGAAGAAGAAAAAAGCAATTAAGAAATTACAACAAATTGGTATTATAACTACTGATAAAGTAAAAACAAGCTGCTGTAAAAAATTTAAAAAAGGCGAGAATAAACGTTGTAAAAAGTGCCCTTGTTTTGATTTGCTTAAAAAAGTAGCTTAAAAAAGACTTTCCGTTTTGTATCATATTGCATTTTTACACGTTATGCTGACTTGTTTCAATATTCCATAATTATTGAAAATCAATAATTTATTAAAAAACAACTCTAAAGTAAGTTTAGGATGATAAACATGTTATGCTTAATTACAAGCCATCAATTTTTTAATATATCTATCTAACCTATTGAAGCACACGATTCAGCTTTTAAATGCACTGCATTTTTAAATAAGTTGTCGAAAAAAAGTGACCAACTTATTTAGACTGTGTCTTAAAGTTGTCTACGTTAAGAGCTTAAATTCTTCAGAAAAATTATATATAAAAAACATCTGAAGAGAAGCTCTAATTCGTAAATACCTTTAGATATTTATTAAATTTAAATTTATGAAAAACACACTTCTTTTATTAATTGCTATTAGCTTAGTATCCTGTGGAACATCAAAAACTGTAAGGGATTCAAAAAAAGTAATCAAGGGAGACTGGTTACTAAATTCAATAACTTATAGCGAAAAAGGGACCTATAATGTTAATTTACTTAATGATGCTTCAAAAGAATGCTTTGAGGGAAGTACATGGCAGTTTGTTCCCAATAACAATACGGGAGTTTATAATATTAATGATACTAGCTGTTCAAGCGGAGTTCGGAATTTTGTTTTTACAATTCAAGAAATTGACCCCCAAACTGGACTTTACGATTTTCTACTTAAACCAACCAATGAGAAATATAAATCTGATACCAACCGGGGTTTTCGATTAAAATTAACCTCATTGTCAGATGTAATGATGCAATGGCAACAAACCGTATCAGTTGATGGCAAACCGTTTACAATTACAATGAATTTTAATAAACAATAAAATAATGAAGACATTTTTAAACAGAATCGGATTAATTTTTTTAGTACTTATTTTAACGATAAATCTAACAAATTGTAAAGCCGTACAAAATGCAAACAATAAACAAAAAGGAGCTGTAATAGGAGCAGCAGGTGGAGCCATTTTAGGAGCTATTATTGGTAATAACGTTGGTAAAGGTGGTAATGGTGAATTAGGAGCTGTTATTGGTGGTGTAATTGGCGGAGGCGCTGGTGTGCTTATTGGAAACAAAATGGATAAACAAGCTCAAAAAATAGAAGAAGAAATCCCCGGAGCAGAGGTTGAGCGTGTAGATGATGGTATCGTTATAACGTTTGATGAAGGCAGTGGGGTTTATTTTGATACTAACAAGTATAATATCAATGCAGCTTCTCAAACAACACTGAATAAATTGGCAGGTGTTTTTAAAGAATATCCAGATACGAATATTTTAGTCGTAGGACATACTGATAGCGCAGGAGATGCGGGCTATAATATGACTTTGTCTAAAAACAGAGCGTATGCTGTTACCGGTTATTTAAAAAATAAAGGGCTTAACTCTGGTAGATTTACAACAAATTGGTTTGGAGAAACTCAACCAAAGCATGATAATTCAACAGCACAGGGTAGAGCAAAGAACAGACGTGTAAATATTGCTATTTTACCTAATGAAAAGATGATTAAAGAAGCAAAAGCACAAGCGAATAACTAAAATTATAATTAAACTTGCATAAATCTCGTTTTCAATGTTATTTTTGAAAACGAGATTTTTTTTGTGCCTTCAATTAATTCGAATTATTAAATGATTGATATTTTAAAGTTTATAACAACCCAGACCCAACTCCCAGAGCAATCTGTAAAAAACACGATTGAATTACTTAATGAGGATTGCACAATCCCTTTTATTTCGCGTTACAGAAAGGAACGAACGGGTGATTTGGATGAGGTTCAAATTGGTGAGATTGTAAAATATAAAGAACAATTTGAAGCTTTAGAAAAACGAAAAAAAGCTATTTTAAAAGCCTTAGAAGAACAAGCTGTTTTAACACCTGAATTAAAACAAAAAATAGCATCTACTCAAGATTTAACAACGCTTGAGGATATTTATTTACCATACAAAAAAAGCAGGAAAACGAAAGCAGAGACAGCCCGTAAAAATGGATTAGAGCCTTTAGCTAAAATTATTATGAGTCAGAATGCTAATGATGTGGAATCCATTGCTTTTAAATATATAAAAGGCGTTATTGATTCGGTGGAATCCGCTTTAGAAGGCGCAAGACATATTATTGCCGAATGGGTAAACGAACGTACCGATATTAGAAATAATATTCGTTATCAGTTAGAACGTTTTGCAATGATTTCTACGAAAGTTGTAAAAACAAAAGCGGAGGATGAAGCCGCTCAAAAATTCAGAGACTATTTCGATTGGTCTGAGAGTTTAAGTAGAATCCCATCACATAGGTTATTAGCTATTTTAAGAGCAGAAAATGAAGGGTTTATTCGAGTTAAAATAGAGATTGATAACGATAGGGCATTAGATAAAATAGAAAACAGAATAATTCGTAGTAATAATGCATGTGCAGATCAGATAGAGTTAGCTATTGCAGACGCTTATAAACGTTTATTATTACCATCGTTAAGTCATGAAGCTTTACAAATAGCAAAAGATAAAGCGGACGAATCTGCTATTAATGTATTTGCGAAAAACTTAAAACAATTATTGTTAGGTTCTCCATTGGGAGAAAAAAGGGTTTTAGCAATTGATCCAGGGTTTAGAACAGGTTGTAAAGTGGTGTGTTTAGATGCACAAGGACAATTAAAATACAATGAAACCATATATCCACACCCGCCAAAAAGTGATGCAACGGGGGCGATGAAAAAAATAAGCTCATTGGCAGATGCCTATAAAATTGAAGCTATAGCTATTGGTAATGGAACGGCATCACGAGAAACAGAAGCCTTAATTAGAAAGATTCATTTTAAAAATGATATTCAGGTTTTTGTAGTAAGTGAGGCAGGAGCGAGTATTTATTCGGCATCAAAGATTGCACGCGAAGAATTTCCAGATTACGATGTTACGGTAAGAGGTTCGGTGTCTATTGGGCGTCGTTTACAAGATCCTTTAGCAGAATTGGTTAAAATTGATGCTAAGTCTATTGGAGTAGGGCAATATCAACATGATGTGGATCAAGGAAAGCTGCAAAAATCATTGGATGGCGTTGTAGAACATTGTGTAAACTCCGTTGGTGTGAACATCAATACAGCTAGTAAAAGTTTATTGAGCTATGTGTCTGGTATTGGTCCGAAATTAGCAGAAAATATTTTTAATTTCCGTAACGAAAATGGCGTATTTACATCAAGAAACGATATTAAAAAAGTGCCACGATTAGGTAGTAAAGCTTTCGAGCAAGGTGCTGCCTTTTTAAGAATTAAAGATGCCAAAAACCCATTAGACGATTCTGCGGTGCATCCAGAAAGTTATGCTGTGGTTACCAAAATGGCTAAAGACCTTGGAAAAAGCATTCAAGACCTTATTGGTAATGCAGAACGTCTTAAAAAAATAGATTTAAAGCAATATTGTACAGAATCCGTTGGATTATTAACCCTACAAGATATCGTTAAAGAACTTGAAAAACCAGGATTAGATATTCGAGAGCAAGCAAAAGTATTCACGTTTAATCAGAATATAAAAACGATTTCAGATTTAAGAGAAGGTCAATTACTCCCTGGAATTGTCAACAATATTACAAACTTTGGTTGTTTTGTAGATGTTGGTATTAAAGAAAGCGGATTGATTCACGTATCAAATCTATCAGACGCCTTTGTAAAAGATGTTAATGAACATGTCAGTTTACATCAACAAATCATAGTAAAAGTGTTAGAGGTCGATATTCCGCGAAAGCGTATCCAATTAAAATTACATAAGTAGTATCAATGTCTGACTTTTGTTATAGACCCATATTTACAAGTTAGTATTTTGTAGTTTTTTTGTGCGCTTTTAAAATTATTAGGAGTATTGTAATGTTATTCAAAAACAAAAGACTAAGTAGAAATGCTAAAAACATTTACAGAATTTTCTACCAATGCCATTTTAAATGTGGGAGATGAGTCCCTTTTAAAACCATACAAACAAACTAAGCAAGCAGGATTATTTATGTTTATTAGAACCAATGATTCTAAGGCAGAAATTGTTGTAGATAGTATTCCTCATACCATAAAACCACATAGTATATTAGCATTAACCACGATTCAATATTTACAATTTATAGAAGGTAAAGATTTGGTGGTATATCAATTTAATAGAGAGTTTTATTGTATTAAAGATCATGATCAAGAAGTAAGCTGTGTTGGTCTTTTGTTTTTTGGAAACGTACATATTCCGCTTATAGAACTTAATTTAGACGAACAACGTAAATTTAAAATATTGCATGAAGTTTTTATTGATGAACTAGAAACGAAAGACAATATTCAAGCCGAGATGTTGCGTATGCTTATGGCACGATTTATAATTATAAGCACCCGATTATTAAAAGCAAAAGAAGGCTTTATAGAAACTACTTCTAAAAATTCTAAAATAGACTTATTGCGTGAGTTTAACCTGTTAGTAGAATCATATTTTAAAACAGAGCATAGTGTAAGTTTTTATGCAGATAAACTCTTTAAATCTCCAAAAACCTTATCAAATACTTTTGCTAAATTAGACACCAGTCCGCTAAAAATAATTCACGAACGCCTTATTCTTGAATCAAAACGATTGCTGGTTTATACGGATAAGACAGCCAAAGAAATTGCTTTTGAAATTGGTTTTGAAGACGCTTCACATTTAAGTAGATTATTTAAAAAACACACGACTTTATCCCCTTCAGAGTTTAAAAAACAGCTCAAATCTGCTTCTTAGGAAAAATTGACAAGCTTTAGGGAAATACGTTTATTTTATAACACCTCGTTATAAGGCATCTTTGTAGTGTATAATTTAAACAGTTAAAGCTATGAATTTAAAACATATATCCATTTTCAATTTAATTGAGATATTCAGTAATAATAGAAAAAAAGTACTTCATACAATAAGTCCTAAAACACATTGTGAACAAAAACACATTCACGATTTCTATTGTGACGCAGAAAGACCTCATATAGACGCTAATATTTTCTCTTCAAAATAGGAAAGGGAAAAATTGACAATCATTAAGGAAGAACTTACATGGTATAACCTTTTATTTGATTGCATCTTTGTACCAGAATTACAAACAATAAAATTTCAAAAATAATAGATATTAAAAATTAAAATTATGAGCACATTTAATGTACCAAAAAGAGAAGACGTAAACGAAAATAACCAAGCTATTTTCGATAATTTAAACAAAGCTTTAGGTTTTGTACCAAACTTATATGCAACTTAAGCACATAGTGATACAGCATTAGAAAACTACTTAAATTTTTCAAATGCAAAAACATCATTATCAGCAAAAGAAAAAGAAGTGGTTAATCTAGCTGTAAGTGAAGTTAACGCATGTGTTTACTGTTTATCAGCTCACACAGCTATAGGGAAAATGAATGGATTTACCGACGAACAAATCTTAGAATTAAGAGCTGGTTATGCGTCATTCGATTCCAAATTAAACGCTTTAGCACAGTTAGCTAAAAACATTACAGAAAACAGAGGGAAAACAGAAGAAGCTGTTTTAGAAAATTTCTTTAACGCAGGATATACAAAAGGTAACTTAATAGATACTATTTCTTTAGTAGGAGATAAAACAATTTCTAATTATGTTCACCAAACAACCCAAGTCCCTGTAGATTTTCCGGTAGCACAACCATTAGAAGCAGTAGCCGTATAAATAATTCAAATAATGTCAGGCAGAGCGCAGTCAAGGCCTTTTAATTTAACTATTCAGTAATCCCTCTTCGAGCTTCACGCGCTACTTACAGCAAAATATATTTTGCTTAAGTAATGTTCGAGAGGACATAAAAACAAAAACAATGAAAAAAATCATTTCAATTTTAGTAATCGCATTAGCATTTACAATGAACACGAATGCCCAAGACGCAATGAATACTGTAAAGACAGTATCCTTAGAGCAAACCAAAGGAGAATTTACTCAAAAAGCTTTAACATTAAGTGAAGGGTCTTACGTATTTGCAGTATCAAATAATCATGCAGCAAAAGAGGTAGGTTTAGTATTAGTACCTAAAGGTAAAGATGCCAGTAAACCGGAAAACCATATTAAAACAGCATATGTAACAACAGTTGTTAAAGAGGGTAAGGTAGAAAAAACAAATGTTACCAAGTTAACAAAAGGAGAGTATGTTTATTTCTGCCCATTAAATCCAACACCACAATATACGCTTACAGTTAAGTAAGTAGTTTTTGATTGATTAGTAGTAAAAAAAGGTTGCCTATTTAGGCAGCCTTTTTTGCGTTTATAAAAACTTTAACATTTAAAATTTGGAATTACTAGACGAGTGGTCATATTTTTGTCACTAATTTTAATTTATGCTCAAAACTGTTAAACATGATGCTAAAGCAGATTTCCTTTTAGAAAAGGGAATAGAGATCCTTTGGAGTAAAGGATACAATGGTACGAGTGTAAATGATATAGTTAAAGCTGCAGATGTACCAAAAGGTTCTTTTTATTTTTATTTTGAATCTAAAGAGGATTTTGCAGTTAAAGCTATAAATAAATATTTTGATTTGCATTTAGCTATAGCTATAGAGAAATTAGAAGATAAATCTATAGCTCCAAAACAAAAGCTTTTGGATTTTTACCAATTTAGAGTAGATATTTTAAAAAATGAAATGAATTGCCAAATGGGGTGTATGGCATGCAATTTAGCTAGTGAAATGGCAGAACATAATGAAAAGATAAGAACTGCTATTTTAGTTAAAGAAGAGAAAATGTTATCATTAATTACCAATATTTTTAAAGAGGCCCAAGAATTAGGAGAGATTGAAAAAACTATAAAAGCAGATGTTATAGCTGCTTTTATTGAAGATGCCGGAAAGGGTGCTATGATTAGCATGAAAGAAAAGCAAAGTGCAGAACCCATTGATAATTTTATGATTATGGTTAAAAACATAATTTAACTGTAATTTTTTTAAATTTTAATAGACGACTGGTCAACTATTAAAATATTAATTTTTTTGTCCCTGTTATGAATTTGTAAATCGTCTTTAACATAAAGATTAATTATTAACCAGATTGGTCAAAATATATAATTGACTGGTCAATTATTTTAAAATCACTATATGAATGCGTTTAAAAAGGCAGGAAATGCCACCAATGTTTTTGCCAGAAGTTGGGCCAACTTCGTAATTAAATATAAATGGCCAGTATTATTGGCGACATTAGTGTTAGCCATTGGATTAGGCTCTCAAGGAAATATGGAATTTGATGGAGATTACCATGTTTTCTTTAGTAAATCGAACCCAGAATTAGAAGCCTTTGATGCTTTACAAGACAAGTATACCAAAGATGATAACGTCGTTATTGTACTGTCTCCATCAAATGGTGATATATTCACAAAAGAGAACCTTACCGCCATAGAAGCGTTAACCGCAGAGGCATGGAATACACCATACTCCTCTAGAGTAGATGCCTTAACTAATTTTCAGCATACAAGTGCCGATGGCGATGATTTGTATGTTGATGATTTATCTTATGAATCGTCTTTAAAAACCGATGCTGAGATTTTAGAGATTAAGGAAAAAGCTTTAAAAGAACCCTTGCTTGTTAATAGAATTCTTAATGAGAAAGGTAGTGTTACAGCCATAAATATAACGGTTAGACTTCCAGGAATAGATTTAAATGAAATCCCGGGAGAAGTAACGCCCTTTGTTAGAAATATGATTTCTGATTTTAAGGAAAAACATCCAAATTTTGAAGTGCACACCTCTGGTTTAATACCAATGAATACCGCTTTCTTTGAATCATCAATGAATGATATGGCGTTAACTATGATCATGTTAATTATAGTTATTATAACAACATTTATTTTAACTAGAAATATTTGGAGCACCTTGGCTACTTTAGTTGTCGTTCTATTTTCTATAATGAGTGCTATTGGTTTTGTTGGTATAATGGGAATTAAATTAACGCCACCTTCATCCGTATTTCCAACCATGATTCTTACGCTAGCAGTAGCAGATAGTATTCATATCCTTGTCACTATGCTTCAAAAAATGCGTAAAGACGGACTTAATAAAGTAGACGCCCTAAAAGAAGCCATACGATTAAACTTTATGCCCGTATTTATTACAAGTTTAACGACTGTGATAGGGTTTTTAACCATGAATTTTGGTGATGTACCACCGTTTTGGGATTTAGGAAATATTACGGCCTTTGGTATGGTCATGGCTTTTCTCTACTCTACCACAACGTTACCAGCATTAATGGCTGTTTTACCGGTTAAGTCTAGAGTTAGAAAAGAAGCAGTAAAAGAACATAAAAATTGGTACACCAGCTTAGGGAATTATGTGGTGAAACAACCAGTAAGATTAACCGTGATCTCTTTTTTAATTATTGGAGGGCTTACTTACCTAGCTACTAAAAATGTGTTTAATGACGAGTTTATAAATTACTTTGATGAAAGTGTTCAATTTAGAACAGACACCGATTATATAAGTGATAACCTAACAGGTATTTATAATATTGAATACTCCATAGGAAGTGGAGAAAGTGGAGGCATTAATAATCCGGAATATCTTAAAAACTTAAATGCTTTTGAAGATTGGCTTAACGAACAACCAGAAGTGGTACATGTTAATGCTTTTAGCGAAGTTGCCCGACGTGTAAACAGGTCGATGCATGGTGACGATGAAAGCTTTTACCGTGTTCCAGATAACAGGGATGAAGCCGCTCAGTATTTATTACTTTATGAATTGTCTTTGCCTTTTGGATTAGATTTAAATAACCAAATTAATGTAGATAAGTCCGAAACACGTGTCACTGTAACAGTCGATAATATTACAAGTGCCGATATGATTGCTTTTTCAAAAAAGGGTGAAGACTGGTTAAGAAATAATACCCCGAAAGCAATGCATGCCATTGGCGTAAGTCCAACATTAATGTTTTCTAAATTAGGATTTAGGCAAGCAGACAGTATGTTCAAAGGTAATATTATTGCGCTTATATTAATTTCTTTAGTACTCATGTTGGCATTAAGAAATTTTAAACTAGGCTTATTGAGTATTATTCCAAATGTAACCCCGGTTTTAGTTGGTTTTGGTATTTGGGCACTTTATAAAGCGCAAATAAACACAGGAATGGTGATTGTTTTCGGGATGACACTAGGAATTATTGTTGATGATACTGTACATTTTATGAGCAAGTTTTTAAGAGCCAAGCGCGAGTTAGGTTACGATGCTAAACAAGCCGTAGTATATGCTTTTGAAACGGTTGGGAAAGCCCTCGTAACAACAACCATTGTTTTATTAGCAGGCTTTGCTGTACTCTCTACATCATCATTCGCTTTAAATAGTTATATGGCTAGAATAACAGTTATCATCATTATAGCGGCATTAATAATAGACTTTATATTACTACCATCATTATTGATTCTTACAAGTAGAAAAGAAGAAGCTGTTGAAAAGGTAAAAGTAGGACAAATAGCTTTCGATAAATAAATTTAAATAATATCAAACATAAGAAAAATGAAAAAAATAGTTTTTATACTAACCGTATTCATCACTTTAGGAATACAGGCACAAACACCAGAAGAACGTGGATTACAAATAGCTAAGGCAGCAGAACAAGCAGATCTGGGATTTAATAGCTCTACAGTGCATTTAAAAATGACTCTTAAAAATAAAAATGGTCAGACCAGTGAACGTTCGCTTACTACAAAAACATTAGAACTTAATGAAGATGGAGACAAATCTTTAATAGTCTTTAATAGCCCTAAAGATGTTAAAGGAACTTCAACCTTAACATTTACACACAAGGTTGGTTCAGACGATCAATGGCTGTACTTACCTTCAATAAAACGTGTAAAAAGAATTTCATCTAACAATAAATCGGGACCTTTTGTAGGAAGTGAATTTGCTTATGAAGATTTATCATCACAAGAAGTTGAAAAATATGCGTACAAGTTTATTGAAGAAAAAGGAAGCCTTTTGGTTGTAGAACAAGACCCTGTAGATCCAAAATCCGGATACACAAGACGCTTAGTCACGTATAATAAAGATAAAGGATATCGTTTTGAAAAAGTGGAGTTTTACGATAGAAAAAATGCACTATTAAAAACATTATTGTATAGCGATTACAAAATCTATAAGAACAAATTTTGGAGAGCCGGTACCTTTATTATGAAAAACCACCAGAGTAATAAAGAAACCATATTAAAGTTTAGCGACTATAATTTTGATGCAAACCTATCTGAAGAAGATTTTACCCAAGTCGCATTAAAAAGATCTTAAGAGTAGACTAACTCGAGTAAAGCAATGCCATAGGCTGGAATGGTCCTAATTGTCCTAAGTTTTTGATTAATTTGATTAATGGCACGGATTAATGAAAGCCTTTAGGTGTTGCTTTTTTAATGAAAGTTCAACATGATTTTTTCAAAAAAATAAATCTAAAACTGTAATTATAAGTTATTTGTCATTTCGACAAAGCGAAGTATGAGTGACGAGAAATCCCATAAGGATGAGATTCTTCCTCGAAAGCTCCGCTTCATATCTTCAAACAAAATATATTTTGTTTTCGATAGCGTTCGGAATGACAACCACTCTTCTTTTTTGAAAAAATCATGTCGAACTTACGTTTTTTAATAAAACAAAATGAATCAAAAAATAATATTTAATAGCATTATTTTCATTCTTTTTTTGAGCACTATTCATGCCCAAAATAAAGAAAAGAAAATCAATCAGGATCTCGAACTGGAAGTTGAAGCTGAATACCGATATTTTTATAATGATGCCGCATTTAGTAATCAAAAACAACACTTCCCTTCCATAGCCTTTACACCAGAATATTCGGTAGATTGGAACAAAGGGTATGAACAATTTAATGTTACCGGTTTTTTTAGATTAGATGTAGATGATGAGCGTACCCATTGGGATATAAGAGAACTGTATTATCAAAAGGCAAAAAACAATTGGGAGTTAAGCATTGGTCTTAAAAAAGTATATTGGGGCGTTGCAGAAAGTAACCATTTGGTAGATATTATAAACCAAACAGATGCTGTAGAGTCTTTTGATGGTGAAGATAAATTAGGACAACCCTTGGTGCAGTTTACTTATACAACCAAAAAGCTAGGTAGCTTCGATTTCTTTTACTTACCATATCATAGAAAACGAACATTTCCAGGGGAAAAAGGACGTTTAAGATTTCCTGTAGTTATAGATAAAGACGATCTTCAATATGAAAGTAGTGCCGAAGAGTGGAGACAAGATTTAGCCTTTAGATGGAAGCATTATTTTGGGGCTTTTGATGTTGGATTGACACATTTTTATGGAAATGGAAGAGAACCTCTGTTTATTACGTTCGATCAGCAAGGTAACATCAACGCGTTTTACCCGGTAATCAATCAAACAGGGCTCGATTTACAGATTACTCACAATGCCTTTTTATGGAAATTTGAGTCTATTTACAGGTCGGCTAAAGCACAAGATTTTTTTGCCATGGTTGCGGGTTTGGAGTTTACCTTTAGCAATATTGATGGCAATGGCTTAGATATTGGATTATTGGGAGAATATCTTTATGATGAGCGTGATGAATTAGCTTTAAATGTATTACAAAACGATGTGTTTTTTGGAAGCCGAATTGCTTTTAACGATACCCAAGATACATCCATATTAATCGGAGGTATTTCAGATTTAGAATCCAGTAGTAAAATATTTAGTATAGAAGCTTCCAGACGTTTTGGAAGTAGTTGGACAGCAGAAATTGAAGCCAGAATTTTTAATTCTATAGATGCTAACGAATTTATACTATCTAATTTTCAAGAAGACAGTTTTTTACGATTTAGTTTGTCTAAGTTTTTTTAATATGTTTCCCTTTTTTCATAAAAAAGAGCCAAAAACATTTCAATTCGAAATATTATTTGGCTCTAGCTATCAACACATTCTAAGTAATTATTTTTAATACACTGTTCTATGTTTTCAATAATCATAATAGCTGGAATGAGTGCTCTATTGTTAAAAAATTCGGTAGGAAATAATGCAAAGAACCCATCGAACTCTTTGTTTAATAATAAATTAGTTCCCGTATTATAGCTCTTATCGGCATGAATAATGCCAACAACCCTTAACCCTGTTTTACAATGTTTTTTAACGGTTTGGTTTAGTTCAGATTTATCCAGTAATACCATTAATGTGGCTATAAGGGCATAGTGTGGTAGTATAAAACTATCAGGTAATACATAGCGGTCCTCTTTCTCCATAGAATTTAACGTTGTTAGTTAGTAACATTTTAAGTTTAGTTCCTTAAAAGAGGTATCATCTCATCGAAGCCTATTATGTGTGGAAACAAAAAAGGCGTGGAACTCAACTTATCTAAATTGAGGTACTGGTTACCTTGCACCGATAAGAGAGCCCACGCCCGGGTACGTGAGCAAATCTGCTTATCATCTCATGTGCAAAAATTACCAGTTTTCAATTTAGAGACTCAAAGCGACAGCTTCAAATATTTTCTATACGAAGAATCGCAAAACTATTAAAATGCTAATATATAAAAAAATGACCAAAATGTCATTGTTGTTAAAAAAATATGTTATGACCTTGGTGTCATGGAAAATGACTCCAAAGAATTAGCTTTATCTCAACTTGCTAAAAGAGTAAAAGAATTACGTCATAATAAAGGCGTAAGTCAACAAAACGCGTATAATGATACTGGAATACACTTTGCAAGAATAGAACAAGGTAAAAGAGATGTTAGCTATTTTACTTTAGTTAAAATCTGTGCTTATTTCAGAATCACATTAACTGAGTTTTTTGATTTCTAACATTTCTATCCTAAGTTTTACTTAAACACTTTTTTTCATTCTTTGTTATGTTTTTAGAGTTTCTTCTGTACTTGTAAGAACTAGTAGTTTAGTGAAAAAGGTAAATATTTAGTAAACAGTATATTATTCCAAATACGAGAGATATTTCTTATATTTGATTTGTGTATATAAAAATAAACGCACTTTGTGGCGTTTATCCAGAGATATTAGGCAATAAACGCCATAAAATGTGTTTATATGATTGTTGTAAGTAATCTGAAAATGAAGAAACTGTTAATATTTTTTTTATCTATAAGTTTTGGCTTAACTGCTCAGAATAATCTACATATTTCGGAACAACTAATTAATACAACTATTAGAATCGAAGCCTATAATAAAATTGATTCTATAAGTTCAGGAACAGGCTTTTTCTACACAATAAAAAACGACAGTTTAAAATATGAAATACCATTGATAATCACTAATAAACATATTATTAATGGTTTCAAGAACATACGATTATACTTCAAGACTTTAAAAGACAACAAACCTAATAATGACAAATCACAATCAATAACAATCCCTAACGATACAACCTATGTATACGAACATCCTAATAAGAAAATTGACTTAGTAGCGATACCAATTATGAATATGCTTTCGGAGTCTAAGAAAAGAGGTGTCGATTTATCATATATTACAATGGACAAAAAATCTATTCCGACAGATTCAATCCAAAAAAATGAATTAAAATCCATAGAGGATGTTTTAATGATTGGCTACCCAAATGGTCTGTGGGACATCAAAAATAACTTACCAATTGTACGAAAAGGAATTACTGCTACTACACCTTATTTGGATTTTAATGGAGAAAGAGTTTTTTTAATTGATATAGCTGCATTTAATGGTTCAAGTGGTTCACCAATTTACTTTTATCGTGATATTTATACTGATAAAAATTATACACCAAAAATTGGATTAAAACTTTACTTGTTAGGAATTCTATATGCTGGCCCACAATTCTCTGTAAAGGGAGAAATTACAAAAATTAATGAAATTGACTTTAGAAATAGTTCGGAAGTAAAAACCAAAATTCCAATGAATATTGGTTATGTAATTAAAGCATCCGAAATATTTGAATTTGAAAAAGTCTTTTACGATAAAGTAATGAATAATTAAAGACTACTTACAACAATGGCTATAAGTAATTGCTTGAGATGGTAAGTGCTAATCGGAATATTCCCCGCTACCGCCAGTTTGTAACTGGTGGCAGTTAAGCAAAGTTTTAAACTAACGAGTGCTATAAAAGTATAATTCAGCCTTGAAGATATTTCTTATATTTGGTTTGTGTATATAAAAAATAAACGCACTTTATGGCGTTTATCCAGAAATATTATGCAATAAACGCCACAAAATGTGTTTATATAATTGTTAGCTATAATGTTGAACAAACATCGCGAATGAAAAGAATATTAGTCATTTCAATAATAATTATGAACCTATTAAATCTGTTTGGTTGCAAAGCTCAAGACGAAAATGACCCTTATTGGGAATTTAATGAAACTGAACATTTCCGACCTGAACTAAATAAAGGAGAATTCTTCAAATTAAGTGGTTTTGATTTTGGCTGGTTTGTTCTTGAACCTATATCAAAATTTGTAAAGGACAAGGAACACGAAATCGAACGTGGTAAATCTTTATCATACGGACAAAAAGCACTTTATTATTGGTGGTATTTAGATGCACAAGTTACAAATGGTGGGTTTGTTCAATTTTACTACAATGGTTATGGACATTATGTTCCAACAATAATTAAAGGGTTGGAACATATTGGAGATACTAAAATGTCTAATCTGGTCAAAAAAGCAGATAAAATCTATCAAAAAAACAAAAAGCTGATGGACAAAGCGCAAGAAAGTGATTTGTTTGGGAGCGACCTTTATGATAGGCTTGACGAAATGTCTTTGCTTGACGACAAGTATTATGAAATGAATGAAAAGACAATGTCTTTAATTGAATCTTACATTCGTAAAAACCCAAACGAAATATGTCTTGATGAAGATGGATATGAATTTGATATGACTTTTACTGGTCTTTACAAGACTTTTTATGCTGACAAAACAGTCAAAGAAGAGTTTCAGCTTGAACAAGGCGTAATAAATGGAGAATTCAAGTCTTTTTATGAAAACGGAAAACTAAAAGAAAAAATAGATTACAAAAAAGGAGAACAAACTGGAGAGCGAGAAGAATTCTATGATAGTGGAAAATTAAAATATCAAATAACTAAAGAACCATCCAAAAACATCTTAATACACAAATGGTTTTTTGAAAATGGAAATCCAAAAAAAAATGAATCAAAACTTATAGAAAAAAACGAAAGAATTGGCGAGTACAAAGAATGGCACGAAAACGGACAGCTCGCAAAATCAGGAACATACAAATCAGCCTATGAACGTATAGGCGAATGGCTAGAATTCTATGAAAATGGAAGCAAAAAAGTTGAGGCAGAATTTATAAATGGAGACTATAGACTTAAAAATCATTGGAATAACAAAGGAGAAAAAACTTTAACAAATGGGACTGGTCTTTATGTAAATGAATATTCAATGTTTGGAGATAAAGTTGAACGTAATGAACAAGAATACAAGAACTTCAAAAGACACGGAAAACAAAAAACTTTAACAAATGGAGTTCTAACCCTTTACCAAGAAATGCAAAATGGTAAAGAACACGGTATTACTAGAAGGTATTATGATAATGGAAATTTAGAGCAAGAAACTATATATGAAAATGGTAAAGCTATTTCAACTAAAAAGTTTCCAAAGTTTAAGAATCCAAAAGTCAAAACAAATATTATTTCAGTCCTGTGTAAAGGATGTTATGAAGACAATGAGAATTTCCAATTGCCAGACAATAAACCAAACCCGACAAACCATTTAGAATTAGCCAGAAAATTTAAAGCTGAAACATCAATATTTGAAGCATATGGAGACGATAAAACTATTTCATATGGATATAATGTATTTGTAAATGAAAAAGGTAGTGTAGATGACATAACTTTCGCTATTGCCGATAATATGTGGTTAGACAAAGAAGTAAAAGCGAGTATAGTGGAATTAAAATTTGAGCCTGCTTTAAAAGATGGAAAGCCAATAAAAAGTATACATTATGTTCGATATAAATTAAAGCTGACTGAATAAAATACTATAGCTAACAATGTATAAAAATAATAGCGGTTTAATCGCTAAACGAAACAAAGTAAATCTAAAAAAGGTCTGTGTTTAACCGAAAAGTTAGTGCGTGAAAAACCGCTACTATTCTTATACGTAACCGTTGGAAAACATTTGGAGAAAGAGATTATGCATTGAAGAACTTCATAAATATCAATTCTATAAATATGAAATATAAAACTATCTTACTTGCATCTATAATAAGTTTTTATTATTCAATGGCACAGATTACTTATCAAGACCATATTATTGAGGCTAATCTAAATATAATAAATAGTAACTATATGTTATTAGCAGATTTAGATGGAGACAAAAATCTTGACATAGTTTTTGCTAATGGGCAAATTTCTTGGTACAAAAATCTTGATGGACTTGGTAGCTATGAAATAAGCCAAACCATAAGTGACGTAAATCCAAGTATTATTTATATAAACAAATTTAATGTAGACGATTTAGACAACGATGGTGATCTTGACGTTATTGCTATATCTAGAGATAAGGATTTAATTTTTTGGTATGAAAACACTAATGGCAAAGGGAACTTTGGTCCAAGAAAGATGATATCAGATAATAATACTGATAGACCAAATTATATACTTTCTTCGGATTTGGATCAGGATGGAGATTCAGATATTATATCCACTTCTATTAATGACAATAAGTTGGCATGGTATGAAAACATTGATGGAAAAGGAAATTTTGGCCATCAGAAAACAATAAGCTTAACGGGTATTCGACCAAAAGAAGCTTCTATTGAAGATATTGACGGAGATGGAGATTTTGATATTTTGTTATCTTCAAATTCAAAACTTTCATGGTATAAAAATATTGATGGAAAAGGAAATTTTGGAGAAGAGATACTTATAAATTCTTCTTACAATAGTTCTATTAATTTGAGTGATATTGATAATGATGGAGATTTTGATATTATTTCTACTTCTAGTGTAGATAAAACTGTTACATTATATGAAAATATTAACAGTCTTGGCAATTTTAATGAGCAAACAATTTCAACTAAAGTTTATGGCGCTTCTTTATCATATCCAAAAGATTTAGACAATGATGGAGATAAGGATATTTTAGTTATAACTTCTAATGTTGTCTTTGGAGATACTTACCAATTATTATGGTACGAAAATTTGGACGGAAAAAGCTCTTTTAGCACACAAAAAGTAATAAGTAATTCGGTAGCCAATACTTCATCAATACAAGTTGAAGATATTAATAGTGATGGGTTTTTTGATATTGTTTTAAATTCTAATAATAATATAGCAATCTACAAAAGTGTTAATGGCACTGGTAATTTTAAGAACGAAGAAACTTTAGGAGGTTCAATTAATGGCGCGACAGCAACTTATTCTTCAGATATAGACGGAGATGGAGACTATGATGTTATTTTAACTACTGATAGAGGTGGAGACTTAGTTTGGTATGAAAATTTAGATGGTAAAGGAACATTTAGCTATCAAAGAACTATTGATGCTTCAATTGAGAATGTTAGAACTGTAGTTACAGCAGATATTGATAATGATGGAGATGAGGATGTGATTTCTGGAACATCGAATAATGGATTGGTAAGCCCTGGCGGGAAAGTTTTTTGGTATGAAAATTTAGATGGTGATGGCAATTTTCTCAGACATAGAGTTATGACAACTGCTGAGAAATTATTATCACATCTCCAAATTGGAGACATGAATGGTGATGGGTTTGTGGACATAATAATATCAAAAAGATCTGGTGGAACAATTTGGTTTGAAAACCTAGGAGGATATTTTAATCCATTTGATGATAAATATGAACATTCTATTGGAAATTCAAGTAATTTCTGTGAACCCGTAGATATAGATCAAGATGGTGATTTAGATGTGTTAACATATTTTAAATTTTCCTTAACTAATAGTACAGGTGTCAGTTGGTACAAAAACACAGACGGCATGGGTAATTTTGCTATTGGAGAGGCTATCGACATTGCAAATGAGGCTTCTTCATTAGCAGGTGTAAGTTCTACTCATGCTAGTGATGTAGATGGCGATGGTGATTTAGATATTCTGGTTGGCTATGGTGCATACGATAAAATAACTTGGAATGAGAATACAGACGGCATGGGAAAATTTAGTCCTCAAAGAGATCTATTTGTTAATGTTAATGACATATCTAGTCCAGCCATCGCTGTTAATGCAAATGATATAGATAAGGACGGGGATGAAGACATTATTTATTGTTCTGGTAATAGAAATGAAGTTATTTGGATAGAGAACGCTAATGGTTTAGGTGAATTTACTCATCATCATGTAATTAGTAAAAACTTAGACACTCCTAAAGACTTACATTTAGCAGACCTAAACAATGATGGAAAACAAGATATTATTTCTGTTTCTTACAACAACAAATTGCTTTGGCATGAAATCAAAAATACATTATCATTAGATAAAAGTAGTATTAACAGTATTTCTATTTACCCAGTACCAGTTTTCGATATATTACATTTAAAGCCAAATGGACTCATAACGAAAGTATGCTTATACAATAAACTTGGGCAGGTAGTATTTTTACTAGAAAAAAATTCTGGAATTGAACAAATCAATATGAGCGGTTTAGATATGGGATTTTATGTTTTAAAGATCCAAAGAAGTGATGGTCTTATTTTTACGAAAAAAATCTTAAAAAATAATTGATAGCTAATAACATTGAAACTTTCAATTCGTTTCGCTAAATAGGTTGCATCAGAAGAAAGTACTCACGCACTTTCTCGTTACTGACGCTCACACAGAACGTTGGCAACAATTTAAAAAATGACAGTAGAACAAAAAACATTATGGAATAAAGTAGAAGAATTCCAATTGGATGATTTTGATTCTAGATTCACTTTTACTGATAGGTTATGTAGAGAAAATGGGTGGAAATATGAATATTCACTTCGATTTGTATTTCTGACCATCCGTTAACACCTTCTGACCAGGTTGACCAAGTTTGGCATTTACACCTTTTATACACTAGGTCATATTGGATAGAATTTTGTCAAAATACTTTAGGACGAGAAATTCATCATGGACCAACAAAAGGCGGAAAGAATGAAAAAGAAAAGTTTGGCGATTGGTATTCTAAAACGAAAGAACTTTATTTGAAAATATTTAAAAAACAAATTCCAATAGATATTTGGCCTCCTTCAAAAATAAGGTTTGGAGAGTTAAACTTTAGAAGAGTTAACCTTCATAGAAATTGGATAGTTCCTAAATTTAGAAAAATATGATTAAAGAATTAACTAGTTTATCACCAGCAGAAATCTTGCTTATTGAAAACCCAGAGATGAAAGTTGATAAACTTGCAAGAGTTACTTTTTTTGATTTGATTTTAAAACAAGTACTTAAGATAGAAGTTGAACCAGAAGCCACAAAAAAGGAGAAGAAAAACCCAACTGTTAGTTTCGGTAAATCATTTTATAGCTATCAATCGTTAAAACACGAATCTATATTTCTTTCTGTATTTGCAAGAGATAATGAACTAAAAATAAAACTCTCAAATCTGTTAAAGACAGCTTTTGAAAAGATTAAGAATAGTGAAGAATATAAATTGAAATATATTTATTCTGACAAGCGAATGAAACAATATTTCAAATCAAATTTTTTTCAAAAGCTATTAGGAATAAAGGTCATTTCAGAAAATGGAATAGAAGTTCAGAAAGAAATAAAAAGGGAATTAAGACGAATTAGAACCAATACTACTAAAAAGAATAAAGGTATTGAGGAAACATTACTTGCCCTTAATAGTAACATTGTACTTATATCTAAAATACCAACCGAAATTTTCGAGTTGATTGAAAAAAAGAAATCAAATTTTAAAAAAGAAAATACAGATTCCGTTTGGGTTGATTGTGGTTATTCAGATTTGTACTATCACAATACAACAAAAAATCAATTCGATTTAATTGCTATAACCGATTCTGACTTTATGCCAATCATTGAATCTGTAAATAGATTTGATGATTCCTCGGACGATAGTGGATGTGGTTCTGATGGAGGGTGCGGTGGTTGTGGAGGATGCGGTGGCTGTGGATAAAAACTGTTGCCAACAATGTATAACCGCAATTACGGCAGATTCGACTCTATCCTAAGTCCATTCGGAATTGCTAAGATCAGTGTTCAACCGAAAATTTGTAACTTTAAAACCGTAACTGATGGTTATAAGAGACCGTTAGCAAACATTGACATCACCTATGAAATATTCTATAAAAAACAAAAATAGTTTAGTAATTATTTTTATTTGTTTTCTTTCAATTCTAATAACTCTTGAGATCCTCTCTGCATTATTTGCTTACGAAACTATTGGAGAAGTAACATCTGGTTTTTATGTTCTAATGATTTTTCTAAATATAATACCAATCTTACTGTTCATCCTCAAACGTAAACTGCTTTCTTTTTTTATAACCATTATTATAGGGGCAATTCTAATACCTGGGCAAATACTACTAGGGCATAAACTATTTTTATTAAAGAATGAATCAGCGAGTGTTGTAAATTACATATATAAGTACAAAATACGAAATGGTAAATATCCAGTGGATATATCAGAATACAGATACAAATATCCTGAATTAAGAAATCACATAACTTATAATTTTAAAGACACTGATTTTTCTGTTTATTATTATGTTAGCACACCTAATACATTCCATTATTACGTACACAGTCGAGGATATAATTGGGGATACTATCCTGATTAAATTAAAAAAACGTTTGCTATAAATAAGTAACTGCTTGTTCTCGACTAGAAAATCCGCAAGGGTTTTCGGTTTGGTGTGTACTTGTAAAGTTAAGCGCTAAACCACACAACTACTCCTCGCTACTGGCTGGCAGTTAAGCAGAGTTTTAAACTAATGAATCGCTATAAAAGTATAATTCAACCCTAAGATATTCCTTATATTTGGTTTGCGTATATAAAAAATAAACGCCATAAAGTGCGTTTATATAATTGTTGTAGCAACTTAAAACGAACATTGGGAATATTTAGTCTCATAAAGAAAAAACGAGTAGAATCATCGCCTAAAAAGATAATAAGGCGAATGATAGACTACATTCCTGAATTCTATAAAAACCATCGACAATTTAAAAATAGTATTGAATTTTATGAAAAAAATGAGTTTGGACTTGCTTTGGAAAGTCTTGTTGAATTAGCAGACGAAACCGAACATTATTTTTCAGAAGAATTTTGGACTGAATTAGCTAAATCCGCCAATATAATGGAAATGGACAAAGTGGCTTCTTATTGCAAAAAGCAGACGAAAAAAACTTTAAAAGGTTTAGATTATAAGTTACCTTTTGGTTGGACAACTTATAAAGTAAGTGAGAATAATTTTCAAGTACATATTTCAGAGAAACTAAATGGAGAATGGAAAACGGAACGAAGAAAAAAAGACGGAATTGAAAAATTGCTGACAAAAAACGGAATTCATTTCTCGAATAAAGGAAAAAATGGATATATCTATTTTGTAGAAAATGGCAAACTGATAGAGTTCGAATGGGAATTAGAAGTTGGAGGAATAAGACTATGGTTTGAAGCTGAAGCCCATTGGTGCTTGCCTACCAAATCGGAATTAAAAAAAGAAGACAAGTCAAGAATTAAAGGCTTGATTATTGATTGGGCTGAACAGAATAAAGAACGAATTGAATTTGATTAAAAAGCAGCTGCTAACAACGTATATAATTTATTGTTAGTTCTAGCCTACTTACGAGAGTCCTCTCGGATTTTCTATTCGGTTTGTATTTGCTAAATTAGGTGCTTAAACCATGCAACAAACCATATACAAACACGTTGCGTGTAATTTGAGAAATGAGACGAACGATAACTAAAAGTGATAAAAATTTAAAGATTCTGAATAAGCTAATTACTAGCGGATTTTATAATGGATATGTTGGAGTAGATAAGTTTGAATTGACGCCCAATCGTTTTACTAATAACCATAGATTAATTGGGGTCTTAAATGACTCTGAAAATTATGACTTAAAGTTCGATTTAAAATTCCCAATGAACGTCGCTGCAAAACTTTTACTCGGATTCGGAATTCTGACTTCAATAATTATGTTGATTATAGGGAATTGGTTATTCCCGATTTTCTTTTTCATAATCCCTTTTTTAATATTTTATATCGCATTTAAAGTAAATGAGAAAAAGGAGATTGGCCTTTTCACAGATAAACTTTTGGAATTCCACAAAACCGAATTTGACTGAATTAAAGAAATTACACACTGCTATCGCCAGTTTGTAACTAGTGGCAGTTAAGCAAAGTTTTAAGTTAATGAGTATTATAAAAGCATAATTCAACCCTGAAGATATTCCTTATATTTGGTTTGTGTATATGAAAAATAAACGCACTTGTAGGCGTTCATACAGAAATATTAGGGAATAAATGCCATAAAGTGCGTTTGTACAATTATTGTGAGCCATTTAAAACACTGTATTATAAATTATAAAATGATAAGAAAAATAAATTATTTACTACTACTTATGACTATAATTAGTTGTGGTCAAAATTCTGTAAATTACTCAGAATCTGAGTTGAAATTGTTTAATAATATTGGCTTTGACAAGACGGTTTTATCAGAGTTAAAGCAAAAAACTAATAAGGAGTTCACACAATTGGAAATATCAGACCCAGGATATCTAATTGGAGAAAATGGAGATGAGCAAAAAATTGGTGTTGAAAAAATAAACGGTATCTCATTTAGAGTTTCAGAAAATGAATCCTATGAAATTGTACTGACTTATAAGGATAAATTGAAAGAACAAGGATATTTACTTTTTATATCTGAAAGTGGATATAAAAGCCCTTCCACAATTTCAGTTATAAAATCAACTGACAAATTTGATATCCTTAGTGTTCAAAAAACTGATGGAATCAATTTTGAAATTGAAAATAAAGATGTTATCGAAAAATTAAAAGATTGGGATAAAATCTATGGAATTGAAATATTAGGAGCTGATTATGATTGGGTTGAATTGATTTTTGAAAAAGACATTAAAAATGTTTCTTTATTCGCTAAAGAAGTCTATGAATTTTGCCCTGATGCGGTTGACCAAGGAGTTGGAGAAATTAAAGAACTCGAAAGAATAATTAGAGAGGAAAAACGGTTGTTTTTGTGGTGGGATTAAAAAAACGGACACACAACAATGTATAAAAATAATTCTAAATTAGATGCCTAATCTAAGGTTGGTGCTCTTTTGTTACGCCTGATTTTCCTGCTGAAAATCCTCGTGCATAAAATCGCACTATTTTTATATCAAACAGTTAGGATTAATTACACTATGAAAAGAGAAATTATACTTTTAGGTTTATTCATCATTTTTATTTCAAAATTGAATGCACAACAAAAAGAATCATTTAACACTGATACTCACGATAGTTATAATATCAAATTTGGAGTTCCTTCAAAAATAATTAAAAATTATACTTTTTATAATAGTAGTAGTACCGAATACCAAAAATCTATAATTCTTTATTCTAAAAACCTAGATACAATTTCTGAGAAGAGATATAAAAATTCAGAGTTCAATGCTGAATTAATTTTTATTTTTAATAAAAATAGAAATCTGATTTATAGGTCTTTCAATAGCAAAATCCCTACAGTTGGTTGGAGATTCAAATTAACAAAGTACAAATATGATGAAAATGGAAGGATAGAATCGAGAACAATAGATAAAAATGGAAATTTAATAGATTTTGAGATTATTCAAAACGACTCTTTAAAAAATAAAACATTATCAAAACTTTTCAATTCTAACAATCAACTCTTAGGATATGAAACAACTCAATACTATTATGAAGAAAATAAAAAGATTTGGAGAGTTTATAATGGTTCTGGAAAAAAAATAAATGAATCAGTTTCAAAAATAATTTCAAATAAAAAAACAAAAGAAACTAATAATAATAAATATAACGAGTACGGAGATTGTATACTTTATCCAAGAAATTGGAATAAAAATGACAATACCTACTATCAAGTCGAGTATAAATATGACAAATTAGGGAATTGGACTGAACAAAAGATATATGCTGTAAATAAAATTGATGGAGAATTTAAGAATAAAAAGATCAATAGAAATTTCAAAAGGAAAATAAAATATAGAAAATAAATGCACTTTATGGAGTTTATTCCCTAATATTTCTGAATAAACGCCATAAAGTGTGTTTATACAATTGTTGTAGCCAATTAATGAAAAAAGTATTAATAGTTCTGAGTTTCTTTTTACTTTTTTCCTGTAGAAATCAAGAAAATGATAGATCAATTAAAATAGAGAAAATGGAATTTAGAGCATCATTTTGTGACCCTTTTAAAAAAGACATAATTGAATTGGGTGATATAGAAAAAGAGAAAGTGATTGAAAAGTTTCATTCAATTGGTTGGGATGATTACTTAAAACGCATGAGTTCTTCTAAAGAAAATGAAATCTATTTTTCTCCTTCATTAGAAATCGAAAATAAAAACAATAAAAATGGAATTGCAATTTCAGCAATAGATGGAAAAGAATGGTATATTTTTTATAAACGTCCAAAAATGGTGAAGAAGTTTTTTGGTTTATCGGAAAAAATGAATGAAAATTATTTGACTGACATTACTGGACAAACCAAACAAGATGTTTTAGATTGTTTAAATGCGTTGTTAAAAAATGACCTCAAATTCCTCGAAAACAAGATAAAATAACTGGCTAGAACACTATATATAGCAAATAGGGTAATTAGTGTTTAACCAAAAGCTTATTGTCTATTTGCAAAATCGCCAAATCTTTTGATTTGGTATAAAAATTAAAAACAAAATGCAAAAGATTTGGCTTGTGGCTAAAAGAAAATAATCGCTTATTTTCTGCTCCACTTGCCATATATTTAACGTTAGCTAACATTTAAAAATGAACAAACCGACAATAATTTCACTTCTAATTTTAATGCTGTTTAGTTGTCAAAAAAATGTTGAACGGGTTGACATCGCTGATGAATTAAGAGGAAATACTTTTAATATGACCTCAATTGGAGAAAAAGACACATTAACTATTGAATTTAAAGACTCAACATATACTATCTTCGAATATAGTGACAGAAATTTACCTTGGCGTATTACATCTTTTGAGAATAATGACTTATTAGTTTTTGATGGACAAGTAATTGCAATTAAGCAAATTGACAAGAACACCCTGAAAGGACTTTTAATTTCTGAAAAAAACTATGAAGTAACTCTTGAAAAAAGGCAAGTTCAATGGAATAAAGAGTTATTAAACGGAATTTGGATTGAGGAAAAAACTATGATTTATACTTGAATGACAGTTTGCCAAAACCACCACCACCACTATCTGCACCATCAGGAATTTCTGAAAGTGATTTTCAATATCCACCATTTTACGAAATTAAAGGAGATACTATTTCATCTACCTAATTTTTATCAAGTTTCTAAATCAAGCATTGACATCAGTAATTCAGCTGAATTTTTGACTATGAAGTTGCGAAGCGATTTTGATAAAGTTGAGAAGTTATGGAAAGTAAAAAAACTGACTGATAGCATAATGATTATCGACAGAACTATAGAAAAGGAAAACAAAAATTTTAGTTTCTTAACGACAACTGAAGAAAATATAAAACTGATTAAAAAACATTAGCTAACAATTGTTATGTACAATTACAAAAACAATAAAACTCTATAAAAATGGATAAACTTACTATAGTAGGTACTATTACTTTAGTTATTCTGGTTTTTTCTGTGCTACTATCCTTTTTTTTACTAACTGTAAAATCTAAAAATAAAATAGCAAACAGATTATTAGCCATTTATTTTATTGTATTTGCAATACATATTAGTGTTTTCTTCTATTCTCAATATATAGAGTTTCCAACTGTTCTTGAAATGTTACGAGATCAAACTATTGATTTATCTAGTCCGTTACTTTTTTTGTATCTATTATCTAATATATATTCAGATTTTAAACTTCGTTTTATACACCTCTTACACTTACTTCCTTTAATTATTGGCATTTTAATATTTACCCCTAGATTTTATGGCGTTAGTGAAAGTGAAAGAGTTCTTTTTACTGAAAATTTCAACTCTCAAATTGAAGTTAAAATTAGCTATGTAGTTAGTACACTTATTAGCTTATTTTACTTGGTTTTAATGTTTATTGAACTAAAAAAATACAAAAAGCTACTTATAGAGAATTATTCAAATACAACTTCTTTTAACTACAAATGGTTATATCAATTAACCTTAGTTGTTTCATTTATTTTTGCATTTTCCCAATTTAAACAATTGTATAAATTTATAGGTAGTGATATAGATACTTTAAATTTAATGAGATTATTACTTATATTAGTTTTATTAGGCTTTCTATTTTGGATTGTATTGAAAAGTATGTACCAACCAGAGTTATTTAAGGCTATAGATACTAGACATCTTTTAGTAAATGAAGAACTAAAAAAAACGGATTTAGTTACAGAAGTTGATAGTGTTGTAAAGTCACAAATCCAAAAGCTGCAGCATTTTATGGAAGAGAAAGAACCCTTTCTTGATGCTTCATTAACTATTCAGAAATTGGCTTATCAATTTGGAATGTCCTCACGAGAATTATCTATTTTAATCAATCATCATCTAAATCAGCATTTTTTCGATTTCATAACAACGTATCGTATAAAAAAAGCGATAACATTAATAGAAACCCCTTCAAATAAAAACCTTACTATTTTAGAAATTTTGTACGATGTTGGCTTTAATTCTAAATCTCCTTTCAATAAGGCTTTTAAAAAACATACAGGTTTAACACCAACTGAGTATCGATCAAGTATTTGATAACAAACACCTTAACATAAAGTAGTACGTTCTCTAAAAAAGTAACACGCATTTATAGTATAAAAAAGCGTACTACTTTATTTAGTTGTACGCCATACTAACAACTTCTTTTCACTTTTGTCTTGAATTTAAAATAAAACAAAAATGAAAACGCTTTTTTTATCAATCTTTACTTTATTAACCTTTTCTGTTTTTGCGCAAAATCAATCGCAAGATATCAATGTTCAAAAAATAGAGGTATTACTTAATGAATATCTAATTAAAAATAATCCCGGAATAGCTATTTCTGTAGTCAAAGATGGAAACGTCATCTATAAAAAGAATAAGGGTTATTCAAATTTAGAACATATGATCCCTATAACAGATTCCACAAAATTTGTTGTAGGGTCTATATCAAAACAATTTACTGCATTCTCAATTTTATTATTAGAAGATGAAGGAAAACTTTCTATAGATGATGACATTACAAAATATTTGCCCGAACTCAACGGATTACCTTATAATATAACCATTAGGCATTTTCTAAACCACACTAGCGGATTTAGAGATAATACAGATTTAAATAGTCTTAAAGGTAGAACAGATTTAGATTGTACAAGTCAAACACAAATGGTAAATCTATTATTAAGACAAAAAGGATTAAATTTTATACCAGGCTCTAGGTTTCAGTATTGTAATTCGGGTTATGTCCTGTTAGCAGAAATTGTGAAGCGTGTTTCTGGGATGACTTTTGCTAAGTTTGCTCACAAAAGGATTTTTAAGCCTCTAAGTATGAAAAACAGCCTGTTTTTAGATGATCCAAGTCTAGTGGTAAAAAACAAAGCGCTTTCTTATGTTAAACAAAATAACGAGTATTATTACATTCCAATTAATAGATCTATTGTAGGATCTACAGGACTTTATACTACAATAAGCGATTTGTCTCTTTGGGCTAATAACTTTGACAATCCAATCATTGGAAGTAATAGCATATTTAAAAAAATGGAAACTAAAAGTCGTTTAAACGATGGAGAGATAATTCCTTATGCTTTAGGTCAAGAATTAAAAATATATAAAGGTTTAGATGTTATTTTTCACGGAGGTGGAGATGCAGGTTATAGATCGTATTTGTTAAGAGTGCCAGAACACAAACTTAATATTGTGGTTTCTGGTAATTTTGAATCATTCAATCCTTTAAATATCTCTTATGGATTATTAGATGTTTTTTTATCTAATTACATTAAAGAGCCTATTAAAAAAGAACGGCCAAATTATACAAATAAGACTTTAAAAAAGTTTGAAGGAGACTATCAAGTTTTTCCAGGTTTATATATAACTATTTTAGCCGAACAAGACTCTCTCTTTTTTAAGAGTTATGGTTATGATGATAAATTGAAACTACCTGTATCGGGAAAAAATGAATTTGAATTTCCAGCCAGAGCACATAGTAAGTTAAAGTTTATAAAAGATAGTCTTAATTGGCATTTTTCAGACTTTTATTATCCTGCAAAAAAAGTAACTCTAAATCCGCCAAAATATGCTAATATAGATTTACAAGAACTTAAAGGAATTTATAAAAGTGATGAAGTTGAAACGTCCTATGAATTTATAATAAAAGATAATAAACTAATAGCTACTCATAACTTTAATAGAGACATAGAATTAAAGCCAATAGACAAAGATAGTTTCATAACTGATTTATCATACATTAGCCGTATAGAATTTACAAGAAACAGCAAAGGAAACATTGATGGATGTAAGATATCGGGACAAAATTCCTATGATGTACTATTCTCTTTAAGTGAATGAAATAACTGCTCCCGCCAGTTTGTAACTGGTAGTGCGAAAATAGATAACCATCTTATTTTTTCTTACTTGGTACGGCACTAGTAAATACTAGCGTTATGAGGATTAATATCTCGATAAAGGAATTCTTTGATTCTGAGATGTTTTTATAAAACTTTTCAAGCAGTACATAAAGCAAAGAAACCATACTTAATTTTACATAAATGTCCCCTTTTTATTGGTAAAATATGATGGCATAAATAGAGAAAGATATTTCTTATATTTGGTTTGTATATTAGAAATAAACGCCATAAAGTGCGTTTATATAATTGTTACCATGCATTAAAGAGAAAACCTATTAAATTGAGGCAATAAAGGAAAAATTATGACAGTAATAAACCAACTTTCATCATCATTAGGGCAAAAAGGAAATGATGCGAATATAACTTTAGCGAAGGAAATTGCAGAAGCTGAAGATAGGAATGCAATTAAGGAACTTGTTGAGAATTTGAAAAACAAGGATAAAAAAATTCAAGCTGATTGTATAAAAACTCTTTATGAAACTGCCTATATAAAACCTGACTTGATTGCTAATTATTATAAAGAATTTTTAAACCTATTATCTAGTAAAAACAATAGATTGATTTGGGGAGGAATGATTGCTTTAGCGACAATTACAGATTTGAAAAGTAAGGAATTATTTGAATCAATAGACTTAATTTCAGATGCAGTAGGTAAAGGTTCTGTAATAACAGTTGATAGTGGTATCGAGATATTCGCAAAACTTAACAAGCATTCCGAGTATCAAGACAAAGTTGAAAACTTGTTGACTGACCAATTATGGAAATGTCCAAGTAAACAATTGCCCCAGTACATGGAAAAATCGACTATATCAATAAACGAAAAGAATAAAGAAATTTATCAAAAGATTATTAATATACGGAAGTCAGAATGTGAAAAGGAGTCGCAATTAAAAAGGCTTGATAAAGTATGGAAACTTATTGAAAAAATATAAAAACGCATGGTAACAACGTGTATAATTAATGGCTAGTTCTCGCCTACTTACGAAAATCCTAGCGGATTTTCTATTCAGTTTTTATTTACTAATTAGGTGCTTAAACACGCCACTAATCATACACAAGCACGTTATCACCAACCGCAACAAACACAATAATAACTAAAACCTGAATTGAAAAACAAATAATAAATGTTCATTATAAATCTGACTTACAAAACGGAACTGGAAAAAGTTGACCAACATTTAAACGAACATATTGAATTTCTAAATGAGCAATATGAATTAAGAAATTTTATCGCTTCTGGACGAAAAATTCCAAGAACTGGTGGAATAATATTGTCTAAAGTTGAAAACAAATCGGAATTAGAAAAAATTATTGAAAAAGACCCTTTTAAAATAAATGAATTAGCCGATTATCAATTGATTGAATTTATACCGAGTAAAACTTGTGAAGAACTGAAATTTTTAATAGAATAATAAGTACGAACACACAACAGTGTATAAAAACAATAGTTAGTTTTAGCTAAACCAGTGTGAGTTGCTTTGTTTGCTTGTATCTTATTTTTCCTCGCTACCGCCCCGCTACCCCCGCTACCGCCAGTTTATAACTGGTGGCAGTTAAGCAAGGTTTTAAACTTCTAACAAAAAATGCGTCAGTTCAAACTAACGCATTTTTTATATAAAGTATGATAGGGTTTTATCTATTCATTCATATGCTTTATTTCATGAATAAAAGTGTCTAAGTCCACACCGTTATTTACCAGAGTTAAAGCCTTATCGATAATATATTTTACATTAACAGCATGAAAACCAAGCCCAACACCAATTTTTTTCAATAGTAAGTTTTCAGAATCTCCTTTAATGGTATCTACATGTACCATACGCACTAAATCGTATAAACGCTCTAAACGGATATCATAAGATACAGGCGGGTTTATAGGGTGGGATTTATAATTCTTTAAAATAGCTTTGTAATCTGCTTCACTAATATCTAGATTATGAGCTAAGCGATCTAAAAACGCTTGTTCCTCATCTGTAATAATACCATCATCCATGGCAACACGTACAATGGCAGCGAAATGGTTCTCATTACGCTTTTTAAATCCACTATCAAATAAATTTGAAAACGACATATCTTATTCTTTTTGTTTTTAAAGTCGTGCAAACCTACATATTTTTTACATAAAATGAAATGAAAATAGGATAAAGTAAGCGCTACTTTGCTCAATATTAACAAATAAAAATATATAGCTAAAGTAGGTTGCTTATTAAATTAAACCCTAAGCTTTTTTGTATGGAATTTTACACACAAAATACAACCTTTTTAGTTTGCCTTGAGTTTCGCCTGTAATAAGTTGTTAATGGGAGTGAAAGACCATATCTTCTTATAAGTTTAAATTTCATTTATATTTAACTTGTAAAAAAACAGTAAAGACTATATTTGTAGTCTTAAAACGCAAAAATAAGGTGAGTAAAATCATGCTTGAACAGACCTACGCACAGACTTTGCAAATGCAAAATCTGCAAACTACTATTGCCCAACCTCAAACAAAAATACATTTAAAAGGACTTGTAGGATCTTCTTTTTCATTTGTGATTTCTAGTATTTTTAAGCAAGCTGAAAAACCATTTTTAATTGTTTTTAACGATAAAGAAGAAGCGGCATTTTATTTAAATGATTTAGAACAGCTATGCGGTGATAAAGATGTATTGTTTTACCCTGGAAGTTACCGCAGACCCTACCAAATAGAAGAAACCGATAATGCGAATGTGCTGTTACGTGCAGAGGTTTTAAATCGAATAAACTCGCGTAAAAAACCAGCCATAATAGTCACCTATCCAGATGCTCTTTTTGAAAAAGTAGTGACCAGAAAAGAATTGGAACGCAATACATTAAAAGTATCGATTGGAGAAAAATTATCCATAGACTTTGTAAATGAAGTGCTGTTCGAATATCAATTTAAGCGTGTCGATTTTGTAACCGAACCTGGAGAGTTTTCAGTACGCGGTGGTATTGTGGATGTGTTTTCATTTTCGCATGACGAACCTTATAGAATTGAGTTTTTTGGAGATGAAGTAGATAGCATAAGAACCTTTGATGTAGAGACTCAATTGTCGGTAGAGCAGATTAAGAAAATTAATATTATCCCTAATGTTGCTAATAAGTTTTTAGAAGAAAAAAGGCAAAGCTTCTTGAAATATATAGCTCAAAAAACAGTGGTTTGTTTAAAGCATACTGATTTATTCTTTTCAAGGATTGATGATTTTTATAGTAAGGCAGAAGACGCTTTTAAAACGCTTTCAACAGATATTAAACATGCCGAACCAAACGAACTGTTTTGTAATTCAACCTTATTAAAAAAGCAATTATTAGATTTCACAATAATTGAGTTTGGGACACAGCATATCTTTTGTGATTCTGAACATAGTGAAGAATCTCAAACTATTGAGTATAACACAACACCACAACCCTCATTCAATAAGCAATTCAATCTTTTAATAGAAGACTTAAACACCAATCATAACAAAGGTTTTACTAATTATATTGCTTGTGTAAGTGAGCAACAGGCAAAACGTTTTAAAGATATTTTTGATGACGTTGAAGAAGACGTGTCTTATCAAACTATTGTGCTCTCTTTACATCAGGGCTTTATTGATCATGATAATAAAATGGCGTGTTATACAGACCATCAAATTTTTGAACGGTATCATAAATTCCATCTTAAAAATGGGTATGCCAAAAAGCAAGCCATCACTTTAAAAGAACTTACGAATTTAGATATTGGCGATTATGTAACACATATCGATCATGGTATTGGGCGTTTTGGAGGCTTGCAAAAAATAGATGTAGAAGGCAAAAAACAAGAAGCGATAAAATTGGTTTATGGAGAGCGTGATGTTTTATATTTAAGTATCCATTCACTTCATAAAATCACTAAGTTTAATGGTAAAGATGGGAAACCACCTAAAATATATAAACTTGGTAGTACGGCCTGGAAAACTTTAAAACAGAAAACGAAAGCTCGTGTAAAACACGTGGCATTTAACTTAATAAAACTTTACGCAAAACGTAAAACAGAAAAAGGGTATCAGTACAATCCAGATAGTTATATGCAGCATGAGTTGGAAGCCTCGTTTATTTATGAAGACACACCAGATCAGAGTACTGCGACTGCAGATATTAAAGCAGATATGGAAAGCGAACGCCCAATGGATAGACTGGTTTGTGGCGATGTTGGCTTTGGAAAGACCGAAGTTGCTATTCGCGCAGCATTTAAAGCCATTGATAATGGAAAGCAAGTAGCTGTTTTGGTCCCTACGACCATTTTAGCATACCAACATTCCAGAACATTTAAAGAACGATTAAAAGATTTTCCCGTTACGGTCGATTATGTGAATCGGTTTAGAACAGCAAAAGAAAAACGTGAAACACTAGAGAGCTTAGAAAGAGGCAATATAGACATCATTATAGGCACACATCAACTCGTAAATAAAAATGTAAAATTTAAGGATTTAGGGTTGTTAATTGTTGATGAAGAGCAGAAATTTGGGGTAGCGGTAAAAGAAAAACTAAAGACATTAAAAGATAGTGTTGATGTATTGACCTTAACTGCAACACCTATACCAAGAACGCTTCAGTTTAGTTTAATGGCAGCGCGCGATTTATCGGTTATTACAACACCGCCGCCAAATCGTTATCCAATAGAAAGTCATGTTATTCGTTTTAATGAAGATACAATTCGTGATGCTGTGAGTTATGAAATTGAACGTGGTGGACAAATATTTTTTATCCATAATCGTATTGAAAATATTAAAGAAGTAGCAGGCATGATTCAACGTTTAGTGCCAGATGCTAAAATAGGTATTGGTCACGGACAAATGGACGGCAAAAAATTAGAACAACTTATGTTAGCATTTATGGATGGTGCATTTGATGTTTTGGTAAGCACGACTATTGTTGAAAGTGGACTTGACGTACCCAATGCAAATACCATTTTTATTAATAATGCGAATAATTTTGGGTTGAGTGATTTACACCAAATGAGAGGCCGTGTTGGAAGAAGTAATAAAAAGGCATTTTGTTATTTTATTACACCAGAATATTCTGCTATGACGGATGATGCCCGAAAAAGGATTACCGCCTTAGAACAATTTACAGAACTTGGTAGTGGTTTCAATATAGCGATGAAAGATTTAGAAATTCGAGGAGCTGGTGATTTATTAGGAGGTGAACAAAGTGGTTTTATAAATGAAATAGGTTTTGATACGTATCAAAAAATATTAAACGAAGCCATTGAAGAACTTAAAGAAAATGAGTTTAAAGACCTGTATAATGAATCTGATGAAGATAAAGTGTATGTAAAAGAAGTCACTATTGATACCGATTTTGAATTGCTTTTTCCAGATAGTTACGTTAATAATATAGCAGAGCGATTAAACCTATACACACAATTAAATAATTTAAAAACAGAGGACGAATTAAGTGTCTTTAAAACAGAATTATTAGATCGTTTTGGAGAATTACCAGAACAAGTGACCGATTTATTAAATAGTGTCCAAATTAAGTGGTTAGCCACTAAGATAGGTTTTGAGAAAGTTATTATGAAACAAGGAAAGTTTATTGGTTATTTTATTAACGACCAGCAAAGTAATTTCTATCAAAGTAGTAACTTTACAAAAGTCTTGCAGTTTGTTCAAGCACATTCAGATATTTGTAAAATGAAAGAAAAACAAACTCGAAACGGATTGCGTTTAATGCTTACTTTTGATGATATAAAATCTGTAAAACAAGCATTGAAAACATTAAAGCCTATTATGGCTTAATTATTGTTTTATTAAAAAAACACCTTGATTTGAAGTATCAAGGTTGCATTTAAACATGTCATTCTCGCACCTGTGCTGAACTTGTTTCAGTAAAAGCGGGAATCTAAAAATAGAGTATAATTTTGAACCGCTTATTCTTTTTAACAGTTTTATTACCAGGTATCCTTATTGCTCAACATACCATTAAAGGCAAATTTTCACCGGCAAAAGATTATAATGTAGCGTTGTTATATAAAGTAACGCCCACATTATCGGAGTATATTGCAAATGCTGAAGTAAACGAAGATGGAACATTTCAATTTAAATTAGATTCTACAGCGACAAAAGGCATGTACAGGATTGTATATGCGGTGCCCCAAGAAGATTATAATTTTGATGTTATCTACAACGGAAAAGAAGATATACATCTCACTTTTAACTCTGAAACTGGGGTCACTTTTCAAAACTCTATTGAAAACAAATTATTGGCTTCCTATACAGATAGTATGTCTATGGTGACTCAAAGTATTGGAAATTATTTTAGGCAAAAGAGTGAAGACACACTAGCATTAAATGCCATTTTTAAAACTCAAGCAGAAACACAGTCCAGTTTTGAAGCTGCTGCAAAGAATACCATTGCGCTTTCTTTTATTAAAGCGAATAAACCATATATTCCTAAAAAATTTAAAGATGTCGGAACTTACGTTGATAGTTTAAGGCACCATTATTTTGATTTTGTAAAGTTTGATGATAAAACACTTCAAAGTTCTAATTTTTTAGAAGAACGCATGCTTAATTATGTGTTTGGGATGTCATTTAATTCTGCTGATGAAATAACGACTTACAAGAAAAATATTGATGTGTTTTGTAAAGCTATGAAGCGTGCGCCAATAAAAGTTAAAAGAATTTTGTTGGTAGATTTGTGGCAACAAATGGCTGATTTAAACTATGAAGATGTTGCTAATTATATTGCAGAGACTTACTTAATGGATATCGCAGTAGAGTTAAACGATCAAGAACTTCTACACGGATTAATTTTGTTTAAAAACCTTTCTATAGGAAATGCGGCTCCCGATTTTTCTTTAGAAATACAAAAAGAGGGGAAGACAGTTACCAAAAAGATAAGTGAGTTAAATACAGCAGAACGTTATATCATTGTATTTTGGAGTAGTGGTTGTTCACATTGTTTAGATGAAGTTCCTCAATTACGAACATACATTCAATCTAAAGAAAAAGGAAACGTACAGATTGTTGCTGTCGCTTTAGAAAAAGATCCTCTGAAATGGAAAAATTTAATTTCTAATTACCCGGAATTCATACATGTTTATGGGGCTGGTAAATGGGAAAACCAGATAGGTAATGATTATGGAGTTACTGCAACACCAACCTATTTTATATTGGATAAAGACAAGCATATCATTTCAAAACCGGAAAACATAGAAGCTTTAAAACTGTTTTTTGAAAAAGAATAAGTTTAGAGGCTTGTCACTTCTATATGCTACGCTAGAAATGACAGAAAATTCAAAAATGATAAAAAGCATCTTCTAAATGCTCAATATTGAAACCTTTTCCCGCTTTCACAATAGCAATAATATCAAAACGCACTTCAACATCTAAACCATTTGCGTTTACGTAATGATCAACTGCTTTTACTAACCGCTGAATTTGTTTTGGTTTAACAAAATCCTGAGGGTTCCCAAAATCGGTTGTTGAGCGTGTTTTAACTTCAATAATGGCTAGCGTATCATTTTGTTGAGCTATAATATCAACTTCGGCTTTATCGAAACGGTAGTTACGTTCAAGAATGTTATAACCGTTTTTCAATAAAAAATCAATAGCTAATTGTTCTCCCTTTTTTCCTAATTCGTTGTGTTTTGCCATAATTTACTAAGGTAAAATATATTTTCATTCAGAGCGTAGCGAAGAATCTCACTGTTTTACTTCAAATAAAATTAAAGTAAAAAAGAGTTTTCTGGTTTCGAGCTTTTATCCATTTTTATTTCTTGATAATAGGTATTTATAAGGTTCCTTCCTCTTAATGACACTACCCCCTAAACAAAAAGAAGTCATCTTTCATATGTTCAATTTTAGAATCTTCGTTGGTTATAATATAATCAAGAGCTTGAGAAGTGAAATCCTTACCTTTTTCCGTTAACGACACAATATGATTATCAATAACAATCATGTTGTTTTTAAGAGCTAATTCTAACACCGTTTTACTCCGTACTTTTTGCCAGTTAATATGCTCATTAAGATGATTAACATGGCGTTCTACTTCTTCGCTATGATTCCTTAAATGCAGTAAAAAGGTAAGTAAAGAAACTTCAGTACGTTGCTGTTTTTCTCTGTAAAGTACAGCAATGACGCCTTTGCTGGGAGCAAATAAATAAACTATCAAAAAAAGTAAACCTAACATGGTTGTAATAGAACCAGCAATAGAAGCATCTAACCAATGTGCTAACCAATAACCGGAAATAGCGCTAAATACTCCAAAACAAATAGCGTAAACAAGCATACGTTTTAAATTGGTGGTAAGCAAGTAAGCGGCAGCAGCTGGAGCAATCATTAAAGCGACGACTAGAATGGCTCCGACGGCATCAAAAGCACCAACAGTTGTGACTGAAGAAACCGTCATAAGACCGTAATGAATAACAGCAGGTGAGAAGCCTAAAGAGGCTGCTAAACCAGCATCAAATGTGCTTATTTTTAGTTCTTTAAAAAATGCAAATAGTAGTCCAATGGTAATTAGTAAAATGCAGCTAATAATCCATAATGATTTAGGGCCAACATCTACACCAGCAATGAATAACCTATCAAAAGGAGCAAAGGCCAATTCACCTAATAAAACAGCATCTACATCCAGATGAACATCGTTAGCATTTTTAGCAATTAAAATAACGCCTATACTAAACAATATGGGAAAGACTAATCCAATAGCAGTATCTTCTTTTACCAAGCCTGTTTTTTGAATGTACTCTACCAAAACCACTGTAATAATTCCTGTTATTGCTGCTAAAAAAATTAGTAACGGTGAGTTTAAATCTTGGGTGATGAAAAACCCAATAACAATTCCAGGCAGGATAGAATGGCTAATAGCGTCACTAATCATGGCCATTTTACGAAGCACTAAAAATGTTCCAGGTATCGCACAAGCAATAGCAACCAAACTGGCAATGAGCTGTATTTCTATTTGAGCACTACTCATTATTTTCGTTTTGTTGGTTGTATAAATTAGAGGCTGTTTTAAACCCTTCTGATGTTAAACTCCACATACTACCATCAATTTTTACGTAATTTTTCCGAACTAATTTTTGAAGCGTTCCTTTTGTATATCCTTGAAAATTATTCAAGATTTTAATGGCATGAGGATGCGAGATATTTTCATGTGTTTCAGCAATATGATACATAAACGACAATGTTTTATGTAGCTGTAAATCACGGCGATTTTTGATGAATCGTATTTGTTTGAAAAGTAATCCCCGACTAGGTGAAAATATAAAAGAAACTAGAACGAATACACCAGCAACAATAACAATTACGGGGCCTGTTGACAAATTATTTTGACTGGCACTAATGGCTGTTCCAAAAACACCTGAAAATGCTCCAAAAATAGCAGCTAGAAACACCATAACCCCTAAACTATTGGTCCATTGTCTTGCAGCGGCGGCAGGAGCTAATAGCATAGCGCTCATAAGTACAACACCAACCGTTTGTAACCCTAGTACAATAGCTAATACAATAAATGTAGTGATTAAAATATCGATGAATTTTATATTAAAACCTAGTGTCTTTGTATAATCGGCATCAAAAAGAAGGATTTTGAATTCTTTCCAAAAAAGTAATAAAACTAAAAGACAAGCGCCAGTTACAATACTCATGAGCCAAACATCGCTTTCCACCAAAGTAGCTGCTTGTCCGAACAAATATTTATCTAAACCCGCTTGATTTGCATTGGGTTGTTTTTGAATAAAGGTTAAGAGAAGCATTCCGAAACCAAAAAACAAAGACAAAATGAGCCCCAAAGCGGTATCTGATTTTAAATGTGTTTTGCTAATAATGCCACGAATCCAAAACGTGCCAATGAGACCACTTATTAAAGCCCCTAATAGTAACATGTTACTATCTTTTGCCCCTGTAATTAAAAATGCAATGGCTATCCCTGGAAGTGCAGCATGAGATATGGCATCACCCAACAAACTTTGTTTTCGTAATACAGCAAAGCTTCCTAGCATACCAGTTACTGCTCCTAGAATGGCAGTCCCCAGTGTGATGGTCCTTAACGTATAGTCTGTGAAGACAAGCTTTATATATTCTGTTATATCCATAATTCCTACCTTTCGGCTGCGCTCAAGATAAACTGCGACAGGAATCTCTCCCTTTTTCGCATATTTTATTTTTATTTTCTTTTGAGTGAGTACTGTATACTGTCACTGCAAACTGTTCACTTTTCATTCCTGTATACTCACTTTATAATTAATACCATAGGTTTTAGTTAAATTATCATCATTAAAGATGTCTTTAACAGGACCAGTAGCAATTTTCTTTACATTTAAAAAAGTAACCCAATCAAAATATTCTGGAACTGTTTGCAAATCATGATGCACTACTATAACCGTTTTATTGGCTTTTCTTAATTCTTTTAAAATATTAATGATGGCAATTTCGGTAGTCGCATCAACCCCTTGGAAGGGTTCGTCCATAAAATAGATAGAAGCATCTTGTACCAAGGCTCTAGCCAGAAAAATACGTTGTTGTTGTCCGCCAGAAAGTTGACTTATTTGTCTGTTTTTAAAAGGCAGCATACCTACTTTTTCCAAGGCTTCCAAAGCTTTCTTTTTTTCTTTTTGTCCGGGACGTTTTATCCAGCCCAGACTACCGTATGTACCCATCATTACAACATCTAAAGCAGTTGTTGGGAAATCCCAATCTACACTTCCCTTTTGTGGGACATAAGCAACTAATGCGCGTTGTTTTTCATAAGATTTTCCATAGATACTAACACTACCAGCAATAGGGTTTAAAATACCAAGAATTGATTTTATGAGTGTTGATTTGCCTGCTCCATTTGGTCCAACAATGGCCATAAGAACGCCCTCTGGTATTTCTAAGTCGATATCCCAAAGTACAGGTTTGTAGTTATAGGCTACGGTTAAATCGTCTACTTTAACAGCGATTCTTCTTGCTGAGGTAGGAGTTTCTTTAACCTTTTTATCTTCGTCCATCGCTTAATTTATTTTAATGCATTTACTATGGTGTTTACATTATATTCAAACATACCAATGTATGTGCCTTCAATAGAGTCCGCATTTCCAAGTGCATCCGAGTATAAAGAACCGCCAATAGTAACCTGATGTCCTTTAGAATTTACAGCGGCTTGCAAGGCTTCTATAGTACGTTTGGGTACAGAGCTTTCTACAAAAACAGCTTTTACATTTTTTTCTATGATATAAGCTGATAGCTTTTGAACATCTTGAACACCAGCTTCAGTAGCCGTTGATAGTCCTTGTAAACCGACTACTTCAAACTTGAATGATTTTCCAAAATAATTAAAAGCATCATGGGCTGTTACCAAAATACGTTTTTCTTCAGGAAGGGTTTCAATGATAGACGTTAATTTGGTTTTTAATGCTTCTAATTGTTTAATATAATTTGCTCCATTAGTTTCGAATGCTGCTTTTTGTTCTGGAACTGTCTCTGAAAGTTTTTTGACTATAAATTGGGTAGCTTGTATCCAATAATCTACATTAAACCAAATATGCGGATCGTAATTGGATGCGAAGTATTCCGAACCAATAAGTGTACTTTTATCTAAGGCATCAGAAACGGCAATAGTTTTTTTGTTTTTCATTTTTTCGAAAACTTCAACAAGCTTGCCTTCAAGATGTAGTCCGTTGTAGAAAATAATATCAGCATTTGCTAATTTAGTAACATCACCTTCACTGGCTTTATATAAATGCGGATCAACACCACTTCCCATTAGTCCTTGAATATGGATGTGATCGCCACCAATGTTAGTTACTAAATCAGTAATCATAGAAGTGGTGGTTACTATATTTAGTTTGTCATTAGTCTTTTTTTCGTTTTTGCAGTTGAAAAATAATGCTATTAATAATAGAAGTAATACTGTTTTTTTCATGCTATACATTTACTTTTTAATGAAAAAGAGTTGTTTCAAAAATACAAACTCTTTTACCTTTCATTCAATTTTATTGAGAACCTTTAAAAACTCTTTTGGTTTGAGTAAGTAGGGATACTGAAACACAATTTCTTTCTTGTTGTTTAACACTACCGTTGTAGGATAAGATATTTTAGACTCAAAAGTACCTAAAGCTTCTGCTAGTTCATGAATCCCCGTTTTTTTACCTGTACTTTTATATTTAAATGTATGATTTTGAAAAGTTACTGAGGTTTTTTGTTCTGCATTAAAAGAAATAAAATAAAACCTTTCATTTAACTTTTCTATGATTTTTTCATTTTTAAAAGTGGTGTTTTTCATCACTTTACAATACTTGCACCAATCTGTGTGCAAAAATATAACTATAGGACGTTCTTCTTTTAAACGAGAAAGGTCTTTAAAAGTATAGTTTTTAAGTTGGCTCCAGCCACATTGCGAAGTAAATAGTAATATGTAAAGTAAGTATTTCAAATATTAAAATAAATTATAACGAATTCCTAAAAAGCTACGAATACCTTGTAATGACGTGTACACGTAAGTAGTATCAAAGTTCAGATCTTGTTGAGGGTTTTGAATAGTTTTTTCAAAAGGATCGTTGCCTCGTGAAATTACAAAAGGATTATTTTTTGCAGGTGTCCAATCTAATAAATTTTTAACACCTCCGTAAATTTCAAGATTTTTAAAACCGTCGTAAGTTAACTGAATATTCATTATAGACCAATAAGGAGATTTTTTGTCTCTTGGATCATCAATAAAAATACCAGCTTCGTTAGTGAATTCTTGAGTGGCTAGTCGCATTGGGCCATACAGATTTCCTGTAAAATCTATCAACAAGTTCGCTTGATTTATTTTGTAGCTCAAGCCCCAGTTAGCATTAAACCCTTCAGTTAATGGTTGTCTTGTTTTTTCGCCATTTTCAATATTAGCGACCTCTTGTAAAGATGCTCCAACCATGGCTTTTAACCCAAACCCAAAATTTATATCAGCTTGCAAACTAACTCCTTGAGAAATAGCATTACCATCAGAATTAGCGTATCTAATTTGGTTTACATTAGTGTCATAATCTGGATTAATTCTGTTTGAAAAATAGGTATACCAAGCCGAGGTTTCTAAAGTGAAAAATGTACCAGAAAATAAGTAACGCTTCATTAAATAATTAATATTGAAATTAACGGATTTTTCAGGCTCTAAATTTTCTTCAATAATAATCTCTCTTGAACCTGTTAGAGCAGCATGGTCTTCTGTAAATAAATTAACAACTCTAAAACCTGTTCCCATGTTAAAACGAATAGCATCGTTTTCGGTTGGTGCAAATTTATAAGCTAATCGAGGTGTGATAATGTTACCATGTCTGTTATCATAATCATAGCGAAGTCCAGCTAATAATTCGTGTTTTGGTGCAAATTTCCATTGGTTTTGTAGAAAAACACTAGGAATAATTATTTCATCAGGCTTATTTGTATCATTGTTTTGACTTCTGGTGGCTGGAGTATTATCATCATAAAAATTATAACGCCCAGCAACACCAACCAATAAGTCATGTTTTCCAAGGATACGATTCCAAGTGGTTTGTCCAAATACAATATGCTGTTGTGCGTTGTATGATGTATTACCGTAAAACGAATTTTGGTCGTGTGTGGTTGCAGAAAATGTAAAATCTATATCTTCTGTGGTTGGTAATTCATAAAGACCAAACAATTCGCCTCGTGTAGTGTAGATGCTTTCTCCATAGATCTCATCTCCTCCTCTAAAATTTGGATTCCAATTGTTTTCGCCACCCCATCTGTCTTCATAAAAGAAACGCCCTGCTATTGAAAATGCTTTACCGCTTTTACGTTCAAAACTCCATTTGTTAAATACCGAAATTCTGTCTTGAAGTGTTAAATCTGTATAACCATCATTGTTATTGTCTATACGCTGATTGTAGTTAAAGTAATTAACTCCCAATAAAGAAGAGGCACTACCTAATTTAAATTTCCCGCCAAGGTCAAAATTAAATTCACCCCAAGATGACCCGAAGGCATCAGCACTAAATAGAGGTGTATTTCCAGGTTTTTTAGTAATTACATTGACTAAACCAGCCACAGCTTCACTCCCGTAAAGTGATGATGCAGGACCTTTTACAATTTCAACACGCTCTACTAAACTATTTGGAATACCTGATAATCCGTAAACAGTAGAAAGACCACTTACTATAGGCATACCGTCAATTAACACTAGTGTATAAGGTCCTTCTAGCCCATTAATATGAATATCACCTGTGTTGCACAAACCACAATTTAACTGAGGGCGTACACCGTTAACATTTTGCAAAGCTTCAAAAATGCTAGGTGTAGGGTTTTTTTTGAAAAATGTAGGTGTGTAAACTTCAACAGGAACGGGGCTGTCAATTCTCGAAACTGGTTTTAGAGTTCCAGTAACTACGACTTCTTCCAGTAATTCGGATTCGGGCAAATCAAAATTTATAACGACATCGTCTGAAGACATGGTGATTGTTTTTCTCTGAGTTTGATACCCGGTGAATGAAGCAATAATAGTATATGTTCCAGCTTTTACATTGTTTATTTTAAATGAACCATCTTCATTAGATACTGCTCCTTTTTTTTCACTTTTTAAATAAATATTCACATAAGGTAAAGAGCTCCCATCCGATTCTGTTTTGCCCGTTATGCTTTGTGCATTTACTGTAAAAGATAATACACTTGTAAGGAGTATTATTAGATGTCTCATGTTTATATTTTTATGCAAATATAAAATAATTTTTAGACTAATCTAAAAATTATTTTAATCTTATTAATTATTCTATCTTTGTTTTGCCTAAAAAACAGTTATGATAACCCTTACGGAAGAAAATTATATTAAAGCAATCTATCACCTGGGAAAGTATGGTGTTAATAATGTGAGCACGAATGCTATTGCTAAAGAGATGGAAACAAAAGCTTCATCTGTAACCGATATGGTTAAGAAGCTCTCCGAGAAAAGATATGTTGATTATAAAAAATATCAAGGGGTTACTTTAACTGAAAAGGGGAAAGAAATTGCTATTAATATTGTTAGAAAACATAGACTATGGGAAGTTTTTTTAGTTGAGAAACTAAATTTTTCATGGGATGAAGTTCATGAAGTAGCGGAGCAGTTAGAGCATATAAAGTCTAAAAAACTAATTAGTCAGTTAGATGCATTTTTAGAATTTCCTACCCATGATCCACACGGTGATCCTATTCCAGATAAAATGGGTAATATTAAAAAAATTGATAAAATTCTACTTTCTGAAGCTAAAATAGGAAATGATTGTATCTGTGTTGGTGTTCAGGATTCTTCGTCAGAATTTTTAAAATATCTGGATAAAAATAATATAGCTCTAGGTACAGAGTTAAAGGTTTGTCACCGAGAACCTTTTGATAATTCCATTACCATAAAAATAAAAACGAAAGAGTTGATAATATCTAATATGATTGCCAATAACCTATTTGTAAAGGTTTCTTAAACTTTTTAAAGAAAGGGTGGAATGTGAAATTAATGACAACCACAACCATCGTCTCCGCCGCAAACTTTTTTCGGTTTTGATTTTTTCCAAAAGAATTTTTTAACCAAAAACGATACAGCTAAAACCATTGCTGTAAATACTAATATGTTTTGAATCATGGTGTTCATACGTGTTTTGTCGTAATTGGTTTGATAAATTTACTTATTTTAAAAATTGAAATGCAATAAATGCTACGATATAAGCAAAGGTAGTCATAATTACTAGTTGCAAAACAGGCCATTTCCAACTGTTGGTTTCTTTTTTTACAATAGCAAGTGTACTCATGCATTGCATCGCAAAGGCATAAAATAATAGTAATGAAATGCCCGATGCGAAGGTGAATAAAGGGCCTCCTAAAATTGGATTAACTTCGCTGGCCATTCTATTTTTTATGGTTTCTTCTTCATCACTTCCAACACTGTAAATAGTGGCTAATGTACCCACAAATACTTCGCGAGCAGCAAAAGAACTTACTATAGCAATACCAATTTTCCAATCGTAACCTAGAGGTCTAATAACAGGTTCAATAGCACGTCCGGTAATACCAATAAAAGAATGCTCTAGTTTGTATGAGGCTATTTTTTGTTGTAAATCTTCTTCATTGAGATTTTGAGAAGCGTGTTCTGATTTAACAATTGTCTCTGCATTATTAAATTCTTCTCCAGGACCATAAGATGCCAAAAACCAAAGTACAATGGATATGGCAAGAATGATTTTTCCTGCTCCAAAAACAAAAGACTTTGTTTTTTCAATAACTGTTAAAGCTACATTTTTAAACATGGGGAGTTTGTAATTGGGCATTTCAACTACAAAAAAAGTTTTGCTTTTTATTTTCAGAATTTTATTTAGAATATATGCCGAAAAGACTGCTGATACAAAGCCAATTAAATATAAAAGCATCAGCGTTAAAGCCTGGTAACTTAAAATAAAAAATCGTCCTTCTGGAATAACTAATGATATAATTATTAAATAGACAGGAAGTCTTGCAGAGCATGTTGTGAAAGGTGTTACTAAAATAGTAATTAAGCGTTCTTTCCAGTTTTCAATATTTCGTGTCGCCATAATTGCTGGGATAGCGCAGGCAGTACCAGAAATTAAAGGAACAACACTTTTACCGCTTAAACCAAAACGTCGCATAACCCGATCCATTAAAAATACGACACGACTCATATAGCCACTTTCTTCAAGCACCGCGATAAATAAGAATAAGAAAGCAATTTGTGGAATAAAGATGACGATGCCCCCAAGACCAGGAATAATACCTTCTGCTAATAAATTGGTGAAAGCACCATTTGGTAGGATGTTCTTAATCCATTCGCTTAATGATGCAAAAACAGTATCAATAAAATCCATTGGTACACTAGACCAGTCATAAATTGCCTGAAAAATGACAAGTAGAATGATGAAGAAAATAGCATAACCCCAAACTTTATGAGTTAAAATACGATCCAGTTTTGTTCGTAAATCTTTGGCTTGTGTAATATCAATTGTTTGTCCTTTTTTAAGAACATTGTTTATAAATTGATAGCGTTTAATAGTTTCTTTTTGCTGTAAACGTTTTAAATCTCCTTTGCTTTTAGTTTTAAAATTGGCTACAGCATCAATTTCTTTTCGATCTGTTTTTCCGAAGTTAACATCTTGCGTAATAACTAACCAAAGTTTATACAAAAGTTGGTTAGGAAATGCTTTGCGTAAATTGTCAAAATAATCCTGATCTATTTCAGAAGCATTAATGCAAGGCGTTACAGAAAGATCTTTAAAATTGGCAATGAGGTTTTTTAAATTATCAATACCTTCATTCTTTCTGGTACTTATTAAGGCAATTTTGGTTTCAAGATGTGTTTCTAAATAATCAATATCTAATGAAATACCTTTGTAACTCATCCTATCCGCCATATTAATGACAAGGAGCGTAGGGATTTCTAAATCTTTAATTTGAGTAAATAATAAAAGATTTCGTTTTAAGTTCTCAACATCACTTACAACAACTGCAATATCTGGAAAATCCTTATCATTTTTATTTAAAAGGAGTTCTATAACAACGTTTTCATCAAGAGAAGAAGCGTTTAGACTGTAGGTTCCAGGTAAATCGATAATATGTGCTTTGACACCTCTGGGTAGTTTGCATATTCCTTCTTTTTTTTCAACCGTAATACCTGGATAATTACCAACTTTTTGGTTTAATCCTGTTAACGCATTAAAAACAGATGTTTTCCCTGTATTTGGATTACCAATTAAGGCAACATTTATTTGCTTACTCATATGTTACCTTTTCAATTAAAACATGAGAAGCCGTTTCTTTCCTAATAGCCAAATGAGTACCATTTATATTAAGATACATAGGGTCTTGAAAAGGAGCAAGTTGTACAAGTTGCACAGAATTGCCTGGTAAACATCCCATTTCTAAGAGCTTTAAAGGTATATGAATAGATGAAACATCGGTAATAATACCCTTTTCACCACGTTTGAGTTGTGCTAAAGTGTCTTGCAAGCTTATTTAGATTGATTTTAAAGAAGCAAAAATAGCATAAAAAAGTAGTCTAAAAAAATGGTTGATAGAAAACTATTTTTGATATTCTTCTTTTAGGATTTTAATATCATCAAGTAAGCGATCAATATCTTCCTTATTTGTACCGTCATAAAACCCTCTTATTTGACGTTTTTTATCAATAAGCATAAAGTTTTCAGTATGTACCATATCAAAAGGTCCTCCATCTCCGTGGTCTTTAACCGCTAAATAACTTTTTCTGGCAAGTTGATATATTTGTTTTTTGTCCCCAGTAACTAAATTCCACTTACTATCATTTACTCCTTTTTTCTTAGCATAACGTTTTAGCTGGGCAACTGTATCTATTTCTGGAGTTACAGAATGAGAGAGTAACATAACGTCGTTGTCATTAATAATTTTTTGTTGTATTTGCGCCATATGATCGGTCATAATGGGGCAAATAGTCTGGCAGGTAGTGAAAAAGAAGTCGGCTACGTATATTTTGTTTTTATAATCGTTTTGTGTGACCGTTTTACCATTTTGATTGGTAAGTGAAAAATCGGCTATTTTATGATACTTCTTTTTATATTGAATGGTACTGTCTACCAATTCTGTACTCACCATAGTAGGTTGATAAACAGGTAGTGGTTGATAAACATTTAGGGTGTTATAAATAATTGAAACTATGACAATAGAAATAATGACAAATACAATTGCAAACCCTTTGTAATCCTTAAAAAATGATAACATTTTAACTGTTAAAATTAAACTTATACAAAAATACAATGAAACATTGGAGTCTAAAAATTTAATTAAAAAAAGAAATTTTTCAGGATGTTATATTCTCATCTTTTAAAACAAAAAATAGAATGGATAAATTTAGGGTATATAGTATTTAGGCTTAAAATCATGTTAAATAATAAGAGCATATTATAATTGTCTTTTTAAAGTTGGTTTAAAAGCTTACTTTTGTGCGGTTATAAAAAAAATGTAATACATGTCTGTATTTTTAATAAAAGCGGCTCAATTATTATTAAGCCTTTCCATTTTAGTTGTTTTGCATGAGCTGGGGCATTTTATCCCCGCTAAAATATTTAAAACAAGAGTAGAAAAGTTTTATTTATTTTTTGATGTAAAATTTTCTTTATTCAAAAAGAAAATAGGCGATACGGTTTATGGCATAGGCTGGTTACCATTAGGCGGTTATGTTAAAATAGCAGGTATGATTGACGAGAGTATGGATACGGAGCAAATGGCTAAAGAACCTCAGCCATGGGAATTTCGTTCTAAACCAGCATGGCAACGTTTAATTATTATGCTTGGTGGCGTTATTGTTAATTTTTTATTAGGCTTTTTTATTTATATGATGATATTGTTTGTTTGGGGTGAAGACTACCAAAATACGGACGATATAAAATATGGCTATGGAGTTACAAAAACAATGGAACAATATGGCTTTAAGGATGGTGATAAAATCGTTTCTATAAATAATATTCCTTTTGCTGAAGCTGATAATTTGTCTACGTATTTAATGTTTAGAACCGTAGATAATATTGAAGTAAAGCGAATAGATGGTTCGGTTGAAACCCTAAAAGTTCCTGAAGATATAGGAACACAGCTTTTCGAATCGGGTGATATACCAGCATTAACTCCTAGATTTCCTTTTAAATTAGATTCTATAGTTCCTGATTATCCTGCTGCCAAAGCAGGTCTTTTATTAACGGATAAAATTTTAAGCATTAATGGGAAAGAGATTAATTATTATTCCGATTTAACTTATGCGTTAAAGAATAATGTAAAAGAAGGTATTAACTTAACAGTTAAAAGAGACTCGGTTATTAAGACACTCTCAATTACACCGACTGAAGATAATAAGATAGGAATTCTGCCAATCCCTACAGATGAATCCTATGTTAAATATCAACACAGAGATTATTCTTTTGGAGAAAGTATTTCTAGTGGTTTATCCGTTGGATATTGGTCAATTAAAGACTATTTAGCACAGTTCAAATATATATTCACTAAAAAAGGGGCGTCTCAAATAGGTGGGTTCGCCGCTATAGGAAAGATGTTTCCTTCTACTTGGAATTGGGCTGCATTCTGGCAATTAACAGCCTTTTTATCTATTATGTTGGGTGTATTAAACTTGTTACCAATACCAGCTTTAGATGGTGGTCATGTAATGTTTTTACTATATGAAATGGTGTCTGGAAGAAAGCCAGGGGACAAATTCATGGAGTATGCACAAATGGTTGGTTTCTTTATCTTAATAGCTTTAGTTTTATTTGCTAATGGGAATGACATTTATAAAGCCATTTTCGGATAAAATTTTTAAAATTTTTATTTGCAGTAACTAAAAATATACATATATTTGCGCTCGCTAAGGCGAAAAACACACTCCTTCTTAGCTCAGTTGGTTAGAGCATCTGACTGTTAATCAGAGGGTCCTTGGTTCGAGCCCAAGAGAAGGAGCAAAATTTAAACCTGATATGAAAGTATCAGGTTTTTTTGTGCAAAAATTATTTTTAGTAAAATGTGCAAATGCGCATTAAATTTTAGAATTACTTATTAAAAAAATATATATTTGCGCTCACTAAGACGAAAATACACTCCTTCTTAGCTCAGTTGGTTAGAGCATCTGACTGTTAATCAGAGGGTCCTTGGTTCGAGCCCAAGAGAAGGAGCACAGTAGATAAAGGCTTTAAGAGTATTTTTACTTTTAAGGTCTTTTTTTATTTGCACTCTCGAAGTTAAATCATAGCATTTGGTGCCAAGTTAATATATCTAGATAACTATTGAATAGAGTTAATAATTGATATTTAAAAACAGGCTCAAGCTATTCTGTAATTTGGAAAAAGTTATTACAAATTGGATATTTCAAAAGAAAAATTAGAGAAGTTATTTAGTATCAAAGTAACCATTGTCAAGATATTCTTTTATACTAGTTTTCATCGCAATGATATTCAAAATTAATATCCTTGATAACTTTGTAACGTTTTCGTTCATATTTGCCAATAGTTAGGGCTCGTTTTTCCTCAGCTTCAGCTTTAGTAGAAAAATATGTGTAAGACTTAATTATGAAATTATCCCAATTATATTCAGTTTTTACATGATCACGTGTTTGGCGTTCAACACCTAAACGTATCCCACTAATAGGAAGAGGAGTGCTATCACATGTAATCTCTTTAACTATAGTTATTATTGCATTATTACCGCCATTATTTGGAATATGAGCAGTTGCTTGTGTAAAATAATAATAAGTCTTATTATTTTTTTGAGCATTTACATTTGCAGTAAATAACATTGCAAATAAAACTAGAGCTAAAATGTTAATTGTTTTCATAATTAATTAGATTTAAGGTATTGTTCTAGCTTTTATTTATATGATTTTAGTATTCTCTATGCTAGTTTTTGATATTTTTAATTTTACCGCTAATTTGTTTTAGCAAAATAAAACCGCATATTTTCTCTAGTCAATTTTTACAAATTACTTGTATCAATATTTTTTAATAATTTTTGTAAAGCATTGAACTGAAACAATTTTATTATTGAGTTTTGCTGGTTTTATTATTTTTATTTTTTTTAATAAAAATCTCTCAATTTTTTTTCTTTTTTTCCCATTTTTAGAATATTGAGAATTGAACATTTTGTTGTTAGTTCTAAGCCCTCCGAATCTTATATCTCTATATTTATTTATTTTTAATGACACCATTATTTTAAGTTCATCTTTGCAATCTGAACATTCAAAGGGGTATTTGTTTAATATTTCATTAAATTTTGTGTCGAAACAACTTTTTTTATCAGTAGCGTTTTCACACCCTTCAATTATTACAGACTCATCTACATTTGCATGATTTAAATAAAATTCTGTATCCCAATCAAAGTCTTCACTCCTATTAGTTCCTTCTTGTGAATAGCATAGATTGTAAAATAGTACTAACGCTAAAGTTAAAATTGTATTCTTCATAATTTTCTTTAATTATATATAATATTTTTATACTTACTATAATTTTTCACTTAATCTTGGATAAATATCCCATTCTTAACAGTTACCTGTTCTTCTAACTTACCTTCGGGGTTATAGACATTTAGCAACCCATTCCCATTTTTAAAAGTTCCCGTATCTAAACTATCCCCATTTCTATTGAGCAATTTTAAAACATTCATTAACTTATGCTCAACATATTCTCTTGTTGTAAATAATTTACCATCTTCATAATAAGTAGTCCACAAACCATCTAATTTATCGGATTCAAAATTATATTCATTTTTTATATTCCCATTTTCATAGTATTCTTTCCAGAGCCCATTTCGTTTTCCATTATTAAAATTTTGAATTGCATACAGTTTTCCATTCTCATAGTAAACGTAACATTCTCCATGTGGCTTATTATTTATTAACGAACCTTCTTGCCGTAATTGACCTGTTTCATAGTAAATTTTTCTCTTATTGCTGTCAAAATCAAAGCTGCCAGTTAATAAACCATTCTTATTATACTCTTTCCATTCACCTGTCTTTTCATTATCATAAAAATACCCAACTGCAGAAAGTTTACCGTTTTCATGGTAATATTTCCATTCCCCACCTATATAAGTTTTTATGCCACCCAAAGTATATCTACCTCCCCAGCGGCCTGTTTTTTCTAAATTGCCATTTTTGTAATAATATTTACTATCTCCAGGGAATCCATTATCATTATATTCAATTACAGATTTTAATTCACCAGTATCATAATACTCTTTTTTCTCCCTTTGTGCAGATGAGATGGTAACGGACAAAATTGCTGTCAATAAAAAAACTCTTTTCATAAATTTTAATTTAAACCAATCATTTTACTTTGATAATAGTGTTCCCTCTTATTTATTTTCATCACCACTTTAAAAAATTCATAAACTTAATCCCAAAAGTATAAACTGCGTAATTTTGTTATCAAATTAAATGCTTAGCAATTCATAAATCAATATCTAATTTTAAGTATTTTTTAAACCAAAATCTATGAAATGTTAAAAAATCAGATAATCAAATGTTGTAGTAATGCATTTAAGTTCAGAAGGTTAAATCTTTGTTGTGATTTGCTTTCAGGATTATAGTTGTAAAATAATCCATTCCACCTCTAATATTTATATTTAATCATTTTTTTAGTTTCCAACTAAGAAGCTTCTCTTTAGTACTTTTAATTTTGCTTTTTAAATCATCACTTGGGTCGTGTTTATATACTTCTTCAAAATGAGAAAGTGCGGACTTATATTTTTCTTCAAGTGAAGCCGTTAGTTCATCATAACGTTTATTATTAACTGGAGAATCCTCTAGACTGTTTATTTTATTTATTATTTCTTTTCCCTCTTGAATCCTCATGTCACCAAGTAAAATATATGCTTTTAAAAGATCTATTAATCTATAATCCCCATCTACCTTTCCATATAATTTTTTCATTCGTACGTTATCAATATCTTCAAGCTGTCCATCTTCAGAATAAGCCTCTGTTAGACTCACAAAATTTCCATTATCAAAAGTCATTTTACTTTTTATTTGACCGTTTTCATAATACTTCGTTTGTGAACCCACCAGCTCACCATTGGCATATGAACTTTCTATTGATACTTGTCCATTTATATGATATTCTATACTTTTACCTTCTAGTTTGTCATTGTCATAATTTTTTTTAGCCCAAAGATTACCGCTTTTTGGATAATAAAACTTCCAAACTCCAACTCTTTTATTTTTTATATAGCTACCAACCCAATCCAAGTTACCATTTTTATGATAATGTTCCCATTCTCCTGTTTTTATTTTTGTCTCTCTCCTATACCCCCTGGAATTATCTACTTCATGTTGACCAATACTTGCCACATTTTCACTTCCACCCCAAGTTGATTTAAATTTTTCTGTTTCTTGTGAATAGGAAATGTTGATAAATAATAATAAAAATAAAACTGTGTTTTTCATAATTTTTATTTTAAACAAATCATTAAACTTTGATGTTAGGGTTACTTTTTGCCACATTTAAAAAACTCAGAAACTAAATCTTTAAAGTATAAACAGGATGGCTTAATTTTTTTGAAAATTAAACATTTAACATCTCATAAATCAATACCTACTTTTAAGTATTTTTTTCAACCAAAACCTATGAACGAACATAAAAGAGGGATAAACAGATGTTTTAATAACTCTCTAATTATAAAGAAGATAAAAATTCTATTATTTTTTAATTTTTTGAAGTAGCTAAATGTTTTATATATTTAAAAATTACTTAGCTATTATTAATGACGAACGAAAACACTAAAAAACTTCTTCAATTATGGGATCAGGAAAATAAAATGACTACTCCTAACAATAAAGAACCTATAATAGAAATTATAGACCAAATTGCTTCTTTATTTACCGCAGGGTCTTTTTATTATTATATTTTAGATTTTGCCTCATACAAAATGACATACGTACACGAAGGTATTGAAGAGGTACTGGGTATTAAACCAGAAGATTGGTCTATAGATACTTTTTTTGAACTTACACACCCTGATGAAATTGAAAATGTTCTTGAAAAAGAGGCGGTTATTATTAAATTTAAACTTGATGATATTCGTAAGGAAAATATATCAAATTATAAAACATCATATTTAATGAAATTAAGGCATGCTAATGGTAAATACAAAACTATTTTGCATCAGACCAAAGTTATTAATGTTAGCGATGATGGAATGATTCAAACATCTATTGGTATTCATACAGATGTAACTTATCTAAACCCACCTGTGAGTAATAAATTTTCTTTTATAAGTAGAAAAAAACCTAATATCCACTTTGAAAAACAAGGAGATGTTTATCTTCCAACAGAAGATATTTCAAACTTATTCACTAAAAGAGAAAAAGAAATCATAGCACTAATATTAAAAGGAAAAACGGCTAAAGAGATTGGAGGTATTTTACATATATCGAACCACACCGTAAATACACATAAACGAAATATGCTTAAAAAATCTAAGTGTAAAAACTCTAGAGAACTTGTTTCAAAATGTTTACAAGAGGGTATCGTTTAATAACTGTTAAAAGAAAATCTCAAATATTTCAATTATTTAGTGACAGAAGTTTTGTTTTAACATAAAGGTTTTACATGAAATACAATATTGTAAAAGGGAAAAATAAAGGAAGCATTGTTTTTATACATGGCAATTCGTCTTCATCTTTTGTTTTTAATGAAGTAATAAAGTCAGAATTAATTACTCAAACTAAAATTGCAATAGATTTGCCTGGTCATGGGAAATCTGTAGATGAATATGAGAATGATGAAGACTTTTTTATGAGTTCTTACAGAGAAAAGCTAATTAAACTTATAAATACATTTAATGATACTGTTTTTCTAGTAGGGCACTCATTAGGAGGGCATATTGCTATTGAAATTGCTCCACATATAAATAAACTAAAGGGTATTTTGATTTTTGGAACGCCACCATTGAAGAAGCCCTTAAACTTAGAGGAAGCTTTTCTGTTTTCTCCTGAATTGCAAACTTTTTTCACTGAAAATGTTCCTAAAACAAAAATTAAAGAAGCTGTAGAAGTAACACTCTTTAATAAGTATTGTAGTTCTGTTATTATTGAGGATTTTAAGAGAACTAATCCAAAAGTAAGAAAAGCTATAGCTATTGATATTTCTAAGAATAGTTATTTAAATCAATTAAAAATATTTACAGATTTACCTATTCCTAAATATGTAATTGCAGGTGCTTATGACCCAAGTGTTAACATAGAGTACATAAAGGAAGTGGCAAATAAATCATGTTCTTGTGAATTAATTATATTTCAAAATTGTGGACACTACCCTAGTCTTGAGAAACCTAAGGAGTTCAATAAAACCTTAGAAAGAATTACTAAAGAAGTTTTCAAATAGATTAGTAACTATTTAACTAAACCTTCAAAGAAATTTTGAACATTAACTTCTAAAGCGATATATTTTAGTTGTTTCTTTAATAGTGAAGGTTTTAGAGTATAAAAGCTAAAAGAAGAAAATGGTAGACTCTTTGACTGTTAATCAGATGGCCCTTGGTTCGAGCCCAAGAGAAGGAGCAAAATTAAAAAGCCTGATATGAAAATATCAGGCTTTTTTTATGCAATAAATTTTTCCTAAAAAGAAGCTTATTGAAAGACTTTCTTCTTTTTATTTAGAATGAATGGCTGTTTTAGCTGCTTCAACAGTTTTTTTAGAATTACCAATAAAAATCTGACCATCATTTATTATAACAGGCCTGCTTAAAAAAGTATAGTGATCGAGTATATAGTGTTTATAGTCACGCTCTTCTAACTGCTGGTTTTTTAAATCCATTTCCTTATAAAGTTTAGAGCGTTTGCTAAAAAGAGACTCATAACTACCTGAAAGTTCTTTCATCTGTTCTAATTGCGTCACTGTTATGTCTTCTTTTTTGATGTCTTGTAAAATAAATTCAGAAGGTAGATCCAAATCTTTTAAAATTCTAATACAAGTGCTACAGGTTTTTAGATAATATACTTTTTTCATGTTCGTGAGGTACTTTTATTTATAAAAACTATTTCTACAAAATAAAAGTAATTATATCATTTAGAAGTATATTTATCCAAAAAATAAATGACATGAAATTCATATTCGAAGTATTATCCAATACAAGAGATTCTCTTAAAAGTATATTAGAAAAAACAAGTTTAGAAGATTTAAATAAAATTCCAGAAACATTTAATAACAATGTTATCTGGAATATTGGTCATATAATAGTGAGTGAGCAACTTTTAGTTTATAAATTATCAGGTTTGCCAACGATATTGTCTAACGAAATGATTGATAAGTATAGAAAAGATAGTAAACCAGAAGGTGTTGTAACTCAAGAAGAGGTTAATGAGATAAAAGATTTGCTGTTTTCAACTATAAAAAAAACAGAAGCAGATTATAAAAACGAACTCTTTAAAGAATACAACGAATATACAGTTTCTACTACAGGTAATACTTTAAGAAATGTAGACGAAGCTTTGCAGTTTGTGTTATTTCATGAAGGATTGCATATTGGGTATATTAAATCCCTTTTAAAAGTTGTTAAAATATAAAAGAGAATCAATGTCTTCAAAAGGGATCGTGAACTCTATAATGCCTGTTGAGTAAGCCGCTATTTCATAAGTATTGTAGAGTAAAACGATACCTTCCTCTGTGTATGCTATATTTGATGGTAGTTTGAAGATGTTGGGATCATCTAAAATAATTTCTTCGTCTTTAATGGCTTTATTAAAATAAATTTTAGCTACTTTTTTGAAACCCTCAATATCTTTAAATAGTTTGTTGTTAACTATTAAATTTCCTGTTTTGGTTTCAAAATTCAGAAAAGCGATGTTTAACGTTCCATGTGCTCCACCTGTATTAACATAAGATGTTATAGCGATACTTATTATTTCCAAAGAATGAAATAACACCTCGCCATCTATTTGCGCTTCCCATTGTTCCGTAGACTCTGGAAAATCAGTTTCAAAGGATTGAAATTCTTTATTAAATAAAGTAATGCTTTCTTTAATAGATTTTGATGTGATATGGCCTGGTTCTCCAATATGTAATGACGCTATTATGTGTTTAGTTATTCTTGAATTTATTTGATCAGTAATGTCTTTGTTTCCAGTGGCATTAGGAATATTTACTTCAACAAGATTATTATGACTAGTTGAAATATTAACTTCTGAAAATGACAACTTCAATTCATCTTTACAAGCTATAAAAATGAAAAGCAAACATACAATTAAGAGGTGTTTTTTAAGATACATACAGAATCTATTAATCAACACTAAAGATAATTATTGCATTTGACTTAAAGGATAATTCCTCAATATAAAATATTGAATTTTCCTTTGGAATTGGCATTTTCGCAAAAGCGGGAATCGAAGCTATGGGTGTTTGTATTCAAACCAGTTTCTATTAATTATGAGTCAAATGATTTAATAATTACATTTATTAATATTTTTTGCTTCATCGAATTAAAACTTACCTTTGTGCAAAGGTTTTTAAAATGAAATTTAATACTAAAGTAATACATGGAGGTCAAGAACATGATGCGGCTTATGGTGCCGTAATGCCTCCAATTTATCAGACATCTACTTATGCTCAAACAACTCCGGGAGGACATAAAGGGTATGAGTATTCCAGAACTCATAATCCAACTCGGAATGCTTTAGAGAATGCTTTTGCAAGTATTGAAAATGGAACGTATGGATTAGCTTTTGGCTCTGGCCTTGCTGCAATAGATGCTGTTATTAAGCTTTTAAAACCTGGTGATGAGGTGGTTTCTACCAATGATTTATACGGAGGTTCTTTTCGTTTGTTTACAAAGATTTTTCAGGATTTTGGAATTAAGTTTCATTTTATAGGAATGCAAGAGGCTTCAAATATAGAGGCTTACATTAATACAAATACTAAACTAATCTGGGTTGAAACGCCTACCAATCCCATGATGAATATTATTGATGTAAAAGCCGTTTCAGCTATAGCAAAAAAACATAGTATTTTACTAGCTGTAGATAATACATTTGCTACACCGTATTTACAACAACCTTTAGATTTAGGTGCAGATATAGTAATGCATTCTGCAACTAAATATTTAGGCGGGCATAGTGATGTTGTTATGGGAGCTCTGATTGTAAAAGATAAAGAGTTAGCAGATAGACTATATTTTATACAAAATGCTAGTGGTGCCGTTTGTGGACCACAGGATAGCTTTTTAGTATTAAGAGGTATAAAAACATTGCATATTAGAATGCAACGCCATTGTGAAAATGGCAAGGCTGTTGCTAACTTCTTGGCAAATCATCCAAGAATAGAAAAAGTTTACTGGCCTGGTTTTGAAAATCATCCGAATCATAGTATCGCTAAATCTCAAATGAAAGATTTTGGTGGAATGATCTCTTTCACTACTAAAGGGAACAATATGAAAGCATCAATTAAGATTGTTGAAAGTCTTAAGATTTTTACTCTAGCTGAGTCTTTAGGAGGTGTTGAATCGCTTTCTGGTCATCCTGCAAGTATGACACATGCCAGTATTCCTAAAGAAGAAAGAGAAAAAACAGGTGTTGTAGATTCTTTAATCCGATTAAGTGTGGGGATAGAAGATATTGATGATTTAATCGCTGATTTAGAGCAAGCTTTAGAATAATATTTTAATCTAAATAATAAATGTAGCCAATATTAAGCCATAATAGCCAATCGTTACTTTTGTTGAACTCCAATTGGTGATTAAGGCCATCTACCCAATCGCTAAAATAGTATTGCCATCTTAAATCAAGCATTAAATCTGAAAGTTTATTAAGCTTGTATCGTACTCCAACACTAGAAACCATAGACCATGTGCTACCCGAAGACGCATCTACCGATCCAGGAGCCCATTCTGAATAAAAATTACTAGGTTCAAGAATATTTCCTGTTAAAAGCGGATTAGGGTTTTCGTAAGTGGTACTGACCTCTGGTGTGAAAGATGTATAATGAACACCTAAACTCACAAAAGGAGCAAATCTATAGCTAAAAGCTTGAAAAGAACGAATACTAAAAGGGTAAAATTCAAGTTGAGTTCCTATATCTAAATTTTTAGAGACACCTTTATGTCCTCTTAGTTGATCTGCTTGTACGCTGGTTTTGCTAGGGTCAACAAGCTTACCAAGGTGTTCAAGATTGGTCTTATTGTAAGATATCTCGTTTCGTAATTTAAAATGATCGTTAAAATAAGTATCTGTAGTATAACAGTTACAGTCGGCCCTGTAAGAGAAATTCAAATAATGTACAATACCTATTCCAAATCCGGAATTTCCAAAATTTGTTTTTGAATCTTCACGGATACCATAATCTGATCTTAGTTGTAAAGGCCCGGCAATTACCCCAATTTCATGAGAAAAGCCTAGTTGAGCACTAGCTGTTTGAAAGGCAATAAACAAGCAAAAAGCAAAAGCTACATATTTTATGTTAAGCATAGTAAGTTTTTTGTTTTTTCTGAGGCATAATCGACAACAAATATAGAAAAACTCGGTGAAATACCAAATTTTATCGGTAAACTAACAAAGTATTAATAAATACTTCCAAATATATTGAAATTATTTATTGCGAATTTCAAAAAATTAATCTTTTAACTCAAAGATAATTAACAATTTAATTTTTGAGCTGTTTTTATCAAGTCATTATAAAATGGTTTAATATATTTTTTTGAGGTATTCTTAGAAACAAAGACATTAAAACTTAGTAAAAAAATAAATATTGCTTGTAAATAATCAAACAAAACAATAATAAATTCCTTCTATGACATGTTGAGAATATTTATTGCGAATTTCAAAAAAAAATGATGTTTTTTTTTAAGATAACGTATATTTGCATCCTAAAATTATCTATTTAATAATAACATTACAATTTTGTGTGTATGAAAAGTAATATTGAATCATTTCTAGACTTAGTAAAAGAAAGAAATGGCCACGAACCAGAATTTTTACAAGCTGTGGAGGAAGTAGCAGAAACAGTTATTCCATATATTATTGATAACGATATATATTATGGTAAAAATATTCTTTTAAGAATGGTTGAACCAGAGCGTGTTATAACATTTAGAGTTTGCTGGGTCGATGATCAAGGTGAAATACGAGTTAACAGGGGATATAGAATTCAAATGAACTCTGCAATAGGTCCTTATAAAGGAGGTTTGCGTTTTCACCCAACGGTAAATATGAGTATTTTAAAGTTTTTAGCATTTGAACAAGTGTTTAAAAATAGTCTTACAACTTTACCTATGGGAGGTGGAAAAGGAGGAAGTGATTTCGATCCTAAAGGAAAGAGTGATAATGAAATTATGCGCTTTTGCCATGCGTTTATGAGTGAGCTATTCAGGCATATTGGTCATAATACAGATGTGCCAGCGGGGGATATTGGTGTTGGAGCTAGAGAAATTGGTTTTCTTTTTGGAATGTATAAAAAAATAAGTAATGGCTTTACCGGTGTTTTGACAGGAAAAGGAATGTCTTGGGGAGGTTCATTAATTAGACCAGAAGCTACGGGTTATGGTACTGTTTATTTTGCACAGAAAATGCTGGAAACTAAAGGAGATACTTTTGAAGGTAAAAACGTGGTAGTATCTGGATCTGGAAATGTTGCGCAATATGCAGCAGAGAAAGTAATACAGCTGGGTGGTAAAGTTTTAACACTTTCTGATTCTTCTGGCTATATATATGATGAAACCGGAATAGATTCAGAGAAATTGGCTTACGTAATGGAGCTTAAGAATACAAAAAGAGGTAGAATTAGTGAGTATTTAGAAGCATACCCTAATGCAAAATTTGTTAAGGGTAAAACACCATGGGAGGTTAAATGTGATATAGCGTTACCGTGTGCTACCCAAAATGAACTTAATGAAGATGATGCTAATATTCTTTTAAGTAATGGATGTGTTTGTGTAAGTGAAGGGGCCAACATGCCTTCAACCAAAGATGCCATTACAGCGTTCCATAAAGCTAAGATATTATTTGCACCTGGAAAAGCGTCAAATGCTGGTGGTGTGGCTACATCTGGTTTAGAAATGACTCAAAACTCATTAAGGTTTAATTGGACTAGAGAAGAGGTAGATTTAAAACTAAAAGATATCATGTCTAATATTCATGATGCTTGTATTGAATACGGTAAAGATGAAGATGGCTACATAGATTATGTTAAAGGCGCCAATATTGCTGGATTTGTAAAAGTAGCTGATGCTATGTTGGCACAAGGGATTGTGTAATTAGTATCGTTAAATGAAATAATAAAGAAGCTTCTCATTTTTGAGAGGCTTTTTTGCTTAAATTATATTATTTTAAAGTAAAACTCGTTAGTTATAAATATATTTGAATATCTAAATAGTGTGTATGTTTAAAAGACTAGTTGTTTTTATAATTTTCATATTTCCATTATTGCAATTTGCTCAAGATTTTTCTACTTTGTGGGAAGGCCATTTTTCATATAATGAAATAAAAGATGTAACACAAGGCAATAATAAAATTTATGCAGCCGCAGAGAATGCTATTTTTAGCTTAGATATACAGACAAACAATATTGAAGAACTTACAACGGTTAATGGATTATCAGGAGAAACCATTTCAACAATTTATTATAGTGAGGCATATGAGTTATTGGTTATCGGCTATGAGAATGGTTTGATAGAGATAGCTTTTGATGATGATGATGATATCCTTTCTGTAGTGGATATTATTGATAAACCTACTATTCCTACAACAGATAAAAGGATTAATCATTTTAATGCCTATCAAAATATTATATATATTTCGACAAACTATGGAATTTCTGTTTTCGATTTAGAAAGATTAGAGTTTGGAGATACCTATTTTATTGGAAATGGAGGAAGTCAAATACAAGTCAATCAAACAACTGTTTTTGGCGATTATATTTATGCTGCTTGCATGGATGGCACTGGTATTAGAAAAGGCCTTGTATCTAGTCCTAATCTTATTGACTATCAAAACTGGCAATTGGTTAACTCGGGTAATTGGTTGTCAATAGAAACTCATTTGGATAAGTTATATGCTATTGACGTCAATCGAAGAATTTATCAAATAATTAATGATACTTTAACCGAAATATTCTTATATGCCGATGCTCCATTAGATATGAGGGCGGTTGATACAAATTTAATAGTGACTACAAGAAGTAATGTATTTGTTTATGATGATAATTTTAATTTAGTGTCTCAAGCTGGTATAGATAGTTCTTTTGAAACACAATATGTATCGGCAATAGCAGGTGCTGATAATATTTATATCGGCACAAAAGACTTTGGGGTTTTAAAGACTCTTGTTAATAATCCTGTAGCTTTTGAAGAAATACATCCGGATGGACCATTATTGAATACCCCATTTTCAATTCAAGCTGAGTCTGGTGGTTTATGGGTTACATTTGGAGAATACGACTTATTTTTTAATCCTTACCCTTTAAATAATCGTGGATTTAGTCATTTAAAAGAAGGTATTTGGACAAATAGTAGATATAGTGAGGTTTTTGAGGCTAAATGTTTGAACAACATTGCTATAAATCCGTTTAATTTGAATCAAGTATTTATAAGCTCATTTTTTAATGGAGTATTAGAGGTTAATGAGGGTATTCCAACTTTTTTATATAATGAAACCAACAGTGGATTAGAGTCTTTGATTCTACCAAGCGACCCAAATTATATAGATATTCGAGTAGGGCCTTCTTTATTTGATGGGAACGGATTACTATGGACAATGACTTCACAAATAGATGCTCCCTTAAAATCATATAATCCAGATTTAAACCAATGGAAATCTTACAGCTTTACGGATGTTATTACTGATAGGAATTTAGGTTTTGGAGACTTAGTTATTGGTTCTGATGAAACTAAATGGATTGCGAGTTATGAATATGGGCTCATTGGATTTAGTGATAATTCGGGAAATCCATTATTAAAAAGCATTAGTAGTGAAGAGGAAAATATGCCCTCGGAATATGTTACTGCTTTAGCATTAGATGAGCGAGGTCAATTATGGATTGGGAATTTTGGAGGATTACGTGTGTTGTATAATACTTCAAACTTTTTTAATGATGAAAATATTCGTGTAGAAGAAATTATTATTGAAGAAGACGGTATTGCAAAAGAGTTGCTATTTCAGCAACATGTAACAGATATTGAAGTAGATGGATCTAACAATAAATGGATAGGAACTGCAAATTCAGGATTGTTTTATTTTTCTTCAGATGGACAGAAAACAATATTTCATTTTACTAAAGATAATTCACCATTACCTTCAAGTAGTGTTAGAGATGTATCAATAGATGGTACGAATGGTACCGTATATATAGCTACGAGCAAAGGCTTGGTATCATTTCGCTCAGGAGGATCAAGCCCATTTGAAGATTTAGAAAGCGCTTTTGCTTATCCAAACCCTGTAAGACCAGGATTTAATATAGTAGATGAAAAAGTTAAGATTAAGGACATTTCAGAAAATGTAAATATTAAGATAACAGACATTGAAGGTAATTTAGTAGCCGAGGCACAATCTAGAACAAATCAAAGGTATGGTGGGTACAACCTTGAAATAGATGGAGGAACAGCCTATTGGAATGGAAAAAATATGGCAAACAATGTTGTTGCTTCAGGAGTTTACTTAATCATGCTTTCTGATTTAGATTCATTTGAAACTAAAGTTTTAAAATTAATGGTTGTTAGGTAATGTTAATTGCAACAAATGCCATAGTTTTATCTAAATTAAAGTATAGGGATAATGATTTAATAGTAAGATGCTATACTGAGCAATTAGGCATTGTAAGTTTTTTATTAAGAGGTGTTTTAAAAAGTAAAAAAGGACATTCTAAAATAGCTTACTTTCAGTTACTTTCACAATTACAACTCGTTTTTTTATATAAAAATAACAGATCGTTACAAACCATTAAAGAAACGAAGTTGAATACGATTTATACAAGTTTGCACTCTAATGTTTTAAAGAGTTCTATCGTTATGTTTTTATCTGAAGTGTTGTCGAATACACTAAAAGAAGAAGAAAAAAACGAAACACTTTATAGTTATATAGAAACGACATTATTATGGCTAGATACACATTCTGAATATTCAAATTTTCATTTATTATTTTTGCTTAATTTAACAAGGTATTTAGGATTTTATCCTGACACAAAAAATATAGACTATCCTTTTTTTAATTTGAATGAAGGTAAATTCGAAATAAAATCACAAGATAGATATACTATATCTGGAGAAAATTTAACACTTTTAAAACAACTATTAGGCACAACATTTGATGCATTGTCTACAGTGCAGATTAATGCAAGACAAAGACAATCATTTTTAAGTATGATATTGCTATATTTTGAATTACATTTGGGTAGTTTTAAAACACCTAAATCGTTACAGATATTTAATCAGGTTTTTAATTAAAAAGCATGAAGTTTTTTTACACAGTTTTCTTCTTTTTACTTGTTTCTATATCTTCTCGAGCACAGAACATAAAGGTTTTTAGTGAGCTTACAAAAGAGCCTATTTTTGGAGTAGCTATATATAATGTAGACAAGTCAGAAAGTGTTGTTACTAATTTTAGAGGAGAAGCAGACTTAAGTAAATTTTCTGATACCGAAATAATTTACTTTAAACATTTATCACATATTTTAAAAAAGATAACTAAACTTCAGTTGGGAAAATCAAATAGAGTTTATTTAAGTTCTAATACGCATGGTTTAGAAGAGATTGTTATTTCTGCTTCAAAATTTGAACAAAATAAAAGAGACATTCCACAAAAAATAGTTAGTGTAAGTAGCGCAAGCGTACAATTCTCAAACCCGCAAACAAGTGCTGATTTGTTAGAAAATACAGGGAAAGTTTTTATTCAAAAAAGTCAATTAGGAGGAGGAAGCCCTATGATTAGAGGGTTTTCTACTAATAGATTGTTAATTACTGTTGACGGAGTTAGAATGAATAATGCCATTTTTAGAGGAGGGAATTTACAAAATGTTATTGCTATTGATCCTTTTTCTGTGCAAAATACGGAAGTTACTTTGGGGTCGGGTTCTGTGATTTATGGAAGTGATGCCATTGGAGGTGTTATGAGTTTTTATACACAGAAGCCAAAATTGTCTTACTCGGACACATTACTGTTTAAATCAAATATTATAGCAAGATATGCATCGGCTAGTGATGAAAAAACGGGACATTTCGATTTTAATTTGGGGTATAAAAAATGGGCTTTTGTAACTAATGGTAGTTACACGAGTTTTGAAGATTTAAAAATGGGTAAAAATGGACCTGATGATTATTTAAGACCTGAATATGTTCTGGCCTCTAATACAGGGGATTTTATAGTCGAAAATAAAGATCCGCGAGTTCAAAAATCTTCAGGTTATGACCAATTAAATATTCTGCAAAAAGTTCGTTATGAACCTTATAAAAATCTAAGTTTCGATTTAGGGTTATACTATACTAGAACGTCCAATATTCCCAGATACGATCGTTTAATAAGGTATAGAAATAATGTCTTGCGTTCTGCTGAATGGGATTATGGACCCCAGAAGTGGTTTATGTCTAATCTGCAGGTTACCAAATTAAGTAGTAACTCTAATTTGCATGATCAAATCAAGGTGACTTTGGCATATCAAAATTTTCAAGAAAGTAGATTAGACAGAGATTTTCAATCCACTATAAGAAATGTTAGAGAAGAAGCTGTAGATGCCTATTCTTTTAATTTGGATTTAGAAAAAACATTGAGTCCCAAAACGGAGTTTTTTTATGGGCTAGAATATGTTTATAATAAAGTCATGTCTCAAGGTAAAGAAGAGGATATATCTAATAATACAAGCTTGGCTTCTGTCTCCAGATATCCAAACGGGGCTAGTTGGCAATCAGCTGCAGTATATTCTAGCATTAAGTATAAACCAAATACTCAGTTTGTTTTTCAATCTGGTTTACGCTTTAATCATATTGTTTCCAAGGCTGATTTTAGAGAAAACAATGCGTTTTTAAATTTACCTTTCCAATCATCTAAAAACGAAGCAGGAGCACTTACTGGAACAGCAGGTATTAGGTGGTCGCCAAATAGAACCATACAATGGAAATTTAATGCATCTTCTGCTTTTAGAGCTCCTAATATTGATGATATTGGTAAAGTCTTTGATTCCGAACCAGGTTCGGTAGTTGTTCCTAATGAAAGTTTAAGGCCAGAGTATGCCTATGGAGGTGAATTAGGGTTTAAACTAGATTTTAATAGGAAGTTTATCTTAGATATGAGTACGTATTACACTTATTTAGACAATGCTTTAGTCCGAAGAGATTATAATTTAAATGGTAATACAGAGATTGTTTATGATGGCGAATTGAGTAATGTGCAGGCAATACAAAATGCATCAAAAGCATGGATTTATGGCTTTGAGATTGGTTTAAAGGCAGCGATTACAAATCACATTGATTTGACGTCTCAATATAGTATTATAGGAGGAACAGAAGAAGATGATGGCATAGAAGTTCCTATTCGTCATGTGGCACCTAATTTTGGAAATACACATTTAGTTTGGACATCTAAAGGACTAAAGCTAGATATGTTTGCAAATTATAATAGCGAACTTTCTTTTAATCAATTGGCACCTTCTGAAGTTGAAAAAGACTATATCTATGCACTAGATGCTAATGGAGATCCGTATAGTCCCTCTTGGTATACATTCAATTTTAGAGCACAATGTAAAATAAGTAATTCAGCTACGGTTACAGCTAGTTTAGAAAACATTACAGACCAACGTTATAAAACATATTCTTCGGGAATTGCAGCGGCAGGGAGAAACCTTATTGTGTCTTTAAAATATAGCCTGTAAAAAAAACACCACGAGCAAATTATGCTGTGGTGTTTGATGTTATTTTTTGAGTTTCTTTTTTTATTTTTTTACTGCTTTTTTTGTAATTACTGTACCATTAGATAATGTTACTTGAGCCATGTAAATAGTACTATTTAAATTAGAAAGTCTGTAAGTCTCAGAATTTTTTTGCCCTTCAAAATTATATAATTGCCTTCCTAAAAGATCAAATATGGCTACTGTTTTAATGTTTAGGCTATTTGAGGTTTTAAATTGAACATGGTCATTCTCTAATTCAATAATGCTAAGGCTGTTGTCGTCTATAGCAATATTATCTACAGATAACGCATTGGCATCGAATACAATTTCAAAGCGGTCGTTAAATTCGCCAACATCTGATGTGAATGAATAATCAGATGTAGATAAATTATGTAGTTTATTTAATAAATTATCTTTTAAATAAATCGAATTATTAGTTAAGAAGTCTCCTTGAAAATTCGCTAAAGATAGTTTGTATAAAGTAGCAACATCAATAATAGTTTTAAAGCCAAGCTTAATAACTTCGTTATTGTTAATGCTATTTACATGTTTCCCTTGTATAGCAAATTTTTTATCTGAGTTTTCAATATTTGAATATAGAGCTGCATATGTTTTCGGTGCTACAATTTTATGTGTATCATAAAAAGTACCATCATCATTGTCTGAAGCACCATCTACATAACCCACTAAAATTTGATTATATACACCATTATCGCTTGTTAGATCAACCCATATTTTATTAACATTAGAACTACTGCTAATATTCTTTTTTGAATTAGCGTTTTTAAAGAATTGACTATTATTGTTAGTAATACCACGCATCGAATTATTAAAAATAACATTTCCAGAACTAGATGGTCTGGCTTGAGAATACGAAACGAAAAATCCCTGACCTGAAGGAATGAATCCATTGGGAATGACACCATCTCCTCCAGCTGTCCCACCTGTACCATTATGCATAGCATAATCTGAGGTTGCAAAATTTAATTGTTGATTACCATTATTTGTATTGGAAGGAGGTGTGTTTTGTGACCAAAAATAAATAGCGCCTTCTAATGTCCCTGTTGCGTTTGTTGCTGCATTGTAGATGTTTTGAGTGAAAAAATCAGAAATGCTAATTGCTGAAGGATAAGGGTTTCCAATAAAATTCCAGTTGTTGTCCAGTGTAGAACCATCATTTCTAACTACGGGAACAGAAATAACTCCATTATTAAAATCCCCCGTAAATGTATAGTCAAATCGGTATGGTGGAGATCCAGGACCAACAAATACACTTTCTTCGTGTACAGAAGCATAACCAACTCCTGGCGTCATTACCGTTGCTCCATTAACAAAAGTCCAATCATCATCATTGTCATCAATGTCATCTTGTCCAGGGACAGTTGCATTATTATTTCCAGTTTCCATTGTGGAATCTTCAAAATTAGCGGCATTAAACGAAAACCGTCTTGCAACATCAGATTCATCTAAAGCACTACCTATAGTTGTGCCAGATACTGGAGAGCTCCAATATGTATATTCATACCAAGCGCCTAATAGAGAAGTCGTTTTTACAACTTCCATAGTCCCATCATTAGTAATTGCTCCCAAATCATTGTTTTGTACAACAGAACCATAAGGCCTCACATTAATACTGCTTCCAGCATTTACTGTAATACCATTCTGAATTTCAATATATGTATTATCATTTACAGTTAATGTTGAATTATTATTTACCATTAAGCTACATGCTCTAAAACTTCCTGTACTGGTGTCGTAGTTTTCTGCAATAATAACAGGTGTATTTATTGTTGGTCCGCTAACTGGCGACCAAGCACCCGAAGTCCATGTTACAGTTGGAGAAGAACATGAAAAACAAGAGGCAGGGGCATTACCAAAACCAGTCATGGTTAACCCATTTGCTATTTGACTAAATCGTTCGCTTGGATCCGTCCATCCATCAATATCACCATCACATAATCCATTCAGAATCTGTAAATTATTGTTAGCAGTAGTCACACCACTTCCAGACCAAGCACTTCCTGGGTTATTTCCACATGTTCCAAATTCATCTTGTAGAACAGCTCCCAAATAAAGTTGTAAAGCGTCATTACCATTAAAACTAAAGTTAAAATCGGTAGTTCCTGATAAATTCAAACCATTTGTATTTGTAAAAGTAGTCAAATCAGTCGTTCCTATTACCCATACTTCATTAGCTCGTAAGGTTCCAGATGTAATATTGATACCTGGGATATTAGCACATGCTCCGCCATTAACTCCTTGAGATATTTGTAAATTATTTGTTACAGAAAATGTAATGTCTATTCCAGAAACATTGAATATTTCAATTCCTTTGGGTGTAGTGCCTGATGAAGTTTCAATATATTGACTAATTATAATTTCTGATTGCCCATACCCAAAAATAGTTACAAGCAAACATATAATTAAAAAAGCAAAGGATTTCAATGGAGTAATTTTTTTCATGGCGTTAAGTTTAGAATCTATACTTAAACTACGTTCAGTACAGTGGATTTGGTTTTTATAAACTTTTATTCTTATTGTTAATTTATCTATTACTATTTTTGAAACCATGCGGTTATCAAAAAAAACATATACGGTACAAGAGGCCACTAAAAAATTAGAGCATTATTGTGCGTATCAAGAACGTTGTCATCAAGAAGTTAGACAAAAACTAACCAATATGAATATGATCCCTGAGGCTATAGATATGATAATCGTTCACCTTTTGGAACATAACTTTCTTAATGAAGAACGTTTTGCCAAAACATTCGTAAGTGGCAAGTTTAAAATCAAGCATTGGGGGCGACGACGTTTAACTTATGAACTTAAGAAAAAAGACGTGGTCAAAGTTAATATAAATCAAGCACTTAGTGAAATCGAAAATGAGGAGTATATCGAGGTTTTCAACGATTTAGCCGAAAAAAAGGCAAATTCAATTAAAGAAACTAACAAGTTTAAGAAAAGAAAGAAATTAATAGATTTTTTAATTTATAAGGGTTGGGAGTCTGATTTAGTGTACGAAAAAGCAAATGAACTTATACGATAAGACTACTGTTTTCATGTGTTCTTATTATGGCCTGTTCATTTTTCCAATCAATCCATTTTTGACCTTTTAAACGTCTCATCATATTATCATAATTTCGCATAATCAATAAGTTATATATCGCTCTGCTAAAGTTTTTAGGATTTCTGGCAATAGCCCTTAAACTCATGGAAAAACCGGGTGTTATATAACGCATATAATGCCAATAGCCCTCTGGCATGTATAAAATTTCACCATGTTTTAATTCGGTTTTATAACCCCTAGCCTTTTTAAGCATGGGCCATTTTTTGAAATCTGGGTTGTTAAAATCGATGTCTTCTCTGGTAATTAACGAATGTGGAATTTTATACAGGAATTTACTCTGCTTTTGGTTAAACATAATAACCTGTTTGGTGCCTTCAAAATGAAAATGAAAAATATTAGCTAAATCAATATCATAATGCATAAAAGTGTGCGAATCACGGCCACCAAAAAACAACATAGGAATTCCTTTCATAAGTCTTAACCCAAAATCTGGAAAGGTAAAATCTTTTTGTAATTCAGGTATTTCTTTTAGGGCATTCCAAAGAAAAATACGATATTTAGTAGGCTCGCTTTTTAGCAAATCTATATAATCGCTCATTTTCATTTTTGCATGAGGCTCATTAAACCCATCTTTATAATCTACAGGTCTGTCATCGTAAAGTGGAATAGTAATATTACCAGCTATGGCTTTCATATAATCTAAATTCCACTTGGTGTAAGCAGGCCAGTCCTCTATAAACCGTTCAATAACAATAGGTTTTTGCGGATTAAAATAATATTTTAAAAAGTCCGCTTTAGTAATGGTTTTTACACGAGGAATATCTTGCAGATTAAGTGCCAATACTTAAATAGTTTAGTTTTCAAAGTTAAAAAAACGTTACGAAATCGAAAATAGTATTTTTGAATGTCACTTCTAATTGAACTCATCTTGACTTTTTCTATTTCCTAAAAAATGTCTAAAATTCGCCCATATTTTGTTACTTTTTTTATGCTTAGCACTGCTATGCCTTTCAAAAAATGCCTCATCTGAACAAATTTTATCTCATTTTCGGTTAAAAACAAAAAGTCAAGATGAGTTCATTTTTTGAAATGAAGCATCTTAAGCGGGTTGGCTTACTTTAGAAAAAATTTAAAACAGATAATCTGTTAAAAATATAATTACTTTAAAGTTTTAGCTTTTTCTTTTGCAATTTCGTTACGCTCAATGGTATGATCTGGTCGTGTCCATTTAGGCTTTTCACCTAAAGCTTCATATTGAGAATCACTAGCTTCAACGGTTTGAGGTTGTACTTTTTTAGTAAATGGTTTTTGTGGATTCATACCTAGTAATTCAAACATTTTCATGTCTTCATTTACGTCAGGGTTCGGCGTTGTTAATAGTTTGTCACCGGCAAAAATAGAATTCGCACCAGCAAAGAAGCACATAGCTTGTCCTTCTCTAGACATATGGGTTCTACCAGCACTTAAACGCACTTGTGTTTCCGGCATAACGATACGTGTAGTAGCAACCATACGGATCATATCCCAGATTTCAACTGGTTTCTCATTTTCTAAAGGCGTACCTTCAACCGCTACTAAAGCATTTATTGGAGTTGATTCTGGTTGCGGATTTAAGGTCGATAAAGCGACTAACATACCAGCACGGTCTTCTATGTTTTCACCCATACCAATAATACCACCACTGCAAACAGTAACGTTAGTTTTACGTACATTGTCAATGGTATCCAACCTGTCTTGATAGCCTCTTGTAGATATAACTTCTTTATAGTATTCTTCAGATGAATCTAAATTATGGTTGTAAGCATATAAACCAGCTTCGGCTAATCGTTGTGCCTGATTTTTAGTAATCATTCCAAGCGTACAACATACTTCCATATCTAATTTATTAATGGTACGCACCATTTCTAAAACTTCGTCAAACTCATCACCATCTTTTACATTACGCCATGCAGCCCCCATACAAACACGAGAACTTCCAGTTGCTTTTGCACGCAAAGCTTGTGCTTTTACTTGTTGTACAGACATTAAATCATTGCCTTCAATATCGGTATGATAACGTGCCGCCTGAGGACAATAACCACAATCTTCTGAGCATCCTCCTGTTTTTATAGATAATAAAGTGGATACTTGTACTACATTTGGGTCATGGTGCAAACGGTGAATGGTTGCCGCTTCGTAAAGCAGCTCCATTAAAGGTTTATTGTATATACCTATAACTTCTTTTGTGGTCCAATTGTGTCTTACTTTGCTCATATGGATTTACGTCTTAGTGAAACAAAAATAGTTTTTATTAATTAGAAATTCTAAAATTCTAATTGTTAATACTTATTAAATTTGATTCTAGCGCTTTAATCTTTTTGTCAAGTATAGATATACTTTTATTTACTTCTTCTTCCTTTTTAGATTTACGTTTTAGGCATACCGTATATAGAAATTGAGTGTGATAACCATACGGGTAATTTTTATAATGAGGCCCTGGATTTCCTCTTCTGTGGTCAATATATTTTTTGAATTTTGGCCAATATGCTTGAATATCACCACCCATGATTTGGTAGATAGAATCAGTTTCTACATATTTATTAGACAAAAGGAAGCCTACTTTGTCGAAAAAGTGAATAAGATTTGCCACACCTCTTTTTTCAAATTCCTTAGTGTTTATATCTTTAACTTTGTTTTTTAAGTACTCCCTAGATTCAATCCATTTTTTGTCTTTGTATTCATCCAAAATTGGAATTAATAATTGTGCTAAATAAGTTCTTTTCGCAATTCTAAACTGTTTTATAGCAAAATAGAGGCCAATTAAAACAAATATTCCAATGCATATTTCAGTAATATTTACTATTGATTCTAAACTTAAGTGCTTCTCCATGATTCTCTATTATTCTCTAGGCTTTTCAATTTCAGCATCATCTACTTCAATCTTTTTTTTCTCTTTCCCTTTTAAATATTCAGGTAATTGCATTCCAGCCATATTGAACATATCCTGTAATGGTGGTACCGATTTATACATACCAGAGAGGAAGTTAGCTGTTGAAGATTTTCCATCTTCCCCGCTACCGCCATTTTCCCATACAGTTACTTTATCAATCTTAATGTTTTTAATGGCTTCTGCTTGTGTTTTAACTAACTCAGGTAATTTATCTGCAATTAATAATAATACGGCATCTTTAGAATTATTACCTGCAGCTTTTACAATTTGGTCTAAACCAGCAGCCTGTTTTGTTAAGACTTCATATAAACCTTCTGCTTCTGCTTGTGCTTTAAAAAGAATGGCATCGGCTTCACCTTTGGCACGTCTTCTAATTTTTTCGGCTTCCGCTTCGGCATCAATTTCAACTTTCTTTTTATCAATTTCAGCAGGAACAATAACATCAGCCATTTGAGATGAGCGCTCTCTTTCTGCCCTTGCTGTTTCAGCTTCTTTTTCAGCAGCATAAGATTCTTCCAATGCTTTTGCGCTTTGAACTTTTTCAGCTGCAATAGCGACACGTTCTGCTTCTGCCTCTCTTTGACGACGTAACGAATCTGAATTGGCCACAGCAATTTTCGCGGTATTTTCACCTTCTACGGCTTGGGCATTAGCTGCTGCAACTTGAGTTCTTTCATCTTGTACGGCATTAGCTTCACCAATAGAACCATCTCTTGTTTTTTCTGCAACCGATTTACGGGCTGCATTAATAGCATGCGCTGCGGCCTCTTTCCCTAAGGCTTCTATATAGCCAGATTCATCAACAATATCTGTGATATTTACGTTGATTAATTTTAATCCAACTTTCTTTAATTCAGATTCTACAGACTGCGAAATATTTGCTAAGAATTTATCTCTATCAGAATTAATTTCTTCAATATCCATAGAGGCTACTACTAAACGTAACTGTCCAAAAATAATTTCTTGAGCTAAGTCTTGAATTTCGTTTTGACCTAATCCTAATAAACGTTCCGCTGCATTTTGCATGATCCCAGGTTCTGTAGAAACACCAATGGTAAAACGAGATGGTACGTTTACACGGATATTTTGTTTAGAAAGCGCATTTATCAGGTTTACTTCAATGGATATTGGTGTTAAGTCAAGAAATTCATAATCTTGAATTACGGGTAGAATGAATGCAGCACCACCGTGAATACATTTAGCCGATTGCCCGCCACCTACTTTTCCGTAGACTACTAAAATCCTATCGGAAGGACAGCGTTTGTAGCGTTTGATTAATATTATTAAAAAAAGGAATATAAATAATACTCCAAAAATAAGAGCCATAGGAAATCCTAAGTCAAGCCCTTCCTGAATTGTCAGTAATTTCATAAGTGTGTTGTTTTAAAGGTTCTATTGGTTTTTTTGTTTGATCGACGATTAAAATACCATTTGAGGTAACGTCGACTACTTTTATTATTGTTCCAGATTTTAATTCTACTAGTGAATCTGTTAGGGCATCCAGTTCGCGCATAGCGCCCTGAACTCTAACACTTACTTTTCCCATTCTGGATCGATTGGCACCAATGGTAAGATATACTTCACCAATGGCATCAATCGCATTTTTATAGTTTAAAGTTCCACTGTCTGTTAATTTACCCATGAAATAGAACATGGAGGCCATAATAACCATCATTATTAGTCCACAGAATATAGAAATGACAATAGTTATGGGCATAGATAACCCAGCATCTATACATGCAATACCGCTCCATCCAAAAATGGTAAAAAATCCAACTAAGTTTTTAAAAGTGATAAATTGAAACCCAATTCCTGTGTCTCCATCAATTTCAGAATCTATATCTCCAACGCCGTCGGCATCACCACCTGTAAAAGATAATATCATTACGATTGTAAAAATCAGTGATCCAATGATAGCGATTAACCAATAAATTTTTGGAAACAATTCTAAGTTAAAAAACCACTCTGTCATAGTTTTGAGAATTAAAAATTAGTGATTTAAATGTAAGATTATTTAAATCATCTTACAATGTTATTTTGAAAGTAAAATTGAAACTGCATTTCCTCCAAAACCAACAGCATTTACAAGAATATTTTTTATTCTTTGAGGTGTTTCTTGATTTTCTATATAAGGAATACCAATAAATTTTTGATTTTGTAACATTAAAACTGCAAATTCAATATTCAGAGCCCCGGAAGCTCCAAAGGTGTGACCTATCTTCCATTTATTTGTAGTTAAAGCAGGTGTTTTGTTACAAAATATTTTTTCAATAGCTCTATATTCTGAAAGATCGCCTTTTATAGTTCCAGGTGCATGCATCACAATAACATCAATATCATTAGGGCTTAAATCACCTAATGCCATTTGCATCGATTTTTGAAAACATTTTGCATCGCTTGAAATAGAAATATTATGCTCTAAAATTTCAGTGGCGTAGCCAATTCCTTTTATAATGGCTAAGGCGTTCTCTTTTTCACCTCTTTCCAAACAAGCCATTGAGGCGCCTTCCCCTAAAACCATGGTGTTTTGTTTTTTCTTAAGATCTAAAGCGAGGCAAGGAAAAGATGCTTCGCTGTGCTCTGAATGACAAGGGACACTTAACTTGTTTTTTGAATATATTTTAAGCGCTCGCATTTGTGCAATGGTAAATGGTGTAAGTGGGGCTTCACTACCTCCAACCAAAAATGTATCGCACATACTAGAATTTATCCATGCAATACCATTAAGCATGGCATGTAAGGCAGTGGAGCAAGTTATTGAATGGCTAATTTCGGGACCTTGTGTTTGTAAATCGTGAGCGACCCAAGATGAAATATTACCTAATGTGGTTGTGGGAGAGCTTAATGTTTGAGTTTTATTTTTTTCAAGAAAATCTTTGTGATAGGTTTCAAAAAGTTCTGTAGCACCACGAGATGATCCGATATTAATTCCAAAATTGTCTGAACCCTTCCAACCAGCCTGTTTTATAGCTTGTCGAGAAGCATAAATAGCAAATAAAACGGTGTCATCAAGAGACTTGTATTTTGAATCTGATTGGCGCAATAATTCAATATGTTCTTTAGCATCTTTAGGGATTTCAGCAACTAAAGCATTTTCGTTATTAAATAGTTTTTCCGCAAGACAATGTTTTTCGTTTTGATAACTGTTCCATGCGTCATCTAGAGATTTTCCTAACGGAGAAATGGATGAAATAGCGGTTATGGAGATTGGTTTTTGCAAGATTTTAATTTTCTGCAAAAATACATGTTCTTACATTAATGATATATTGTTTTGTTTAATTAAGATTAAAATTTTAAATAAATTAAGTAACCAACTTGTATTTCACTATACCCATTAGTCTCCCATTGGGAAGTATTTGTATATCGATATCTAAAGAAAAATTTATTATCACTGTCTACTGAAGGTGTATAAGAAGCACCTAACTCATAGCGATGTAACCAACTTTTAGTAAGTGACCTATTTTCTTTAAATTTTTTAGTGGAACTAACTGCAAAAAACTCTTCATTATTAGGTACTATAGTCCTAAACGGTCTAAATCTTAAATAACCACCAAAACGTTCTTCAGGCCTAATTCTAACAATAACATCTGGATAAGCGCGTATCATATTTATTGTTTTATCCAATTCTCTCGTTTTAGTTTCTGGATTTTGTGAATCTGTAACTATATCGTCAATTACATTAATTCTACCAAAATGAGTACCTGCATTTAGTTCAATTCTTGTTTTTACTAAAGGAAAATCAAAAGATGCGATATTAAGATCAACACCTACAGATACATTTTCATACTTTACCAAATCTAAATAAGACACAAACTTATCTGTGACAGGTTCATTATTTATAAAACGTTCACTTTTACTAGCCTGTAATTCACGATCATCTTCATTAATTTTTTGCCAAGATAGATTGAAATTTACATAATTAGCAAATCCAAAATTTGATCCTCTACCTAAACCAAGGTTTAACCTCTTTGTCCAGATAGGAATAAGTTTCTCTATTTCCATTTGGGCTAAACCATTTTCTTTATCTTTTTGAAAACCATTGAAATCAGTATATATTTTAGCACTTAATACTTTAGATGAAACTTCTTTTTTTAGTTCTATTTGTTTGTCTTTATCTGTATCTTCTAGGGGTAGTCTTACAACTTGGTCCTTTGGACTAAAATCCAAACGATCATTTTGATGCTTTTGATAATAGGTTATTATTTCGGTTACAGGTAAAGAGAACTTTTTTTCTTTTCCTTCAGACTGGAATAATGAATACTTATAAAGGTCTGCAAAATCACTTTTAGAGCTAAAACCGAAAGGAAAATCATTGTCAAATTTTAAGGTTTTACCATATATATCATTTAAAATATCTTTAATAATAGGCTCTTCAAAGAATTGCTTTATCTCTTCACTTGTGTCATCATCGTATAATGGTTTTTTAATTTCACCAACGGCTTTGACATGCTCTAAGAAACCGTCATTAATATCTAATTCTATTTCATTAGCTTTAAGGACCCATAAAGGGAATCTCCTAATAATTTCTTTATTATTAATAATTAGCGTGTTTATTTTGTCTTGAATACTTTTTTGGACAGATATTTTAGTATTAATTTTTGAATTAATGTCACCTAATTTACTTTTTAAAGTATTAATTGCACTTGTATAAGATTTTATTTTTTCATTTATAGTATCAATAAGAGATTTACTTTTTCTAACTTTAATAGATGAGTTATTTGGATTAGATTTATAATATAAGTTCCATTTTTTCCGTATGTCGTTAGTTAATTTTTTATACTCTTCCTCTAGAGAGTCGGTGTTTTTGGGAGTTTGACTTACGTTGCTTTCGTCTAACAAGATGTATAATTCATTATCTATTTCACGTTTTCTTATTTCTAACTCTTCAATATTATTTATGTAATAATTTTCTTTATTATCTAATATGTCTCTTATTCCTTTTTTAAGGACATTAGATTTTTTAATATATTTCTCTTTTGTGTCAGAGGAATCTTTTAAAGTAAGATCAATTATTTTTTTGTTTCCTTCAATTTTGATAATTTCATTTTTAATTTTTTCTTTTTTTTGTAATTTCCCCACATATTTTTTAAAAAAATCACTTTTCTTTAATTCATATAGTTCGTAATCATTATAATACTCTTTTAACTTGTTCATTACATACCTTTTAAATGTAGGTTTAGCTTTATTCCATAGACCTTTTTTGGAATTTTCATTAAATTCATAAAATTGTTTAATGGTTTTTCCTTGGTTATGTGTTCTCAAATATTTTAAAAACCCATCTGTTTCATTTTCTACATAATCAGATATTATAATAGCTTTATTATTGCCTAAATTAATTAGTTTTTCATGAATTTTTTCTAAGCATTCTTCTTTGCTTTTTTTGTTAGTTAAACTTCTACAACAATCTCTTAATGAGTTATTTGCATCTTTTATGTTTTGCTTATCTAAGTAAATAATATGTTTTCTTATAAATTTTGCTTGTTTTTTAAAATATAAGTCAGTACTCAAACCTTGAATGGTCTTTTTAGTTATTACTAAACTGTCTAATCGATATTTTAACAAACCAGCTACAGGCTCTGTATCATATTGAAATGCTGTAATTACAAGTGCATCAAAAAACTGAAAAATATTTCTTACATTTTGAACGGCGTCTTTTCTTTTGGTTACTAATTGTCCCAGCTTTTCTTTTGATAAATTTTTAGTTTCATCCTCTGTTTTTTTTAGAGGAGCAAGTATTTCTTTAAAAATGCCATATTCTTCTTTGTCTGATTCATCTTTTTGGCTAATACTATTTATTGCATCAACTAAAAATTTTCTAAAAGAAGTTTCTGTAAAAGGAAATACTTTAAACTTAATATCTTCACTTTCGCTATTTTCCTTTTTAGTTTTTAAGGCTTCATTTTTTTCATTTTTTAAAGTAAACATTATGCTGTTTACGGCTTCTGCAGAAGCATAAATCATTATAGTTTCTGTTTTTCCATCTTTGGAAACAGAATAATTATATGGTTGCAATTGCTTTTGTGCGTACAGACCAAACACAATAAAAAATAATAGTATAGTAAGTTTAAATTTCATAATTTTAATTTTTTATCGAGTTAGTGAAACTTTAAGAATGCGTTCTTCGCTATTCTCAGTGAATTTGATACTACCTTCTATAGTCTTTGTATCAACTAATTGTAGAAGTTGATTTTCTATATTTACAAGCTGTGAAAGTGAAGTGCCTTCATTATTTTTAATCTCTCCTGAAATATAATTATTAGAATTAAAATTTCCTTTTATATAGACGATGTTTTCTTCGTCTACATCTTGTGTAAATAAATTAAATCTACCCTGATAATCAATAACTCCTGTACAAGTAACACTTCTTAAAAACGTTGTGTCTGTTTCTGTGAAATCAAACACATTTAGTTCCCCATTAAACAAACCATTTAAGGGGTGGTCTTTGTTTTCTTCTTTAAAGCTTAAAATAGAAATAATGGTATTTTCCTTTGAAAATAATATATTGGATCGATGTAATGGAATAGTTGAAGTCGTATCATTTTTGACTAAGTTCGAAATACTATCTTCCTTAATAAATGCAATATTGTTGTAGTTTTTGATGTTACTTTTAAAAGCAAAAATGGTATAGTTAACAGAAATTGTATCATTTCCAATATTTTTTATGTTTAAACTATTAGAATAAGGAATTTTGGAAGTACTATTTTCAGATTGTTGCGAAAGCTTAAAATGTATCTTATTTGGAATGTTAAACAAATACTCTATGGGGGTCATTTCTAGCTCAGAAAAATTATCCTTTTGACAGGACAAAAACCCTATTGTACTAATAAGAGTTATGGAAATAAAATAATAATGGCTTCTATTCATAATTATAATGGTTATGGTTAAATATTTCAATTAATTACAACCAAGGACCATGGATGCAGAATTGAACGAATACCATTAATTATTAATAGAGAGTGGCTAATATAGAAAAATATAATTAAAATACAGAATTTTCTGTCTGTTTCATGAAATGTAAAATATTGTAAAATAATGAGTTATAATATCATTGTAATAAAGGACTATATTTAAACAATTTCTAAAACATCTTCAATGACTTGATAGATTTTTTGTAGTTGCTTCTTTGTCATCGTATAAGGTGCTTGAATGTAAATAGTGTTCCCTAAAGGTCGCAGAAATACACCATGATCTAAGAAGAACTTAAACAGCTTGTCTCGTAAATTACCATAACGTTTCATTTCTATATTTAAATCCAAGGCGAAAATGACTCCTGTTTGTCGCGTGGATTTTACTTTTGGATGTGTCTTTATACGCTCATTAAACGTTTTATGAGAAGCAATAACTGTTTTTATATTTTGCTGAATAGCTTCTGATTGTAATAATTCTATACTTGCTAAAGCAGCAGTACATGCTAATGGGTTTGCCGAATACGTATGCCCGTGGAACAAACCTTTTTTTATGTCGTCGCTATAGAAAGCGTTATAAATGTCTTCGGAACATGTGGTAAGTGCCATAGGCAATAAACCACCAGTTAAGGCTTTACTTAAACACATAATATCTGGTTTTGTGTCTATATAATCTGATGCAAAATATTTTCCTGTTTTTCCAAAGCCCGTCATAACTTCGTCGGCAACAGTAATGATATTATGTTTTTTACAAAACTCTAAAATAGTATTTAATCCTTCGAGGTCATACATTTTCATGGCTGCCGCGCCCTGTACTAAAGGCTCGTAAACAAAACCAGCTACGTTATCGGTTTCTACTATGGTATTTAGAGTGTTTAAAATAGCTTCATTATTTTCTCCATTTGGGGTTGGAATCCGTTTTACCTCTAAAAAGAAATCTTTAAAAGGGCCGTTGTAAATTGATAATCCAGATACGCTCATGGCACCAAAAGTGTCACCGTGAAATCCATCTTCAAAAGCAATAAGCGTGTTGCGTTTTTCTCCTTTATTAAAATGAAATTGCAATGCCATTTTAATCCCAATTTCAACTGATGTTGAACCATTGTCACTAAAGAAAATTTTGTTCTGGTTGTCCGGTAGAATTTTAATAAGTGCTTCCGATAGTTTTATAGCAGGCTCATGAGTAAAGCCACTAAAAACCACTTGATCTAATTGTTGCATTTGAGAAGCAACACGACTTGTAATGTATTCGTTGCAATGCCCATACATGCAGGTGTACCATGAAGCAATAGCATCAATATACTCATTACCGTCTTCATCATATAAAACACATCCATTTGCTTTAGTTATGGCAATAGTTTCTGGATGCAACTTGTGTTGCGTTAAGGGGTGCCAGAGGTGTTTTTTGTCGCGGGCTTTTAATGTCATAATATTTGTCATTCCCGCGAAGGCGGAAATCTGTTTTTTTTGTTTTTATTTTCAATATATAAGATTCGCCTTCGCGGGAAAGACAATTACAATCTGTCTTTAAACATTTCTGCATATTCACTCACCACATTTTTATCAAAATAAGGTTCTTCATTAATACGCCCAATAACAGGAGCTTTTGTCATTTTATAAATAATATCCTCAGTGGTTTTATGTTCATTACCACTAAAAATAATCGAGACGTCGAACCCTTTTTCTTTTAAAGCATTTATCGTTAACAGGGTGTGGTTAATACTTCCTAAATAATGCCTGGAAACAACAATCACTTTATAATCAGGTTTAATAAGATCTAAAATGGTTTGCGTATCATTTATAGGTACTAGTAACCCGCCTGCGCCTTCAATGACTAAATGACTTTTAGTTTTAGGGGCATTAATCTGTTTTATATCAATTGAAACGCCATCAATAGCTGCTGCTGCATGAGGACTCATAGGGGTTTCTAAGGCATAACTATTTGGGTGAATTTTAGACTTAGTATTGGTGATAAGTTTTTCAACGGTATACTTATCGTCATGGTCTAGTTCGCCTGCTTGAATCGGTTTCCAATAATCAGCGTGCAAAGCTTCAGTTACTATAGCTGAGGCAATGGTTTTGCCAACATCGGTAGATATTCCTGTGATGAAATATGTTTTCATTTTAAATCGAATTCTGTTTTACAATCTTCGCATTTATACTTGTGCTTTGTATAAAAAGGAAGCGAAGAAAATAAAAACCCAAAAATAAACCAGAATAATGATTTAACATCTTTTATTGTAGAAAATAATTCGACTTTTTCACTTTTACAGTTTGGACAATTGATGGTGTTACCTTCATCATCAAGAGAATACTTTTTAATAGTATCTAAAATATGTTGCGCCTTTAATGCTTGATGTGATAATACTTTTAGCTTAACACCCCCTATAGCATTACTTACCAATGGGTCTGTATCTATAGTTAAGTGGTCTGATAGAAAAACTTGAATACCCTCTGCTTCTAATCGCCCTTTAATAATTTGAGCTTCAGATGAATATTGAAATCTAGCTATTGTTTTAAACGTATCACTCATATACTTACAAAAGTAGTAAGTCCTTTTAAAACTGCTGATATGTCTTCTTCAGAATTAAATGCATGTAAGCAAAAACGCAATCGTTCTTGTTTTTTTGGAACTGTTGGTGATAATATAGGTTTTATATTAAATCCTCGCTTTTGAAATTTTTGGGCGATTTGCTTCACAGTATCATTCCCAGAAATAATACAACAATGTATAGCAGAATCACTTTCTATAAAATAGTTTTGGAGCTCGTTTTTAATAATTTCCATTTTAAAATGGGCAATATTTTTATGAAGTTGTGCTCTATTCTTGGTTAAAATTAATTCATGATAAGCAGAATGAATAGTAGCCAAAGTATGAGGAGGTAAAGCGGTGGTGTAAATAAAACTTCTGGAAAAATTTACTAAATATTGTTTAAGAGATTCACTTCCTATAATGGCAGCGCCATGAGTACCAATAGCCTTTCCGAATGTGATAATTCTAGCAAAAACGTCATTTTCTAATTTTAAATGTTGCACTAAGCCAGCACCACGTTCTCCAAAAACACCAATGGCGTGTGCTTCGTCTATAATAAAATAGGCATTATAATCTTTACATAATTGTACCATTCCTTTTAAGTCTGGAGAGTCACCGTCCATTGAGAAAACAGATTCTGTAACAATGTAAATGTTAGTTTCTTGCGGAACCTCTCGACTGCGCTCGAGGAGACTTCTTAAGTCCTGTAAATTGTTATGCTTAAACTTATAGGCTTTCGCATTGGAAAGTTTTATACCATCACGAATTGATGCATGAATATACTCATCATATAAAATAAAATCTCCACGTTGTGGGATACATGAAAATAGGCCCACATTAGCATCATAGCCAGAATTAAAAATTAAGGCAGATTCGCTATTATGAAAACCAGATAATAAGGATTCGACAATATTAAAAAGCGGATGATTTCCTGAAAGTAGCCTTGAGCCTGTTGCTCCGTTATGAGTTATATGATGTCCAATTAAAAACTTATGGGTGTTATTAAAAATGGTTTCAGATTTAGAAAAACCCAAATAATCGTTGGAGGAAAAATCTACTAAATTATTTTGTGTCCCTAGTTGACGTAAGGCATTATTAGCTTTACGCTCTTCAAGTTTTTGATATAGTTTTTTAGGAAACATGGTGTAAAGATACTAAAAGACCTGTCAGGTTTTTAAAACCTAACAGGTCTAATCTATAAGTGTAAAATATCTTTTTTTAATAAAAAATTATTGTTTTTCAATAATTTTTATATATTTGTTATTGTTAAACAATAATTTTATAAATATATAATGAAAGACAATACAAATATTTTAACTATTATCACTTGGGTTATTTTGCTGTCTTTAGCTTCCATTTTGCTTAATGATATTAGAGAATTTGATTTTTACCAGTTTAAAGAATTTCAAAGTTGGGCAAAATTTGCAGATAAAAATGAATCTTGGTTTACTTCAAAAAATGCGATACAATGGAGTTATTATGTGATTAGTGCTGGTTTATTTATTTGGAGAGGCTATCTTATTTATGGTTTTTCTTATTTTTTATCAATTTTAAAAGAGATAGAAAATGGGGATTACTTTAGTAATAATAATATAAGGTATTTCAAAAAGATAGGGAATATCTTTATTTGGTATACGATTAGTGTCCTTGTTTTAAGATTTCTTCTGGCATCCATAGGAAAATCTTCGTTCAATTTTTTTAATGAACTTAAAGCCGAGTTTACTTTTTTAATCCCAGCTGGATTAGCTTTTTACATCCTAGCAGAGATATTCAAACAAGCTAAGAAAACAAAAGAAGAAAATGACTTAACTATTTAACTTTATAAGTGATGGATTTAAAAAGTGCTATAAATTTCCAAAGATTTTTTTTACTCATTTTTTTTGCAATCATACTTGAAATAGCAGTCGGTTCTTATTTGCCATGGCTTAAAGCGGTTTATAATGAGGGTTTTGTGTTAATAAAGGGATCTAAATTATATGTGAATGATGATAGTTTTTACAATACGTTTTTTATAAAAACACTTCGTTTTTTAGGTTTGATTTTATTAATAATTCCACTTTTTAATTATAATAAATTTTTGATTAGTATTAAGACTAAATCATTTTTTGAAAAGAAAAATTCACAATTATTAATTAAAAGTTCTACACTACTACTTCTATATGCTTTCCTAAATTATGTGTTAAACTATTTAGATGTAGAAAGACATTATTTTAATATGGGATATATCGTGTTTATAGGGTTTACTTGCTACACTTTTGGAATTATTTTCAAACGAGCCTATAAGAATAAACAAGAAAACGATCTAACCATATAACCATGCCAATTATTGTAAATCTTGATAGGATACTTGCCGAGCGTAAAATGAAAAGCAAAGAGTTGGCTGAAATTATAGGTATAACGACAGCAAATCTTTCTATTTTAAAATCTGGGAAGGCAAAAGCGGTGCGTTTTTCAACTTTAGAAGCCATTTGTAAAGCTTTAGATTGTCAACCTGCTGATATTTTAGAGTATATAGAAGATTGATTTAGTATTAAAACATGTATTTTTGAAATTATAAATCCTATATTATAAATCTATTATGAAAACGTTTTTCTTTCTTTTATTATTTTCTATGTCTTGTACTGGTTTTGCACAGAATAATCATATTGTAAAAACTGAAGATGGAAGACGTGTCTTGCTTAAAGCTGATTTTACCTGGGAGTATATTGATGCAGAAAAGTCTGAAGATGTTCCAAATAATATTACTGTTCCAAATGATTTAAATTCAAAAGAAAATGAAGGTTGTAACTTAACTGAGGATTTTGTTGAGCCTAAATTGAATAAAAAAATTCAAGCTCAATTAAAAAGAGGCAGAGCAACGATTGCTTATGTAAAAAAGAAAGTTGCTAAAGATTATAACTGTGACGTAGCGAATATTTTATTGATATCGTTTTCAGAACAAAAAGAAAAAGCGGTCTATCATTTTTGTGCTAATGGTACTAAGGTCACGTATAAACGTATTGGTAATTCCATTGTAAAGAAGGATAAGTTCTTTTAATTAATCTAGATATTCAACTTTACCTGTTTCTTTATAAATAACTTTGTTTATTCTTTTGTGATGGCCTCGTTTTCTGGCATCGAGTAAATCGATGTTTAATTTTTCAGAAAAGAAAAACCCCTTTTCTAAAACTTCATTAAAATCATCTAAGACAAATAGGTTTAAAATTTCATGTTTTTTATACCAAAGATTTACTTCATATCCATTTTTGGTATGAAAAACAGATATATAATTTAAGTCTTTAAGGTTTTGCCATTTTTCTCTATAAACTAATGGTCCAATAGAGTAACTGTGTCTTATTTTTAAATGAGTAAAATTAAGGTGAATATAATGTCTTGCTATTATTGGCAGAATAAATGCAATTAATATTCCTAATAGAAGTATTAGAAAAACGATTACTTTTTCGGTGTCTTCTTTATTTAATCGATGGTATACACCATTACTTTTAAAAATGTATAGAACAAAAACGCAAAATCCAGAAAACAATGCAGAGAATAGAATCTTGTTAAACCACGATATTCTAGGTTCTCTTATGGTAAATTCTACGTTGTACATAAAGCAAATGTATGTAAAATTTGTATTTTTATAGAATGTACGCCTTAGTAGATTGTAATAACTTTTATGCGTCTTGCGAGCGCGCTTTTAACCCTAATTTGTGGAACAAGCCCATTGCTATTTTAAGTAATAATGATGGTTGCGTTATTTCGCGTAGTGATGAGGCTAAGGCATTAAACCTTCCTATGGGAGCACCTATTTTTAAATGGGAAACATTTTGTAAAGCCAATAACATTTGTGTGTATTCCTCTAATTATCCGTTGTATGGGGATATGAGTAGTCGAGTTATGACCATATTGGAACAGTTTACTCCAGATGTTGAGGTGTATAGCATTGATGAAGCATTTGTGCAATTTAAAGGTTTTGAAGATTACGATTTTGAAGATTACGGGAACCAAATTAGACAGCGTATTTTAAAATGGACAGGCATTCCTACTTGCGTGGGGATTGCTCCAACAAAAGCTTTGAGTAAGGTCGCCAATAAAATAGCTCGCAAATTTCCAAATAAAACCAATGGCGTTTATGTGATTGATTCTGAGGAGAAAAGAGTTAAAGCTTTAAAATGGATAAAATTAGAAGCTGTCTGGGGTATTGGACATGGATTGCAAAAACGATTAAAAATAAAAGGGTGCAAAACGGCATTGGATTTTGTTCAGTTGCCAGATGAATGGGTGCGTAAGAATTTCTCAATTACCGAATGGAAGCTAAAAAAGGATTTAGAAGGTGTTTCTAAGTTGAAATTAGATGAATTTCAAACAAAAAGAGCGATTGCAACTACCAGAAGTTTTGAGTATACTTTTTCGGATATTGAAAATATAAAAGAACGAATTTCAACGTTTGCAACAAGTTGTGCCGAAAAATTACGTAAGCAAGGTTCTAGTTGTCATATTATTTATGTTGTTTTAAGAAGTGACAGGCATAAAAAGGGCATGGAGCAACATAGAGTAAGTAAAGTTGTAAATTTACCTTATCCAACTAATTCATCTTTAATTATTAGTAATTGTGCTGTAGATAGTGTAGCTTCAATTTTTAAAAAAGGAATAAAATATAAACGAGCAGGTGTTATTGTGACGGGTTTGGTCCCAACAAACAATCATCAATTGGATATGTTTGAAACTGAAGATCCAAAGCATAAACCCTTGATGGATACTATCGACAAGTTAAATGGTAAATATGAAAATTATAAAATAAAGCTGGGAAATCAGGATTTAAAACGTACTTGGAAAATGCGTCAAGAACGGTTATCTCCAAGATATACGACTAATATTAATGATATTATTAAAGTAAAATGATACTACACAAATCACAACATTTAACGTTTTTTAGTCCAAAAGTAACAAACGATTCAGGGGCTCCTTTTTTCGATACAGGAATTTCTGCTGGGTTTCCTTCTCCTGCAGAAGATTTTAAGGAGCAGCGCTTGTCTTTAGATAAAGAGCTTATTAAAAATAAAGAAGCTACTTTTTTTGCACGGGTAAGTGGGCAGTCTATGATTGGTGCTGGATTGGATGATAATGATTTACTAGTCATAGATAGAAGCTTAGAACCTGCAAATAATAAAATAGCCGTTTGTTTTTTAGATGGTGAATTTACAGTAAAGCGCTTAAAAGTAGATAAAGATGAAGTATGGTTACAACCAGAAAACCCTAATTACCCAATAATAAAAATTACCAGTGATAACGATTTTGTTATTTGGGGTATTGTTACGAGTGTTATTAAAAAAGTATAGTTTGCAATGACGCAAATTATTTATAAACGTGCAAAAACAGAGGAGGAATTACAACAAATCTTAGATTTACAAAGTGATAACATTAAGATATTATTATCTAATGAAGCTATAAAAACAGAAGGATTTGTTTCTGTAAAACATACGTTTGATGTTTTAAAACGAATGAATGATGCTTGCCCACATGTAATTGCTACGCATGATGGAAACGTTATAGGCTATGCTTTGTGTATGCTTAATGCGTTTAGAAATGATGTGCCAGAACTTATACCCATGTTTGAGTATATGGATAGTATTATTGCTTCTAAAAACTTATCAGAGCTTTGTTATTTAATTATGGGGCAAATTTGCATAGATAAGGCCTATAGAAAACAAGGTATTTTTAAAAGGCTTTATTATTACTTCAAGGACGAATTAAAATCAGATTTTGATGCCGTAATTACAGAAGTGAATTCTAAAAATAACCGTTCTTCTAGAGCACATCGAGCAATAGGGTTTGAAATTTTAGATGTACATACAGAGGGTGGTGAAGTATGGGAGTTAATGATCTGGAAATGGACATAAAATAATGGCGTATAAAAAAACGCGAAGTATTTACTTCGCGTTTTTAATATATTTTATAAAAAGAAATTTAGTCTGCTAAAACAATAATTTTATTGTCTTTCATTTCTATAGTTCCAGAATTTATCTTTAATAAAGTCGTGTCTTTTTCTCCTTTAGTAAACTTATCCTGAACGGCTTCAGATAATTCAATATTTCCTGAAATTTTCACAACACCTTCTTTTAATAAAGATACAATAGGTGCGTGATTATTTAACATTTCGAAATCTCCATTGACTCCAGGAACGGCAACACTAGTTACTTCTCCACTAAATAAGGTTGCTTCAGGTGATACAATTTCTAAATACATACTAAAACTTATTTTAGTACCCTGAACTTGGTTCAGGGTCTTTTAATTTCTATTCAAAGTTCAAAATTTAAGATGCTGAAATAAATTCAGCACTTGCTTAGGCTATGCCTCTGCAAGCATTTTATCTCCAGCCTCAATAGCTTCTTCGATAGTTCCTTTAAGGTTAAACGCAGCTTCTGGTAAGTGATCTAATTCACCATCCATAATCATGTTAAATCCTTTAATAGTTTCTTTAATATCAACTAATACACCTGGGATACCTGTAAACTGCTCTGCTACGTGGAAAGGTTGTGATAAGAAACGTTGTACACGTCTAGCTCTACCTACGGCTAATTTATCTTCTTCAGATAATTCTTCCATACCAAGAATAGCGATAATATCTTGTAATTCTTTATAACGTTGTAATAACTCTTTTACACGTTGTGCACAGTCATAATGTTCGTTTCCTAAGATATCTGCTGTTAAGATTCTAGAAGTAGAATCTAATGGATCCACCGCAGGGTAGATACCTAGCTCAGCAATTTTACGAGATAATACTGTTGTTGCATCTAAGTGAGCAAAGGTTGTTGCAGGAGCAGGATCCGTTAAATCATCCGCAGGTACGTAAACCGCTTGTACAGATGTAATAGAACCTCTTTTTGTTGATGTAATACGTTCTTGCATCGCACCCATCTCTGTTGCTAATGTTGGTTGGTAACCTACCGCAGATGGCATACGACCAAGTAATGCAGATACCTCAGATCCAGCTTGTGTAAAACGGAAGATGTTATCTACGAAAAATAATACATCTTTTCCTTGTCCTTCACCAGCACCATCACGGAAATACTCAGCAATAGTTAACCCAGATAAGGCAACACGAGCACGTGCTCCAGGAGGCTCATTCATTTGTCCGAATACGAAAGTCGCTTTAGATTCTTTCATTTTAGATTTATCAACTTTAGATAAATCCCATCCACCTGCTTCCATAGAATGCATAAAATCATCACCGTAACGGATAATTCCAGATTCTAGCATCTCTCTTAAAAGGTCATTTCCTTCACGAGTTCTTTCTCCTACACCAGCAAATACTGAAAGTCCACCATGTCCTTTTGCAATATTGTTAATCAACTCTTGAATTAGTACTGTTTTACCAACACCAGCACCACCAAATAAACCAATTTTACCACCTTTTGCATAAGGCTCAATTAAATCGATGACTTTAATACCTGTAAATAAAACTTCAGTAGACGTTGATAAATCTTCAAACTTAGGAGCTTGACGGTGAATTGGTAACCCAGCATCATTAGCTTTAGGTAAATCCCCAAGACCATCAATAGCATCTCCAATTACATTAAATAAACGTCCGTAAACATCATCACCAATCGGCATTTGTATAGGCGCACCAGTAGCTATAACTTCAGTTCCTCTACTTAAACCATCAGATGAATCCATGGCGATAGTACGAACTGTATCTTCACCAATGTGAGACTGTACTTCTAATACTAATATAGAACCGTCAGGTCTTTTAATTTCTAATGAATCGTAAATTTTTGGAAGTTCTGAACCTGCACCGAATTCAACATCGATTACCGGACCTACTATTTGTGCAACTTTACCTGTAACTTTAGACATTACTTATGTATTTAATATTATGCGATTTAATTGTATGAAAACACTTTTAGTTTTCGCGTGCAAAGATATATTTTTTAATTTAAAATAAAAGTTGTTTTTAGAGCTTTTTTATAATAAAAAAACACCTTCTAACTGAAGGTGTTTTATAATGATAATTTTATTTTAAATTATTGTAGTGTAGGCGAGTAATTTGTTGGGTAGTCATTTGCTTTGGCAATATTTCCGGATTCAATGAAGTTAGATCCAAAAGCACTATCAATAGCTTCTAAAAATTTGTTTGCTAAATAAGCATATCCCCTTGCTGTTAAATGAATCCCGTCTAAACCTACTGCTCCACCTGTAACTAAATCTGCATTGAGGTTAAAACCATCAAAATCAATACCTGTACTTGCTAGTTCATTAAGAATACTGTTTAAATCAACTAAGGCAATGTTATCATTTGAATTTGCTATTTCAGCAATAGTTATATTATATGCGTCAGTTGCAGCTTTTATTTCAGCAAGCTCATCACTATCTAAGGCATCTCCATCATCAATACCATTAACAGCAGCAATTACCAAAGCGCCCTGTTGAGGTGTTGGTGTGCCTCCAGTTTGAAGAATTCCTAAAACTTGTAAAACTTCTGGTGTTAAAGCTACTGAACCATAGCCTTGAGCTAAAGCACTTTGGTCTATAGTTAATACCAATAACTCGTCTTCGGTCATTTGCCTAAAACCTAAAGGATTGGTAGGCGTTACAGGAACATCTATAATCCATCTATTCGCTCCTGCGCTAAATGGTATAGCATATTGAGAAGCCAAAGCTTGGGCTTGAGCAGGAGGGACCATTTGTCCTATTAAAACCTGAGTAAAGATTCCTGCTACAGCCTGAAAAAACCCAGTTAATTGACCAGCAGTAGCTTCATCTATAACTAGAGCGTTATTTGGTACCGTTGTAAAATGTGGTAAATCTGTAACGTAAGGAACATTTGTAACGACACCTTTTGCTCCTCCAGAAGTTAAGGTGGTTACCAAAGTATTAAATGTCTCATCAAAACCAACTCCAGCAGACCCGGCAGAAGGTGTTATTAAATTTGATCCGTCTCCTCCAGAGGTTGCATAACCTAATACATCATTACCTCCGACTTCAGATAATGTGAAGAATGTAGGATTTTGTGCCATAGCATCAGCCAAAACTGTAGCCATTGGAGCAGATGCTATACGTGCGTAGTATGGATTTAATCCGGCATAACCAGGAGCTACAAGATGCCAACTTTTTGCACCAGGGATACCGAAATTTTTAAAGTCGCTGCCAATGCTCACTCCAGCTTCTGTAGTAATAGGAGGAACAGGGGCTCCTAAGCCTGTTAAAAAAGCATCTAACGGTTGCGGTCCTGGAATGGCGCTATTAAATGTTAGCCTGTAACCTCTTATTACATTACCCCCTACTAAAATCCCTCCTGTATTATCACTCATTAAAGGTTGCGTAAAATCGCCTCCACCTGCTTTTGCAAACTCTTTTGATAAAATGTTAGGGAATGAATTTTCCTGTGAAGCTTTAAATAAACCTCCATCTGTAAAACCAGATGTAAATGAAGCGCCTACAGCTACATAATTTGAAAAATCTGCAGAACCAGTTGTTAATTCTGGTAAAATGACTTCTTCTGGTAATATGTTATCGTCTTCGTCGCAAGCAAAAAATCCTAAAGCAAGGACAAAAAGGTATATATATCTAATATTCATAATGATCTTTTTATAAGTTATTAATTGTCCATGAAAGGTAAAACTGTGAACCTATTAAGCCTGTTCCCACAGCTGTAAAGTATTCATCACCTAAAAGATTGGAAGCACCAGCTTTAAAGGTTGACTTTAAAGAGGGTACACGCAAGTTTATTTGAGCGTCTAAAACATGGTAAGCAGGAACTTCTGCTGTAGCAAAAGACGCTTCCCAAACATAATTATCACTCCATCTCCAAGCGACATTAAAACCGAAGTTTTTAAATAAATTAGTATTACCAAAAGATGCTTTTACTTTGTGTTCTGGTGTGTTAAAGTTTGTTTGGAAATCTGGATTGGCATCACGATCAAAATCTAATTTTGCATATGTGTAATTCATACCTAAATCATAGTTTCCAAATATTTTAGTGGTTACGCCTAGTGCCGCACCATAAGAATTAACATCTGCTGTCGTATTTGTATAGGCTCTATAGGCTTGAAAATCACTATTAGCTACTGCAACTATAGCTAAAGGAGTTCCACCAGGAGCTGTTTGAGATAATTGCACATCTCCATAATATGGGTTCACAACATCTACTGTGGTAATAAAATCTTGATATTGATTTAAGTAAGCACTAAAATCAATAATAACCTTGTCTAATTTTCCTCTATAGCCTGCTTCAAAAGAACTAACCTGTTCTGGTTTTACAATACCTGGATTAGCTATTTTTAAATCTGCAGGATTTTGTGAAGCAGCAAATGCCGCCACCGAAGTTCTTGTAAAGGAGTTGTTGTAAGCTCCAGTACCGTCATAATTAAAACTAGTACCAATAATACTTTGTCCAGTGGTGGAAATATCATCTCCGCTAACTGTTCTTAAATCTCTTTCTGGATTATCTGGTGCACTACCTAATAAAATAATACTTCCTACATTGAAACCAATGTACAGAGCTTGCGTATCTGGGTTTCTAAAACCTGTTTGAAAAGAGGCTCTTAAGTTATGGTTATTCTCTTCTCCCAAATTATAACCTAGGGATAATCTTGGAGAGAAAAAGGCATCAAAAAGTTCTGATTTGTCATAACGAATAGATGCTGTTAATTTTAAACGCTCATCTTCTAAAAACTTCTTTTGAATTTGTGTATACAGTCCAACTTCAGAGTATGGAATTTCTTCTAATTTATCTGTATAGATGGAACCAAAGGAGTTTAATACATACTTTCTGTAGGAACCACCAACTTGAATTTCGGCAAAATCTGTTAAATGACTGAAGTTATAGTTGGCATCAGAATGATAGATTTTAGATTCATCTCTAAATTTACTACCAGTTAATACGTCAGGATCGTTTATCACCGTGTTGAAAGCATTTTGAAACTGAGGGCTTCCGGGTTCATATCTTCCGGTATCTGCGGCTTGCCTTGCATTAGCATGAGCTTGGTTCGCATTTAACCCAGCCAATGTGCCTTCAATGAAAGCTCCTGTGTATTCGCCAAACCAAACTTCATCTGTTTTCCATTGTCTATTTATATTTACACCTGTAAATACCATGTCATAGGAATCACCTGCATTATCTGCAGTAACATAGCCTCTTAAGAAAAAGTTATCGTTTTTTATTTCCAGCTTATGCTGTTGTAAAAAGAAATTCTTGATAGAATATCTATTAGATCCTTGATAAACAGTTGATCCAGAACCTATTTTACCTACGTATTGAATTTCAAAATCATTCTCCCATGGTCTATAGTATAATCCCCAATCGGTTTTTATACTTTTGGCATCATAATCTGTTAAATCTGCTTCGTCATAACCTGTTCTACTAACATTAACAGAAGGTACTAAATTAGCTAAATCAGGGTTAGGCAGTCGTCCTAGAGCAGCAAGTCTGTCTGCTACTGTTTTAATATTAATTGTAGCAATATCACCATATACATTAACACCATCATAATCGATGTCATTTTCTCTGGTGCTATTACTCTCTACAAAAGTAGTGGTACGATCTTTTCCTCTGGTATCGTTTGCAACCCAATCGGTTCCTTGTAAGTAACTAAAATTAACTTTTGCAGCAAATTTTTCACTGAATTTGTGAGCAACACGGATACCATAATCTTTATAGTCGTTGTCTCCTGCTGCTTCTTGAGAAGTAATCCCTTGCTTATAGTAAGCACTAATACCATGATGATCAAAAGGGCTTTTACTTCGCATAAATAGTATTCCATTAAACGCATTAGCACCATAAAGGGCAGAGGCTGCTCCTGGTAGAAGCTCTACACTCTGTACATCTGTTTCTATCATTCCTAATAGGTTTCCTAAAGGAAAGTTAAGAGCTGGTGCGGCATTGTCCATACCATCAACTAATTGCATAAAACGTGTATTAGCGAATGTTGCAAAACCTCTAGTATTAATAGATTTAAAGGTTAAACTATTTGTGTTAATATCAACACCTTTTAGGTTTTCTAAACCATCATAGAAATCTGAAGAAGCTGTGTTTTTTATTGCTTTCAACCCAAAACGTTCCACAGTTACGGGTGATTCAAATATTCGTTCTGGTGTTCTTGATGCCGAAATAACAACCTCGTCTAAGGATGTACCTTCTTTAAGAACAATGGTTATCTTTTGATTATTTGACGTTACCTCTTGGGTAACGGTTTCAAAACCAACACTGCTTGCTTGTATGCTAAACGGAGGGTTTTGATTAACAGTAAGAGAGAAATTACCATCAAAATCTGTTACGACACCTGTTGAGGTACCAACAATAATAACATTAGCCCCAGGTATAGGCTGGCTATTATCATCAACAACAAAGCCGGAAATAGTTGTTTGGGAATAAGTTAATCCACAAAACAACAACAGTAAAATTGAGAAAATTGTCTTCATTTAGTAAGAATTAGTTTATATTTTAGCTAACAATATAAAAATATTAAATGTCACTTCAACATAAAAATAAAAAAAAATTATGCACGCATAGCATTTTTAACAAAAAAGCATGTTTAAAAATGATTTATGTGTATAAAAAATGAAGATTTACTGAAAATTATCATCATACCTTAAGTCATAAGGTATGATAATAATTTATAATGATAATTATTATTCTACGGTAACAGATTTAGCCAAGTTTCGAGGCTGATCTACATTTTTACCTAACATCACAGCGATGTGATAAGACAATAATTGAAGTGGTATGGTAGTTAATAGCGGAGAAAGTGATTCTAAAGTTTCTGGTACTTCAATAACATGGTCTGCCAATTCTTTAACCTGAACATCTCCTTCGGTTACAATACCTATAATTTTTCCTTTACGGGATTTTATTTCTTGAATATTACTTACTACTTTTTCGTAATGCCCTTTTTTTGTAGCGATGACTACAATAGGCATATTTTCATCAATTAAGGCAATAGGGCCATGCTTCATTTCGGCCGCAGGATAACCTTCAGCATGAATATAAGAAATCTCTTTTAGTTTTAAAGCGCCTTCTAGTGCTACAGGGAAATTATATCCTCTTCCTAAATACAGAAAATTACTAACGTCTTTGTAGATTTCAGAAATTTTTTGAATATGGGCATCAGATTTTAAAGATTCTTCTACTTTTTTAGGAATCATTTCTAATTCTAGTAAATGATTACGGAAATCTGAACTGCTAATAGTTCCTTTTGCTCTTGCTAATCTTAAAGCTATTAGGGTTAAAACTGTAATTTGAGTTGTAAAAGCTTTTGTGGATGCAACACCTATTTCGGGACCAGCATGTGTGTATGCTCCTGCATGAGTTTCTCTGGCAATAGATGAACCAACAACATTACAAACACCAAATACAAAAGCACCTTTAGATTTTGCCAATTTAATAGCAGCTAAAGTATCGGCAGTTTCTCCAGATTGAGAAATAGCTATGATAACATCTTTTTCTGTAATTATAGGGTTACGGTATCTAAACTCAGAAGCATATTCCACTTCTACAGGCATTCTTGCCAAATCTTCAAATATATATTCTGCTACTAAACCCGCATGCCATGATGTACCACAGGCTACAATTATAATACGATCGGCATTTAAGAATTTCTTCATATTATCTTCTATGCCAGCCATTTTTATAATAGCTTCTTGTCTGAGAAGTCGACCTCTATAAGTGTCGGTAATTGCTTTGGGTTGTTCGTGAATTTCTTTCAGCATAAAATGATCAAAACCACCTTTTTCAATTTGCTCTAAATTTATTTGAAGCTTTTGGACATAAGGATCTACCAAAGAATCATCTTTAATTTTTCTAATTTTTATGCCTTTATGAAATCTAATAATGGCCATTTCTTCATCTTCTAAATAAATGGCATCTTTAGTATATTCTATAAAAGGAGAAGCGTCACTTGCAATAAAAAATTCATCTTCACCAATACCAACAGCTAAAGGACTTCCTAAGCGAGCAATAACAACTTCTTCTGGTTTGTTTTTGTCGAATACAGCAATAGCATATGCGCCGATTACTTGATTTAAAGCAATCTGTACTGCTTTACCAAGTTTTACGTTCTCTTGCTTTTTTACATCTTCAATCAAATTAATTAATACTTCAGTGTCTGTATCTGATTTGAAAGTGTAACCTCTAGATATTAGCTCTTTTTTAAGGGACTCATAGTTTTCAATAATACCATTATGAATGATAACCAATTCACCAGAATTTGAAATATGAGGATGTGAATTTACATCATTAGGAACACCATGTGTTGCCCAACGTGTATGTCCTATACCTACAGATCCGTTTTTAGTGATTTCTTTTTCAACACGTTCTTCTAAATCAACTACTTTTCCTTTGGTTTTAGAAACTTTAAGGTCATTACCGTCAAATAATGCAATACCTGCACTATCATAACCTCTATACTCTAAACGTTTAAGCCCTTCTACTATAATTGGATAAGCTTCTCTGGGGCCTATGTATCCTACAATTCCGCACATAAGTAATTTTTTTTGTTAGGTTTAATTTTTAGATCGAGCAAATATGTAAAATAAATCTCAAATAGTGATTATTAATTACATAAAGACAATAGTTTATCCGATGAAATTCATCTTAGTAAAAATTTTCTGCACAAAAGTATCTTTTAGTTATCTTCTGGATCTGTAAAAAACACCTGTAATTTCATTCTTTTTTTTGCTGGAGCAACACTTTCAGCACTTCCGTGTAAAATAGTTCCTCTTGGTGATAAAATAGCTGCAGCTGGAACTGCAGTAACACCATCATCATTACTATTTAATATTTCAGCGTTGTTGATGTAATTAACATTAGTAGATAATACCAGTCCTATTTTTGTGTTTGTAGAGTCTCTTAATAAAATATTATTTAAATGTTGGGTAAGACGTATTTTATATTTTTTATCGGTATCTCGTTGCCCTAAATGAAATATTCTAGAACTTAGAGGCGATTGAGTATTCTCTGTTTGATCAGTTTCATAATCAGCAATAATGCTATTATTTGCGATATCATAAGCATAAATCCTGTCATATTTATGATAATCTTCTTCATCTTCACCATGAGAGGAAATAGTCAATGATTGGTCTTCGTAAATAATTAATTGAGCCTCATTAATAAGTTTTTTTAGCACAAAGTTTCCTGTTGTGTTATCTTTTAGGTACCCACTTTCGTCATCAGGATCAGATATTCTAAAGTCATCTATAAAATCTTCCAGAGCATCGGGGGTATTATCACCATCAGCATCTTCATTACCAAATAAATCTACAACAGCCATGGAGCCTTCTGCACCTTTTAAATAAAGTGTTTCGTCACCTAAATTAGGATCTCCGTCGGCGAATGTTGTAGTGTAATTGTTAATAAAGGTGTTAAGTTTATTTCCACCTCTAAAATTAAGGGTATATGCATCTTGTGTTCTGGAATTCTCTTCTCCTTTTGAATAGTGTATGGTTATATTAGCATCTGTAGAATTGATATCTAATAAAATCATATTCCCTTGTCCACCTATAGCCTCAGCTTTAAGATATAAACCTCTAAAATAATCATTAAAATTACTGGCATTACTTAGTTCAGGTCGTCCTTCGATATCTATAAATGTAGTTTTCCAAAAATTCTTAGTATCCTCAGTATCATCAAGAAATGTTCTAAGAGCAGGAACGCCTCTTGATGTAACTTTATCTGCACCTTCTCCAACGCTAGTTTTTATAGCTTCAGCACTAGGTTTAAATGTAAAATCCTGTAACAAAATCCCTTTATGGTCATCAAAATTTATAGTATTATTTTCTGTAAAAGCAGAATTGTCAGTTGGACCTACACCATTATTACTACCACCATTAGAGAAATAATTTTGAGGGCTATTAGGTGACGTTGGATTGAAGCTTCTTAAAAAATAATTATTATGATAAATAGATAATTTTATTTCTGAATCTCCATATAAAGAATCTTTTATAGAATATATATTACCATCAGTATTTGTGCCAATAATCTTACTGAAATATGGAATACTTAAAACAACAGAATCTATAACAGGATCCACTCCAAAAGCTGGGTTAAATGACGTTGGGGTTACTTGAGTAACAATGCTAGCAATGGTTTGTCCAAATTCTGGGTCGTCGAAAAAGCCAAGCAGATTTGAGCTCAAATTGTTAATTTGTAACGCATTAAGTTTTTTGTTATATGCAGATACAGGAACATCCATTGAATCTGTGAGAAAGTTTGCATTTCCTTTTCCTAAAACATCACTTTCTATGACACTAAACTCTTTATCGCAAGCAATAAAAGATAATGTAATTAATAGAAAAACTATGGAAAATTTAAGGGCTTTAATCGTCTTTTTCATATATGTGCTAAATGAATATGTTAGGTTAACTTAAAACGCTGGTATTTAAAAATGTTGTGTAAGCTTCACCAAATTCATCTTTGTTTTTGTATTCTAATACAGGTTTATTAGATGCTTCTAAATATGATTTTAAATCTTCAGGAATACTTTCCGATCCCTCAATTAGTGCATCGGAATAATCAACAGCAACTTTCATCAAGTTATTATATGTTGGTTCTTCTAGTACACTAACGGCATCTTCATTAATATTGTCAAATTTAATCTTATTAAGCATATCTTTATTTAATGTATTGTTAAAACTTTGATTGTAAATCGAAGTAACAATTTTGCTTTCATTGAATAAAGGTTCGTCTTTATAGAATTCTTTTAAATATAACGGCAATAATGATGCCAACCAACCATGTACATGGATAACATCTGGAGACCAATTTAATTTCTTAACGGTCTCAATAACACCTTTAGCAAAGAAAATAGCACGTTCGTCGTTATCTGAAAATAGTTTACCATCTTCATCTGTTAATGTCGCTTTCCTTTTAAAGTATTCATCATTATCGATAAAATAAACCTGGATACGCTCTTTAGGTATAGACGCTACTTTAATAATAAGAGGCATGTCTAAATCATTTATCACCAAGTTAATACCAGATAGCCTTATAACTTCATGTAATTGGTGCCTGCGTTCATTTATGTTTCCGTATCGAGGCATGAATATCCTTATTTGACCGCCTTGTTGATTCACTAATCTAGGTGCCTCAAAGGACATAGAAGAGATTTCGGTTTCTGGTAAATAAGGAACTACTTCAGATGATACGTATAATATCCTCTTATCTTTCATATGATTGTTTTTGTTGACTTTTTACAGTCGAATATAACTAGCAATTAATGGCCTTTTTTTAAAGAGAAATTTTGTAAAGCTTATTTTTTCGATAGTATTGCTTTTGAAAATTCAAAATAAAAAACACGCAAAAGTACAAAATTTTATGCAAATTGGTTGTAAAATCTTAAGTTTGCAAGCGTTAATTTTTTATTAAAAGGTGGAATTTTACTCAGAAAAACAACAAATTACGGCTGCTATTGATGCTTTTAAAACAAAACAGCTAACCATTGGATTAGTTCCTACTATGGGTGCTTTACACGAAGGCCATTTACAATTAGTTAAAAAAGCACTGGATAATAATGATAAAGTGGTTGTTAGTATTTTTGTTAATCCCACACAATTCGATAATAAAGAAGATTTAGAAAAATATCCAAGAACGCTTAAAAGCGATATGGATTTGCTAGAAACTGTTAGTAAAGATAGTATCATAGTTTATGCACCTACAGTTGATGACATTTATGAAGGCAATATGGTGTCTCAAAAGTTTGATTTTGATGGATTGGAATTTGAAATGGAAGGTAAATTTCGTAATGGACATTTTGATGGTGTTGGTACTATTGTAAAACGTTTTTTCGATATAGTTAAACCACATAACGCATACTTTGGAGAGAAAGATTTTCAACAACTACAGATTATAAAAAAATTGGTAGATAAATGTCATATTCCAGTTAATGTAGTTGGATGTGAAATTTATCGAGAAGCCAGTGGTTTAGCAATGAGTTCTAGAAATACACGATTAAAAACAGAGTATAAAGAAGCTGCTCCTTTTATCTATAAAACTTTAACAATTGCCAAAGAACATTTTGGCACAAATAGTGCTAATAAAGTATTGAAATGGGTTGAGAATCAGTTTGCAGCGCATAATTTATTAGAATTAGAATATTTTATTATTGCAGATGTTGAAACTTTAAAACCAGTAAAGCGAAAATCAAACAAAAAATTGTATAGAGCGTTTATAGCAGTATATGCAGATGATATTAGACTTATTGATAATATCGCACTAAATTAATTATCTTTGCCACATGCAAATTCAAGTAGTAAAATCTAAGATTCATAGAGTTAAATGCACAGGTGCAGAACTCAATTATATAGGTAGTATTACCATAGATGAAGATCTAATGGAAGCTGCCAACATTATACAAGGCGAAAAAGTTCAAATTGTTAATAATGACAATGGTGAACGTTTAGAAACGTATTGTATTCCAGGACCACGTAAAAGTGGTGAGATTACACTTAACGGTGCGGCCGCTAGAAAAGTTTCGGTTGGCGATACATTAATCTTAATTACTTATGCCTTTATGGATATTGAAGAGGCTAAGGGTTTTAAGCCGTCTTTAGTCTTTCCAAATGAAGCAACTAACCTATTAAAATAAAGGTTTTGAACCACAAGATAAAAAGAATGCTAAAAATTACGCTCCCATTATTACTGGGAGTTTTTTTAGTCTGGTATTCATTATCAAAAGTGTCTGTTGAAGAATTACTAGTTTATGCCAAAAATGCAAATTATACATGGATTATTCTAGGTATGTTTTTAGGACTTTTAAGTCATTTATCCCGTGCTTATCGTTGGCGTTTTCAATTGGAACCCATGGGTTACAATATTAGATTAGGTAACAGTATTATGGCTGTATTTGCTACTTATTTAATAAACTATACCATCCCAAGAGCAGGAGAAGTGGCCAGAGCTTCTATACTTACCAATTACGAAGATGTACCTTTTGAAAAAGGTTTTGGAACTATTGTTGCCGAACGTATAGCAGATATGATAGTTATGCTAGGTATAATTGCGGTTACACTTTTTCTTCAATTTGAATTCATATATGGGTTTTTAATTGAAAAATTCAATCCAACAAAAATTATAATTGCACTGACTATAGGAGTTTTACTGGTTTTTTTCTTTTTAAGATATATAAAAAGGAGTCACTCTAAAATAGCTTTAAAAATTAGAGGGTTTGTTAATGGATTAATAGAGGGAGCACTTAGTATCTTTAAAATGAAAAAGAAATGGGCATTTATTTTTCATACGCTTTTTATATGGGCAATGTATGTGCTTATGTTTTATGTAACATCTTTTTCTATAGAAGAGCTACATGGTATTTCAATGGGAGCTATTTTAATAGGTTTTATTTCTGCAAGTTTTAGTATTGCAGCAACAAATGGAGGTATAGGCTCGTATCCTTTGGCTATTTATGCAGCCTTTTCAATTTTCGGAATTTCCGAAGAACCAAGCATTGCTTTTGGTTGGATTATGTGGGCATCCCAAACACTTATGATTATTGTTTTTGGAGGTATCTCACTAATTTATTTGCCTATTTACAATAGAATTAAGTCTAAATAGATTTCAGTTGCAGTCTGTTTGAATTGTTATACCTTATTTATTACCTTGCCAATATTAAAAACTCAAATCATTTTAAAATGAAAAAAGCAGTTGTTTTCCTTTTATTACTTTTTGTTTCTTTAAACCTAAGAGCGCAAGTTAAATACGAAACCATTCAATCTTCTAAACTTGGAGAAGATCGCGAATTAAAAATTCAATTACCTAGAGGCTATAAAACAAACACTGATAAAGCCTATCCGTTATTTATAGTGCTAGATGGCGATTATTTATTTGAAGCTGTTGTTGGAAATGTAGACTATTACTCCTATTGGGAAGATATGCCAGAATCTATTGTTGTTGGAATTAACCAGATTGATAAACGATTTGACGATTGTATGTATTCCGAGCAAAATTCTTTACCAATTGATACAGGAGCTGCTTTCTATGAGTTTATAGGGTTGGAGCTTATCCCGTATATAGAAAAAAAATATAGAACAACTAACTTTAAAGTTGCTGTTGGTCATGGAGAAACAGCTAATTTTATTAACTATTTTATATTAAAGCCACAGCCATTATTTCAAGGCTATATAACAGTTAGTCCAGAATTAGCACCCAATATGATAGACTATCTTCCAGAACGTTTAAGTAAACTAGAGTCTAAATTATTCTATTATTTAGCAAATACTAAAAATGATCCTGGTTCTATAAAGGAAATGACAGAAGCCTTGAATAAAGACCTTTCTGCTATAGAAAATGACAATTTATTTTATAGTTTTAATAGTTTTGAAACCCCCTCTCATTACTCAGCACCTTTACATGCATTGCCAAATGCTATTGAAAATATTTTTAAAGTGTTTCAGCCTATTAGTAAAAAGGAATATAAAGAGACCATACTTGAATTAGAAACATCTCCCGTAGAATATTTGGTTGAAAAATATGAAACAATTAATGACGTATTAGGGATAGAAAAGAAAATTCTAATTAATGATTTTAAAGCTATTTCGGCGGCTATTGAAAAAACAGAACAGTTTGAGTATTATGAAGCACTGGGCAAAATGGCTAGGGATGAATATCCAGACACGCTCTTAGGAGGCTATTATTTAGCTCGTTTTTATGAAGAAATGGGAGAACCAAAAAAAGCGATGCGTACCTATCAAACAGCTTATACTTTAAAAGAAATTGCAGGCATTTCAAAAGACTTATTGATTGAAAAAATAGATTTAATTAAAGAAGATTTTGGTTATTAATATTAAATGAGCCTCAAAATAATTCACTTTTCATGCATACATTTAAAATTCAACTGATATAATGGCAATAGTGAAGACGACTTTTTTTTGTCAAAACTGTGGTACTCAATATGCAAAATGGCAGGGGCAGTGTAATGCTTGCAAAGAATGGAATACTATTGTTGAAGAAGTTATTCAAAAGCCAGAAAAAAACGATTGGAAAACCCCAACCACTACAGTAAAAAAAGCATCCGTTCCTTTACGAATTAAAGATATAGATGTTTCTAAAGAACCACGACTTGACACCTATGATGGTGAGTTTAATCGTGTGCTGGGAGGTGGTATAGTGCCAGGGTCTCTAACTTTACTTGGAGGAGAGCCTGGAATTGGTAAGAGTACACTATTACTTCAAATCTCATTAAAACTGCCTTATAAAACCTTATATGTTTCTGGAGAAGAAAGTCAGAAACAAATAAAAATGAGAGCGGAACGTGTTAACCCAAATAACAACAACTGTTATATACTAACAGAAACAAAAACACAAAACATATTCAAACAAATCGCTGCGCTTCAGCCAGATATTGTTATAATTGACTCTATACAAACTTTACATAGTGATTATATTGAGTCTTCTTCGGGAAGTATTTCACAGATAAAGGAATGTACCACAGAACTTATAAAATTTGCAAAGGAAACAGCTACGCCGGTTTTATTGATTGGTCATATTACTAAAGATGGACATATAGCCGGACCTAAAATTTTGGAACACATGGTGGATACTGTGCTACAGTTTGAAGGAGACCGTAACCACGTATTTAGAATTTTAAGAGCCCATAAAAATCGTTTTGGTTCTACTAATGAATTGGGTATTTATGAAATGCAAGGTTCCGGACTTCGAGAAGTTACTAATCCATCAGAAATTTTAATTTCTAAAAAAGATGAGGAATTATCTGGAAACGCTATAGCAGCTACTTTGGAAGGCATGCGTCCGCTAATGATAGAAGTGCAAGCTTTAGTAAGTACAGCAGTTTATGGAACACCACAGCGTAGTGCAACTGGTTTTAATGCCAAACGTCTTAATATGTTATTGGCTGTTTTGGAAAAGCGCGCAGGATTCCGATTAGGAGCAAAAGATGTGTTTTTAAATATAACAGGAGGTATAACTGTCGATGACCCTGCTATTGACTTGGCTGTTGTAGCTGCTATACTATCTTCTAACGAGGATACAGCATTGCAAAAGGATTTTTGTTTTGCTGCTGAAGTTGGTTTATCTGGAGAAATTCGGCCCGTACAACGTATTGAACAACGTATTTTAGAAGCTGAAAAATTAGGATTCTCCTCTATTTTTGTATCAAAATACAATAAAATTTCCCTGAAAAATACAGTAATTAAAATTCAACTTATCTCTAAAATTGAAGATTTAGTTGATATTCTTATTTGATTTTTTGGTAATTTAAATATGCTCTAAAAACACAAATTGTACGTTTTGTCGTATTTTTTATTCATTTTGTCTGATTTTTATTAGTTTTTGTCGATTTTTTGAATTAATATTGTGCTGTATTTAATACGTACTATAAGATTAATGATTTCTAACTAGCGATTTTGTTAATTGAAATACTTTTCCCTCACTAGTAATTTTGATTTTATTACAAATAGCTGTGTAATATTTTAATAGCGGCATATAAATAGTATGCATTTCATCGATATTATTGTATTTGATAGAAAATTTTTAATTTTTAACGAAAAAAATACATAACTGTTTGAATATAAGATAATTTCGATTTACCCAAATCTATTAATTATGAAAACAAAACTACTTTTTAGCCTATTTATGGTTTTTTGTGTGTATAATTATTCTATTGCACAAGATTCTGATGGAGATGGTATAGATGATTCAGTTGATATAGATGATGATAATGATGGGATTATTGATACTTACGAATGTTCTGCATCTATTCAATTTAACAATGCGTCATTACTAACAGCTACAGATTTAAGTGATGTAAAAGCTGGCGAAAAAGTAGTGTACTCTAATGCATTGTATTTTCAAAATCAATATTATGATATTGTTCTTACGATCATTACCATTAATGGTTCATATACTGTAGATTGTAATAATGAGCTAAGGGTAAGTACTTTTGATTCTAGTAGTGATGATTATGTAACCTATTCTTTTGATTTGGTTGAGGCAGGAAGTGCAACACCGGGAAACCCTATTGGTACCCCAACAGTTCTGTATGATATCATTTTAGAGTCGCGAGATATTGATACCAGATATTATAGAGATTTTACAGAAATAGCAGGGTTTAATCCCTCAACGGTAACATCAACAGTAACAGCATCTTTAAGCGCTACAACTAATTTGGAGCAAGCAGGATTTATTAATAATCCAGACCCTGCGAATTATACGTTGTACAGGTTAGACCCTACAATTGTTGCCCCGAATACAGATTGGACTTATGAACCAGATGATGGAGGTACGAATGGTGACGATCCAGATTTTTACTTATATATGGAGTTTGATATGTTTTCCCATGTTGATTTATTATATGGAGTAACAGGAACACATACCAATACAGGTGTTAGATTAACGAATTTTGGAGTAAGTTCTAAATGTGATTTTGATGATGATCTTCTTTTAGATACTGTAGATATTGATAGTGATAATGACGGTATTCCAGATAATGTAGAAGCACAACCTACAATTGGTTATATCCCACCAAGTAATGTAAGTAGTAGTATTACAGATGTTAATAATAATGGGTTGGATGATGTTTATGAGTCTGCTATGGGAGGTACCGATTTAAATCAATTGGAAGATACAGATGGCGACGGATTAAAAGATTATTTAGATAGTGATACAGATAATGATGGCACACCGGATATTCAAGAAAATGGCCAAGCAAATACACTTAACAGCATCGATATTGATAATGATGGACTAGATGATAATTTTGATTCGGTAACTGGTTTTCTGGACATTAATGATGAAGTAACCATCGGAGATGTTGCAGATCTTACAACTTCTTTTGGCGATGTTGATAGCGATGCCACTTTAGGTGGAGATTTAGATTACAGAGATTTATTTGATATTAACCCACCGCCAATTGCTTCTATAGATTTTGATGGAATAGATGATTATTTATCCAGAACATCATTTATAGACGGGTTAGATGATGTAACAATAATGGCTTGGGTAAAATCTGATTCTGGGAATGCTACTAATATGACTATTGCGGGAGAAGATATAGGTTGTAAACTATGGTTACAAAACGGAAATATGCCATCATTTACTACTAAAACTGCTGGAAACGCACAAGAGACTATAAGTTGCAGTGCTATTAATTTTGATGAATGGCATCATTTAGCTGCTACTTATACTAGTTCTACAGGATTGATGCAACTATTTGTTGATGGAACATTATTAAGTTCTACAAATGTTGCAAGTACAGGAGCTGCTATTGAGAATACTGAAGACTCTAACGGAAACTTTGAAGTTGGTAGATTTTCAAGTGATGTTACTAATAAAGAATATTTTAAAGGAGATATTGATGAGGTTAGAGTATTTGATGTTGTGTTAACATCAGAACAATTAAAAAAGATGGTGTATCAGGAAATTGAAAATAATTCTGGAAATACCATAGGTTCTATTGTCGGAAAAAACATTGAAGATACATCGACAAGTAATATCGTTTCTTGGACAAATTTGATAGCCTATTATCCGATGACAAATATCAAAAAAGGGACCACCTCAGATTATTCAAGTTATGATAAAGAATTATATATAAATTATATTACAACCATTCAAGATCAAACAGCTCCAATGCCTTATATTACCTCAAATAATGGTAATTGGACTACACAGTCCACATGGCAGCATGGTGATGTTTGGGATATTGAAAATACAGCTAATAATAAAGATTGGAGTATTATAAAAATAGCAAGCAATGTATCAGCATGTCACTCAATTAAAACTGCAGGTTTAATAATTGATTCTGGTAATACTTTTACAGTTCACAGTGAGAATTTTGTTGAAAACTCATGGTATTTAGAATTGAATGGAACCTTAGATTTGGAGGATGATTGTCAATTAATACAAACCGAAAATAGTGATTTGGTAACTTCTGCAACTGGCAAAATTTTAAGACGCCAAGAAGGAACTTCAAATGCTTATAGGTATAACTATTGGTCATCGCCAGTGGGAACAATAGGTGTTACAAGTTTAACAGATAATAATGGGTCAACCAATAATACTAATAATACAGCTTTCAATTTAAATATGCTAAAAGATGAGTCTGGAGTTAATTTTTCTTTTACAACAGCCTATGACGAAGCTGGAAAAATTAGCACCTACTGGTTATATACCTTCAAAAATGGTTTAACATATTGGAATTGGGCTGCCTTTTCCCCAAGCACCCCGTTAGAAGCGGGTGTGGGATACACTCAAAAAGGAACGGGAAATGCAGGTTTAGAGCAACAATATATATTTGAGGGAAAACCAAATAACGGCACTATACTAGTAAATGTAACCGATGTTGGAGGAGCAGGATCAGTGACATCCGTGTCAAAAACAGAATACTTATTAGGAAACCCGTACCCTTCAGCTATAGATATTCATAAATTCATAGATGATAATGCAGGTGTTATAGACGGTACCTTACAATTATGGCAACAATGGGCTGGTAATTCACATCGTTTAGATCAGTATAAAGGCGGTTACGCCCAGGTAAATAAATTGGGATCTGTTAGAGCTTATCAGTTTGTTGGAATAGAAGGAGCTCACAATGGCTCACAGGATGGTACTATAACACCATCAAGATACCTTCCGGTAGGTCAGGGTTTCATTACAGAAATAGTTGCAGATGGTACTGTAGAATTTAATAACAGTCAGCGTATATTCATAAAAGAATCCGATGCAGATGGCACCTATAATAATGGGTCTTCATTTCTTAAATCAAATACAAAATCCAAAAAAGATAGCAGCACAGCAAAAAATAGTGAAGTAGACAATAATAGTCATGTGATGAAAAAAATTCGACTAGAATTTAATTCAACATCGGGACCAGAAACAAGAAGAGAGTTGCTTTTAGGTTTTAGTGAAACGACCACAGATGGATTCGATTATGGATACGATACAGAAAGTGATGAATCTACCAATAATGATTTTAATTTAAGTTTAGAAGGCAAGAATATGAATATGCAAGCATATAGTGCCATTACTCCTGATAAAGTAGTACCGTTAAATTTTAAATCATCAGGAGATAATTCATTTGAAATAAGAATAACAGAAACAGAAAATTTAGAAGACGATCAAGAGGTCTATTTAAGGGATAATTTAACAGGAGATTATTTTGAGCTAACAACAAAGGAAGTGTACAGTTTTAGCTCAGAACAAGGGAAGTTTAATAATAGGTTTGAAATTGTTTTCCAAAATGAAGCAAAGACCTTGAGTGCAGAAGAAGCTACATTTACAGAGAATTATGTTTATTATCATAATAAAACGAACACCTTATTTGCTAAAAAGTTAACGAGTGGGGTTAAAAAAATGGCTTTGATTAGTATGAGGGGTCAAACAGTTTTAGAAATTGAAAATGTACCAACAGAAAGTTTAGAAAATGGATTTAAGTTTAACAATATATCAACAGGTGCTTATATCGTTTGTTTAAGAACAGAAACGAATGAAGTGCTTACCAAAAAGATAGTTTTTAATTAGTTTAGTTTTTTCGTAAAAGTGGAAAAGAGCCAAAATATTTGTTTTGGCTCTTTTTGTTTGCAAATAGTTGGCGTATTAGTTTTTTTAGTTAAAGGTGTTAATACTTCATTATAATTAATTGATTTCTCTTCAATTTAATCCGCTATTTTTCTCAAAATTCCTTAAATTCGCATCCTTATTAGAATAAAGAGTAAATGAGCACTAAATTTCCTGAATATAAAGGACTTGACTTACCAAATGTAGCGAATGAGATACTACAATATTGGCAAGAAAACAACATTTTTGAAAAAAGTGTTTCTACCCGAGAAGGTAAGGAACCCTATGTGTTTTATGAAGGGCCACCGTCTGCAAATGGACTTCCTGGAGTACATCATGTTTTAGCACGTGCTATTAAAGATATTTTTCCACGTTATAAAACGATGAAGGGTTATCAAGTAAAGCGTAAAGCAGGTTGGGATACTCATGGGTTGCCAATTGAGTTGGGTGTTGAAAAAGAATTAGGCATTACTAAGGAAGACATAGGAAAAACCATTTCGGTAGAAGATTATAATGCAGCTTGCCGTAAAGCGGTTATGCGTTACACAGATGTGTGGAATGACTTAACACAAAAAATGGGGTATTGGGTAGATATGGATGATCCATATATCACCTATGATCCTAAATACATGGAAAGTGTTTGGTGGTTATTAAAACAAATTTATAGTAAAACCTTGCTTTATAAAGGATATACTATACAGCCATATTCACCAAAGGCAGGTACAGGTTTAAGCTCGCATGAATTAAACCAACCGGGAACATATCAAGATGTAACTGATACAACAGTCGTAGCTCAGTTTAAAGCAAATCCAGATTCATTACCAGACTTTTTACAAAATGAAGGTGATATATATTTCATGGCTTGGACAACAACACCATGGACGTTACCAAGTAATACAGCATTAACTGTTGGGCCAAAAATTGATTATGTATTAGTTCAAACTTATAATCAATATACGTTTGAACCTATCCATGTTGTTTTAGCTAAGAAATTGGTTAACTATCAGTTTTCAGGAAAATTCAATCAAGTAGAAGATAAATCGGAATTATTAAATTATAAATCGGGTGATAAAAAAATCCCGTTTTATATCGTTAAAGATTTTGTTGGTAAAGACTTAGTTGGAATTACTTACGAGCAATTATTACCATATGCTTTACCAAACGATAACCCTGAAAATGCATTTAGAATTATTTCTGGAGATTTCGTAACAACCGAAGATGGTACTGGAATTGTGCACACAGCACCTACTTTTGGAGCCGATGATGCCTTGGTTGCAAAACAGGCAAAACCAGAAGTACCTCCTATGTTGGTAAAAGATGAACATGGGAATTTGGTACCACTTGTAGATTTACAAGGACGCTTTAGACCAGAAATGGGAGTGTATGCAGGAAAGTATGTAAAGAACGAATATTATAATGATGGAGAAGCACCAGAGCGTTCTGTTGATGTAGAAATTGCTATTAAGTTAAAAGAAGAAAATAAAGCCTTTAAGGTTGAAAAATACAAGCACAGCTATCCAAACTGTTGGAGAACCGATAAGCCAATCTTATATTATCCTTTAGATTCCTGGTTTATTAAAGTGACCGATATTAAAGATCGTATGCATGAGCTTAATAATTCCATTAATTGGAAACCAAAGAGTACTGGTGAAGGACGTTTTGGTAACTGGTTGGCGAATGCAAACGATTGGAACTTGTCACGTTCACGCTATTGGGGGATTCCATTACCAATTTGGAGAACTGAAGATGGTAAGGAAGAAATTTGTATTGAATCTGTTGAAGAACTAAAATCTGAAATGAGTAAAGCTGTTTCGGCAGGTGTTTTAGCAAAAGATATTTTTGAAGATTTTGAAGTTGGAAATAATTCAGAAGAAAACTATGCTAAGATAGATTTACATAAAAATATTGTTGATGCCATTGTACTAATTTCACCATCAGGTCAAAAAATGTTCCGCGAAAGCGATTTAATAGACGTATGGTTTGATTCGGGTTCGATGCCTTATGCACAGTGGCATTACCCATTCGAAAATGCCGACCTAATTGATAAAGGGACAACATTTCCAGCAGATTTTATAGCAGAAGGTGTTGATCAAACAAGAGGTTGGTTCTATACCTTGCATGCCATTGGAACGATGGTTTTTGATTCCGTAGCCTACAAAAATGTAGTGTCTAATGGGTTAGTATTAGATAAAAACGGACAGAAAATGTCGAAGCGTTTAGGAAATGCGGTCGACCCATTTGAAACCTTAGGGAATTATGGAGCTGATGCTACACGTTGGTATATGATTAGTAATGCAAATCCCTGGGACAATTTAAAATTTGATATAGAAGGTGTTGAAGAAGTAAAGCGTAAGTTTTTCGGAACGCTTTACAATACGTATTCATTCTTTACTTTATATACTAACTTAGATAATTTTAGTTACTCGGAAGCAGATATAGCTTTAGAAGAACGTCCAGAGATAGATCGTTGGATTTTGTCTGAATTACATACACTCATAAAGAAAGTAGACACTTTTTATGCCGATTATGAGCCTACAAAAGCGGCACGTGCTATCTCAGATTTCACACAAGACTACGTGAGTAACTGGTTTGTTCGTTTAAGTAGAAGGCGTTTTTGGAAAGGGGATTATGAACAAGACAAAATTTCGGCCTACCAAACGCTTTATACTTGTATGATAACCATTGCTAAGCTAGGAGCTCCAATTGCACCATTTTTTATGGATAGATTGTATTTAGATTTAAATTCGGTTACCCAAAAAGAAGCATTTGAGAGTGTACATTTAGCAAACTTCCCAGTTTATAACGAGGCTTTCGTTGATAAAAGTTTAGAGCGAAAAATGGAAAGCGCTCAAACAATATCATCATTAGTTTTGTCGTTAAGAGCAAAAGAAAAAATAAAAGTGCGTCAACCACTTCAAAAAATAATGATCCCAGTTGATAATGATCAACAAAAAGAAGAGATATTAGCTGTTTCAGAGCTAATAAAACATGAAGTAAATGTTAAAAGTGTTGAACTTTTAGAAGAGGCTTCAGATATTTTAGTAAAGCAAATAAAACCTAACTTTAAAGCGCTTGGACCTCGTTTTGGTAAGGAAATGAAACTAATTGCCAACACGATAAAAGCCTTTAATTCTGATGATATTAAAAAAATTGAACAAAATGGTGTTTTAGATGTTGAAATTAATGGAAAAAATATTACTTTAGAGCTTGAAGATGTAGAGATTACATCTCAAGATATTGAAGGTTGGTTGGTTGCAAACGAAGGTTCGTTAACAGTAGCTTTAGACGTTACGATATCGGATGATTTGCGAAAAGAAGGTATTGCGAGGGAACTTATTAATCGTATACAAAATTTACGTAAAGATTCGGGGTTTGAAGTAACAGATAGAATTGATGTAAGGCTTCAAAAAGATAACCATGTTATAAATGCTGTTAATGCAAATATGGCCTATATTAAAACGGAAACGTTAACTAATGAACTTGAAATAATTGATAAATTAGATAATGGTATAGAAATTGTTTTTGATGATGTAAATACCAAATTGTTTATACAAAAGCATTAAAATTATGAGTACAGAAGGAAATGTAAGATATTCTGATAAAGATTTAGCAGAGTTTAAAGAGCTAATTACGGATAAAATTGAGAAAGCTCAACATGATTTAGAACTTATTAAAAGTGCGTATATGAACGACCATAATAATGGGACTGAAGATACATCACCTACGTTTAAAGCATTTGACGAAGGTAGTGCGGTTATGAGCAAAGAATCTAATTCTCAATTGGCAATTAGACAAGAAAAATTTATTCGTGATCTTAAGAATGCGTTAATTAGAATTGAAAATAAAACATATGGTATTTGCCGTGTTACAAAAAAACTAATTAACAAAGAACGGTTAAAATTAGTACCTCATGCAACACTAAGTATTGAAGCTAAGAATATGCAATAACAATAAAATATATACCCCAAACGTCTCGACTTAAAGCGAGACGTTTTTTTGTCCAAACATTATGTCCTTAAAAAAATCTACCCTCATCATTATCCTTATTTTACTTATAGACCAAATAAGTAAAATATATATAAAAACCCATTTTAAACTTCAGGACAGCGTTGAAGTTTTTGGTTGGTTTAAAATATTTTTTATTGAAAATGATGGCATGGCCTGGGGGACAAAAATTAGTGATTTCACGTCATTTATATCAGATAGAGCAGCAAAAGTAATATTAACTTTATTTAGGGTGGTTGCTATTTTTGCTATTGGCTATTGGTTGTATAATGCAACAAAAAATAAAAGCCCTAGAGTATTGCTATTGGCCATAGCCTTAATATTTGCTGGTGCATTAGGTAATATAATAGATTCCGTTTTTTATGGAGTCTTATTTGATAGTAGCCGTAATCAAGTTGCCACATTTTTACCAGAAGCGGGGGGGTATGATAGTTTGCTTCACGGTAAGGTTGTAGATATGTTGTATTTACCTTTATATAATGATTATTTACCCGATTGGATCCCGTTTTACGGAGGTGAATTTTTTACATTTTTTGAACCTGTCTTTAATGTAGCTGATGTTGCAATAAGTGTAGGGTTTATTATGCTTATTATCTTTTATAAGAAAGCATTTCCTGTAAATGAAAAGAAGGAAGATACTGTTGTTAATTAGGGAACTTACAAATTGTAAATAATTAAAAAGTGTAAATTGTTTTAGGCGTTACACAATAATCAAGCTTAACATCACTTTCATAAACATCTGTAATCTGGTCTTCAGCATCAAAAAAAGACACTCCAATTTTAATAGTTTCAGGTTTACAATCGGTTAAAAAACGATCGTAGAACCCTTTGCCATAACCAACCCTATTCCCTGTTTTGTCAAATCCCAAAAGCGGAATAAAAACAACTTCGATGGTGTTTGGAGCGATAGGGATACCATCTACGGGTTCAGGAATGTTATAACTGTTTTTTTTGATTTTTGTATTATCTGTTAAAAGAAAATGAGTCATAAGCCCCGTTTTAAAATCACTTTTAGAAATAACAATATTCTTATCTTTTCCTGATAATATATTGAGAATGTAATCTGTATGAACTTCTTTCTGTTCTTCAATAGCAAGAAATATATGATAAAAAGAAAGCTCCCAAATATGGAGTTTTAAAACTTGATTTGCAATAGCAATACTTAAATCGTCAATTTGAGAAAGCGATAAATCGTTTCGAAGTACTTTGTATTTTTTTCGTAATTCAGATTTAATCATAATTAACCTTTAAGTTTTTAAGGAATATTTAAAATATATTTAATAAGAAGATAATAAAAAATCAAACACTTTCATTAAAAATATTTTCTAATTCATTAATAACAACGGGTTTTACAAGGTAATCTTTAACACTATTTAAAGATTTTGCACGATCAATATCAACTGGGTTTATAGATGAACTTACAATATAAAGCGTAATTAATTTATTAAACCGGTTTTTTATTTTATTAAACTGCTCAATAAATTCCCAGCCATCCATTATAGGCATATTTAAATCTATAAAAATAATATCTGGAATTTTGTTATTGTCTGAGTTTTGAAGTAACGCTTCAAAATAATCTATACTTTGTTTTCCGTTTTTAAAAGTTATAAGATTTTCACAAAGCTTTTTTGTTTTAATAACACGCTTTACCAGATTTGTATAGATGTCATCATCATCTATAATACAAGCAAGTTCGATGAGTTTATTATTCATGTTAGAAAGTGATTTTAAAAGTTGTGAATTTTTCAACTTCACTAAAGACATTAATTTCGCCATTTAATGCTTCTATTTGGTTTTTTGTTATAAATAAACCAATTCCAACTGCATCTTTATTGTAATGAAATGTTTTGTACATTCCAAAAAGTTTACCTCCGAATTTTTCTAAATCAATTCCGACACCATTATCGGTTATTTCTAAAACAGTTTTAGAGTTTTCTACATAAGACCTTATTTTTATTACAGGATCTCGTTCTGGATGTTTATATTTAATCGAGTTTGTTATTAAATTTAATAAAATACTTTCAAGATAAGCAGGGATATAATTGATGGTATCGATTTTTGAAAAATCGGAGTTTATCGTTGCTCTGCTTTTTGTTATTATTTGCCCTATAGATGTTTTTACGTGTTTTAACGATTCGCTAAATTTAATGGGAGATATACTTTTATTTGTACTGGTCTGTATTGTGACGACCTCATTTAAATGTTCTATAGTATCATTTAAACTAGATGCTATATCTTCTACGGTATTAATTAATTCTAATTTTTCTTCTTTAGATTCTGTAGCGTTTATTAATTCTACTACGAGCGATAAATTGCTAGTATGAGACCTTAAATTATGAGATACTATATGGGCAAAATTGAAAAGTCTTTTGTTTTGAGAAGCAATGATATTCGAAGTTCTTTGTAAACTCAATTCTTTTGCTTTTGTTTCGTCAATGTCTTGAAAAATACCGCGTACACCAATGATTTTTTTCTTATCATTAAATACAGGTTTCCCCATAACCTTTACCCAAAATTCGCGATTGTTTTTGGTAAGCATTTTTATTTCTGAATTAAACGACTCACCTTCAATAGAACACTTTAAAAAAAGATTTTTAACGCGTTCAAAATATGCTTCAGGGTAATATGAAACCGATTTATTTATAGAAGGAATATAATCTTCAGGGTATTCTAAAATTCGCCTTGTTTGTTGATCCCAATAACTTTTTCGTTTTACTAAATCCACATACCAACTCCCAGTTGATGTCATCTCTGCGGTTTCTTTATAATAAAACTGATTCCTTTTTACTTTTTTATTGGTTTTATATTTCCGTTTATTAAAAAAAAGAAACTTAGACTTTGCTCTATTGTTACTAAAGTTAATGTTATCATGATTTGTTGTGCAAACAAACTCTTTATACTTTCCATTTTTAGACTCAATTAGCATACTCTGCCTAAAGTCTATGCTGTTTTTAATAAAACTGAAATAATTATTTCTAAATTGATGACTGTCGTCTTTATGAATAAGATTACTTAAAAAGAATTCTAAACTAATTTTTTTGTTTTTCGTAGAGTATCCAAGATCAGATAAAAAAACTTTAGAACAATAAATGTTATTATTTTTCAATTCCAAATACCCAATACTATTATCAATTGGTTTTGGGGGCATTTTAATTTGAACCATGGTGTTAGAGAGATGAAATTTAATCCTTTTAATGAAGTAAACATAACATTAATTTAACAAATAAACGATAAAAAATGCTTTTAATCGATAAAAGTAATCGTTTTAACGAATTGTCTGACAAAAATAGTCTCTATTTTTATTTTTTTTATATGGTATTTGTGTAATTAATGTTCGAAAAAAGTAACATAATTTCAAATGTCCAGTTAAGACTGAACTGTTAATCTTTAAGCTTTGTCGAGATATGAAAAAGAGCATCACCTTGATAAACAATAGGAGCTTCATTAACATTTATAATGTATCCGGTATTGTCTGCTTTTACAAAGTAATTAAACTTGCCATAAGGATCTGTAATATTACCTAAAATATCCCCTTTTTGTACTTTGGAACTTATTCCGGCAGAAGCTTTAAACATTCCTGAATATTTAGCACGTTTCCATTTGCTCTCATTTATAAAAATACAATCTTTTTTAGGGGTCGAAACTTTAAATTTAGAGCCTAACATATTTAAATGATCTAAAACCCGTTTAGCACCATTAACACCAGAGTTCGTTATTAAGTCGTCTATATGAAAAGACTTGCCTCCTTCAAAAAGGAGTAACGGTTTTCCTAGTTTAACACAGGTTTGTCTAAAAGATTTATTTAAATTCTTAGAATATAATACAAATGGAGCTCCAAATATTTGTGCTAGATCACTCAGATGTTTTTCGTTTTGAGCAATACGAATTTGCGGTGCATTAAATCTACCGGAACCACCCGTATGAAAATCCATAATATAATCTGCGTGTGGCAAAATATCGTGTATGAGTTTATGAGCGACTCTACTTGCTAAAGAACCATTTGAACTTCCGGGGAATACGCGATTTAGATCACGACCATCAGGGAATTCGCGTTTTAAATTTATAAAACCAAAAATATTAATAACAGGCATGCAAATAATAGTACCGCATTTTGGCTTGTTGATACCCTTTGCAATTAGTTGCCTAACAATTTCAACGCCATTAACTTCATCACCATGTATCCCAGCTGTAAATAATACTACAGGGCCAGGTTTTTTAGAACGTTCAATAATAACTGGTACATTTACTGGGGTAGATGTGTGTAAATTGGCGACATCAAAATTAGCCTCTATACTTTCTCCCGGTTTTATAGATGTGCCAAGAATGGTCAATATATTATTTTTAGTATTAGCCATTAATTTTGTTTAGCTATTTCTATTTCTTTCAATGTAAGTAATAATGCTTTTAGCAATATTTTTGCCTGTGCCAGTTTCGATACCTTCTAGGCCAGGGGTTGAGTTTACTTCTAAAAGTAGAGGCCCTCTTGCAGATTGTAACATGTCTACACCGCAAACAGGAAGTTTTAATACTCTCGATGCTTTCATGGCAACTTTTAATTCAGCTTCATTAAGTTTTATAACTTCTGCAGTACCACCTCTGTGCAAGTTGGAACGAAACTCGCCTTCTTTGCCTTGTCTTTTTATGGCGCCAACGACTTGTCCATCTACGACTAAAGCTCTTAAATCGGCACCTCTAGCTTCCGATATGTATTCTTGTACCAAAGCTCTTGCCTGCAAACCATTAAAAGCTTCTAAAACAGATTCCGCAGCATTTTTAGTTTCAGCCAGAACAACACCCAGTCCTTGAGTTCCTTCAAGAAGTTTAATGATAACAGGCGTTCCTCCAACATGAGCAATCACTTTTTCAACATCTCTTGAATAATTTGTAAATACTGTTTTGGGCATGCCAATTCCAGCTTTAGAAAGTCTTTGAAAACTTCTTAATTTATCTCTGGATCTTATAATGGCATCCGATGTGACCGAAGTAAATACATTCATCATTTCAAACTGCCTGACCACAGCACAACCAAAAAAAGTTGCAGAAGCTCCAATTCGGGGAATAATAGCATCTACATAATCTAAATAGCGATCTTTATAATAAATGGTTGGCTTTTCTTTTTCAATAATAAGATCACACTTTAAAGGATCTATAACTTCCACATCATGTCCCCGTTTTTCGCCTTCATTAACAAGGCGTTCGGTAGAAAACAAGTTAGGATTTCGAGATAGAATAACTATATTCATTAAATATGGTTTAACCCAGTATTGCAATATACTAAAAAAGGCAAACGAATTTTTACATTATCTAGAATTTAATATACCTTTGATTTAATGGATGTACCTGCGTTAGAAATACAATTAAAAACCTTACCCAATGCCCCAGGCGTATATCAATATTTTGATGCTAACGATACCATTTTATACGTCGGTAAAGCTAAAAACTTAAAGAAGCGTGTTAGCTCGTATTTCACAAAGACTCATGATAACGGTAAAACCAGAGTCCTTGTAAAAAAAATTGCGAGTATAAAACATATTGTTGTAGAAACAGAAACGGATGCCTTGTTATTAGAAAATAATCTGATAAAGAAACACATGCCCCGTTATAATGTGATGCTGAAAGACGATAAATCCTATCCTTGGATTTGTATAAAAAAAGAACGTTTTCCTAGAGTGTTTTCAACACGCCGAATCTTTAAAGATGGGAGCGAGTACTTTGGCCCTTATACTAGTATGAAAACGGTTTCAACTTTGTTAGACTTAATAAAAGGCCTGTACCCACTAAGAACATGTAATTACCATTTATCCCAAGAAAAAATAGAAGCAGGTAAATACAAAGTCTGTTTAGAATATCATTTAGGAAATTGCAAAGGTGCTTGTGAGGGGTTAGAAACTGAACAGGAATACCATAATAATGTAAAGGCCATTAAAGAAATTTTAAAAGGAAACTTTAAAGACTCCTTGATGCAATTTAAAATGCAAATGAAACAGTTTGCAGAAGAGATGCAATTTGAGGCGGCTCAGAAAATAAAGGAGAAAATAGAAATATTAGAAAATTATCAGGCAAAATCTACCATTGTTAATCCAAAAATCAGCAATGTTGATGTGTTTTCTATTATGAGTGACGAAAGTTATGGTTATGTTAACTTTTTGCAGCTTTCATACGGATCTATTATTAGATCACATACCTTAGAGGTGAAAAAGAAGTTAGACGAAACAGATTTACAGCTTTTGGAGTTAGCTATTATTGAAATAAGACAACGTTTCAATTCCAATTCCAAAGAAATTTATGTGCCTTTTAAAGTGGATCTGGGTAATGATGTTAAAGTAACCGTGCCAAAGTTAGGAGACAAAAAACATATTTTAGATTTATCGCTTCGAAATGCAAAGTACTATAGAATGGAGCGTTTTAAGCAAGATAAAATTGTAGATCCGGATAGACATGCCAATAGGATTATGGCACAGATGAAAGCAGATTTAAGACTTTCTAGCGAACCAAGACATATTGAATGTTTTGATAATTCTAATATTCAAGGAACCAACCCAGTGGCCGCATGTGTGGTTTTTAAAAATGGGAAGCCCAGCAAAAAAGATTATCGTCATTTTAATATCAAAACAGTTGTGGGGCCAGATGATTTTGCATCGATGGAAGAAGTCGTATACAGAAGGTATAAACGTTTGGTTGACGAAAAACAACCACTACCACAGCTTATTATTATTGATGGTGGTAAAGGGCAGTTATCTTCAGCTTTAAAAAGTTTGGATGCTTTAAATTTGAGAGGAAAAATAGCCATTATAGGCATAGCAAAACGATTAGAAGAACTATTTTATCCAAACGATCCTATTCCATTATATTTAGATAAGAAAAGTGAAACCTTAAAGATTATACAACAATTACGTAATGAAGCACATCGTTTTGGAATTGAACATCATAGAAATAAACGTAGTAAAAATGCGTTGAATACAGAATTAGAAACAATTTCTGGCATAGGCGATAAAACAGTTGTAGAATTATTAAAACATTTTAAATCTGCTAAACGGGTAGCCAATGCAAAGTTGGACGAGTTAGAGGCTGTTGTAGGTGTTTCTAGAGCAGAAAAGGTTTATAATTATTATCATGGAAAGTAATTTAGTTTAAAAAGAATTTCAATATATGATTTCAAAAGCATTTGTCATTTCGAACAAAGAGAGAAATCACATAAAATAGATAACACAAATCTTTATGGGATGTCTCAATCGTACCTCATTTCGACATGACAAATTCAGTGAAATTTTGAGCCATATAGATTTGATTAAAAATAAAATTTGAAAATAAAAATTACCATAATAGCAGTCTTTCTATTTGCTTTGTTTTCCGCAAAAGCGCAAAATAAAACGCATAGCGATGATGTTAAAGTTGGTTTAGTATTAAGTGGTGGAGGCGCAAAAGGTTTAGCACATATTGGAGCTCTTAAAGTTATAGATAGTTTAGGAGTAAAAGTTGATTATGTTGCAGGAACAAGTATGGGTGCTATTATAGGAGCCTTATATGCATCAGGATACTCAGGAAATCAATTAGACTCTATTTTTAAAGAGGTCAATTTTGATAATATTATAAATGATAATTTACCTAGAGCATCCAAAGCATTTTATGAACGTGATAATGATGAAAGGTATGCTATAAAGCTTCCTTTTAATGATTTTAAACTCTCATTACCATCAGCACTTTCCCGAGGTCAGAATACGTATAATTTACTTTCAAAGTTAACACTGCACGTTAATGAAATAAAGAACTTTAACGAATTGCCCATTCCGTTTTTTTGTATTGCTACCAATATTGAAACAGGACAAGCCGTTATGCTGGATAAGGGAAATTTAGCACAATCTGTCATGGCCAGCGGAGCATTACCTTCTATATTTCAACCTGTGGTTATTAATGGGGAAATGCTAACAGATGGAGGGGTCGTAAATAACTACCCAATTGATGAATTAAGAGCTAAAGGGATGGATGTTATCATTGGAGTTGATGTTCAAGATGGCTTAGCTGGACGTGAAAAATTAGTCTCGGCACCAGATGTTTTACTTCAAATTAACAATTTTAGGACGATTAAAGACATGAAGTTGAAAGCTCCTAAAACAGATGTTTACATCAAACCAGATATCAAAGGCTTTAATGTTGTATCTTTTAGTGAAGGGTTTAAGATTATTGAAACAGGAAGACAAGCTGCCATAAATAAAGCGGAAGCTTTACAAGCCTTAATTAAAAAAGACCAAAAGACAATAACTGCCCCGAAAATAAAAATAAAAGCCCAAGACAGTATCATAATTAATAGCGTTTCTTTTTCTGGAAATAAGAGTTATACAAGGTCTTATCTCATGGGAAAAATGAAGCTGAAATTTAATAAAAAGATCAGTTATAAAGACTTTGACAAAGGTGTAAATAGTTTAGTAGCTACGAATAACTTTGAGACGTTTCATTATGAGTTTAGAAAAACAAAAGGGAAAAAAGGGTATGATTTATTTGCAACATTAACAGAAACTAAAAATACCGCTTTTTTAAAAGCAGGTATCCATTATGATGATTTATATAAAAGTGCATTGTTAGTAAATCTAACTAAAAATCATTTATTATTTAATAATGATGTAGCCTCATTAGATATTATTTTAGGTGATAATGTTAGATATAACTTTGAATATTTAATAGATAAAGGTTTTTATTGGAGCATCGGATTGAAATCCAGATTTCAACAATTTCATAAAAACATAAGTGCCCAATTATTGCTAGATGATGATCAATTAATAGGGACAGGGTTGAATAAAATAGATGCAAAATTACAAGATCAGACCAATCAATTTTATTTACAAACATTATTTAGAAAAGATTTTGCAATTAGTCTGGGAGCAGAACATAAACGTTTGGAAGTGAAGTCCCAAACCATTATGACAAATAATCAAGATGATGATGAGTTTTTATTTGAAAATACCGATTACTTTAGTGTGTTTGGAAATTTGAAGTTAGATACTTACGATAATAGATATTTTCCAACAAAAGGATTTTATTTTAATGGCGATATACATTTATATCTTCATGCATCTCGCTTTAATGATGATTTTGAAAGATTTTCAATTACTAGAGCAGACATGGGGTATGCTTTTAGTGTTACCGATAAATTAGCATTCAATGTACGATCGTGTGGTGGATTTAAACTAGGCGATAAATCTACCCAGGCTCTAGATTTTGCATTAGGAGGTTATGGCAATAATTTAATAAACAATTTTGTGCCGTTTTTAGGTTACGATTTTCTTGCACTTACAGGTAACAGTTATGTAAAAGCATCTGCTAGTGCCGATTATGAGATTTTTAAAAATCATCACATTACTTTAGAGGGAAACTGGGCAAATATAGATGATGATATATTTGAAACTGGTGAGTGGTTTACGTTTTCAGATTATAATGGCTATGCGTTAGGATATTCAATAGATACTTTTGTTGGTCCTATTCAAGGAAAATTTAGTTATTCTCCCGAACAGAAAAAAAGTATCTGGTTTTTCAATATTGGTTTTTGGTTTTAAAATAGAGTTTTTCCATTAAAATCATCAATATTAACTTAAGGCTGTTTGAGTCATTATAGTTATAAAAATCTAAGATTCTATTTCTTTTTTACAAATTCGCAAATTTTCACGATATTTGTATAGTTATGCAAACTATTTGGCAAGGACTTTTAGTATTCTTACACTATCTTATCAAGAGAAATCCTGAATAGGCAGGCTATATTGTATCTCTAAATATATCATTTTAAAGTTTGGGACTTTAGGTTTATAAACTTTATATTTTTTTAATCTTTAATTTTAGAAACAATGCCTTTTTATCATAAATTAGGAAATATTCCGCATAAACGACATATACAATTTAAAAAGCCAGATGGCAGTTTGTATTATGAGCAGTTATTTGGTACTATTGGGTTTGATGGAATGTCTACCAATAGTTATCATGAACAACGCCCCACACAAGTAAAAGAAATAAAAAAGCAATATAGTGTAGCTCCAAAAATTGCTTTAGAAAATAATATCAAATCATATCGCTTAAAAGGTTTTCAGGTAAAGTCAGAACAAGACTTTTTAGAAAGCAGAAAAACAGTACTTGTAAATAGTGATTGTGCTATTGTATTGGCTGCACCAAAACAATCTACAAACGATTATTTTTATAAAAACACAGATGCAGACGAGCTTATTTTTATCCATAAAGGAACAGGTAAGTTAAGAACCATGTTAGGTAATCTCGATTTTAAATACGGAGATTATTTATTAGTACCAAGAGGTATTATTTATAAAATAGACTTCGATACCGAAGATAACAGATTGTTTATAGTAGAATCTCACAGACCAATATATACACCAAAACGTTATAGAAATTGGTTTGGGCAATTATTAGAACATTCACCGTTTTGTGAGCGGGATATTCGCAGACCAGAAGAATTGGAAACCTATAATGAATCTGGAGATTTTTTAATAAAAGTAAAAAAACAGGGAGATATTATAGAAATGGTTTATGCATCTCACCCTTTTGATGTGGTTGGTTACGATGGGTATAATTATCCATATGCCTTTTCAATTCATGATTTCGAACCTATTACAGGGCGTATTCACCAGCCGCCGCCAGTGCATCAAACTTTCGAATCCGATGCTTTTGTAGTGTGCAGTTTTGTCCCGCGTTTATACGATTATCATCCTCAGGCAATACCAGCACCTTATAATCACAGTAATATAGATAGCGATGAGGTATTGTATTATGTAGATGGTGATTTTATGAGTAGAAATGATATTGATGCAGGTCATATATCGTTACACCCAGCGGGAATCCCACATGGTCCACACCCAGGAGCAGCAGAGAGAAGTATCGGAGAAGAAAAAACCGATGAACTTGCTGTTATGGTAGATACATTTAAACCACTTATGGTTACTGAGGAAGCTATGAAAATAGCCGATGAAGATTATCATAAATCTTGGTTATAGCCTCTAAATCCCCAAAGGGGACTTTTGAGACGTTTAAAAATATATTCATAAAAGTACTCAAAACCTGCCCAGTTATGAGTCCCTTCCCTTTGGGAAGGTTAGGATGGGCTTTATTATGAAAGACATAAAATCAGTAAACTACGGTTTAGAAAAAATATTTGAAGGAGCGCAAGATTTTTTGCCGCTTTTAGGAACAGACTATGTAGAATTCTACGTAGGTAATGCCAAGCAATCAGCACATTTTTATAAAACAGCATTTGGATTTCAATCTTATGCCTATAAAGGCTTAGAAACCGGATCTAAAGATTCTGTAAGTTATGTGCTCAAGCAAGACAAAATACGTTTGGTATTAACCACACCATTACATAGTACATCGTCAATAAACGAACATATTGTAAAACATGGTGATGGCGTAAAAGTTATAGCGCTTTGGGTAGAAGATGCCAGAAAAGCGTATGAAGAAACTACTAGTAGGGGTGCAAAATCATATATGGAACCCACAGTGGAGAAGGATGAACATGGCGAGGTTGTTAGAGCTGGTATATATACATATGGCGAAACCGTGCACATATTCGTGGAGCGTAAAAACTATAAAGGCACGTTTTTACCTGGTTTCAGTGAATGGAAATCAGATTATAACCCAGAACCATTAGGACTTAAGTATATAGACCATATGGTAGGGAATGTTGGTTGGGGAGAAATGAATACCTGGGTAAAATGGTATGAAGATGTTATGGGTTTTGAGAACTTTTTATCCTTTGATGATAAACAAATCCATACCGAATATTCAGCGTTAATGAGTAAAGTAATGAGTAATGGTAACGGGCGTATAAAATTCCCAATAAACGAGCCCGCAGAAGGAAAGAAAAAATCTCAGATAGAAGAATATTTAGATTTCTATGAAGGGCCAGGAGTTCAGCACATAGCAGTTGCTACCGATGATATTATTACAACGGTTTCTAGTTTAAGAGCTAGAGGGATTGAATTTTTATCCACACCACCAGAAGAATATTATAAAGCAGTTCCAGGAAGATTGGAGGAACACAGTCATGAATTAAGAGAAGATATCGAAACATTAAAAGGATTAGGAATAATGATTGATGCCGATGAGGAAGGCTATTTACTGCAAATTTTTACAAAACCAGTTGAAGATAGGCCAACATTATTTTTCGAAATTATTCAGCGAATGGGAGCTCGTGGTTTTGGAGCAGGAAATTTTAAAGCGCTTTTTGAATCGATAGAAAGAGAACAAGCAAACAGAGGTACGCTATAAAATATTCGTATGTGAAGTTTAAGCAAAAACTCCACCATTTAGTTTGGTGGAGTTTTTTGTTTTTTGAACACACCGTAACAAATTAGTGTTAAGCTCTTCTAATTAATAACGAGGAGTCTAAAGAAATTTTTTATTTTTGGAACAGTAATTGTAATTTCTAAGCATATAGCAATAAAATGTACATTAAGAAGTTAGATTATCAAGACCCATAAAAAATGAAAAACACACTACTTATAGTAATAGCAATATTAGCCATGCAAATGTCTTTTTCTCAGCAAGAGTCGGCATTTGGAAATGGTGAATGGTTTAAATTTAAAATGAGCTACAGTGGCTTTTTAAAGGCAGGAAATGCAACACTTACTGTAAAAGATTCAAAATTAAATAATAAGGATGTTTATCATGTAGTCGGTAAAGGCTGGACTACCGGTATGATAAAATGGTTTTTTAAAGTAAAAGATAGATATGAAAGTTACTTTGATAAAAAAACTATTATGCCTTATAAATTTATTAGAAATATAGATGAAGGTGGACATACTAAGGATCTTGAAATAGATTTTGATCAGGTAAACCATAAGGCATATGTAAACAATAAAAAGTACAATAAAAAGACAGTTATTGATACTAGGCCTAATATCCAAGACATGGTATCTACTTTTTATTATTTGCGTAATAATTTAGATACCAATGGTTTAAAACCAGGGAGTGAAGTAAGAGTAGATATGTTTTTTGATGAAGAAAACTATGGATTCAAACTACAATATCTTGGAGAGGAAACTATTGACACAGATTTTGGAAAAATCGAATCCTTAAAATTCAGACCATATGTTATGGCGGGGCGTGTTTTTAAGGAAGAAGAAAGTTTAACACTATGGGTGTCAAAAGACAAAAATAAATTACCTTTACGCATCAAAGCAGATTTAGCAGTTGGCTCTCTTAGAGCAGACCTTGAAGCTTTTAAAGGATTAAAGCATCCTTTTAAAATAGTTGTTAGATAATTAATAGATTTTGAATTCAAAAATAACCAACCAGCTAAAAGAGAAATACGAGGCAATAGACCAGGATTATGAGACTTATTTAGAAGGGTTGCTTCATAGTAAACCCATTAATTATTGGGATTATATTCAAACAGACTCTTTACTAAACCTTCAAATACAACGTACTGTTTTCCCAGATGAGATGGTGTTTATAATGTACCATCAAATTAACGAGCTTCTATTTAAAATGATACTTGGTGAGATAGATCAGGTAGCAAACAGCAGTGAGGTAGATACCACTATGTTTACTTCAAAATTAATGCGCATTAGTCGTTATTTTGATATGCTTACCTCTTCTTTTAGTATTATGAAGGATGGTATGGATGTCGATCAATATAATAAATTCAGAACAACTTTAACACCTGCCAGTGGTTTTCAAAGTGCGCAATACAGAAAAATTGAATTTGCGTCTACTGAACTTATAAATCTTATAGATAAAAGATTCAGAGATACTATAGATAGAAATTCGTCTTATGAAAATGCTTTCGAACACTTGTATTGGCAAGCAGCAGGGAAAGATTATAAAACAGGTAAAAAAAGTTATCTATTAACAGTGTTTGAAGAAAAGTATAAAGAGGAGTTTATTAGATTTACTAAGTTTTACTACGGTAATAACTTGTGGTCAAAGTTTAAAGCACTACCAAAAGAAGCTAGAGAAGATAAAGAATTAATAAAAGCGATGCGTCATTATGATTACACAGTAAACATAAAATGGGTCATGGCACATTATAATACAGCAAATCATTATTTAAATATAGGAGGCGAAACAGCAGAAGCTACCGGAGGAAGCGAATGGGTAAAGTATATGCATCCAAAATATCAAAAAAGAATATTTTTTCCAGAATTATGGTCAGAAAAAGAAATACAAGAGTGGGGAACAGATATTTAATACTATTCATATTAGCAATATCTTTTATTGCATGTAAAGACGACCCTAAACCTGTTTTTTTAGAAGAAGAATTAGCAATAATAGAAGAAGTTCCTGAAGATATTTATGAATTTGGTTTTAACTTAAACGACTATGTTGTTAAGCGAGATACCATTAAAAGAGGAGATACTTTTGGGGTTATTTTAGAGCGAAATAGACTAGGTTATCCAAAAATATTTCACATTGCAGAAAAAGCCAAAGATTCTTTCGATATAAGACGTCTTCAAGTAGGAAAACCATATACATTGTTATGTTCTAAAGATTCATTAGAACAACCAAAATGTTTTATTTATCAGCCAAATCCGGAAGAATATGTAGTGATCAATTTCAATGATTCAATTCATGCTTATACTAGTAAAAAGCCTATTAAATATGTTGAAAAAGTAGCTACAGGAATCATAACAAACAACATTTCAGAAACATTAGAAGAACAAGGCTTAAGTCCACGGTTAGCATACAAAATGGCTGATGAAATTTATGCATGGACCATAGATTTTAGACGCCTTCAAAAAGGAGATAGATTCAAAGTAATCTATACAGATAAGTATATTGACGATACTATTTATACTGGAGTACATAATATAAAAGCAGCATTTTTTGAGCATAATAAAGAACCTTTCTATGCCTTTGAGTTTGAAACTGATTCCGTGAAAGGAATCATTGATTATTTTAATGAAGAAGCAAAAAATTTAAGACGCGCATTTTTAAAAGCTCCAGTAAAATTTAAACGTATCTCTTCAAGATATAATTTAAAAAGAAGAATAGCCGTTTATGGCTATAAAGTGCGTCCACATAAAGGGACCGACTTTGCTGCAGCTATAGGCACACCAATTATGGCTACCGCTAATGGAACGGTTACTAAATCAAGTTATACAAGAGGTAATGGTAATTATGTGAAAATAAGACATAATGCCACTTACGAAACCCAATACCTTCACATGAGCAGGCGAAATGCAAAAGTTGGTCAGTTTGTCAAACAAGGCGATGTTATTGGTTGGGTAGGTATGACAGGAAATACGGGAGGCCCACATGTATGCTATCGTTTTTGGAAAAATGGAAGACAAGTAGATCCTTTTAAACAAAAATTACCAGAGGCTAAACCAATATCAGATTCCTTGAAAATTAAATATTTAGATTTCATTGCCCCTATAAGAAAGCAGTTAGATGCTATTACTTTTAGAGATGATGTTTTAGAGGAAACTTTAGAGAACAAGAATAACCTAATTTCATTTAAAGATTAATAATGGCATTACCAAATATAAACCCTACCACAACAGGTTCGTGGAAACGATTACAAGAACATTTTAAAACGGTAAAAGATGTTCATATGAAAGATTTGTTTGCTCAGGATAAAGAGCGAGCAAATAAGTTTACTATTAAATGGGATGATTTTTACGTAGATTTTTCAAAGAACAGAATAACAGAAGAAACTTTTAATTATTTGTTAGAATTAGCCGATGAGGTTAAATTAAAAGATGCTATTAAAAGCCAGTTTTCTGGAGAAATAATAAATCAAACAGAAGGAAGAGCCGTTTTACATACAGCATTACGTGCTCCAAAAACTTCGGAGTGTCTTGTAGATGGTATTAATGTGATACCAGAAGTATCACAGGTAAAACAAAAAATAGAACAGTTTACTAATGAAGTGGTAAATGGAGACAGAAAAGGTTATACAGGAAAGACATTTACAGATATTGTAAATATTGGTATTGGAGGATCAGATTTAGGACCAGCTATGGTAGTGGATTCTTTACAATATTACAAAAACCACTTAACGACTCATTTTGTTAGCAACGTAGATGGTGATCATGTAAATGAAGTGATTAAAAAACTAAATCCAGAAACCACGCTCTTTGTAGTGGTTTCAAAAACATTTACCACACAAGAAACACTATCTAATGCAAATACCATTAAGGAATGGTTTTTAAAATCGGCTAGCGAAGATGCTATTGCAGAACATTTTGTGGCAGTATCTACCAATATTCAAAGTGTAAAATCATTTGGAATAAACGAAAATAATGTTTTCCCAATGTGGGATTGGGTTGGTGGTCGTTTTTCATTATGGAGTGCCGTTGGTTTAACCATAAGTCTAGCTGTTGGGTATAACAACTTTGAAAGCTTACTTATAGGTGCTAACAAAATGGATGAACACTTTAAAAATGAGGATTTTAAAACTAATATACCTGTTGTATTAGCTTTAATAAGTGTCTGGTATAATAATTTTTTTAAGGCAGAAAGCGAAGCCGTGATACCTTATTCTCAATACTTAAACCAATTTGCTACATATTTACAACAAGGCATTATGGAGAGTAATGGTAAAAGTGTAGACAGAAATGGAAACCCTATAGATTATGAAACAGGCACTTTAATTTGGGGGGAACCAGGAACGAATTCGCAACATGCATTTTTTCAATTAATACACCAGGGGACTAAATTAATTCCAGCAGATTTTATTGGTTTTACAAAGTCTTTACACGGTAATCAAGACCATCAAGATAAGCTTATCTCTAACTTTTTAGCGCAAACGGAAGCGTTGTTAAATGGTAAAACAGAGGGAGAAGTCATTGCAGAAGGCACTAAATCTGATATTATTCCTTTTAAAGTTTTTAAAGGAAATAAACCAACCAATACTATTTTTATAAATGAATTAACGCCAGAAAGTTTAGGGAAACTTATAGCTATGTACGAACATAAAATATTCGTACAAGGTATCATTTGGAATATTTTTAGTTATGACCAATTTGGAGTAGAATTAGGGAAGCAATTAGCCAGCAAAATATTACAGGAATTTAATAATAGTGATAATAACGAACATGATTCTTCTACCAGTAATTTATTGAATTATTATAAGAGTTTGGCGTAAAAAAGTGTAAAATTCTTAGTGTAATTAAAAAAAGGCATTGATATTAAAATATCAGTGCCTTTTCTTTTACTATAAATGTTAAGAAAATTAACACATGAGCCATAGTTGTGTTTTAATTATCCGTATTTTTGCACTGACTAATTTTCAAATAATTAATTCTTTTTAAATCATGAAAAAAACTATTCATTTTTTCTTGACGACTGTAGCGTTCTTATTTTCTACGGTTATCATGGCTCAAAGCACTGTTACAGGTACTGTGATAGATGCTGAACTTAATTCCCCGCTTCCTGGTGCGAATATTGTTGAAAAAGGAACCACTAACGGTATTTCCTCAGATTTTGACGGTAATTTTACTTTAACCACAGGAGCATCTTCAGGAGACATTGTGATCTCTTATGTAGGATATGGTTCTGTTACTATATCATTTAATGGTAATACAAATTTAGGAGATATTAAACTAAACCCAGACAATTCTCTTAAGGAAATAGTTATTACTGGTACTGGTGTAATCGATTTAGCTGAGGATAGGAAAACACCAATAGCTGTTTCTACTATTAAGGCTAACGAAATTAGAGAAAGAGCAGGTAATTGGGATTTACCAGAAGTATTAAAATCGACACCTTCCGTACAAAATATAAAAGGAGGTGGATTTGGTGATGGTAGTATGTTTTTACGTGGATTTGATCAAACCAATACAGCATTTATGTTAAATGGACAGCCAATTAATAGTCCGGAAGATGGTAGAATGTTCTGGTCTAACTGGGCTGGAGTACTGGATGTAGCCAATGCAGTGCAAGTACAACGTGGTTTAGGTGCTTCAAAACTAGCCATTTCGTCTGTAGGAGGAACAGTAAATATTGTTACCAAAACCGTTGATAGAAAAGAGGGTGGATTCCTTCAGCAGATGATAGGTAATGATAACTATACGAAAACAAATGTTTATTATTCTACAGGTTTAATGGAAAATGGATGGGCATTTTCAGGAATGTTTGGTCATTGGCAAGGTGATGGATACGTAGATTATACAGATGGACAAGGACAAACGTATTTTTTATCATTTGGATATAAACCTAATGAAAATCATTTATTCAATTTCTTAATTACTGGAGCGCCTCAATGGCATGCTGCAGCAGGACGAGGCGATATTGAAGATTTTCTTGAAAATGGAAGAAGATACAATTCATGGAATTTTGATGGTGTTGATAGCCCTAATCGTCTAAATGGAGGGAAATACCCAGGAGGTAGAAATGTGTATCATAAACCAGTAGCTAACTTATCTTGGGACTGGAATATTAGCGAAAACTCTACACTATCAACCGTTTTATATGGATCTTTAGGTAGAGGAACATTTGCCTTTACTATAACAGATCGTAATACAGGAGATCCATTATATGCAAGAGGTTCTAATAACAACCATAACTGGTATGGATTAGTATCAAACTTTGAAACACAATTGAATGAAAATTTGAGTTTGAATTTTGGTGCCGACGTACGTTTATATAATGGTATTCACTTTAGAAGTGTAAATGAGTTTTTAAGTGTTAATTCTGTAGAAGGAACAAATAGAACGAATAGTAATGTAAATACATTGACAGAAGTTTTTGGAGGTATTAACCCTTGGGACTTAACATTCAATACTAATGATGACCATGCACAACGCTTTGGATATGATTATGAAGAGCAAATTAATTATGGAGGTGTATTTGGACAGTTAGAATATAGTAACGATAATTTTTCAGCATTTTTTCAGGGCTCGGCTTCTACACAATCACATGTGAGAACTGAATTTAAAGAGGTGCAAATTGCTGGGCAATCTGAAGAATCTGAAAAAGTGAATAACCCTGGGTTTAATGTTAAAGCAGGTAGTGCTTATACTATAAATCAGGATCATAAAGTTTTTGTTAATGTTGGATATTACTCACGTCAGCCTTTTCATAGTGTTTTGTTTGTAAGTGATAGAAATGGCAATGAATTGGTTGAGCCTGAGATAGAAAATGAGAAAATTACAGGCTTAGAGGCTGGGTATCAATTTAAAAGTGATAAAGTATCAGCAAACTTAAATGCATATTATACGATTTGGGATAATAGAACAGACCTACAAACAGAAGGTAATCAAGGTGATAATGATTTTAGATTGTTTCAAACGCAAGGTGTTAAGCAAGCTCACATGGGAGTGGAGTTAGAAGTTTTTACTCGTCCTATGGACAACTTAAAAGTTAATGGGTTTTTATCCGTAGGGGATTGGACATATGATGGTGATGGTTTAAGAAGAACTTTTGATGAAGCAGGAAATGAAATAGAATCTGCGACTACTGTTAATTTAGATGGTGTTAAAATTGGAGGTGGAGCTCAACTTACTGCAGGACTTTTTGCTGATTATGAGTTTTTGCCAAGATTTAGTGTAGATGGAACCTGGAATACATATAGCAATTTATACTCTCAAGGGGCGGCTACTGTAGAAGAACCATCTATAGAATTACCTGCTTACGATACTGTAGACGTTGGTTTATCTTATAAATGGTTATTAGGTAAAAATGATAAAAACTCATTACAATTTAGAGTTAACATCAATAATGTTTTTGATGAGGTTTATATAGAATCTCTTAATGAGAATAACCCATTATCAACAGATCCAACTCAAAACTATAAAGGTGTTAATATAGCAAACCAAGGTCGTTTTGGTTATGGAAGAACGTGGAATTTTAGCATGCGTTATAACTTCTAAACCAATAAAAATTAAAACTATTTAAAAAGCCGTTTCTTATGAGAAACGGCTTTTTTGTATTATTTAACCTACTTAACGAATTGGCAACTGTAATTTTATAACGAATTAACATTTACTTTTTTGATGATCTTTATTAGTTTGTTGAGATTATTATTAATTATTGCTGTGTTTTTTATAAAAAGCTATTAAATGTTGTTTTTTTATATTGATAGAATCCGATATTCATAATAATGAAAACTACTTTTTAAGATTATAAATGTTAAAATACTTAACATTTACATAAGCCATAAGATTTACTTCAGGCATAATTTTACAAGACTAATTCAATTAATTAATCTTTAAAATTATGAAGAAAATGACTCGTTTTTTATTATTAACTGTAGCACTCTTTTTTACTACGGTTGTAATGGCACAAAGTACTATTAAAGGTGTAGTAATAGATGCCGAATTTAATTCTCCTTTACCTGGTGCTAATGTTGTTGAAAAAGGAACGACTAATGGTGTTTCAACAGATTATAATGGTAATTTTACATTAACTACAAAGGCAAGCTCTGGAGAAATTGCTATTTCTTATGTGGGATATGGTACCATAATATTATCATTTAACGGAGATACAGATTTAGGGAACATAATAATAACTCCCGATAACTCTCTTGACGAAATAGTAGTAGTAGGGACAGGTGTTATTGACTTGGCAGAGGATAGAAATACACCAGTGGCAGTTTCTACAATTAAAGCCAGAGAAATTCAAAATAAAATCGGAACTCAAGATGTTACTATGACGCTTGTAAATACCCCTTCTGTCTATGTAGCTGGACAGTCTGGAGGTTTTGGAGATTCCAGAATTAATATTCGTGGATTTGATCAAACTAATGTTGGATACCTATTAAATGGGCAACCAATTAATGGTATGGAAGATGGTAAAATGTATTGGTCTAACTGGTCTGGTATTAATGATATTGCCAGTGCTATTCAAATACAGCGAGGTTTAGGAGCTTCAAAACTAGCAATTTCATCGGTTGGGGGTACAACTAACTTTGTTACAAAAACAACAGACAAAAAAGAAGGTGGATATGTTTATGCAGGAATAGCAAATGATAATTATATAAAAAACACCGCACAATATAGTACTGGAAAGAATGAAAAAGGATGGGGAGCAAGTTTTATGCTATCGCATTGGCAAGGTGATGGATATAATGAAGGTAACTTTGCTGCAGGAGAAACTTATTTTCTATCTGTTGGATATACTCCAAACGAAACACATAATTTCAACTTTTTGTTAACAGGAGCACCTCAATATCATGATCAAAACTTTACTAAAAGTATTTCAGATTATTTGGAGCACGGTAGAAAGTTTAATAATAACTGGGGAACCTACCGCGGGCAGTATCAAACCGAAAGAAGAAACTTTTATCATAAACCAGTTGCTAACTTAAACTGGGATTTCAATATTAACGATAACACTAATTTATCTACAGTACTATATGCATCTTGGGGACGTGGAGGTGGAACTGGAGATAGAGGTAACAGAATCAGAACAGCAGACGGAAAAAGAATTGATTATGACGCTATTCATGCATTTAATAATAGTGTTGCAGACGGTGCTGGGGGTTATTTTACTGCTGGAGGCGGTTACATAACTAGGTCTTCTATGAATTTGCATAGCTGGTATGGTATGGTTTCTAATTTAGAAACGAAATTGGGAGAACGTATTACATTAAATGTTGGAGTTGATTTAAGAACCTATTATGGTGAGCATTTTAGAATTGTAGAAAATTTTCACGGATTAACGTCATGGCAAGAAAACATCCGTTTAAGAGACCAGAATGATAGTCATCAACCTTACGGAACTTTTGGAACATATAAAAATGTTATTACTACCGAAGATTTATCTGCAAATCCATGGGCCGTATTATTTCATGATTTTAAAGAAGAAGATAAAATCGCATATAGTAATGATGAAAGAATTTCATATGGTGGTGTCTTTGGTCAAATTGAATATACAGGAGATAAATTTTCTGCCTTTTTTCAAGGGGCAGCTTCAAACCAATGGCATCAAAGATTTGATCACTACCAATATGCGGATGAAACATTATTAAATGGCACCTCTCCACAATGGACAGGAACTCCTTTACCATCTGGGATTACAGACGGTGTAGATTCTGAAAAAGTGGATAATTTTGGATTTAATGTAAAAGCCGGAGTAAACTATGTTATTAATGATCAGCATAATGTGTTTTTTAATACAGGATATTATTCACGTCAGCCATTCCATGATACAATATACTTAAACTTTACAAATCAATTAAACCCATTAACTCAAAATGAAACTATTTTTGGTTTGGAAGCAGGTTATAGTTTTAAAAGTCAATATTTCTTAGCTAATGTTAACTTGTATAGAACGGCTTGGACAGATAGAGTTGGAACCACATCAGATTTCGAGAATAATATTGTTACATATACACAACAAGAAGGTTTAGATCAAATACATACAGGTGTTGAAGTTGATTTTGTTGCTAACCTAACCCCTCAATTAAAAGTTAAAGGATTTACTTCCATAGGAGATTGGGTTTATGATGGTGAAACATTTACAACGGTATCAGATGAAGATCAAAACATACTAAGTACAGAAACAGAAGACATAGATGGTGGCAAAGTAGGAGATGCAGCTCAATTTACTGCTGGATTAGGATTTGATTACAAAGTTTGTAAATCTTTTTCAATAGATGCAGATTGGAGAACGTATGACAATTTATATGCTAATGTTGGAGGAATAAAAGAAAATTTAAAATTACCTTCTTATGATTTAGTTGATGCAGGGGTCTCATACAAAATGTTGCTAGGGAAAGGGAAAGACAAATCTTTAAATATTAGATGTAATATGAACAATGTATTTGATGAAATTTATTTATCAGATCTTTCAACTGCTAATGTAACTGAACCTGGAGATGAAACATATAAAGGAATAAATGTTTCAAACCGAGGGTATTTTGGACTCGGAAGAACCTGGAATATGAGTTTACGTTACAACTTCTAGGCCGAACAAAATTATATAATTTTAAACCGCTTCAAGTTGGAGCGGTTTTTTTATGCTTTTTAATTATTACATTTGCTATAATAAATTTAAATATTTTGATACATGTATGATATTGTGAAAATGTTGCATTCTTATTGGGCGTATTTAGTACTTTTAGTATTGATTATAGCCACTGCAAACGCTTTAATAAAAACATTTGGAGATAAAGAATATGAAGCTAAAGACTTTCGAAAATCATTATTTACCTTAATCGTATCGCATATACAATTACTAATAGGTTTAATACTTTATTTTGTGTCTCCTAGGTTTGAGTTATGGAGCGAATTGGGAGGAGGCGTTATGGGTAATTCTTTGGCAAGATTGTATCTTGTAGAACACCCTTTTGTAAATATAGTAGCGGTAGCTTTAATAACCATTGGCTATTCTAAGCATAAAAAGAAGTTAACATCTAAAGCTAAATTAAAAACAATAGCAGTTTTTTATACCATAGCTCTAGTATTATTTTTATCGAGAATTCCTTGGAGTTCTTGGATAGGTTAAAAACAAAAAGTAATACCTATTAGCATCACTTTTTTGTTTTTAAGTTAATTGCCATTACTGCGAAGGCAGGAATTCACTTGGAAATTAATAAGTTCAGTGTATAAGGTTCCTGCCTTACTGAAACAAGTTCAGCACAGATTGCAGGAATAGCAACGTATTATCGTGCAATTGATATTTATTAAATGCAAGAAATTTTTATAGAAATCACCTCACTTCCCTAATAACAAATACATAAGCAGGAAGGTGATCACTGTAACCATTTGTGAAACGTCCATTAGAAAAACTTCTAAGAGGATACCCTTTATAGCGACCATCTTTATGAAATAAGTAGCCTTCATTGAAGATCCCGGCCTTATAAAATCTAAAAGAAGAATAATCTTTTTTAAGTAATGGTTTGGTAATTATAATCTGATCAAATAAACTCCAGGTATCTCTATATGCTGTAGTGCCTAATCCGTTTCTATAAAAATTTTCAAAAGGGTTATAGAGCCCTTTTAAAAGGACTTCTTTCTTGTCTTTTTTAGCTTTTAGGATGTTTTTAATGCTCATATTTGTAGGATCGTCATTTAAATCACCCATAATAAAAACTTTTGCATAAGGGTTTATTACCTGAAGTGAGTCAATTAAATATTTATTCAATTTGGCAGCAGCCATACGTTTAGGCCTACTTCTGGTTTCACCACCACGACGAGATGGCCAATGATTAACAATAATATGAATCATTTCACCTTCTAATTCTCCGCTAACCAATAATTGATCTCTCGTATAAATTCGCTTCTTGTTAGCATCATCATAAATTTTCAATGTGTGTTTACTGGTATATACTGGAATAAATAATCTTTTCTGATACAATAAACCAACGTCAATACCTCTGGCGTCGGGAGAATCAAAATGCACAATACCATAATCGGTATCTCTTAGTAAAGAATCGCTAACAAGGTCTTCCAACACTTCTTGGTTTTCAATTTCAGATACTCCAATAATAGCAGGTTTATTATGTGTTACTTTATATCCAATATCAGCAATAACCCGAGCCATATTTCTAACTTTCCTTTTATACACGATGCCTCGATTTGTCCTTAATTCCATCATGGGGCTAAATTCATCCAACTTGCCTGGGTCATTAATAGTATCGAATAAGTTCTCCAAATTGTAAAAAGCAACCGTGTGGATTTTATATAGCTTTTTTTCTTGTGCATGTATATTTCCAATGTACAAAGTAAATAATGCGATTACCAATAGGTTTAAATATTTCATATAAACAACAATTAGCTTAAATTTAAAAGTAGATAATTTCTTTAAACAAAAATATGTTATTTCTTACAAATAATATATATTCGCAAACAAATTAAATGTTACTATTAGAGTGAATATATTTTTAATAGAAAGGAACCTGATTGTATTAAAAAAAGTAATTGCTGTTTCTCTTTTATTATTTTCAACGTTCTCCGTATTCTCTCAACAAACCCTCATAAAAGGAAGTGTAAAGGAGTTGATTTCATACCAGCCTATTGAGAACGCTACTATAACCATAGAAGAAACAAATCAACAAACACAAACCAATGCTTTAGGTGAATTTGAATTCTCTGTAAATGTACCTTTAGGAGAACAAGTTTTAAGGATATCTAAAGTAGGATACATAAGAAAAAGGTATCCTATAATTGTTTATGAAAATGAAATAGTAAACATTTCCGATATGACTTTAGAAACAGATAACTCATTGTCTCAAGAATTGTTTACAATTAGTTTATCAGATGATGAACTTGATGACGATACCAGTGGTTTAGATAATATGTCAGGATTATTGCAATCATCTCCAGATATTTTTCAACGTACAGTGGCTTTTGAATTTAGTACCTCTTTTTTTAAACTAAGAGGTTTGGATTCTGATCAGGGATCCGTTATGATTAACGGTATTGAAATGAACAAAATCTATAACGGACGTCCACAATGGAGTAATTGGGGTGGTCTAAATGATGTGATGCGCCATCAGGAATTTAGTATAGGTTTAACACCTTCTAAGTATAATTTTGGAGGGCTTTTAGGAAGCATAAATATTAATACCAGAGCATCATTAATGCGCTCAGGAAAACGTGTCACATATTCATCATCTAATAGAAGTTATACGAGCAGATTGTTAGCTACTTATAGTTCAGGATTATTAAAAAACGGGTGGGCTTACACATTATCTTTAGGAAGACGTTGGGGAAATGAAGGATATCAGGATGCTACATTGTATAACTCTAACTCAATTTTTGCTTCTGTAGAAAAAGTAATTAATGAGAAACATAGTTTAAGTTTTACAGGTATTTATGCACCCAATAGAAGAGGGAAGTCGTCACCAAACACTCAGGAAGTTTATGATTTAAAGGGTATAAAATATAATGAATATTGGGGCTGGCAAATGGGAGAAAAACGAAATTCTCGTATAAAGGAAGTAAAAGAGCCCATTATTATGTTAAATCATTATTGGGCTATAAACAGCAAAACGAAATTAAATACCAATATAGGTTATCAGTTTGGAACGTTAGGAAATAGTCGTTTGGCATACGGAGGAGCTAATAGAATTGTGAATACAGATGGTACTATAGTTTTTGAAAGCGGAGGTAGAAACCCGAGTCCGACTTATTATCAAAAACTTCCAAGTTATTTTGAAAGGAACTTTCCAAACGACTTAGAGTTTGCTTATGGTGCACAGCAAGAGTTTTTAAATAACGGACAGATTAATTGGGAACAGATGTACGATACAAATTTAATTAACACATCTCAAGGAAGAAATTCGGCGTATATGTTATACGAAGACCGAGTAGATGATAAGCAATTAACCGTAAATACTGTTTTAAGTGGTGAATTAAGTGAACATATTTTATTGAATGTATCTATAAACTATAAAAAGTTGGAATCTGAAAATTATGCTCAAGTTCTAGATCTTCTTGGCGGTTCCGGCTTTTTAAATGTAGATAGTTTTGATGGCGTTCAATTCAATTTAAACAACCCGAATGCAATTTTAGACGCTGGAGATATTTACAGCTATAACTATAATATGTTAGCTAGCATTTTTTCCGGTTTTGCAAAAGCACAAGTGACATACAATGCACTAGATTTTTTTGTATCAGGGAGTATAACCAGTACACAATATCAAAGAGAGGGGTTATTTCAGTATGAAACATTTCAGAATAATTCCTTTGGTAAAGGTGAAACGTTATCTTTTACAGGATTAGGAGTTAAAGCTGGTAGTACATATAAAATTACAGGCAAACATATAGTAGATATAAATGCAGGTTATGTTATAAAAGCACCCTCTATTCGCAATAGTTATTCTAATTCCAGAGCAAATCACAATATTGTTCCGAATATTTCTGAAGAAAAAATAATGTCTTTAGACGCCAGTTATATTTTCAGATCGTCTATCCTTAAAGCAAAGCTTACGGGATTTTATACAAAACTTAAAGATGCTAATGACATCTCGTTTTTCTTTGCCGATGGTATAGGACATGTCATTGCCGAATCTGGTACACAGCAATCTGGTAATGACGATAACGAGTTTATCCAGGAGATCCTACAAGGCATAAGCAAAAACCATATAGGAGCAGAATTAGGTGTTGAAGCTCAGGTAACTTCAACTATTAAATTAAAAGGTGTTACTGCTTTAGGACAATACACTTATGCTAATAATCCAGATTTATATCTATCTTCAGATAGGTTTGAAAATGTTTATTTAGGAACCTCAAAACTTAAAGGTTACAAATTAGCAGTTGGGCCACATCGGGCTTACTCTATTGGGTTTGAATATCGCGACCCAAAGTACTGGTGGTTTGGTACTACGATCAATTTTTTTGATAAAACGTATGCAGACATTAGCCCATTAACCAGAACCGATAACTTTTTTACAGATGTTGATGGTCTACCATTTATTGATTATGATGAAGAGGTTGCCAAAGCATTACTTAAGCAAGAAACCTTTGATGACTATATGCTAGTAAACCTTGTAGGAGGTAAATCGTGGCGTGTCAATAAATATTACATTGGGTTTTTTGCAAGCATCAATAATGTTTTAGATGAAGTTTTCAAGACTGGAGGTTTTGAACAAGGAAGAAATGCGAATTACAGACAACTAAGAGACGATCAAGCTTTAAATAGACCCGTTTTTGGGTCTAAATATTGGTATGGAAGAGGAGCTACATATTTTCTAAATGTTTACGTTAATTTTTAAAAAGATATAATGAACGACATAAATAGACTTTTAATTTTAAATATCGTGATACTATTTTTCTCTTGTGTAGATGAAGACTATGGTATTCCTAGCCCTAATAATACAGAAAATATAGTAATTCCAACAAACCAATTAACAACATTTAAAGCCATTTATGAAAGGTACGATCAGGCAATAAATAAAGGTAACCTTATAGCCGTTATAGAAGAAGACTTATATATTGAAGGCTACGTTATTTCAAGTGATCAGGCAGGGAATTTTTTTAAAGAATTGATCATTCAAAATAAAACAGATGCCAATAACTCAGATAATGACCCAAGACTTGGTCTTAAGTTAAAAATTAATGTAGGGAGCTTGTCTGACACCTACGAGTTTGGAAGGAAAGTATATGTAAAGCTTAAAGGCTTAACTATTGGAGAGTCTAATGGTGTTTTAACAATTGGTCGGGGTGAAGATGCTACAATAGAACACATTCAGGATTTTGAATATCGGAATATTGTTTTAAGAACTTCGGAAATTGCTACAATAACACCAAAAATAAGTTCATTAATTCATTTAACAGAAGATGATGAAAACACTTTAATTCAGTTAGATAATATGCAGGTTAATAGGTTTGATCTGGTCTTAACTTATGCAGGTGAATCTACAGATGCATTCGATGGTTTAAGAATTTTAGAAAGCTGTGAATCGGGTCCCCCGATTTTATTGCAAACAAGCACTTTTTCAGATTTTAAGTCCTTGCCAGTACCTCAGAATAAGGGAAGTATTAGAGGCGTGTTTAGTAGAGATTATAGAGACGATTTTTATGTATTGATAGTAAATAGTTCGTCCGATATTACTTTTGATTCAGACGAACGTTGTGATCCTATGGAATTAGATTGTGGATTAGCACAAGCATTAAGGACTACAAATTTATTTTATGAAGATTTCGAATCGCAAAAAAATAATAAACTAATAACAGGTAATGGTTGGACTAATTATATGGAAACCGGTAACGAAGGTTGGGAAGCCTATTCATCTACATCAACGAATGCCTCTTTAGGAAGGTCTGCGAGATTTAAATCTGCGAGTTCCGGAGATGATAGTAATATTGGGTGGTTAATAACACCCGCCATTAACATGGATACGCAAGAGGGAGAGACTTTACGTTTTAAAACCTCTAATAGCTTAGCAGATAGTAGTTATTTAGAAGTATTGTATTCTTTAGACTGGGATGGTACCGAAGAAACTATAACCGCTTCTAGTTGGAGTGTACTATCGGCAGCTTATATTGTAAAAGATACCGATTCTTTTGTGCCCTGGTTTAATTCCGGAAATATCAACCTGTCTTGTGTTACTGGAACCATACATATTGCTTTTAAATATACAGGAAGCGGACAGGAAATTTTTGATGGGGTTTATGAATTGGATGATATTAGTATTGATTACATGCCCTAGGAAGAAAGCGAATTATTTGAAAGGAAGGATGATACAGAAGTTTTCTTTTGTTTAGGGATGGTGTCATCAGAGCGCAGCGAAGAATCTCATAAAAATAACACTAAATGAAAACAAAAGGCACACATAACTACTATATCTATATACTAACCAATAGAATAAAAACAGTTCTATACACCGGAGTAACCAATAACCTAAAAGAACGACTCTATTTTCATAAAAACCCAGAAACTTTTTCAAAAGCCTTTACTTCAAAATATAAATGTTTTCATCTTATTTATTATGAACATTTTTTTGAAATTGAAGATGCTATTAAAAGAGAAAAGCAAATCAAAGGTTGGAGTAGAGAAAAAAAGAATAATCTAATTTCTAGTATTAATCCTAAGTGGTCATTTCTTGATGATACTATTTAAGAGATTCTTCAGTCGTTCCTCCTTCTGAATGAATAACAGCTCTCTGTTGTTTAGGAACAGTGTCATCCTATGTTTGCAAAAGGATATTTATTAATAATTACTTTAGAGTATTATTAATAAAAAGGAGAAGAGCAAGACACTAAAATATTATAACCATTCTAACCTTGAAGTTAATAGAAAAGCTGATGTAAGATTCCCTTTTGCGAGAAAAATTGTTAGTCAGATATTATTGCTTTTTCATTGCAAATTGTATTTGCCCATCAATAATTTGAGAGATAAAATTTTCCATATTTTAGATGCATTATAATGAGAGATTATAAGTTCTATATGAATAACAAAAGGGAATGGCTTACATACTAAATTTTATTTGTACCGTTAATACCGTTTTCTTAATATTTATTAATCAAATTTGTATTACTCAGAAATCATATGTACAATATCGTCTGTTGTAATACATAATTTTATATTTTTTATTACCATCCCCGCAGAAATTAAACCTCTATTATCAAAATATGAACTAGGAAAGACTTTAAAAAAGGCGTCAAATTCTTTTCCCAGCAAGGCATCTATTCCAGATTTGTAAATCTTATTGGCATAAATAATTTCAATTGCCTTTAACCCTGTTTTACAATGTGTTTTAACGGCCTGGTTTAAGGTTGTTTTATCGAGTAATAATATGAGTAAAGCTAAAGTAATATAATGAGAAATTAAAAAATTTTGAGACAATTTCTGAGATTCGGGTTTTAACATGGTTTTAGTTTTATGGTTTAAAATTCTCATTTTTAACAGCTTACCTAAAATGCAGATTTAAAATTGTAAATTGAACTCTTTTGGCACCTGTATTGAATTTCTTTCAGCATTTAGCAGAATCTCATCATTATAAGTTCAAGTTGCCTAAAACATGAGATAAATATCTTATTAACCTTTTTATGTAGGGAAACAAAAAGGCGTGGAACTCAACTTACCGAAAAGAGGTACTGGTATACCGTGCAACAATAAGTGAGCCCACGCCCGGGTACGTTAGCCAATCTACTTATCACCTCGTTGCAAAAAATTACCAGTTTTCTTTTCGAGACTCAAAGCAATTGCTTCAATGTTTTTACAAGAAGAATTGCAAAAGTATGTATTTGATTACAAATATAGTAAAATTTTCAAAATGCGAGCCATGCACCGCATTTTTTGTTTTTTCAATGTATTCTTTTGTTAGTGATGAAATACAATGAGTATATATACGGCTATATAAATTTTCTATGGAAGAAATCTCAGCTTTCAAAAAGAAAATTTGCAATTAACCATAACATAGAAGAAAGTACTCTTAGAGATATAATTAAGGGTGGAAATTACCAAATTTCTTTGCCTACTATTTATAAAATTTGTGAATCCCGAGATATTGAACTGTCAGACTTTTTTATAGAAGTTGAGGCATGGAATAAGTCTGTTAAGAGGTGAAATATCCTAAGTTATTGTGCTTTTGTAATCATTATTATATTTAAAAACTTGTGAAATAACACAAAATTTAAGCTTCAAATTAATTTTTTGTCTTCTTAACTAAATTCTAAAAATAACTACAAATAAAAGTCCCACGGGTTATACGCAGGACTAAAGATTTTCATCTACGGCATATAGCCTTATTATAATAAGATTAAAGGATTAGAAAGTTTAATCTATAACAAATATAAATGAAATATTTTTCATATGCAATACGGTTTTCTGTAAGAAAAATATATTTTGTTTTTTGTACATTTAAAGCTCAAAAAATTAGGGAGTTATGTCAAAAATTTTAGGTTTAGATCTGGGTACTAATAGTATTGGTTGGGCATTAATTGACGATGTACAAAATAAAATACTTGGTATTGGTAGCAGAGTTTTTCCAATGGGGGTAGATAATCTGGGAGATGGCGATAATGAAATGTCTAAAAATGCCAGCAGAACAGGAGCCAGAGGGGTAAGAAGGCAATTTTTTAGAAGACGCTTAAGGAAGAAAAAGCTACTAAAAGCACTTTCTAAACACCATATGTGTCCGTTAAAGGACAGTGATTTTGAGACATGGAAAAAAACAAAACAATTTCCTTCTGCTAAATTGGCTATATGGTTTGCACAGAATCCTTACGAATTAAGACACAAGGCATTGCATGAAAAATTATCTTTAGAAGAAATAGGAAGGGTTTTTTATCATTTAATTCAGCGTAGGGGTTTTTTAAGCAATAGTAGAAAAGGCGGAACAGATGATGGTGCTATTTTTAAAGGAAGTACCAAAGAAGGAAAAATAGGTATTACAGAAACTACAGAAAGTATTAAAGAAAAAACGTTAGGCTCGTATTTGTTTGAAATATACCCTAAGGAGTATCAACCTTTTCAAAGTGGTACAGAACGTATAAGAAATAGATACACTACACGAAAGATGTATGTAGACGAGTTTGAGTTAATCTGGAACAAACAAGCGGCACATCATGTTATTTTAAATGATGAATTAAAAACACTTTTTGGGGGCAGGAAATTAGAGGGGTATAAAGAAGACGGTATTTTATTTCATCAGCGCCCCTTACGCTCTCAAAAACACTTAGTAGGTAATTGTTCTTTTGAACCCACAAAAACTAAATGCCCTATAAGTGCCATTGTTTTTGAGCAATTTAGAGTTTGGCAATGGGTAAATACAGTGGAATGTAACGGTGTTAAAATAAGTCAGGAAGACAAGGGGAAAATTGTGGACTTTCTGTATTCCATTGAAAAACCGGTTTTTAAAAGAATACGAAAAGTTATTGGTAAAGAAAGTGCAGAATTTAAATTTAACTATAAAGATGACGATAAAATAGTAGGAACACATACCATTTCTAATCTATCTCATAAAAAATACTTTGGTAAAAAGTGGTTCGATTTCACCCAAAAAGAACAGGATGATATTTGGCACGTATTGTATTTTTTTGATAGTAAATCCAATTTAAAGCAATATGCCATTAAAAATTGGAACTTTACCGAAGCTCAAGCTGAAGCCATTTCTAAGTTTAATGTAAAAGATGGTTATGCAAATTTAAGTAGAAAAGCCATTTCTAATATTTTACCCTTTTTACAACAAGGTTATACTTATGATGTGGCTGTTGTAATGGGAGGGATAAAAAATGTTTTTGGCGATACATGGCAGAATGATTCTTTAGAAAACAATAAAAAACAATTGGAGTTCATCGATAATGTAGAAGATATAGTTCGTACTAAAATTAAAGGTGGTTTTATTGATACGATTAAAGAATTACTTCGTAAAGATTTTGGGTTTAATAACAGGCAGTTAAAAAAATTATATCACCACTCTGCTTCAATCAATAATGACACCTTACTAGAAAAGTTACCAGTAGGAAAAGAAGCTGACAAAGAAATTCAATCCATAAGAAACCCCATTGTAATAACCGCATTATTTGAATTGCGAAAGCTGGTTAATGAATTAATTGAGGAATATGGTGAGATTGAGGACATAAAAGTGGAAATGGCGCGCGATTTAAAATCATCTAAATCACAGCGAAATAAAGTACGCAGAAATCAAAAACGATTAGAGCGCGAAAATGATAGAATAAAAACCGAAGTAGAAAAATATGTGCGTATTTCACACGACAGTATTTTAAAATTCAAACTATGGGAAGAATGTAAAAAAACATGTCCTTACACAGGAAGAGCGATATCTGTAACAGATTTATTTTCGGGAGAAGTTCAGATAGAACATATTCACCCGTGGAGCAGGTCGTTAAATGATAGCTTTGGAAATAAAACCTTATGTTGGGCAGATGAGAATAGAAAAAAAGGAAATAAAACCCCTTTTGAATTTTATGGAAATGATGAAGTTAATTGGGCAACTGTAAAGGAGCGCGCTTTAAAATTGTTTTCAGATACTAAAGAGTATCCCAACGCTTATCAAAAATTTAAAAGGTTTGTTCAGCAAAATTTTGATGACGATTTTACCTCACGACAGTTAAATGATACCAGATATATAAGCAAAGAAGCCAAAAGTTATCTTTCTAAAATATGCTGCAAGGTGACCGTTTCTCCAGGGCAGATAACTTCAAATTTACGTCATAAATGGGGGCTAAATCATATTTTAAACAATGAAAACTCAAAGTCTCGTGAAGACCATCGTCATCATGCTGTAGATGCACTCGTAATGGCATGTACAAAAGTTTCTTATGTACAAGAATTGTCTAAATGGAATGGGTACAATAGAAAATCAGAATCAAAAGTTTTTCCTATGCCTTGGAAAACTTTTAGGTATGATGCGGAACAAGCTATCGATACTATTTTGGTATCTCATAAGTGTATTAAAAATGATATCACTGTTAGAACACATATAACAGATAAAAATGGAAAGAAACACAAAAATAAAGGCATTGCAGCCAGAGGACAGTTGCATAAGGAAACTGTTTTTGGTAAACGAAAAGCACCATTTAGCGAAGAAGCATTTCATGTTAGAAAATCAATAGACAGTTTAACAACTTCAAAACACCTCGATAAAGTAGTAGACGAAACTATCAGGACCTTAATATTAAAGCGAATTCAACAACTAGGAGGTTTTGATAAAGGAAAGATTCCAGCTAATACTTTTTTTATTGTCGGCGAACATGGTGTAAAACAGCCGCAAATATTTTTACCAAATAAAAATGGCGACCCAGTACCTGTTTTAAAAGTAAGAATGAAAGAAAACTTTAGTGGAGCAGAACAACTGAAGGATGATGTAAACCAATGGGTAAACCCCAGAAACAATCATCATGTATTAATTTACAAAGATGAAAAAGGCGAACTAAAAGAAGATGTCGTTACTTTTTGGACAGTAGTTGAAAGGAAAAGACAAGGCGCTTCAATTTATCAATTGCCTTCTGGAGGGAAAGAAATAGTAACGACATTACATATCAATGATATGTTTTTATTAGGACTCGATGAAGATGAAATTAATTGGGATACTCCAGACTATAAGGCATTAAGAGAGCATTTATATAGGGTGCAGAAATTTACTTCAGGAGATTATTATTTTAGAAAGCATCAAGAAAGTTCTTTAAATGGCGAATTAGGGAAAGCATATCAATACATTAAAAATTTTGCTGCTGGCAAAACAGGATGGCTTACTTTTAATCCCATAAAAGTAACTGTTTCAATTTCTGGTAAAATAAAGAAAATTTAAGTTTACATTAATCTGTACGATTAAGTTCTTTGACATTAAGATTAAAAAACACGATATTTATATTTGAATAAACTTATGTCAAATGAGCGTTGTAGTTTGATTAAGGATTAGAAAACACGATATTTTTGAGCCATTAATAATTCGGCTTCAACCAGTTGTAGTTTGATTAAGGATTAGAAAACACGATATTTTTTGATAATGATTTTAAAATACCTGTTTTGTTGTAGTTTGATTAAGGATTAGAAAACACGATATTACTAGCGATTAAAGCTGTTTGAGCAGCTCCGTTGTAGTTTGATTAAGGATTAGAAAACACGATATTAAGTTGTTTTAGAAATGAACAACATAACAGTTGTAGTTTGATTAAGGATTAGAAAACACGATATTAACGGCTACGGATTTAAATCATGCCTATTGGTTGTAGTTTGATTAAGGATTAGAAAACACGATATTTTTGAGCCATTAATAATTCGGCTTCAACCAGTTGTAGTTTGATTAAGGATTAGAAAACACGATATTTTTTGATAATGATTTTAAAATACCTGTTTTGTTGTAGTTTGATTAAGGATTAGAAAACACGATATTACTAGCGATTAAAGCTGTTTGAGCAGCTCCGTTGTAGTTTGATTAAGGATTAGAAAACACGATATTAAGTTGTTTTAGAAATGAACAACATAACAGTTGTAGTTTGATTAAGGATTAGAAAACACGATATTAACGGCTACGGATTTAAATCATGCCTATTGGTTGTAGTTTGATTAAGGATTAGAAAACACGATATTAAATATTACCAGCATACTACAGGAATTAAAGTTGTAGTTTGATTAAGGATTAGAAAACACGATATTAAAAATACGACTTGTCCAGCCGTATTAATCGTTGTAGTTTGATTAAGGATTAGAAAACACGATATTGATAAAGCAGATATTACACCACAACATATTGTTGTAGTTTGATTAAGGATTAGAAAACACGATATTTAAACGGAAAACCGGGATGAACTTCTTTGTGTTGTAGTTTGATTAAGGATTAGAAAACACGATATTTAAAAGCCATTGTAGGACCGTGATGGCTCAGTTGTAGTTTGATTAAGGATTAGAAAACACGATATTTTTCTAAAAACCTAAGCGAGATCAAACCAGTTGTAGTTTGATTAAGGATTAGAAAACACGATATTAAATTGGCTTTATTAGCAAACTTAACCATAGTTGTAGTTTGATTAAGGATTAGAAAACACGATATTGCTTAGGGCTTATTCATGGGCTAAGGATAAGTTGTAGTTTGATTAAGGATTAGAAAACACGATATTCAGCAATGTTTTTTGTATTATTTACTGGATGTTGTAGTTTGATTAAGGATTAGAAAACACGATATTTAGCGTAACGTTGGCTAAACTCTTGAAAAGGTTGTAGTTTGATTAAGGATTAGAAAACACGATATTAGCAATGTTTTTTGTATTATTTACTGGATGTTGTAGTTTGATTAAGGATTAGAAAACACGATATTTAAAAAATAAAATATGTACGCAGTACTAAAGTTGTAGTTTGATTAAGGATTAGAAAACACGATATTGCAGGTAAAAAAGAATCTGATAAAGAACTGGTTGTAGTTTGATTAAGGATTAGAAAACACGATATTTAACGGGATTTACGCCATAATTAAGATTAAGTTGTAGTTTGATTAAGGATTAGAAAACACGATATTGTAAGTATATGAACTTTGTTGGGACAAATAGTTGTAGTTTGATTAAGGATTAGAAAACACGATATTAATGAATGGTTCTAAGTTAGACCCTGACCAGTTGTAGTTTGATTAAGGATTAGAAAACACGATATTCATTCGCCAAAGCTACACTTGACCTGGCTGGTTGTAGTTTGATTAAGGATTAGAAAACACGATATTCGTGACCATGAAATTATGATGGTCGAATTAGTTGTAGTTTGATTAAGGATTAGAAAACACGATATTATATCCACGGGGTGCAATATTTGTCTTTTTGTTGTAGTTTGATTAAGGATTAGAAAACACGATATTAGTTATGCTGGTTTAGTTTGGAAGTTAGATGTTGTAGTTTGATTAAGGATTAGAAAACACGATATTTTTTAATAGTCAGCATAACTATGTTGCCATGTTGTAGTTTGATTAAGGATTAGAAAACACGATATTAATAAATCAGACCGGATAGAAATTTGGATTGTTGTAGTTTGATTAAGGATTAGAAAACACGATATTTGAACATCGTGGTCATAAGGACAAAGAACCGTTGTAGTTTGATTAAGGATTAGAAAACACGATATTCTTGCTGGATCGTATCTTTTATCCTGTCCAGTTGTAGTTTGATTAAGGATTAGAAAACACGATATTATTACCATTGGAATCATATTTCCTGAAAGTGTTGTAGTTTGATTAAGGATTAGAAAACACGATATTAAGGCTGACAAAACGTAGCATCTATGTTCTGTTGTAGTTTGATTAAGGATTAGAAAACACGATATTTACAGTTTCTATTACCGTTTCCGACAAATCGTTGTAGTTTGATTAAGGATTAGAAAACACGATATTTTCAGTCAGGAACTTACGTTCTTGACGTGAGTTGTAGTTTGATTAAGGATTAGAAAACACGATATTGATATCGTCATTGGGGATGAAGCGCCGCCGGTTGTAGTTTGATTAAGGATTAGAAAACACGATATTTTGTTTAAAGTTTTGTATTTGTTAGGTCTCGTTGTAGTTTGATTAAGGATTAGAAAACACGATATTGATATCGTCATTGGGGATGAAGCGCCGCCGGTTGTAGTTTGATTAAGGATTAGAAAACACGATATTAAGGGACATTTTTCGCTCGTGTGAAAGATCGTTGTAGTTTGATTAAGGATTAGAAAACACGATATTAGTTAATGAAAGAAGGATGGCATACGGATGGTTGTAGTTTGATTAAGGATTAGAAAACACGATATTGGAAGAGTCGTTTAGGAGGTTGGATGTCTTGTTGTAGTTTGATTAAGGATTAGAAAACACGATATTAAGATAAATAATATGTATACATCTCAATTAGTTGTAGTTTGATTAAGGATTAGAAAACACGATATTCCGCAGAACGCACTTACTGATATTCCAACAGTTGTAGTTTGATTAAGGATTAGAAAACACGATATTACAGAAAATGAATTGCTTCTTACACGTGAGGTTGTAGTTTGATTAAGGATTAGAAAACACGATATTGTGCTATCGCCATCGATGTTGATACCAACGGTTGTAGTTTGATTAAGGATTAGAAAACACGATATTAGTTGACTTGTTGTCTTCTAATAATCAATAAATTAGGTGTGAATATCGTTTTAAAAAATGCTTCTTTTTTGCAGTGATAAGGCAAGATTGAAGCATTTTTTTATTTTAACGTCAGTTCGATATATTATAAATTGATAATCATATACTTAAAAGGTTTTAAAGAAGAAATCATGTCATTCCTGACGAGGAACGAGGAGGAATCTCATCATGATGAGATGTCTCGTCACTCATGCTTCGCTCCGTCGACATGACAAACAGCTGTATTTCATTGGATTATATAAGATGTTTTTAATAAAGTTTACGTCGAACTCAGGTTATTTTAAAAGAGTTCTAATTGGGTAGGTGGAGGTTCTTTAGGGACTTCTGCGCGTCCCCAAAAGTTCATGATATTACCAAATTGTTTGTCTGTAATTCGTAATACACTTACTTTACCTAAAGGCGGGAGTAATCTTTTAATACGTTTTTCATGTACATCGGCACTTTCACTGCTCGCACAATGCCTTATATATACAGAATATTGCATCATGGTAAAGCCATCTTTTAAAATGTTTTTCCTAAAACCAGAAGCATTTTTTCTGTCTTTAGCAGTTTCGGTAGGTAAATCAAAAAATACAAATAACCACATAATTCTATAGCCATTTAGTTCCATAATTTAGGGTACTTAATTTTCTTTCTTTTTCCAACATAGCATTGTTGTAAAGAACTGGCTGTTTTTTGGAGCGCTACCATTAAAGGGCTTTTTTCATCTTTAAAGTAAACAGTTCTTGTTAAGGTTTGAAGAAGGATTGATTTTATTTCTGTATTTAAGTCTTCCTCGTCATAATGTTGTGTTATGGTATGAACAGCTTCGTCTATAATAGGTCTAAAGGGTTCCATAATATCATCTGCCAATGCAAAGGCGTTGTATTTACTTTTATGATGAATACCTAGTGTATTTAACAGACCGCTACCAGATAAGGCTCTGGCTGTAGCAGCCCTTAAAATGGCGTAACCATAGTTTAAAAAATTGTTTGGGTAATTCCCGAAACGTTCCCTTTTAAAATTAATTTCAAAAAAAGATTTCCAGTAAAAATTAGCGGCTACAGCTTCCATATTGGAAGTATCTCCACTTAATACTTTACCCGCTAAAAAATCAAATTTGTTTTTTGACTGTGTTATTTTTTCTAATAAAATTCCCTGGTTTTTAATTTTTTCAATAATAGTTTGTTGCCATAATTGCTTTTTTAGTGGGAGACTTGCCTCAACTTGGTGTTTAAAGATTTCTTGTTGAATATGATGGCTGTTTAAATTTAAAAACATACCATTTGGTAAATGTGTTTTATTGCAAATTATTACAGATACGTTATTTGCAATGAGCAAATTTAAAGTGGTTATACTTATGTATATCTCTGGATTATCAATGACTATAAACCCAATGTCTTCTATAGGGATGGTTGTATCTCTTGTTTGCGATTTAACAACTAATTGTTCGTGTTTCGTGGTAAGCGAGCATTTATTGGAGAATAATAACGTCTTTTTAATCATTGTTAATTGGAATTATTAAATAATAATTATCTAATTAGCCTGACCCTAAGAGAGTTAATAAAAGTACTGAGAATAACATCTAATATTTTACGGATATCTGTAATTAGTAATAATGTTCCTTTTATAGTGTTTACAAGCTAGATTCCATCTGTATTAATTATTTACCGTAGTTTTGGTTTTTAAATAGGAAGCCACAATGAATCTATTCGATATCTTATTCTATAATATGTTCTCGCAATACAAAACAAAGTACAAGCAAAAAGCTAACAACATAGCCATTACTTATGTAACGCTTTTACAGGTTTCGTTACTATTGCTTTTGGGTGTTTTCTTTGCAGGCTTTTTTAGGCAAATGCATATGGTAACTATGTCGTCTACCAAAGCATGGACATTATTTACTTTAATTTCTGTATTTATTTATTTTAAAAACTGGATGCAGTACACAGGCAAAAAACGCATGATGATAAATGCAAAAATGAATAAGAAAAGAACGCAGCATTATAATATTTGGTTGCTTTGGTTTTTGCCTATTGCAGCTTTGGGGTTGAGTTATGTTGTGTCTCAGGCGGCTTAGGACATATTGTCATTCCTGCGATCTGTGCTGAACTTGTTTCAGTAAGGCAGGAATCCACTTTAAGGATCAGTAATATTAAATCACAACTTAGCTTTTATTAACAGATTGCCACAGTCGTGCTTCCTTTGCCATGATATGTCATATTTTTGGAGCACTCTTATAAACTGTGAGTTACAATGCTATATACTTAACTATAAACAAGTCTATATTCTTGACTCTAACAGCAAAGCGGTCTATGTTCTTTGGAGATGATAACAGATTGCCACAGTCGTGCTTCCTTTGCCATGACACGTCATATTTTTGAGCCACTCTTATAAATTGCGAGTTACAATGCTATATGCTTACTATAAACAAGTCTTGATTCTTGACTCTAACAGCAAAGCAGTCTATGTTCTTTGGAAATGATAACAGATTGCCACAGTCGTGCCTCCTTCGCAACGACATGTCATATTTTTGAGCCACTCTTATAAACTGTGAGTTACAATGTTATATACTTAACTATAAACAAGTCTATATTCTTGACTCTAACAGCAAAGCAGTCTATGTTCTTTGAAGATGATAACAGATTGCCACAGTCGTGTCTCCTTCGCAACGACATGTCATATTTTTGAGCTATTCTTTAAATTGCGAGTTACAATGCTATATGCTTACTATAAACAAGTCTTGATTCTTGACTCTAACAGCAAAGCAGTCTATGTTCTTTGGAAATGATAACAGATTGCCACAGTCGTGCCTCCTTCGCAACGACATGTCATATTTTTGAGCCACTCTTATAAACTGTGAGTTACAATGCTATATACTTAACTATAAACAAGTCTATATTCTTGACTCTAACAGCAAAGCGATCTATGTTCTTTGGAGAGACATTACTTCTTAAAAATAGCATACACAGGAAAGTGGTCACTATAACCACCTTTGTATCTCTTACCAACAAAGGTTCTAAAAGGTGTGCCTTTGTATCTTCCATTAAAGAGTTTTAGGAAATCTTCATCAAAAATATTGGCGGTGCTAAACTTGAATTTATCCGTTGTGCTTTTAAAAAAATTAGTTGAAAATAAAATCTGATCGAATAAGTTCCACCGTCGGTTGTGGTTTGTCGTTCCTCTATTGTAAGATCGTAAGACTTCCATAGGGTTGTATAAATTAGAACCCTCAACAAGTTGTTTAATACTTTTGCTGGAAGGATCGTCATTAAAATCACCAATAACAATAATTTTAGCATCCGGATTATCATCGCGAAGCATGGAAATAACTTCTGCGGCTTTATCAGACGAAGCCATACGCTTATGTTCTGTTTCCTTTTCACCCTCACGTCTAGACGACCAATGGTTTACAATAACATGAATGGCTTCGCCATCAAGTAGACCAGAAACCAGTAAGATATCTCGTGTGTAATCCGGCGAGCCATCATCATCAAATAACTGGATAGTAAAAGTTTCAGAACCAGTCACTTCAAAAGCATTGGCATCATATAATAAAGCGACATCAATCCCACGTTCATCTAAAGAATCGTAATGCACATAATCGTAATTACAGTCCTCTAAATGTTCAGAGTTTATTAAATCTTCAATAACAGAAGCGTTTTCAACTTCGGCCAATCCCACAATGGCAGGATATTTTCCTGTTTCGTGTCTCCCGATATTAGAAATGGCGAAGCCCAGTTTTTTGAGTTTATTTTTATAACGTTTGGGGGTCCATTTTTTTACCGAAGTTGGTAAAAAATCATTGTCGTGGGTGTGTTTATCTTCCGTAGTATCAAATAAATTTTCAAGGTTATAAAATGCTACGGTTTGCAAATCGTCACGTATGGGAATGTCTTCTAAAGCGTCTGTCATAAATCAAAAATAGGATTAAAAATATAAAAATAATAATACCTGTAAATGTTTAACTTTGCAACATGATAGAAAAGAAAGATATGGCTTTAGAAAAAGCTGTTTTAATAGGCATTATTACTAAAGATCAGGATGAGGTAAAATCAAAAGAGTATTTAGATGAATTGGAGTTTTTAACCTTTACTGCCGGGGGGTATGCTATAAAGCGTTTTACTCAGAAAATGGATATGCCAAACCCTAAAACATTTATAGGTACTGGTAAGATGGAAGATGTGCGCCAATTTATAGAGGAAAACGATGTTGGCACTGCTATTTTTGATGATGAATTGTCTGCGGCACAAGAACGAAATATTAGTAAAATACTTAATGTTAAAGTATTAGATAGGACTAATTTAATCCTCGATATTTTTGCACAGCGTGCGCAAACAAGTTATGCCAGAACCCAGGTAGAGTTGGCGCAATGTGAATACTTGCTCCCACGATTAAGAGGGATGTGGACACACCTTGAACGACAAAAAGGGGGTATTGGAATGCGTGGTCCTGGTGAAACCGAAATTGAAACGGATAGACGTATTGTACGTGATAAAATAGCGTTGCTAAAGGCACGTATAAAAACCATTGATAAGCAAATGGCCGTACAGCGAGGTAATCGTGGTAAAATGGTGCGTGTGGCATTGGTGGGTTATACGAACGTTGGGAAATCTACGTTAATGAATGTAGTAAGTAAAAGTGAAGTTTTTGCCGAAAACAAGTTATTTGCCACTTTAGATACTACGGTTAGAAAGGTTGTGATTCAAAACTTACCGTTTTTATTAAGTGATACAGTTGGGTTTATAAGAAAGTTACCTACTCAATTGGTAGATAGTTTTAAAAGTACGCTGGATGAAGTTAGAGAAGCCGATTTATTGCTACATGTTGTTGATATTTCGCATCCTAATTTTGAGGAACATATTGAGTCTGTAAATAAAATTTTAGGTGAAATAAAAAGTGGTGATAAACCCACTATTATGGTGTTTAATAAAATTGATGCCTATGAAGCTGAGCCTTTGGAGGAAGATGATTTAGAAACGGAACGTACAGAAAAACACTATTCTTTAGAGGAATGGAAAAGTACCTGGATGAGTAAGGTTGGTAATAATGCTTTGTTTATTTCGGCAATAAATAAAAGTAATTTAGAGGACTTTAAAAAACGTGTTTACGATGAGGTTCGAAACATTCATATAACACGTTTTCCTTATAATCATTTCTTATATCCGGATTATAATTATGAAGATATGGGGAAATAATATCATTTTAAATTTGAATTTGTCGCAAGAGAAAATGATATAACGCAAACAAAAAAGCATAGCCCCAAAATGAATTGGATTGTATCGTTATTGAAAAAGAAATGGGTTAAGTGGTTCATGCTGGTTTGTGCCTCTGTGATTATTTTTTTTGCTATCATATACATAAGTGTCCTTTTAGGCTTTTTCGGAAAACTACCTACCGAAGCAGATTTAAGTTCTATTAAACAAGCCGAGGCAACACAAGTCCTAGATAAAGACAGTAAGTTAATAGGCAAGTACTATATTTACGATAGGCAACCTTTAACTTTTAAAGATTTACCAAAACACCTTATTGATGCATTAATAGCAACAGAAGATGTTCGTTTTTATGAGCATGATGGTGTTGATAATGTGAGTTTGCTTCGTGTACTTTTTAAAAGTATTATTTTAAGAGATAAATCGGCAGGAGGCGGTAGTACCATTACGCTTCAATTGGCTAAAAACTTATTTGGAAGAAAGAAACATGCTGTATTTAGTATGTTAATTAATAAGTTTAAGGAGTCTATTATAGCAAAACGTATTGAAGCTATTTATTCTAAAGAAGATATTTTAACGCTTTATCTTAATACGGTGCCCTTTCCCGATAATACGTATGGTGTTGAAAGTGCTTCGCTTAAGTTTTTCAATAAACAAGCATCAGCATTAACGCATTTAGAAGCAGCTACACTTGTTGGCACTTTAAAGGCAACGAACTCTTATAATCCAAGGCTTTATTTAGAGCGAAGCCAATCTCGACGGAACGTGGTTTTTCAGCAAATGTTAAAGTATGGGTATTTATCTCAGGATTCGGTTGATTTATTTACAAAACAAGATATTGTTTTAAACTATAAATCGTTTCATCACGATGTAGGATTAGCCCCCTATTTTAGAGCTGAGGTAAAAAGAGAATTAGCAAGGATATTAGATACGCTGAAAAAAGCAAATGGCGACTCGTACGATTTGTATAGAGATGGTTTGATTGTACACACAACTTTAGATTCAGACATGCAAGCACTTGCTGAAACTGCTATGAAAGAACATCTTTCTAGTTTGCAAAAGGCTCATGAAAAATCCTTTGGAAAATCCGCACCGTGGCTTGCAAATAAAAATATTATTCAAACCGCCTTAAGAAAACTTCCAGCTTATAAATCGTATAAAAAATCAGGGTTAACTGAAGCACAGATATTAGATTCGTTATCTGTAAAACGTAAAACGGAATTGTTTACATGGGGAGAAAATACCATTAAAAACGTATCTACTGTTGATAGTTTAAAGCATTATTTAAAGTTTTTAAATACGGGCATGCTATCCATAGAACCTCAAACAGGAGCCATAAGAGCTTATTTAGGAGGCATTGATTTTCGTTTTTTTAAATATGATCATGTGTCTCAAAGCGAACGACAGGTAGGTTCTACATTCAAACCCTTTGTATACACCACAGCCATTGAAAATGGTATGAAACCTTGTACTTATTTTTCATTATCTGAAGTCACCTATACAGATTTTGATAACTGGACGCCCACGAACTCTGGAAAGGATGAAGACACAGAACATCTTAACTATAATTTAGAAACGGCATTAAGTAATTCGGTAAATACCATTGCGGTAAAGGTTTTAAATAAAGTAGGCATTGAGAGTGTTATAGAACAAGCTAAAAAAATGGGAATTTCTAAAGACCTTCCAGAGAAACCATCGTTAGCTTTAGGTGTTGCAGAGATTAATTTGAAAGAACTCACAGGTGCTTATACGGGTTATGTGAATGATAGTAAAAGTGCTAAGCCTTATGCGATAACGAAAATTGAAGATAAAGAAGGAAATATAATAGCTTCCTTTAAACCAGAAGTTAGCAAGGAAAAAGTTTATAGTGATTACACTAGACAGGTGATGCTGAAAATGATGCAGTCTACAGTTAATACAGGAACAGCATTCAGATTAAGAACAACATACCAGCTTAAAAATGACATTGCCGGAAAAACTGGGACAACTCAAAATAATAAGGATGGTTGGTTTGTGGGTATTACGCCCAAACTTGTTACTGTAACGTGGGTTGGCAATGATAACCATAGCATAGGATTTAAATCTACAGGAATAGGACAAGGCGCTCATTCGGCGTTACCGATTTTTGCTAAGTTTTATCAAAAGATGAATGCAGATGTGCGTTTTAATAGCATTACAAAAAGTCAGTTTGAAACACCTTCTCAGGAAGTGTTAGATGATTTGGATTGTAATCCAGAAAAGCGAGATGGGTTTTTTAAAAGAATTTTTGGGAATAAGAAGAAAAAGAGATAAAACAACCTTGTCATTCCATTCAGAAGGAGGAACGACTGAAGTGTCTAAAAAAGCGTTTTATTTAATCGGTATGCTTTATAATGTGAACTTTATGTGTCTCCTTGTTTTTCAATAAGCTTTGACGCAATGAGATTCTTAGCTGTGCTCTGAATAACACGCGAATAGCATTTTAATTCCTGACCTTTCTACAATGATAAATATATTCCGTTATAAAGTTTTTATTTGAAGTCATTTCACACGCTTCAAATATTTGCTGAAATTTCTTGAAGTTGAATTTGGTATATAAAACCTGACTGTAATAGGCATTATTTTCTAAAAGATCATAAGCATCCTGTATAATAGCCAAGCCTTTTTCTTTACTGAAAAAAGAAAATGGAATAGATGAAATTACAGCATTTACATTTTCTTTTACATGTCTTTTTAAGTTTTGAGCGCCATCATTAACAATAACTAATCTATTATCCGTTATGTTTCTTTTTACATGATCACAGAAACTTTCTTTTACCTCAAAAGCATATAGTTTTGATGTTGGCGCCATGGTATTTAATATTTCCTGAGTAATATTACCGTGTCCCATTCCAAATTCAACAATAACTTTATTGTCTTCTGTTGGAATGTGTTTACAAATATCAATTTCAACCTGTCTACTGGTTTCAGATATAGCACCAGTAACTAATAAGTTTTTTGCAAATGCAATAGATGTTTTAAGTTTTTGATTCATCTAATTTTATTGATTTTTGATTGAAATTTATTACTTAAATAATAAGTCCCAAGATAATGAAAACGAATAAATCCAGAAATAAGTACCTGGATTAAAGCTAATTTCCTGATGGGCTATTCCTGCCTGAGCCCCCCAAAGATTATGGTTGTTTTTTGAAGAAAAATAATATCCTAAATTAAACTTTTGGGATTGCAGATTAATAATGGCATCTTCATTACCTCCGAAATTAAACCTGTTTTCTTCGGGTGAAAAACCTGCACCAACATCAACACTAAAATAATTATTAACATCTCTTCTGTATTTTCTAAAACTAAGCGTTCCAGATTTACTCGCTTTAGGTTCGCCAGGTGTTACATAAGCTCTAAATGCCCAATAATTATTTTTTTGATACCAGCCAATAGAGCCTGTGTATATGGTGGTTGTCGAACTAAATTTTAAAGCTCTAAAACCTAATGAAGCTTCAAAGCTTTTTGGCAACGATTTATATAATTCTGCGCCATACCTTACATCTGGAAATAAAAATGAATTAGCCACTCCAAAATTTAAATAAGCATATAAACCGTTAACTATTCTGGGATACATATCAACTTCAAACTGAACACCATTAGATTGAAAACGCCTGTTAAAATTAATTTTGGTATGAATGCTTCCGTATTTAGTAGCTCGGGCATATTTTATTAAATAAAACTGCATGGGATCAAAGACCTGTGAATATAAATCCACTGACGCTTTTAATCCGATAGTATTTAGGCTTAATTTAGTTGTTAGGCTTGCTTTGTAAGCGATGGCTTTTTCGTGTTTGGAGTCGTTTTTTAAAATGGTTTTTATAGTTGCCAGAGCTTCTTCAGGGTTATTTGAAGCATCTTCTGCACTTGCTTTTAAGTATAAAATTTCTGAATTTTCAGGAAAATGCGTTAAGGCTTTTTTTACCATTTCTAAAGCACTATATGGCGCAGCACTCCATAATTCATTCTTAATAGCAGCTTTCCAGGTATCTAATCTATCTGGCGATTTTTTTAATACGTAATTGAACGCTTCTTTGGCTTTTTTATAATGGCCATCCCAGGAATATGTGCTTGCTAAAAATGAACGGATGTCATGATAGTCGGGGTATTTGGTTAATATGAGTAGCAAACTATCTTGTGACTCCTTTCTTTGTTTGTTAAAAGCGAGGTCTCTTGCTACTTTAAAAGCATTATCGGGATCTCCCTTAAAGACTTTTTGCTGCCCAAAAGAACCAAAATGTATAGACATTAATATGATAAACATATACTTGTTCATAGTTTTAAATGGTCTTTATTTTAAGCCTTTTTTAAATGCCAGATAATCAGAATTATTTGGATGAATTTTAATAATACTGTCCATTAATTTAATAGCAAACGCTTTATGGTCTAACCGCTGATATGCTTTAGCCATTTTAAAAGGAATGTCCGCATTTAACACATCATTCTTTTTGGCCTGGTTGAATATCTGTACGGATTTATCATCCTGTCCAGACCACCAGTACATATCCAGAATTGCTAAATAGGCATCATCATAATAAGGTGATCTTTTAATAGCATTTAGTAATACTTTTTCTGATTCTTCATAGTGTCTTTCCCAAGCTAAGGACCGCCCTTTTAATATTCTGGCATCTGTGTAATTTGGGTATTCATTGAGTATATAATCACAAAGTAAGCGAGCTATTTCGTATTGTTTTTTAAATGATAAATCTCTGGCGATAAATAGCATTTCATCGTATGTTTTTCCTTTGGTATGTTCGTTAATTGTAGCTAATTGCTCTGGAGAGAATTCTGTTTTTGGGGTTACATAAATATTAAGTGAGTCTGGGAAAATTTTATTCTGTTGTGTAACATAAGCATTCATCCTCTTAAAGGCCAATAAAGAATCGGTCATGGTTTTTACTATGGCTTCTTCATTTACTTTATAGGTTCCAAAATTTTCATTTATTTTGAATAGTTCTCCATCAGAATATAAATAGTCTTTGTATATAAAATCATTAATGCTTCCTTTATAACGCATTAAAGGTATTTTATGAATATTCCTAAAATGTCTGGTAGTGTCTAATCCATTTCCAACCCAAGGTGTTTTATCTAATGGTTTGAATTTAAAGTTTTTTATTAAGGTGTTTAAAACACTTGGAGTTACATCCCAATGGGATGATACAGATTTAAATGTATCGGCTTTTTTTAATAGTGGACTGTATATTAAAAAAGGAACATGAAACCTGCAAAGTTTGTCTTTTTGAGTGATTGGAATCAGCCTATGATCTCCAGTTATGATAAAGATGGTATTTGAATAATCTGGACGTTGTTCGTAACCATGCATAAATTCTTTTATGGCATTATCGGTATAAAGCAGGCATCCAAAAATATCTTTATGATCATTTATCTGGTTTTTTACAGATTCTAACTCATCAGAAGATGTTAATAGTTTATCAACTTTAGCCATATATTCTTCTTTTTTAGGGAATTCAAATGGCTCATGCGTAGAAAGTGTCATAACGATATCTAAGCGTGGTTGCTTTTCTATTTGAAAAGATGTTAATGCTTTTCTAAAGATTTCACTATCTGGATATCCCCAAGAAAAACCACCATCGTTACCTTTTGTTTTTTCAAAAGAAGGGCCGTATTTATTTTCGTCTACGAGGGTTTCAATACCATTATACTCTAAAAAATTAATTTTTCGGTCAAAACTAGATGGTCCTCCAGAATAATAAGACGTTTTATATCCATTTGCTTTTAGGACGCTAATAAGTGATATGTGCGAAGGTGTTTTTGTTACATCTAAAAAACCTGTTTCACCATAAGGTAAAGACCCAAACAAAGAGGGTAAGATCCCGAATGATCTTCCCGTGGTGCTTACAAAATTTTTCCAGTACAATGATTTTGATATTAGCGAATCTAAATATGGAGTAAAACCGCTATATTCATTTCCATCTACAAATTCGCTTCCCAATCCTTCTACTACAATGAATACGATGTTAGGTTTATCTTCTTTAAATGTTAAGAACGGCGATAGTACATCTTTGGGACTATTAGCTGATTTTAATAATGGGTAATCAGTTCTGTTTGCAAATTCGGAACTATTTAATTTGCTCTTTTCACGTTGAAATTTTATAATATCGTTTACTAAAAAAGAAATTTTATTTTGATGTGGTTTACTCGATGCTGTGGGGATAATTAATTTTAAGCACCCTAATAACAGTATTGATAAAATACCTACGCCTATTAACTTTCTTTTGATTATAGTATTGTTAATATATTTATATAACAATAAGAAGAATAAAGGGAATATTATGAATGGAAAAAAATAAGTAAAAGAAATTGATTCTGATACTGAAACGGTGCTAAAAGCATCATTAAATGAATATCCTAAAATGTCGACTCCTAAATTTAAATTGGTTGTTAAGCTATATTTTACAAGTGAAAATTGAATAATTACAAATAAAATAAACAATACTTTTGTTATGATAATGGCTTCCTTTTTTATTAATGAGTTTAATAATAAAAAAAGAGGAAGTAGTAAAGTGCCTATAATTAAACCACTCCAAAAATCATTAACAAGCTTATAAATTGAGGCTAAAAAAATATTAGTTTCAGATGTTTTTACAGCAAAAAGCTCAAATAAACTTACAAACCACAACGCACCAATTAATGATATAGTTAAATACACGTATTTATTTATGGCTTCTTTTTCGATATTAAATGTCATAAGTACTTGTGTTTTTAAACTATGATGAGGTTAGACCTTTTCGTTGCATAACGCCCCATTTCTTTTTCTTATTAAAGTAGTAATCGTAATTCCCTTTTATGGCTGCATATAGAATAAATGGATGTAAAACAAAGGGCTCAAGTGCTGTTAGTAAAACTAATTTGTAACCTGTGCCTTTCTTTTTGTATTGATGGAATGTTAACTCTTCAGAGTAAAGTGCTATTATCGAAAATAGCACAGAAAAGATATAGGCGAGCATGAGAAATGACAGTGCGTATTCCCATCGTACTTCTTTAAGAATAACCAGAATGGCAAAATAAATAATACCTACAGTTTCTATTATAGGAGCAAGACGTTCAAATATTAGCCAATATGGATAGCTTAGCATGCCAAAGGAACCATAGTTTCTGTTGAAACCAATTTTCCGATGTTTTTTTAGTGTTTCTATAGTGCCACGTGTCCATCTATTGCGTTGGGAAATAAATATTTTATAATTATCGGGAGCTTCTGTCCAGCATAGCGGATCAGGAATATAAGACACTTTATATTTTTCATTTTTCTCTTCCATATAGCGTCGCATACGTACAATAATTTCCATGTCTTCTCCCACGGTTTGAGTATCGTAACCTCCCACGGCAATAGCTATTTCTTTATCAAATATGCCAAAAGCACCAGATATTACTAATAAACCGTTTAATCGGCTCCATGCCATTCTGCCTAATAAAAAGGCTCTTAAATATTCTAATATTTGTGATTGTACCAAAAGTGCTTTGGGTAGATTAACATCAATTAATTTACCGCCTCTAATAATACAAGAGTTAGCAATACGAATAACGCCTCCTGTAGCGATAACTTTAGCATCGGTTTCTTCTAAAAAAGGTTTAATCATTTTTTGAAGGGCATTTTCTAACAGTAAACAGTCTACATCTATACAGGCTACGTACTTACTTTTACTAATATTTAACCCCATGTTTAAGGCATCTGCTTTCCCTCCGTTTTTTTTATCGACGACCATCAACTTTTCGAAGGCAGGGTTTTTAGATTTAAATACACCAGCACGCAAGGATTGGGTTTTAATTTTTTCATTAATTATAAAATCAACCTTCTCTAAATCGTAAGCCTCAATGAGTTTTTCTAAACTGTTATCTGTACTACCATCGTTAATAATAATTACATTGTAATTAACATAATGATTGGATAATAGCGACCTTACATTTTCAACAACATTTAAACTCTCATTATATGCTGGTGCAATTATGGTTATAGAGGGGGACATAGTGGAAGATAAGATGTCTTTATAGTTAACAAAACTATTTTTTTTAAGATATTCTATGGTTTCTTTACCAGAGATTACCGATAGAATGATATAAGAGGTAATTGCAGCAAATGCGTACCCAAAAAACAGGTAGTGCAGTATTTGTAAAATTATTTTAACTGTACTAGTATCCATAATTAAGTGTTAGTTACAAATTTTAATATCTTTTTATTACCTATGCTTTTAGGGGATCTGCTAAGCCCCATAAATTTATCTAGGTTGATAGATTTTAATATTTTAAGTGCCAGCAATTGTATTTCGAAATTTTTATGAAAAAGATGTTTTTCAATAAAAGGTTCGTCAGATGGAACCACTAATTTTTCGAGTAAACCAAAAAAACTAATTTGTTCTTCTAAACTTAGTTCGTTAAAATTAGCTTTTAGCATTTCTTTTGCTTCTATTCCATATAGGCTTGTTAATACTTCAATAGCTCTAACTCTAATCTTTTTTATTGAGTGAGATAACAACTCCATTAAAGTATCTTTAACTTCAAATTGGTTATACATCTTGGCTAGTTTTAGGGCAAATAAAACGACTGTATGATTTGAAGATTTTAACCAGGGTTTAATATCGCAAATTTGTTGATCGTCAAACTTCTGAAGTGTTTCCAGTAATTGTACCTGTGCCCATTCAGATAATGGGGTTTTAAGTTCGTCTAAAAAAGAAAGCCCATTAAACCGAAACATATTAACCATGTATAATTGGGTTTCTTTTCTAACCTCAAGTCTTGGGTGCTTAATAAATGGTTCTACAAGATCATGTGCTTCTTCAATTTTAAAACGGGTTAGTTCTCCGATGCCTTTGGCTATGATGTACCAATTTTTATTTTCTAAACGCGCCAAAGCATAATTATAGAGCCCCGTTTTGAAATAAAGTAATTTAATGGAATCGGACATTTCCCCAGAAACTTCATTCATTAAATTATATAAAATGGAAATGATTATTTTACGTTTTGATTTTACATGTACTGAAGCTTTTAGCTTTTCTATTATGGCTATTTGATGATCGGTAATGTCTCCATCTTCAGCACCGGAATACAAATATTCAATTAATGTCGATTCGTAATCTTCTCTAAACTTGGCAGTTTCTATATTTTTTTTTCTTAGTGCAGCACGAATTAGTTTTAAGTATAAGGTAAGAACAACTATGGCCAAAAGTAATGTACAACTCATTGCCCAAGCTATTTGTATTAAGAGCGGGGCTTCATTGAAATGATCAATAAGATATTGATAAGCTTCCATATAAAACACGAATTAGTTTAAAAGCCTTTTTACTCTAATTATTAATTCATTAGGACTAAATGGTTTGCCCATAAAATCGTTGGCTCCCAGATTAAAAGCCTTGATAACCATTTCTTCTTGACCAGCAGATGAGAATACAATAATAGGTGTATCCGAATCTAATTTTAAGCGGACATGACTTATTACCTCCAGCCCGCTAACAAACGGCATCATAATGTCTGTTAAAACTAAATCTGGTGTTTCTTTTTCGATTAAATCCAGAGCTGTCCTACCGTCTTCTGCCATAAATAATTCGTATCCCTCTTTCTCCAATCTAAATTTCAATAACAATGAAAGTGTAGAGTTGTCTTCTGCTAAAACAATTTTCTTTTTAGTCATTATTGATTGATTTAAGTTCGGTTATTATTTCTCTTTTTACTTCTTTAAAAAGAGTTAAACATTCATTAACAAGTGGTGCGGTAGTGTCTAAGTTTTGTTTGTTTTTAAAATTAGACTCTAATTGAAGTATTATCGATTCTAATTTAAAGATGCCAAACATGCTTATGTTCGGTTTTATCTTATGGGTGGCTTGAAAAAGTAAATCCCATTTTCTTTTTGGAAACTGAGATGTTAAAACTTCTATGTATTCATCTATAAGTTCAAGAAATAGCTCCATTATTTCTTTAATAATGAAATCATCATTAAAAGTACTTTCTTTTAGTACATCTAAATCAATGTATTTATAATCCGATTTTACCATAATCTCTCACTTAATTGGATTGATTTTTCTTTCAAATTTAAATGCAATATATAAAATTATATCGATTAAATGCAAAAAAATACGACAAAATGATTAATTAAGTAGGAAATAAATGAATAAAATGTAGTCTTTGTCTTCTTGGTTTGGTGCTCGGTTTTTAAGAAAAACCAATGCATACTATAACACAAAAAAATGCGCTTTTTATTTTAAAAAGCGCATTTTTTCTATATATGATATTTGCTTAGGTAGCTTTTAGAACTTGTAGTTTAGTCCAAACATCCAATAACTTTGTAAGTCATTATCAACATCTTCAAAAGAAGTTGCAGTAGGGGGTGTTTGTGCCAAAGCATAATTAAGTGCTTCTTGTTTATTGCTTCTTAAGCCAAAATCAAAACCAACACCGATCATTTTCCATAAGCTATAGCCAAAAGAGTTTGTCCATGTCCAGTTTGATAAGTTTGAACTTTCATAACTTTGGAACATTGAAAGATTTGTTTTAAAACTAATGGCTTTTATTTGCCTAGTATAATCAACAAGGATTTTAGCTCCTAAAGAAGATTCAAAAACGGTGTCTTCTTTACTAAAAACAAAGTTGTAGTTTCCAGGGTGTACTACCACAACCATATCTTTTATTGGTGTCCAGGTAACACCAACACCTAAATCTAAGTACCCAGGATCGTTAAAATTACTTAATATAGTCGTTCTGTATTCACCCAATCCGGAAAGTGCAAATTTATCACTCAGTTTATATCCATATAAAGAGGTAATGTTAAAAACATCTGTTGCTTCCTGAAAGGAGTCACTATCTGTGGGATCGTCTTTATCGTCTAATTTTACCCAAGATAAGTTTACATTAATACCATTTCTCCAAAAGAATTTTTCTTTATTTAAATTAGCAAAAGCATTTACAGTAAAACCAATGTTTCCTGAATTGTTATTTGGAGTTCCTTGCGCATACCAGTTTTCAAAACTAGATATACTACCACCAATAGTACCAAAAGCACCTTTTTTCCATCCAGGTAAAGCATCAATTTTTGCCTGTATGGCATCAACACGTCCTTGAATTGCTGCAATAGAATCTTTTTTGGAGCCTTGAATTGCTTTTAATTCTTCTAAAGTTTCTTGTGCATATATTGAAGTGATTCCAATAAAAAAAATAAATAATAATGATAGGTTTTTCATGTTTAGTTTATTAAAATTTTGAATTAATAGTTAGACACTTTTTTGCAATTTGGTCACAGGTTAAGTTATTTGTTTTTGTATAGTGGGACAGAAGAGCAAGCTTCTCCATACATAATAGATTTTACATAGGGCTTTAGTTTATTAGCAAGCATAATGTAAGCGTTTTGTGGCACTGGTTTTTTGGAACACCCTTTTATAATGACAGGTTTGTCTTTAAATTCGGTAATATCAAGTTGGTTTAAAATGTCTTGATAAATAGAAGATTCCAGTGTTTCTAAATCACCAATAACGACCTTTTTTGCAAAGGGTTCTAAGTGAATGCTAAGAAGCATATATGCCCATCCTGGAATAATGGCATCGCTACTGCATGTTAAAGCAATATAGCTATCTTGATATTGACTCCAATCAAACTCTAATGCTTGGCGCCTAAAGTCTTTTTCACGCAATACGAAACCATCAAACAACCAGTCTTTAATATCGAAAAGCACACGTTGTCCTTCAGGATAATAATCTTCTAGGTCGATAGTTATTAACTTGCTATTCGCTACGCGATTTATAATCTCGTCTTTCAAAAAATATAAGCTATTAAGTTATTTGATTTTTTATCTGTTGCATTGATCACGGAACGCTGCAACTGCATACTGAACACTGAGACTGCTAACTGAGTTTAAAGCATTCCCAATTCCAGTTTAGCTTCTTCGCTCATTAATTCCTGAGTCCAAGGTGGATCGAATGTAATTTCAACTTCGGCACTTTTTACATCGTTTAAAGATTTTACCTTTTCTTCAACTTCCAATGGTAGTGTTTCTGCTACCGGACAGTTAGGTGTCGTTAAGGTCATTAGGATTTTTACATCGTAATCTTCATTAACAAATACATCGTAAATTAAACCTAATTCGTAAATATCAACTGGTATTTCAGGGTCATAAATGGTTTTTAAGACATTTACTATTTTTTCGCCTAGGGCATTGGTATCTATTGTTGTTTCGCTCATTTTTATAAAAGTTTATGGGTTTATAGGTTTAAGAGTTGTTTGCGAAATAAACTGTTAAACCTATAAACTAGTTTAACTGTGTTTGGTACGCTATGGCGTACATTTTAAGTTGTTTTACCATGCTTACCAATCCATTGGCTCTTGTGGGAGACAAATGTTCTTTTAAACCAATTTTATCGATAAAATCAGTGTCCGCGTCAATAATATCTTTTGGGTGCTGATCTGAAAAAGTACGTATTAAAATAGCGATGATGCCTTTTGTGATAATAGCATCACTATCTGCTGTAAAAGCTATTTTATCGTCTTTCATTTCGGCATGTACCCAAACTTTACTTTGGCAACCTTTAATAATGTTGCTCTCCGTTTTGTATTGTTCTTCGATTAAAGGTAAATCTTTACCTAAATCAATCATATATTGATAACGTTCTTCCCAATCATCAAACATTGAGAATTCGTCTATAATTTCGTTTTGTATGTCTTCAATAGTCACTAGTTACAATTTTAATTTGTCTCCCCAAGCGCAGTCGAGAGGTCGTTTTAATAAAAGTGTTTTTTTAATAGATCTCGACTGCGCTCGATCTGACATATTGTTATAATACAAAAATACAACAAGAAAGTTTTCTATTCAATGTTTTCTGAAATAGATAGTATTTCTTTAACAAGTCCTTTTATTTCTTCTGGCGGATTTCCATGATCGAAAGCTTGTGTTTCATAAGTGGTGCCATTGTAAATTACTTTTAATCTTGCGATAGCTGCTCCGTCAAAAAAGCGATCTTCGGAAGGTGCTTTTAGAGTCGATATATTTTCAACATTAATAAGCTTAAGTGCTTCTAATAACATGTTCCAATGTGCTTCGCTACATGTTTTAGATGTAGGTGTCGTGTCTCTTTTGTCTCCAACGAAAACATTCTTTTTGTTGATTTTAATGTTTTTGTAAAAAGCTCTCGATTGGGCTGAATATTCAAATGAAATAGCTTCTTGATCTATTTTAGATTCTGAACAACGGTTGTCGACAAAAACAAGAGACAGCAGTATAAAAAGACATTTCATAGGGTTTAATTTTTATAAGCGTATTACAAAAAAGAAGCCAGGATTTAAGAGAGCATCATTTTTGCTTTTCTTACACCTTCAACTAATATATCAATCTCTTCCTTGGTATTGTAAAAAGAAAAAGAGGCTCGAACAGTTCCTGGAATTTTATAAAAATCCATAATAGGTTGCGCACAATGGTGTCCTGTACGAACGGCGATTCCTAATTTATCTAAAATAGTACCAACATCGTAGGGGTGTATATTCTCTAAATTAAAAGAAATTACAGAGGTTTTGTTTTTAGAGGTTCCATATATTTTCAAACCATCTATAGCCAATAATTTTTCTGTAGCATAATCTAACAAGTCGTTTTCGTAAGCTGCTATTGTGTCAAATCCAATACCATTCATGTAATCTATAGCGGCTCCAAAAACAATACCTCCAGCAATATTTGGTGTGCCAGCTTCGAACTTATGAGGTAAATCGGCATAGGTCGTTTTCTCAAATGTTACTTCGGCAATCATTTCTCCTCCTCCTTGATATGGGGGTAATTTTTTAAGCCATGCTTCTTTTCCATACAACATACCAACACCAGTTGGACCACACATTTTATGTGCTGATGCTACATAAAAGTCAACATCTAAAGCTTGCACATCTGGTTTTATATGTGGACATGCCTGGGCGCCATCAATTAAAACGGCTGCACCAACTTGATGTGCTTTTTCTATAATATATTCAATAGGATTAATGGTTCCTAAAGCATTTGAAATATGATTTACAAAAACAAGTTTTGTGTTTTCGGATAGTAAATTGTCGAAGTCGCTCATCACCAATTCTCCATCTTCATTCATAGGAATGACTTTGAGAATGCTTCCAGTGCGTTCGCAAAGCATTTGCCATGGTACAATATTACTATGATGTTCTAAAGCAGAAACCATAACTTCATCTCCTTTTTTTAAGAGTGAAGAGAAGCCGTTTGCTACTAAATTAATACTATGTGTTGTTCCGGATGTTAGTATAATTTCATGCGAAAACTTAGCATTAAAGTGAGCTTGTATTTTATGACGTGCTTGTTCGTATAAATCGGTTGCTTCCTGACTTAAGGTATGTACACCACGATGAATGTTGGCATTGTAGTTTGAGTAATAATCTACGATGGCATCAATAACTTGTTGTGGCGTTTGTGATGTAGCTGCATTATCGAAATACACTAATGATTTACCATTAACTTTACGTGAAAGAATGGGGAAATCTTTTCTTATGTCTTGTACGTTGAACATGGCTTTTTGTTTAGTCTCGATAATTGTTTTTGATTCTGTTTACGATTTGAAGTCTTTAATTTACTTAGGAAAGGCCTTTTCGACTGCGCTCAAAGTGACATTAGGTTATTATATAGTTTTGGATGCTGAAAATAACGCTGTACTATAGATCGAATCCTATATTAACACCTAGTTTATTCGCTATAATCTTTGTAATACGTTGTTTCATTTCTGGAATTTTAACCGAACTTAATACGTTATTACTAAAAGCGTACATTAAAAGTGCTTTGGCTTCTTTTTCTGGAATACCACGAGAACGCATATAAAACATAGCACTTTCGTCTAATTGTCCGATGGTACACCCATGCGAACATTTAACGTCGTCTGCAAAGATTTCGAGCTGTGGCTTGGTGTTTATGGTTGCTTTATCGCTTATTAAAATATTGTTGTTTGCCTGAAATGCATTGGTTTTCTGAGCTTCTTTTTCAACAATAATCTTCCCATTGAAAACACCTGTTGAATTTTCTCCAAAAATACCCTTATAGTCTTGATGACTTTCGCAATTAGGCTCTATATGATGTACTAATGTATTATGGTCTACATGTTGTTTTTCACCAATAATAGTTACCCCTTTTAGAATAGAATCAATACGTTCTCCTTCTTGAAAGAAGTTTAAATTATTACGTGTTAATTTCCCTCCAAAAGCAAAAGTGTGAACAGATGCTACACTTTCTTTCTTTTGTTTTATAAACGTATTATCTATTAACGATGCGTTAGAATTATCGTTCTGAATTTTATAGTAATCTACAATGGCACGTTTATTTGTGAAAATTTCGGTAACACTATTCGTAAGAACTGGGTTGTCGTTTAAATTTTGGTGACGCTCGATAATCTGTATGTGTGAGTTCTCATCAACTACGATTAAATTTCGAGGTTGTAACATGGTTGCGGATTCATTTCCTGTTGAAAAATGCAAGATCTGAATTGGTTTTTCAACCATTTTATTTTTTGGAATATGAATGTAGGCACCTTCACTTGAAAATGCTGTGTTTAATGATGATAGACTATCTTTTGTCGCTGCTTTGTTGAAATAATTTTCAATTAAAATACGATACTTAGGTTTTGTAAGTGCCGATGACATTAAGCAAACATCCATACCATCATGGGTGGTTTGCGATAGGTGAGACGAATATTTACCATCGATAAATACAATTTTATAGGTATCTATATCGTGGATAAAATATTTTTTAATGTCTTTATATTCTATAGCATTTTCTTGTTGAGGGAATACGCTATAATCTTCTTTTAATATTTTATTTAAAGAGGTGTATTTCCAGGCTTCTTCTTTTTTTGTTGGAAAGCCTTTTTCTTCAAATACTTTAATGGCATCGTTTCTTACATCGTGCACATAGGTGTCAATGTCTACTTGATTTTCAAATACTAAAAAGGATGATAATAATTTTTCTTTTAAATCCATTTTCTCAGTCTTCAGTGATCAGTCTTCAGTAAGCAGTCATAAGCGTTACCAAATCTGTGTAATTTATTACTGTTTTATTTTGAATAGAATAGTAAGAGTAATCAGGGTTTGAGTAAGCAAAACTGCCAACTGCTAACTGAATACTGCGGACTAGCTATGCGTTTACCTCTTCTTTAATCCAATCGTAACCTTTTTCTTCAAGCTCATGAGCCAGTTCTTTTGTTCCAGATTTAACAATTTTTCCATTGTATAATACGTGCACAAAATCAGGAACGATATAGTCTAATAAACGTTGGTAGTGTGTAATAACAACAACAGCGTTGTCTTTGCTTTTAAGTTTGTTTACACCATTTGCAACAATACGTAAAGCATCAATATCAAGACCGGAATCGGTTTCATCAAGAATTGCCAATTTTGGTTCTAACATAGCCATTTGAAAAATCTCATTACGCTTTTTCTCTCCTCCTGAGAACCCTTCGTTTAATGAACGAGACAAAAACTTTCTATCAATTTCTAAAAGCTCAGATTTTTCACGAATTAATTTAAGCATGTCTTTAGCAGGCATGTCTTCTAATCCTTTGGCTTTTCTGGTTTCATTAATAGCAGTTTTCATGAAGTTGGTCACAGAAACACCAGGGATTTCAACAGGATATTGAAATGATAAAAACACGCCTTTGTGTGCACGTTCTTCGGCAGCTAATTCATCAATATCTTCACCGTTGAATTCAATATTGCCTTTAGTTACCTCATATTCTTCTTTTCCTGCAATCACTGAAGCTAATGTGCTTTTTCCAGAACCGTTAGGCCCCATGATGGCATGTACTTCTCCTGCTTTTACTTCAAGGTTAATACCTTGTAAAATGCTTTTATCTTCAACACTTGCGTGTAAATTATCAATTTTTAACATAGTTTTTATTTACTTCACTAGTTTTACAACGTTATCTTCTTTATTTGGTGCTGTTACGTCTAAAATTTCAACAATTTCAACTTTATTTTCCCAAAGTATTTTTTCGTCTTTTTGGTTTGTAATCCGTCCTCTAATCTCAACAGAAACCATATCTGTAGGTTCCGATTTAAAAGTTTCGGCTTTTTTGTTTAACTCATGCATTTTATCGGTAATTAAAACACCATAAATCTCATTTTGAGTTTGTAATACAGCAGCACCGTCATAATAAACAAATTCACCTTTTATTATTTCACTTTTTTCACAGCTTACGAATATTGTCAGAATTGTTACGATAAAAAATGCTTTTTTCATTATAAAATTTGGTTTTAATTTGATAAGACACTTCGACTGCGCTCAGTGTGACATTTCGTTAAAATTTATCTTAGTACTTAACAAGAGCTTATTTATTATTCTTTAAGGTTTTGGAATATTCAGTTAAGGTGAGCGAACTGCAAACTGTGACTGAATACTGCAAACTGTTTTACCCAACACTTCCTTCTAAACTTATTTCTAATAATTTTTGAGCTTCTACTGCAAACTCCATAGGGAGTTTATTTAAAACTTCTTTACTAAACCCGTTTACAATAAGAGCAATAGCTTTTTCTGTATCTATACCACGTTGGTTACAATAGAAAATTTGATCTTCACCAATTTTACTAGTGGTTGCTTCGTGTTCTATTTTAGCGGACTTATTTTTTGCTTCTATATAAGGAAACGTGTGTGCTCCACATTCATTTCCCATGAGTAAACTGTCGCATTGCGAAAAGTTACGTGCGTTTTCTGCTCTGGAATTAATTTGAACTAATCCACGATAACTATTTTGTGATTTTCCAGCTGAAATTCCTTTTGAAATGATAGTTGATTTGGTGTTTTTTCCCAAATGAATCATTTTGGTTCCGGTATCAGCTTGTTGGTAATTGTTTGTTACTGCTATAGAGTAAAATTCTCCTACAGAATTGTCACCTTTTAATATACATGATGGGTATTTCCAGGTAACAGCAGAACCTGTTTCAACTTGTGTCCAAGAGATTTTTGCGTTTTTCTCACATAAACCACGCTTGGTTACAAAATTGTAAACGCCTCCTTTACCCTCTGAGTTGCCAGGGTACCAGTTTTGTACTGTTGAGTATTTAATTTCAGCATCGTCTAGAGCAATGAGTTCGACTACAGCTGCGTGTAATTGGTTTTCATCTCTACTAGGTGCTGTACAGCCTTCGAGGTAACTTACATAACTGCCTTCGTCTGCAATTACCAATGTTCTTTCAAATTGCCCAGTACCTGCTTGGTTGATTCTAAAGTATGTTGATAATTCCATTGGGCATTTTACTCCTTTAGGGATGTAGCAAAAAGAACCATCACTAAACACGGCACTATTTAAAGCAGCATAAAAGTTGTCTTTTTGGGGCACGACAGTCCCTAAATATTTTTTGACCAATTCTGGATGCTCTTTTATAGCTTCAGAAATACTCATAAATATAATACCTTTTTCTCCTAAGGTTTTCTTGAATGTTGTTGCTACTGAAACAGAATCTACAACGACATCCATAGCAACACCGGCAAGTTTTTTCTGCTCGTCTAAAGAAATACCCAGTTTTTCAAAAGTAGCTAATAACTCAGGATCTACTTCATCTAAACTATCGTATTTAGGTTTGCTATTTGGTGCAGAATAATATGAAATACCTTGAAAATCTGGTTTTTCATAACGTACATTTGCCCATTCTGGTTCTGTCATTTCTTTCCAAACGCGAAAGGCCTCTAATCTCCAATCGGTCATCCATTGTGGCTCTTCTTTCTTTTGGGAAATAGCACGTACAATATCTTCATTTAAACCATTAGGGAATGTATCTGATTCTATATCAGTATAAAAACCATATTCGTATTCTTTGGTTTTAAGTTCTTCCCTTAAATCGTCCTCTGTGTACTTCATAGTTCAAAATTCCTTATTCAAAAATTCAAAGTTACAAGTATTGATCTTTATACTAGCTTCCTTTGTAATCACTTTTTAATAAATAATTCATAAAAGCTCCAATCATTTTACTTAATGATATGGTTTGTTCTTTAAGCTTTTCAAATTCTTCTTTTGTTGTATAATTTCTATCAAAAACTCTATATAATTGAGATCTTGTTTCTCCACAAGATGCTTTTGCTATTGATAAAAATTGAATAAATTCTCTATTTCCATTACGTTCAAATCCTTCAGCAATGTTGTCCATAACTGAACCTGATGAACCATCTATTTGTCCATATAGTTTATAATCTGTTCTTAAATCGGTTCTCAAAGCTAATTTGTTAATGTCATCACACAAAATTCTTGCAAGCTTCCAAATCTCTAAATCTTCAAACTGCTTAACGGTTGCCATACTTTGAATTTAAAACTTTAAACTTTGAATTTTAAAGTGAAAATGATTCTCCACAACCACAAGTGCGGTTTGCGTTAGGATTGTTAAATACGAAACCTGTTCCGTTTAATCCTCCGGAATATTCAAGTGTTGTTCCGATTAGGTATAAAAAACTTTTTTTATCAACGATAATTTTCACATTATTATCTTCAAATACTTTATCGTCTTCTTTACTTTCTTTATCAAATTTCAGATCATAAGACAGCCCGGAACAACCGCCACTCTTAACACCTACACGTACGTAGTCTGTAGAAGGATTGTAGCCATCATCAGTCATTAATTCAATAACTTTCTTTTTAGCTGTTTCAGAAACTTTTATCATATTATTTTTTAGTTTAGATTTAGAAATATGTTCACAATAATTTAATTAAGACAGTTTCTAAATAAAGTACAAATATACAATATAAGTCATGGATTACCATATAACCTAACATTATATTAGTATATGGGTTTATAGGTTTTTTTTATGGATTTTGAGAGATTATGAGCTTATCTATCTTTCTAATATCTTTTTATGGTATTCTGTTTACAGAAAGTAAGGTTTTACCTTACTTTCGATAAGGTTTCTACTCTGATTAAAACATAAAACTTTAAAATATTGAATTTCAATTGTTTATGATTGTTTGTGATTGAAATATGTTAATTTGTTTTTTATTTAATTAACTCAAGTTTCCTAAAATAAGGAGCAAATTAAGATTTGATATTTTTGAGTTGCGACACAAAAAAATCACTCAAAATGCTCCAAGACAAAGTTATAGGAATCTATTGTATAATAGACGATATTCTAAAAGAAATGAACCATAAAGAACACAACAGTAGAACATTTAGTGATAGCCAAGTATTGACTACAGCTCTTGTTGCTGCAATGTACTTTAATGGCAATCAGAGTTCGGCACTTTCTTATATGAAAAGTCATGTCTTTTCTCATACGCTTCGTAAAAGTGGCTTCACTAAGCGCTTACATAAAATCAAAGATTTAATGTTATTACTGTTTTTTGAAATAGGAAGAGTTTTCAAATATATCTATTGTGAGATGGAATATATTATAGATTCTTTTCCTGTCAAGGTATGTCACAATATTAGGATAAAACGTTGTAAGTTACTTCAAGATGAACAGTTCAGAGGCTATAATGCCTCAAAAAGAGAGTATTTCTATGGTCTTAAAGTACAACTCGTAACGACTAAAGACGGTATTCCTGTAGAAATGTACTTTGTTGCTGGTAAAGAACACGACTCTCAAATCTTACAACGTATGCATCACGATTTACCACCAGAGAGTTCTCTGTATGGTGATAGTGGTTATACAGATTATGAGATTGAAGACCTTTTTGAAGAAGTGGAGCAAGTGCATTTACAAATCACTAGAAAATCCAATTCAAAAAGAAAAGATAAACCTTATATGGCTTATATAAAGGAAACTATGAGAAAAATCATTGAAACCTCAATAAGTCAGATATGTAGTCTTATGCCAAGAAGAATCTGTGCGGTAACAACCAAAGGTTTTATCATAAAACTCATTCTCTTTGTAATGGCGTTTCAAATGAAACACCTAATTTAGAAATAGGAAACTTGAGTTAATTATTTGATTTACAGGTTTTTGTAAAATATTTTTAAACCTTATTAAAAGTAAGGTAAAACCTTACTTTTAATTTATAAAACGTTCTTAATTTCAAAGCGTACAAAAACCATAATATTATGAGTATACGTTTTTTATATCTGATTTTTTTATTTATAATAAGTCCAACAATTGCACAAGAACTTCCAGAGATTATTACTCCAACACCTGAAGCTGCTACATTGGGAAAATATGGCAATACACCTGTTAGCAAATATACTGGTGTACCACAAATATCTATTCCTTTATATACCATAGTGGAAGGTGATATTTCTGTGCCTATTACATTAAATTATCATGCAGGAGGGTTTAAAGTTCAAGAAGATGCTACATGGGTAGGCTTAGGTTGGTCTTTAACTCCAGGAGGAATGATATCTAGAGACCCTCGAGGAGGTTCAGACCAGCTAGGGAATTTTGGAACTCCATTTGGGGAATGGGGACAAAGTAACATCTTACCTGAAACATTTGTTTCTTCATCAATCAATTCTAGTTATAATCTTTATGGTATTTCCAGAGTATTTAGAGGGATAAGTCATAAAAGTTTATCTGAAATAGGATCTTATTTCTTAGGTTCAGGTGCTAATCCAGCGATATACAATCATTTCAATTTTCAGGCAGACCACTTCAACTATTCTTTTCCAGGAGGATCGGGAGAGTTTTATAATAAAGACAATTACAATTTTGTAAATAAATCGTTAAGTCTTGTAAAAATTGAAGAGGGTACTACGTTGGACAATGCATATTTTAAAATTACGAATACAGATGGAACCATTTATAAGTACGGTAACAGGTCCTTTTCAAATAATTTAGGAGGTGTAGAACAAAGTTCAACGTTGAGTTCAGGAGGAAATAGTACTGGTTATTTTCCAATGAATTGGTTTATGACTAATATTACTTCAAAAAATGGAGATAAAGTTGATTTTTTTTATGAAAATACAACACTTAACGATATAACTTATTCAACAGTTTCAACAAAGGTGAGTAAAGTTTATTTTCCTGGGCAAACGAGTAACTCTGGAAGTCAACCTTCTGGTGTCGCCTCTGTTGAATCGCAATCTATGACTCAAAAATCAGTATTGAGTAAAATAGAATTTACTCAAGGTTTCATAAAATTTATCGTTAATGATAATTCTAATCCCAGAGAGGATATTAAAGGAAATGGTGCTAAGAAACTGGAAGCAATAGAAGTTTATAGATATTCCAATTCGGGAACATCAATTTTACACAAGAAAATCGAGTTTGAATATTCTTATTTTGATGCTAATACTTCAAACCCCTCATATGTTCCCTCTTTATTCTTCTTTGATTCTCAAACTAACCTTAAAAGGTTAAGATTAGATAGAATTAAAGAATATGGTAATAACTTGAATGCTTCCCCTAAGATTCATGAATTTGAATACAATAGCATACAACTCCCTCCCAAAACATCTTTTAGTGTTGATAGATATGGATATTTTAATAACACACGAAATTTCACTTACTTACCTAAGCAGACTATTTTAGATATACCATATGCTGGAGCTGATGTAGAGCCAAACCCCAATGTTGTAGATGCCTGTCTTTTAGAAAAAATTACCTACCCTACTAAAGGAAGTACAACGTTTAAATATGAGCCTAATGAATATGCTGTAGATTATGTAAATAAAGAGACTTCTGTTACTACTAGCTCAGAATACAGTGGAGGTTACAACAATAGTACTTACTACCAAGAAGCGAACTCTTTTACTTTAACCGAACAGAAAGTAGCAGCAATAGATATTTTATTCTTAAGTAGAAATAGTTCCTTTTCATCTTCTGATTTATATGTGAGTTTAACTAAAAATGGAGGGGGTTATGCTGGATTGTGGAATTTTCAAAGTGGAAGTAGTAGTGCTCCTGAAGATGCTTATTGTGAAATTCAAACAGAACCTGGCGGCAATGGTAGTCCCTTAGCTGAACAAAACTGCTCATTCCAAATTTTTGTTACGCTACCAGCGGGAACATATACTATTGTAACTCATAATGACATTGATGATATACAAGATAGGATTGACGCGAATAGTAGTAATGAGCCTGCAACATGGATACAAACAGCGGGTAATGTTCTTAGTATAGCTAAGGCAAAGATATCATACAATTACCGTGACTATAATGATAGATCAGAAATTGGACCGGGAGTAAGAATTGCAGAAATTATAAACAAAGATTATGATGGTACAACAATTGAACGCAAATTATTTAATTACACAAAAGTCGATAACAATGACGTAACCATTCCTTCGGGTGTCCTATTACATAAGCCCATTTACAATTATTGGATTCATGAAGTTCGGGAGAATTATATGCCAAGTGCTCCTGGAAGCCCCAGCTTTTACTCAGATTTTTTGAAGTATTATAGAACTAATACTTCAAAAAAATCATTCTCTACTTCTGCTAATGGTAAAATGTTAGGTTATAGTGTTGTCACAGAAACTAGCGTAGATTCATTAAACGTAGCCAATGGCAAAATTGTTTCTGAATATTATAACTATATAGACGATAGTGGTCTTGGTGGGCATTCTCATGGACCTCAAAATTTTCCTAGCCTTAGCTCACCATTAAATGGACTTTTACAGAATGAAAAAATATATAAGTTTTATGGAGGTGATTTTTCGATAGTAGAAAGCACAAATTTTGATTATAAGCTTTACCAATCTAATACTGCGTGGTATGGTATCCCGTATCCTTTTATTCTAACTCAAATTGGAGGAAATGGAGGAAGTGGCAATTATTATCACCCATTGGGTAATTTTACTTTCCCCGTATGTTTATATCCAGAAGTTTCATCTTTTGTAGACTTAAACTCTTCAACTAAAAAAGTTTATGATACGGGTGATGAAAATAATCCTATCTCTATTACTACAAATTATATATATGATAATACTCAGTTGTATTCTAAGAGTACTGTGTTTTCAAATAATAAAACGCAATCAACATATTACTATTATCCATTATCAAGTTCTTATTTACCTATAGCAGCAACCAAGCCGTCATGGGTTGTTTTTCCTCAGCAAATGATAGACAAAAATATGGTAGGGAGCCCAGTTACCACTGCTATAGCAATAGATGGCACTGTGATTTCAAAAAGTACAACCGATTATAAACTTTGGCATCAAAACTCTCCGTCTACTGTAGAGGATGATATTGTGATGCCTGAAAAAATCAAAATTTCAAAAAGATCTCTGCCGATGGAGGATAGAATTGTTTATCAGAATTACGATACACAAGGCAAACCTTTGGAAGTTTCCAAAAAAGATGGAACGCCTATAGTTTATATATGGGGTTATAATGAACAGTTTCCTGTTGCTAGGATAGAAAACGCAACATATGCATCAGCTATAGCTACTTTAACATCTAATGAATTGACTGAGGTTAAAAACGGAACGTATAATCAAAATACTATGATGACTACTCTGAATAAGATCAGGACAGGGTTGCCCGATGCCATGGTCACCACCTACACTTACGATCCCCTGATAGGAGTAACCAGCGTCACCGATCCCAAAGGCTATACCATGTACTATGAATATGATGATTTCAATCGTTTAGAGTTCGTAAAAGATGCAGATGGCAATCTATTAAGCGAAAACGAATACAATTACAAACAATAAACCATGATAATTATGAAAAAGTTACTATATATTTTAGCTGTAACTTTTGTTTCATCATTAGCAATGGGGCAAAGCATTACCGAGAACTACATAAAAAGCACCATTTACCGTGTAAAGACACAAGATGGTATTACCAAAACAAATACCAGTATCAATTTAGCAGCAAACGATAAAATAGAATCCGTCACCTATTATGATGGATTGGGAAGACCTATACAAAGTATAGCAAAACAAACAGGAGGTAATAGTGAGGATATTATCACCCATATGGGATATGATGAATTTGGAAGGCAAACCAAGGAGTATTTACCATTTGCAGAAGGTAGTGGAAGTTTGAATATAAGAACAGGAGATGTAGAATTGGCAACACAAAATTTTTACAATACACCAAAATACGAAAACACTTTAAACCCTTATTCAGAAAAGCATTTAGAAGCCTCACCATTGGGTAGGATTCTAGAACAAGGTGCGCCAGGTGCCGATTGGGCAGTAGATACAGCAAATGATACCGACCATACCATTAAATTTGAATATACTACCAACACAGTAGATGACTATGTAAGACATTTTAATGTATCCTTTCCAACAGGAAATACCGAAGCCCCTCAATTGGTGGATGAAGATGTTTATGCCCCATCAGAATTATATAAAACCATTACCAAAGACGAGAATTGGCAGCCAGGACAAACCTATCCTAACGATCATACCACAGAAGAGTATAAAGACAAACAGGGTAGAGTTGTATTAAAACGCACTTATGATGCTGGAAAATGGCACGACACCTATTATATCTTTGATGATTTTGGGAATTTAACCTATGTATTGCCGCCAAAATTGAATACGTATAAATCGATCATTCAAAACTATCTAGAACGACCAAGCAAATACTATAATATTACTAACGCCTATGTAAATTCCAATTACACTTCTACAGATATTTATGTTTACATGACAGATGATAGTGGAAAAATTTATTTTTCTATGGATGAAAGTGGAATCCCCAATTCTCCTTTAAAAACAGGAAAAATTGTAAAAATAGATTACGCTCTGCCTTTACCAGATATGGATCTTGGTGAAATAGAATATTACGATTATGATAATGCTGATCGGTTAATTTTAGGAACCGCCTATATCTCTAATGGGGATTTATATTTTAACTCTAATGGGACTGTTGTACCCACTTATGGTGAATTTTATTTTACAGGAAATTTAAATAATTCACAAGCTTCATTCAGCCCCAATAGTATCACACAAAGCGATTTAGATACTTTAGGCTATCAGTATAAGTACGATCATAGAAACAGATTGATAGAAAAGCGGATCCCTGGTAAAGGCTGGGAGTATATCGTGTATAATAGGTTAGACCAACCTGTATTAACTCAAGATGCTAATCTAAGAGATGACAATAAATGGTTATTCACCAAATATGATGCTTTTGGCAGGGTTGCTTATACAGGTCTACATACACAATCGAGTGCTATCAATAGATCAACAATGCAAAACCTTGCAAACAATATTTCTACCTATTCTCAATTTGTTACCAAAACGAACTCAGCTATTTCTTTGGGAGGGACCAGTATTTATTATTCTAATGATGCAATACCTACAGGTATATCAGAAATATACACCGTCAATTACTACGACAACTACACTTTTGATAAGGCATCAGGGAACTCAGAGGATTCATATGGTGTCACACCAATAATCAACGCAAAAGGTTTAGCTACCGGAAGTAAAGTAAGAGTTTTAAACACTGATGATTGGATAACCACTGTAAATTATTATGATGATAAATCCAGACCCATTTATGTATATAGCTTTAACGATTATTTAAATACTACAGATAAAGTAAAAAGTAAGCTAAGTTTTACAGGGCAAGTTTTTGAAACCACCACGACACATTCCAAAACAGGGCAAAACACCATCACAACAACTGATTATTTTGATTACGACCATGCTGGCAGATTAATTAAGCAAACGCAACAAATTAATAGTAACACAGAGGTTATTGCAGAGAATCATTATGATGAGTTCGGGCAATTAACCAGAAAAGGCGTTGGAGGCAAAACAGCACAAGGCAGGTTGCAAAATGTAGATTACACTTATAATATTAGAGGTTGGCTAAAAACCATTAACAACCCCACCAATTTGCATGAAGGATCCGATTTATTTGCATTTGGTTTAAATTATAATAATCCACAAGGCCCCACAACATCAACAAGCTATAATAAACCATTATATAATGGTAATATAAGCCACGCCTTTTGGAAAACTGATAATATAGATAGTGAACTAAGGCATTATACTTACAATTATGATGCTCTTAACAGGTTTACAAAAGCTTATTATGCAGAAAACCATAGCTTTAATCGTAAATACAATTCGTATATTTATAAATATGATCGAAACGGAAATATAGAAAAACTTAGTCGTAACATGCAAAACCCTAATAATATCAATCATAATACTGCTATGGATAATTTAACCTATGCATATAATGGGAATCAGCTATGTAGCGTAACCGATTCTTATGGACTTTCCGCAATAGGTGTAGAAGGCTTTAAAGATGGTAATACAATAGGTGATGATTATATGTATGATGCTAATGGAAACATGATTGAAGACAAAAATAAAGGTATTACCTCTATTTCATATAATCATTTAAATTTGCCTACTCAGATTACCATTTTTAATGATATTCATGACGGAACTATCCAATATATTTATGATGCTAATGGAATAAAGTTAAAAAAGACGAAACATAGTATTTTGCAAATGCCAAAAACAACTTTATACTCTGGCAATTATATCTATGAAGGAGAAGCGGATAATGAAACTTTGAAATTCTTTAACCAACCTGAAGGTTACGCAGAACCTGATGCTTCTGGTGGTTTTGATTATGTATACCAATACAAGGATCATTTAGGGAATGTAAGGTTAAGTTATAAAGATAGTAATGGTGATGGTTATGTAACTGGTGGATCCAGTACTGTTTTCTATGATAGTCTGGATAATAATAGTAGTAGCGGTTGGGATAGTGTTGGTGCGCTATATGGTATTTCTGCTCAGTTAGACAATGAGCATTCGCTGTCTGGAGATACGTCAATAAAGATACATGCCAATTCCGAAGGTAGTTTTTATGCCCACTCCAATGACTGGATTCCGATAAATAATTCAGTAGCTACAGATTATATATTTTCCGGATGGTTTTATGCAGAAACCTCAGGTCGTGATAATGGTTCTTGGGTATCATTGTCTTTCTTTATGAATGAAGATACTGAAACAGGATATTTTACTGAAGTTTCAGAAGTTCATCATATTTATACTAAGGACCGGTGGGTTTATTTAGAGCAGCGTGTAACGGTTCCGACCAATATTGATAAAATAAACCTCAGAGTCAATATATATAATAATGGTTCTACCAGTCCCACAAGTACAGCATGGTTCGATAATTTAAGCATTCGTAAAGCTAACGATCCTGCAACGGTTGAAATTTTAGAAGAAAACAACTACTATCCTTTTGGACTTAAACATAAAGGGTATAATTATAATATTAATGGAGTAGAGAATAAATATCATAAATATAATGGTAAAGAATATGAAGAGGCTTTAAGCTTAGATATGTATGAATTTGATTGGAGAGGATACGATGCTGCAATAGGTAGATTTAACACGGTTGACCCATTGGCTGAATTATATCCACAGTTGGATAAATCACCATATGCTTTTGCTTGGAATAATCCAATAGTATTTAATGACCCTTCAGGCTTATGTCCAGATTGTCCAGACCCTTCTACAGCTAAAGAGAATGATATTTATACTATTGCAAATGGAAGTCAATATATATTTAATGGAACTGAATGGGAAAGATATACGGTTGAAGAATTAGATGAAGTCGTTGTAGTTGGAACTTCCGGGGGTAGTAGTAATAACAGTAGTAGTTCTGGAGAAGTTTCTCAAGGATTTGTTGGACCGGGGTTATCACCGATTGTTCCACTTCCGGGGACTCAACCAGTACCAACTCCAACTGCACCAAAAGTTGGACCGGGTGGCGGTGGAAATGTTGGATTAGCTGTACTTTTATGGGCTATATTAGTAGATACTGCACCTCATCCAGATGAAACAGCTAGAGTTTTAGACCCAGATGATTATACAAATAAACCTAGAGACGAAACATCTGTAATGAGGTTTCAATTTCAACAAGGTACAACAAACATAGCTTCAACGGTTGCTCGTAATTCTGCTGAAACAGGTGTAACTGTAAATCAAGCTCAGGTAGGACTCGACCAGCTTTATAATCAACAATATAGAAAGGTTATGACTAGTTTTGTGGCAAGAGCAGCACTTAGTAGATTACGTAAAAAAGTTAATGCTGCTAGACCTTATGGGGTTATAGCTGGTACTAGAACAACTTTACAAGAAAAATTTATTTATCAAGGAAAAGTTTATAGATTTGATGCAGAAAGTATTATTGGGCACAATTTAAGGCAATAACAAACAATGAATATAGAAGTTAAAGAATTAATAGACAAAGCAAAATTGGTTAACGACCATAAAGCTATGATGTCAGCTTTAACAAATTTGGGTTTATTAATAGAAAGGCATACTCAAGATAGATATGCAGATGATAGTTATCATATTTTATTTGGTAATGATGATTTATTTAATCTGAAACTTACTAATGAAGATACAAATAGTATTGTTCACTTTTTATTTTACCATATAATAAATATTAAGATTCATCCCATAACAGTTGCTTGGTGTCTAGGTAAATGTTATAACTATGATATATATGATGGCATTAAAAGGCTTTTAAAGTTATATAGTTACGATGATGATATTTGTGAACAATTATTGTTTTCTCTTAATGCACTTTATGACCCAAGAGAAACATTTGAGGATATTGCAAAAATTTTAGAGGAACCTATCAAGAGTATCCCTCTTCCAAAGACAAATGAAGTTTTGAGGGAAAATTTTGAAATTCTAAATTATGATGAAGATTAAAATCTAAACCATATCTAAATATACATTAAGAACGAGTGTACATATAGTGCGCTCGTTTTTTTATGGAGTAATTTAAGTTAGTGCTATATATCTATATCAAAAAACTCTTTTAAAGGAACTTCTAAGGCTATTGCTAAAGCAGATATAGTAACTACATTTGGAGTAACAACAGCTTTTTCAATCTTATATAAATACTGCCTGTCTTTACCAACTAATTCAGCTAATTGAGTTTGAGTTAACCCCTTCAGTTTTCTCAAATAGCGAACTCTTTCACCAACCTTAATAGGAATAGATTTCTTTAATTCATCAATCTTTTTTTCAGATAGTTCAATCATATTGTAAAAGTCCAATATGATTAAAACTTATTTGTAACCTTAAATAGCTACATTTTTATTATATTTGAACCACCAAATCAAAATATTATGACAAAATCTACTGCAAAATCCACCGAAAATGAAAACTACTGGGGGTATATTCTTTTTTCAGCAATAGCCTTAATTTGTACCTTAAACTCAGGCTATATCTATCACTGGTTCACTAATGATAACTCCATAAATAACAATAGAACCAAACGAATAAATAATCCATTCCATATCACACCCCCTTAAAACATGATATGGTAATCAAATGAAATAAATGAATGAATGAATAATATTCATGTAAGCTAAAAAAAGAAACGAGTGTACAATATGTGCGCTCGTTTTTGTTTTGTATAGAGATTTCTATTCCGTAGGCTTGGTTATATTTTCAATATAAAGCTTTAATTCGTTTAAAGATGGTTGTTTGATGTCGTTATTCTCTTCATTTATTTTTTTAAATGAATCCTCATCAAAAACACTTAACTCATTTAAAACATATACTTGCCACATATACAACAATGATGCGTATCTATTTGGAGTTGGATTGAAGTATATAGGAGCATTATGATAACCAAGTATTTTTCTAAAAAATATTACGGTATGGTCGTATATCAATTTTTCCGCTAGGTAGCTCTTTTCCAATATCTTTCAGATACATTCTAAGGTTTGTAAATTCAAATTCTACGTCTGAACATTCTTCTTTAGTAAGCATTTCAAGTAGGTTATATATCAAGAAAATCTTTAGTTTCTACATCAATAGCATCCGCAAGTTTTTTAGGAGTAAGTAAAGTTGGATTTTGTCTGCCATTTTCTATACTAGACAAATAAGGTTTATCCATGTCTAATTCAGTACAAACTTCTTCTTGAGTTAGTTTTTTCTCTTTTCTAATACTGGTAATTTTTTTACAAACCGCTCTGCGAAGTCTGTGACTTCGTAGCCCCGCCCAGATATAGTATATCACTAGTGCCAGTTTGTAACTGGTACAGTCAAGAGTAAGAAAAAAACAAACTAAGAAGCTTCACTATTCATAATTTTACTTATATTTTTATTTAACAATAGTTAAATTTAGTACAGGCTAAAGAAAAAAGACGACCCAGTTGATTATAGAAGCCCAAGTGCACATATAAAAATAAAATAAAATTTAATGAATTATACATTTGATGACGAAATAGCAAACAAGTTTAGTTACGATTCTAAAAATAAAGAAATCAAGGTTTATTTTGATAATTATTATAAAAACAAAGTGGAATTTAACTCTCCATGTGTTTTAATTATAAAAAAGTGGAATAAAGCATTTAGCAAATTGTTTGGTGATGAAAAATTTGAACCTTTAGAAGTTTATTTGGGTGTTTTTAGTATTATATTGAACATGGAAATTAGAGGGGATGAGTTAAAAATGTCTATAAATACAATGGATGATAGATATTTAGAACTATTATTTGTCACACCAAAAATATCTATCAAATTAGATGAAACTCATTTTTCTTTGAATTAGTTAATATAACATTCCAAAACCACCGTGTCCATCATTTAAAAATATAGCCAAATTCACAGGTTAAAAATCGTAAAGTGAAAACAGTAACATGGACACCATAAACATAATAAATAGATATTAAAACAAACGAGTGTACTTAATGTACGCTCGTTTTTATATGTAGGCTTATTCAGAAAACGGCTTAAGCCCGCTGCACGAAGTTTATAACTTCGAGCTATCATAAATAAAGAGAAGAAATCATCTCTACGAAGTATGTCATCGCTGTGCGAAATTGCAAACTTCGTACAACCTCAATGCTATTATTATATATATTTGTTAGAATAAATAGTCATGGATTACCATATAACCTAACATTATATTAGTATATGGGTTTATAGGTTTTTTTTATTAAAAAATAAAGAGCTTAAATGAAAGCTCTTTTATTGTGTTGTTTTAAGATTTTTAAAGGTAAATACGCTACACTATTCTTTTTATTTTTGTAACGGATAAAATATTTTGTTTTTGTTTTACCTTTATAATATCTCCATTTTTACCAAATTTAAAGTAGTTTTTACAACTCTTGCAAATCAATTGAGGTGCGTTTGTATTTGTTTTGTTTAAACGAAAATAATTATGTCCATAAGCAGAGCAAAATAGGGTTGAAGTTAAATTGGTTTTCATAGAGTTAGTAATTTTCTGTAAATTAAATTAAGTAAAATAATACAGATATGAAAGAAAAATTCTATTTTTTTAACAAATTATATCGGTTTTTGTGATGGTTTTTACTTTTAAAATCACTTTTTATCGATAAAGAGTGGTTTGAAGAGGAAAGTTTAAAAACCTTTAAATCTGCGTTATTTTGAACTGAAAACTACATATAAGAACTCAATGAGGTTTAAAATTTTAAGATTTTAAAAGAAAAGATAACAATATTTTAAATCAATTTTAGAATAAAATATGTTTTTATGATGAAGTTTTTGAAAGCCTAGACACTCTTCTTCTTTTTAGGTAATTAGGAAATTTACTCATGTCTTTATAAACTGATAGATTTATGATATTACCATTATTGGTTGATATGAAACGGTTATTGCAAGATTTGCATATTAATTCTGAGGTCTCATTATTTATTCTATCTACATGTAAATAGTTATGCCCAAATATGGAGCAAAACCTATCTATAGGCTTTTCGTAGGTCATTATGTGGGAAATTTAGGGGTGCAAAGATCATAAAAAATCTGTCAAAATAGGTTAAATAATTTTTTTTTCGATGAAAAACAAAGCCATGTTTCGACCTATGAATTAACATCTTGTTTTTTACTAATAATTGGCGTTATTAATTTTTCAATAAAATATTTACTGATTTGAAAAATCTGGATTATTTATAAATTCAAAATCAGATAGAGATAGTAAAAAGGCTTTTAAGTCTGCTTTATCCTGTGTTGATAGTTGTACACCGCCTTGTGCTACTTTTTTCATTAAAGGATCAATAGTTGATGAGTTTTGTAAACCTTCACTGTAATGATTAATAACATCGTCGAGTGTTGCGAATCTACCATCATGCATGTAGGGTGCTGTGAATGCTAGATTCCGTAATGAAGGAGATTTAAATTTACCATTATCTGCGGGATCACCGGTAATTTTACCTAAGCCTAAATCTGTAAAAGTAGCATCTAAACCATTGTTATGAAATATGTTATCCGTCCATAAGGGGTTTTTATCACTACCATGACAATGAAAGCAATCTCCCTTAGTTTCATCCATAAAAACATTAAACCCATTAAGCTCTTGAGGCGTTAAAGTCGCCTCGTTTAAAAGGTGTTTGTCAAATTTTGAATTCGAAGAAATTAAAGTGCGTTCAAATTGTGCAATGGCTTTGGTTACTAATGTCGAATCTATTGATGAGGTACCAAATGCTTGTTCAAATAAGTTAGGATACTCTAAATGTTGTTGTAGTTTTTGTTCTACCTCTACCCAGGTATTATGCATTTCTAAAGGATCAATTACAGGTTGAAAAGCTTGATGCTCTATACCAAACGATCTACCATCCCAAAAGAATTTCTCATCGTAATTCCAAGCTAAATTAAATAGAGGCATAGAGTTGCGATTACCAAGAAAACCATCTATACCATCACTAAATCGGTCTGCATCAGAAAATGCATGTTCTGGAGCATGGCAATCTGCACAAGCCTGCGTATTGTCTGCTGATAATATAGGGTCGAAAAATAATTTTTTACCTAAAGCGATCCCCTCAACGGTTTGTGGGTTGTTAGTGGGGATAACTGGAGCAAGTATGTTGTCTTGAAAAAACGGAGGGATTTCTAATGGACTTGGCGTTGGTACATATTCATTCACACTTTCATTTGAACATGATATACAAATGAAAAAAAATAAGATAAAATATGAAATCCATTTAAACATTTTATTGATTCACTGTGTTTAGACTAAATACATTTTGTCCGTTTTGAGACATCATTACCTGGGCGTTAAAATTGGGCATAAGCATATTGTTTAAAACATTCAAATTCCAGGTATTTGGATTTTTAAACCATTCGGCAATATTCATGTCGATTTCAAAAGTTGCATTATGCGTTATGGTAACTTCACCTAAATCAACTTCAAAAAAAGTATCTTGAAATACTTGAGTTGTACCTGAATTATCTACCGCTCTTATAGCATGATAGGCATAACCGGTTTCAGTAGTCGTATTATCAATAAATTTTCCTTCTAACTGCATATAATGATAACCACCACCAAGCATGGCTGGAACATTCCAGGTTGCTGAATTTAAATCGGGATAATTATTGTTATAGTTAGCATCATTATTAAAACCAAAAGTAAAAAGTACTTTGTTGTAAGTACCGGTTGGAATTGTTGTGACTGGTGTAAAAGAAAGGTTTGTATTATTAGTAACATCTACTAAATTATAACCGTCAAGAACAAATGTTTCTCCGTCTGATTTTTGAAATGTTATGTTTGAAATAAGATATCTTAGTTTTGTAATACTTAATTCCTCTCCATTTTCATTGGTATATTGAATGGTATTGAAATTAGAATTTGTAACAGTAGTTGTATCCCAATTATGGCTGAAGTTGAATGTGACATTTGCTTGAGAAACTTCATCGTCATTATCAGAGCCACACGATAATAATGTGATAAAACTGAAAACTAATATGGGGAGTATGTTTCGCATCTTCTTATTTTATTTTAAAAATTAGTAAATCTGTAAATCCTTTATTATTTGGAATATCGATGTTTGCACTATTTGATTCTCCAACAATAATAATACTTCCGTCGTTAATTTCTACAGCGTCATGAGCAAGATCAATGTCGGAACCTCCAACAGTTTTTTGCCATTTTAAATGTCCTTGGTCGTCAATTTTTACAATCCAGGCGTCATTCTGTCCATTGTTATTTGAAAGATTTCCGTTTGAACTTCTGGAGCTTCCGGAAATAATGAAGCCATTATCTTGGGTTTTAGAAACGGAGCGACCAACATCAAAATTACTGCCACCAAATGTTTTCTCCCAGATTAAGTTTCCAGTTGTAGATATTTTAATAACCCATAGATCGGCAGCACCATTATTACTTGAAATGTCTAAGTCTTCACTTCGAGTATCTCCAACAATAATGTAATTACCATCAGATGATTTTACTATGGATCTGGCTTCATCTGTTTGAGAACCTCCAAAGGATTTTTCCCAAATTAAATTACCTGTATCAGATATTTTAACAACCCAAAAATCGTATGATCCTTTGTTTCCTTTTATATCAACATCGTCACTGTCTGATGAACCTACAATAATATATCCGCTACCTTCTGTTTGAATAACATCGTAAGGAGTATCGGTGAACGTGCCCCCATAAAACTTACTCCATTGCTTTTCGCCAGAGGCATTTAATTTAATAGCCCAATAATCCCCACCTGCATGTCTTTTTGATGAAAAAGATTTGCTGTTTCCTTCTCCATTTGAGGCAGATACATCTAAAACACCAGTTAAGAGATAGCCGCCATCATTGGTTTGAATTATAGAAATACCATTGTCTGCTCCTGAAAAACCAAAAGATTTTTCCCAGGAAATAGATCCAGAAGCATCTAACTTAGAGATCCAAAAATCATTGAAACCATTATTTTCAGTGACATCACCATCATTACTTTTGCTATAACCTAAAATCGCAAATCCACCATCTGATGTTTGAATGATATCGCTACCACGATCATCATCACTGCCTCCATAAATTTTTTGCCATTGTAGTGTATTGTTTTGATCATATTTTAATAACCAATAATCAAAAGATTCATTCAATTTATTTGATACATCACCATCAGAACTCTGTACATATCCTAAGATAATATAACCGCCATCTGAAGTTTTAGTAATGGATTGTGCACTTTCATTTTTTGTACCTCCAACAGTTTTTACAAAATCTATTTCTTTTTTTATGTCATTAGGAGTTTCATTAGAAGCGTCATCATTATTAGAACAACTACAAAAGAAAGCAAAACCAATTGCTAAAAGAGTTTTTGTTTTTGAGAATTGCATGGCGATCTTTTATTAAGAGTCACTTTTTTTAATAACAAACAAGCCTCTTTCGATATCGCTTACAATAATATTGCCACTTGGTAAGTATGGATAGACATTCCATGCACCATTAAAACCTGTATTGTCACTTTCTGGATGTGTGTCGAAGAACCCTATTTCGGTCATAGTGCTACTTGCAATTTGCGAAATATCTATCATTCGTACTCCTGCACTATAACTTGCTTGATAAAATGTATTGCCTTTTACATAACCATTATGATCAATTGCCATTGAGGCTCCTAGATAATCCATGTGGTAAGCTGGGATATCTAAATCTGAGAAGTCAAAAACGATTGTACGTGTATTTGTGCCAATATCTCTTTCGTCGGTTTCATCGCCTAAAATAAAATAATTTAGGTCTTCTGTAAACCAACCTTGATGTGTATATCCAACATTGGAGTAGCTTATATCTGAAATCTTTATTGGGTTGGATTTATCGGTGACATCTGCAATAACCACTTCAATTTCATTACTTCCAATTAATATTTCACGTCCGGTATAATCTGTATCCGGACCGTTATATGTTATAACTTGAGCATCATGCGAATAACCGCCTTCTCCAAAACCGCCTTCGGATACCGGCGATGTTGGGTTTTGGATATTTATAAATAACGGACCTCCGGAAAATGTGCCGTTTCTATTTGTACCAACAATGTAAGCATATCCGCTAGCGTCATTTATTACCACATTATGTGCACTTCCAAATTCGGTAAAATGAGCATCGGGAGTAAATGTTTCTGGAGGATTAGCAACATTTCTTAAACGTGTTAAATCGAAAACTTGCATGCCATGATTTCCAGCATTATCTGCTACAATAAAGGCATGGTCTTTATAAACTTTCACATCTCTCCAGGAAGTACTTATTGTAGCGGTTGGGACATTCCCTAAATATATTGGATTATTTGTATCAGTTATATCAATAAAAGATACATTAGCATCTGTTGCCAGTAATGCATATTCTTTGTTGGTAGTTGTATCTACCCAGCCCCAGGAATCATTTCCTTCGGTAGCTCCAAAAGTATTTAATGGCATTTGCATCATTAAATCATAATCACTACATGGATAAACGCCAGCAAAACCATTTTCACATGCAACTGATGTGTTTGTTTCTGTAAGGTCTGTTTCATCTCCAAGAATAGGGACATTGTTATCTCTTTCACAAGATTGTGTGCATAGAAATAACAGGCAACTAAAAATAAATAGCTTAATAAAATAAGCACTTTTTTTTAAGTAGTTCATAGTTTGCAATTTTTTTAATTAATCTTTTTCGAAGTCTAGAATTTGTTAAAACCTCATAGCTTTTAAATTAAAACGAACTCTATAATAAACATATTGTTTACAAACATTTACATGCGTTATAATATGGTTACTTGTGTAAAGTAATAAAATTTAGTTTAATAAATAATAAAAGTGTTCTAGCTTATTGGTTTTTCGTGTTAAAATTAAATGTTAGTCGATTAATTTAATATTAAAGTTTATCCATTTATATACTTAAGCTTCTTATTTTTGCATTATGATAGAGGACAAAAATCAACAGAGAACTCAATTAAGTGATTTAGGAGAGTTTGGGCTTATAGATCATCTAACTAAGCATTTTAAAATTAATCATAAATCAACAGTAAAAAGTATTGGAGATGATGCTGCTGTTTTAGATTTTAAAGATAAAAAGATTGTTGTTACAACCGATTTGCTTGTAGAAGGTGTTCATTTCGATTTAAGTTATATGCCGTTAAAGCATTTAGGTTATAAGTCGGTTATTGTTAATTTGTCAGATGTCTTTGCAATGAATGCCAAAGCTACGCAAATTACAGTTTCTATAGCTGTCTCTAATAGGTTTCCGTTAGAAGCTCTTGAGGATTTATATGCTGGAATAGAAACAGCTGCTAAGATTTATAATATTGATGTTGTAGGAGGAGATACAACCTCTTCAACAACTGGATTGTTGATCTCGGTAACAGCTATTGGTGAAGTTGAAAATAATAATGAGGTATATAGAGAAGGTGCTAAGCCTAGTGATTTATTAGTAGTTACCGGAGATTTAGGAGCAGCTTACATGGGGTTGCAAGTCTTAGAGCGTGAAAAGGAAGTTTATAAAGTAAACCCTAATAGCCAGCCAGATTTAGAGGCTTACTCTTATATAATAGAACGTCAATTAAAGCCTGAAGCACGAAAGGATATTATTAAATTATTGAAAGACTTAGAGGTAAAACCATCTTCAATGATTGATATAAGTGATGGTTTGTCTTCCGAAATTATGCATTTATGTAAGCATAGTAAAGTAGGTTGTGATCTGTATGAAGAAAAAATTCCATTGGATCCTCAAGTAATTTCTACTTGTGAAGAGTTCAATATTGATAGTACAACAGTTGCTTTAAATGGCGGGGAAGATTACGAACTATTATTTACAATTTCTCAAGACGATTATTCTAAAATAAAAGCGAATCCGAATTTTACTGTAATTGGTTACATGAAGGAAGCGCAAGCTGGAATGCATTTAGTAACTCGGGCAGATACTAAAATACCTATTAAAGCGCAAGGTTGGAAAAATTTTAATGCTTAAATACTAATAAATTAGCAGGGTTTATAGTTGAAGGCTGATCATCACTTGATTTTACTTCGTGTGTAATAAGTATAGGTTCCATCAATTCATCATAATCTGCAGTTACGTATTGACTATTATCAATGGATCTCATATGTCGCTTCATATGAATACGCTCTAATACGTCGTTAATTTCTTTAAATTTAGGAGTAAGCTCTATTAAGTGACCACTTCCGTTGGTAGTGAGTTCTTTTTTGCAATTCTTGCAGGTGTACTCTTTTACATGGTAAGTAACATTTCTCGATACTCGGAAATCATGCCCGAATACCTTACAGTGAATGTTTTTCATTTAACGCTATTAGATTAATTAGTTAGAGCTTATTAAATTATTAAAAAACAATCAGACAGAAAAAACAATTTGTCAATAAATCGACGAAGCGAGTGTTTTCTTCTTTGAACGTTCCATTCGTGAAGCATGAATACGTTCTAAGATGGCATTTATCTCTTTAAATTTTGGCGTAAGTTCAATTAAACGCCCATTGCTATTTGTTGTTAATTGTTTTTTACAGTGAGAGCATGTATATTCCTTAACATGGTATGTAACTTTTTTAGTTACTTGATAATGATGGCCAAAAAGATTACAATACATTTTAGGAATAAAAGTAGGTTTGTTAGTAGTAGGTTTATTCATGGTAATAATTTTAGGAACAATAAATCTAAAATAAAAAATCAATAAAACGACAAAACGCTACATATTTTCGATGAAATGCACAATTGTGTATAAAAATTCGCTTTTATTTTCAATATGACTCATATGTCCATCAGGAAATTCTACTACTTTGACATTGGTGTTTTTTGTTTGAGAAATTAATGTATTATAATCTAACACAGGATCTTTCTTACTAATAATCAACATTTTTTTAAAGGGCGTAAAATGAAGCAATGCTTCCCTATCATTTCTAATTTTCATACCCTCAAGAGATGCGATTATTCCTTGCAAGGATGTTTTTAAGGCTTCTTTCTTCAGTAGCTTTATTTCTTCAGAAAAAATGGTTCTGTTTTTTGGCCTGAATAAATTAGAGATCGCCATTCTAATAAACATTTTGTGGTTTTGCTTAACAGCGATTATAGCTCGATCTCTATTTTTTTTCTTTTCAGGAGTATCTGCACTAGCTGTAGAATTCATTAGACATAACCCTTTTAATGCATCAGGATTTTTTTCTGCATAAGCGAGTGCCACATAGCCACCCATAGAGTGTCCAATAAAAGTAGAACGGCGAATTTTTAAATATTTTAAAACAGCCTGTACAACTTCGGCCATTAACTCCATAGTGTGAATGTAACCCAAACACTCGGTTTTTCCGTGACCTAATAAATCGATGCAAATGACTCTGTTCTTTTTTGATAATGTTGGAATAAAAGGATCCCACATCGAGACATTTTCTAAAAATCCATGAAGTAAGACAACGGCATTACCTTTTCCATTATCAGTATAAAAAACATTGATGCCTTTATATTGTAAATTCATTCAAATAAGAAATACTAAGATTTTACTTTTTTAATAGCAGCAAAGGCTTTGTCTACATATTCGTCTTCTACCAAAATTGTAAATTCATTCGTAGTTGAAATGACTTCGTAAAGAACAATGCCTTCCCAAGCCAAACGCTTAAAGAAATGATAATAAAGACCGGCAATTTTAGAATTGTCTTGAGGGAGGTTGACACTAATTGCAGATAACCCGTCTTGTATTGCTAAAAAGGTTTCGTTTTTTAATTGATCAATAATGAAATCTTTTAAGCTACTGGAAATTATAATATTACTTTCGTGAATGCCTCTTGTAAATGTGTAAAATAATTTGGATTCTTGATTTATCCTATCTAGAATTTTGGAATGATTATCAATAATAGTATCAGAATTTTTAACGGTAAAATCTGTTAAGTTAGAGCGTACGGTTATATCACCTAAATTCTGAATAACGCGTCTCATTTTTACAGAGTTGGTTAATGTTGTAGGTGGGTTATATCGTCTTAAAGCCATCATAATAGCACCAGGCTTAACATCTTTTTTAAGCATTTTGCTAATAGGTTCTGTTAATTCTATAGCTAAGGCGCTAAAGTTTATGATGTTTCTAGACAACGCCTCTTCCAAATAAGGTTGCGTTATTAAAATGTCTTCAACACAGTTAGATACGGTTTTCATTTGCTTATATCTATTATGTTTATGTTAATTATTTAACAATCTGTGTAAAAATAATCTTTTTTTTAAATAAATATAGTATTTGGATTAAGGAGTTTTAGTTTTACATTCAAATTAGTGTGAATGAAAGTTTTAAAATTTGGAGGTACTTCTGTTGGCTCCATAGAAAATATAAAAAACGTTAAAGATATTATTAACGATGGGCACAAGAAAATTGTTGTGCTTTCGGCTATGTCTGGCACTACAAATAAGTTAGTTGCGATTGCAAATAATATCTCAAACAAAGAACCAAATGAAGCTGTTGATAAAATTAACCAGCTACATGAAACTTATACTGTTACAATAGACACACTTTTAACTAATAAAGATTTAAATAAGGAAGTTAAAGATTACGTTTCTAGTGTTTTTAATTTTTTAGTTAATTGCACTTACAAGCCGTTTTCTATTGATTTAGAAAATAATATTGTGGCTCAAGGAGAACTGCTTTCAACTTATATGTTTAACTGCTTTTTACAACAAGAAGGCATAAGTTCTGCCTTACTGCCAGCTTTGAGCTTTATGCGAATTGACAAAGACAAAGAGCCAGATATAAGTTATATTAAAAAACACTTTGAGGTTGCTATACATGCTGCAGAGAATTCAGATATATATATCACGCAAGGATTTATTTGTTTGGATGATAAGGATGAAGTTTCAAATTTACAACGAGGCGGGAGCGATTATACGGCGACTATAATTGGCGCAGCAATTAAAGCAAAGGAAGTACAAATTTGGACAGATATAGATGGCATGCATAACAACGATCCTAGATACGTTGAAAACACCAAACCAATTTCTAATCTATCATTTGATGAGGCTGCTGAACTAGCTTACTTTGGAGCTAAAATATTACATCCGCAAACGGTTACTCCTGTTAGAGCAGATAACATTCCTGTACGCTTAAAAAACACGATGAACCCTGAAGCACATGGTACTTTAATTTCTAATATCACTTCAGAAAAAGGGATTAAAGCTATAGCTGCTAAAGATAATATCATAGCAATAAAAATTAAATCTGCAAGAATGTTGCAGGCTCATGGTTTCTTAAAAAAAGTATTCGAGATTTTCGAAACTTATAAGACCTCTATAGATATGATTACAACATCTGAAGTCGCTGTGTCTTTAACGATTGATGATGATAGAAACTTAGACAAAATCATTGAAGAATTAGAAAAAATTGCAACAATAGAAATTGATACAAACCAAAGTATTATTTGTTTAGTAGGTCATTCTGTTGTTAATCATCAAGAGACTTATAAGTTGTTCCAAATATTACAAGATGTAAAAATTAGAATGATTTCTTATGGAGGAAGTAAAAATAATATTTCTCTATTAGTTGATACAAAAGATAAAATTGATTCGCTGCAAAAACTAAACGATTATTTATTTGAATTAGTCACTCTTTAAATTACAAATTTTTAGTGTTGTTAGCAAAAAGGGTCGTTTAAAAAACGACCCTTTCTTCTTTTTATGAGTTCATTATATCTTCTATTTCGTCTGCTTCAATAGGAATATTTCTCATTAAATTAAATGGTTGTCCGTTTTCCTGAATAACCACATCATCTTCTAATCGTATTCCAAAACCTTCGTCTGGAATATAAATTCCAGGTTCTACAGTAAATACCATATTGGCTTGCATAGGTTCAGTTAAGATACCATAATCATGTGTGTCTAATCCCATATGGTGACTTGTACCATGCATGAAATATTTTTTATAAGCAGGCCACTCTGGGTTTTCGCTCTGTACATCGGCTTTATCCAGTAACCCTAACCCTAATAGTTCGTTAGTCATTATATTACCTACCTCTACATGGTATTCAGCCCAAATCGTTCCGGGAGTTAGCATTTTAGTTGCTTCATTTTTGACCCTATTTACAGCATTGTAAACCTCTTTTTGTCGTGGAGTGAATTTTCCAGAAACAGGTACGCTACGCGTCATATCGCTAGAATAATTAGCATATTCTGCACCAATATCCATTAGTATTAATTCACCTGCTTTACATTGTTGATTGTTTTCTATATAATGTAATACGTTAGCATTATTTCCAGAAGCAACAATAGGTGTGTAAGCAAATTTTTTAGAGCGGTTTCTTAAGAATTCATGCATAAATTCTGCTTCAATTTCATATTCCCAAACATCAGGTTTTACAAAATTTAAAATACGCCTAAATCCTTTTTCTGTAATATCACAGGCTTGTTGAATTAAATCTATTTCAATAGGATCTTTAATCGAGCGGAGTCTTTGTAAAATAGGATTGCTCTTAGCTACAGCGTGAGCGGGGTATTTTTCTTTTAACCATTTTGTAAAACGGCCTTCTCTAGTTTCGGTTTCTACATTGGCTCTATAGTGCTCATTGGTATTAATATAAACCGTGTCGCATTGTGTCATAATCTCAAACATGATTTTCTCCATGTCTTGTAACCAGTAAACCGTTTTAATACCACTAGTTTCGAAAGCTTTTTCTTTGGTTAATTTTTCGCCTTCCCAAATAGCAATATGTTCATTGGTTTCTTTTAAAAATAGAATCTCACGATGTTTCTCTTTAGGACAATCTGGAAATAGTATAAGAATACTTTCTTCCTGATCTACACCACTTAAATAAAAAATATCCCGATGTTGCTCAAAAGGCATGGTGCTATCCGCGCTTATTGGATAAATGTCATTTGAATTAAAAACAGCCAAACTTTTAGGCTTCATGTAAGAAGTGAAGTTTTTGCGATTCTTTATAAAGAGCTCATTATTAATTGGATGATATTTCATGTTAATAGTGTATTAAGTTTTCTAGATCTAGCAAAGCTAAATAAATCATTTAGATTATAATTCGTTATATTTGATAATCCCCTAAATATGTTTAATAAACCTAAAGTTAATTGCTTACGTATATTATCTTATAGTCTTAATAATACTTAAAAACTCTCAAATGAGAAAAATTGCTCAGCCCATATTCTTAATTATCATTCTCCTTTTTTGTTTAGTATTTCAGAATACTTTGTTTGCGCAAATAAGTTTACGAGAAATACCCTTAAAACAACAAGTTAAATCATCTAGTTTAATAATAGAAGGTAAGGTTGTCTCTCAAAAATCATTTTGGGACTTAAATAGTAGAAATATATATACATCTAATATTGTAGAAGTATATAAGATATTTAAAGGAAATGAAGTCGAATATATTGATGTGATCACTTTAGGAGGTGTGGTTGGGTTAACTGCTCAGATATCATCTCATAGTTTAAAATTAGGCATTAATAAGCGAGGTATTCTTATGCTTAATCCATCTAATAAATCAGGTGCTCTTAATAAAGGAACAAGTAAAAAATATGAGGCTTACAGTGGCATACAAGGGTTTTATGATTATGATATTATTTCTAATACCGCTAGCAATGTATTCAAATCGTATAAAGGGATATCTACATCTTTTCATGAAGAAATAGAAAATTTAAGTAAGCAAAAGGCTTTAGTGCTCAAGGAAGTAGAATTACTCAAAAATAGTAAAGATAATAGCTATAATAAATCTGCTTTAGCTGTGGCTATTACAAATATATCACCAAATTCAATCATAGCTGGAGAAAAAGCACCATTGTCTATTACAGGTTCAGGGTTTGGTGCCAATAAAGGAACGGTTAGTTTTGCTAACGCAGATGATGGAGGAGCAACTTTTATTGATGCTTTAGACAGTGAAGTGACTTGGAGTGATACATCGATAGTTGTTGAGGTTCCTGCTAATGCAGGAACAGGTCAGGTAAGAGTTATGCATGCTTCTGATGGAACTTCTGCAACATCTACGGTTTTGACTATTACTCATGCGGAACAAAATGTGGTCTCAGGGGGTAATTCATATCAAGTACAGCATGTTAACGATAATGGAAGTGGTGGATATACATGGGAGATGTTTACAGATTTTTTTAATAATACAGATGCTAGAGCTGCATTTGAAAATACCATAGATAAATGGCGGTGTGAAACAAATATTAATTGGACTGTAAGTGGAACAGCCACAACAGTTGATGTTATAGGAGTAGCTGATTTAGCAGCTCCATTTGATGGTGAGCTTGATGCAGATGGGACTAATGTAGTTCGATTTGATAATGGCTCAGAACTTGAAGATGGTGTTTTAGGTCGCTGCACTTCTTGGTATTCAGGTTGTACAACCGGAGGAACTCCAGATATTAATTGGTTTGTTAGTGAGCTAGATATTGTTTTTGATGATACAACCAATTGGTATTTTGGTAGTGGTTTACCTGACATTACTGAGTTCGATTTTGAAAGTGTTGCTTTACATGAACTTGGTCATGGACATCAATTAGGTCATGTTATTGATCTTACATTTGATGGTGATAATTTAGATGATGTTATGCATTTTGCTCTCTCTAATGGAGAACAACAACGGGTTTTTACATTGAATAATATAGCAGGGGCAAATAGTGTGCAAGATAGGAGTACAGTATTGGTGCCATGCGTAGGCACTTCTGTTATGACCAATTCATCAATATGCAATTTGAGTGTTGAAGAAAATGAATTAGAAAGAGGTGTTGTTTTATTTCCCAATCCTACAAAAGGGCAGTTTTTTATCAAAAATGAATCTTTTGTTAATTTAAATAAAGCAATCGTGTATGATATTAGTGGACGATTAATCTCCGAGGTTGATTTTTCTAATACCTCAAGAACAAAGACTATTAATCTAATAGGTGTTTCCAAAGGTATGTATTTTGTAGATATTCATTCTGATAGAGCTACGATTACCAAAAAAATTATTTTAGATTAACTTACCAAAACAGTTATAGTATAAAAACGTAGGCATGGTGTTTAATATTTTACACACATAGGGGAGGTTTTGTAATGCTAAGAATAATAAATATTACTTACCAAAAGGGACGTACCATATCCAAATTGAATCATAAAAAGAAGTTTTAGCGATAAATTAAGCTAATTTTAACTTAAAATCATTATAAATAGTAAAAACATGACATTTGTTAGTTGTCTAAAACTTCATCCTAACTTACCTTTGTAAAAACAAAAATAACTTCAAAATAATGGGTGGATTTTTTAAATCTTCGATTGGAAGAAAAGTTGCAATGGCACTTTCTGCTTTCTTCCTCATGTTTTTCTTAATAATACATTTAGCAGTAAATATAACATCTTTATTTAGTGAAGATGTTTTTAATGAGCTATCTCATTTTATGGGAACAAATCCTCTAGTTCAATTTGCTTTACAACCAGTGTTAATATTTGGTGTTGTATTTCATTTTGTAATGGGGTTCGTATTAGAAATTAAGAACAAAAAAGCGAATGGCGTTGCATACGCCAAAAATAATGGTGCAGCAAACTCTACTTGGATGAGTAGAAATATGATTTACAGTGGGCTAGTAATATTAGCTTTTATTGTACTTCATTTTATAGATTTCTGGTTTCCGGAAATAAATAATAAATACATTCAAGGTGACATGTCTGGAATGCATGATGGAAGTTTTAGATATTTCCACGAATTGCAACACAAGTTTTTAAGTCCAGCCAGAGTAGGTGCCTATGTTGTTGCATTTATACTCTTAGCGTTACACTTACTGCACGGATTTACATCAGCATTCCAATCGGTAGGAGCTACAGCTGGACGTAAAAAAGCATTACAAACATTTGGAAAAGTATACTCGATTGTTATTCCGCTAGGATTTATAATAATTGCACTTTATCATCACCTTAACCATTAATCTTAAATAGTTTAGTATGGCTTTAGATTCAAAAGTACCAAAAGGTCCAATTAAAGATAAATGGACAGATTATAAAAATCATATCGACTTAGTAAACCCTGCTAATAAACGTCATATAGATGTTATTGTCGTAGGAACTGGTTTAGCAGGTGGCTCGGCTGCCGCTACTCTAGCAGAGCTAGGATATAATGTAAAAGCATTTGCTTATCAAGATTCTCCAAGGCGTGCGCATTCTATTGCTGCTCAAGGAGGTATTAATGCTGCAAAAAACTATCAAGGAGATGGTGATTCAACATATAGATTATTTTATGATACCGTAAAAGGTGGCGATTATCGTTCGCGTGAAGCAAACGTGCATCGTTTAGCTGAGGTATCTGCAAATATTATTGATCAATGTGTCGCACAAGGGGTTCCTTTTGCGCGTGATTATGGCGGGTTATTAGATAATCGTTCGTTTGGTGGTGTATTAGTATCAAGAACTTTTTATGCTAAAGGGCAAACAGGACAACAATTATTATTGGGAGCTTATTCAGCAATGAATAGACAAATTGCTCGTGGTAAAATTGAGATGTTTAACCGTCATGAAATGCTTGATGTTGTAAAAGTAGATGGGAAAGCAAGAGGTATTATCACTCGTAATTTAATTACTGGTGAAATAGAAAGACACTCGGCACATGCTGTTGTAATAGCTACTGGAGGTTATGGAAATGTATATTTCTTATCAACAAACGCTATGGGAAGTAATGCCACAGCTGCTTGGAAAATTCATAAAAAAGGAGCGTATTTCGCAAATCCGTGTTACACACAAATTCACCCAACATGTATTCCGCGTTCAGGAGATTATCAGTCTAAATTAACATTGATGTCTGAATCTCTACGTAACGATGGTCGCATTTGGGTTCCAAAGAAAATTGAAGATGCTCAAGCCATTCAGCAGGGTAAATTGAAACCAACCGATTTAGCTGAAGAAGATAGAGATTATTATTTAGAAAGACGTTATCCTGCATTTGGAAACTTAGTGCCTCGTGATGTAGCTTCAAGAGCTGCGAAAGAACGTTGTGATGAAGGTTTTGGAGTAAATGCAACAGGAGAAGCTGTTTATTTAGATTTTGCTGCTGCTATAGAACGTTACGGAAAAGAACAGGCAAAAATTCTAAATATAAATAACCCTTCTGAAGAAAAAATATACGAACTAGGGCAGGCTATCGTTGAAGCCAAATATGGAAACTTATTCCAAATGTATGAGAAAATTGTTGATGAGAATCCATACAAAACACCTATGATGATTTATCCAGCAACCCACTATACAATGGGAGGTATTTGGGTTGACTATAACTTAATGACTACTGTTGAAGGACTGTACTGTATTGGTGAGGCTAATTTCTCAGATCATGGAGCAAACAGACTTGGTGCTTCGGCATTAATGCAAGGTTTAGCAGACGGCTATTTTGTATTGCCTTATACAATAGGTGATTATTTATCGGATGATATTAGAACCGGAAAAATACCAACAGATACTAAGGAGTTTGAAGAAGCTGAAAAAGAAGTAAAAGACCGTATCGATTTCTTCATTAACAATAAAGGAACAAAATCTGTAGATCACTTCCACAAACGACTTGGAAAAGTTATGTGGGATAAAGTAGGTATGGCACGTAATGAAAAAGGACTTAATGAAGCTATGGCTGAAATTAAAGCCATTCGTGAAGAGTTCTGGAAAGAAGTTAAAGTACCGGGAAGTGCAAATGAAATGAACCCTGAACTTGAAAAAGCTAGTCGTGTTGCCGATTTCTTAGAATTAGGTGAATTATTTGCAAAAGACGCTTTAGTACGTGAAGAATCTTGTGGAGGTCACTTTAGAGAAGAGTCTGTTGAATTAGACGGCCCTCAAAAAGGAGAAGCTAAGCGTAATGATAAAGATTTTGCATTTGTTTCTGCATGGGAATATAAAGGAGAACCTGCCGATGCAGTTTTACATAAAGAAGAATTAGAATTTAAAGACATTGAATTGAAGCAGAGATCTTATAAATAGTTATTAATTATTTAGTTATTTTGGGTGACTAATTTTAAATCTTTTGAAGAATTGGCTTGTTGGAAAGAAGCGAGGAATTTAAGATTATTTGTAAAAAACCAAATAATTACTAAGATCCCTAATTCTGAGAAATTTGCTTTAATAGATCAAATTAAACGTTCATCACGTTCTATTGGAAATAATATTTCTGAAAGTTATGGAAGATTTCATTTTCAAGAGAACATTCAGTTTTGTAGGATAGCGAGAGGTTCTTTGTTTGAAACTCTTGATCATGGAATTATAGCTTTTGATGAAGGCTACATTTCAGAAGAAAAATTTAAATGAATTAAGAATAATACATAATAAAACGCTTTTGATTTTAAATGGATATATTAAATATTTAAAGAATCAAAAAGAAAAATAAAGTTATTAAGTTAATAGAAATTGTATCATAAAACTATTGTTCAATAGCCAAATAACTCAATAACCAAATAACTAAAAGAAAATGAATTTAACACTTAAAATTTGGAGACAAAAAGACTCAAATGCAAAGGGTCAAATGGTCGATTATAAAGTTACTGATATTTCAGAGCATATGTCTTTTTTAGAAATGATGGATGTTTTGAATGAGCAATTGGTGAATTCTGGCGAAGATCCTGTAGCATTCGATCATGATTGTCGCGAAGGTATTTGCGGAATGTGTTCTATGTACATTAATGGAGAAGCTCATGGCCCAGATAGAGGTATAACAACCTGTCAATTACACATGCGTATGTTTAATGATGGCGATACCATTACTATCGAACCATTTAGAGCAGCAGCATTTCCCGTAATAAAAGATTTAGTAGTAGACAGAATGGCTTTCGAGCGTATTCAGCAAGCTGGAGGATATATTTCTGTAAATACTTCAGGAAATACTCAAGATGCAAACGCAATTCCTATTTCAAAACATGCGGCTGATGAAGCCATGGATGCTGCTACGTGTATTGGTTGCGGGGCTTGTGTTGCAACTTGTAAAAACTCATCCGCGATGTTGTTTGTAGGTGCAAAAGTATCGCAATACGCATTATTACCTCAAGGACAAGTAGAAGCAGCAGATCGTGTTAAAAACATGGTTGCTCAAATGGATTTAGAAGGTTTTGGTAACTGTACAAATACAGGTGCTTGTGAAATTGAATGCCCTAAAGGGATTTCTTTAGATAACATTGCTAGAATGAATCGCGAGTTAATGAAAGCTAATATATCATAGTATTTTAGTTATACATATCTTAAAATTTAAGAACCCAGGCTCATGCTTGGGTTTTTTTGTTTAGATTTAAGAAATTAAATCTAGTAGATGAAAATAAAATTGATCGCCCTATGCCTGCTATGTCACTTCATATGTATACATGTTAATTCACAAATATGTGAAAAAGAAGCTAGTTCCTTTTGTGGAGAATCTATGTTAAAGCATTTAAAATCGTTGTCATCTGATGCTTTCGAAGGTAGAAGAACAGGGACTAGAGGGGCCTTAAAAACTAGAAAATATATCATAAATCAGTTTCATTCGCTAAATGTTCAACCATTAGGAAAAGGCTACGAGCAAGCATTTTTGTTTGTAAAAAAACAAAAAGAATATCAGGCAATAAATATTCTAGGGCTAATAAAAGGCACCAAAAACCCTGATGAGTATATAGTTATTAGTGCACATTATGACCATGAAGGGATTAAAAAAGGGGAGATTTACAATGGCGCCGATGATAATGCTTCCGGATTAAGCGCATTGTTTGGTTTTGGTGAATATTTTAAAAATAATCCACCAAAGTATTCAGTTATTTTAGCAGCATTTGATGGTGAAGAATTGGGGCTACTAGGATCAAAACACTTTGTGAAAAATCCGATTATTCCATTAAAAAACATCAAAGTAAATATCAATATGGATATGATTGGTAGGAGTGAAAAGAATGAATTATATGTGGTTGGAACAGAACGTAACAAAAAATTGAAACATGCGGTTAGCTATTATCAACACTCTAAGAAAATTAAACTCATAGAAGGGCATAATGATAGTGACGCTTTAGAGAACTGGACCTATTCATCGGATCATATGAATTTTTATAAAAAAGGTATTCCATTTTTATACTTTGGGGTAGAAGATCATAATGATTACCATGAACCTACAGATGATTATGAAAACATTCATCCAGAATTTTATATAGAAGCTGTAAAAGTTATTGTTTCAGTTTTTGAAAAAATAGATAACTTAAGATTTTAGAAATAGGCTTTTAATTGAATAGCCCCAGTATGTATGGTTTTGCTGGTTTCTGTTTTTCTTCCGAAATAACTTAAATTAAGATCGAGAAAAGCAGTTAGTTTTTTTTGAGCTAGTAGGGTCCATGTAAAATTTTTACCAGGCTGTAACCCTTCTAACATTTGATAAGCAACAGGTGTGTTGGGGTTACCATTAAAGATATTTGAGAAATAATTAAACTCACCATTTATAGCACTTTTTTGACTATTGGCTAAAGTAAAAGACGCACCATATTTTTGTTGTTCTAAAGACTCTAGGTTCCCTATCGTATTATTTTTGCTTGCATACTGATAAAATATATCAAAACTGGAATTGTCATTAAATAAATAAGACAATTTTGGATTAAGCAACTGCTCTTCAAAATTATAATTTTTACTTGCAAAGTTTTCGCTAATACTTTCATTCGTGTTAAAAGATGAAAGTATACTTATTAACCAACTTTCGGCAATTTTATGATTGAAATTGAGTTGATGACTTTTTAATCCGTTTTCAATGAATCCAACAGATAGAATATTTCGGGTTGAATTATCAAGATAAGTATAAGACGTTGTGTAATGTTGTTTACCTCTATTAAAAAACAAAACATTTCTAAAATTTAATTGCAACCCTAACTGACCCGCTTCATTATTTTCAAAAGGGTTAAGATTAAAGCTATTACCCTCTCGTCGTATCTTTCTATCAATTAAATAACTGGTTTGATTATAAAAATGAGACCAGAATTTTTTTGATTTACTTTTACTAACAGCCCATTGAGAAGGGTTAATTGTGAGTGTTTGACTTAGCCTGTTTTGATGTGTTTTTATAAAAACTCGATTAGGTAAAAGGACTCTTATGTATTTCCCTTGATCTTGAAATTGAGCAATTTCAAACTCTTCAAGTTCCTGAATGCCATTTTCGTTATAATCAATCCAGGTATATGTACCTTGCCCTGCTTCAACTTCAACATAAGTGAAATCTTGCTGGGGCAATGTTCCAGAATTCGTTTCAAAAATGGTATTCCACTGCACAATTTGCTTAAAAAGCTTTTGATTAAATTGTAGTCTGGAATTTATAGAGCGTTCATCTTCAATCTCACTATCTTCATTTTTTAAAGTTCTATAATTAGCATATAAAGATAGGTTCGTATTTTCATTTTTGACTAACCGCGAATCTAAATAGAATGTATTGGAAGTATTTACTTTTTGTAATTCATTATTTCTTATACTATCATTTACTCGGTTTTTATATCCTATTTCGGCAAAAACTTTGGTGCTATCACCAACTCCAACAAATACTTCGTAGGATTTAAATTTCTGACTTAAAGGTGTTAATGTCTCGGTTGAAATATCTTTTTGTTCATTGTCTTCAATAGCTATTATACTTCCTAACCAGCTTTTTTGCATACCATAAGTAATACGATTATAAGACCTTAAAAATGTTGAGGTATTACTATTAGAATTGGCATTTAAAAAACTAGAATAAGATGAGATGCTAAACTTATTTAGACGCAAATTTAGATTGGCAACATGCCTATTCCCATTAAAGTTTTCAGAGTAACCTAAATGCTCAAATTGATAGTTGACAATACCTTTTTCGGGATGAAAAAACCGAAAACCAGAGTTTAATAAAACTTGATCCCCTAAGTTTATTACGGTTTGATTTCCAGAAGGTAATTCTAAGTTCCAATCGCGGTTAAACTCAGCATTATATAAACGCTCAATGGTTTTGAAGTTTTCCTGAATATAATCGGTATTAGCAAAAGCACTTAAACTCCAAAGACTATCATTTTTTATAAGCTTCTGTTCAATATTTAATTTACCAGCAAAACCATCGTTATCATCATCATTTAAACCTGAAAATAAGTTTAAATCATTTTTACTACCGGAAGCTTCAAAAATAATATTGGTTTTTTCTGATGGCTTATAATGTCCATTTATTACAGCAATTTGAAGCTTAGTAGGAGCAACTAATTGAACAATGGGGGCATAATTCCCTTGAGAAATTCCCACAAATTCATAAATATTATTAATAGCCGTTGTATTGCTTAAAATGTAGTCACCCTGATTGTCGCCAACTAATGTAAAAGTAACCCGATATAATTCATCATCAGGACTATTCGAAAAAACAAAAGCTTCTACGCCACCAATGAGTTCTTTCTTATATAAAATTCTATTTTCGTTTAAAGTTTCTTGAATTTCAGAGGGAGCTACCATCAAACTTCTATCATCCCCAGCATTAGATAATACCTGTACCTGTTCTTCGGATAAGTTTTGTTGAAGCGGTTGATTTTTTGCATCATTTTCAGAATAAACAGAAACGCCAATTTTTAGTTTGTCGCTTTCAAATCGTCCGCCCCCATACGCTACAAAGCGTGAATAATTACGTTCGCTAAATTGATAATCGACAGTAATTCTCATTTCAGAAGTAATAGGGTACGTAGCGTTGAATATAATTTCTCCAGCATTATAATCTATAATATAATCCTGATCCTCACCACGTTTTACGGCAACACCATTTACGTAAACCGTTTCGCTACCCGATACAATTAGCACAAATAATTCACCATTCTGTCCTTGTAATTTGTAAGGGCCTTGATTACCCTCTTGTGCTGTAAACTGGCTTCTTGTAAACTGTCCACGCACAATAGCTCCAGAAGCAAACAAATTGGTTTGAGAATCTTCATCTCCTAACCTAGCCTTAACAGATAAGCCTTGAACACGTTTAGAAAAACTTGCGAAATAAGAATCTGTATTCAGTAAATCTATATCACCAGCCCTAACATTCCAACGATCGCTAAACAATTCAATAAAAACCTGGTCGAATTCATCTAATCGCTGTGAATAACCACTTTCTTGTAACGGAATATTAGCATCCTGTATAGATGCCCTAAGGGAGACCTTATCATTAAGTTTCCCTGTTATTTGAAGGTCTAATTCACTATTTAAAACCGAATTTTGGTTGTTTCCAATAGTAACGCCTCTTGAAATACTTCCAGAAGTGGTTAAACCATCAAAAGGCGTGAAATTCTTCGAATCGTTTGGTTTAGACAGTTTATATAATTTTTTGAGATTTTCATTGTTTTCAACAATAATACCCTCATCCAATTGCTGGTAGGTCTTAGTTAAAAAATCAGGAAACCTTAAATAGTTGATAATGATTGAATCAGTTTCAATAGGCTTTTTAAAAGTAAGAACAGCTTTGGCAAAATCGACTGAATAGAAAGTTGAGTCAATAATTGTGTTATCTTTTTTTCTTATTGAGAATGCGCCAGAATTTATACTTACGCTGTCAATACGAATAAGGTTTTTTACAGCAACCTTTATAGTTTTATAGTTTGAAACGGGCTCTTGAGTAAATCCACAAAAACCAATTAAAAATATAAGAATTGATGTAATAAACTTCATTATATACTTAAACTGCAAATAGTTTAAAATATTTTGTTAATATAATTCGTTAAACCTGTTGTAATAACTAATATAATGCCTTCAAGGAAACTTGAAAATATATTATAAGCTTGTCTTTCACAATAAAAAGGGAATTTGAATAAAAATAAATTTTTATTTGATAGCGTAAAAGTAACGTATTATTTATTTTAGCTAGATGAAATGCGCATAATTAACGATTTTGATACTTGTCAAAATATTTTACTATGTGAATTACAGCAAATAATTACAACAAGAACCATAAACTAATGAAAATTATATCATATAATGTAAACGGCATTCGGGCGGCAATAAACAAAGGCTTTGTAGATTGGTTAAAAAGTGCTAATCCAGATGTTATTTGCTTACAAGAAATAAAGGCATTAAAAGAGCAGTTAGATTTAGATGTTTTTGTGGAAGCAGGTTATAAATATAATTATTGGTTTAGTGCTCAAAAAAAGGGGTATAGCGGAGTTGCAATTCTAAGCAAGACAGAACCAAATCATATAGAATACGGTACAGGCATTGAATCTATGGATTTTGAAGGTAGAAATATACGTGCTGATTTTAATGGTGTATCTGTTATGAGTTTGTATTTACCATCGGGAACCAATGATGCACGTTTAAATCATAAGTTAGAATACATGGACATGTTTCAAGATTATATAAACAATCTTAAAAAAGAGCGGCCTAATCTTGTTGTTTGTGGTGATTATAATATTTGTCATGAAGAGATTGATATCCATAACCCTAAAATGAAAGGTGTGTCCGGATTTTTACCAGTAGAACGTGAGTGGATAGGGCGTTTTATTGATAGTGGATTTATAGACTCGTTTAGATATTTAAATGCAGAAACCCAGCAATACAGTTGGTGGAGTTACCGAGCAAATGCCCGTGCGAATAACAAAGGTTGGCGATTGGATTATGCCATGGTTGCAGAACCATTACAAGAAAAAATAGAAAGAGCCGTTATACTCTCTGAAGCTGTACATAGTGATCATTGTCCAATTTTAGTAGAAATAGATAATTAAAATACATTTTATAAATAAGTAAATAACAAATGAACCCAAACGGAATGATTAAAAAAATCTTATTAACAGTATTAACTTTAACGTTTTTAGTGTCTTGTGTATCTCCAAAAATATATAAAGAACTGGAAGACAAATATGGTGATTTAAAAGAGGAAAACAGAAAACTTTCAAATGAAAACGATGCGCTTTTAAGTGCCAAAAATGCTGCAGAAAATGAACTTAAACAACTTCAAAAAGCTTATGATGAAGCTGTTCAACAACGCGATAAATTACAAGCAGATTATAAAGCTTCTAAATCTAATTACGATAACTTAAAAAATTCTTACGATGCTTTAGAAAAAAATAGTTCTAGCGCCATAGCGAGAAATTCTAAAAAGAATAGAGAACTATTAGCCAAATTAGAAGCAAAAGAACAAGCGTTAGCTGACGAAAATGCGCGTTTAGCAAGACTTAAAAAGGAATTAGAAGATAGATCGAATAGAGTGGCAGAATTAGAGAGCGTTATTGCTTCAAAAGATGCAGCGATGACACAATTAAAGAATGCTATTTCTAGAGCTTTAACAGATTTTGAAGGTAAAGGATTAACAGTAGAGCAACGCGACGGAAAAGTATATGTGTCTATGGAGAATAAACTATTATTTGGATCAGGTAGTTGGGCTGTTGGTGCCGAAGGACGACGAGCTGTACAACAATTAGGAAGTGTACTAGGTGATAATCCAGACATAGCGGTTTTAATAGAAGGTCATACAGATAATGTACCTTATAAAGGAAGTGGACAATTAAGTGGTAACTGGGATTTATCAACCAAACGTGCTACGGCTATTGTGAAAATTTTAAAAGAAAACACGTCTATAAATCCAGAAAATTTAACAGCAGCTGGTCGTGGTGAATTTGCTCCTATTGCTTCAAATGGGACTGCTGCAGGTAAAGCTAAAAACAGACGTATTGAGGTGATTTTGACTCCTAAATTAGATGAACTATCTAAGCTGTTAAACGAAAATTAAAATATTGTCATTCCTGCCTTTCGTCTTAGCTCAAGATAGGCTGCGGCAGGAATTCTATTTAAAAAACCTTTCAGGGTCCTTATTAACTCTGAAAGGTTTTTTATCTTTATCGACTAGTGAAACACAATTTAACTTTCATTCCTGCTGAAGTGGGTATCCATTAGAAAATAAGAAATTTCAATTAAAGAGATTCCCGCCTTACTGAAACAAGTTCAGAGCAAGTCGCGGGAGTGGTAAAAAACATATAGATGAAATACACAACACTACCAAATACCAATATAAAAGTTAGTAAAATATGTTTGGGTTCCATGACATGGGGCAATCAAAATACAGAAACCGAAGGGCATGCTCAACTAGATTATGCTTTAGATCAAGGTATTAATTTTATAGATACTGCCGAGCTATATCCAGTACCTGCAACGGCAGAAATGAGTGGGCGAACTAGCAAAATTATTGGTACTTGGTTACAAAAAACAGGCCATAGAGATAAAGTTATTATCGCTTCTAAAATTGCAGGGCCGGGAGATTATACAGCACATATTCGTAAAACAGGATTTAGTCCAAATGCAATAAAAGAAGCTATAGATTTAGAGCTTAAAAGATTGCAAACGGATTATATAGATTTATACCAATTACATTGGCCAGAACGCGATACCAATAGATTTGGCATTAGGGATTACAAACATGATGCTAAATGGGAAGATAATTTTAATGAAATTCTTCATAGTTTGGATACTCAAATTAAAGCTGGTAAAATAAGGCATATTGGACTATCAAACGAAAACTCTTGGGGAGCCATGCGCTATTTAGAAGAATCTAAAAAACACAATTTACCTAGAGTGATAACCATTCAAAATGCTTATTCCATGTTAACTAGGACATTTGAAACTGATTTGGCAGAAGTAGCTTTAAGGGAAAATGTAGGCTTGTTAGCCTATTCGCCAATGGCATTTGGGGTGCTTTCCGGCAAGTATGTTAAAGGCAATGCAGCAGATAATGCCAGACTTAAATTATTTCCAAGATTTGCCAGATATAGTGGAAAACAAGCAGCTGTAGCGACTAAGCGTTATTTAAAAATTGCTGAAGATCATGGTTTAACTCTAGCGCAAATGGCGTTAGCATTTGTAACTCAGCAACCCTTTGTTACCAGTACTATAATTGGAGCAACTAATTTAGAACAGCTTAAAGAAAATATAGATAGTATTCATGTTACTTTAAATGATGAGGTATTAACTCAAATTAATGAAGCACATAACATGATGCCTAATCCAGCACCTTAAAGTAATTTTGTCATTTTATATCAAACGATTAACCTATTATTATTTGATTTTCAATAGGTTATAAATAACTTCATTTTACGGTTTTGCCACAACGGTATTTTTGTTTTTTCGACGAAATACACAATTTTTCGTATGCTAAAAAGTAGATTTTTAAGACGAACCTGTAAGTTTAACTAGATAGTAATTTTATTAATTTTTAAACTTAATTAAAATGAAAAACAAATTTAGTATTGTCAAGTTATTTTTTGTGTTTGTAATACCATTATTTTTATTTCAGAATTGTTCTGAAAATATGGAAGAAGGTGAAATCAATCGACCTGAAGATTCAATTAACGTAACCCCAGAACAGGCTTATCCAAATTTTATTGGAGAAATAGTTACTATTAATTATCGCGGTGTAGATCTTAAGGTTATGAAGAAAGGGAATGAATATATTTTCCAAGGAGATATAATAATAGCTCAAGAAGATTTAGATAAAGATCGTGACAAATCTTTTAATAAGTCTGCTGTTGAAAGTGGAAGTGCCTACAGATGGCCATGTAATATAGTATATTATACAATTAATAATAACCTTCCTAGTCAGAATAGGGTTGCAGATGCAATTGCACATTGGGAAGCAAATACTTCACTTACATTTGTTCAACGTACTACCCAAAGCGACTATATTGAATTCATTTCAGCCGCTGCAGGTAGTTGTTATTCAGATTGGATAGGGAAAAAAGGAGGTAGACAAGAAATCGGCTTAGGCTCTGGGTGTTCAACGGGAAATACAATTCACGAAATTGGACATGCTATAGGGTTTTTCCATGAACAAACGAGACAAGATAGAGATAATCATGTTCAAATTCATTACAATAATATTATTTCAGGAGCTACTACTAATTTTGATAGATATACAACAAGAACTAGTACTGGCGAAGATATTGGTAGTTTTGATTTTGGATCAATCATGATGTATGGGTCTGATTTTTTTTCAAGCAATGGACAGCCAACAATTACAAAGCTTGATGGGTCTACTTTTAATGTGCAACGTAATGGTTTATCTGCTGGTGATATAGTTGGAGCAAATTATTTATACCCTAAACCAACCATTTCAGGCTCTCAATTAATTTGCGGTAATTCTACAAAAACATATACGTTAACAAATGGTGGTAGTTCTGTTACATGGCAAGTACCATCGTATTTGCAAATTTTATCTCAATCTAATACAGGTATTACTGTACGGCCTACAAGTAGTACTATTAGTGGAAGTGGTTATGTAAGAGCAATTACCTCTTGTAGCACAGTACAAAAAAACATTTGGGTGGGTACGCAGTATATAGAAGATATTCAATTTAGTAATGGGATTGGCGAAGAGTGGTATTTTTGTAGTAGTCATACTAATAATCAGTATGATTTATATCCAAAGATACAAGGGAATACCTATCAAGTACGTTTGCTAAGTTTTCCTAGTTTAAATGTTTTATATACATCATCAACTACTACGAGTAGTTTTGGAACACTCAATTATACACCGTCTCCTGGTTGGTATGTTTTTGAGGCTAGAATGACAAATTCTTGTGGAACTTCTCAATGGCTTGGATATGAAGTCGAGTTTGTTGATTGTAACCAAGGAGGAGGGCAAGGAGAAGAATTTTAATTTCTAAAATTTAGAACATAGATTTTTCTTAAAAACAAAAACCCCTTGCTAAATGAATAGCAAGGGGCTTTAAATTATTTAATTTGATTACCATCTTTATCGAAAAAGTGGTATTCTAGATATGTGTAAGCATCTCTTGGTAAAACTTTGACCCATTTTTTGTGTTCAAAAAACCATTTTGAACGTATCGATGGAAAACCTTTTGTTAGAAAGGCTGCTATAAAAGGATGTGTGTTTAAAGTCAACTTTTTATAGTCTTTTTTTAATAGTTGTTCAAGATCGTGTGTTACTTTTTGCACCAATCCTATAGGTGCTTCAACCTCAGAACCATTTAAACCGTTAGGGTTTTCCTCTCGGGTTTTAATATTCATTTCTGGGCGAACGCGTTGTCTTGTTATTTGTATCAATCCGAATTTGCTAGGAGGCAATATTTTATGTTTAGCTCGGTCATCCTTCATTTCATCGCGAAGGTGATTAAATAATTTTTGCCTGTTTTCAGCATTAGTCATATCGATAAAATCTACTACAATAATGCCACCCATATCACGTAAACGTAATTGACGAGCCATTTCTGTAGCTGCTATTAGATTAACTTCTAATGCTGTATCCTCTTGATTATTGGCTTTGTTAGATCTGTTGCCGCTGTTTACATCTATAACATGCAGTGCTTCGGTGTGTTCGACAACCAAATAAGCACCTTTAGCCATAGAAACGGTTTTGCCAAAGGAAGTTTTTATTTGTCTTTCAATTCCAAATTTTTCGAAAATTGGAACTTTAGACTGATACAATTTAACTATTGATTCTTTTTTTGGTGCAATTTCTTGCACATAATCTTTAATTTGAATGTAAAGCTCTTCATCATCAACATGAATACTTGTAAAGGTGTCATTAAATATGTCTCGTAAAATAGACGAGGCCTTATTCATTTCTCCTAATACTTTACTTGGATGATGTGCTTTGTGTAGCTTCTTACACATTGCCGTCCAACGACTAAGCAAATTTTGTAAGTCTTTATCTAGTTCTGCTACTTTTCTGCCTTGTGCTACGGTGCGTACAATAATGCCGAAACCTGGTGGAGTTATACTCTTTACCAATCGTTTTAATCGGTCTTTTTCTTCCCTGTCTTCTATTTTTTGAGAAATAGAAATACGACTAGAAAAAGGAACTAAAACAATATATCTGCCAGCAATAGAAAGCTCAGAGCTTATTCTAGGGCCTTTTGTAGATATAGGTTCTTTAACTATTTGTACTAATAGCGATTGATTAGATTTTAAGACGTCGGCAATTTTGCCGTCTTTCTCAATATCTTTTTCAAATGGAAAGTCTTTTAAAGAAAAATCTTTTAGTTTACCTGTGCTTACACGTTTTGTGAATTTTAAAAGGGAAGGTAGTTTTGGTCCTAAATCATGATAATGCAAAAATGCATCTTTCTCATAACCTACATTAACAAATGCAGCATTTAAACCAGGAACGGCTTTTCTTATTTTGGCTATAAACACATCACCAACAGAAAAGTCATTACTATCTTCATCCTTCTGTAATTCAATAAGTTTTCCATCTTTTAATAAGGCAAAATCAACATTTTCGGAACTAGATCGAATAATCAATTCTTTATCCATTTAGTTAATTTTTATCCATACAATTAAGTACAGATGGATTATACATTATTTCTACCTAACAATAAAAAAACAATATTTATTGCTAGATATTGTACCTTAATTAGTCTTAGAGATTCAAAACTAATTTTTTATTAAGGTACTTCACAGGATTTTTGAATCCGTGGAGTTCATAAAACACTAAAAACGTTCAGAATTATAATGAACTCATTTCAAAGAACTTGTTATTTTTAAAACCAAAAGAAGTAGTTAGATTAACTACTTCTTTGATTTATTTTTTCTTTTTGTGACGGTTGGCACGTCTACGCTTCTTACGCTTATGCGTTGCAACCTTATGTCTTTTACGTTTTTTACCACTTGGCATAAATAGTGTCTTTTAAATTAATAATTATTTAGTTTAATGTTTTATTTAACGTCTACATTTGTTTTAACACCTTCAACAAAAACTTTTGCAGGTTTAAATGCAGGAATATTATGAGCTGGTATTTTTATAGTTGTGTTCTTAGAAATATTTCTACCTGTTTTTTCCGCTCTTGTTTTAATAATGAAGCTTCCAAAACCTCTTAAGTATACATTATCACCGCTTTCTAAAGAAGTTTTTACTTCTTCCATAAATGTTTCAACAGTTGCTTGAACATCTCCTTTTTCAATTCCTAGTTTTTCAGAAATTTTTGCTACTAAATCAGCCTTCGTCATTTTAATATTTTATTTTTTAAGTTACTATCAATTTCGAGGGATGCAAATATAGGAATTTAATATTCAATATTTCAAACCTAATTCATTAAAATTTAAGATTATAAACGTTTATTTTTGTGCGCAGTATATATTGGATAAATGATATTTTCAGAAATTTTAATTCACTGGTATTCAAATAATAAGAGAGAGCTTCCTTGGAGGCAAACAAAAGATCCTTATTACATATGGTTGTCAGAAATTATCTTACAACAAACACAAGTTAAACAAGGGCTTCCATATTATATGTCATTTACCAATACATTTCCTACGGTTTTTGATCTTGCTAAAGCAGATGAAGAAGACGTACTTAAATTATGGCAAGGACTTGGGTATTACTCTAGGGCAAGGAATTTACACGCAACAGCCAAATACATTGCAGACCAATTAAATGGTGAGTTTCCTGATAATTATAAAGACTTATTAAAGCTAAAAGGTGTGGGGGATTATACGGCAAGTGCCATAGCATCTATTTGTTTTAATGAAGTTACTGCAGTTGTTGATGGTAACGTATATAGAGTCTTATCAAGGTATTTTGGAATTGATACACCTATAAATTCTTCGAAAGGAGCTAAGGAGTTTAAAGCACTGGCTCAGGAGTTAATCGATAAAAAAAATCCGGCAGAGTTTAATCAAGCCATTATGGAGTTTGGTGCTACACAGTGCAAGCCTAAAAATCCGGATTGTAATATTTGCCCTTATAATAAAGGATGTATTGCTTTCAATAAAAAAACCATAAATAGTTTACCTGTTAAAATTAAATCTGCAAAAGCGAAAAAGAAGTATTTCAATTTTTTGGTGTTTATTTCTGAAGATGAAAAGACCGTTTTGGAAAAGCGAGAAGGTAAGGGCATTTGGCAAAACTTATATCAATTCCCTCTTATTGAGACCAATAAGAATATTGATGATAAAACTTTAAAAACACTCATAAAGGCACATGGTTTAATTAAAGGTATGCCGTTTGAACTATCATTATATAATAAAGATGTTGTAGTACATAAATTATCCCATCAGCATTTGTATACTAAGTTTTGGGTTGTAAATGTAAATAAGCTTTTAGTAGAAGGCATTCCAATAAATCAAATACATAATTATGCAGTGCCCATTCTAATAGGGAATTTTATTGAAACTTTTAATTTTTAAATAGCCCTTAAACTTAAATTTCAAGTCAATTTAAATGTCTTTCTATTGAAATCGTAACATTTATGGAGAATGATTTTTTTAGTAATTCCTTATTTTTGATTAGTTTAGATACAACAATCATATTTTTTTATTAATTTTAAAAAAATGCAGCGCAATATTGTAATTTTGCGTTCTAAAGTAAACAATAATTATGTCTGGAACATTAAATAAAGTCATGCTAATTGGGCATTTAGGAGATGAAGTAAAAATGCATTATTTTGAAGGCGGTGGTTGTGTTGGTCGGTTTCCTTTAGCTACAAACGAAACATATACGAATAAGCAAACTAACGAGCGGGTTACAAATACAGAGTGGCACAATATTGTTGTTAGAAATAAAGGCGCTGAGATTTGCGAAAAATATTTGAGTAAAGGTGATAAGGTTTATATAGAAGGTAGGTTGAAAACGAGAAAATGGCAGGATGATAGCGGCAATGAGAGATACTCTACCGAAATACAATGTAATGATTTTACATTCCTTTCAACCAAAAAGGAGAGTGAGAATAACGCAGCCGCTGCGAGCAAATCAATGGCTCAAAAACCTGTTGAAAATGAACCGTCAACTAACAAACCCGTAGGGGAAGAAAATGATGATCTTCCATTTTAATTTAAGTTAAACCAAAAAGATAGTATTTGGATCCTGATCCCTCGAGTTTTAAACCTTTATTCATTACAATTGATTTTTCAGTTGTCACTGGTTTTGTATTACTGTTTTTACTTTTAGTTTGCTCTGCGCTTATTTCTGGAGCAGAAGTAGCTTTATTTTCCCTTAATAGAAAAGATATCGATGACGGTTTAGAAGAGAACTCTAAACGCATTCAAATTATATCAAAATTATTAAAACGTCCTAAAAAATTATTGGCTACTATACTAGTAGCCAATAATTTCATAAATATTGGTATTGTTATTTTGTTTGCCTTCTTAGGGGATTTTATGTTTAGTAATATTACTAATCCACTAATTAAATTTACAGTAGAGGTTATTGTAATTACATTTTTAATTTTATTATTTGGTGAAATTTTACCTAAAATTTATGCGAGTAGAAATAATTTAAAGTTTGCTTCTTTTATGGCGTACCCGTTACGAATTTTAGATGCTATTTTATCACCAATAAGTTTACCAATGCGAGGAGTAACCTTGGCGATTCATAATAAACTAGGAAAGCAAAAATCTAATTTAAGTGTAGATCAACTTTCGCAAGCTTTAGAATTAACAAGTGAAGAAGATACAACTAAAGAAGAGCACAAGATTTTACAAGGTATTGTATCCTTTGGTAATACAGATACAAAACAGGTTATGCGTCCTCGAATTGATATTTTTGCATTAAATATAGAGCAAAAGTATGCTGAGATAATTCCCGAAATAATTTCAAATGGTTATTCCAGAATCCCAGTTTATGAGGATAACGTAGACACTATAAAAGGTATTCTTTATGTCAAGGATTTATTGCCTTATATAGATAGAAAACAGTTTGATTGGGCTAGCTTAATACGAGAACCTTTCTTTGTTCCAGAAAATAAGAAATTAGATGATTTAATGGCTGAATTCCAGGAGAAAAAAGTCCATCTGGCAGTTGTGGTAGATGAATATGGAGGTACATCGGGTTTGATTTCTTTAGAAGATATTATTGAAGAAATTGTAGGAGATATAAGTGATGAGTTTGATGATGAAGACTTGATGTATTCTAAGCTGGATGATAATAATTTTGTTTTCGAGGGAAAGACGGCTTTAAAAGATTTCTATAAAATCATTAAGGCTGAAGATGATACTATTTTTGAAGATAATAAAGGAGAAGCAGAAACCATTGCTGGTTTTGTACTGGAAATTTCTGGAAGCTTTCCGAAATTAAATAGCAAAATAAATTTTAAAAATTACGTTTTCACAATAGAAGCTTTGGATAAAAAGAGAATTAAACTTGTGAAATTCACAATAACTTGATTTTTTATCAAAGGATTACTACTGGAAACTGAACATGATATGATTTTAAAGCCGACTTTCAATTTTTTATTAAAAACATCCTTAATATTGGGATTTTTTATGTTAGCGTCTTGTGGTGGAGATTATGTACCCAAACCAAAGGGATATTTAAGATTAGACTACCCCAGAGCAAAATATATAGAAGCTAAAGTAGATGTGCCTTTTTCGTTTGAAACAAATACATTGGCGACCAAGATTAATTCAGTAAGTGTTGAAGCTGCAACAAAAAGCTATGGATTAAATTTGGAATACCCAACCTTAAAAGGAACCATTTTTTTAACCTATAAGGCTATTGAAAATGATGAAAAAAACTTAGCAAGTTATTTAAGGGATGCCAGAAAATTTACAGAAAAACATATGGCGAAAGCAGATGAAATTCCTGAGTATCCATATATTAACGAAGAAAACAAAGTCTATGGAAGCTTTGTTGAAGTTAAAGGGAATGTAGCATCTCCTGCTCAGTTTTATGTAACCGATAGCGTTAATCACTTTTTAACAGGTTCCTTGTATTTTTATGCAAGGCCTAATTACGATTCTATTTTGCCTGCTGCCAATTACTTGCAAAAAGATATTAGGCATCTTATGGAAACTATCCAGTGGAAATAGGACGTATTTCATCTAAAATTTTAGATATTTTATTCAGTCATATATAAAAAGCATTATCTTTCGCACAAGACTGTTGCGAATTCTCTACCCTCGGAGTTTTGTAGAAATAAGATTATCTAATTGAAGATACTTAAAAATGAAATACGAGAGCTTGTTAGACAAAAAGTCTTAGTGAGCATTTTTTTTATCGGTATTATTTTCTTGGATGCTCTCGGGGCTATTCTTCCTAAATATTTAGATAGACAGATAACATTGTTTATTCCGCTTCCTTTAATTTGTATTATACATATTATAAATGCAAATAAAATAAATAAATGGTTTTTGCTTTCTTTAGTATTTAATGTTGTAGGTCTTTATCACTTTAATCACCCATATAAGGCGTATAATGCTTTAGGTATAATTTTACATGCCATCGCTTTTCTTATTTACTTCCTTATTTTATTCAAGCATTACCAAGTAGTGAATATAAAAAGGGTTTTAAAGTTTTCTTTTTTAATTGTAATACTTGCGGCTGTGCCTACTTTAATCTATTCTGAAGGGATGAACGAAATGCGTCTTTTTTATGAAACTTTATTGTATGCTTTTTTTGTTACAATATTTGTGTTTAGTGCTTCTTTGCTATATTCAAATAACAAAACTAAAGCAAATCGATTTTTATTATTCTCGACAATTTCTATCCTTATTAGCTCTTATTTACAAGGTTATAATTTATTTATGGAAAAAACCAGTTTACTAGAGTTCCTTGCTATTATACTTTTTAACCTTACACATTATTTTATGTGTTGGTATTTAATAGAGAAGTCAAGAAAAGTAAATGATGTTTAGGTCTTTTTTAGTGTAATATTCTATTTGGTAAGCAAATACGCGATTTGTTTAAAAGAAACCATAATACCTCTAACTAACAATTTTCTTGCAAAGATAGAGCTTACATCACAATATAAAAATAACGTTAAAAACTTATCTGGTTTGGTATTGAATATAACAGAGCAGTTTCTTTTTTATTTAGGGAAGTGTCATCCAGAGCGTAGCGAAGAATCTATTAAAATCTTCAGTCTTGAGATCCTTCGCTACGCTCTGAATGACAAAATATACTAATTTTTAGATAGTCTCTTTAATCAAGTGTTACGCCTTTTTAGCACAACAAGCTTTAGTGCAATCTGCTGCACACGCTTTTTTCTCAGCATCCGTTTTGTTTGCACAACAGGCTTTACTACAATCTGCTGCACATGCTTTTTTAGTTGAGAAGCCTTCAACCGTTTTCATGTCGCTAACTTTGTAAATATCTGCAACCTTAGTAACCGTTTCTTCAAGAGAAGTAGGTGTTACTTTAGCGTTGTTATATTCTACCATTGCCAATTTTCTGTCAAAATCTACAGTTGCAGATTTTACACCTTCCATTTTAGCAATGTTTTTCTCAATGGTTTTTGCACATCCAATAGCACAAGTCATACCATCAATAGTAAATTCTGCTTTTGCGTAAGTAGCATTAGGATCTAATTCTTTAGTAGCAGTCTCAGTCGCAACTTCTATAGTTTTAACTTCTGGCTTAGTTTCATTTTTGCAGCTTATAGTAATTAATACTACCATTGCAATTGCTATAATATTTTTTAATATGTTCATTATTTATAAGTATTAAGTTGTTTACAAAACTAATAAATAAAGCTGTTTATTGCATTAAAAAGTAGAATTTTGTGATTTCTAAAACCGCTCTAAATGAACAACATTAAATCAAAATGGGTTTATCTTTTTGTACTTTCTGTAATATGGGGAAGCTCGTTTATTTTAATTAAAAAATCGTTGTTGGGATTAACGCCTTATCAATTAGGAGCTTTACGAATTATCATTACAGGACTTTTTCTTTTTGCAATGGGTTTTAAAACTATTAAAACCATTAAAACATCTGATTGGAAATGGATTATAATCTCTGGTCTTTTAGGGTCTTTAATACCCGCTTTTTTCTTTGCTATAGCAGAAACCGAAATTGATAGTGCTGTAGTTTCTATTTTAAATTCATTAGTACCTCTAAATACTATTTTACTAGGCTTCGCTGTTTTTAAAATAGCATCTACAAAGCGACAAATATTAGGGGTTATAATAGGTTTTATAGGAACAGCAATATTAATTCTGAAAGGCGCACATTTAAATCCTAATCAAAATTATTTCTATGCAATTTTCGTGATTTTATCAACCCTTATGTATGCAGCAAACGTTAATATTATTAAGAAATATTTACAACATGTTAAACCATTAACAATAGCAACTGGTAATTTTGTAGCTATCATAATTCCAGCAATGATTATTTTAGTGTTTACAGACTTCTTTTCGACACAAACATTTGAAAACCCAGAATTTAAAATGGCAATGGTTTATATTACGATTCTATCGCTTTTTGGTACGGCAATGGCAAAAATATTATTTAATAAGCTCGTACATATGTCAACGCCAGTATTTGCTTCTTCTGTAACCTTTGTTATGCCAATTGTGGCTTTAATGTGGGGTTTTTTAGATGGAGAAGTATTTAGCATGCTTCAGGGAGTTGCTAGTGTTATTATCTTATTAGGAGTGTATTTATCACACAAAAAACAGTCAAAACAGGGCTAATTCGCTTAAAAACATATAGTTTTAATTAAAAAAGTAGCTTCAAAATTATTTTTATACATAAATTTTTACGAAATTTAAGTACATGTAAACCAGCAAGAAGATGAAAAAAATATCGCTCTCCATTCGATTTGGGTTTTTTACAAGTGCTTTACTAATCTCTTATTTTTTAATTTTAGCATTATTTAATAAACACATTAATCCTGTATTTAGTTTTTTTAATGCGGTTATTACTGCCTTTGGAATATGTGAAGCCGTACGTTTAAAAAAACTTGAAAACCCAGAAACTTTTACTTACGATGAAGGTTTTAAAACAGGCGTTGTTACAGGTTTTACTGCAACGTTAATGTTTACAGCTTTTTTTCTGTTTTACGCTACAGAAATTAACGCTGCCTTTTTATCAGAATTACTTCAAACAATTAAAGGTGATTTTAATGTAGATATTGGTATGGTGACCTTTATAGTCGCTGTTATGGGGTTAGCAACAACAGTGGTAGCGACACTTACCGTTATGCAGTTTTTTAAAAAGACCAGAAATATTCCTCAAAACCACCTTTAAATTAATAACAGTTAATGCCTTAATACGTAAGAAGCCGCCGCAGGCAATTCTTTATTCGAAGAGACAGAAATAAAAAACGTTCAAAATAGATAAAACGTTTGCAGTTTAATTAATTAGCAGTATATTTGCACTCATTTTTTGAACAAATTAATAAATAAAAACGTTACGCTATGTACGCAATTGTAGAGATAGCAGGGCATCAATTTAAAGTTGAAAAAGACCAAAAAGTTTTTGTTAACCGTTTACAAACAGAAGAAGGTAAGAAAGTTTCTTTCGATAACGTACTTCTAGTAGCAGATGGTGACAAAGTAACTGTAGGCGCCCCAGCTATAGACGGAGCTCAAGTAGGAGCCAAAGTCTTAAAGCACCTTAAAGGTGATAAAGTTATAGTTTTTAAGAAGAAAAGACGTAAAGGATACCGTGTTAAAAATGGTCACCGTCAATCTTTAACAGAAATTGTAATAGAAAGCATTGCTGCTTCGGGAGCTAAAAAAGCTGCCAAAGCTGAAAAAGTAGAAGCTAAAAAAGCTGCTCCAGCAAAAGCAACTAAAAAAGCAGAACCAAAAGCTGAAACTGCTGCACCAAAGGCAAAACCAGCTGCTAAAAAAGTAGAAGCTACTCAAGATTTAAGTAAACTTACAGTTGCTGAATTAAAAGAGATGGCAAAAGCTAAAGGAGTTGAGGGCATTTCTTCAATGAAGAAAGCCGATTTAATTGCTGCTTTAAGTTAATTTTAAAAACTAAAATCGAAATAAAATGGCACATAAAAAAGGAGTCGGAAGTTCGAAAAACGGTAGAGAATCAGAATCGAAACGCTTAGGTGTGAAGATATTTGGTGGTCAGGCTGCAATAGCAGGAAACATTATCGTTAGACAAAGAGGTAACACACATCACCCAGGTGAAAATGTTTACTCTTCAAAAGATCATACATTACATGCCAGAGTTGATGGTGTTGTAAAATTCACAAAGAAAAAAGATAACAAATCTTATGTTTCTATTGAGCCTTTTGAGGCTTAAGAAATAAATTTCTTTGAAAACATTAAAACCCTTTCTGGAAACAGTAAGGGTTTTTTAATTATATAAACTTGAACAAAGTCATTAATTAAAAATTTACTTATAAGTAAATTAAAAACGTTTATTTATCAGTCAGAGCTATTTGTTTAAAATATCATTAACTATTTTTAAGTGATGCTTAGTATGCATTTCTAAGAAACGAAGCGTTTTGGTTTTTGATAAGGTTCCAAATATAAAATGTTTAAAATGAACATTTTTATCAAGAAACTCTATATTATTTATATGTTTCTTCGCTTCATTGAGTTGTGTATGTAAATCAGCCGTTAAGATGACATTTGGGGGCTTAACAACTTTTGGTGCTTTTGCGCTCCCTCTTGGGATGTAACATAATGCAAATAAAATGCTTCTTTTGGCATTAAAATCTTTTTTATGATCATGTGGATTAGATAGTTCTAAGTATTTATAAACTCTGTTTATTACCTTTAAAGTATGGTCTAATTGCCACCCCACATTAACTTTAGAAACTATTAGGTTGGTTTTGTCTTTAAATGGAATATTTTCCTCTATTTGAGATAAAAGATTGTTTAAGACGGCTATTTTTTTATTGTGCATTGTTAAATATAATTATAAAAAATAAGAATAAATGCTTAACTTAGGGTGTTGCATTTGCAATCTGTAAATTGTCTTACTTAAAATTATATGCTATGCTACCTTTTAGATCAGAAATTAGAAACTCCCCAAGTCAGCAAACTATCAAGATTTTTTTAACTGATAAATCTTTAGATGGCAAGATTAAAAAACACTTGGAACATTTTAAAGAGATAGAATCTATAGAAATTAGAGAAAGTATCGGGCAAAATCGAGCAGACGAAAATATTACTGTTTTTTTAAAGGATGATGTAGATATTAATAGAATGAAAACATCTATTGATTCTAGTTTGTGGTGGTATTTTGAAAAAGATGTGGTTGATGAGTGATCACTAAATAATTAACCTCTGATACATACAAGATATTTTGTTTTTTCGTTTGAATGAAATGAAAGAAATCATTTTTCTTCTTTTAATATACTCAGGTTTTAGTTTTTCTCAAAGTGACTCAAAATTAAAAACCATTCATGTTTATGTAGCCTTGTGCGACAATATAAACCAAGGAATCGTTCCAGTTCCGAAAACATTGGGCAATGGCCAAGACCCCAAAAATAACTTGTATTGGGGTGCTATGTATGGTGTAAAAAGTTATTTTAAAAGGAGTAAAGATTGGACACTTATTTCTATAAAAGATAATGATGGTAGTTTTGTTTTAGAGCGGTTGCTTTTTAAACACAAAACATCAAATACGTATTTGTTAGCTGATGCTTACGATGGAAAATATATAAAAAATACGATTATAGATTTTTTAGAAGCCACGGCTGGTAGAAAAGAAATTGTAGTTTTAAATGGAACTCAAGAATTGGAATTTGGCGGAAGTTCTAACTTATTAGCTTATGTAGGACACGATGGGTTGATGGAGTTTGATGTAAAAGGAAACTTTGAACCCTTAAATAAAAAGAAGCGGGATGCTATTATTCTGGCTTGTATAAGTAAAGATTATTTTAAGACGTATTTACAATTAACTAAAGCGAACCCTTTAGTATGGTCTACTGGGTTAATGTCTCCAGAAGCATATTCCTTAAAATGGGCTATCGATGGGTGGATTTTAAATGAAAGCGATAAGAAAATTAGGGAACGTGCGTCCCAGGCATATTGCCATTATCAAAAGTGTGGTATTAAAGCTGCTAGAAATTTGTTGGTTACGGGATATTGAGCCACCCAATATCTAAATATACCATGACATCATTGATGCAGGTTTTTAAGTTGTTTATTATTTACTCGGTACCGAACACCTTCTTTCCTAAGTGCTTTGCAGAAGCGCATTTCGGGCTTGATATTTTTACCACGAGTTTAGAGTGTTTTTTTGTAGTATAGAATCCAGACTTCTCACTAAACCTAATGGCTTTTATTTTTTTTATACCATTTCTTGTTTGGAATTACTGTAAAATAAAATAATGATTTTTTGTCTTATACAAAATATAAAAATAAAGCATAGCCTAAGTTACGGTTTCTTTTTCTATTGAAGTAGAAGGTGAAAAAGGGTGTTTTATTACGGTTATTTCAAATGAGAATTGGTATTATAATAGTAAGACATAATTACTTCCAGAAATATAAATAAAATGAGCCAATCAAAAACAAATATTTTTAGCTACTATTAAGTTTAAGCCTATAACCAAAAATATTAGAAATCGTTGATTAAGTGTTAATACATAGTTTTATATTAAAGAAAATATAGGTTTAAGTCACTTTTACGTATTTGAGGGTTTTAGTATTCATAAATTAACTTCTTGATAAATAAGACATATCAAAATATGCTGAAATTAGCAATATCACATTATTCATACATAAAAATAATAGCTCTGTCTAAGTTTTCTGCTATCGTAAAGGTGAAGGTTTTGTTTTGTGTAAGAAAAATAAGTAGGTTTACTTAGTTTTAACCCAAATACTTAATTTTAAATCTTTAAAACATGAAAGCTAAAATCAAGACCACGCTAATTTCTATTATGTTATTAACAATGCATGCTGTAACAGCACAAACTCAAAATTTCGGCTCTATTAATTATAATAAAGCCATTAATATTTCAGGAAAACAAAGGATGTTATCCCAAAAAATGTCAAAGGCATATTTACTAATGTCTAAAGGTGTTAACAATGAAAAAATAAAAAAAGAGCTTAATTCGAGTAAGTTTATTTTTGAAAGGCAATTGGATATTTTGAACCAAAATGCTAAAAGCTCATCTACTAAATTATATTTAAAAAAAGTGTATCGTCTTTGGAGTGAATTTAGAAACATTATAGATGAAACAGCTAGCATAAAAAACTCCCAGCGTATCATGACATTGAATACAGAGCTATTAAATGCGTGTCACCAAGTAGTACAGAGTATAGAGATGAGTTCTAACTACAATAATAAATTTTTTGAAAATAATGATCAAGAACTCATTAAAACGATTAATATATCTGGAAAGCAAAGAATGTTATCACAAAGGCTCTGCTTATACTTTACCGCGATAAAAATATTTCCAAAAAACAAAGTAGAATATCAAGCTGTGCTCGATGAAGTTTTTGATGAGTTTTCCGATGTGATAAGCTACTTATTGATAAGTACTTATAATACAACAGAAACAGAAGAAGAAATAGGTGTTGTGATGGCAACTTGGGAGCAATATCAAGCAAGCAAACGAAAGTTTTTAGAAGCAGATTTTGAGCTAACAGATGTTTATAGCGTGACAAATTCCCTAACAAAAAGTTTTAACAAAATAACTGGTTTGTATGAGTTGATAGCAGAAAGTCAAAAGTAATTTAGCATTTATCAAAAATGTAGTTACCCAAAAGACTCCTGACAAAAACCTATTCTTGTCAGGAGTTTTCCTTTTATAAATTCCAATGTATGTAATTATGATGATAAAGTGCTTATTGAGTTGGCAGAGACATCACCTTGTTTTGCATCTAATCTTTATGTGTTTGCAGAAATAACAACCAATAAAAAACTAGTAAAGCATTGGATTTTCAATGATACATTAACAGTGCTCAATAATTAATTATTATGGTATACAAGTATTTTTTTAGCTCTTTTGGTTTCCTTTCTTCGTTTCGATATCTTGACTGCTCTAAATTCATAAATACTCAACCTAAAATAAAGAAATTACAGAATAAAAAAACCAGACAAGAAGCAAGTCCCTGTCTGGAATAAAAAAAAATAAAAGCTATTAATCACTCTTAAATTAAAATTGGAAACGATAACCTACATCAGGAAAGAACCCTATTTGGTCTACCCGATCTATGTTATTTGTTAAACGGTTATAACGGCGTTCAAAAATATTTTTCCTATTGGTTAAGTTTTGTAGATCTACAAAGAATTGATGCGATAGCTTTTTTCTTTTGCTATTTATTTTAAAACCAACTTTGAAATCCCAACGCATGTAATTGTCATGCTGTTTGGAGAAAGCCTGGTCTTCTAAAAGAACTTCAAAACCTTCTAGACGAGAAGCTTCTAAATCTGCAGGTGTATAATAACGTCCACCAGAAACTGTAAATCGAGTATCAAAAAACAAAACGTTTTTTTGTGCTTTGCCAACGGTAATTTCTTTACCTGCCAATAGATTTGTAACATAGCCATTGTTGAATGGTGAATTTCTTTCTATACCATCACTACCTTTGTATTTACTTTCAAAAAAAGACGATGTTAATAACCCATAAAACCCATTGCTAAAAAACTTCTCTACGGTTAACTCAACACCTTGATTATGGCCTTTCCCTTCATTTTTAAGAGAAAAGACGCTGTTATTAAAATCAAAATCGGCACCTTCAGTCAATGAAGAATAGCTTGACGGAAAAGGTTCTACAGCTGCTTTAGTAATATTTTGGTAGTAAACTTCTGCTTTAGCTCTCCAACTTTTTGCTAGTTTAACATCGTAACCTAGTACATAATGATCACTTCTTGTAAATTTTAAATTTTTATTAGTTTGTACTAACTCGCCGTTAACATCTTCGTTTAAAAATAGAATTGGTAATGGTATATTTTGATGATGCATACCATAACCTAAGCTTAAGCTATGTTTAGGGGCTATTTTATAGTTTAATGCAGCTCTTGGCTCTATTACAAATTGACTATTTAAAGAGCTATATTGAGAATGCAGTCCAGCATTTAAAGTAAGTTTTTTAGACAGCCTAAAACGCCCTTGGACATAAGGTTGAAATAAATTTAAACTTTCATTTGTATTTCTAAATGTAAATAAGTCAGGATCACCGTCGTTGTTTAAATCGGGTTGTTCATCTCTATCTTGTAGGTAAGATTTAAGCTTAATATTTTCGAAAAGAACCCCTGTCCTCAATGTTATCTTGCTATTAAGTTTAGAATTGAATAAGGACGAAATTGTAATACGGTTTTGTTTATTGTCAGATTCTGTATACTTAATAATACGCTCATTAGGTGTATTTTTCTCTATAAACCGATCTTCTGTATAATTATTACCAGAACCAGATATGGATGCTACTGTTTTTAAATAGCTTTTTTTACCAATAGTAATGCGGTGATTAAAACCAAAAACGTTAAAATTAGATTTAACAAACGAGTTTTCATCTTCAGCGGCAAACAGATCGTCTTTTTCAATGTCATCACCATAAAAATCAATGTCCGAATTTCCAATAATTCCAAATAGTGATAAATTACCATAAGTTCCAGTTCCTAAATCAATATTATAGGAAATATCACTGTAGTTTGGTGTTGCAGATGTACCACCTCCGCCTACTAGACCAATTAAAGAATATCTTCCTGCAACTAAAAAAGAACCTTGCTTATTGCCTAATGGACCTTCTGCCATAGCTTCAAATCCTGTAAAAACCCCTACTTGAGTCGTAAATTCGTAATCGTCTGTATTTCCCTTTCTAAATCCTAAATCGAAAACACCTCCTAAAGCGTTGCCATATTCTGCAGGGAATGCAGAAGTTATAAAATCGGAATTTTTAAGCATGTTAGGATTTAATGCAGAAACTGGGCTTCCCGTAGCACCCAATGAGGAAAAATGATTGGGATTAGGTATGGGAACACCTTCTAATCGCCATAATAATCCTGATGGCGAATTACCACGCACCACAATATCGTTTCTACTATCATCAGGTGCAGAAACACCGGCAAAATTTGATGCTAATCGACCAACATCGCTTCTTCCTCCAGAAAAACGATTAACTTCTTCCATACTAAACTGGCGAGCAGAAATTGACGCGAGCTTATTAACTGCCCTATCTTTATTCGTTTCAGTAGTTAGAATTACAGCATCTAAAGCTCCAAACGCTTCCGCTAAGCTTGCATTTACAGCAACATCTTTACCAGAAGTTACATCCAAATTAGGAAGTGTTAAAGGTTCGTAACCCACATAACTAATACGTATAGCTTGTCTGCCTAGAGGTACATTCTTTAGAGTAAAATAGCCATTTTCATTAGTAATAACTCCTATGGATTTATCCTGATTTAACAATTCTACTGTAGCTCCCGGAAGTGGAATTTCAGATTGTTTGTCTATGACTAAACCTTTAATGATTCCTGTTTGTCCTTGTAAAGAACATGTTAAGCATAGAATGAATAATTTTAATATAGTCTTCATTTGTGTTTAATTTATTTCTGTCAAATTTGAAACAGAAAACACATAATGGAAAGCCATTATTCTTAAATTGCCCTATTATAGTTTGAATCGTGTAATTTTTCGTTTGAATTATGATTAACGGATTTTTTAAAGTGTTTTTCAACTTAAATAAAAATGAAACAGTTTAAGCGTCAAATTGACAATTCATATAAAAACAGATTCTTTATTCGTGAAGTACGCTGTATATTTGAATTTGGAGATTGTTAGAATGCGGTATAAATGATTAAGATTACACATATAAAAAAAATAGGTTATAGATTTCTTGTTGTCAATATTGTTTTTTTATTGATTAAGCTTACTGTTAACCATGAAGAAAATAGGCTTAATGGGGAAGACCCGATTAACGAACCTATTTTTTATTACGTATCTGCTGTTATACTGTTTCTGTTAACTTGGCAAGTAAACGATTGGTTGATTAAAAGGAATAGTAAAAAGAATATATTAAAACCTAATATAGGTTTTTCTAATAGTTTAAAAATTTTAATAGAAACATTAGCAATAGTATTAACTCTTACGGCATTAATATATTATTTAGCCATTTTTGAATTCAATTATATGTGTAAAATAGATTCAGAAAATCCATGGTTGCAATTTCGGATAGACTTTTTTAGAGCGGCATTACTGCTTTTTTCGCTTAGCGTATGTAACCTGTTTTATTATATGACAAAGCGAACAAAAGAAATTGAAAATTCGATGCATCGGTTAAAACAAGAGGTCATGACATCGAAATATAACTCATTAAAAAATCAAATTAGTCCACATTTTTTATTTAATAGTTTAAATATTTTAACCTCGTTAATGTATCAGGATCGTGATTTGGCATCCGACTTTGTAACTCGACTAGCGTCCTGTTACCGTTATATTTTAGATAATAAAGAAGAGGATTTGGTATCTTTAGAAAAGGAGATGAACTTTTTAGATTCATTTATTTTTATGATGAATGTAAGGCATAAAGAATCTTTATATATAACAACGCATATTTCTGTTAATCCAAAAGATTTTTTAATACCAACATTGTCATTACAAATGCTGGTTGAGAATGCTTTAAAACATAATTATTTTTCCAAAGAAAAGCCTTTAGAAATAAGTATTTTTTTTATTAATAACAAAAGTTTAGTTGTGCAAAATACATTGCGAAAAAGAAAAGAAGAGCCATCTACTAAATTGGGAATTAGTAATATTAAAAAACGCTATGCTTTTTATACAAATGAGCCTGTGACTATTGAAGAAGAAAATAATATTTATAAGATTGCAATTCCTTTATTACAAAAAACCATAAAACAATTTAATATATCTCTAGATTCTTAATATGAAGGCTTTAATTATAGAAGACGAAAATATAGCATCAAAACGACTAGCGAATCTTGTGAAAGAACTAGCTCCTGATGTTGAGATTTTAGAGCGTATAAGTTCTGTTGAAGAGGGTACTACATGGTTTAAAAATAATGTCCTTCCAGATTTAATATTTTTAGATATACAGTTAAATGATGGTTATGGCTTTGATATTATTGATGGATTAAAAGAGCATCCACCAATAATTTTTACAACAGCTTATAACGAATATGCCATAAGAGGTTTTAAATATAATGGATTAGACTATTTATTAAAACCGATTGATAAGAGGGATTTAGAAACTGCTTTAAATAAATTTAGAAAAACAAAATTAGTTCCTGAAAAAGAGAATGAGAAAAAGTATGAACAGTTAAAAAGTCTTTTTTCTAAAGCGTATAAGCGACGTTTTATGGTGAAAATCGGAAATCAGTTTAATAGTTTTAATGTAGAGGATATCGCTTATTTTAAATCCCATGGCGGATTGATTTACTTGCGAAATACTAATGGAAAAAAATATCCTATTGAATATTCTTTAGATCAATTAGAAGATATTTTAGATCCTATTCAGTTTTTTAGAATAAACCGAAAATATATGGTATCTGTTAATGCTGTAAACGAAATTCATAGCTATTTTAATAGCAGGTTATTATTGAAGTTGCAGCCTTGCGAAGAAGAACAAATAATAGTATCTAGAGAACGAACCAGTAATTTTAAAAAGTGGTTGGACTGTTAATTTTAGATGACTCTAATAGGTTGACTTAATTAGTTATAAGCAAAGCGAGAACTTTATTTTTTAACTAATTTTGAACCTTTCGATATCTAAATATACCATAACATCGTTAATACAAGTTTTTAGATTGGTTTTTATTTCGTTTGCCCAAAATCGAAATATGGTATAACCCATATTTTCTAATTGTTGATTGACTTCTTTGTCTCGTTGTATATTCCTTTCGATCTTAGGTATCCAGAAATCACGATTTGTCTTTAGCTTTTTCTTACGTTCATACCAGTTATAACCATGCCAATATTCGCCATCGATAAAAATAGCAAGCTTATATTTTTTTATACTTACATCCGGCCGGCCTGGAAGTTGTTTACTATCCACTCTGTATCGAACACCTTTTTTCCAAAGCGCTTTACGAAAACGCATTTCTGGCTTGGTATTTTTACCACGAATTTTGCTCATCATTTTAGAGCGTTTCTTTGTGGTATAAAAACCAGATGCTTCATCGAATCTGGGGACTTTTATTTTTTTGTATTCGTAGGACATAATGACTTCTAAAATATAAATAATTATGAGTCAATAAAAAACCAAACCTTAAGTTGTGTTTGTTCATAATAAAAAACCCTCACATTTCTGTAAGGGTTTTAAATATCTTGGTGTGGCAATCAAAAATAAAGAGCGCCAATAACCTTAGTATCTATAATGCTCTGGCTTATATGGTCCTTCAACCGTTACACCAATGTATTCAGCTTGATCGTTTCTAAGCTCTGTTAACTCAACACCTATTTTTGCTAAGTGTAATTTGGCTACTTTTTCATCTAATGCTTTTGGTAACATATACACTTCATTTTTGTAAGCATCTGCATTATTCCAAAGCTCTATCTGTGCTAAAGTTTGGTTGGTAAACGAGTTACTCATCACAAAACTAGGGTGTCCCGTAGCACAACCTAAGTTTACTAAACGACCTTCAGCAAGAATAATAATATCATTACCGTTTACAGTATATTTATCTACTTGAGGTTTGATCGTGTTTTTAGTATGACCGTGATTTTCATTTAACCAAGCCATATCAATTTCATTATCAAAATGTCCAATGTTACAAACAATTGCTTTGTCTTTTAAAGCTTCGAAATGACGTGCCTGAACAATGTCTTTATTTCCCGTAGTCGTAATCACAATATCAGTATTACCAATAACAGTTTCTAGTTTTTTAACTTCAAAACCATCCATAGCAGCTTGTAAAGCACAAATAGGATCTATTTCTGTAACAGTTACAATGCTTCCAGCACCTTTAAAAGAAGCGGCTGTTCCTTTACCAACATCACCATAACCACATACAGTGACACGTTTTCCTGCTAACATGATATCTGTTGCACGACGAATAGCGTCAACAGCACTTTCTTTACATCCATATTTGTTATCGAATTTCGATTTTGTAACCGAATCATTCACATTAATAGCAGGCATAGGTAATGTACCATTCTTTACACGCTCGTAAAGTCTATGAACACCTGTAGTAGTCTCTTCAGATAAACCGTTAATTCCAGCTGCTAATTCTGGGTATTTATCTAAAACCATATTAGTTAAATCACCACCATCATCAAGTATCATATTAAGTGGTTTTCTATCTTCACCAAAGAAAAGTGTTTGCTCTATGCACCAGTCAAATTCCTCTTCTGTCATGTCTTTCCATGCATAAACAGCTGTACCGGCAGCAGCAATTGCAGCAGCAGCTTGATCTTGCGTTGAGAATATATTACAAGAACTCCAAGTAACTTCAGCCCCTAAAGCTTGCAAAGTTTCAATTAAAACTGCTGTTTGGATGGTCATATGTAAACAACCAGCGATTCTAGCTCCCTTAAGAGGTTGCGAATTTTTGTATTCTTCACGTAAACTCATAAGCCCAGGCATTTCTGCTTCAGCTAATTCTATTTCTTTTCGCCCCCAATCAGCAAGTGAAATATCTTTTACTTTACTGGCTACATAAGGAATTGTTTTTGTACTCATATTAATTTTTCTTTTTATTTTTTTAAGACCAAACAAGATTGCGATTAGCACTTAAATAGTTAAATTCGCTTATCAAAAATTACAATCCTATTTATTAGGAGATGCAAAGATAACCAATAACTTTAAGAAAAGTAAATGCCTCTTTATAAAAGCATAAATCCAAATTCGCAAACTACCGTTAAAATCTGGAAGATTGATGAGTCCTATGATGACTTGATGCAATCCATACAACTAAAACCTGAAAGTTTAAAACGTGTTTTAGGTATGAAAAGTGAACTACATCGACGTGGGTTTTTAAGTGTTCGTTGTTTATTGGCAGAGTTTGGGTATCAGGATTCAGATTTGTTTTATGATGAACATGGAAAACCACATTTAAAAGATGGAAAACAAATCTCTATTACGCATTCCTTTAATTTTTCTGCAGTAATTATTAGTGACTTAATTATTGGGATAGATATTGAAAAACAACGTGATAAAATTACCATTATAGCTCATAAGTTTATTGATTACGAAAGTGATTATTTAAATGAAGATGATAAGCACTATGTAGAGAAACTAACAGCCATTTGGTGTATAAAAGAATCACTGTACAAACTATTTGCTACTCCTGGATTAAGTTTTAAAGAACATTGCTTAGTGATTCCGTTTTCTAATAATGATAACCAAACAATAGCCTGGATTGATTATAAAACAAAAAAACGGCGTTACAGCATTCATTTTTTTACGTTTGAGGGGTTTACCTGTGCTTATGCCATTTTTTAGATGAAGCATATTTACAATGACATATTAGCATCGATTTCTAAAGGAGAAAAACTACTAGCCGTTTTAATAGATCCAGATAAAATAAAGTTTGAAAAAGTATCAAGTTTTATTGAAAAAGTAAATACATCCATTGCAACTCATATTTTTGTTGGAGGGAGTACTGTCAATGAAAATATTACAGATACATTAGTTGAAGAAATAAAGAGGTATACAAAAACCCCTATTGTTTTATTTCCTGGAGGGATCACTCAAATCACTGGTAAAGCAGATGCTATTTTATTTCTTTCTTTAATTTCAGGAAGAAATCCCGAGTATTTAATAGGTAAACATATTAGGTCTATTTCGAAATTAAATGAAACAAATCTTGATGTCATTTCAACAGGCTATATTCTCATTGAAGGTGGAAAAGAAACTGCAGTTGAAAGAGTGACAGAAACAGCCCCGTTATCAAGAACTAATATTCAACATATTGTTGATACAGCAAAAGCAGGTGAATTGCTTGGAATGAAACTAATTTATCTAGAGGCTGGAAGTGGGGCAAAATTTCCGGTTTCAAAAGAAATTATGTTAAATGTAAAGAAAGCTATAAATATTCCGTTAATTGTTGGAGGCGGTATTAGAAGTAAAAAACAATTAGAAAATGCTTATAATTTTGGAGCCGATTTAGTGGTGATTGGCACAGCTTTTGAAGAAGATGAATCTTTTTTTGATGAATTAAAAGCCCCATCGTCCGTTGGACATTTCCCCAAAAAGGGAAAATAAAATGAGGATATAACAATTATAAATTAAGTTTAACATAATAATTTCTCCCCTTAGGGGAGATGTAAGAGGGGAATGAAAATATCAGTAGAATTAACCATAACACCTTTACAGAACGATTTTGAACCTACAATTATTCATTTTATTAAGAAATTGAGGGCTTCAAATCTTAAGGTTATGGAAAATCCATTAAGCACACAGGTTTATGGTGATTATGATGACGTAATGAAATTACTCACTACAGAAATTAAAGAAGCTTTCGAGCTTATGGAAAGTGGCTTATTATATATGAAGGTTGTAAAATCAGATAGACACGATTATGAACCCCATTTTTGATTTTTTTTTAAATTCTTATCGAGATAAAGAAGCATATATTATTGTTTTAGAGGCTATTGTGCTAGTTACGGGAATAGCTAGTGTGTGGTATGCTAAAAAAGAAAATATTTTGGTGTATCCTACAGGCTTAATAGCAACTATAATTTCAGTTTATATTTTATTGAAAGATCAGCTTTATGGAGATATGATGATGAATTTTTATTTTTCTATTATGAGTGTTTATGGTTGGTGGAATTGGTCAAGAACTAAAAATAATAAAAAAGTAGTTCGAATTTCTAGAACTAACACCAGTGAGAAGATTATTGGATTTGTATTATTTGTATTAACAATGGGTGTTACCTATATAGTTTATAAATCTTCAGGTATTCAAATTTCCATATCCAATTATATAGATATTTTTACTTCAGGAATGTTCTTTACTGGGATGTGGTATATGGCAAGAAAGAAAATTGAAAATTGGACACTCTGGATTATCGCAGATATTATTACTGTACCGCTTTATGCATATAGAGGTTGGGGCATGTTGTCTTTTCAATACCTTATTTTTACCGTTTTAGCTATACAAGCTTATATTTTATGGAAGAAAAGTATAAACAACAGCCTGCAAACTGTATAAAAGTTGTTTTATTTGGTCCAGAATGTACTGGAAAAACAACATTGTCAAGACAATTGGCAAAGTATTACAATTCAGTTTATGTGCCAGAATATATGCGTGAATATCTCCAAAATAAATGGGATAATGAAGGTAAAGTATGTGTGCAAGAGGATTTGTTGCCTATAGCAGAAGGGCAAATGAAGCTTGAAAATGAATTGGCAAAAGAAACAGAATCAGTTTTAGTTTGTGATACCAATTTATTAGAAATTAAGGTGTATTCTGAAGCTTATTATTCAGGGAGTTGTGACCCTTTAATTAAAAAATACGCGTTGGAGAATACCTACGATTTGTATTTTTTAACTTATATTGACACCCCTTGGGAAGCGGATGATTTGCGTGATAAACCAGAAGATAGAGAAGGGATGTTTAAAGCTTTTCAAAATGAATTAATAAAAAGTAAAAAACCATATGCATTGCTAAAAGGCGATAAAAATCAACGTCTGGAAACAGCTATTAAACATATAAATAAACTTCTAAAAAATAATTAATGTTTACAGAAAAAAATATTCAACAAATACAAAGTAAGGGCATTACTGTAGACCAAGTTAATGCTCAAGTGGCACGCATAAAAAATGGAATGTCCTATTCTAATTTAGTTGCAGCAGCAACAATAGGAGAAGGTATTGAGAGTTATAGCGAGCAAGAGAAAACGGATTTTATTAAATTGTATGAATCAAAACAAAACGCTTTATCCTCTTTAAAATTTGTACCAGCATCTGGAGCAGCAACCAGAATGTTTAAGTTTTTATTTCGGTTTATAAAGAATTTCAATCCTTCAAAAGAAAACATTGAGGATTATGCCGAAAAATATAATGATACATTAATTAAAACGTTTATTTCTAATTTAGAAAAGTTCCCATTTTATAATGATGTTGTATTAAAAGCTAAAGAAGAACATTCAAATTTTGATAATTTATCACAAGATGAAAAATATCTGCAATTTGTAAAAGTCATGTTGGACAAAAATAGTCTTAATTATAGTTTCTATCCTAAAGGTTTGCTCCCTTTTCATGACTATGGAGATACTGTGATAACAGCTTTTCAAGAGCATTTATTTGAGTCAACACTTTATGCCGTAGCAAACAATAAAGCCAATCTTCATTTTACAGTTTCAGAAAAACATCATCCTTATTTTAGTGAAGAGTTAAACCGTATAAAACAAGATCTGGAACAAAAAACGAATACCACTTTTAATGTATCGTTTTCCTATCAAAAAGAAGCAACAGAAACCGTTGCGCTAACAATGGAAGGAACTATTTTTAAAAATGAAGACGATTCGGTTTTATTTAGACCAGCAGGTCATGGTGCTTTGTTAGAAAATTTAAACGATTTGAATAACGATTTTATTTTTATTAAAAATGTTGATAATATTGTCGTTTCCGATAAGAATATTGAGGTTTCTGAATATAAAAAGCTACTTGCAGGCATTCTTATAAAAATTCAAGAACAGATTTTTGCGTTTTTACATAAACTAGACCAAGCTGTTATCTTAGAAGAAGAACTTCTAGAAATAGCACTCTTTTTATCAGATAAGATACGTGTTCCGATTCATGCAGATTTTGAGGATTTTACTTTAGAAGAAAAAAGAGTATATCTAAAGGGAAAATTAAACCGCCCAATTCGTGTGTGTGGTATGGTTAAAAATGAAGGAGAACCAGGAGGTGGGCCTTTTTGGGTAAAAGATAAAAACGGGGATATATCTTTACAGATCGTAGAGTTTGCTCAAATCGATATTCAAAATGAAGCACAGCATGAAATCGTAAAAAACGCTACCCATTTTAATCCAACAGATTTGGTCTGTGGTGTTAAAAACTACAAAGGCGAGAAATTTAACCTTAAAGAATTTGTAGATCCGGAAGCTGCTTTTATAACTACAAAAACTCAAAATGGAATAGACATAAAAGCATTAGAACTTCCTGGATTATGGAATGGCAGTATGGCATATTGGAATTCTATTTTTGTTGAAGTTCCTTTAAGTACTTTTAACCCTGTAAAAACGGTTAACGATTTACTTAAGCCAGCACATCAGGCATAGTCATGTTCAATAAAGAAATCTTAATACAAGAATTAAGTTTTAAAGCAATTAGAAGCTCAGGAAGTGGCGGGCAACATGTCAATAAAGTATCCTCGAAAATTGAATTAACCTTTAATTTAATTGAGTCACTTGCATTTAATGAAGAACAAAAAATACGTCTTCAAAATAAACTAAAACAGCGATTGACTAAAGACGGGGTTTTAATTTTACAATGTGACGAAAGTCGAAGCCAGCATAAAAACAAAGAACTTGTTATAAAACGTTTTCTAGAATTGGTCCGTGTGGGCTTAATTATTCCAAAAAAGCGCATTCCTACTAAAATTCCTAAAGCGGTTATTAGAAAACGACTAAAAAATAAACGTAATCTTTCTGATAAGAAAGCAAATAGAAGGAAACCAGATATTGACTAAAATAATTGTCAATTAATATATTAACAATTATTAATTGTTAGTATCTTTGCGGCGTTCTCAAAAAGGGGTGCTTTAAGAGCTGAGATCATACCCAATGAACCTAGAACAGGTAATGCTGTTTAGGGATTTTAAAAATTAACTAACAATAAAGGATAATTACCTCTTTTTATTCGATTATTAAATATAATCGTAATGAAATCGACTTTTAAAAAGGTATTCTTAAATTCAAAGAATGATAACATCTTTAAAATTAAAAACGTATTTCTTTTTTTTGTACTATTAGTGTTGTCAGTCAGCGTCAAAGCGCAAGAAAATCAAAAACAACAAGATTCTACTAAAACAGAAAAACTAGATGAAGTTCTTCTTTCTGCAACCAGAGCTAAGGATAAAACGCCAGTAGCTTTTACTAACATTACAAAAGAGAAATTAGAATCAATTAATTTAGGTCAGGATTTACCTATTCTATTAGATCAATTACCATCTGTAGTTACTACAAGTGATGCCGGTGCAGGAGTAGGATATACAGGTATTAGAGTACGTGGTAGCGATGCTACCAGAGTAAATGTAACCATTAATGGGATACCCTATAATGATGCAGAAAGTCAAGGGACATTTTGGGTTAATATGCCAGATTTTGTCTCCTCTGTAGAAGATATACAATTGCAACGAGGTGTAGGAACATCAACCAACGGTTCGGGTGCTTTTGGAGCAAGTTTGAATTTAAAAACTTTAAATCCCTCAGCTAAAGGCTATGCCACAACCACCAATGCTGTTGGAAGTTTTGGAACTAGAAAACATAATATAAGCATTGGTTCTGGACTTAAAAATAATTTTTATGCAGAAGGACGATTATCAAATATTCAAAGTGATGGTTATATAGATAGGGCAAGAGCAGATTTAAATTCATACTATTTAGAAGCAGGGTTTTTAAACAAAAAAACAGCCGTAAAAGCTATTGTTTTTGGAGGAAAAGAAGAAACTTACCAATCTTGGTATGGTACACCCGAAGCTGTTGTAAATAATGATAGAGCTGGAATACAAGCATTTATTGATAGAAATTTCCCTTCTGATGCAGAAGCTCAGAATCTATTAAACTCTGGAAGAACTTATAATTTTTATACTTACGATAATGAAGTAGATAATTATGAGCAAACGCATTATCAGTTACATATTTCTCATCAATTTAATAATCATTTTTCTGCAAATATTTCAGGTAATTTTACTAGAGGAAAAGGTTATTTTGAGCAGTATAAAGATGATGAAGAGTTAGGTGATTACTTTCCTAATAATGTAAATGCGTCAGACGAAGGAGATGTTATTAGAAGACGTTGGTTAGATAACGATTTTTATGCATTTGTATATTCCTTAAGTTATAAAAAAGAAAACCTAAACTTGTATTTAGGTGGGGGGTATAACACGTATAAAGGGGATCATTTTGGAGAGGTTATTTGGGATTCGTTTGCGTCTTCAATACCTATTAGAAGTAACTACTATTTTAGCTATGGAGACAAAAAAGATTATAGTACTTATGTTAAAGCGGAATATAATGTAACGGATAACTTATTTGCCTTACTAGATCTTCAATATAGAACGGTGGATTATGAATCTGTTGGAACAAGTTCAGATTTATTAAATATTAATGTAAAGGAATCATATAATTTTTTCAATCCTAAATTTGGATTAACATATACAATAGATAATTATAATAGTTTTTATGGGTCTTTCGCAGTGGCTAATAGAGAACCTAACAGAGATGATTTAACTAAAAACCCTGTACGTCCAAAATCAGAACAACTCCATGATTTTGAGTTTGGTTACAAACTAAGAAAAGAAAACTTTTATGCAACAGCGAATCTCTATTACATGAATTATAAAGACCAGTTAGTTTTAACAGGAGATTTAGATGATGTTGGAGATCCTATAAGAGAAAATGTAGCAAAAAGTTATAGAGCAGGAATAGAATTGCAAACAGGGTATAAAGTATCTAACCAATTTAGAATTGATGCCAATGCGACGTTTAGTCAAAATAAAATAAAAGAATTTGATTATGTGATTTACGATACGCAATATGACCCAAATACATTTGAAAGTGTTTCTTATGAGCCTATAGTAACACAATTTGAAGATACAGATATTTCCTTTTCGCCAAATGTTATATTTGGAAGTACTTTGACCTATTCTCCAATTAAAAATGGAAGTATTGCATTATTGTCTAAATATGTTGGGAAACAATATTTAGATAATACATCCAGTGATGAAAAAAGTATGGATGCCTATTTTGTGAATAATTTAAATGTATCCTACAAGATTCAACCAGAGTGGATTAAAGAAATAGGGATTAATTTATTGATTAATAACTTATTTGATTCTGAGTATGTTTCCAATGGCTATACTTACAGCTATTTTTATAGACCAGTAGGATCTTCTGATGCCGCTATAACGGAGAATTTTTACTATCCGCAGGCAACTATTAACTTCTTGTTAGGGGTGACATTAAAATTTTAAAAATAAGTTAGATGTTATATTGAGTTTGTCGAAATGTTTTTAATTTACTGATAATTAATATCGGTTTCGACAAGCTCAACCTGAGAAATCAAATCCCTTTTTTTATCTTTCTAATTAAAAATTAAGAGGTTATTTCCGTTTTTTTCTACTCTATAGTTTTTCAAACTACACGGTAAGCTTTTACCTCCTAATAATTGTCCTGTAACCAAGCTATATTCATTTGCATCATCACAGCCACAAGTAGCATTTAATCCGGAAGGAACAAGTGTAGAGCAACTACTAGGTATATGGTTTGGATCACTAGCATCCCATGCTAAAAAATCGGCGCCTGTGCTGGCAACAATAATCCCCCCATTTCCCGCATTTTCTATGTAAACAGAGTTGCCAGCAAAAGGGAGCTGACTATACTGTGGTAAGCTAAGATTAATATTAACATTAACCCCCAGATCTAATAAAAAATTACAATTTTGATTATCAACAGAATTTTTACTGCAAGATGTTAAAATAATGAGAGCAATGAGGAAGAAAACAGGTTTCATAGTAATTATAAAAATTAAAAAATGCAATTTACAACAAAAAGCAAATTGAGTTAAATATTTTGTATATTTGTTATACAATCTCGTGTTAGCGAGATTTTTTTATATGCTGAACCTGAGTGTTCGGCATCTTTTATTAAGTAAAACGATGAAGTTATGAGTAAAGTATCGTACTATACACCTGAAGGGTTAAAAAAATTAAGAGATGAACTACAACAATTAAAAGATGTAGAGCGCGTGAAGGCATCAAAAGCAATTGCAGAAGCCAGAGATAAAGGAGATTTAAGTGAAAATGCTGAATATGATGCTGCTAAAGAAGCACAAGGGATGTTGGAAATGCGTATTTCTAAATTAGAAGATGCATTAGCAGGAGCACGAGTTATTGATGAATCTCAGTTAGATAATTCTAAGGTATTAGTGTTATCTAAAGTTAAAATAAAAAATCAAACTAATGGCATGGAAATGAATTATACATTGGTGGCCGATGGAGAAGCTGATTTAGCTTCGGGTAAAATTTCAGTGAACTCTCCAATTGGAAAAGGTTTACTTGGAAAATCTGTAGGTGATGTTGCTGAAATCCAAGTACCCAATGGTGTTATGAAGTTTGATATTATAGAAATTTCTAGATAAAGTTTAATATTTTTATCTCAATCTTTTCACAAAGACTTCAGATAAATTCGAACAAAAAATATTTTCTGAATAATATACCCTCTCAATCAATATGGCTTCAATTTTCACAAAAATAGTTAATGGAGAAATTCCTTGTTATAAAGTCGCAGAAACAGATGACTTTTTAGCGTTTTTAGATGTAAATCCAAATAGTGAAGGACATACACTCTGTATTCCTAAACAAGAGGTTGATAAAATTTTTGACTTGGATGAAGCAACTTATAATGGGTTAATGAGTTTTTCAAGACGTGTTGCTTTGGCTATAGAAAAAGCTGTTCCCTGTGAGCGAGTAGGTATGTCTGTTATAGGTTTAGAGGTGCCACATGCACATGTACACTTAATTCCATTGCATACCATGGAAGATGCCCGTTTTATTAAAAAAACAAAACTTTCAACAGAAGCATTCCAAAACTTAGCAGAAGCAATTAAAACTCAATTATAAATTAAAGGGGTATACAACTGCTAATGTTATTGCAGTGATGATTATAATGCTAGTTAAAATAATAGCAACCCACGATGCTTTCTTTAGGTAGGTTGATGCCTTTTTTGGGATAAATGCTTTTTTCTGATACTCGAAAACACGCTCAATATCATCAGTCCATTTTACAGGATAAATAATCATATGGCACGTTTTACAGACAATTTCATGACTAATTTTAGAAGTGATAGACTTATAAAATTTAGTGTCAATGATTTTCTGTTTAAAAGATAAGCGTAAACCTTCTTTACTATAACACTCTGGGCAGTTGTTTGTTAATACAACTTCTTTTATGGTAACTAGTTTTTCAGACATAATTTGGGGCACGTTTTAAACTAATTTGTATTGTGGTTCCTTTTTCTTTTTGAGATTGTAAAACCTTTATTTTACCATTATGGAAATCTTCAATAATACGCCTAGTGAGGGATAAACCTAATCCCCAACCGCGTTTTTTTGTAGTGTATCCAGGGGTGAAAATCTTATTAAAATCTTTTTTAGAAATTCCTATCCCCGTATCAGTAATACTAACCTTTACATTATTTTCTAATTGAGAAATTTCAACCAAAAGCTTACCTCTACCTTTCATGGCATCAATAGCATTTTTTACCAGATTTTCAATCGTCCAGCTGTATAATTGTTTATTGAGTTTAACAGGAATATCTCCTTCTGGGGTTATAATTTCAAAGTCTATAAGGTTAGAAGATCTCGTTTTTAAATAGTCATAAGAGTCAATAGTTTCTTTAATAATGTCGGTTGTTTCTAAAGTAGGTAAGGACCCTATTTTACTAAAGCGTTCGGTAATGGTTTGTAATCGATCTACATCTTTTTCAATTTCAGCAATATAATCTGGATTGACATGTTCACTTTTTAAAATTTCTGTCCAACCAATTAAAGACGACAAAGGTGTTCCAATTTGATGTGCTGTTTCTTTAGCCATGCCGGACCATAGCTTGTTTTGGGTGGCATTCTTATTACTACTGTAAAAAAAGAAAATAACGGCACCAAATAAAACAACAATAAGCAATAACGCTAACGGATAGTATTTTAACTTGTTTAATAAAGGAGAATTCCCATAATAAATGGTACTTACTATACTGCTTCCAATTTTTATAGGAATTGGATTGTTCTCTTTTTCAAATTTTAAAACTAGTTTTTTGACATATAAAGAATCAGTAATTTTTTTATCGTCTATGTTATTGTGAATTCCTAGGCTCCCATCTTCGTTAATAACAATCATGGGGGTTGTTTTGTTACTGTTTAAGATTTGTAGAGTAAGCTCCATGTTGGAATTAACATCAGAGTTCGCGAATTCATTTTGGGCTAGAGACCAATTTTCCATTTTGGTGCGTTCTTCCTCTTTAAAATGTTGAAAAAACTCATAGGTTTTCCATAAAATGAGAGAAACAATAACAAAAGATGCTACTATAATAATCCAACGAAATGTGTTACCGTACTTTGTAAAAATCATTGATTAATTAAATTAAACTTGTAATATAATGCAAATCTGTTAATATTATTGTTTAAGATGTTAGTAAATTGGTTTTTAGTTAAACAACATAATAGTTACATTTGTTAAAACTAAAAGTTAATGACATCGTTTGAACCAAAAAGCTTATCTACCAGTAAATTACATGGTTATTTGTTAAGCGCAGTAGCACCAAGACCAATAGCTTTTGCTAGTACTATGGATGCGGATGGGAATCCGAATTTATCGCCATTTAGTTTTTTTAATGTATTTAGTGCGAATCCGCCTATTATGATATTTTCGCCTGCACGGCGTGTTAGAGATAATACGACAAAGCATACGTTGGAAAATGTTGAAGTCACTAAAGAAGTCGTTATTAATGTGGTGAATTACGATATGGTTCATCAAATGTCGTTAAGCAGTACGGAATACCCCGAAGGGGTTAATGAGTTTGATAAATCGGGATTAACCATGTTAAAATCCGATATTGTTAAGCCATTTCGTGTAGCAGAAGCACCTGTACAATTTGAATGCAAAGTGAATGATGTTATTAAGTTAGGAACTGAAGGAGGTGCAGGAAATTTAATTATTTGCGAAGTTGTTAAACTTCATATAGATGAAGATGTGCTTGATGAAAATGGCGCGATAAACCAACAAAAATTGGATTTAGTGGCCAGAGCAGGTGGTAGTTATTATACGCGTGCTAAAAAAGGCTTTTTTGAAATCCCTAAACCGTTGTCAACATTAGGAATTGGAGTTGATAATTTTCCAGATCATGTTAAAAACAGTATGGTTTTAACTGGAAATGATTTAGGTATGTTAGCCAATATAGAAGCATTACCTACAGAAGAAAGTGTGACCCGTTTTGTTGAAGATTTAGGAGCAAGATATTCAAATATTAAAACAGCTACACATAGGCAAAAACATAAATTAGCACGTAATTACCTCAGTTTTGGTGATGTTGAAAGTGCTTGGAAAATATTGTTAAGTTAAATAAGTAATAAATAATAATTAATGGAAGTTCAAGGTAGAATTAAAATGGTAGGAGAAACTCAAACTTTTGGGAGTAATGGGTTTAGAAAAAGAGAAATTGTAGTAACAACAGAAGAGCAGTACCCACAACACATTATGGTGGAGTTTGTTCAAGATAAAACAGATTTGTTAAACAGTTATCAAGTAGGACAGCAAGTAAAGATTAGTATTAACTTAAGAGGTAGAGAATGGGTAAATCCACAAGGAGAAACTAAATACTTTAACTCTATTCAAGGATGGAGAATAGAAGCTTTACAAGCTGATGCTTCAGGTGAAAATTTACCACCGGTACCACCAGCAGATGCTTTTGAGCCTGCAGGAGATTTAAAAGAAGACGATCATGATGATCTTCCTTTTTAATTAAAAACGATCATCATTCCTTAGTCTATACTGAGCATAGTGGAAGTAAAGCTGGGAATCTCATAAAAACAACCTCAATGTTTATTTTAACGTTGAGGTTGTTTATTTTTATGAACTCATTTAGACTTTTTGGATTTAAGCGAAAACAGCAATTTTTTAACAAATTGAAAAAGTCTAAATGAATTCTATATAAAAAATTTTAGATGCAATACCTAACAGAAGATATTTGGTTTCCAGAGGTAAGTGAAGCTACCAAAGATGGTTTATTGGCTATAGGAGGTGATTTATCTGTAGAACGGTTATTGCGTGCCTACAAATTAGGTATTTTCCCTTGGTTTGAAGTGGAAGAACCTATTTTATGGTGGTCACCAGACCCCCGTTTTGTACTTTTTCCTGAGAAGTTAAAAGTTTCAAAAAGCATGAAACAGGTATTGCGCAATAAGAATTATGTAGTTACTGTTAATAAAGCTTTTAAAGAAGTAATTATAGCATGCTCCGAAATAAAGCGCGATGGGCAAGCAAATACATGGATTACAGACAATATGATTGATGCCTATATAAAGCTTCACGAATTAGGTTATGCAAAATCTGTTGAAGTTTGGAAAGATGATACTTTAGTTGGCGGACTTTATGGCGTCGATTTAAACAATGGGGTGTTTTGTGGAGAGAGTATGTTTGCCAACGAGAGTAATGCCAGTAAGGTTGGTTTTATAACGTTTATTCAAAATACTCATTATAAACTAATAGATTGCCAAGTATACACAAATCATTTAGAAAGCTTAGGTGCTGAGGAAATTTCCAGAGATGTTTTTTTAGAATATTTAAATGACTAATTTTAGAATTATAAAATAATGTGAGTTTCGACATAAAATTTATAAAAAAATAGACAAAAGTTCAATAAAATAAAGCCTGTCACCTTGAGCGCAGTCGAAAGGTTTTAAAAATTCAGTTGTTTTAATTAGGTTTCGACTTTAGTTTATACTGAGTACTTCGACTGCGCTCAGTATAAACTATAGCCGAAGTACTCAACATGGCACTTGAATATAATTAACTGATTTTCATTTAAATAAAACTAAAGTTGTATCGAGTTAAAATAAATTAAACTTGTTCATACCTAAAACAATTTACTTCATGATCATTTACCATGCCTGTAGCCTGCATATGGGCATAAACAACTGTGGTACCAACAAACTTGAATCCTCGCTTTTTCAAATCTTTACTAATAGTGTCACTTAAAGGAGTGTTAGCAGGAACGTCTTTTAGAGTTTTAAAGCTGTTTTTTATAGGTTTACCATCTACAAAGCCCCAAATATACTTGCTAAAACTACCAAACTCTTCCTGAATTTTTATAAACGCTTGTGCGTTGGTAACCGTGGCATTTACTTTTAGTTTATTCCTAATAATCCCTGAGTCTAGTAGAAGCGAATCAATCTTATCTTGTTTGTAATTGGCGATCTTTTTATAATCAAAATGATCAAATGCTTTTCTGAAATTTTCACGTTTTCTTAAAACGGTAATCCAACTTAAACCAGCCTGAAATGTTTCTAAAATTAAGAATTCAAAAAGAGTTTCATCGTCATAAACAGGGGTGCCCCATTCTTCATCATGGTAGGCTTCATATAGCTCATCTCCAACACACCAATGGCATTTGTGCTTTGTTTTCATAAAAATCTCGTAAGGTTCTATACAAAAGTATGACAAATATCATCTTAATTAAAAAATCAAGATGCTAATTTTGTAGCATTCATTAAAAGAAGATTATGGACATCATTATAAAAAATAGTTTAGATAAAAGTATTTCATATCAAGATTATAGAGATTTGGTAAAGCAATTAGTTGAAAATAATTCTACCACTGGAAATGAAAAAACAGAAGCTTTAATTGGTTACACTAAACTTAATGATCGACGTATGAAACGTTGGGATAAAACTATTAAGGTAACCGAAGAGGCTTTAAATAAAATAGAATCGTTTAAAGAGCCTGTTACTTGGCTAGTTATTACAGAAAGCTGGTGTGGTGATGCTGCACATATAATGCCCGTTATAAATAAAGTTTCCGAACTAAATGATAATATTACTTTTAAAGTAGTGCTCCGTGATGAAAACCCTGAGTTAATGGATGCTTTTTTAACCAATGGAGGTAAAGCCATTCCTAAACTAATCATGTTAGATAATAACACAGGAGATGTTTTAAGTACGTTTGGACCAAGACCTAGTGAAGCAACTAACTATGTTAATAGATTTAAAGCCATGCATGGGAAATTAACTCCGGAATTTAAAGAAGATTTACAACATTGGTATAATATTAATAAGGGTCAAAATATTATAGACGATTTAACCGATATGCTTTGCGAGTTAGAGCCTAATGTTTGCCAATAAAGAAAAATGTAATAGACCCTAATTGTGTTTTCTTGGTTGGGTCTTCACTAAATCGAGAATCTTTAGCATACTGTAAAGCATGTTCTATAAGGCACTCGTTGTCTGAGGTTGAAGCCGTATTTATATAAGCATCTATAACATGTCCAGTTTCATTAACTGTAACATTTACAACTATTTTACCATCAACTTCGCATAAGTAAATAGGAATAGGTATATATACTTTATTTCTGTCGACTAATGAGAAACTGATTGTACTTTTTGTATTAGCACCATCTTCTTGCTGTTTTTTCAATACATCATTGACTTTACTAAATGATGATAATTCGTCTTTGTTTACCTTAGAATCATCAGGAGCTTCATATGTTTTAGTATAAGATTCGGTGTCTTCAGAAGTATTGCTGGATTTTGGTACATAATCTTCCGGAGGAGCAATAGGTTTAAAGGCTTCAGCAAAATGCTTGTTGCTTTTTGTTTCATTAAAAGCCTTGTTGGTTTCTGCTTTACTTGCATTTAACTTCTCTAAAGCTTCTAATATTTTAATTTCTTCTTCGGTTAATTCTTTTTCAGGCTCTATTTCATAATAGCTTTCAGAAGCAAATTTGTCTTGTTTCTTAAGGCTTAAATTAAAAACAGACATGATTACCGTTCCTGAAATCAGGAACGTAATTAGTAGGGCTTTATGCTGATTTGTTAGGTGCAAATCGTTTTTGTTAGAGAGAATTATTTGCTTAATATACGGCAAAATACGCTAAAAAGTTTAAAAAAGCATAAATTCTAAAAAAATTGAAACGCTTGATAACCCTTCCAGAGTTTTATGTCCAAATCGTTTTCTGGTAAAATCTATTCCTATTAAAAATGAATTTCTGAAGTTTTGATCAAAAGTTTGAATGCCAATACCAATTTTATAAATATTGCCTTTTTCAAAATTTTTATTTAAACCTAAAAGCGTTCCGTACCCAGCTCTCACAAAAAGATTATCATCATCAGCGATAACATTATGTCGGAGATCTAAATAGGTTGGAAAAAAGTGGAGCCCTTGTTGTGAATGGTAGTCATACTCAAAATTTAGCCCTAAAGAGGTGCGTTTATCGAATTGATAACCAACAGTGTTATTCAAGAAATACGCACTTGGATTTAAAAATGTGTCATCATCATCAATGTTGATATTATATTCTTTGTTGATGGTTAATGTTGCAGCAAGTGATAATTTATAAAAAAGACCATGAGATTTTTCTTTACGGATTTGAGAAAAACAAAAAAATGGTAAACATAAAAGTAAGATGTAAGTTTGTTTCATAATTGAGGATTATGTGAAACAAACTTCATTATCAACAATTATTCCAAAGAAAGTGCTCGTATAAAAGACTCAATGGAAATAGCTTCATCTACATCAAAATCACCAATCTTAGTACGTCTTAGAGCAGATAAGTGAGCTCCTGAATTTAGTGCTTTTCCAAAATCGTTTGCCAAAGAACGAATGTAAGTCCCTTTACTACATACCACTCGAAAATCAATATTTAAACCATCTATTTTTGTGATTTCGAATTCTGAAATGGCAACAGTTCTTGGCTTTATTTCAACGGTTTCGCCTGCTCTGGCAAATTCGTATAATCGCTTTCCATCCTTTTTTAATGCTGAAAAAACAGGTGGATATTGCTGAATATCCCCTATAAATTGTTTCGTTGTATCAAGAATTGATGCCTCTGTAATATGGGTGGTAGAGAATGTTTCGTTTATTTCAGTTTCCAAATCATAGGACGGTGTTGTACTGCCTAAAACCATAGTACCTGTATATTCTTTAACCTGACCTTGAAAAGTATCAATTTGTTTGGTCATTTTCCCCGTACAAATAACCAGCAGTCCAGTCGCCAAAGGATCAAGTGTGCCAGCATGCCCGACTTTTATTTTTTTAATATCAAAAGCCTGACGGATTTCCCAACGCAATTTATTAACCACTTGAAAGGAAGTCCAGTTTAAAGGTTTGTCTATTAACAAGACCTGTCCGGAAAGATAGTCTTCTCTCGTAATCATTCTACGAATTTAATAATGAAAAAACAATGGCAATAATACCTACAATAATACAGTAAATGGCAAAATAACTTAGCTTACTTTTTTTAACTAGAGCAATCATCCATGTACAAGCAAATAATCCAGCAACAAAGGCAGCAATAAAACCAATTGATAGAGACGTGAAGTTTCCACTATCATAAGTCAAATCACCACTCATAATATCCTTTGCGATTTTACCAAAAATTAAAGGAACCACCATTAAGAATGAAAAACGAGCCGCTTTTGTTTTATCGTTTCCTAATAAAACAGATGTTGAAATAGTAGCGCCAGAGCGCGAAATGCCAGGAAGCATAGCAATGGCTTGGGAGATTCCTATGATGAAGGCATTTTTAAAAGAAACCTTTTTATTGGTGTCTTTAGCTTTGTCTGCTAAAAAAAGTAAGACAGCCGTTATGATTAGCATACATCCTACTAGCAAAATATTGCTTCCAAAAAGTTGCTCTAATTGCTCTTCAAAAAATAGTCCGATAACAACTGCAGGAATCATAGATATTATAATTTTTGAAACGAATTGTAAGTCCTCATTCCATTCAAATTTTAGGACTCCTTTAATAATATCTAAAATATCTTTTCTAAAAACGACGATAGTACTTAAAGCGGTTGCAAAATGTAGAACGACCGTAAATAATAAACTTTCTTCTGGTATAGAATTGTCTCCAAGGATGGCTTTACCAAGTTCTAAATGACCGCTTGATGATACAGGTAAAAATTCAGTAAGCCCTTGAATAATCCCTAAAATAATTGCATCGATAATATCCATGGCGCAAAAATATTAAAATAGATATACCGAAGCTTAGAAGTTCTAAATTTTATTTATCAGGATTTAATAAAATAGCATAAATCTCAATGCCAAACCCAATCAGAATAATAGCAGGCGCAAGTCTTATACGTCTCCAATGAAAGATTTCAGGATTAAAAACATTAGGGTCATCACTACCACCGCCAGACATTAAAATAAAGCCTAAAGCGATACAAGCTAAACCAATAAACATAAATTTATAGTTTTTCTTCCCAAAAACAAATATACTCTTAGCGTTTTCTTTTCGTTTTTTTTCTCCCATAACTAGTTAAATTCAGTATAAATAATATCCCCATAAAGGGACATTTGCGAATGCTAAGCGCAAAGTAACGGTTTTATTTAAAACTTTAGCGTTAAGAGAATCTAAATTTATTGGACTGGTTACTCTATTAATACAATTGATCCGTTTTCAGATTCAAGAAACGTTGTGTTGCAAAATGCGTACTTATCCATGTAATAACAATACCTAGAGCAAAAACAAAAACAAACAAAAGAGTCATTAAAAAAGGATTGCTTAATAGCTCTAATTCTAAAAAGGTTTTGTTAAGATAATATAGAACAATGGCCATGCCTATGAGCGCCAAAACAGCTCCAATCATTCCCAAACGGACACTCTTCCAAATAAAAGGAAGTCTAATAAATTGCTTTGTAGCACCAACCATTTGCATGGTTTTTATTGTAAAACGCTTAGAATAAACAGCTAATCTTATAGAACTATTAATAAGCAAAACAGCAATTAAAGTGAAAATAGCACTTATAATAAGTACCCAAAAACTAATCTTTTTCACGTTGTCGTTCATCAAATTAACCAAGTCATTGTCATAAGTAACCTCATCAACAAAGTTTTTGTTTAACGCTTCAGCAGAAATCTTTTCTAAATGTTCAGAAGTTACAAAATCGGCTTTCAAATGCACATCAATTGAATTTTGTAATGGGTTATAACCCACAAAATCCATGAAATCCTCACCATTTTCAGCTTTCATAAATTCGGCAGCCTGATCTTTAGAAACATATTCAGTAGATTTTACATAATCTGCCATAGCCAAACTTTTTTCAAGCTGTTTTGTTTCCACCTCTTTAGCAGAATCTTTTAAATAGATGGTTACAACCACTTGTTCTTTAAAATGATCAGATACTTTTTTGGCATTTAGAATAAGCATTCCCAATAAACCCAATAAAAACAACACTAAAGCAATACTTAATACCACAGAGAAATAAGATGAGATAAGCCTGCGTTTTTGGTGTTTTTCAAATGATGAACTCATAAAATGATGGATTAATGTCGTAAAAATAATAAAGTCTATGAAAAGAAACTTCAAAAGATTTAAGTCTTTTGATTTCAAGTAAAAAATACCTTTGTTATCAATATGAAAGTCTTACTTAAATGAAATTTGAATTACAATCTACATGTTAGTCTTTTTTCAAATACATAAATACAACGTTTAAACTTTCAATAGTGTTGTAATAAGTTTAAATTTGCGCTTTTAAAATCCGTCATTCCGAACGAAGTGTGGGAATCTGATTAATTTTAGTTTCAATTTAAAAGATTGCATAGTCGTATCTCCTTCGTAATGACGTTAATATTTTAGCAGGATAATGAAATATAATTTCAACGAGATAGAAGCCAAATGGCAAAAGTATTGGGCAGAAAACCAGACGTTTAAAGCTGTTAACAATAGCGAAAAACCAAAATATTATGTTTTGGATATGTTTCCTTATCCAAGTGGTGCAGGTTTACACGTAGGGCATCCATTAGGGTATATTGCCTCAGATATTTATGCACGTTATAAACGTCATAAAGGGTTTAATGTATTACACCCACAAGGATATGATAGTTTTGGTTTGCCAGCTGAACAATATGCTATTCAAACCGGACAACATCCAGCAATAACAACTGCTGAAAATATAAAAACATATCGTAGACAGTTAGACCAAATAGGTTTTTCGTTTGATTGGTCTCGTGAGGTTAGAACATCAGACCCGAGTTATTACAAATGGACGCAATGGATTTTTATTCAATTATTCGAATCGTGGTTTAATAATACGACTAACAAAGCTGAAGACATCTCAAACTTAGTTGCCATTTTTGAAGCGGAAGGTAACACCAATGTGAATGCCGTTTGTGATGATGATATTGAAGCATTTTCTGCTGATGAATGGCACGGATTTTCATCAAAGGAACAACAAAAAATACTATTACAATACAGATTAACATATTTAGCTGAAACAGAAGTAAACTGGTGCCCTGCATTGGGAACTGTTTTGGCAAATGATGAAATTGTAAATGGCGTTTCAGAACGTGGCGGACATCCTGTTATTCGTAAAAAAATGACACAATGGAGTATGCGTATTTCTGCCTATGCAGAACGCTTACTTCAAGGGTTGGATACGATTGATTGGACAGATTCTTTAAAGGAAAGCCAGCGTAATTGGATAGGGAAATCGGTTGGAGCATCTGTAATATTCCCCATCCTATCCTTCCCCGGAGGGGAAGGGAAAGCAGGCTCTGAAAAACGGCCTGGGTATATGACGGGTGGAAATAATTCGCATTTACTTCTTGAAAGAGCTAAAGAAATGCGTGCAAATCCTACGCAAGCTGAAGCAGCATTGTGGGGTAGCTTGAGAGGAAAAAAACTGGAGGCTAAGTTTCGGCAACAACATTTGATTGGTGATTATATTGTTGATTTTGTTTGCTTAGATAAAAAGTTGATTGTTGAAGTTGACGGAAAAATTCATGAGTCTCAAGTAGAAGAAGATGCTAAACGAACAGAAATTCTTGAAAATGATAACTATAAAGTTATTCGATTTACAAACGAAGACGTTTTGAGCAATATTGAAAGTGTTCTTAAAACTATTCGAGAAGAATTAAATCAAAGAGCATCAATCAAGAGTGAGAAAGTTCCCCCTTTGGGGGCTAGGGGGATTGAAGTCTTCACAACCCGTCCTGACACCATTTTCGGAGTCTCGTTCATGACCTTAGCACCAGAACACGAACTAGTATCACAAATAACAACCCCAGAGCAAAAGGAAGCCGTTGATGCTTATATTCTAGCAACTGCAAAACGTAGTGAGCGTGATAGAATGGCGGATGTTAAAACCATTTCGGGAGTATTTACAGGAGCTTATGCAGAACATCCATTCACAAAAGAACCTATCCCTATTTGGATTGGTGATTACGTATTAGCTGGCTATGGTACAGGAGCGGTGATGTCGGTGCCATGCGGGGACCAACGTGATTACGATTTTGCAAAGCATTTTAATATTCCGATTCCAAATATTTTTGAAGGTGTGGATATTTCTGAAGAAGCGTTTGCTGATAAAGAAAAAACTATCATAGCCAATAGTGATTTCATTAACGGCATGAACTATAAAAAAGCAACCAAACGTGTTATTTTTGAATTGGAACAATTAGGGCAAGGTGAAGGAAAAACTAATTACAGATTACGTGATGCCGTATTTAGCAGACAACGTTATTGGGGTGAACCATTCCCTGTGTATTATGTGAATGGAATGCCACAAATGATTGCTAAAGAGCATTTACCAATTAAATTACCAGAAGTTGAAAAATATTTACCAACCGAAACAGGCGAACCGCCATTAGGAAACGCTAAAAAATGGTATTGGTTACAATATGGGGATAAAGCAGACATCGTATCCAAAGAAGAGTTTGAGAATTCCTCCCCTTCGGGGAGGTTAGGTGGGGCTTTAGAGTTAAACACCATGCCAGGTTGGGCAGGAAGTTCCTTTTATTTTAACAGATATATGGATCCTACGAATGATAACGAAATGGCTTCTAAAGAAGCCTTGGATTATTGGCAGGATGTCGATTTATATATAGGAGGAAGTGAACATGCTACAGGACATTTATTATATTCTCGTTTTTGGCAAAAATTCTTATTTGATAAAGGTGTTGTACCTGTTGATGAGTATGCAAAAAAACTTATTAATCAGGGGATGATTTTGGGGACGAGTGCTTTTGTGTATCGTGTTGAAGGTGAGAATAAATTTATCTCGAAAGGGCTAATAGGAGAAAACAAAGTACAACCAATTCATTCAGATGTATCTTTTGTAAATAGTTCTGATGAATTGGATATAGAGGCATTTAAAAATTGGAGAGAAGAATTTAAAGATGCAGAATTCATTCTTGAAGATGGGGTTTACAAAGTAGGTCGTGACGTAGAAAAAATGTCCAAATCTAAATACAACGTGGTTAATCCAGACCAAATATGTATTGATTACGGTGCAGACAGTTTACGCCTTTACGAAATGTTCTTAGGACCTTTAGAGCAATACAAACCATGGAATACGGCAGGGATTACTGGAGTACATTCATTCCTGAAAAAACTTTGGAAACTATACCATCAAGGAGAAAATGGAAGCTTTTATGTAACGAGTTCCCCGCCTTCGGAGGGGTTAGGGGAGGCTCTTAAAACACTACATAAAACCATAAAAAAAGTAGAGGAAGATATTGAGAATTTCTCATTCAATACATCAGTTTCTACTTTTATGATAGCAGTTAATGAATTAACGTCTCAAAAATGCACAAGTAAAGAGGTGCTTGAACCATTGTTGGTTTTAATTTCGCCTTATGCACCACATATTTCAGAAGAATTATGGAACAAGCTAGGACATAATGAATCTATTTCAACGGCAGGCTTTCCAAAATTTGACGGTAGTCATTTAGTAGAAAGCAGTAAAAATTACCCGATTTCATTTAATGGAAAAATGCGTTTTACATTAGAGTTACCATTAGATATGAGCAAAGACGATATAGAAAAGACAGTTCTAGAACACGAAAAAACAAAAGAACAATTACAAGGGCGCGAACCTAAAAAAGTGATTGTTGTTCCAGGAAAAATAGTCAATATTGTTGGGTAATGCGATTTTTGGAGACAAAAGGTAAAAAGCATTATTATGAATGAAACAGGGATTATCTCAAAAATAAGCTACCAAGATTTTGATACAACCTATCAAAAATTGAAAAGCGTTATCGAAAACAATCCAAATTTAAGGATTATAGCAGAACTAAATCATCAAGCAAATGCTTCCTCTGTAGGTTTAGAACTAAGCCCAACACGAATCATAATGTTTGGAAATCCTAATTTAGGAACGCCATTAATGCAAAACGCGCAGACCATAGGTTTAGATTTACCACAAAAGGTATTAGTTTATCAAGATGCTGAAGGCGTTGTAAAAGTGTCGTATAATAACCCACTATATTTAAGAGATAGACACGGTATTAAGAATCAAGAAGACATATTGAATAAGATAGCCGGAGCATTAAATAAAATTACGGATGCAGCAATAGGATAACATGCAGGATAATTTTATAGAAATAATTGGTTTTATTGCAGCGATCCTTACTACAGCAGCATTCTTGCCACAAGTTTATAAAACCTGGAAAACCAAAGATGTTTCTAGTCTGTCTTTACCGATGCTTCTTTTATTTTTTATAGGAATTGTTTCATGGTTAGTTTATGGGTTTCTAAAAAATAGCCCTTCAATGATCTTTGCTAATAGTATTACCGTAGTATCTTCATTTTTATTAGTCTATTTCAAAATTAAATACAGGGAATAATAAATTAACTTGACAATTTCGAGGGGTCATTTTGGGTCTAAATTTTCTATTTCATAAAATAATATTTCCATTTTATAGAAATTAATAAAAATGCCATAGCTTTAGTTAAAAGGTAAATATTTTGTGTTTTTCATTGTAATTTTAACCAAGAAATTAACCTGAATTATTGTCTGTAAAATGAGCGTAATTAGTATTTAACAATTAAATAGTTTTTATGTGAAGTATCAGACAGTTAACTAAAAAACAAATAGATGAAAATTGGTATTCCTAAAGAAATTAAAAATAATGAAAATAGAGTAGGTATGACACCTGCGGGAGTTTTTGAGCTTACAAAAAGAAATCATACAGTTTATATACAAACTAGTGCTGGTTTTGGGAGTGGTTTTTTTGATGAAGATTATCAAAAAGCTGGAGCTATTATTTTAAATTCTATTGAAGAGGTATATGCCTCTAGTGATATGATTGTAAAAGTGAAAGAGCCTATACAAGAAGAATATCAACTAATCAAACCTAATCAGATTGTCTTTACCTACTTTCATTTTGCATCCAGTGAAATACTAACAAAGGCTATGATAAAAAGTGATGCGATTTGTATTGCATATGAAACTGTTGAAGAGGCAGATGGTTCTTTACCATTACTAATTCCAATGTCTGAAGTTGCTGGTAGAATGTCTATACAACAAGGTGCTAAATACTTAGAAAAACCAATTAAAGGACGAGGTGTTTTATTAGGTGGAGTTCCAGGAGTGCCACCAGGAAAAGTTTTGGTTTTAGGTGCTGGTATTGTAGGAATTCAAGCAGCTAAAATGGCTGCAGGATTAGGCGCTCATGTAACCATTATGGATATAAATATGAAACAATTACGCTATGTAAATGATGTGATGCCAAATCATGTGGTAACCGAGTTTTCAAGCGAATACAATATTAGAAAACGTATTGAAGAATCAGATTTAATTATTGGAGGCGTTTTAATAAAAGGCGCCAAGGCACCTAAACTAATCACAAAAGATATGCTAAAAAGCATGCGGCCAGGAACAGTGATTGTGGATGTTGCTGTAGACCAGGGTGGATGTTTTGAAACTACAAAAGCAACCACACATGAAGATCCAACTTATATTATAGACGATGTCGTCCACTATTGTGTTGCTAATATGCCAGGGGCAGTACCGTATACCTCTACTGTAGCACTTACTAATGTGACTTTACCTTACGTTATTAAATTGGCAAATGAGGGTTGGGAAAAAGCTTGTGAAAATAATGTTCCGCTATCAAAAGGACTAAACATTGTTAAAGGTGAAGTTGTTTATAAAGAAATAGCAGAAGCTTTTAATTTAGAAACTGAAGTTGTTTGAAACTGACAAACTTTCAGACCTCTAAATTGGCGTTATTTTTGTTGTACTTAATGTATAATTAAAAAATAGAAGACGATGTTAGGATATTATATATTAATAGGAGGTATAACTTTAGTAAGTTGGTTAGTAAGCAGTACCTTGAAGAGAAAGTTCGAAAAATATTCGAAAGTACAGTTGCGTAATGGTATGAGTGGTGCCGAAATAGCAGAAAAAATGTTAGCAGATCATGGTATTAGAGATGTTGAGGTGATTTCGACTCCCGGACGTCTAACCGATCATTATAATCCAAAAAACAAAACGGTTAATTTAAGTGAAGCCGTATACAATCAGCGTAATGCAGCAGCAGCGGCAGTTGCTGCTCACGAGTGTGGTCATGCAGTACAACATGCACAAGCGTATAGCTGGTTGCAAATGCGTTCTTCTTTAGTGCCTGTCGTGAGTGTATCTTCAGGGATGTCACATTGGTTAATTATGGGAGGTTTATTACTTGGTGCTGCTGCAGGAGTAGGTATAGGCTGGTGGGCAGCTGCTGCAGGTGTTGTACTTATGGGTTTTGCCACATTATTTAGTTTTATAACCTTACCTGTAGAATACGATGCTAGTAATAGGGCTTTAGCTTGGCTAAAAAATAAAAATATGGTATCCCAAGAAGAATATGCTGGATCTGAAGATGCACTTAAATGGGCAGCGAGAACCTATTTGGTAGCGGCTATTGGTGCTTTAGCTACGTTGTTATTTTGGGCGATTCAAATATTTGGCGGGTCAAGGGATTAAATGTATTTTTAAAAATATAAAAGAAACCGAATTTTTCGCTAAAACCGAAGCATTCGGTTTCTTTTTTTAGTACATTTAAATTTCTAATCAATATAATGAATAGTAATTATGGAAGAAATTCAAAATAATAAGTTATTACTAAGTCAAACGTCAGACTTAGACCGTGTAGCATTTTATAAAAAGACCTATGCTCATGTGGCGGGAGGTGTTTTAGTATTTATTCTTTTTGAGTATTTATTACTTCAAAGTAATACTATTGTAGAGTTTGCATTATCAATGACAGAAGGTTACAGATGGCTTATTATGTTAGGTGGTTTTATGTTTATTACAAATTATGCGGAACGCATGGCTTTAAAAACACCAGATAAAAACAAGCAGTATTTAGCCTATGGTTTATATATTTTGGCAGAAGCTTTTATTTTTGTGCCGTTAATTTATATTGCTGCATTTTATATGGAATCCGGTCCGGAAATGTTAAATCAAGCAGCAATAGTTACATTGGCTTTATTTTCAGGATTAACAGCTGTTGTGTTTCTTACAAAAAAGGATTTTTCTTTTTTAAAAACGGGGCTTACTATAGGATTCTTTATTGCTATTGGGCTTATTATAGCAGGTTCATTATTTGGTTTTAATTTAGGTTTGTGGTTCTCTGTTGGTATGTGTTTGTTGGCAGGGGGCTCTATTTTATATCAAACTTCTAATTTAGTAAATAAGTACACTACTGAGGATTACATTCCGGCAGCATTGGGCTTATTCGCTTCTTTAATGTTATTGTTTTGGTATATACTTAGTATTTTTATGTCGCGAGATTAAAAATTATTAAAATATAAAATAAACTTAAAGCTCTGAATCATTTCGGGGCTTTTTTGTTTCTTTACCCGAAAAATAGTCCTCGATGTAATACTTTGAGGGTTCCTATGAGTTATTGTTCTCGCAAATGCGGGAATCTAAATCAAAATTAAAATGAATAGCCCGATATCATACTATAAAGAACATTCAGAAAAGTATAAATCTGAAGCCCAAAGATTGTTCAAAAAAATGACAGCTTTAAGTATGTTGAGGCTATCTGTATTTTTAATAACAGGTTTTGGAATTTATTTTGCATTTCAATATTGGCAAGTAGCAATTGTTATAGCTGTAATTGGCATTGCTATATTTGTTTATTTATTATCAAAGTATACCGATATAAAAACACAAAGAAATTTCAATAAGGCCTTAGTTGAAATTAATGAAGAAGAAATTGAAATAGCCTCTGGCAATTTTCACGAGCGGGATAAAGGCTTGCAATTTCAAGACCCCAATCATTTTTATAGTTTAGATATTGACTTATTTGGGCGTGGTTCATTTTTTCAATTTATAAATAGAACAACCATTAATGAAGGTACTCAAAAGTTGGCAGATGCTTTAAAAGCAAATAATGTCGATGCTATTAAATCACGCCAAGAAGCAATTAAAGAGTTAAGTTCTAAACCAAAATGGAGGCAACATTATTCGGCGACATCAAGTTTAGTCGAAGTTGAGACACCTGCTAAAAGTATTATAAACTGGTTAAGAGGGTATCAATCATTTTTGCCAAAAGTAATGCGATGGTTGCCAGTAACCTTTGCTATGTCTTCAATAGTAATATTCGGTTTAACAATTTCAAATATTATAAGTCCAGATCTTATTGGATATTGGTTGTTTTTAGGACTCGGTATTACAGGTGTGTATGTTAAAAAAACAAATGTTTTAGCATCAAATACAGATAGAGTTAAGGATACGTTTCGCCAATACACGCTATTATTGGATTTAATAGAAAATGAAACATTTACTTCGAAACTATTACAACAGAAGCAACAGCAAATACAATTGGATACAGAAAAGGCCTCTCATATTTTTAAAAAACTTTCAAAATCATTAGACGCTTTAGATAACAGAAATAATATCATAGGAGCTATTTTTGGCAACGGATTGTTTTTAACAGACGTAAATAATAGTTATAGTATTGAGAAATGGATTGAACAATATAAAACTAAAGTTGCCGATTGGTTTGAAGTCGTATCTTTTTTCGACGCTTATAATTCACTAGGGAATTTTGCCTTTAATAAACCAGATTTTATATATCCTGAGATACTAGAAAAAGGAGTCGTTATTAATGCTAATAGCTTAGGGCATCCTTTACTAGATAAAAACAAACGAGTAGACAGTGATTTAACAATAGGCAATGAGCAGTTTTTTATTGTAACAGGAGCAAATATGGCAGGCAAGAGTACCTTTTTACGAACCGTATCTTTGCACATTGTAATGGCTAATGTTGGACTTCCAATTTGTGCAAAAACAAGTAAATATTCGCCTGTTAAATTAATTACCAGCATGCGAACTACAGATTCTTTAACAGATGATAGTTCGTATTTCTTTTCAGAGTTAACACGCCTAAAATATATTGTTGATGCGATTGAAAAAGAACCCTATTTTATTGTTTTAGATGAAATTTTAAAAGGAACGAATAGTACAGATAAGGCTATAGGTTCCAGAAAGTTTGTTGAAAAACTAGTAGCTTCAAACGCTACAGGAATTATTGCCACACACGATTTAAGCTTATGTGAAATTGAGCAAGAATTAGAAGATGTAAAAAACTATTATTTTGATGCCGAAATTATCAATGACGAGCTTCATTTTGATTATAAATTAAAAACAGGCATTTGCCAAAATATGAATGCTTCTTTTCTTTTAAAGAAAATGAATATTGTTTAATCGAAAAGAATTCCCCGTATCCTATGGCTAAAACAAATTTATTGTTATGCGTCATTTCGACGTTAGGAGAAATCACATAATCAGAATCACAGAAATCAATAGGATGTGATGTCTCAATTGTGCCTCATTCGACATGACCTTAGTGATTAATTTTATGGTCTGAGTTACTTCGAGTGAGTTTGTGAAGTAAAACGAAACAAATTTGTATCGAGAAGTTATTTCATCTCTAACTTTATCTTCTCAATCATTTCAACAGCATGTTCATCATCAGGTTTTATACTCAATACTTTGTAGTAGTTTTTAAGAGCTTCTGTGTAATTTTTAGTCACGAAATAAGCCTCTCCTAAGCTGTCATAGGTATTATATTTATAAGGGAAAATTTTAGTGTTTAAATCAAAAACATACAATGCTTTTTCTGTTTGCTTAGAATTTAAAAGTGAATAACCATAAGTGTTAAGTTCTCTACTCCCTTTTACAAGTTCTGCTAATTTAGATACTAATACTTGTTCTTTTAACTTTAAATGATCGATAGTTTTAGAATTGAGTTCATCATCTATATAATTAACAACTCTATAATTTGAAGTGTATGCTTTATTAGAAACAATCTTAAGAATATCGCGTTCTAGAGTTTCTTTAGGAGATTCCACAATTCTATTAACCTCTTTACCATCTTTATAAAAAATAAATGTTGGTACTCGATGTATGTTTAAGCCTTTTTCTTCATGGTTCGGACTTTGTTTGTAGGCGTCAGCAGTTCTATTAACAGCTATTACTTTTAATCTGTTTTCTGGAAAACTGGCAGCATCTAAAACCTTATAAAACCTCGAAACTTCTCGCTTACTATCACCACACCAGGTACCTAAAAACACCTTGATTTTATAATCCTTTAAGGGGCTTTTAAGCAGCTTTACGATTTTTTTGTTAACTAAGTAATCATCGTAGTTTTTGGAAAACCAATTATTAAAACTGTTCTTTGACAATCCATTTCTATTTATCTCACCAAGTAAAAGCTCATTCCCTTTCTTATCCAGAGAAAGATGATTTAGTGTTTGAGAAAATCCAAAATGTAAACTAAGTAAAAGAGTAAAAAAGATAATTGTTCGTCTCATGATTTTGATTGTTTTAAATCAAAAATAGATGACTATACCGTACGATTCCAGAAAAACGGATAGCTTACTTAATTAATAATACGAATGATAATAGTCTATTTGCAAACTACATTTTTGGCGTTTGTAACTACAAAACTGATTTTTGTACATATTCTTTGATAGTTATAGCTTTTCTGTTTACTTTCATTTAGTAAAATGACTTTTGTAAAAAAACATAGCTCGCAAATTTTAGTTCACATTCTGTTTTGGATGTTGTTTGTATTTGTGTCCTTGTTTTTGTTTTCAGATTTTTATTGGAAAGAAAATCCCTTTCTTCAATACCTCACGCTTTTAGTTATCATCGTTTACGGAAACAATTTTTTACTGCTGCCCTTTTTTGTTAAGAAGAAAATGTACCTGCTTTATACACTTGTATTTGCTGCCATTTCGTTTTTAGCAACACAATTATATTGCTATTCGTTTGCTAAGTGTGGATGTACCATTATTAAATGTTTGAGCGATTATTTATGGCAATCACTAGTGCCACTAATTTTCTTTTCTTTTATATGGATTCTATATCGTTTTATTGATAAAGAAAATGAAATTGAAGCCATTAAAAAAGAACATGTCGAAATGGAGCTGAAATTTTTGAAATCACAGATAAATCCACATGTGCTGTTTAATAATTTGAATACGATTTATTCGTATTCATTAGAAAAACCGACCGAAGTTCCAGATATGATTTTAATGCTGTCTGATAACCTTAAACACGTGTTATACGAAAGCAATTCCAAAACAATTTCTTTAGAAAAAGAGATTAGATTTATAGATAATTATATGAAGTTCCAAATGTTAAGGACAGAAGGAACAAAGCAGGTTAATTATAAAAAAAGTATAGATTCTTATAGGTATCAAATAGCACCATTGCTTATAATAACTATTATAGAAAACGCCTTTAAGCATAGTGTGTTGAATAGTGAAATTTCTATTTTTATAGGAGTTGAAAACGGAATTTTAGAATGTATTTGTGAAAATGATTATGATAAAGAAAAAGGAAATACAACCGATTTTAGGATTGGTTTGCAAAACCTAGAGAAGAGGCTAGAGCTTATTTATAAAGATGCTTATGAATTTAGAATAGATAAAGGTGAAAGTTTTAAAGTGTATTTAAAACTTGATTTCAAATGATGTCTGGTCGAGCATTCTTATGTTGTTAAGTTAGGATTGAAGTCCGTCTGAGCACTTCGATTACACTCAGTACAGGCTTCGTCGAAGGCATTATTAGTATTTTATATAGATTAATAGATAAACAATGAATTGTATTATTATAGAAGATGAAATTCCGGCTCAAAAAATCTTAAAGAATTTTATAGGTAAAATACCTGGCCTTAATTTAGTTGAGACTTTTAAAGCGGCGATTGAAGCCAATTCATTTTTGAATGCGAATGAAATGGATGTTGTTTTTTTAGATATTAATTTACCAGATATGTCTGGATTGGATTTTATAAAAACAGTTAAAAATCCGCCGGCAATTATAATGACTACAGCGTATCCAGAGTATGCATTAAGCAGTTTTGAATTACCAACTATTGTTGATTATTTGGTAAAACCCTTTTCTTTCGATCGATTTTTAAAAGCCATTAATAAAGCAAAGGATAGAATAGAGGTGCCAGAAAGCCCATCAGAAGAAAATAATGATGAGACCATTTTTTTAAATGTGGACAAGACGCTACATAAACTTGTTTTAAGCACTATTTTATATATTGAATCAGATAGAAATTACATAACCATAGTGACCGAAACGCAAAAGTTATCCTATATAGACTCGTTAAAAAACTGGACTGAAAAACTTTCCGAAGCGCAATTTATTCAAGTCCATAAATCGTATATTATAAATAGTAAATTTGTAGATAAGATTTCTGGAAACAGTATTTTTGTAAAAGCCAATAAAATACCTATTGGAAGAACCTACAAACAAGAATTGCTGAAAGCATTAGGCGTGTGAATTTAGCGTATCATTTCAAATCACCTCGACTCTTTTCATTAGTATGAATTTGTAAGTTGTTATATTTACATTAGATAACAACTACACATATGAAGTTTAGAAAAGCTATTAAAGAAGATGTTCCAATTATTCTAGAAATGATTGCAGATGATAAACTTGGAAAGCAAAGAGAAGTTTTTCAAAAACCTTTAGCTTCCGAGTACTTCCAGGCATTTGATATAATCGACTCAGATGAAAACCAGGAGTTAATTGTTCTAGAGGATGAAAACTCTGAAATTATAGGAACGTTGCAACTCACATTTATTCAATACCTTACGTATCGGGGTGGTATTAGAGCCCAAATAGAAGCCGTTAGAATTAAAAAAGACAAAAGAGGATTGGGCATTGGGAAAAAAATGTTTGAATGGGCAATAAACAGGGCAAAAGAACGAAAAGCACATTTATTACAATTAACCACCGATAAAAGAAGACCAAAAGCAATTAAGTTTTATAGTGATTTAGGATTTGTTCAATCCCATGAAGGCATGAAGATGCATTTATAATCAAAAAGAATTACCTGGTAGTTCTTGAGTAAAGCCGAAGTGAAAACAGCAATTCAAATTAATCACGATTTTTGTAGATACTAAAAATTTTAAGCAGCTCTATGCAACACCCATCTAAGCTTCCTAATATAGAAACTACTATTTTTTCAACTATGAGTAAGTTGTCTAATAAACACAATGCCATTAACTTATCTCAAGGGTTTCCGAATTTTGAAAGCGACCAGAAGTTAACAGATTTGGTTAGTAAAGCGATGAATTCTGGTTACAACCATTATGCGCCTATGGCAGGGAACTTAGAATTGAGAGAAGCTATCTCCAAAAAAATAACCTTATTATATAACACAAGTTACCATCCGGAAAATGAAATAATAGTAACCGCTGGTGCCACCCAAGCTATTTTTACCATCATAACAACATTTATCAACCCAAATGATGAGGTTATAATTTTTAGACCAGCTTACGATAGTTACGAACCTGCCATAACACTTAATGGAGGAAAAACAGTTTCAGTCCAACTAGAAGCACCTGATTTTAAAGTGGATTGGAATGATGTAAAAGCAAAGGTAAATGGTAAAACGAAGATGATTATTATTAATACACCTCACAACCCTTCTGGTACTGTATTTTCAAAAGAAGATATGTCACAATTGGAAGAGATTACTAGAAACACAAATATTATTGTATTGAGTGATGAGGTTTATGAACATATGATTTTTGATGAAGAAAAACATCAAAGTGCATGTTTATTTCCCGGTTTAAAATCACGAAGTTTTGTAGTTGCCTCTTTTTGTAAAACATTCCACAATACAGGGTGGAGAATAGGCTATTGTTGTGCACCAAAAGAACTCATGGAGGAGTTTATGAAAGTGCATCAATTTAATGTCTTTTGCGTTCATCATCCAACACAAAAAGGGATAGCAGATTATATGCAAGACCCTAACCGCTACTTAGGTTTGTCTGCTTTTTATCAAGAGAAAAGAAATTTGTTTTTAAATCTTATTAAAGATTCCAGATTTAAATTTACACCATCAAAAGGGACTTATTTTCAGGTACTTGATTATTCAGAAATCACAAAAGAATATGATGTTGATTTTGCAAAGCGATTAACAATTGAATCTGGAATTGCTTCAATTCCACTATCCGTTTTTAATAGCAATAATTTAGATAATAAAGTACTTCGATTTTGTTTTGCAAAGACCGACGATACTTTAAGAAAAGCAGCAGAGATATTAAATAGTATTTAAAAGATGAAACATCCATAACTAAAAGTTCGACACATAAAATGATGATTATTTGGATGTTACATGTGATAAATAAAAAAACAATAGATATAGATACATGAAAGAAACCCTTAAAATAGCATTAATTCAGTCTGATTTAGTTTGGGAAAACCCTAAACAGAATCTTGAGAATTTTTCTAAAAAAATAGATGCGATTTCTGAAGCCGTAGATTTAATTGTACTTCCGGAAATGTTTACAACAGGTTTTACCATGAATGCAAAAGATGTTGCAGAACCTATGAATGGGGAAACAGTTTCATGGATGCAGTCTATGGCATCAAAATTTAATACCGCTATTGTTGGTAGTTTTGTTGTTTTGGAAGAAAACAACTATCATAACCGATTGCTTTTTGTGGAGTCATCAGGAGCTATTCAATATTACGATAAACGACATACGTTTACATTGGTTGGTGAAAATAAAATTTATACAGCAGGTGTTGAAAAGCGAATTGTTAATTATAAAGGGTGGAAAATATGTCCATTAATTTGTTATGATTTGCGTTTTCCGGTCTGGTCAAGAAATACTGAAGATTATGATGTATTGCTATATGTTGCCAATTGGCCAAAACCAAGAATATCCGCATGGGATGCTTTATTAAAAGCACGTGCTATTGAGAATATGAGTTATTGCATTGGTGTAAACCGTGTTGGTGTAGATGGCGTTAATTGTGAATATTCGGGACATTCCGCTGCATATGATGTTTTAGGAAATATAATGACATCAATAACGCCAAGTAAAGAAGAAACCCAGATCACCATTTTAGAAAAAAGACATGTAGAAGCTTACAGAAATAAACTTAAATTTTTAGATGATAAAGACCTGTTTACTTTGAAGTAAAATTAAGCGTTTCAGAGATTCCCCAATCTGCTCTAATTTCTACATCTTTAAAATGGCTAATGCGTTCTGGTTGTTTTATTTTAAGATAATTTCCGGTGTCATACTTTTTGTTCCCATTGGCATCATGTACAACACGAATTTTATAAATTTTAGGGCTTAAATTTGAGAAATCAACAGGGTTAGAGTTCTCAACGAATTGCTCAAATTCCACCTCGCCTTTATTATCAGTTAATTGTATGATAACAGGATATTTAGCATTTACTAGTGTGAAGCGTACATAACCATATTCAGAAGCCTTCTTTGTTTTAAGGGAATAACTTAACGTATCATTTTTATCACCAAAAAAATCTACAAAAGCTTCAGGAAGTATTTGCATATTATAAGCATTATCTTCTGTTTTATCAAAATTGAAAGTATACGTATTTGTAATGGTATCAAAATTAGTAGTGAAATCTATTTTAGTAGAATCTTTATCAATTAATGTAATTTTAGAAGGATCCATACTAGAAAAAGGAACACTACCGGAAATTTTAAATGGTTCATTTTTACGAATGACTCCAGATGGCGATGCATCAATGACTAATGAGTCTCTTTTTTGTTCGCTAATTCTAACAATAAACTCTTCATCTTGAATAGTAGGGTGTGATACGTTAAAAATTAGAGAGTCAACTTCAAGACGAGGTTTGTACCAGTAGTTAAGACTATCAGTTTCTTTGTCTTCTGTTATACGATATTCAAATTCGGGAGGTGTTTCAGATAATATATTAATGCCCATTCCCTTATAATCACCTTCATAGCCAAAGGCAATTTTTTCACCAGATATTAAGCGAGGTCTGGAAGCTTTAAAATCTAAATCTTCCGAAAATAATTTTAAAGTATAAAGAGAATCAGTAGGCACTTGAATAAAGTCTTGAAGAAATGCGATCTGATCTGTTTTTTGTTGAAACTTATTATCGCCATTTCCATCTTTTAAGGCAATAAGCATATACTTCCCTTCTTTAATGTTTTCAATAGAAAATGTTGTAAGACTATCTAATGTATTAGTAATATATCTCGGGTTTTCTTTATAAATAATAGAATCGCTGAATGTAGAATCAACTTCGTATAAAGCCACAGAAACAAAAGTTTCCGGTTCAGTTTTTAACGCATCTACAATAGTACCGCTTACACTAAGAGAGTCTATATAATCGCCGGTTGAGAATACATATCTGTAATAAGGGTATGGATTTCCTTCGTTATTATCCGCAATACTATTTCCAAAGTTAAAAGCATAAGTGGTATTAGGTTGTAGCGTATCGTGAATTTTAATAGTAATGTATTTACTGGCACTACCCAATGGTGTAACTTCTGGTTGGGTGATCATAGGAGGCGAAATAATAAGCTGCTTTTGCAAGTCCTTAATTTTGATATATTCATCAAAATATACTTTTATTACGTTACCACTAAAATTAGTCGAATAATTCTTTGGAACGGATTTAAGAATAACTGGGGGTGTCTCATCTTTTGGCCCACCTTCAGGAGTACCTCGGTTAGCACAATTAATAAAAAGTATACTCAGAAAAACGATTAAAATAAAATTTGAAAGGGTTTTATTCATTACCAATTTTAAATTTTGCACAAACCTACATAATTTTGAAGATATAACGGCTAACTCATTAAGCTATTGCCATGGTTGCGATACTTATTTTTATGTTTTTTGCTTGATTTAATACTGCAATGCAAGCCTCTAAAGTGGCTCCGGTAGTAATAATATCGTCTACTAACAGAATATGTTTATTCTCAATAGATTCAGAATTAACAAGCATAAATAATTCATCGCTATTATTCCAACGTGCCAAGCGTTTCTTATCGACTTGCGATTTGGTGTTAGTGACCTTTAAAAGCGTATCGTCTTTGTAAGTTGCTCTTAAAGATTCAGCAATTTGTTGACCAAATTTTGCCACCTGATTATACCCTCTTTTTTTTAATTTCTTTTTATGAAGGGGTACAGGGATTACGACGTCAATAAATTTATAGGAGTCTATATTTTTTAATTCGCCTCCTAACCAATCCCCAAGAAACAAACCAATATTTTCGTAGCCTTTATATTTTAGTCCGTGGATGAGTTGTTGAACAATCCCCTTTTTTTCAAACCGAAAAAGAGCCGTTCCATTTTCAATTTTAGCACGTCCATAAAGTACTTTTGAGACAGTGTTATCATTATCAAAATGAAAATTTGTAACAGGTAAATCATGACGACAATCGATACAGATCGTTTTTTCGTTATCATTCAATAAATTAAGGCAGGCGTAGCATACCTTGGGGAAGAATAGATTGACTATTGAATGAACCATTTATTGTTAATAAAAATCTATGTAAACTTAAATAAAAAATAACAATTAAAATTTTTTATTATGCAAGGGATTTAGGAACCATCTTCTAAAACATTAATAAGTAAGAGATGCTTTTTTATTCATGAATTCGTAGTTAATACAGCCTAAAATTTATGATAAACGCCAACATTTAAAGCGGCTTGTTTAGCGACGTTATTTCCAAAAAAAGCGCCACCAAAACCAGCTGTTAGGCCAAATTTATCTGTAATTTCTCCAATACCTTTAAAACCATAGGCACCATAATCTTGGTTGTTTACATATAAACCAGTATAAGTGTTTTCTATTGGTAACACAATGTTTCCGTCTTTTAAAGATTTTACAATATCTACAAAACCAATTAACCAAATATGTTTGGTAATCTTGTATCCAAATTCCCCACCAACTTTAAAGTTAGAACTGTAATCATTGGTTCTAATATTGGCGCCAATAAAACTTTGAACATAGGTTTTCTCAAAACTCTTTCCTGCTAAAAAAAGGGGCGTGAATGTAAATGCATTATAACCCGTTCTAATTCCAGAAGTAATATCATAAGAGCCTGTATTGGCTTCAATAGAAAATTGTCCGGAAAGGACCCAGTCTTTTTTATGAAAATTATATTTAATACCAATTTCCAGATTTCCTAGTGCGGATTCATTAAAATCTTCAGAACAATCTCCAGTACAATTAATTAGAGGGTTTTTAAAATCATTAATTGAGATTAGCTTTAAAGGAAGGTTTATAATCAAAGTAGTGTTATCTGAAAAGCCATACTCTCCATAAAGTTGAATGGTATTATCTGAAATTTTTCCAGCAATAGTATAATCAGGGTCGCCAAAAAAAGTATCATAATTTGGTATCGTAGTATATGAAAGTTGCGTATAAAATTTGCCTTTTTCTTGTGTCCAAGGGCTTTGTGAAAATCCAGAAACACAAATAAACAAGAGCAATATTTTGATACTATTTTTTAAGAGTTTTATTTTCATGAAAATTTAGTTGTACAAACGTATAAAAACTAACAAATAATTGATTACAACTTACAAGCAAACAGTTTTTTTCTTAGTTAATTATGATGAAGTTTTAAGACATAAATAAAAACACATGAATTTACATTAAAAACACACACAAGAAATTACCTTACAATTTACGGTTTTTATCTAAGTATTATTAGTCTTGCCTAAGCCAGAAATGTAATTTCTAACTTTTAGTGACAAACTATTTTAAATCAGTAAAATCTAATAACATAAAAAACACTTTAAATATTGTTTTTTTTGTGAAGAAACTCTCTTTGTTTGAAGCGGTTTTTTATTTTTGCAGCATGGCAAATCAAGACGATCAATTTAAGAAGGTTATTTCCCATGCGAAAGAGTATGGATACGTGTTTCAAAGTAGCGAAATATATGATGGATTAAGTGCAGTATATGACTATGCACAAAACGGTGCAGAGTTAAAGAAAAACATACGCGATTACTGGTGGAAAGCAATGGTACAGATGAATGAAAACATTGTAGGTATAGATGCCGCCATTTTTATGCATCCAACCACTTGGAAAGCGTCTGGACACGTTGATGCATTCAATGATCCACTAATAGATAATAAAGATTCTAAAAAACGGTATCGTGCCGATGTTTTAGTTGAAGACTATTGTGCTAAAATTGAGGCTAAGATTGACAAAGAGGTTGCAAAAGCAAAGAAACGTTTTGGAGATGCTTTCAATAAGGAAGAATTTGTTTCAACAAACGGGCGTGTTGTAGGCTACCAAGAGAAAATAAACACAACACTTTCTAGAATGGCAAAATCTTTGGAAAATGAAGATTTAGCTGATGTTAAAGCGCTTATTGAAGAGTTAGGAATTGCAGATCCGCTAACAGGAAGTAAAAACTGGACAGATGTTAAACAGTTTAATTTAATGTTTGGCACAAAACTAGGTGCTTCGGCAGATTCTGCGATGGATTTATATTTACGCCCAGAAACAGCACAAGGTATTTTCGTAAACTTTTTAAATGTTCAGAAAACAGGACGTATGAAGATTCCATTTGGAATTGCACAAACAGGAAAAGCCTTTAGAAATGAAATTGTAGCAAGGCAATTTATTTTTAGAATGCGCGAGTTTGAACAAATGGAGATGCAGTTTTTTATAAAGCCGGGAACACAAAAAGAATGGTATGAGCATTGGAAAGAAACCAGATTGAAGTGGCACTTGTCATTAGGAATGGGAGCAGATAATTATCGTTTTCATGACCATGAGAAATTAGCACACTATGCAGATGCTGCTTCCGATATTGAGTTTAAATTTCCATTTGGGTTTAAAGAATTAGAAGGGATTCATTCTCGTACAGATTTTGATCTGAAAGCACATGAAGAACACTCAGGAAAGAAATTACAGTATTTCGATCACGAAGATAATGCAAGCTACACACCATATGTTTTAGAAACGTCTATTGGTTTAGATAGAATGTTTTTAGCCGTATTTTCTAATTCGTTACAAGAAGAGGCATTAGAAAACGGAACGACACGTACGGTTTTAAAATTACCAAGTGTTTTAGCGCCAGTAAAAGCAGCTATTCTGCCATTGGTTAAAAAAGATGGCTTGCCCGATGTTGCTCGTAAAATTGTAGATGATTTAAAATGGGACTTCAATGTTATTTATGATGAAAAAGATGCTGTGGGAAGACGTTACAGAAGACAAGATGCCAACGGAACACCGTTTTGTATTACTGTAGATCATGATTCTTTAAAAGATAATACCGTTACTATTAGGCATAGAGACACTATGGAACAGCAACGTGTTAAAATTGAAGATTTAAGAGAGATCATTAAAAAAGAAGTAGATGTACGCTCTTGGTTAATGAAGATGTAATCAATTGCTTTGACCCGTGCTGAACTTGTTTCAGTAAGAAAGGAATCTTATAATAAAAACAAAACCCATGCTTGCATGGGTTTTGTTTTTATTATAAAGCTTACTGTATTAAAATCTATAGCCCAAAGAAGCTGCTAATCTGGGTACAATTTCAGTACCAATAGCATTGTTAGATTGTGACTAGGTAGAATGCTATTATTAATAGCAATATAAACAGAACAATTACTTGAAATTATCTGTTTTTTTCAAGAACTATTGCTACCGAAAACAACTTTTTTTCAATAGAAAATTTAATTTTTTTGTCGTTTAATCTAGATTTTACATAGTTAATAATTTTCGCGTCTTGAGGTTTTACATCTAAAACATTAATCTTCTTATCGTCATTTATTTCAAAGACAATTTTTGTACGAATATTTTCTTTAAGAATAATATCTGGATCTTCAAGTAGTGTAGCAATTTTTGATCTTAATTTTCGTTCAGGGTCATCGTAATCTAATCCATTGCTAATAAATGAAGTATTAGGGTTTAAAGACAAAAGAAATAATAAGATGATTTTCTTCATAGTAGGTTGATTTAAGGTTGATTTTAAGGGTAGTACAAATATATTTTTGAAAACTATTAATGTGCATCACACCATGTTATTAGATTGTAACATTTTTGTGATTAAACTGTTAATCACATCATAACTAAATGTATAATAGGTTTGTATTACCTAGCTCTATAAAGTGTATTGCGAGAAGTTTATAACTTTACGTTAATAAGAATAAAAAGAAGGAGCTACATTGTAGTAAAAAATAAGATATGTTTTTTCCAGATTCCCATGATGAAATCTAATTATTGGATAAACAAATCATAAACATCTGAATGTATTATATACGTATCTGTCTATTAATTTGCTGGTCTAAAGAAATAATAGATTCCGTTCTTGAAACACCAACAATGGTTTGAATCTTGTTGTTTAACAACAGCATTAGATGGTTGTTGTTATAAGCCAGCATTTTGATGAAGAGGTTCCAGTCTCCAGTTGTGTAGTGACATTCTAAGACTTCGGGGATTTTTTTTAAAGCCCTGATAACATCTTCCGTATTTACAGCTTTTTCAAGATGAATACCAACAAAAGTCATGGTTGAATAGCCTAAAACTTTAGGGTCGATAACAAACTGCGAACCAGAAATAAGCTTCGATTTTTCTAATTTTCGTAAACGTTGATGAATAGCAGCACCAGAAATACCAACATTACGGGCTATTTCTAAAATAGGTGTTCTGGCATCTTCCGTTAATGCACGCAGTATTTTTTTATCAATCCCATCAATTATTATAGGCTTGTTTTTAGACTTCATTAGTTAAGTATTAAAACATAAAAATAGCTATTTGGTTTCAAATTGAAACTATTTTTGCCTTAAGAACTACTCATTAAGTGAAATTTTATAAACTGTAAAACAAAAACATGTTCAATTTGTCTAAAGGAGTACAGTCCAGAGGTTCTTAAACTAATTATTTAACGGATTGTACCCCAAATAAGGCACCTCTTTTTCATGAAAGGAGACACCAAAAGTTTCCAATTCTTTTAAAATAGGTTCATAAACTTCTTTAGTAATAGGGATTTGTACACCAGGAGACGTGATTTTTCTGTTAAGAATAGCCAAGGTAGCCATAGCAACTGGTAAACCGACCGTTTTTGCCATGGCCGTATAGGTTTGGTCTTCACCTAAAACAACCATGTTGGCATCTATCTGATATTTTTTACCATCTTTTTCGTAGCCGAATTTATGATACATAACAATCATATCTTTATCATTAGGATCAAGCGTCCAACTGTCCATGAGTATTTTTTGAAGTATTTGAGCCGGAGTGGCTTTTTTTAGCCCTACTTTCTTTTCAGCATTAAAAATATCGAGTTCTATAAGCTTATCCCATACAATATCATCCTGATCAATCTTAAGTGCATGTCTTAATTTTAATTCTACAGAATCAAAAGGGCTGTAGGTTAAAAAAGCATTTATAAAATCCCGATAACTCATATTTTCGCTGTCATCTATAGTGTAGCTATCATCCGTCATTCCTAGTGTGACGAAAATATTCCATGCACGACTAAAACCGACACGCCTCATAGTACCTCTATACAATGTTTTAACATTATCAAGTCCATAAACACTTTGATATTTTAAGGAATCTCTATTTGCATAAACTTCAAAACGACCATAATTATCAATATCCAGAAACTCTGTACGTCTAAACAAACGATTATAGGGTATATATTTATAGGTGCCTTCCTGTAAAAATTTGGCAGTACCTCCTTGCCCAGCAGTAACTACATTTCTAGGATTCCAGGTGAATTTATAGTTCCATAGGTTATTATCACTTTCGGGAGCTACTAAGCCACCTGTAAACGATTCAAATAAAATTATTTTCCCACCATGTTTACGTATACGGTCTAAAACTTGCATCGCACTCATATGGTCTATACCTGGATCTACACCAATTTCATTCATAAGGACAAGACCTTTGGATTTAGCCCCTTCATCTAAAGCTTGCATTTCCGGACTTACATAAGAAGCCGTAACCATATGTTTTCCTAGTAAAACACAATCTTTAGCCACCTCAATATGAAAACGGGCAGGAAGCATAGATACTACAATATCCGCATTTTTTATAGCTTCGGTACGAGATGTGTCATCGAAAACATCTAGCACTATGGCTTTTGCATTTTTGTGGTTTCCAATTAGTTTTTTAGCAGCATTAAGGTTTAAATCACCTACAGTAATAAAAAGATTTTCTGAAGCCGATTTATCCAATAAATATTTTAGAAGACTGGAAGTCGATTTTCCTGAACCAATGACTAAAATTTTTCGCATAGTAAGAATAGTTAACTAGTTTTGTGAAAACGAATTTAATAAATAGATTAGGTTTTAATAGCTATAACGAAACACATATTATGAACAAAAAAATATTAATTACGGCATCAATTTTTGGTTTATTGGCTGTTGTTTTTGGCGCATTTGGCGCACATGCATTAAAAGAATTAATTGCAGTTGAAGCACAACAAACTTTTGAGACGGGCGTGAGATACCAGATGTATCATGCTATTTTACTACTATTTATAGGAAGTACTGCATATATTCAACAAAAAAAGAAGAAAATTTTATACTATTTAATTGTATTGGGAATCATTTTATTCTCAGGATCTATTTATGGGTTAGCAACAAATTTGTTAACAACTTTTGATTTCAAAATGATCGGTTTTGTAACTCCAATAGGTGGATTACTTCTAATTTTAGCATGGGGAGTTATGATTACAGATTTCTTAAAAATGGAATCTAAAAACGATAATCAATAGCAGATAATTTAAAATAATTGTTTTAATTTTGCGCAATAAATAATTTTATAACAAATTATGATAAACGACAATCAAGTTACGAAAACGATTTCGCTGGAGGCATACGGAATAAAAAATGCCAATGTACAGTATCAACTTTCACCAGAACAACTTCATGAAATTACAGTTGAAAAAGGATTAGGTAAAGAAGCTTCATCTGGAGCTTTAGCGGTTAATACAGGTGAATTTACTGGGCGCTCTCCAAAAGATCGATTTATTGTTAAAGACGATATAACACAAGATCGAGTTTGGTGGGGAGATATCAATATTCCGTTTGATGCAAATAAATTTGATGCATTATATAATAAGGTCGTTAATTATTTATCTAATAAAGAGGTTTTTGTAAGAGATAGTTATGCTTGTGCAGATGAAGATTATAAGTTGAATATTCGTGTTATTAATGAATATCCTTGGAGTAATCAATTTGCTTATAATATGTTTTTAAGGCCAGCGGAAGAGGAGTTAAAAGGCTTTGATCCAGAATGGACCGTGGTTAATGCTCCAGGTTTTATGGCAAACCCAAAAGAGGATGGGACACGCCAGCATAATTTTGCAATTTTAAATTTTTCTAAGAAAATAGCATTAATTGGAGGAACGGGGTATACTGGTGAAATTAAAAAAGGTATTTTTTCAGCGCTTAATTTTATACTTCCAGTATTTAAAAATACATTACCAATGCATTGTAGTGCTAATGTAGGTAAAGAAGGTGATACGGCTATTTTCTTTGGATTATCTGGTACGGGCAAAACAACATTATCTACAGATCCGAATAGAAGTTTAATTGGCGATGATGAACATGGTTGGACTGCAGGGAATTCGGTATTTAATTTTGAAGGGGGCTGTTATGCAAAAGTCATTAACCTTTCAAGAGATAATGAACCAGAAATATACGATGCTATTAAAAAAGGAGCTATTTTAGAAAATGTCATTTTAGATAATGATGGTCATGTTAATTTCGAGGATACTTCAATTACACAAAATACAAGAGTTAGTTATCCCATTGAACATATTGAAAATATTCAAGTGCCATCAACTGGTAAAAATCCAAAAAATATTTTCTTTTTAACGGCAGATGCTTTTGGGGTATTGCCTCCAATATCTAAGTTAACACCTAGTCAGGCAGCATATCATTTCATTTCAGGGTATACAGCAAAAGTGGCAGGAACAGAAGCTGGAGTTGTAGAGCCACAACCCTCTTTTTCTGCATGTTTTGGAGCACCTTTTATGCCTTTGCATCCAGCCAAATACGCTGAAATGTTAAGTGAAAAAATGATTAAATCTGGAGTTAATGTGTGGTTGGTAAATACAGGTTGGACTGGTGGTCCTTATGGTATTGGTACTAGAATGAAATTAAAATATACACGTGCTATGATTAACGCTGTCTTAAATGGTGATTTAGGTTTATATAACTATGATGATTATCACATACACTCCGTTTTTGGTGTAGCACAACCTAGAGAATGTCCAGGTGTACCAACAAGTGTTTTAAGTCCTAGAGCCACTTGGAATGATGATGAAAATTATTATAAAACAGCTTTTAAATTAACTAATGCGTTTCGCGAGAATTTCAAAAAATTCGAAGCCCATTGTAATGAGGAAATCAGACGAGGCGGTCCTCAACGTTATGCCTTTTAAATATAAGTAAAGTAATAAAAAAGGGATGATTTTTTGAAAAATCATCCCTTTTTTATTGTAACCGTGTTGAGTTTATTTTCCTTTATTAACTTTATCAATATACTTTTGTAAAGCCATTGTCATTGATGGTGTTTCTGGTGTTGGAGCAGCAATATCTACTCGCAATCCTTTTTCTTCTACAGCCTTTATTGTTGTATTTCCAAAAACAGCAATTCGTGTATCGTTTTGTTTGAAATCTGGAAAGTTCTGAAATAAAGATTCTATTCCAGAAGGACTGAAAAAGACTAAAACATCATAGTAAACATTCGCTAAATCGGATAAATCGCTAACCACAGTTTTGTAAAAAGTGGCTTGTTTCCAATTAACACCTAAAGCGTTTAACGTTTCAGGAACTGCGGGTTTTACTTTATCTGTATTTGGTAATAAAAATGTTTCTTCTTTATACTTTTTAATTAATGGAGATAATTCAGCAAACGTACGTTTACCAACATAAATTTTGCGCTTTCTGTATACTACATACTTTTGAAGGTAGAAAGCAACAGCTTCAGACTGACAAAAATATTTCATAGAATCTGGAACTTTAAATCGCATTTCTTCTGCAATTCTAAAAAAATGATCTACGGCATTTCTACTCGTTAAAATAATAGCTGTATAATTATTTAAATCTACCTTTTGCTGCCTAATATCTTTTGCAGATACGCCCTCAACATGTATAAAAGGTCTGAAATCTATTTTTACCTTTTGTTTTTCTTGTAAATCAAAGTAGGGTGAGTTTTCTATTTTGGGTTCGGGTTGAGATACTAGAATTGTTTTTACTTTCATACTGGTAAGTAGTTTGTTCTCTTATTATTTGGTAATAAACACCTTGTACAAAATGATGTAAGGTGAGATTTCGAGAGTGCAAAGATACAAAATAAAATAAAAATAATTGTGTTTTATTAAACTTTGATGTGTTTTAAAAGAAGTAATAAGCCCAATAATATTAACAATTAACAATAAAGTAACTATCAAATATATAATTGGTAAAGACGGTTTAAAACTAAATAATAGTAAGGCATTTATAGGAAGCAGTATAACACCTAAGAAATTCTTATAGCTAATTTTTTGAAAAAGATATTGATCTATTTGCTTGTCAATTCCCAAAAGACTCCCGATAAGTCGCTCAATAAGAACCTTTATTAAAATAAACACAGCAATACTAAAAGATATTTTGAACATTAAGTCTATAGAAAGTGACTTACCATCAATTATATACTGGTATGAAATAAAGCTAAAAACAGATAATGAAAGAATTAAATTACCAAATAATAAAGCATCAAATTTATCGAGGAATTTTTGCTCTCTAGAGTAAATTTTAAGGTATTTATAATTCCCAAGAACGAATATGAAATCATCAAAACGTTTTGGAGAAGCCAATTTTGCTATAGCTACGACAAGCAGTCCTGTAACTAATAAAATGGTGTATAATTCATTTGATACGATATCTCGAAGCATGGTATAAAATTATTATAAATATTAATACCACGCTTATAATTATTAAGGAATATTTAAAAAAAATGAGCAGTTATTAATGTACATTTGCTAAAAATTAAAACGTTTTAATAGAGTTAGAGAATGAAAGATACGGTTGTTATCATTCCAACATACAACGAAATAGAAAATATTGAAGCTATTATAAAAGCTGTATTCTCTCAGTCTGATAGTATTCATATCCTTATTGTTGATGATAATTCCCCAGATTTAACGGCTTTAAAAGTAAAAGAGCTTCAAGCCGATTTTCCTGATAGATTATTTTTAGAAATTCGAAAAGAAAAATCGGGCTTAGGGACTGCCTATATACACGGCTTTAAATGGAGTTTGGATAAGACCTATAAGTATATTTTTGAAATGGATGCAGATTTCTCACATGATCCAAACGATTTAATAAATTTATATAACGCTTGTCATATAGAAGGTGCAGATTTATCTATAGGTTCTAGGTACATTACAGGTGTAAATGTTGTTAATTGGCCAATGAATCGTGTTCTTATGTCTTATTGTGCCTCAAAATATGTACGTATCATTACTGGCATGAAAATTCATGATACTACGGCAGGTTATGTTTGTTATAAAAGGCATGTTCTTGAGGCAATAAATTTAGATGCTATAAAGTTTATTGGTTATGCGTTTCAAATTGAAATGAAATTTAAAACATATTTAAAGAAATTTAAGATTATAGAAGTACCGGTTATTTTTACTGATAGAACAAAAGGAGAATCAAAACTAAGCTCTGGTATTATATCTGAAGCCATTTTTGGAGTTATTTCTATGAAACTTAAAAGTCTTTTTAAAAAATAAGAATTTATATGAAGTTAAAATCGACACTTATTAAGAATGCGAATATTGTAAATGAAGGCGTTATTTTTAATGGAGACATATTAATTGAAGGCGAGTATATTAAAAAGATAGGTAAATCTATAAGTGCTAAATCTGCAGATGTACTTGTTGTAGATGCCGAAGGAAAATATTTATTACCAGGAGCTATTGATGATCAAGTTCATTTCAGAGAACCAGGGTTAACGCATAAAGCTAATATAGAAACAGAATCCAGAGCAGCTATTGCAGGAGGAATTACCTCTTTTATAGAAATGCCAAATACTAATCCTCAAACAACAACCATTGAAAAATTAGAAGAGAAGTTCGAGATCGCTTCAAAAACATCTTCAGCTAATTATTCGTTTATGTTTGGAGGCACTAATGATAATTTAGAAGAGATTCTAAAATTAGATAAAAATCAAGCAGCAGGTTTAAAACTATTCTTAGGGTCTTCAACTGGCAACATGTTAGTTGATGATATGGACGTGCTGGAGAAAATTTTCAGAAGCACGAAAATGGTTATTTCTGTTCATTGTGAAGATGAAGCCACTATAAAAAAGAATTTCCAAGAACATCTAGAAACTTACGGAGATGATATTCCTATTAAATACCACCCAATAATAAGAAGCGAAGAAGCTTGTTACTTGTCATCTTCCAGAGCGATAGAATTAGCTAAGAAAACAGGTGCAAGACTACATGTATTTCATCTTTCAACAGGAAAAGAAACACATTTATTCGACAACAAAATTCCTTTAAAAGATAAAAAAATAACCTCAGAAGTTTGTACACATCATCTGTGGTTTAGCGATGAAGATTATGAGGAAAAAGGCACTTTTATAAAGTGGAATCCAGCGGTTAAAACCAAAGAAGATAGAGCGCAATTATGGGAAGCTTTATTAGATGATAGAATAGATGTTTTAGCTACAGATCATGCCCCACATACTTTAGAAGAAAAGAAAAACGTTTATACTAAAGCGCCATCTGGGGGTCCGCTAGTACAACATGCATTGCCAGCCATGTTAGAAATGTACCATAAAGGAAAAATTTCTCTGGAAAAGGTCGTTGAAAAAATGTGTCATAACCCAGCAATTTTATTTCAGATTGCAAGGAGAGGGTATATTAAAGAAGGTTATTTTGCAGATTTAGTGTTAGTAGATTTAAATAACCCATGGACTGTAAATAAAGATAATATTTTATATAAATGCGAGTGGTCTCCATTTGAAGGGACAACCTTTAAATCTAGAGTTACACATACATTTTTAAACGGTAGTTTAGTGTATCAGAATTCTAAATTTAATAATGTGAAAGCAGCTAAACGATTAACTTTTAACAGATGATTTTAAAACGAGTTTCTATATACTTAAGTGTTTTAATAGTTATATCAGCTTGCCATGATTTAAAAAAACCTAAGAAACCTGATAATTTAATATCTAAGGAGAAAATGGTTAATGTATTAATAGATGCTAAGATAATATCATCTGCAAATTCTGTTAATAAAAAAGTAATGGAAGATCATGGTGTTAATTTCAATACATATGTTTACGAAAAACACAATATAGATAGCTTACAGTTTGCTTTGAGTAATGCGTATTATGCTTACTATATAAAGGATTATGAAGACATTTTTCTAAAAGTTAAAGATTGCTTGGAAATACTTAAAGTCAAGTTTAAAGAAGAAGAGGAAAAAGAAAGAATAGCGGCTGAAAAGAGAAAAGAAGATTCACTAAAAGTAGCATTTACAGAAAAGGATTCTACGAGCTTATTGAAAATTAGAGATTCGTTAAAAGTATTATCAATAAAAGATTCAATTACTGAAATGTTAATAGATAGAAGACTTGAAGAGATAAGAAGTGTCATTGATTCTATTTCAGATAAAGATCTCCAAGAGTAGTAATCGTTTTATCTATAGGTTTAAATTTATAGTTTAAAGTCGTTTTAATTTTGTCACTACTGTATTTGGTTTCTGTAGATAAGGATATGGCGATGTGCCTTGTTAATTGTCTTCGTTTACCAGTTAATCTGGTTTTTAACCAATCTAATTTCCAGGCTAATTTCAATAACCACTGACTAATCATTTTTTCTGGAGGCTTCACATTTACCGACTCAGACAACGCTTGTAAAAACTGTTTATAAGTCCAATGTTCTGCAACTAACACAAAACGCTCATTTATAATATCACTTTTTGTGAGTGCTATCATAATTGAAACAACATCTTCAACAGCTATAAGTGCCACCGTTCCAGAAGTATAATATTTAAACCCTTTATGTGCTTTTTTGAATAAACTTCCTGTTCCATAACGCCAAATTCCAGCGCCTAAAATAACACCAGGATTAACAATTACAACGTCAAGGCCTTCTTGAGTTGCACGCCAAACTTCCATTTCTGCTCCGTACTTTGTAATGGCATAAACACTATTGTCATCTTCAGGGTTCCAATTCGTACTTTCATTAATTTCCTCATTATTAACGGGACTTCCTAAAGTAGCAATAGAACTTACATAACAAAGTTTGTTAATAGTATTTGACAAACAAAGATTTACAATATTAGCAGTGCCTTCAATATTTATTTTCCGTAATGTTTGATATTTATCAGGTTCAAAAGAAACAAATGCAGCACAGTGATACACATAGGTAATCCCTACAAACGCTTCAGATAAAGCAGGAACATCTAAAAGATCTGCCTGTACCCATTCAATGGTTTTAAAAAATGACTCGTAGTTATTTGTATACGTAGCAAAAACAGATTTTACATTAGCAATTTTGCGCTCTGTTCTATAAATGGCTCTAATTTTCTCATTACTGCTAGCAAGCTTATAAAGTAAATGAGAACCAACCAAACCCGTACCACCTGTTACTAAAATCATGCAACGAAAGTAATAAATATTTAAGAGTACTTAGATTCAAATAGTATCTATATAACATATTTATTATAAAGATTTATACTGAAACTAGAATAATAATTTGAATTGAAACCTCTATGCCTTATTTGGAATTGCTTTTTCAAATAAAGAATTATTCATAATACCTAAGTAATTATACATTGATTTTTATCTTTGCATAGTTTTGTAAAAAATTGAAAATAATGATAAAGAACTTTGTTGAAGAATTAACATGGAGAGGTATGATACATACCGTAATGCCTGGAGCGGAAGCTCATTTAATGGAAAGCATGCGTAGTGCGTATGTGGGCTTTGATCCTACAGCGGATTCTTTACATATTGGAAACTTGGTTCCTATTATGCTATTGGCGCATTACCAACGTTGTGGACACAGACCGGTAGCTTTAGTAGGAGGTGCAACAGGAATGATTGGAGATCCGTCTGGTAAATCTAATGAGCGTAATTTATTGGATGAAAAAACATTACGCCATAACCAAAACGCCATTAAAAATCAATTGGCACATTTTTTAGATTTTGAAAGTGATGCTGAAAATGCAGCAGTTTTAGTGAATAATTACGATTGGATGAAAGACTTTTCATTTCTTGAATTTATTCGCGATGTTGGGAAGCATATTACTGTAAATTATATGATGGCAAAAGATTCTGTGAAAAATAGAATCTCGTCTGAGTCGTCTGAAGGAATGAGTTTTACCGAATTTACATATCAATTAGTTCAGGGCTATGATTTTCTTCATTTATATAAAGAAAAAGACTGTACGATCCAAATGGGAGGAAGTGACCAGTGGGGAAATATTACAACTGGAACAGAATTAATAAGAAGAATAGATAGTGGGAAGGGGTTTGCTATAACTTGTCCATTAATAACTAAATCTGATGGTTCTAAATTTGGAAAATCAGAAGGCGGTAATGTATGGTTAGATGCTAATAGAACCTCACCATACAAATTCTATCAATATTGGTTCAACTCTAGTGATGAGGATGCTGAAAAATATATCAAAATATTTACTTTTTTAACGGAAGAAGAAATTAACGCTTTAGTTAACACACATAAAGAAGCACCTCATTTGCGTGTTTTACAAAAACGATTAGCAGAAGAAATCACCATGATGGTGCATTCTAAAGACGATTTAGAAAATGCTATAAAAGCCAGTGACATTCTTTTTGGTAAATCGACTAGTGATGATTTAAAAGGGTTGAATGAGCAAACATTTTTGGATGTATTTGAAGGTGTGCCCCAAACAGAAATATCTCAATCGGATATTGATAATGGCTTAGATATAATTGCAGCTTTAGCCGAAAAAGGCGGGTTTTTAAAATCTAACGGAGAAGCAAGAAGAGCGCTTAAAGAGAACTCTATTTCTGTAAATAAGGAAAAAGTAAAGGATGATTATTGCGTTACTGCGAAGGATTTAATTAATAGTAAGTTTGTGCTATTGCAGCGTGGTAAGAAAAACTATTTTGTACTAAGAGTTATATAAAACAACAAAGCCTGATTTTAAAAATCAGGCTTTGACTTAACCAATCAACTAAAAACTAATTTTTCTTTTATCTTAGCTGGTGGTTTTGTCGTGCCTATTTTAAATAACTTACATTAAAAATTAAATTATTTTTTGAATTTAATTTTCTCCCAATTTTTATCAGCTTTATTTAATAATTCATGGCTATGCTCTTTATTCCATAATTCAAGAGTATTTGTACCCCAAGCATTATAAAACAAATAAAGTTTGTCATTAATAATTTTAAAAGTTTTTGGGTTAATAGATACTTTATTCTCTTTTATAGCAATAGCATAAGCACAGTAACCACCATATTGTGGAATAAATTTTTCAGGATTTGTTTTAAAAGCATCTAAATGTTCTTTTGATGAGAATTTGTAATTAACACTATCATATTCATGTCTAAATTTTTTATGTCCTTCAATGGCTTCATTATTGAAATAGGCAACAACATCATAACCATTAGCCGCGAATCCTTTTTTAATATTATAATCCAGAGTTTGTCCAAATCCAAATGAAAAGCTTAGTAAAAATAAAAGGGTTAGATTTTTCATGAAAGATCTTTCTTAAATAAGTCGATAGAGGTGCGTGACCTTACAACGTTTGGGTGTTATACATGACGAGTTAATAGGTTAAAGCACCATAAGATTACAGCCACGAATATCCGAATTATCAAAACGACCAATAACTTCGAATGTATTATTATCATTAACGCGACCTAAATCCTGGGTAGCAATAAAAGAGCAGGAATTTATGTTGGCCAGATCAATAACATTTATGCCACCTGTTTTACCTAATGATTGTATAGAAAGCGGGTCTTCAGTGTCGCGAGTTAATATACGCATCCAATTAGGATGATTAAAAATTCCATGCCCATTAGAATAGCCTTGACTTAGCAGTTCGGTCATGCCATATTCACTGTGTATTGTATTTACACCAAAACCTGTTTTTAATTTTGAATGTAAAGCTTCTCTAATAAGTTCTTTTCTTCTGCCTTTCATACCACCGGTTTCCATAATAATGGTATTATTTAAATTAAACCGATGTATTTCAATCAAATCTAACAAAGCAAAAGAGACCCCAATTAACAATACCTTTTTTCCTTGGGAGTCTAATGTTATTAACGTGTCTTTCAGCTCCGAATAGTTATTCAAATAAAACCCACTTTCTGTATATTTTGATTGTTTAATCATGGCATCTACCATATGTATTAGTGAAGAGCCTTCACGCTCTAAATAAGAGGGTAATAATGCCAGGATTACATAATCTTCAATAGGCCCGTAGAATTGCTGAAATCCTTTAGTAAAGCTTTGGGTGTAAATATCTAAATCTGTTACATGGTGTTTACTAGTCATACTTCCAGTAGTACCAGAACTTGAAAAAGTAGCTTTAATAGTATCTTTAGAACTTAGGACATTATGAGATTTAAAGAACTGAATGGGTAAAAAAGGAATATCCTTTATAGTTTTTACATCGCTGGGATGTTTGTATATTAAATCGCAAAAAGAACGATAAACCCTATTGTTATCAAATTGAAATTTAAAAATTTGTAATGCCAAATCTTCAAATTCTGTTTGATTATTAATGTTGAAAATAGAATTAGTGTCAATCATAAATTATTCTAAAAGAACTCCTCAATGCTGAGCCTCGTGATTTCTGTTGAAATTGTCATTCCCACACCTATGCTGTACTTGCTTGTGCTGAACTTGTTTCAGTATTTCAGTAAAAGCGGGAATCTAAATAACAAATTTCGGTTTTTAAACTCTCTGTTTTAAAAGAAACTACTAAAATATCTCTATAGCTTGTATAGAACTCATCTTGACTTTTTCTATTTCCTAAAAAATGGCTAAAATTCGCCCATATTTTGTTACTTTTTTTACGCTTAGCACTGCTATGCCTCGCAAAAAATACCTCATCTGAACAAATTTTATCTCATTTTCGGTTAAAAACAAAAAGTCAAGATGAGTTCATATTAAAAAATAGTTTAGTATCAAGAACTTTTTTATTAGAAAGACAAAAATATATAAAATAAAAAAGCGTTACTATTAGTAACGCTTTTTAAATTTATGAATTTACAATATTATTTAATCACCAATTTTCTTGTTTCACTAATGTCGCTTTCGGTAATCTTTAAAATATAAACACCTTTACTTAAGTTTGAAATGTTTAATTCTTTACCAACTAAAGTAATAGAACGAATTTGTTTTCCTAAAACATTGAAAAACTCAATTTTTTTAGTCAGATTACGTTTTGATGTGACATTTATAAATGTTCTGCCAATAGGAGAAGGGTTAGGATATATAGATAAACCTTCAATATTTTGTTGAATAGGGGGTGTGTTAACATTGGTTTGAGCAAATCCATATTGGGTTACAGACCATGTTAAAGCTAAAAATAAAATGAATAAGTAGTTTTTTTTCATACACGCTTTTCAACACCATAAAGGTAATAATTTACTACAAAAGTGATGCCAAAAAAGTGTTAAAGATTTCGTTATTTGGTCGAAAGTTTAAATTACTGTAACTTGTCCGTTACGTAAATGTTATTAATTTTGGAATACCAATAAAACAGTACTATTTAGTTTTATCTTTACTCTAAGAAATAAATATAATTTATTATTTAAGTATGAAAAAGAATGATATTAAGATACTATTAGTAGATGATGAACCAGATATTTTAGAGATAGTTGGGTACAATTTGTCGAGTGAGGGATACCAGGTTATTACTGCTGAAAATGGTTATGAAGGTGTTAAAAAAGCAAAAAAAGAGCTTCCACAATTAATCATTCTAGATGTTATGATGCCTGAGATGGATGGTATTGAAGCTTGTGAGTTAATTCGAAAAAGCCCAGATTTAAAGAATAGTATTATTACTTTTTTAACAGCAAGAGGAGAGGATTATTCTCAAGTAGCCGGTTTTGATGCTGGTGCAGATGATTATATAACGAAACCAATAAAACCAAAAGTATTGGTTAGTAAAGTAAAAGCGCTTTTAAGGCGTTTTAAAGAGGAAGATGTTTCTGATACCGTTAAAATAGGAAGTTTGGTAATAAATAGAGATGAGTATAAGATTATTTCTAAAGGAGAAGAAATTATTTTACCCAGAAAAGAATTTGAATTACTATCTTTATTGGCTTCAAAACCGGGAAAGGTTTTTAAAAGAGATGAAATTCTTGACGCAGTTTGGGGCAATGAGGTTGTTGTTGGAGGAAGAACAATCGATGTACACATTCGTAAATTAAGAGAAAAACTAGGAGATACTAGTTTTAAAACCATAAAAGGAGTAGGCTACAAGTTTGTAGAATGATGCAAGCAAAATTTAAAAGATCGTATAAGTTTGCCATAAAAACGGCATTATATATAACCTTATATACAACGCTCTTAATGAGTGTTTTTTTATACTATTTATATGAGATTAAGTGGTTTTATGTCCTTGCTTTTTCAGTAAGTGCCTATATCTTTTCCTTTTTAGTAATTCAATTTAGTGTAGAACGTTTTATATACAGACGTGTTAAAAGAATATATGATGACTTAACACTTCTGGAGTCTGCTAGTTTAAATAAAGGGCCTATAACGACAGATATGCGTACCCTGACTCAAGAGATTGATAAGTTTGCCCGAGATAAAAAGCTAGAAATTGAAACTCTAAAAGTTCGTGAAAAGTATAGAAAGGAGTTCTTAGGTAATGTATCCCACGAATTAAAGACACCATTATTTACAGTGCAAGGGTATATCCTTACATTGTTGGATGGTGCTATGAATGACAAAAAATTGTTAGAAAAGTATCTGGGGAGAGCCAGTAAAGGTATTGAGCGCTTAGGTTATATTATCAAAGACTTAGATATGATTACTAAATTAGAAGTTGGTGATTTAAGTTTAAATATAGAGGAATTTGATATTGTTGAGTTAGTTGAAAATGTATTTGAGATGTTGGAGATGAAAGCTAGCAAAAAAAGAATTACACTTACCTTTGATACGGATTATAGCAAATTAATTTTAGTTAAAGCAGATAAAGAGCGTATCCAGCAAGTATTAGCAAACCTAATTGTAAACTCTTTAAAATACGGAAGAGAAAAAGGAACTACAGAGATCAGTATAGAAAATTTAATAAAAAACAAAGTTATTGTTCGTGTTACTGATAATGGAGAAGGTATTGAAAAAAGGCACCTTCCTCGTTTGTTTGAACGTTTTTATAGAGTGGATAAAAGTGGTTCCCGTAAAGAAGGAGGTTCTGGGTTAGGGCTTTCTATTGTAAAACATATTATTGAAGCTCATGAGGAAAAAATATATGTAGAGAGTGAGTTTGGTGTAGGTAGTGAGTTTTCATTCACACTCGAAAAGATTGAATAGTTTTTTGAAGTTTACATTATAATCAAAAGCCTTTAAACCTTTAAAACCAGCAGTGTTTTTTAATTTGTCTAATGTAAAGTCTTTTTGATTACAACTCGGAACTAATTCTAAATCTGTTAATCTTTTTGCTAAATATTCTTGTTCAAATTGTCCGGGAGTAGGTATAAAAAAAGCTTTTTTATTAAGCTTAGCTAAATCCATGATGGTTGTATAACCAGACCTTGATAAGATTAATTTACTCTGATTGATGGTTTTTTCTAATAAATTAGAGGTCATAAAATTGTAAATAGTCATATTCCCTTTAATTTGTATAGTCTGTTCCTTTTCCATAGTACCCTTAACAAAAACGACTTTTCCAGTATAATTCTTTAATTCTGAAAAAAGAATGTCTTCAAGTAATGTCCGTTGAGGTTCAGGGCCAGAAAGTAATACCATTAAATCATTTTCAATGTTTAAGTGTTTATTTTCGAACCTACTCAAAGGCCCAATATATTCTGTAGGGATTTCAAAATTATTAATATGTCCGAGTTTGCCACTTAGATTAATATCTTCTTCTGTGTCAGGCACCCAACATACATTAAATTTCTTTATGATTTTTTGATGCATTTTTGTGCTTAGCCATGTGGTGCTTCCTGTTAGAACGTTTAGTTGATGCGTTATAAAAACAGATGGTACTTTTTTACTATAAACCCCAAGTCGGTTATCAGAAATAATACCTTTAATACCATGAGTTTCTACAATAAACTTCGTCACTTTTTTTTCAGCTTTAATAGCTTGAATGAGTTTTGGAGAATCCTTAATAAGTTTTAATTTAAAATGCTTTCCCTTTTTAGCGTATGTAATATTATAGGAAGGTAATTCTATAGACGATAGCTTTGGGAATTCTTTTTGTAAAAGAGTTAAAGCAACTCCATCACTGGCAATAATGGGTTCAAAGCCATACTTTATTAATTCATAAATAATAGGAATACTTCTTGTGGCATGTCCTAAACCCCAATTTAAAGGAGCGACTAAAATTCGTTTTTTCATCTGTTAAATATAGCCAGCCTTTGGCTTTACAAAAGGCGGGTTTACTACTATGTCTTTTTTAATTTAAACAATAGACCAATTTAAAAAAGGATGTTGCTACTAGTTCTTATTCCAGTTTTTAGTAAAATCAAAGATAAGCATATAAACACTTTCGTATATTTCCTTAATTTTACCAAATCTATTCAAAATAATAAGTAATTGTTAACTTAAAAATTTTATAATAGGTGCTCTCTGTCTTACTTTTGAAAATTATAAAACCAGAGAAAAATTTTAAACAATAGTGGGAAGTAAAAATAAGCTCAAAAGATTTAAAGAGAACGAAACCTTTTCAAACGTGTTTCAGCCATCCAGAGAAGAGTTGGTTAATGAATCGTATGAGTTAAAAGGTCATTGGAGAACATCCGTATTTAAAAATGAAAACCCATTAGTGTTAGAGCTAGGTTGTGGAAAAGGAGAATATTCTGTAGCACTGGCAAAAAAGTATCCAAATAAAAATTTTATAGGAATAGATATCAAAGGGGCACGTTTCTGGAGAGGTGCTAAAACAGCCATTGAAGAGGAGATTCCAAATGTTGCTTTTATAAGAACCCAAATAGAATTGATAGACTATGTTTTTGCAGAAAATGAAGTAGACGAAATTTGGATAACCTTTCCAGATCCTCAAATAAAATATAAGCGTACTAAACATAGAATGACTAATGAAACGTTTTTAAAGCGTTATAAAAAAATATTGAAAGAAGAGGGTGTTGTTAACCTAAAAACAGATAGTGAGTTTATGCATGGGTATACACTTGGTTTGTTGCATGGCGCGGGACATGAGGTGCTTTATGCTAATCATAATGTTTACAAACAAGAAGGAAGCCCAGAAGAGGTTACCAGCATTCAAACATTCTATGAATCGCAATATTTAGAACAAAACAAACCAATTACGTATATTCGGTTTAAAATTAAACATTAGTGAATATAACTCTTATCTTTATTTTAGGTTTATTTATAGCATTAATTGGAGTTATTCCTCCTGGCTTGTTAAATATGACGGCTGCTAAAGTAAGTTTAAAAGAAGGGCATGTAAGAGGAATTATGTTTTCTATAGGCGTTTGTGTTGTTGTTTTGCTTCAAACATATCTTGCCACTGTTTTTGCACGATACTTAAGCAAACATGTAGAAGTCGTAGATGTTTTACAGCGTGTTGCATTTGTTATTTTTGTGTTAATAACCGTTTACTTTTTACTTATTGCTAAATCAAAACCAAAACAACAAATTGAGACTAAAATGCGTCGTAGTAAGCATAGTCGGTTTTTTCAGGGGATGTTTCTTTCTGCAATAAATGTATTTCCTATTCCTTATCAAGCATATATGACCATCACATTGGCATCTTTTGGGTGGATGTCTTTTGGTCAAACAAGTATAATATCCTATGTAGCTGGTGCTGCTATGGGAACTTTTGTTATGCTATATATGTATATTTTCTTTTTTGATAAAATAAAAGGAAAATCGTTTACTTCTCAAAAAAACATGAACTATGTTATTGGAGGAATTACGGGTGTTATTTCAATTATTACACTCATTAATATTATCAAGGAAATGTAAGCTATGAAACCAGAAACCTTAAACTTCTTTGACAAAGTTTACGAAGTTGCTAAACTAATCCCCTATGGCAGAGTTACAAGTTATGGAGCCATTGCTAACTATTTAGGAGCAGCTAGAAGTGCTCGTATGGTTGGTTATGCCATGAATGGCTCAGGAGGAAAAGATGTACCTGCACATCGCGTTGTAAATAGAAAAGGCTTATTAACAGGTAAGCATCACTTTGATGGAACAAACCTGATGCAACAATTACTAGAAAGTGAAGGCATTGAGGTGAAAGAAAACCAAATTCAGAATTTAGAAAAGGTGTTTTGGGATCCCTCAAAAGAATTGTAATTATTTCCTAATTCGTCAAAAATTTACAAATAATTACATATTAGTATCTCCATAAATAAACCGAATAACCATATAAATCATTTCAATAAAATGGCTTTAAAGTCTAAACAATTCACTGTATATTTGCATATTAGAATTAATCTAAATAAGGAATGAAGCTTAATAAACAAGATATATTAAAAGCATTAGAATCTATTACCGTACCAGGAGAAGGACAAAATATGGTTGAAAGTGGTGCTGTAAAAAATGTGATTACTTTTGGAGATGAAGTTATTGTAGATATTACCATTAAAAACCCTAGTTTACAAGCTAAGAAACGTACTGAGGTAGATATTTTAAAAACAATTCATGAACAGGTTTACGAAAAAGCTAAAATTACAGTGAATGTGAAAGTAGAAGCTCCTGCAAAACCAAAAGCTAATGTTATTAAAGGAAACCCTATTCCAGGGATTCAAAATATTGTAGCTGTAGCATCTGGTAAAGGAGGTGTAGGGAAGTCTACAGTTACTGCAAATTTAGCAGTTACTTTGGCGAAAATGGGCTTTAAAGTAGGTGTTTTAGATGCCGATATTTATGGACCATCCATCCCTATTATGTTTGATGTAGAAGCAGAAAAGCCTTTAGCAGTAAACATTGGTGGAAAATCTAAAATGAAACCAATAGAGAATTATGGTGTTAAAGTATTATCTATTGGGTTTTTTACACAACCAAACCAAGCAGTGGTTTGGAGAGGGCCAATGGCAGCTAAAGCATTAAATCAAATGATTTTTGATGCCCATTGGGGAACATTAGACTTTTTACTTTTGGATTTACCTCCGGGAACAGGTGATATTCATTTGAGTATCATGCAATCGTTACCAATTACGGGAGCTGTGGTTGTTAGTACACCACAAAATGTGGCATTGGCAGATGCAAAGAAAGGGGTTGCTATGTTTCAACAAGAGAGTATAAATGTGCCTGTTTTAGGAATTATAGAAAATATGGCTTATTTTACACCTGATGAATTGCCAGATAATAAATATTATATCTTCGGGAAAGAAGGCGCCAAAAATTTATCTGAAGATTTAGAAGTGCCATTTTTAGGAGAAATACCTTTGGTGCAAAGTATTAGAGAAGCAGGTGATGTTGGTCGTCCAGCAGCTTTACAAACAGCTACAGCATTAGAGCAAGCTTTTGAAAAACTAACTCAAAATGTAGTACAGGAAGTTGTAAGACGAAATGATGATTTACCGCCTACAGAAGCAATTAAAATAACAACAATGGCTGGGTGTTCAGCAGTTAAAAAATAACAGATGACTTCAGAAGAACTTAAAGTAAATGTTGAAAAAGCCTTGGATGAGATTCGTCCGTTTTTACAAAGTGATGGTGGAGATATTTCTTTGCTATCAATAGAAAACGACAATTTAGTCAAAGTGCAACTAAAAGGAGCCTGCGTTGGTTGTAGCGTCAATCAAATGACCTTAAAATCGGGTGTAGAAATGACTATTAAAAAGTATGCACCTCAAATAGAACAGGTTGTTAATATTGAAATTTAGTTTACTTTTTTTAATTCCTACTAAAATAATAGAGAAACTTGTCTCTAAATAATTCAGAAAGTTTAAATTTGCGGCACGAATTGTGAAATGCTTTTAACCAAAAGTATAAAAACTTAACAATGGAAGACATTAATATAAAAATAACAGATAGAGATGGTGTAACTCATGATATTGTTGCGCCAACAGATATGGCAATGAATCTTATGGAAGTAGTAAGATCTTATGAATTAGCTCCTGAAGGCACGATTGGTGTTTGTGGAGGTATGGCCATGTGTGCATCCTGTCAATGTTATGTATTAAGCGAAACAGAATTGCCGGAAATGAGTGACGATGAAGAAGCCATGCTTTCTGAAGCTTTTGATGTTAAAGACAATAGCCGTTTAGGGTGTCAAATCCAAATGACTCCAGACATGGAAGGCCTTGAGGTAGAACTGGCGCCAGAGAACTAACTAATTCCTGCGACTTGTGCTGAACTTGCATGTGCTGAATTTGTTTCAGTATTTCAGTAAGGCAGGAATCTCTAAATAGTAACTAAAAAATTAAATATTTAGGTGTTACCCTGTTGGGTTGAGCTCAATGTTATTAAATTGAGGTAGTAATGTCAGTCTGAGCGCAGTCGAAGACCTATTGGAGTTTTAGTTTTTATTAGCATTTTGTTAAGCTTCGCTAGGTATCTTCAATATAAAATACATTTTATATTTTGATAATGCTCAATGTGACAAAAAAGGAGCAAAATCTCTTAACTTAATGGCATTGGAGTTGACCTTTTACTACTCCATCTCAAAGAGGAGCTCAAACAGACCATTTAATCCCAGCGTAAACAATACTTATTCAATATTCTTAAAATATAATCACCACCAAACCAAGAATATTTTTTTCAATATACCGTTTTTCAATTTCACCCAGCATAAAGGAGAAAATTGCTGTTCAAAATAGGCTTTAACGGCTACTTTAAATTCATTGACATTCAACCACTTTACATTTGTGTGTGGAACTATTAACCAATCTTTCTTTTTTGGGATGTAAAACTTACAATCATTAAATTGGTTTAATTGATTTTTGTTGATATAGAAACCGACAATACAATCGTTATTTAGTGTTTTAAGTTGAATATCTTGATTTGAAAATGGAAAAAACAATTGTGCTTTAAAATAGACCTGTTGGGAAATGTCTTCCGATTTTAGATTAAGAGTTTTTAAGTAGTTTTTGCAGGTATTAGAATGTAAAAGAGGTAATTGTTTATCTTCCAGTTTAGTGATTTTTTCTTTTAAAGAATCCTTTCTGTTTGGATCAATAAAATGTTCAATTTCTGTTTTTCCGATGGAAGCATCGTATACGTAGAATTTATAAACAATCTCTAAATGAATGGGTTTGTTGTTTTTAAGTAATAAACAATCTAATTCTCCTAAAGTTATTTTATTGTCTTGAATTTGTATGTTTTCAGCTAAAATGGAAATATTGTTATGCTGTTCTAATTCAAAAGAAACAAATCGTTCCACGTATTTCCCTAAGCGTAGTTTTTCATCAATATTGATATCGATTTTATCAGATTTAGAAGTGATTTTAAACGAATTTAAGTTGGAAAGGATATCACCTTTCCATAAAAAAGGCGTGCTTAAAAAGCCTTCATATCGTTTTTGAATCATTTGCTAAATGGTAGAAGTATTATTCAGTTTTATAATCAATCAACTTCCTGGGGCCTTCAAGTAATACCCTTACAATTTGAAGGGAGCCATCGTCTTTGGTTGCAATTTGCCATTTGATTAATGAGATTTCACCGTTTTCAATTTCAATACCAGTAATACTTCGTGGGTGAACACAGCTTCCATCATTAAAAAAAGCAATATCTCCTGGTTCAGGAAAACGAGGCCTGTGTGTATGGCCTACAATAGTTAACAAATTATTGTTTTCGCTTATCCATTTTTTAGTTCTACGTTCTACTTTAATAAGTTCTTTGTAGTTCTTAGCTGGGCTTGTAGGATCTGCAATACCCATAACATTTAAGGGTTTCCAAAGAATACGCACCAAAAATCGGCTCCATTTCCAAAACAAAAAATTCCACCAATCAGCCTGATGACCATGGGTTAAAAATAATTCTTGTTTTGTTTCAGAATGTTTTAAAACAATGGCTTCGTTGTATGTAATATCTCCAAAAAGTTCTACGTCTTCCCCAACTTTAGGATCAAAATAAGTAGACAAATGCTTTTTTACGTAATTAGGGTTTCTGTAAACCATATCGTGGTTTCCCCAAATCATGTGTAGTTTATGTTCCTTATTGAATTGTTTCATAAGCATAAACACATTTTTATGAGCATTTAAAATAGAAGTGAATGACATGTTTTCCCAAAGCTCGTCACCGTCTCCTAATTCGCAATATTGAAAACCTTCTTTATAATAATGCTTTAACGCATGAAAGTAAATATTTCTGTTGTTAGCAAAATCATCAGCAAAACTATTATCTCCCCTATGGCAATCGCTAAAGAGAATAAATTTACTGTCGTCATTAAAATCTATGATTTTGGCGTTTTTATAAGCGTGGTCTAATCGTTTTTTTGATGAAAACATGAAGTAAAAGTAAACAAAAAAGCGTTTCATACAGAAACGCTTTTAAAAATCATATAATTTTAGAAATGACTCTATGCTATCATTTTGCTAGTCCAATTATAATTATGGATTTGTAGACCATAAAGTTGCACTTTTAAGCATGGCTCTTCTTGGAAGTTTTAAACCTGCAAGAATTAATTCTGCAAAATCTTCTGGTTGTAGAACATTATCCTGAGAACCTTTGTTTGCAATGCCCAATTCAATCGTCATATCAGATTCTATAGTACTTGGTGTTAATGTACAAACCCTAATATTGTTTTTACGAACTTCTTTCATCAAGGATTCGGACATTCCTATAACAGCGAATTTTGATGCGGAATAGGCAGATATGTTTGCATTTCCATTTAATCCTGCTGTAGAAGAAATATTAATAATATCGCCTTCATTTTTACTTATTAAGTATGGTAAAACTTCTTTGGTCACATAATACATCCCCATAACGTTGGTTTGAATAATTTGGCTCCATAGACTAACTTCCATATCATTAAAAGATCCAACAGCTGCAATCCCCGCATTATTGACTAAAATATCGACAGAACCTAAAGTATCTAAAATACTTTTAATACTGCTTTTGACTTCGTCATAATTGCCAACATCGAATACCGAATACATAGCCTTAATTCCAAAAACCTCTAATTCAGAAACGGTTTCTTTTAAAACTTTTTCATTTCTACCTGTTATAGCAATGTCAATACCTTCTTTAGCAAATGCTAGTGCAGTCGCTTTTCCTAGTCCTCTGCCACCGCCAGTTATGATTGCTTTTTTGTTTTTTAAATGACTCATTTTTTATTTTTTAGAATATTTATATTCACAGAAAAATCGTTATTATTTTGTCCAATAATCTAGCACGAAAACGTCACCAATTATAGGGCCAATTTTACTTACCAAATCCAAATGTGCTTTATGAAATAGGTAAATTTCCCGGTCATGTTCATTCTTAAATGTTAAGGTAAAGCAATGGGTAAAACCTTTACTATGACCTTCGGTACTATCATTTATTCCCCATTCAAAATCAGCTATTTCCGGAATTTTATTTTTAAGATTTTCAAAAGCTTTAACCGCCTCATTGATTTGTTGTTTGGTGGCATCACCTTTATATTTTAGATTTACCATATGCCTTAAAACTTTTCCGTTTCTGTCAATTTTAGGCGAAACCTTGTAGGTCGCTACTTTTTTTAAATCAAATCTATTGGAGCCAGCAATTAGGAAATGATCTTCACCTATTTTATGAGATTTTAAGCCGTAATAAATTGAAAAACCAGTTTCTAAATGATTTATAGGACTAAGAATACCTTCTTCATTTAATTTACATAATTGAATGCTGGCATCGTCTCTGGTGCCAACAGCCAATATGGCTTCTTTATCGTTCGTAGAAATAATTTCGATTCTTGTTTGCCCTTGTAGCTTAGTGTTTTCGTCATCTTTTAAAATAAAATGAGGAACTAAAGCACCTTTTTTGTTTACTTTAAATATGCTTACGGCGTCGCCATGATATACAAAGTCTTTCCTTTTAATAAAGTTCCCTCTTTTATAATATTTGTGATGCCTGTGACCAACAATAACATAGTAATTGCCTCCTAGCTTAACACCTGTTACTGGGTATGCACCCGTTAAGTACCTATCTTTTGTATTGTCACTTATGTTATTGATATTCTTGAATTTACCATTTTCGTAAACTCTAAAACTACTAACACCGTTGTCTTGAAATCCACCTGTATATAAGAAGGTTTTTCCTTTAATTTTATGTGTAAACATCCCTATGATACCATCGGTATGGATGTTATCATTGTCTTTCATAGACTGAACATGAGTAAGCTTTCCATCGTTATGTATTTTGAAACAACTTAACCCAGGTGTCTCTTCTAAGCCACCAATAAAGAGATAAGAGGATTGTTTCATGTGAACAACCTGTAACGTAATAGCGGTTCCAAGATGAGTTTTATCTGTATCCTCAACCAGAGAAACACGTTCTAAAGAACCGTTGTTTAAAATTTTAAAAGTTTCAATCACATTTCCATATTTGTTTGCTACAAATAGGAAGTCTGTGCCACCAATATTATCGGCAACCATTCCTCTAGCAGGCCCCTTTTGTTTGTATAGTTCATGGTTACTAATTGGTGTTAATGTACCTTCTTTATCTAAATTGAATACATCAATATTGCCATAGCCACCTGCATATACAAAATGAGAAGCGTTTTTTTTATAGCTTGTAACCGTAACGGTATTATTGGCAGAAATGTTTTTGAAGTCTTTTCTATAAAGCATCAATTCATCTGAAACTTGGGCTAAACAAATCTGTGATAAAAGCAATGTTATTACGAGAATTCCTTTTTTTATATTATCCATAACTTTAGTTTTTCTGGTTTAATTAATCTATAATTGCTTTTGCTCCCGCAATAGCGATAGCCCTATCTTGTTCTATAGTACCACCACTTACACCTATAGCACCAATAATTTTACCTTCTTTATTTTTAATAGGTATGCCACCTGGGAAAGTTACTAATCCGCCATTAGAATGTTCTATGTTGTAAATTATACCTCCGGGTTGTGTTAATTCTCCAAGTTTTCCAGTGTCAATGTTAAAATACCTTGCTGTTTTTGCTTTTTTAATAGCAACATCTATACTTCCTAAAAAAGAGGCATCCATTCTTATAAATGCTTTTAAATTAGCACCAGCGTCAACCACTGCTATATTTACTAAAACATCTGTTTCTTCTGCATCTTTTTTTGCTTCTAATATGATTTTTAGTGCGTCTTCATGTGTAATATCGTTTGATATTTGAGCATGAGCAGAAAAAGTTTTTAAAGCTAATAGAAAAACTAGTGCTGCTATAGTATTTAATTGTGCTTTTGCTTTTTTCATTTAAGGTTTATGTTTTTATGGATACAAATTTCTTAAATGAGAATGATAAAAGAGTTGAACAAGTTCAACATGTAAAAAACTATTTACTCTTTTTTATGTAGTTTTTTAATTTTACTCAAAAATTCATGAGTAATACCTAGATAACCAGATATTTTTTTATCGGTTAGTTTATGGGCGATTTCAGGATAGGTTTCTATAAAATGGAGATAGCGTTCTTTAGCTGTTAGGGTGTGATTACGTATTAGTCTCCTTTGCCATGCCACTAAAGCTTTTTGAGACATGATTCGAAATAATTTGTCTATTGTAGGCAGTTGATTATATAAGGTTGTTTTATCTGATCTATTAATTAAAAGTACTTTACTGTCTTCTAATGCCTGTATATTGAGATCGGATGGTGTTTGATGCATAAAACTATCTATATCCATTAACCACCAATCTTTTGAAGCGAAATAGAGGGTGCTTTCGTTCCCTTTTTTATCAATAGTAAAAATTCTAAAACAACCTTCTAATACAAAACCTTCAAATTTGCAGATACTACCTTGAGTTAATAAAAAATCTTTTTTTTGTATGACTTTAGGTTTAAAATAACTACAAATAATATCTAATTCTGTATTAGAAAATTGTACATGTTTTTCTATATTTTGTACTAGTAAATCGTGAAGCATTACTTTTAAGAATGGTATAGATTATTTACTAATTCAATATAAGAAAATTGTTTTAACTAGTAACCTTTATTAATGAAACGCATATTGCATTCCAAATGTTAAATTGTAATTCTGTTTTAATTGAATACCATTTAAATCCTGGTAAAGTGGCGTTGTACATTCTGCAGCAAAACGTAAGCCTTTTAAGCCGCCGTTGATAATTAAATAATTAAGGCCAAAACCTGAGTTAATAAAAGTTTCGCCAGAGTTAGCGGTGTCTGCAGTTGTAACCATCATAGGCGTTAATGCAGGGCTTTGTCCGTCAATTTCATCAACAAGAATACCTTCGAGTCTAATAGAAACACTTAAATTGTCTCCTGCTTTAGCTGCAATCCAGTTGTTGAAATTATAACGATTGCCAAATTTATAATCCTGATCATTGTCATTAATGTTAATTATTCCTGTTAATTGATGCCCCCAGGAAAGTTTATCACATTGCCCTAAATAAGTCAATCCTAATTTAGTGCCAAAAGAACCAGTTCCTAATTGCATAGGATAAGGTAACTGAACAGCATTACCCATAGACATAGGAAGTACATTTTTTTCTTCAATGCTTCCAGTAGGAATAGAAACACCTATTTGCGCATGTAAAGCCTTTCGGTTTTTATTAAAAAGACTGTATAAAGCGTTTATAGAAATATCACCAAAACCATTTGTGCTAGTTGAAAACTGATTGCCATTACGCATTTGTAAAGTCATATCATTTTCTAAATAGTTTGCCATAACCATTAATGTTATTTTATCTGAAGGCGCATACATAAATCCCAGCATGTGCATGTTCATAATCATGTCTTGAGGTGCTACCATGTAATTCGCATGAGCATCGGCATTTGTAGCATCATCAGTCCCTTGTCTTAATTGCCTCATGTCCATTGTCATGTAACGGTACGAAACCATAATTTCTTTTTTATGGTGTACATGGTCTGCCATGACAGATATTGGGGCGTGCCCATCTGGCCTACCAGATGACCATAAATTTGATGTTTCCTTTTCTTGGGCAAAAGTTAATGTTGATGCAATACATAGCATTGCAATGAGTATTTTATTCATTGTATAGTGTTTTTGTTTTTATAAAATAATAGGTAGAGCAGAAACTCCTTTTAATAAATGGGGGTATTAGCTAAAATCAGGAGGCTGAAATGTACTGTAATTATAATCGAAGTAATATAATTTTTGAAAGGAAAATGCTTTGTCTTTTTCAGAAGAGGCAAAAGATGGAAGTATTTTTATTTGAAGGATTTCTACAAACCCGATAGGGTAATTTTCTAAAGAAACACGTAAGGATTTAGACTCGTTTCTTTGCTGTTTTCCAAATTCTTTTGCTAAATGACATTTGCCGTTACATTGAAGTTCTGGTTTGTCTTTATTAATACATAAAAACTCAGCAATATAATCTTGGTTCAATACGTACTCAACATAAGGTTGAATAGGCCGTAGCATGGCAACCGTATATAGTAAAACAAAAAATATAGCTGTTAGTTTACTCAAAGACTAATTTTTGGCAAATATATGATTAGATGCCAAATTGAACTAAAAAAAATGCTTCTTATATAAGAAGCATTTTAAAAAGGTTGTTTTAAAGAATTATGTTACTTTCTGAATAAAGGATCAGCTCCAATAGTGCCAATTAAACTGTCTAAATATGAATCGGATTTAACATTATTATATGACTGTTTTACAGCTTCTAAACGCCCTTTAATATTCATTTCAGAAACTAAAACGCTATTATCTGGATTTGCTATGAAATCTTCTAAATAAGCGATTTGAGAATCATAAAAGCGGATATCTTTTTGTTGTTTTAGTATCAATCGCTCTTTATACCAATTGCTATTTAGAACATAATCTCTATCAAAGAATTTTCTTAATTCCGGATCACTTATCTGTTTGCCTTCATAAGTGCCATAAGCCATAATATGCAATAGAATTTTAAGTGGCGGTATCGCTGCATTAACGCTTCCATCTTCAAAGTAATTTAATGCTACTTTTTGCTGAGCTTCAACAATATTTTTAATACCGTCTACATAATCTTCTAAACCTTGTATTTCTGGTTTTAACATTCTTTCGTTAAAAACAGCTGTTGGTTCATCGAAGATACGATTTAAGCATCTTAATGAGAATGTTTTGGTAATTCTATACCCTAAACGGCTTGCTAAAATAGTTTCACCATTATAATCGAAATCTTCAAGCTTTTCTAGCGAACCATTTGAGATAAGATGTTTAGGATCTCTGTCTTCTGGTTCCAGTCTAGCCCAAATTTCAGGGATTAATAAACTGATGTCATGGTCTACCTTGTTTTCTGCACCAACATAACCAGCAGCCGTACTAAACCCATTAGATTCGGTTAAAATGTGCGATAGTAAAGCATTGTTTAAATCGCTTGTTGGCGTTAACATATTAAATGGTGCTTTTGTTAATGCGCCTTCAGAACCTGCTCCAGTTGTAGATGGAGATTTACCTGTTAAGCTACAAACAAAATCCATGAATAATTCTGGTGTTTCCTGATAGTGAATTGGGTTATAAACGGCCAACGGACGTATGCCTGCTTTTTTGTCTACCGGATTATTTCTTCTACCCGGTAATACTGAATTCACCACATGAATTACAGGATCTTCTGGTTTTATCTTTCTAAAAAGACGCACGCCAATATCTGCCAGATATGTTGCTTCAGTTTCTTCAACAAATCTATTTGGCTCTAAATAACGAGGATTTTTTGTTGGGCCATCACTTATAATTCTTGTATGTGAAGGCACTACAAACAATTCTTCCTCATTTGAACTGTTTACAATATCTAAAATGAAATCTTTAACGGGCTGTGTATATTTATCAAAATTGATGGTATCTTCATAAATGGCTATCGCATCTTTTTTCTTTAACAATTCATAGTTTGTTAGGAATCGACCGTCTGAAACAATATCCAGTTCAGCATTTTTATCGTAACCTCTAACTACAGCTTCATCGGGTCTTTGGAATAAATGAGCTTCACAGTTGGTAAGCACTTTAACACTTTTGTTATCAAATTCTGGATTTAAGTTTTTAAACAGATGTCTAGGCAATGTTATGGATGCTGAAATATCATCTTCAGTCTGAATTTTTTCACTTGGAGAGAAATCAGACCTTAGTTTGTTTAGCATCCAATTTCCTTTTTGGTTAAACCCAATACGCACATAACTACCTACAACTGGAGTGTTGTTATGTAAAAGACCTGTACCTTTTTCTCCGTTAATAATTTCTACAGACATATAATCTTTCCAGTTTAGAACACCATGAGCTTGCCTGTATAATCGTTTAACAAATAAAACTAAAGAACGGATATGTACTGGGATGTTCTCTAAAAATTCATTGAATTCATCTGAGTTTTCTTTAGAAGGGATGAGTAATTTAACAGCAGAACTTAAGGTTCTATCTTCGCTTAAGAAGGGTCTAGACTTAGGTCTTTTAGGATCTTTGATTTTCCATCGTGTAGAATAATCAAATTCTATAATATCATCTGCTTTTTTAAAATCTTCATCTATATTATGAATGTTGAACGGGCTATACGTGATAGCATTTTGCATAGATTTTGAAATCTCAGATTTACCTCCACCAGACACTGTGCAAGGCTTATGACAGAAAACGCCTTCTGCAAACGTGTCTACAATTCGCCATAAATCGATTGACTTATGTTTTTCTAATCTAAATTTATTTCCGGTTGGGTGTACATAGGTTTTATGAGGGGATAGTATTAATTTTTGTTTTTCATTATTATGCGTCCATGTAATACTATTTGTGTTGATATTCACATACGAAAATTCAGGAATGTAAATGATGTTGGGGTATTTCTTATCGATTGCGTAATTCTCTGGCTGAACCTCTATTCTATCGGCTAATAATTCTTTTACGTCTTCAAAGTTGTAACGAAAATCATGATATTCGGAATAATCTTTACCGTCTAAAGTGTCACCCATGACTCTTCTTGCAAACGCTATAGCACCTCCTGCGTGTTCTTCTTCAAGTATACCAAATAGATTTGCAGAGTAACTTATTTGTGTTTTGATTTCTTTTTTTGAATAACCGTAATAATTATCTGCAATAAGAGTAATTACAACACCTCTATCATCCCTACAAGTAATTTTAAAAGCACCTCCGTCGTTATAAAGTTCATTCTCATCTTTCCAGCACATGCCATCTTTTCTTTGACGTTCTGTAGCATCATCAAAATGAGGTAACCCAACATCTTTTTTCTTTAAGGTTTTTAATTGTGGAGCTAAAATGATACAGCCTGTATGACCTGTCCAATGTTCAGTATCTAATGCTGCGTCATTATGCACTAAATTAGGGTCTCCAGCGTTTCCAAAAATAGATTCTACAAAGTCAAGATTACTCACCAAAGTACCAGGGACAAAAAAGCGAACTTCTAATGATTTTTTAGTAATAATTCCTGAAACCTCAGGACAAACAGTTGGTCTTAATAACATAGAAACCATTGTTTTTGCTTGATCTTCTTGGTTAGAAGTAAAAGGAAGTATTTTTAAATCATCTGAAGGGTTAAAAGCAGCATGTAAAAAATGTGCAAATGCAATTTTTGGAACTTCTTTTTTGTCAAGAGGAACAGGTAAATCTCCTTCTACAATATGAAAGGTGCCTTTTGTAGTTCTTTTATCATGTAATGGATTATTTAAAATACCTTGTTTTACACGATTTGATGTTACTAAATCACTTTTAAAAGAATTTCCATCTGGAGGTAAACTAACCTCTCGGGCTTGTCCTTTTTTTGATAAAATCAATGTGTTATTTGGTAGTTTTAACGATTTGTTTATTGAAACATCTTTTAAATAATCGTCAATAAAATTTTGAATCCTTGAGTCTGCTGGTGCCTGATGATCTGCCAATAATCTTGATTTCTCTCTCAGACTCATGATAAGAGCTCTGGTAGATTTTTCAAATTTTGGATCTAAAAATTTATCAGCACTTTCTGGCTTATCTTTAAAAGTTGGTTGACCTAATGAAGCTAACTGTAAGTTAATAAACTGAATAATGTCTTGTCTTGATTCTCGCATGATTTTAAAGGTTGGAATACTGTATAGTATTCAAATTCGCGAACAAAGTTAAAATGCGAATGATATTAAAAACATGTCAAAAGTCAGTTCTCCAATAATTTTATAAGAAAACGTTTTCGTAAAATATATTAAGATAAAAAGCTATGATTATTTGAAAGCATTTAGCCCAGTAATATCTAAACCAGTAATAAGTAAATGTATATCGTGTGTGCCTTCATAAGTAATGACACTCTCCAGATTCATAGAATGGCGCATAATGCTGTATTCTCCTGTAATACCCATACCTCCAAGCATTTGTCTGGCTTCTCGAGCAATATTTATAGCCATGTCTACATTATTACGTTTTGCCATAGATATTTGTGCAGATGTTGCTTTACTGTCATTACGTAAAACACCAAGTCTCCAAGTTAGCAATTGTGCTTTGGTAATTTCGGTAATCATTTCTGCTAATTTTTTTTGTTGCAATTGAAACTGACCAATAGGTTTTCCAAATTGCATACGTTCTTTACTGTATCGAAGTGCCGTATCATAGCAATCCATAGCAGCTCCAATAGCGCCCCACGCAATACCATAGCGCGCAGAGTCTAGGCAGCCTAGGGGAGCGCCTAATCCAGATTTATTAGGAAGTAAGTTTTCTTTTGGTACTTTAACATTATCAAAAATAAGTTCACCAGTTGCAGAAGCACGTAGTGACCATTTATTATGAGTTTCTGGGGTTGTAAAACCTTCCATGCCACGCTCAACAATTAACCCATGAATACGTCCTTCTTCATTTTTTGCCCATACCACTGCAACTTGAGCAAATGGTGCATTACTAATCCACATTTTGGCACCATTTAAAAGATAATGGTCTCCCATATCTTTAAAGTTTGTAACCATGCCACCAGGGTTGCTGCCGTGATCAGGCTCTGTTAAACCAAAACAACCTATCCACTCACCACTGGCTAATTTTGGTAAATATTTTTGGCGTTGTTCCTCATTCCCGTATTTCCAAATAGGATACATAACTAATGAAGATTGAACAGAAGCTGTACTTCTAACACCTGAGTCACCACGCTCTATTTCTTGCATGATTAAACCATAAGAAATTTGATCTAATCCTGCACCACCATATTCCATAGGGATATAAGGGCCAAAAGCACCAATTTCTGCTAAGCCGTTAATGATTTGTGTCGGAAATTCTGCTTTTTGTGCGTAGTCTTCAATAATTGGAGACACCTCACGTTTTACCCATTCACGAGCGGCATCTCGTACTAATTTATGTTCATCTGTTAGTAACTCATCAAGGTTGTAATAATCGGGAGCTTCGAATAAGTCTGGTCGCATAAAGACTAAATTTAAGTGTGTTTAAAATCAAATTATTAATAAAAATGCTGTTTTATTAATAATTCAACATTTTTACAGCCCAAATTTAGTTAATTCATATGGATTCAATTACATTTTTAAGTAAAAATCTTTAGTAAGATTTATGTAATCCTCAGTATATTGATGTCTTGATGTTTCAATAATTAAACTGTCAGTTTTTAGATCGCTCTTAGAGAAAGAAAATTCAATTAAACTTCGCTTAATTTCGGAAGTTGGAGTTCCTTTTATGTGCAGTATTTTGTTTGGAATGAGATTGAGTTTTGAAGCTAAATGAATTAGTTTTTCTTCTTCTTTAAATGGAATAATTACTGAAAAAATACCGTCTTCTGATAATAATTTTGAGACACTTTCAATTAAATGATCAAATGGCATGGCATCTTGAAAACGTGCTGTTTTTCGTGCGTTAGACATCAATTTCTCTCCTTCTGGGAGAGATGGCGAAGCCAGAGAGGGAGAATAAAAAGGAGGATTGGAAATGATGAGGTCGTATTTATCGTCTATCTCATTAACAAATTCTTCAAGTGCAGCATGATAACAAAACAATCTGTCTCCCCAAGGCGATTGTTCAAAATTATCGACACATTCTTCATAAGCGCCGTCATCAATTTCTATGGCATCAATAACTTCCGCATGGCTTCGTTGTGCTAACATAAGTGATAAAATACCAGTGCCGGCACCAATATCCAATACTGAAAATGTATTATCTTTAACGGATGTCCAAGCACCTAGTAAAACACTATCGGTACCAATTTTCATGGCGCATCGCTCTTGATTTACTGAAAATTGTTTAAAAACAAAAGGTTTTTTAGACATAACATTATGTTTGAAATTTAAGGCAATAGTATAAAATAAAAAGATGTTATGAAGCAAAAATCATAAAAGTATATTAAAATTAATGTTAAAGATATCCGTTTGTTTTATAGCTAACGTATATAAAAAAAACAGAGGCTTAATTGAAGAAAATGAAAAAAGAAAATAAAATTTTAGTGAAGTTGAATGACATCTTTTTAATGAATAAAGTTATTGAAAAAATCTATATAAAAACATACGAAAAAGTCTCTGAGATGAATATAAAGGCCTTGTTAAAAGAAAAAAGTTTAGAACGATGTAATTTTAGTGAAATATTGCAAAATGAAATTAAAAAGTTAGGTGAAGATGTTGAAGAATCAATAATGTCAAAAAGACGATACCATTTTTATATGAGAAGTTTTAGCAATTTATTACAACTAGACGATAATAGTGATTTGCTAAATGCTGTTTATAAAATTGAGCTATTATGTATAGAAAAATATAATGAATTACTTCAGGAAATTAATTTGTCTTTATCACTTTGCAGGTTATTGGTGAAGCAACGGGATCATATTCAATACGGATTACGTTTAATAAAAAAAGAATTGGATTTTGTTGGTTAAATTTTTTAATATTAAGTCTTTACAGATATAAGTCGATTAGCCCTTCTGGTGTTTCAACCAAAATAGTTTTATTCCCTCTATCCACCTTTACGATAAACTCGTCATTCATAGGAATTAAAATTTCAATACCATTTCTGTCTATTTCAAAAAGTGATTGTGCAGTGGAATCGTTTATAGCTTTTATGGTTCCTACTTTTCCATAATTAGCATCTTCAATAGTAAACCCAATGACTTCATGGAAATAGAATTTATTCCCTTCTAGTTTAGGGAGTAAATCGAGAGGCAAATACAAATCACTTTTCATTATCGCATCTGCATCAGCTTCTTCATCAACATCTTCAAATTTAATACGTAATAATTCTGATTTATGAAGTTGTGAGCGTTCAATAAAAAAAGGAACGAGGTTATTTCTCAAGTTTAAAAAAATAGCATCTAGGTTTTCGTAAAGTTCAGGCTGATCTGTGTCGAGTTTAGCTAAAACCTCACCTTTAAAACTATATTTTTTAACAATTTTACCTAAGTAAAAACAATCTTCTTTTCGCATTGACAAATGATTTTTTTTGTCATTCCAGCAAAGGCGGGAATTTTTTTAAAGCTTATGAGATTCCCACCTTCGTGGGAATTATTTAATCAAACTTATATAAGTTTGATTAAATAAAAAACTCCGATAAAAAATATCGGAGTTTAAAAGTATAAAAAATTATTTTTTTATTCTTCTTCGTTTGAAGCTTCAGCTTCAGCAGCAGGAGTTTCATCTTCAGCAACTTCCTCTTCAACAACAGGAGCAGCTGCAGCAATACGAGCTTCATTAGCCGCTTTTTCAGCTTCAAGAGCTTTTGCTTTTGCTTTTGCTTCAGCTTTAGCTAAACCATCAGCTTTTGCACTAACTTTTCCAGCTTTCTCTTCTACCCAAGCATTGAATTTTTCTTCTGCTTGTTCTTCAGTTAAAGCCCCTTTTCTAACACCACCGGCTAGGTGATTTTTTAATAAAGCGCCTTTGTATGATAAAATAGCTTTGGCTGTATCAGTTGGTTGTGCACCATTCTGTAACCATTGTACCGCACCATCGATGTTTAATTCGATAGTTGCTGGGTTTGTGTTTGGATTGTAAGCCCCTAATTTTTCTAGGTATTTACCATCTCTTTTTGAACGTGCATCTGCTGCTACGATCCAGTAGTAAGGTTTTCCTTTTTTACCGTGTCTTTGTAATCTAATCTTTACTGGCATAATAATTAATTATTTGAGGTTCTCGACCTCGGTTATTAATGAGGGCGCAAAGATACTATATTTTTTTAATTATTAATACCTTATTTTGTTTAGAAATTTTAAAATAATAAACAAACAGGAGCAGGTAAATCTATAGAGTGTAAAAAAGTAAGTTTTCCGGATTCGTTATCTATCTTAAATACACTAATATTGTTGCTCTTTTTATTGGCTACCAAAAGGAATTTACCCGTTGGATCCAATGAGAAATTTCGAGGCCAATCCCCATGAACACTCATGTTTTGAATTTTATCTAAAGTACCGTTTCGAGTATTACGCTTAAAAACTGCAATGGAGTTTTCACCTCGGTTAGAGCCATATAAAAAGCGCCCGTCTTTAGATAAATGAATGTCTGCACACTTGTTTTTGCCTTTATAATTTTCATCTAAAGTAGAATCGAAATCTATTTGCTTAAAGCCTTTTTTTGTTTTTTTAATTGAAGTAATAGAACCTCCGTACTCATTAATAACATATAGGAATTTATTTTTTTTGTCTAATGAAAAATGACGTGGTCCAGGATTCCCTTCCATTTTAATAATAGAAGGAGATTCGAGTTTATAACTATCGTCTGTTATTTTATAATGATAAATAGCATTTCTGCCTAAATCGGCAACAAACAAATCGTCTTTAGAGAACTTAGCGGAATGCGCATGTGATTTTTCATTTTCTGAATTATGATTAAAAACCTGAGAAGCTTCTTTTAGGCTACCATCTTTATTGATAGGGTAAATAGATACGGTACCTGCATTGTAATTAGAAACTACAATTTTATCCCCATGTTCATTTATCGAAATATGACAAGGCCCTTCGCCATTACTGCTAACTCGTGTTAAAAGCAATAAAGTACCGTCATTATTGATTTTATATGATGATACATACCCGTCCTCACTTTGGTTTGCAGAATACAGGTATTTTTTGTCTGGAGAATAAGCTAAAAAAGAAGGATTATCTATGTTTATAGCCAGTTTTTTGTTGTTTAAGCTTCCTGTTTCAGTATTGAATTCAAGTTGGTAAATACCCTCGCTTTCCCCATTAGTATAGGTGCCGACATATAATGGGATATTTTGAGCTTGAATATTTAGTAGTGTAAAAGCAAAACAGAATAATAATAATTTAAGTTTCATATAAACAAGTATATATTATGACTTTCAAAAATAATACAAATAAAATTAAAACTTATGTTTAAAACTGTTCATAACTTTCATTTCCATAAGTTATAATATTCTGTATTTTTATAAACTGCGTTTAATAATTCTAAAACGACTTAACACCAAACATCTAAATACAGATATGTACTTAATTTTCGATACAGAAACTACTGGATTACCAAAACGTTGGGATGCACCTATTACCGATACAGATAATTGGCCAAGGTGTATTCAGATTGCATGGCAGTTACACGATGCTATGGGGAACTGTATCGATCATCAAGATTATTTGGTACAACCCGAAGGTTTTAATATTCCTTATGATGCTGAGAAAATTCATGGAATTTCTACAGAATTAGCCCAAGAACAAGGTGTCCCTTTAGCAGAAGTTCTGGAAAAATTTAATGATGCTTTAAGTAAAACGAAGTTTGTTGTTGGACAAAATGTAAAGTTTGATTTAAACATTATGGGCGCCGAATTTGTTCGGGGTGATGTTGCGAATCCATTACAGGAATTGCCCGTTTTGGATACCTGTACAGAACATACGGCAAGTTTGTGTCAGATTCCCGGTGGACGAGGCGGTAAATTTAAACTCCCAACACTAACCGAATTACATGAGTTTTTATTTAAGACTCCTTTTGCAGAAGCGCATAATGCAACGGCCGATGTAGAGGCAACGACACGCTGCTTTTTTGAGTTGGTTCGTTTGGGCGAGTATACTAAAGAACAACTTGATGTAGAACCTGAGTATTTTCAGAATTTTAACGAAGCCAATCCAAAAGAAATTGAGCTTATAAAATTAAAGCACGTTAATCTTAAACAAGAAAGTGCTAAAATTCGAGAGCGTCTTCAAAGTCTTAAACAAGAAACAGTTTCAACTGAAGATATTAAGAAAAATATATCTGATTTAGCTGATGTTGATTTTGTACACCTTCATAACCATTCACAGTTTTCTGTATTACAATCTACTATGAGTGTTGGAGACATCGTGGCTGCTGCAGCCTCTCATAATATGCCAGCTGTGGCGCTCACCGATCATGCAAATATGATGGGTGCGTTTCATTTTATAAATGCTGTTAACAAACAAAATAGTAGTATAAAGGCGAGTATAGCAGAAGCGGAGGAGCGAGGTGAGACGTCAGAAAAACAATTGATAAAACCCATTGTAGGATGTGAGTTTTTTGTTTGCGAAAACCATGAAGATAAATCAAGAAAAGATAATGGGTATCAGGTGGTGTTGATAGCTAAAAACAAAAACGGGTATCATAATCTTGCAAAACTATCTTCGCATGCCTTTGTTAATGGGTTTTACTATGTACCCAGAATAGATAAAAAACTCATACAACAATATAAGGAAGACATTATAGTCCTTACTGGTAACTTGTATGGTGAAGTACCCAGTAAAGTACTTAATATAGGTGAAAAACAAGCCGAAGAAGCATTGCTATGGTGGAAAAATGAGTTCGGAGATGATCTGTATGTAGAACTCATGCGACATAATCAAGAAGATGAAAATCGTGTAAACCCAACTTTGATAGCATTAGCGAAAAAGCATGATGTAAAATTGGTAGCAACAAATAATACATACTACCAGAAACAAGCCGATGCGAATGCACATGATATTTTACTATGTGTAAAAGATGGCGAAAAACAGGCCACGCCTATAGGTAGAGGAAGAGGTTACCGTTATGGGTTACCTAACCAGGAATATTATTTTAAGTCTTCTGACGAAATGAAGGAATTATTTCATGATCAACCAGAAGCCATTATAAATATTAGTGACTTAGTTGATAAAATTGAAGGATTCCAACTTGCAAGAGATGTCCTTTTACCAGCTTTTGATATTCCCGATGAATTTAAGCACGAGGAAGATTTAGCTGATGGTGGTAAACGTGGTGAAAATGCCTATTTAAAACATTTAACATTTGAAGGGGCTAAAAAACGCTATGGAGAACCGCTTAGTGAAGAGGTCGTCGAACGGTTAGATTTCGAATTAAGCGTAATTGAAAACACAGGATATCCTGGGTATTTCTTAATTGTAGAGGATTTTATTCGAGAGGCTCGAAACATGGATGTATCCGTAGGACCGGGTCGTGGGTCTGCTGCCGGATCAGTAGCCGCATACTGCTTGTGGATTACCAATATCGATCCTTTGAAGTATGATTTGCTTTTTGAGCGTTTCTTGAATCCAGATCGTATTAGTATGCCAGATATTGATATCGATTTTGATGATGAAGGAAGAAGTCGGGTTATGGATTATGTGATTGATAAGTATGGTGCTAATCAAGTAGCACAAATTATTACTTATGGTACTATGGCGGCTAAGTCGTCCATTCGAGATACAGCACGTGTGTTAGATTTGCCTCTGTTTGATGCCGATAGAATTGCGAAGTTGATACCTAATATGTCTAAACTTAATAAAATTTTTGGGTTAAACGAAAAAGCGCTGGCAGGCAAGTTTAGAGCAGAAGAATTAGAAAAAGTTAATGAGCTTTTAAATATTTCTGAAGGATCAGGTTTAGAAGCAGAGACTGTTAATACAGCGCGAGCTCTGGAAGGTTCTGTGAGAAATACAGGAATCCATGCCTGTGGGGTTATTATAACACCCGATGATATCACTAAGTTCGTACCCGTATCTGTAGCTAAAGATTCCGATTTGTACGTCACGCAGTTTGATAACTCGGTTGTTGAAGATGCTGGCTTATTAAAAATGGATTTTTTGGGGTTAAAGACACTGACTTTAATTAAGGATACTGTTAAAATTGTAAAAGCAAAACATAATATTTTACTGGATCCAGAATCCTTTCCTTTAGATGATGAAGAAACCTATGCTTTATTCCAACGTGGAGAAACTGTAGGGGTGTTTCAATATGAATCTCCCGGAATGCAAAAACACCTTAGAGATTTAAAGCCAACAGTTTTTGAAGATTTAATTGCCATGAATGCCTTGTATCGTCCGGGACCTATGGAATATATTCCAAGTTTCGTTAGAAGAAAACATGGTGATGAAGATATTGAGTACGATTTACCAGCAATGGAAGAGTATTTAAAAGAAACTTACGGTATTACAGTGTATCAAGAGCAGGTGATGTTACTTTCTCAAAAATTAGCTGGATTTACAAAAGGTGAAGCCGATGTATTACGTAAGGCGATGGGGAAAAAGCAAATTGCGGTACTGGATAAAATGAAACCGAAATTTGTTGAGCAAGCGAGTGCAAATGGACATGATGCTAAAGTGCTAGAAAAGGTATGGAAAGATTGGGAAGCCTTTGCAAGTTATGCCTTTAACAAATCTCACTCCACCTGTTACGCATGGATTGCTTACCAAACTGCTTATTTAAAAGCACACTACCCAGCAGAATATATGGCTGCTGTATTATCCAATAACATGAACGATATCAAACAGGTTACGTTCTTTATGGAAGAATGTAAACGTATGAAATTGGATGTTTTGGGACCAGATGTTAACGAATCGTATTATAAGTTTTCTGTAAATAATGATAATGCGGTACGTTTTGGAATGGGAGCTATAAAAGGTGTTGGTCATGGTGCCGTAATGACTATTGTTGAAAATAGAAAAGAAGATGGCCCGTATAAATCTATTTTCGATTTAGCAAAACGAATCGATTTAAGAGCAGCCAATAAAAAAGCCTTTGAAAATTTAGCTTTAGCTGGAGGTTTTGATTGTTTTGGAGGTACACATCGCGCCCAGTATTTTCATAAAGAAGGTGATGGCATTACTTTTTTGGAAAAAGCAGTTAAATATGGCAATAAACATCAAGAAAACGAGAATTCATCTCAAGTAAGTTTATTTGGAGCAACCAGTGATGTTCAGATAGCAGAACCAGAAGTACCACCATGTGAAGAATGGGGAACAATGGAAAAATTAGCGCAAGAGCGTGAGGTTGTAGGCGTTTATATTTCTGGGCATCCGTTAGACGATTTTAAAACTGAAATGAAGACCTTTTGTAATGGCGCCATTGCTATGTTTAATAATTTAGAACCTTATGTAAACAGAGAAATTGTTTTTGGTGGTGTTGTAACCGATGTACAACATCGTGTGAGCAAGCAAGGAAAAGGGTGGGGAATGTTTACTGTTGAAGATTATACAGATAGTTTTGAATTCAGGATTTTTGGTGAAGAATATTTAAAATTCAGACACTTTTTAATGAAAAATAACTTTGTGTTTGTAAAATCATTTATTAGAGAAGGCTGGGTTAATAAAGATACAGGAAAAAAGAGTGATCCAAGATTACAATTTAATAGTTTTCAATTACTACATGATGTCATGGAAAACTATGCTAAAAAACTTTCCATTCAGCTTAATATCAAAGATTTACATGAAGAGAGCATTTTACGCTTAAAAGAATTATTGCAAATGCATCCTGGAAACCAAGCGTTAAATTTTGTGGTTTATGACAATAAAGACAAAATAAAATTACAGATGCCTAGTAGAAGACAAAAAGTTAAAGTATCTCAAGAATTACTTAGTGAATTAGAAAGTCAGGATGTGATGTTTAAATTGAATTAATAAACCCCTGAGAAGGCAGGGGTCTCATGATTATGAAGAAAATAATATTCTATCATGTAATTACTTTCTTAGCTTTAGAAGTGATTTTCTTTTTCTCTTCAGAGACATTATTGAAATTATTGGCACCTAAAATTCAAAATGTAATATTGTGGATTTATTTAAATCTGATCGGGGGAGTATTTCTTCTTATAGTCGTTTTTATTGTATTTCTAATTAATAGAAGAAAGTATAAAAAGAAACAGGGCTTATAATTTATATAAGCCCTGTTTTGATATCAAAAAATAAAGATTACCACCACCAAGAAGAGGCATTAATGGTATCTCCTCCCATATCGGCAGAAGCCTTATTATAGTTGGTCGTATTCACTGACTGTTCCAGATTTGGATATTGTAAGCGAACAGGAACTTTATTGCTATTAATATTACCAGAACCTGCTTGAATAAAATTTGGTTTACCTGTGCGTTTCCAATCAAACCAGGTTTCCATACTTGTATGATATAACGCCAACCATTTTTGCTCATAGAGTCTTTCGGTAGTATTATCATAAGATACTGTTGCACTTAAGAAATTGTCTGGGATAGTAACTTCCCACTGATTGAAAGAAGCAGTTACAGCAGTGTTATAGTATTCTTCGGCTGTACCTAAATTAATAATCCCATTTTCTCTGACTTCAGCCAAAATAAAATTTAATTCACTATACGTCATAAAGATACCCTGTATTTTGGTAGCGCTTTCAAAAAATTCTGTTGAACGTCTACTTAATTCATTCGGTCTACCTATATCACTTAATGATTGACCGGGAGCTGTTCCTAATGTTCTATCGTTAGTGCCTTCTTTTGGACTTACCCATAATTCTAATCGGGGATCGTTATTATCATTAAGAAGATTAATAAAGTGAGTTGTAGGGATGCGTAAAAAATATTCATAACCTCTACCGCCTCCAACTTGGGAAACATCAGAAATATCCGGGAAATTCCCACTATACTTATAGATAGCATTGTCATCATTAGATTCAAATATAGGATATGTATTGCTATCATTAATAATAGTATTTATATCTGTAGCAATATTTTGAACATTACTGGTGTGTATAAGCAAACGCAATTTCAATGAATTAGCAAACTTTTTCCATTTTAACATATCGCCTCCATAAAGAATGTCTCCGGTAACAGTTTCAGAGGTGTTTATAAGCATGTTGGCTTCTTCTAATTTATTTAATAACGCATTGTAAATGTCTTCTTGTTTATCGTAAATTGGAGAAATTAGCCCTTCTGAAGTTTTATTAGCTTCAGACATTGGAACATCTCCATAACTATCTGTTATTATACTAAAAATATAGGCTTCTAAAATTAAAGCTATGGACTCATAGTTTACATTTTCATTAGTTTTCGCGATGTTTTTTAGGTCACTAATATCTTGCAATATTCCATACATAGGAGACCAAAACCTGTCATCTCCCTGCCAACGATAAATATCTATATCATTAAACTCGTAGTTTGCGGCATACTGACTAATGACATCTCCAAAGGCATAAGTTTGATTGACGAGAGTATTCGACAAATCAAATATTATGGTTGGTAATAATAAGCTTTCACTTGCTTTTTCCTGATTATTAGGATTGGTATTTATTGCTTCAAAATCTTTAGTACATCCACTTAAAATAAGGAATGATGACAGTAGAAATATTAATTTTTTCATGTTTTCTTTTTTTAAAATTTCGCATTTATTTTAAATCCGTAGCTCCTTGAAGAAGGAAGCTGAGTAACTTCAAAACCTGGTAATAATGATCCTCCGTTAAGGGCTTGTGCTTCAGGATCTATGTTTGGAACGTCTGTCCACAGGAAGAGGTTTGACCCTACAAAGTTTATTGATAATTCCTGCATACCAAGAGTGTTAATCCAATTGTTGGCAAATGTATAGCCAACACTTAATTGACGTAGCTTAACATATGAAGCATCAAAAATATTGGCTTCTGCATTATTTCTAGGTACTGCGTACGCCCATGCTTCAGCTGTTACTTCCTGTGTGTTGGGAGTAAAGCCACCATTGCCATCACTTACTACGCCCTCACCCACAATACCATCTCTCCAAGCCGTTGTAAATGCTAATGTGCCACTTTCTCGACCAATAGCATTGGTATATGAATAGATTTCGCCGCCTTGTCTTACGTCAAATTGAGCAAATAGACTAAAACCTTTGTAATTAAGGTTTGTAGATAAACCTAAGATCCAATCGGGATTGTAATTACCTACTTTTCTTCTATCCCCAGTAAGAGGTAATCCGTTTTCAAAGATGATGTCTCCAGCATCATTTCTTATATAACTATTGCCATAAATATCTCCCATTTGTTCTCCTGGCCTGGCTTCAACAGTTACGCCGTCCGGACCTTGAGCTATAATAAAAGTATCCAGATTACCTAGTAATGATTTTACTTCACTTTTGTTTTTGCTAAAGTTTGCATTTATACCCCATTCCAGATTGTTGGTTTTTATAGGTTTTACCCCTAGTGCTAATTCAATTCCGGAGTTTTTTATTTCACCAGCATTAGTTACTATAGAGTTAAATCCGTTTGCTCCAGATATGCCCACGTTTAAAATTTGATCCTTAGAAGTTGATGTGTAATATGTTGCATCAAATGATACTCTTTTATTAAATAAGAAAGTTTCTATACCAACTTCTGTTGATGTAGTGGTTTCTGGTTTTAAATTTTCGTTTAATAATTGAGAAGGATTTGTTAGAGTACCGTTAAGCTCTCCAAAATTGTAAGCTGTTATCAAATTATAAGGATCTGTATCTTTACCAACTTCTGCCATATTGAATCTTAATTTCAAGAAATTAATAGCCTCTGGTAATTTGAATGCTGATGAGGGAATGAACGACAGTGATCCCCCTGGATAAAAATAAGAGTTATTGTTTATAGGGAGCGTTGATGACCAGTCATTTCTTGCTGTTAAATCCAGATATAAATAATCTTTATATCCAATGTTGGTAAATGCGTATAAACTATTGATTCTTTTTTCGAATAAATCATTTCTAACTAAAGGAGTCACATTAATATTCTGAGAATTATAAAGACCAGGAATGGCCAAACTATTACCTTGTATAAAGCCTTCGGTTATTTTTTGATCAAATCTATTTCCACCAATTGACGTCCTGGTGTCAAAATCTCCAGATTTCTTTTCATAGGTAAGCAAAAAATCTGCATTAATTTCAGAAAACCTAATCTTTTGTTCTCTATACATGCCGTTAGGGTTACGTTGTGCTCCTATCGATCTTCTAGACCACCTGAAATCATTTGATTCGTCTGCTCCTATTCTGGCTAAAAGACTTAGATTATCAGTGATTTTATATGTTGAACTTAAGTTTCCTATAAATCGTCTTTTATTAAAAGCATTTATATTTTCGTTTACAATAAACCAAGGATTATCTCCCCATGTAAATAATTTACGTTGTTCCTGATTTGGAACATTCCAATAATTTTTCAGGTCTTTAAGGTCTATGTTTATATAGTTCCAAAGCAATGTATACATAATGCCCTGGCTACCATACCCTGCCACCGTTAAGTTGTCAGATTTACGTGTAATATAATTGGCTTTGGCATTAATTTTCCACTTATCCGTAAGATTATAGCCTGCATTTAACCTAAAACTGTTCCCTTTTAAATTTGTGTTAGGGACAATGCCTTTATTATCCGAGTTACCATAACTAAACAGAAAGTCACTTTTCTCATCTGCTCCAGAGATAGTTATCGTATTGTTAAGGTTAGTTCCTGTTTCGAAAAAATCGTTTAGATCGTACCTGTTTATAAATGGTCTGTCAACAGGCTCTCCAAGAGCTAATTCATGAGTAATAATAGAACCGTCTAAGACAGGTCCGTAATTAGTTCCAAAGTTTGATGCATAATTTCCGGCCCATCCACCACCGTATTCGGTTTGCAAATCTGGTAGCCTTAATGCGGAACTAAACATGGTTGAGGATGAAATTTCTACTCCAAGACCTTTATCTTTTTTGCCAGTTTTTGTAGTAATTACTATAACCCCGTTTGCTGCTCTCGATCCGTATAGAGCAGAAGCGGCTGCACCTTTTAACACAGTTACTGATTCAAAATCCTCCGAGTTCAATTCAGATAAACCATTTCCATAATCTGTAGGTAAATCTGCTTGATTTGTAGAATTACCGCCAACACCAAAAATTCTGTTATTAACAGGAACACCGTCTAAAATAAATAAAGGTTCATTACTATTAAGATTTAGGGAATTTTCACCCCTTATAACAACTCTCGCAGAACTTGCAACTCCATTACTGGCGCCTGTAACTTGTAACCCAGCTACTTTACCCGATAAAGAATTTACAACATTTATAGTTTTGACTACGGTTAATTCTTTTGCTTTTAATTCGCTGGCTGCATAACCAATTGTTTTTTTCTCTTTTTTAATACCCAAAGAAGTTATAATGATCTCATTAAGTTGAGTTGTATCTTCCTTTAGTATTATATTTAATAATGTTTGATTATTAAATGTTAAAGTTTGTGTTTTATAGCCTACATAGGAAAATTCTAGAACATCACCATTGTTTGCTTCTATAGAAAAGGTGCCATCAAAATCGGTAACGGCTCCTTTAATCGTATTTAGGACTTGTATATTAGCTCCAGTAATTGGAATGCCTTTTTCATCTGTTATTTTACCTTCTATTGGTTTTTGTGCAAAAAGCAATGAGGTAACCAGAATGCATAAAAATGTGAAATATTTTTTCATTATTAGTTAGAATTTAATTTTTAAGATTAAAAATGATTTAATTGAATTTTTGTAAAATGATTTTCTTGAGAGAGGTTTTAAGGTTTTATTTTTATCCAGGTATTTATAGTGTGGTTTTTGGTTTCTAAAACCAGCTTAGCGTATTTACATTTTTTAGGAGGATTTATTTGGGCATTAAATGCTCTTTTCTGAACATCAATTTCCCCTATCTGTTTATAATTATCTATGCCTCCCTCTTTTTTATTATTTGAATAGCTTATAAAGATTTTTGCCTGCTCGTTATTTTTACTTTCTGTTAACCATTTTGCATTTAAGTATTTTCCATTATAGCATGTGGCTTCCAGATTGAATGCATCGACAGTATTTGTTAATGAAACTCCATCAAGCTCATAAGCTACATGTTGAGGAATGGGAATACCCATATAGTCTGTAATGGTTGGAAAAATATCTACAATAGAAACTTTATTGTTTTTAAAGTATGTGTTTTCAATGGGCTTGCTAAGTGCTATCCAAGTACTTCTTTCTCTGTACGATTGGTACCCGTGATGTTTGCCATCTATTGGTCTTCTACCGTGATCTGTAGTAATAATTACTAGCCAATTTTCTCCAGTTTTTTCTTCACGAAGTTTGGTTGCATCCCATATCAAACCTATTAGTGCATCCTCGTAAGAAATCGCTTCGTAAAGTTGTTTGCTGTCTCCATACAAATGTCCCATATCATCTGTGTGTTCTAAATACACCCATGATAAATCTGGGCCTTCTTCATAAATATGAGTGGCAGCTGTTCTAGCTACTTCAGCATCAATTCGCTTGAGATATTTCTTCTGGTCATCGTGAGGATATAGTTCTTCATTTAACTCTAAACCGTCAAAATGATAGTCTACCTTAATATTGCCTGTCGCTTCTAACCCCTCTCCAACGAGTTTGGTTCTGTTATCCAACCAGGTAGAGTAAATGGCTGTTTTTTTATTAGGAAAACTATCCTTTAATAATCTAAAAACCGTAGGGTAGTTATAATTGGGGTTTAAGATGGAGTTCCAATAGACATTGTGTTTGTTTACCCAGGTTCCAGTAAGCAAACTGTTATAGCCTACGGCTGATATGGTTGGAGTTTCGCTATAAGTACCGCGTTTACCACCAACATAAGCTTCAGTAAAAGCACCATCTTTAGATATGGCATCTAAATAGGGCGTATTTGCTTTATAGTACATATCTGTTGATATACCATCAACTATTATAAACACAACTTTGTGAGGTCCGTTTCTTTGTATTGTTTCCCTTTCCAATACAACGTTAATCACGTTTTTATCTCCTACTTTTATTTCTTGTGATTGATAACCAGGATGAGCAAAGACTAAAACATCGCTTTTATTTGCTGTAATTGAATATTCAGCCTTGTAATCAGTAAGTGTTTTTTTATCTGTTCCTTTTATAGATATATTTGTTTCAATTAAAATGGGGGTCCCATGTTTGTCAGTTATAATGCCTTTTACATTTTGTTGAGAAATAACATGCATAGAGGAGAAAACGAGCAAGAGAAAAATAATTTTTTTCATAGAGATTAAGTTCAATTTAGTGCTCCAAAATTATAGGAATGATTTTTTAATTGAACGACTGTTCAATTAAAAAAAAGTTATCATTAAATTAGTTTAATGTTTACGAAAAGTTATTAGTGTAAAGAAATGTTTAATTTGTACTTAGAAATATTACTTTTTTGATAATAAAGCCAAATGGGAAGAAAAGAAATTTCACATATAAGAAGAGAGGAAATTGTAAAATCCTTCTATTTAGTAGCCAAGCAATTTGGTTTGGAAAATGCTTCGATAGCTAAAGTTGCAAACGAAATGAATATTAGTAAAGGTTTAGTTATGCATTATTTTGAAAGTAAAGAGAATTTACTTTTAGCCTTAAATGATCATATATTAGATAACTATTTAAAATTTATCAACTCTAGTGAAAGACCATCAATTTCTAATAGAACTGAATTTGAGGAATTTATTGAGTCTTTATTTTCGAGAAAATGGAATAATTATATTGATGATGGTGTTTTTTATAGTCTGTATGCTTTAATTTATCAAAATAAAATGATTAATGAAAAGTTCAGATTTTTTTTGCAGGTTTTAAAAAGTGAATTGGAAAACAAATTAACTGCTGCAAAAAATGACAAAATAATATTAAATGAAAATATTTCTGAACTAACAACAATCTTATTTGCTCTTATAGATGGTGCATATTATAATTTAGGTATTCATTTAGATGATAATAGTGCTTATAAAAAAAATGTTAAGCCTTATATAAAATATGCCATGCAACTAATCGAATTTGCTTAACCCTGATTCTTTTTAATCGAAATTTTTACGATAATAATCAAAGCAATTAAACACCATACGGCATTAACAGCTATTGTTGGGTAGTCATTTATTGGTAAGGCATTTGCAATTAAGCAAATACCACCTAACCCATTTAAGATATGGTACATTGATTTTTTAGAGTTTAATACATCAAAACTTAATAGAATGTATGCAATAATATACAACAAAGCTCCAGCCCAACCAATTATTTTAAAATCCATGTGTTATCTCAAAATTAAAAAATCAAAAATGATAATTTAGTTTTAATATTTCTTTACCAAAAGATTAAATTAAATATTAAGCTTGGTTTAAGTGTTTTTTTAGACGTTCGCTTATAAACATATCCCATGTTTTAGAACAAATAGAATAACAATCTATGTTAGGATTAAGCCCAATTTGATGAAAATTTATTAAAGATTTTTCTGCTGGTTCAGTTATCTTCCAATGCAACACATGACCGATCCATTCTTTATTAAAATCGGGTTCACCATCAATACATTTCCAAACTAATTCCAGATTAGGAGTATGTTCCATAATTTTAAAAGTCCACCAATAATCATTTTCAAATTGAATGGTGAATTGACCTCCGGTTTTAAAGTCGGAATTGCTTATTTTTCCCCACCATAAATGAAGTCCTTCGTTTAAGGCACTAAACACTTGTTTAGAACTAGCGTTTACCTCTAACTGCTTTTTGTAGTTCTTAATTTGGCTGTCCATTTGTTTTATAGTACTAGACATCTTTTGAATTGTTTAAATAATTCTCTAAACCTTGTAATGAATTATCCCAGAATTGTGAGTAAAATTCCACCCATTTACTAACTTCTTTTAAAGGTTTTGCATTGGCATTACAAAAACGTTCACGTCCGTGTGTATTAATATGTACTAGACCAGCTTCTTCTAGTGTTTTTATATGTTTGGTTACACCTTGTCTGCTAATATCAAACTGACTGGATATTTGAGTAATGGATAAGGCTGAGGTTGCAATAACCAAGGCGTGAAAAATATCACGCCTAGTTGGATCTGCAATAGCTTTAAATAGTTTGGTTATTTTATCCTGCATTAACTAATTGTTTTAAGTAATCCGTTAATCCGTTTATACAGTTATCCCAACCACCGTTAAAACTTTCAAACATTTTTACAGCAGTTTCGCCTTCGTAATTTGAAATTCCAGAATGTTCCAGATATAATTTGGTGCCGTTTTCTGTAGCCTCTAATTCCCAGGTAACTGTAGTTTCTACTTTCATTTCTGCAACTATCCAGGTATAAACTAATTTGTATGGATTAGATTCTTTTACTTCCCCACTAATGGTTGTGCAACCCTTTTCGTTAGGTTCTGAAGTAAACGTATATTGATACCCTTTTTCAGCTTTAAAATCTGCTTGAATAAACCAGGCAGATATTTCTTCAGCTTTAGAAATAGCATTCCATACTTTATCTATGGAGTGTTTAAATACCTTTTCTTTTTTAATAACATCATTCATAATAAGTTCGATTTTTAATTAATATGCAACTTTATGGTTGCTAAACTAGAATAAATATTTTAAATATGCAACTTTTTGGTTGCCTAACATGGTTTTGATTTTTAAAAATATGTTTAAAATAATGTAAATCAGTTTATTGTGATTTTTTTTAAATCATATTTTATAATAAAATAAATTTAGATAACAACGAATTCTCATGAAGAGTAGAAACATTTTTAAATATATATAGTGCAGAACAATATTGATATAGATAAAACAAATTGTTAGATTGTAAGCTTTCGTAAATATTTTGACTAATTTTGCGATATTAATAATAAAATACGAACTTAAAACATAAATATTATGGCATTAGAAATAACAGATGCAACGTTTGAAGAAACTGTATTAAAAAGTGATAAACCTGTATTGGTTGACTTTTGGGCTGCTTGGTGTGGACCTTGTAGAATGGTTGGACCAATTATAGAGGAAATTAGTGGAGAATATGATGGTAAAGCTGTTGTTGGAAAAGTAGATGTAGATGCCAACCAAGAGTTTGCTGCTAAATATGGTGTGCGTAACATCCCTACTGTTTTGGTTTTTCAAAACGGAGAAGTTGTTGGAAGACAAGTTGGAGTAGCACCAAAAAATGCTTATACTGAAGCTATAGATTCACTTTTATAGTCAATACATTAAAAAGAAAACTGAAAAGGTTTGTCATTATGGCAAACCTTTTTTTATTTTAGATGAAACGAAAATTAACAAATTTAAAAAGTACTTTTACAAAATGCTTTTTAAAATTTTTAATGAAAGAGTAAAGTGGTTCTGTTCGTTCTCAATTTTATTATTAATTTTAAAAAATTAATAAAATAAGAACGAGTAAAAAATTAAAAACAGATATGAGTAAACAAATAAAAGTACAAGATGCCATTGATAGCAAACTAATAGAAGAACGTAAAGTGTTTTTATGGGGACAAGTTGATGATGATTCTGCCAAACACGTTATAGAGCGTTTATTGTATTTAGATGCATTGGAGGCTAAGGATATTCATTTATACATAAATAGTCCAGGAGGTTATGTAACGTCTGGTTTTGCAATTTACGATTGTATAAAATCTTTAAAAAGTGATGTTTCAACAATCTGTACAGGATTCGCAGCTTCAATGGGCTCTTTAATATTATCTGCTGGAGAAAAAGGGAAACGTTTTATACAACCACATGCCCGTGTTATGATTCACCAACCTAGTGGTGGTGCACGTGGGCAAGCAAGCGATATAGAAATTACAGCTAAAGAAATTATAATTACTAAAGAATTAAGTGCGCAAATATTAGCAGATAATTGCGGACAAACTTTTGATAAAATAATGAAGGATTTTAATCGCGACCACTGGATGGGAGCAGATGAATCTGTTTCTTATGGTATTGTTGATGCTGTTTTATAATGTTGTTTGGTAATTAAAAGAAATTGATAAAAGGTTTGCATTATAGTAAACCTTTTTCTGGTTTTATTGAGCCGCTTTTTATGAAGAATTTTTTATACTTATTGTGTTTCTTAATGCTGTTTTCTTGTGACACCAAACAAAGAGAAAGCATGCTTTTGTCTGAAGGTATATCTTTAGATTTATCAACGTATAGAAAAACACAAGTTGAAGATGTTGTTTATAATTTAAAATTTAATATTCCTTTAAAAAAAGAAGATTCAATAGCTTCAGAGTTAAAGTTGAATTTAAAAGTTAAAGATTTAGAATCCCCATTGTATTTAGATTTTAATGAAAAAAAGTCTTTTATTAAAAACGTGATTGCAAATGGAAAAGTTATTGAGGTTAATCATAAGCAAGAACATCTTATTATTTCAGAAACGGATTTAAAACTAGGGAACAATACTATAGATATATCATTTATAGCAGGTGAATTATCACTTAATAGAAACGATGATTATTTATACACGTTATTAGTTCCAGATAGAGCGAGTACATTATTTCCTTGTTTTGATCAACCAGATATAAAAGCCAATTATATACTAGACATTACAGCTCCAAAATCGTGGAAAGTATTATGTGGTTCTAAATTAAACTATAAAGAAGATAAACAGGATTATACAAGGTATGTGTTTCATGAATCAGATAAAATGAGCACGTATTTATTTTCTTTTGTAGCTGGCGTATTTAATAGAACAACACAAAATTTGGGTTCGTTTGATATGAAACTACTTTACAGAGAAAATAATGAAGCTAAAATAAAAGCCAGTATGGATGAGATTTTTAAGCTTCATCAAGAATCTGTTAATTTTTTAGAAGACTATACACAAAAAGAGTTTCCGTTTCAAAAAATGGATTATGCCAGCATTCCAGGATTTCAATATGGAGGTATGGAGCATGTTGGAGCTATTCAGTACAGAGAATCATCACTTTTTTTAGATGAAAGTGCTACTTTAAATCAGAAATTAAATAGAGGAAAATTAATAGCTCACGAAACATCACATATGTGGTTTGGTAATTTGGTTACCATGAAGTGGTTTAATGACGTTTGGTTAAAAGAAGTATTTGCGAATTTTATGGCAGATAAAATTGCAAATCCGACGTTTCCAGATATTAACCATACGTTGGAATTTATGTCCGATCATTACCCAAGTGCTTATAGTGAAGATAGAACCAGAGGAGCTACTCCAATCCGTCAAAATTTAGATAATTTAAAAAACGCAGGGACACTCTATGGTAATATTATATATCATAAAGCACCTATAATGATGAGGCAATTAGAAGCCGCTATTGGTGAAGATAATTTTAAAAAGGGTTTACGTAATTATATTCAGAAATTTGCTAATACTAATGCCGATTGGAATGATTTGATTAATCTATTAAGTGCAGAGACTGACATCGATTTAAAACAATGGAGTCGCGTTTGGGTAACACAACCGGGAAGACCTATTATAATGGATAGTATTATTTATCAAAATAATAAAATTAAAACCTTTGAAATTTCCCAAAAAGCTGAAGATGGAAGTGATAATATTTGGCCACAAACCTTTAATATAGGTTTAATATATCAAGATACGACGCTTGTAAAAACTGTGCGTTTAAAAAATAAAAGAATGCAGTTAGAAGAAGTTATAGGCATGAAAAAACCTAAAACTATAGTTTATAATTATGACGCTTTTGGTTATGGTGTTTTTCCTATTGATGTCGAGCATTTGAAAATACTTCCAAGTATTAAAAATGACGAAGCTAGAGGGTATGCATATATCAATTTGTATGAAAATATGCTTGCGGGTTTAGTGACTCCCACAAAGGCTTTTAATTTGCTTTTAGAAGGTATTGAGAGTGAAACAGAAGAGCAAATAGTTAGCCTTATTTCAAGAGAACTATCTTCGGTCTTTTGGAATTTCCTTACGTTTCAAGAGCGTTTCGAAGCACAACAACTCATGGAACCATTATTGCAGGGTATGTTAAATAAAGATTTAGATTCTGGAATAAAGAAAACACTTTTTAATTTATATAAAGGCATTGCTTATTCTATAAATGGGAAGCTGTTCTTATATGATGTATGGACTAAGAAAATTGAGATTAAAGGATTAAACCTAAATGAAAATGATTATACAAGTATAGCTTCGGCATTGGCAATTTATAATCATGCAAAGATAGATGAAATCCTCGAAGTGGCTAAAACACAAATAACGAATCCGGATACTAAAAAACGATTTGAATATTTACTGCCATCATTATCAAATGACGAAAAGGTTAGGGATGATTTTATGAATTCTTTTTTCGAAGCAGATCATAGAACAAAAGAGTCTTGGGTGTTAAGTGCTTTGGGTAATATACACCATCCGTTACGTCAAAAATCGGCAGAAAAACATTTACGGGCATGTTTAAATGCTTTGGAAGACATACAGTTGACAGGAGATATCTTTTTCCCGAAAAATTGGCTAAATAATACTATAGGAAGGTATTCATCTAAAAATGCGTATCATGTTGTAGAAGCATTTTTAGTAGAAAACCCAGATTTTAGCCCCGTGCTAAAAAACAAACTGTTGCAAAGTGTAGATATACTGTATCGTGCTCAAAAAATTAAGTACTCTAATTAATGGATTTACAAGCAGAATTAAATAAAACAGAAGGGTTTAAAAACCTAGAGCTACTTGCTAAACAAGTCGTAGAAGGCTTCATTGCAGGGATGCATAAAAGTCCGTTTCATGGGTTTTCAGCCGAATTTGCTGAGCATAAAATTTACAATCAAGGAGAGAGTACACGTCATATAGATTGGAAACTATTTGCTAAAACAGATAAACTTTACACCAAACGTTATGACGATGAAACTAATTTGCGTTGTCATATCATTATAGATAATAGTAGTTCAATGCATTATCCAAAGATGGATTCTTTTTCTATTGATAGTTTAAATAAAATAGGGTTTTCAGCATTAGCTTCAGCATCTTTAATGCATATTTTAAAAAGGCAGCGAGACGCAGTTGGTTTAAGTATATATAGTGACAATTACGATTATTATGCGCCCGAAAAGGGGAGTGAACGCCACCATCAAATGTTATTGAATCATTTGAGTGATGCTGTGATTTCTAAACCTTTAAATAAAGAAACGGAAACGTATAAATATTTACACGAAATTGCTGAAAAGATTCATAGACGTTCCATGATATTTTTGTTTACCGATATGCTTCAAACATCTGAAGATGAGGTGAAACTATTTGAAGCATTACGTCATTTAAAATACAACAAACACGAAGTCATCCTGTTTCATGTATTTGATAAGAAAAAAGAATTGGCTTTTAATTTTGATAATAAACCAAAGCGTTTTATTGATGTTGAAACAGGAGAGTATATTAATTTATATGCAGATACCGTAAAAGACAATTATAAAAAAACGGTGAGTGATTATTTTGAAGCTTTACGATTAAAGTGTGCTCAGTATAAAATTAAATATGTTGAAGCAGATATAAATAAGAATTTCAATAACATCCTGACAACATACATGATAGAACGTCAAAAGTTTGTATAGGCTCTATAAGAGGCTTTTGGGTCAAAGTATTGAAGTATTCTTTTTTAAAATAAAATTCAAAAAACTTGAAAAAACATTTGAGATATTAAAAAAGGCGTGTATATTTGCAACCGCAATAAAGCAACGGTCTGGTAGTTCAGTTGGTTAGAATGTCGCCCTGTCACGGCGAAGGTCGCGGGTTCGAGTCCCGTCCAGACCGCAAAAATTGCAAAAAATAAAGCTCTGAGAAATTAGGGCTTTTTTTGGCAATTAATACGACGTTGTGTTGTTTATCTCAATGAAAATTGAGGTAAAAAGGTAGAGTTGCTGAGTGATACTGAAATAAATTCAGTACTAGAGTTCAGCACAAGCCAATGAGAAGCTTTCCTTTTTTCTGTGAAGAAAATTGGGATGCTTTTTTGTTTTAAGACTAACTTAATTTATATAGAACTGTAATTTATCCTAATATATTATTTCGTAATATTTTTAATACGTATTCTGTGTTTGTCCCTATTTAAAACAGCAATGCGCTCGTAAATTTTTCCAAAACCTTACCATTAGTAAGGTAAAACCTTACTTTTTTTCCAAATACATATTATAATTTTAGAGGCATCTTAGAAGCTATATGTAGTTTGTGTTATAAAACAGACTTGTTTTTCTCTATTTAGATACTAAAAAACCATTAGAAATAATATTATTAATTAAACCATAAAAACATGAAAAAAATAATTTTGGGTATTTCGTTACTAGCAATAAATTTTGGAATACAAGCGCAAACAAATGTGGCTATTGGTACCGGCGGTACGACGACAGCTTCTGATTTTTACTATGATACTAATACTAATAATGTTGGTATTGGAACTTCTCAACCTAAAACTGAACTTGAAGTCAACGGAGATATTTCTATGGGACGTAAAAGAAAATTACAATTTTTAACTCAAACGAATGGAGATCGAAGAGCATATATAACTTCTACAGATGAATATTTTGGAGCATTATCTGGTTATAGTGGATCACCTGATCATAATGGATTAGTTTTTGGAGTTAATGGAGATAAACACCCCATGATTATAAGTGAAAATGGACAAGTTGGAATTGGAAAATATCCATCTAGAGATAATCTTTTAGATATTAAAGGTCATGATGCTGCTTTTAAGTTAAGCACTAATAATGACGATTATTATTTTAGAATTGCAACCAAGCATAACAACTATGATAGACTTACGATGTCATTTGGAACAAAAAAAATTCTACAATTGAAAGATTTAAGTTATAGTGGTGGAATGAGACTAGTATTATCTAATGAAAGGGGTATTGGATTGTCATCACTTAACAACCCATCTCATCTTAATCAAATGGATATGATGGTTGTAAATAGAAAAGTTGGTATTGGAAAAACAACTCCTTTTAGCAAACTTCACATATATAATAATGATGCAAGTACAGGTACTGATACTGGAGTTACTATTGAGCAAGATGGTGTTGGTGACGCAAAATTACAATATTTTTTAACAGGTGGTTATAGGTGGGTTACTGGTATTGACAATTCTGAAGGAGATAAGTTTGTAATTGGACGGGGGTCTGACTGGACACAAGGTAAAGATTTTGTTATCAATACTTCTGGACAAATTGGTGTTGGAACCGCATCTGTGGGGACTCACAAATTAGCAGTTGAAGGAACCGTAGGAGCAAGAGAAATTAAAGTAGAAGTGGGAACATGGTCTGATTTTGTTTTTGAGAAAACATACAATTTACCTTCTTTGGAAGAAGTTGAAGCACATATTTTAAAGAATGGGCATTTAGAAAATATTCCTTCTAAAGAGGAGGTATTAGAAAACGGTATTTATCTAGGAGACATGAATGCCAAACTGTTACAGAAAATCGAAGAACTAACATTATATACTATTGACCAGCAGAAACAATTAAAAGTTCAAAATACTGAAATTGAAAAACTAAAAAATGAAAACAATCAAGTCAAAGCCTTAGCAGCAAAACTATTGGAATTGCAATTAGAAATTGACAAGTTGAAAAATTAAGTTTTTTTATTTCACCCATTATGTGACTTTTTATTCCTGCATGTGTCTTAATACTAAACTTAATTTTTTAAACCCTTATAAGAATGGCAAAATTTGAAATTTATAAAGACAAAAGAGGCGAATTTAGATTTAGATTAAAAGCTGGTAACGGGCAATCAATTCTTGCAAGTGAAGGCTATGCTGCGAAATCTGGATGTAATAATGGTATTGAATCTGTAAAGAAAAATTCAACAGATGATGCAAGATACGAACGCTTAGAGTCAAAAGGAGGAAGCCCTTATTTTAACTTAAAAGCTACGAATGGGCAAGTTATAGGTACCAGTGAAATGTACTCAACTACAAGCGCCATGGAGAATGGAATAGCTTCAGTAAAGAAAAATGCATCAGGCGCTAGCATTGATGATTTATCTTAAGATTAATTAGAGTATTCATAATATGTTATTTTGGGGCTACAAGAAATTGTAGCTCTTTTTTTTGCCTTAAACTTAAATTTTAGCAGTAAAGAAATTTATTTACATACATAGGCTTGTAATGATTGTTTAGTTAATGTATCAATTTATCCATTATGAATAGATTGTGTGTTTGTATGAATTTATTTGTTAAATTTGGGATATAGAAGTAATAGTTATTTTAAATTATTAAAATTAGTTATGAAAAATATTATCCTATTTACAATTATTCTTGTTTCGACTTTTTCTTATGCTCAAAATAATAATAGCACCCATTCTGAAAATACCAAGTTTGTTTATGGTGAAAATGGATTGGAGCCCAGAAATTTCACCGTGATTGTAGAAGGAATGGATAGACATGAATTACTATCTAAAGCAAAAGAATGGCTTAATGAAAAATATAAAGATGCAGACAACGTCATTATTAAAAATGATAAGACAGACAAAACTGATGATTCTGATGAAATGGAAAAAGCAAAACCAAGCGAAAAAATTAGCTTTAATGGTTTTACAGATAATGCTATTTGTTTTGGAGAAGAACCAGATTACAACTGTGAAGGATTGGAGTATACGATAGAGCTAAGATTTAGAGACGGTGAATATAGGTTTAAGCCCAAAAAATTGAAATATAAAATAGCTTCCAGTAATAAAAAGCAAACAATAGGTTTAAAAAAACACAAGTTTTATTCTAAAGAAGGAAAAATAAAGAAAGGTTACGAAAAGGTTTCATCACAAATAGAAGCTTTGCTTAATAAAATAAATAGAAGTCTTTTAAACTATTTGACTGGTAAAGTACAGGATGATGAGTGGTAATTCAAAGAACTTATAGTTCTGGAGACGATGTAGTTTAGTTAGTAATAAAGCTGTTTTAAGTTATAGAGAAATGACTAGATCAGGCATTTGTTGAATAAGATTTAAGAAACTTTATGTTAAAATAACCCGTTAATTTCTGCGTCAATAGTATTAATAACGTTACCTAAATCTTCAGGGTTATCTACAAAATCTAAATTATCAACGTCTATAATTAAAAGCTTTCCTTTATTATAACCATGAATCCATGCTTCGTAACGCTCATTCAATCGACTTAAATAATCAATACTAATTGAATTTTCATAGTCACGACCACGTTTATGTATTTGAGACACCAAATTAGGGATAGAGCTGCGCAAATAAATCAAGACATCTGGACCTTTAATTAAGGATTCCATTAAATCGAAAAGCGACCTATAGTTTTCATAATCACGATTTGTCATTAAACCCATAGCATGCAAGTTAGGAGCAAAAATGTGGGCATCTTCATAAATGGTTCTATCCTGGATAATATCTTTGCCACTTTGGCGAATTTGCTGCACTTGACGAAATCTACTATTTAAAAAGTATACCTGTAGATTAAAGCTCCAACGCTCCATTTGATTATAAAAATCGTCTAAATATGGGTTGTCTACAACATCTTCAAGTTGTGCTTCCCATTTATAATGTTTTGCTAATAGTTTAGTGAGAGTGGTCTTTCCGGCACCAATATTTCCAGCAATAGCAATATGCATAATTTTCAGTCAATTTTTATTTTGTACTCATGTAAGATTTCGTTTGCGTAAATATACAAGGTTTCGTTGGTTACAAAAAACGCATTTATTAATAAATTTGGTATTAATATTGGAATTGTAGTTTCACTACCCTTTTTCAAATAAAACAGATCGTTTTCCTTTTTTAAAAATATATCTCCGTTGCTTTCAGCTAATTGGGTATATCCGTCGTTTTTTATTCTTTTAACTAAGCTTCCAAAATAGTTATAAGTATACAAATAGTTTTTTGTGAGTAAAAAACAAAAATTGTAATTACTTTTTAAGTCTAAAATAGTACTTTGAATGGGTACAGTTTGAGCACGTGTGGTAAGCGTTCTATAATCAAAAAGTTCTAGTTTTTGATTATTCTCGTCAAAAACCCATATCGTATTATCGTGTCCTGTAGAAATGTGTGATGCATTTTTATATTTTGGGAGAGCATTAAAATCAATTTTGAATATCTCAGCTAACCGGTTATCAAGAATTATAACACTATTAAAATCTTTGTAAAATAAATTTATTTTTAAAGGGTTAAAAGCATTGGCAGTAGTTATATTACCGAGCTGTAAATTATTGTAAGTAATCGTTGTATGGGCATCTTTTTTATTAAAAACATTATTGCGTATAAAGTACTTGGTTTCAAAATTGTCAATAGTAATAAGTTGGCTAGCTTTAAAGTTTGCTTTTTTAATAAAGGAGGTTTCAATAGCCTTTTGAGCATGTATTGAACAAGATAGAAGTAAAAAAAGATAGATTGTATATTTCATACCGACTTGAAAAATACAAAAACCTTACCACTTATTAGCAAATTAATTTATAACCAAATCTTAGAATATTAATAATTTGATATGATATTATTAATAGTGTTTTCAAAATGAAATACATCCAAATTAGCCATTATAGAATTTGATAGATAATAATAAAGTTATTGTTTTATTTCAATTTGTATATAGAATTACGCGGCGATGATGGTGAGCGGATAATTTTAAGAGTTATTTAACATTAAGTAATTAAACTACAGAGGATGGTTTTAGTCAAATTAAAATTGAAACATCATTTTAATAACCTAACTAAAATATCCTATTCCAATGAAAACGAATTCTAAAAGATTAGCAACTCTTGTTTTGTTTTTCGTGTTTTCCATGGCATTCGCCCAAAAAAACTTCCAGGGAAAAGCGTATTATCAAACTAAGACAACTCTTGATATGAGTAGGTTTGGCGGAAGGCAAATGAGCGAAGATCAAAAAAAACGTATAGCATCACGAATGAAAAGCATGTTTGAGAAAACATATATCCTAACGTTTAATCAGATAGAATCTATTTATAAAGAAGAAGAAAAACTTGAAGCTCCCGGAGCTAGTACTGGACGTTGGGGAAGTATGATGAGTAGTTTTACAGCAGGCAATCAATATAAGAACGTGAAAGAGCAAACATTGTTACAAGACCAAGAGTTTTTCGGAAAGCAGTTTTTGATTAAAGATTCTTTGCCACAATTAAAGTGGATGATGACTGGTGAAACAAAACAAATAGGAAAGTATACTTGTTTTAAGGCAACAACTACAAAAACGAATACGGATTTTGATTTCAATAGATTTAGAAGGCCAGATAGAACTGGAAGTAAAGAAAAGGATTCTGCAAGTACCAAAGACCTTTCTACAAAAGAAGTAAGACCTAATTTGGTTAAGGTCGAGGTATGGTATACACCTCAAATCCCAGTAAATCAAGGACCTGGCGAGTATTGGGGGCTCCCAGGTTTAATTTTGGAAGTTAATGAGGGGAGAACAACCATTTTATGTTCTAAAATTATCTTGAATCCAGAGGAGAAAGATGATATAAAAAAGCCTTCAAAAGGAAAAGAAGTATCAAAAGAAACATACCATGCTATTGTGAAAAAGAAAACTGAGGAAATGCGAGAAAACTTTAGAAGAGGTGGTGGTCGTCCAGGTGGAAGGAGAAGGTAGTTTTTATAAGCATATAACCAATCAAAAAACATATCATGAAATTTAAAATAAGCACGTTACTCTTCTTGCTGGTAACAAGTTCTCTTCTTGCCCAAATCAAGCTGGAAGGTGTCGTAAAAGATAGTATAGGTACCCCCCTAGAGTTGGCTAATGTTGTGGCCATAAATCAAGAAACAAAAGCTTTGGATTCCTATGGTATCACAAACGATAAAGGACGTTATAAACTTAGTTTAAAAAAGAATACAGTATATAAAATTCAAGTAACTTACATAGGCACAAAAACAGGTGAAGAACTATTAGAAATTAAAGAAGACCCTATTACAAAAAATTTCATACTACAATATGATAATGCTTTAGATGAAATAGAATTAGTTTACGAAATGCCAGTGACCATAAAGGGAGATACGATTGTTTATAATGCAGATTCTTTTAACCGAGGCACAGAAAGGAAATTAGAAGATGTACTTGAGAATTTACCAGGTGTAGAAATCAATGATGATGGTGATGTAGAAGTAGAAGGTAAAGTAGTTTCTAAAGTGATGGTTGAAGGCAAAGACTTTTTTGATGGAGATTCAAAATTAGCAACAAAAAATATTCCTTCTAATGCTGTAGATAAAGTTGAAGTACTTAAAAATTATGCCGAAGTAGGTCAGTTAAGCGGAGTAACCAATAATCAGGATAATATTGCCATTAATATTAAACTAAAGGAAGGGAAAAAGAATTTTTGGTTTGGTAATATTACTGCTGGTGGCGGTGCTTCTAATGAAAATGAGTTGTATTTATTTCAACCAAAACTATTTTATTATAGTCCAGAATACAGCATCAATGTTATTACGGATCTAAATAATGCAGGGGAAATTGCTTTCACACGACGCGATTATTTCAATTTTACAGGCGGGTATAGAAGGCCGGGCAGACAGAGCGGTACCAATATTAATTTAGGAAGTAATAACCTTGGGTTTTTAACAGTTCAGAATAATAGAGCAAAAGACATTAATACTAAGTTTGGAGCAGCAAATTTTAGCTGGTCACCTAATAAGGCATTAGACTTAAGTGGTTTTGCTATTTTCTCTAATAGTAAAATAGAATTACAAGAAGATAGAGATGTAAAATATACAAATCCAGATTTAGGTATTCCCGATGAAAACACCGAAAGCAATACCACTCAACGTAGTGATTTGGGTATGTTAAAATTATCTGCCAAATATAAGCCTAACACCAATAATCAATTAGATTATGATATTTTGGGTCGCGTATCAAAAGAATCACAAGATCAAGGTTTCTTCTCATCAGTTATAGGAGATATTAATCAGTTGGAAAAATCGAGTCCTTATAGCATTAATCAGAATTTAAACTATTACTATACACTAAACGATACCAATATTTTTGCACTGGAAGTTCAGCATTTATTACAAGATGAAGATCCTTTTTATAATGCTATCTTAGAAGATAAGGCAAATTATGATGACACAGCAAATAATTTAGGTTTAGACGGTGCACAATTAGATTATAATGTGGCACAAGATAAGCGTATAAAATCGAATCAGACAGATGCGAAATTAGATTATTGGAACATTATAAATAATAAGAGTGATATCAATTTTACCTTGGGAACTATATTGAGTAGTCAACAATTCAACTCAAATATTTTTCAGTTTTTGGATAATGATTCTCAGTTTAATCCAACACCAACCATTAATAATGGTATAGATACAAACGATATTGAATACAATTTTAGTGATTTGTATTTAGGAGTGCATTATAGATTAAAGTTAGGTGTTTTTACATTTACACCAGGTTTTTCAGCACACGCATATAGTGCGAAAAACATGCAATTTGATAATCAGATAACTGATAATTTTTTCAGATTGCTACCAGATTTTAATATGAGAATGCAGCTAAAAAAGAGTGAGCAAATTATTTTAAATTACAGGATGCAAACACAGTTTACAGATGTATCAAGATTTGCAAGTGGTTTGGTGCTAAATAATTATAATGCGTTGTTTTCGGGTAATCCAGAGCTAGAGAATGCCTTATCACATAATGTAAATCTATCCTATTTTAGTTTTAATATGTTTAATTATACAAATGTGACTGCCAATATTAATTATAACAAAAGCATAGATAAAGTAAGAAACACATCAACTTTCGAACCCGGAAGTGTGGTACGGGTTAGTTCGCCTTTTAATTCTGATTTTGCAGACGAAAGTTTAAGTGCTAATGGGAAGTTTGAACGCACCTTTGGGAAAATCAAAGCGAATTTGAGAGGGAGTTTTAACTATTCAAAGTTTAATCAATTTGTGCAAAATGTACAGTCTGTTAATGAAAGTTTTTCACAAACCTATAGAGCGGGTGTGCGAACTAATTTTAGAAATGCTCCCAATATTGATCTTAGATATCGCTATAGAATTCAAGATAACAATCAAGGGACTAATAATACTAAATTTTTTACCAAGACACCCTCAGTAGAGGTGGATGCACTTATATTAAAATCTTTTACTTTTAGAGCAGATTACTCGTATAATAATTTTAGTAATGCATCTGGTACCATAAATAGTTATGAGTTTTTAAATGCATCTTTATCGTATCGAAAAAATAAAGATGCTAAGCTTGAATATGAAATAAAAGCAACCAACTTATTTGATACGAAATCGCAAAACAATAGCAGTACAAGTAATGTATCTGTAAGTGCCACAGAATATTACATTCAGCCTCTATTTCTATCATTTAGATTACGTTACGAGTTGTAAAAAAATATGATATTTTTATTTTGTAGAATTAAAGAACAGTAATATATTTGCGCACAGTTTGGGGGAGATACTCAAGCGGCCAACGAGGGCAGACTGTAAATCTGCTGACTACGTCTTCGCAGGTTCGAATCCTGCTCTCCCCACTTTAATTAAAAAAGCTTGCACGGAAATGCAAGCTTTTTTGTTTTTAGAATATATACTTAAAGCTAAGTGGGGCATGTAATTTTTTAACTCAGTTCTTTGTTGTAGCCAGTTGTTATTTATTCAATGTTTTTTTATTTCTTTTACGGTTTTTCCTCCAACTGCAATATCATCATCAGGTATTTCGTGTATCAATACGAAGAATGATTCCTTTGGAATCCCTGTAATTTCTGCTGAAATATTTGTTAATTTTTTAATGAGTTTTTGCTTTATTTCTTTAGTCACTTTTCCTGATACAAATTTTATTATTGGCATATTTTTCTATATTTTTTGTTAGTATTGTATGATAAATAATTTTAATGGTTTACCTATATTAGGTACATACAGTCCCTTTTTTATCTTTACTTTTTGTTTGCAAATAAAGTAAGTGTTTTAATACTCGTTTTGCTTGTTTTCTAGCACGTTCAATTATTTCTTCCTTTACATTATAAATACCTTCTAGGTAAACCATACTGTTCTCAAAAATTGGTTTTGTATAATGCATTTGAGCAAAATTTGAAGTTTGCTCTAAGTTTTTTGTGAAATCTGTTACTGGAAAATTATTATAACCTGAAAAAGTATATGACTCTATTGAGCCACCTACTGTAAAACTTGGAATAAAGTTTTTACCTTTTAATTTATCTCCTTCTGAACCATAAGCAAATTGATATTCAAATACAGCATCGAACCACTGCTTTAAAATGGAAGGCATATTATACCAATAAAAAGGAAATTGAAATACTATATTATCCGCTTTTACAAGTGCTTCTTGTTCTGCATTAACATTAATATTAAAATCTGGATATAATTCCGAAATATTACGAATTTCAATGTCTAAATCACTTTCTATTAATTCGTTTATTATTGTCTTATTTGCTAATGAATTTTTGAGATTCGGATGTGCTAAAATTATTAGTGTTTTCATTTTTATTTATATATTAAGTTGTACATACAAATATTTGGAATTAAAAAATTACTCCATTATTTTCATATTTGCTGAATGAATATCTGCTGTTAATTTTTCTGCAAATTCTTTTCCGAAGACTTCACAATAATCTTCATACAAGGATCTCAACGCACTCATAATTACAGGCTTCATTTTTTCTCCGTTTTCAGTAAGGAATACACTTGTAGTTCTACCTTCGTGTTTCCTTTCAACTAAATCCTGCTGCTCTAACTTATCAATAAAACGTGTCATGGTGGATGCCTTAACATTTATTAATTTACTCAAATCATTTTGACTCAATCCAGGTCGTTCAGCAAGAATTAAAATCAAATGACCATAAGAAGCAGAAATTCCTGTGGCTGCAAAAGCCTTATCAGTCATATCGTTTATCGAACGTGCCAATGAATTTGCTGAGAAAAACAGACATTGCTGATGATAATTTATTAGCTTTTTTTCCACTTTATTATTTTTAATAGTCAGTTCAAAGATATAATAAATAGTTGTACATACAAATATTTATGAAAAACTTATATATTAATTGTAATCCTTTTTTCGTAAGTAGGCTAGAACTAGCAATGAATTAGACACGTTGTTGTAGCACGTTTTTTATTCTTCGTAGATTAATTCAATTTCCAATTCCTCAAAGTTTTCCGCTTTGCTATTTTCCATATTTACCAACGTTTTTCGACTTCCATAAATTCTATGTGGAATTCCTGGGTCATAGTAGTACTGGTAGTAATTTAAGTCAGTAATATCGAAAACCGCAGTTTCCATTATTACTTTAGCTTTTTCTCCCTCAATCCCCATTTTTTTTAATAACATTATTACTTGCCTTTTGGTATCATTAGGATTTAATTTCACTTCTTCTTTAAGAACACAATAAAGTTCTTCAAAGTCAACTTCTACAATTGATAATTTGGCATTACCCTTAATTGGTTCTCCACCAACCATATTTGGTAATTCTTGTTCATATTCAAATGGTATATCAGTATCGTATTCAGTTCCAAAAGGAAAATGAAAATATTGTAATTCATAAAGTATTAATTGTTCAATTCCATCTTTAGAACTAAAAATTTTGGATAAAGGTTCCATTGCCTGCTTTACTTCTTTTAATTTGTCTGGTTTACGAGCCTGAATACTTTTCTCTAATTCCCCGAGCATATCACTCATTAAATTACTTATATCTTTCCAATTAATAATTTCCAAGAACTCACCATACTCATCTGTCTTGTATAGGATCTTAGTAATATCATATTTTTTGACAATTTCATTAACTGCTTTTTTGTCCTCGTAAATTTTATTCAGATTTTCTTTATATGTATTTATTAGATAGTTTTTGTATGACCACTGAATTGTATAGGACTTTTCGGTTGAGTCAATTACCTTGAAATTAGCGATGTATTGCGTTGAATCATTTTTTATCAGTTTATCATTCGTCCACATTTTTTTGATTTTAGTGACCTTAAAATTGTAAGTGTCACCTTTTGACCAATATGCAATAAAAGAAACTTTAGTAGTGTCTATTTGGCTAAATATTGGTGTAGTAAATATTAATAGAAAGATTAAGCTTAATAGTTTGTTCATTAGTTTTTGTCAAATGTGCTACAATGTTTAGTATAAGAATAGTGCGATTTTGTGGCGAGGATTTTCCGCAGGAAAATCAGACATAACAAAAGCGTACTAACCTTTGATTAAGCATCTAATTTAGCATTATTTTTATACAATGTTGTAGCACGTTTTTATGCAATTTTCAATACTCTATCTAATACACTTAAATTTCCAATATATTCGATTCGATATTCTCAATCAGTAGCTAATTCAGCCCAGATTTTTTGTCGGTCAATTGCTAATTGAATAATGGGTTTGTTCTTTTCGTCAATTTTCCCTTCGTCAACTAATTGTCCAAATCCAGTCGCAATTACTGAAATATCAACAGTAAAAATATAATGCTGGTCGTTAAAATTATTATCTTTGATTTGTGGTTTAATCAGAGTTCTATCGAGTATGTTTTCATTATATTCCGTTAAATTTTTCTCAGAAACTCCTTCAATCGTCCATTTTAGGCATTCATAAGTATCTGTGTTCGGATTAGCTTTTTTCCAATCTCTAAATTCTGATAATGCCATATCTCCATCATCTGAACCAAATGGCGCTAAATCGTCAATACCTGACCAAAAAAACTCTTCAGGAACTAATTCGATAGCTCTTTCGTGCGCATAATCCTTATCAATTCCATAAGGTTCTTCTTCGACTTGTTCTGCTTCTTTTTGTTCTGTCTTTTTTGGCAATTCACTTATTTCTTTTTTACCGAAAAGGTTCTTAAAAAATCCCATAGTTTGTGTTTTGTCAAATGTGTTACAACGTGTTTGTATAAGATTAGTTGCGTGGTTTAGCAACGAATTTAGCAAATGCAAACCGAATAAAAAATCCTCGCGGATTTTTGTAAGTAGGCTTCCACTAACAATTAGTTTTATACAGTGTTGAACAACGTTTTTTATTTCACTATTTGTCGAATTAAATCTTGATCAACATTTTCCGTATTCAGTTTTATATACCTAAACGATTTTACTTTTGAGTTATCAAGTTCAATAGTCAAAATCTTATTTTTATTCGAGTATGCGATTCCATTATTAAAAGTCAGATAATCATTTCCAAATTCCGATTCCAATTCTGTTTTTGAAAGTCCGACAAGGTTTGCTTTGCCTAAATCAGAATCTTCATTAAAAACTCTAATTTCAATAATGACTTCGGTTTTGTCTTGGTAAGTGTGTTTGTTTTTACCTGATTTAAAAACAATAATTTGGTCAATATCAATAGGTTCTTTATCTAAATCAGGATAATAATAAACGTAAAAGATTGAGTCTTGAATTTTTGGAGTGAAATAATATTCAGTTCCACCAGTTACACTAGTTGTAAAATGTTTCCCTTTTTTTCTTTTAAATTCTTGTAGGTCAATAGGATTTTCAAGAAACTCAACTAATATTGAATTTGATTTAATTTCAAGCTTTGGTTTTGAAATTAATTTCATCTTTAATTTTTCTAATGCTTGAACAGCATTTTCAATTTGTGTATTATGTTTTTCTCCTAACTGTATTTTTCCAGATGGTATATGTGTTATTCTTATTTTATTAAATGAATCTCCATAATAATCAATTTGAATATTTTCCTCTCCAAAATGAGTTTTTAGGTCAGAATATTTTTTTTCTAATTCAGTTAAATCAACAACTATTTTTTGTTGTTCACTTTTTTTTTCAATCACGTTTTTGCAATTGAAAAAAACTAAAAATAATATAGGTAAAAATCGAAAGTTCATTTTTTTGCAAATGTTGTACAACGGTTACGTATAAGAATAGTGCGGTTTTGTGTCCGAGGATTTTCCGTAGGAAAATTAGAGTAGCCAAATACTCACTAACCTTTTGATTTAGAATTAAATTTAAGCATTATTTCTATACAATGTTGTAGACGTCATTTTTTATTTTCATAGAGTTCAATCGCTTTTAAGTATTTCATTCCTCCATTCTTTGTTTGGTCGTGGATAAATCCATTCAATTCAGGATGAATTTTGTCGATCCAATTTATAAGTCCGTCTCTAGTTTTAACAAATACTGAATCGTTAAAAATCACATATTTTGTTGTTTCAATGCTGATTATTTTATCATTCTCAAAACGGATGACTTGGTTAGTGACAATTGGCTCTTTGTGAAGGAAAGAGATTCTTTTGTCCGTTTTTGAAATTTTAGCTTTTACAAAACCGTTTTCTTGGTCAATTTCTAGGATTTTATAAGTTGGGTCAAATACTGAATCCCATTTTAACCATTCAACATATTCTTTCTTAGAAAATGTCTGTTCATAGTCATATTCGGTTTCCCTTGTCAAAAGGCTATCGGTCAACAAAGTTTCGATTCCAGAAACATTTGATTTGTCAAGAACCTCATAATATTTTTTGACAATTTCCAATTTATCAACTTCTTTTTCAGAATTTTTGCAGGAAATAAATCCGATTGTTAATAGGAATAAAATAAATCCGATTTTGTTCATTGGTAATCTTGGTTGGTCTTAATGTGCTATAACGTTTACGTATATGAAATGTTGCGTGTTTGTGTGCGAGGATTTTCCGAAGGAAAATCAGAAGCTAGCAAACGAGCAACAAACTTTGGTTTAGCTAAAACTAGCAATTTTTTATATACTGTGTTGTATGCAGTTTTTTTATTTTTCATTTTTAGACTCCGGACCAACAATTATAATTTCATCAGATTCAATTACAGGTTTCTTTAAAATACTTTTCAAATCTTTAATTACTCTGTTGATTTTTTTTAAATCTATATTTTTTGGCAGTTCGATATCAATTATGTTTGTCGTATGAGAAACTCTAAATCCGTCTTTAATAAAGCGATGTCCATTATCGATTGATAAAATTCTTATGAAGTTTTTATTGTCCAATTCATAACGAAATATTCCTTGTGGATGTATGTCAGTCAGAATTACTTTATATGCGATTTCTTCAGAGTTTTGAGTTTTAAATTTAAAAATCAAAGTGTTTTTGTTTTCTACAAACTCAATATCATATTCATTTTTTTTGTCGGTCAAACTCTTGTAAGATTCAATTAGAGAATCCATTTTCAAATTGTTTGTATTTTGACTGTTTACATTTCCGATAATCATTGTGATAAATGTAAAACACAACAAAATTTTCACTGTTTTCATATATCAATTATTTACGTTTCTCAAATTGCATACAATGGTCTCATATAACCGTCAGTTACGGGTTAATATGCGTTAATTTTCGGTTTGACACTGACTTTAGTAATTCCGAGTGGATTCGGACGTAGTCGAATCCGCCGTAATTGTGGTTATACATTGTTGTAACACGTTTTTATTTCGTTTATTATTATTTCTATATTATCATTCAAATCATTAGCCCCATTTAAACGCAATACCTTACAATCCAGTAATTCGATCCAATTATTATGAATCTTTAATGTTCTTCCTTGAAAGTTTGGGTTTTCATATTGGTTAGCCCATTCAAGAAACGCTTTCGAGTTCTGTTGAATTTTTGTGTCAGTTAAAAGTTTTTTTCCGTAACGTTGATTTTCACGTTTTTTTAGTCGTTCCATTCGTTCGGTGTTTTCTAATTGGATAAAAACGGCTAAATCAAATGCTGTTTCCCATTCCTTTCCCCAACTTACCATTGAACCACTTACGACAATATTTTCAAATTTTTCAAAGTCAATTTTGAGATTTTTATTTCGCTCTATCAAAGGTGTTTTTTCTTGGTAGGGTGGATTAGTTTTTTTCCAATAATAGTTATCTACATCTAAGTGTTTAAAATCAGTCCTTCCCTCAATTTTTTTTCCAAAAGTTGTGGTTCCTGAACCAGAGGCTCCAAAAATTAATATTTTCATTTTATTAGACTGTTATTTATTGGTTTAGCGAATGTGTTACAACGTTCAAAGCTATGGTAGTTGCTTAAAGTACTAAGTTAGCAAAAAGACGCAGAGTGAGGAATATTCGGAGAATATTCCGATTGGCACATACCATGTCCAAGCAATTACTTATAGCCGTTGTTGTGTGCTGGCTATTATTCCATAATGTTCCAACCAAGCCAGCGGTTCAGTCAGATTATGCTTATTAAATTCTAAATGTATTACTCTTCTTTTCTTTCCGTTTGTAGTTCTGTTCGATGCGTGTAAAGTCAGAGGTTTCATTAGTATTACTCCGCCTTTTTCTACTTCACAAACAAATTCGTTTTCTATATTCCAATCTTTTGAGTCAGCACGAACTATTCCTTTTAAATGAGATTTCGGGATTACTTTTAAGGCTCCGTTGTTTTTGTCCGTTTTATCTAAATGAATTCTGATTGTTATTGTGTCTTGTAAAATCTCAATTGGTGGTTGAACCCCGTGTTGCCCTTTTTTAAAAGTCCAATTCACATAATTTTTCAAATTAGCTTTTTTGTCAACTGAAATGCTCAAATCTTGATGGTAAGCAACAAACCAATTCGATTCGCTTGGTTTATCAAAATAGATGGCTTTTGTCAGGAAATATTCAGATTTGGAAAGGTCAGCAATTAATCCAGTCAGTTTTCTGTTAAACAACAATTCGCTCAATTCAGGTACATTTTTGATTAATTGTCTAATGGCAAACAAATCCTTTGTTTTCATAAACCGAGTTTCCATCTTGTTCAGCATTTTCGATACAAGCTAAAATTCGGCTTATTTCGTTGTCCGAATACAAGTCAGCTAAAACGGAATATCCATTTTCTTCAAGTTCTATTTTGTTTCTTGAGTAGTTCATTTTTCAGCTTGCACACAACGTGTTTGTATATGGAAAGTTGCGGAGTTTGCGTGCGAGGATTTTCCGAATGAAAATCAGAAGCTAACAAACTAGCAACTCACATAGGTTTAGGTAAAACTAGCAATTTTTTATATACTTTGTTGTGTGTAGTTTTTTTATTGTAATCCAAATAATTAAAAGACCTAATGTAGACCAAAATAATCCATTAATAATGCATATAATATTCAATTTATCTGAAATAAGTCTACCTAGAAAATTTATGATCGAATTTGAAAATTTAGCATCATAAAAACCTAAGTGTATTAATGCAAAAGCGAACAGAAATGATACTATTGAATCCAAAAGTCCTTTTTTGTTTTTTTTCCATAACTTAAAAAGCCCAATTAATAGAAATACTGTACCAAAAGCTCCAAATCTCCATAGTGCACTTTTTGTAAGAAACCAGCCAGGGCTTTCAGTTGTCGAAGTTTGAAATTTATCGAAATCATTTGCAAACAGAGCTAAATATTTTTCAGATTGAGATGCTACGTATAGTTTCTCTGCTCCGAAACCAATTAATATTAGTCCAATTGATTCTAAGGCGATATTTTTGAAGTTTAAAGTCAGTAGATTTTCTTTTTTCGAATTGCACACAACGTCTCGGCTATGATTAGTACGGGAATTAATAAGCGATTAACTTCCGATTAAGTACTTAGCCAAAACTTTTTATTTTGTTTTAATTTTTCATTTTTAAAGCCAAATCAAAAGATTTGGCGGACATTATAAAAATACACTAAACTTTGGATTAAGCACCAAAATCCGTATTAATTATAGCCATTGTTGTGCGTTCGTTTTTTATTTCCATTGTTTATTTTTTAGACTTGTTCTTTTATAAACATAATTGGTATCTATTATTATTTTATTCCGTTTTAAAATAATTTTTTCATTCGTAATAAATTCTGGTATAGCATTCAAATCCAAGTCTTTTATTAAAATTTCTATTTCGTTGTAATTCGGATTGTCAACTTCAATTTTTTCACTTTGACTCAAAAATCCATATTCAATATTTTTTATCGAATCAACCTCAAATTCAGCAATTCCGTTTTTGTCAGCCACTTTAATTTGATTTCGGTCATTTATGAAAACATTCGAAGCTCCTAAAGAACCATTTTTGTCAGATATACGAATTTTTACTTTCCCCTTTAAAATGGGATTTACTTTTCCTGTGTATGTTGTCTTTGGAAATTCAGGTTGCTTATTAGTATTTATTACAATTGTGTCGTTAGAAATTTTCTTCCAAGTTCCTTTTAAAACATTTTCGCCACCAACATCCATAAAAATGAAATACTCAAAAGTGTTATCGGATTTTAGTTCGATTTGAGTACAAGCAAAGTAACTTTTTCCACACTTTCCATATAAACCAACTATTGATTTATTCGTTGAACACGAACTAAAAAAAGTCAGAATTAAAATAAGTTTAATGTATTTCACAGGTTCTTTTAAATGACGCACAACAATTATACAAACGCACTCTATGGCGTTTATTTCACTTTCAAATGTACTTATTTTGAAATGTATTTCCTATAACAAATCTAGTGGACTTGTGATACTGTTTAAATGTGATGTACTTACATGCGTGTAGATTTCTGTAGTTTTATATGTAGCCAAATTATCCTAACCTTTTACTTTCTCTTTTGTTTTAGTTGGCAGTACTTCAAAGCCCATATTGAATAATGTAAAACCAAAAATATCGGCATATTGATCTATGGTTTTGCTAATAGGTGTTCCAGCCCCATGGCCAGCATCAGTTTCAATACGTACTAAAGTTGGATTATTACCAGTTTGTTTGCTTTGTAATTCGGCAGCGAATTTAAAACTGTGTGCAGGCACTACACGGTCATCATGATCCCCTGTAGTTACTAATGTTGCTGGGTATTCTACGCCTGCTTTAACATTATGTACTGGTGAATAACCTTTTAAGTATTCGAACATGGTTTTGCTCTGTTCTGCCGTTCCATAATCATAAGCCCAGCCTGCACCAGCAGTAAAAGTGTGGTATCGTAACATATCTAGTACGCCCACAGCAGGCAATGCAACTTTGGCTAAATCTGGTCGTTGAGTCATGGTTGCCCCAACTAACAAACCACCATTAGACCCTCCTCTTATTGCTAAATAATTAGAAGATGTGTACTTGTTTTCTATTAGGTATTCGCCAGCGGCAATAAAGTCATCAAATACATTTTGCTTTTGCAGTTTAGTTCCTGCATCATGCCATGCTTTACCATATTCGCCACCACCACGAAGATTTGGAACGGCTAAAATACCTCCCTGTTCCATCCAAACAGCATTGGTAATGCTAAACGCAGGATTCAAACTAATATTGAATCCACCATAACCATAAAGTATGGTTGGGTTTTTACCATCTAATGCCATGCCTTTTTTATGCGTAATTATCATAGGAACTTTGGTGCCGTCTTTTGATGTATAGAACACTTGATTACTCTCATAATCATCACTATTAAATTCTATAGAAGGCTTCCAATACAATTCAGATTCGCCTGTTTCAATATTCAATTTATAAATACTAGAAGGGGTATTGTAGTTTGTAAAGGAATAATAATCTACTTTTTCTTCTTTTTTACCGCCAAAACCATTTGCGTTTCCAACACCTGGGAGTTTAATCTCTCTAATTAACTTACCATTATAGTCATATTGCATCACTTTAGAAATAGCGTCAACCATATATTCAGTAAAGAAGTAACCACCGCTTGTTGATGGGTTTAAAACATGTTTGGTTTCTGGAATGAGGTCCACCCAATTTTCTGATGTAGGGTTGGAAGCATCGACAGTAACTATTTTTTTATTTGGAGCCTTAAGATTTGTAACTAGAAATAGTTTTCTGCCCTCATTTTCAATAATATATGTGTCACTGTCTGTATGATCTAAAATAGGAATTAGTTTACTATTAGGAATAGTAAGATCTTTTATATATAATTTGTTTCCGGATGTGGAAACACGAGGTGTAATTACTAAATACCTATCATCTTCGGTAACATTAGCATATATGTAGCGGTGTTTCTCTTCTGGAGTACCTCCGTAAACCAGAGCATCCTCTTTTTGCGATGTTCCTAATTTATGATAGTATACTTTATGCTGATCTGTCTTTGCAGAAAGCTCACTGCCTTCGGGCTTATCGTAGCTGGAATAATAGAAGCCTTCATTTTTATACCATGCTATTTGGGTGAATTTTACATCTATAAGTGTGTCTTCTATAATGTCTTTGGTTTCAGTATTCATAATAAGAATCTTTCTCCAATCGCTACCACCTTCAGAAATAGAATATGCTAAGATGCTACCATCTTTAGAGAAACTTGCACTTCCTAAGGATATGGTGCCATCTTCAGAAAACGTATTTGGGTCTAAAAAAACTTCAGATTCTTCATTATGTTCTTTTTTTCTATGGATAACATATTGATTCTGCAAGCCATCATTTTTATAAAAATAAGTATAATCGCCTTCTATAAAAGGAGCACCTATTTTTTCGTAATTCCATAAACTGGAAAGGCGTTCTTTAAGTTCTTTTCTAAATGGAATATTATCTAAATAGCTATAAGTCGATTTGTTTTGAGCTTTTACCCAAGCTTCAGTTTCCGGGCTTCTATCGTCTTCAAGCCAACGGTATGGGTCTTTTATTTCAATACCAAAATATGTGTCTAGGGTGTCTACGGTTTTGGTTGCAGGATAGTTCACAATAATAGTTTTTTTCTGTTCGTTTTCTTTTTTACAACTCATTATAATTATAACGGTTAAAAGACTAATCATTAGTTTTTTCATGATGAAATGAATTTTTGATTGTACCAAAAATAAACAAAAAAACTCCTATATAAGCATATAGGAGTTTTTATAGTATAACTAAGATTGATCTATACTACACTAAATCATTTTCCACCAAATATTCTGCTATTTGAATGGTATTTGTTGCAGCGCCCTTACGTAAATTATCGGCAACTATCCACATATTTAACGTGTTTGGTTGCGTTTCGTCTCTACGAATTCTACCTACAAAAACCTCGTCTTTATCATGTGCATAAATAGGCATAGGATAGGTATTCGTATCTGTATTGTCCTGTACAACAACACCAGGTGTTTCATGAAGCATTTTACGAACATCGGCTAAATCGAAATCATTTTCAAACTCTACATTTACAGATTCCGAATGTCCACCTGCAGTAGGAATACGAACTGCAGTAGCAGATACAGAGAATGTTCTGTCATTAAATATCTTTTGAGGCTCTCTGGCTAATTTCATTTCCTCTTTTGTGTATCCGTTCTCTAAAAACACATCACAATGCGGTAATGCGTTTCTTCCAATAGGATAAGGGTATGCCATTTCGCCATCAATACCTGCTATTTCGTTTTCTAATTGTTTTACAGCTTTTACACCTGTACCAGAAACAGATTGGTATGTAGAAACAATAACACGTTTCATTTTATATTTTTCATGCAATGGAGCTAATGCCATAACCATTTGTATGGTAGAGCAATTAGGATTAGCAATAATCTTATCCTCTTTAGTCAATTCACTGGCATTAATTTCAGGAACTACTAGTTTTTTAGTAGGATCCATTCTCCAAGCTGAAGAATTATCAACGACCGTAGTGCCAACTTCTGCAAATTTAGGAGCCCATTCTACAGAGGTGTCACCACCTGCAGAAAAAATAGCAATCTGTGGTTTAGCAGCAACGGCATCAGCTAAACCAATTACGGTATATTCGTTATTTTTATAAGTTAATTTTTTTCCAACTGAGCGTTCAGATGCTACAAGTAATAATTCTGTAACAGGAAAATTACGTTCCTCTAATACTTTAAGCATCACTTCGCCAACCATACCTGTGGCTCCTACAACTGCTACTTTCATTTTATTTAATATTTAATAAATTTTTTATGATACAAAACTAAGTATTAATTCTATTTTAGAATCTAAAAAAAGACCTCATTTTCTAGTAATGAGGTCTTTTTAACAACAAATAACACGATGTTATTTATTTAACAAATCGTTATTTTTTCAATAAATCTCTTATTTCTGCAAGTAAATCTTCTTGTGATGGACCTGTGGGTGCTTCTGGAGCTGGCTCTTCTTTTTTCTTCATTTTGTTAACACCTTTAACTATCATGAACATCACAAATGCCACAATAATAAAGTCAATTACATTCGTTAAGAAAGCTCCCCAAAGTACAGATACTTCGCCTTCTATAACACCATCAGCATTAGCAACCCCTTCTTTAAGGACATATTTTAAGTCTTTGAAATCTGAATTGAAAATTAATCCGATTAATGGAGATACTATACCCCCAGTAAATGAAGCAACTACTTTATTAAAAGCAGCACCCATTACAAAACCGACAGCAATGTCGACTAAGTTGCCTTTCATTGCAAATTCTTTAAACTCTTTAAGCATATCTTTAAAATTTTTTAGTTAGCGAATACTAAAATAGATAAAAATAGTTTAAAAGTAAACATTTGTTAAGTTGCTTATTTCAAAAAAACACGTTTAACACGTTGAGAAACAGATGTTATTAGTTCGTAAGAGATTGTGTTTGTGGTATCTGCTAATTGTTCTGCGGTGATGTCCTTTCCAAATATAATGACTTCATCTCCTTCTTTGCAATCTATGTTGGATACATTTACCATAATCATATCCATACAAACATTTCCAACAATAGGAGCTTGTTGCCCCTTTATGGTCACAAAACCTTTACCATTTCCATATTGTCTACCAATACCATCTGCATGACCAATAGGGAGTGTGGCTGTTTTTAAAAATGAATTAGATTTAAAAGCTCTATTATAACCAACAGATTCTCCTTTTTTTATGTTGTGAATTTGAGAAATTACTGTTTTTAAGGTTGCAATAGGAATTAGATTTTTGTTTTCTTTTTCAGAATTTCCGAATCCATAAAGCCCTATACCAGCTCTAACCATATCAAAATGTGCTTCAGGATAATTTAATATTCCCGAAGTGTTGCACATATGGAGTACAGGCTTATAAGTTAGGTTGTCAATTAGGGTTTTAGAAATGGTATTAAAGCTTGCAATTTGATTTAAAGTGAATACTTTTTCATTTAAATCTTCGCTAGCAGCCAAATGAGAAAAGATAGATGCTATTTTTATAGCGTTTGTTTTTTCTACTTCTGAGGTAATATAATCAATATCATTTTCCTGAAAACCAAGACGGTTTAAACCTGTATTGAATTTTATGTGAACAGGATAATTATTTTGTTTTTCTGCTGAAGCAATAGTAATAAATTCCTTTAATATTTTTGCATTATATAAGCTAGGTTCTAAGGAATACGCTATTAATGTTTTTAAATTTACAGCTTGCGGGTGTAATACCAAAATAGGTTTTGTAATACCAGCTTTGCGCAAGGCCACGCCTTCATTAATATATGCTACAGCAAAGTAGTCAGCCCCTAGTTTTTGCAAATAATTAGCTATTTCACAAGAATCACTTCCATAGCCAAAAGCTTTAACGACTGCTAAAAACCTGGTGTTGTTTTGGAGTTTTGATTTTAGATACTCGAAATTGTGTTTAAGTGCTTTAAAATCAATTTCAAGTACGGTTTCTTGCGCTTTAGGCATCGGAGTTTTTAGATTTAGGAGTCACTTCTTCGGCATCTTTAACTTTCATATTTCTAACCTTATCACGCATCATGGCTTTATAATAAGCAGCTCTACTTAAGGGTTCGTATTCATCAACTTCACCAAGAAGTACTAAATTATCACTTTTAGCTTTACGGTAACTATATTGAGCTAAATTACCAGTTCGAGTACAAACGGCATGTACTTTTGTAACATAATCTGCTGTCGCCATTAAAAATGGCATAGGTCCAAAAGGGTTTCCTTTAAAGTCCATATCAAGACCAGCAACAATAACCCGAACACCTTTATTGGCTAAATCGTTACAGACCCTTACAATTTCATCATCAAAAAATTGTGCTTCGTCAATACCAATAACATCACAACCATCTGCTAAAATTGGGATGTTAGCTGCAGCAGGAACAGGTGTTGAACGAATTTCGTTAGCATCATGCGAGACCACCATTTCTTCATTGTAGCGCACATCAACAGCAGGTTTAAAAATCTCTACTTTTTGTCTTGCAAACTGCGCACGTTTAAGTCTTCGGATTAATTCTTCTGTTTTTCCAGAAAACATGGAACCACAGATAACTTCAATCCATCCAAATTGTTCTTTATGATTTACTGTATTTTCGAGAAACATTTCGTAATTTTAGCACTAAAACAAAGCGATTATTCGTTTGTATAAAGGTGACGCAAATTTATTAAAATCAAAAGCCAAAATAGCAATAATTTAAAAATTATAAATAATGAAGAAGAAGTTAGAGTCGGAACTCATTAGCATAGCACACAGAATTCTTAAATTAAAAGGGAAGGAAGATGTTGTTAAAATGCATGCAGAAGTATCAGCACTTCATGAAACGTTGTCGGTATTAAAGTTTGCACATGAGAATTTTGAAGAAGGGATACCAACAATTGGGAGCGACTCGTCCTTTTTTGGTATGTTAGATAAAGCATTTAATAATAAGGTTAGCGATAATATTGAAATTGAAGATAAAATTTATATTAATCTTGATGAGGTTGAAGATGACGATATTATGGAGCCAGTTATAGAAACAATTAAGGATATGGTAGCACAGATGCCACATGAAACTCAAGAAGTTGATGCTATTTTTGAAGAAGCCATTCCGAAGCAATATCATAAAACAGATCTAGAAGAAATTACTTCAGGTTTTAAAGAGACACCAGTTTTTGAGCCTGTTTCTAAATCACGAAATGGAAAAAAAGATGAAAAAAGATCTTTGAATGAAAAATTAAAAACAGGCGGGTTTAATATTGGGCTTAATGATAAAATAGCTTTTATAAAACATTTATTTGATGGTAAAAGTGAAGATTACGATCGTGTAATATCTCAGCTAAATACCTCTGTTACTTTTGATGATGCTAAGCTTTTAATAGAAGACATTATAAAACCAGATTATAACAATTGGATTGGCAAAGAAGAGTTTGAAACGCGATTTATTCAAATTGTTGAAAGTAAGTTTGAATAAAACTTTTCGACCATAACTTAATGAAAATAAACAAAATTTTATACTGGACCTGCACAATACTTCTGTGCTTATTGATGGCGTATTCTGCCTCTATGTATTTTACGAGTACAGAAATGATTAAAGGTTTTTTCGAGAGTTTTAATTACCCAACTTATATCGTGATTCCATTAGCAATATTAAAAGTTTTAGGTATTGTTATGATTTTATGGCGGAAAATTACTTGGTTAACAGAATGGGCTTATGCTGGTTTTTTCTTTGATATGGTATTGGCAACAGCTGCGCATTATTATGCAGGACACGGTATTTTAGGGTTTTCACTTTATGGATTATTACTAATTTTCCCGTCTTATTTTTTAGGAAAACAAATTAGAGCTTAATGAGCAAACTCTATATCGTACCAACACCTATAGGAAATTTAAAAGATATTACTTTTAGAGCTGTTGACATTTTAAAGGAAGTTGATTTAATTCTTGCCGAAGATACGCGTACCTCCGGAAAGCTTTTAAAACATTTTGAAATTACAACACATATGCAATCGCATCATATGCATAATGAGCATAAGACGGTTAATAGTGTTATTCAGAAGTTAAAGAGCGGGACATCCATAGCATTGATTAGTGATGCAGGAACACCAGCAATTTCCGATCCGGGGTTTTTATTAACACGAGCCTGTATAGAAAATAATATAGAAGTAGATTGTCTTCCTGGGGCAACGGCTTTTGTACCTGCTTTAGTGAATTCAGGATTGCCAAACGATAAGTTTGTATTTGAAGGTTTTTTACCTGTTAAAAAGGGACGACAAACACGATTATTAGTGCTGGCAGAAGAAACCAGAACCATTATTTTTTATGAAAGCCCGCATAAATTAGTAAAAACACTTGGTCACTTTTGCGAGTATTTTGGAGAAGAACGGCAAGTATCTGTGTCTAGGGAACTCACAAAGCTTTATGAAGAAACTGTTAGAGGAACCGCAAAAGAGGTTTTAGAATATTATACTAATAAACCACCAAAAGGCGAAATTGTAATTGTTGTTGGCGGTAAGAATAAAATGTAATGACTATAGAAGTATTTAAAGATAAACTTAAAAACGAGCCAAAAAACATCGAATTTTCTGAAACGATGGACATTATTGAAGCAAATTATAACTTTTTACCAGTAGCATTTACAAATGGAGCCTTGCAAAATAAAAAAGGGGAGAACTCTGGGTCTTGTAAGCTGTTTGCTTTTGCAAAAGCACAAGATTTAACAAAAGAAGAAACTTTGGCATGCTTCGGAACGTTTTATTTTGATGATGTATTGAACGATCCTAATGGCTCAGGTCATCAAAATATCAGGAATTTTATTAAAACAGGTTTCGATGGCCTTTCTTTTGATGAAGAGCCACTCAGTAAAAAATAAATTTCGTTTAATGGATGATTTGCTTTATAATATTAGACAATGCGCAATATGCTCAGAACATTTACCATTGGGGCCTCGTCCTATTGTAGCAGCACATCCAGATGCTAAAATCATTATTATTGGTCAGGCTCCGGGAACAAGTGTTCATAAAACGGGTGTTCCTTGGGATGATCCCAGCGGTAGGCAATTGCGAAAATGGTTAGGTGTTACCGATGAGCAGTTTTACGATGAAACTAAAATTGCCTTAATTCCCATGGGTTTTTGTTACCCAGGAAAAGGAAAGACAGGCGATTTACCACCAAGACCAGAATGTGCTCCGCAATGGCACGAACCGTTATTAGATAAGCTGCCAAATATCGAGCTGGTTATTTTAATAGGCATGTATTCCCAGAAATACTATTTAAAACAAGAGGCAAAGAAAACGTTAACGGAAACAGTAGCGAATTATAAAGAGTACTTACCAAAAAACTATTTACCCTTACCGCACCCATCACCTAGAAATCGGTTTTGGTTAACAAAAAACCCTTGGTTTGATGTTGAGGTATTGCCAGAGCTACGAGCAAAAGTAAGCCGATTAATTTAGGCTCTTTTAGCTAACAAAAAGCCCCACTTAAAAGTGAGGCTTACATTATTAACTATTTGTTTTTTAATCTTAAAGACTACTTATATATTTTCTGTATTTTGAGATTTCTCTTGGGTTAGTAGCAAAATTAATACGTTTTATTTCTTTACCTTCTTCATTTAATTCAACTAAAAAAGTCTCTGTGCCTTCATCTATCATCTGTAAGTAGATATCTAGGGAGCTATCGTCATTATAAAACTTTACGCCTTTAAAATCATCATAATTAGATGCTATTTCTTCTTTAAACACTTTTCCGTTTTTAATAGATTGTGTTATGCTTTGCCCTTTTTCTATATACATTTTAGATTCAATGTCCCCTTTATCATTATATGTTACAGAAGCAATAGGCTTATTCTCTTTAAATTCCGATTCAGACAATGTTTCACCATTTTCAAAATAAGAAATGGATTTTCCGTCAAGTAAACCGTTTTTATAATTATTGACTTTTTTCACTTTTCCGGAAGTGAAAAAAGTTTTTTCTTGACCATATAGCTTCCCATTTTTGTACATGGAATGCATAAAGACTTCTCCATTTTTGTGATAGAAATAATAATCGCCGTGCAAAATGCCATTTTCTATATGAAATTCTTCCCATTTAGTTGTTTTATCACCAACTATAAAATGGCCATTCATAGGTTTTCTGTAAATATTGTCTCTGTAAACTTTTACACTTTGGTGATTGTCTACAAAGTAAGAGTTTCTTGGAATATACGTGACTTCATCGCTATTTTTACTTGCTTTTTCATTGCAATTAAATAGACTTAAGAGCATGCAAAAGAGCATTACTCTAGCAGTTTTTGTAGGTAAATTCATTATTTTGGGGTTATAAAAGTTGGTACTAACATAGCTAATAATTAGCTAATGACCAAGTCTTTTAATTTAAAATTGATTATTATGTAGCAATAGAAGGTATAGTAAATAGGCTCTATTTACGCTAAATAACACTTAATATAGTCATTAAATGTCTATCTATGTTTTCCTGTTTCCCAACCATTTTTTTCAAGGTATTTTTCACCACTTTCAACAGCCCCATCTTCAATAGAGGTTCCCATAGAATCGTTCCAACGGTTTAAGTAACCAAATAGGGAAATAACACCTAACATTTCTACAATTTCACCTTCATTCCAATGCTCGTATAATCGTTTTTTTATGGTTTCATCTACATTATTTGGAACTTGCGAAGCCTGTAAAGAGAAATCTAAAGCTGCACGTTCTGCATCACTAAACGCAGGATGCGTACGATATTCCCATATATTATCTAATTGTTCTTGCTCTGCGCCATAACGTTCGGCAGCACGAATAGCATGAGCTTGACAATATCTACAACCTGTTGAGTTACTGCTTACCCAGGCAATCATTCTTTTTAAAGCAGAAGTTACACGGCCTTCATTAGCCATCACGGCTTTATTTAGATTAATAAACGCTTTGCTTATGGCAGGGCGGTACTGCATGGTAAGTACAGAATTTGGACAAAACCCTAAGGTTTCGTTAAAGAATTCGGCAAGTTTTTTGGTTTCTGAGTCGTGATCAGCAGATAAAGGTGTAACTAAAGGCATATTTTTATTTTTTAGTAGTATTTTTGGAGTTACAAGTAACAAAAAATAATTCATAAAAAATGACAAATCACATAACAACAACTTGGTTGGGGGACATGAAGTTTGAAAGTACTAATCCGTCAGGGCATAATTTATTTATCGATGCGGGTGAAGAAAATGGCGGTAAAAGTGAAGGCTATCGCCCTAAAGCTTTAATGTTGTCTGCTTTAGCCGGTTGTTCTGGTTTGGATGTTGCTTCTTTAATCAAGAAAATGAAGTTAAATGTAGAAGATTTTAAAATAGATATTGATGCGAATCTTACTGAAGAACATCCAAAATATTATGATAAATTAGCCATGCATTTTCATTTTTATGGAGCAGACTTAAATGAAAAGAAACTTCAAAAAGCTGTTGATTTATCTATAGAAAAATATTGTGGTGTTATGGAAATGTTCCGAAAATTTTCAGAATTAAGTATAGAAACTCATTTTCATAATAAATAAAAAGTTCAATCAAATCCATGCGTTGGACGTTAAAACCTAAACCAGAAACTTCTAAAATTGAAGCCTTGCAAAAAGCGCTTCAAATAGATTCTGTATTGGCAACACTGTTATTGCAGCGCGGTATTGAAACATACGATCAAGCCAAATCTTTTTTCAGACCAAGTTTGGATGATTTGCACGATCCATATTTAATGAAAGATATGGATAAAGCGGTTGCTCGTATTGAAAAGGCCATAGCTAATAATGAAAATATCTTAGTTTATGGCGATTATGATGTAGATGGTACGACCTCGGTGGCTTTAATGTCTACATATTTAAAAACACGATATAGTTTAGTTCATACCTATATTCCAAATAGATATGATGAAGGTTATGGGATCTCTTATAAGGGGATCAATTTTGCTTTAGAAAATGACTTTACACTCATCATCGCTTTAGATTGTGGGATAAAGTCTATTGAAAAAGTCGCGTTTGCCAAAGAAAAAGGGATTGATTTTGTTATTTGTGATCATCACAGACCAGGAGACGATATTCCTAAAGCTGCAGCTGTACTAGATCCTAAACGGGAAGACTGCAATTACCCTTATAAAGAATTATGTGGTTGTGGCGTAGGTTTTAAATTAATCCAAGCTTTAGCACAAAAAGAAGGAAAAACATTAGATGATTTAACGGCGTATTTAGATTTAGTGGCAACAGCCATTGGTGCAGATATTGTTCCCATAACAGGGGAAAACAGAGTATTAGCTTATTATGGACTTTTAGTAATTAATACAAATCCACGACCTGGTATTAGAGCGATTTTGAGTCAGGTTGAAAAGACAGAATTAACAATTACCGATGTGGTATTTATTGTAGCACCAAGAATTAATGCAGCTGGTCGTATGAAGCATGGTAATTATGCCGTGGCTCTATTAACTGAAACAGAAGAAGGCTTGGCGGCAAAATATGCTTCTGAAATTAATGATTATAATCTTGACAGGCGTGAAACAGATAAACGAATTACAGAAGAAGCTCTTAAACAAATTGAAGAACAAAAAGAACAGGAACGGTTTACTACTGTTGTTTACGATGAAACTTGGCATAAAGGTGTTATTGGTATTGTGGCTTCTAGACTAACAGAAACATATTATAGACCAACTTTGGTATTTACAAAAAGTGGAGAGAAATTAGCAGCTTCTGCACGTTCTGTTAAAGATTTTGATGTTTATAATGCCTTAGGAGCATGTAGTGAACACCTCGAACAATTTGGGGGGCATAAATATGCTGCAGGTTTAACATTGAAAGAAGAAAACTATGAAGCTTTTAAACAAGCCTTTGAAGATGTTGTAGCCAAAACCATTGATAAAAACCTGTTAGTTCCTGAAATAAGAGCAGACATTCAAATGGATTTGAATCAAATTACACCAAAATTTTACAGAGTTTTAAAACAATTTGCACCTTTTGGTCCCAATAATATGACCCCTATTTTTATGACTGAAAATTTAACAGATACAGGTTATGGTAAGTGTGTGGGAGCAGATAAAACACATTTACGATTAACAGCTACACAACCTGAAGCAGGCAGTATCGTTTGTATTGGCTTTGGAATGGGTGATAAATTCGATCTGATTTCTAACAAAAAACCTTTTAGGGCAGTGTATTCTATAGATGAAAATGAATGGCAGGGAAAAGTGAGTTTACAATTGAAATTGAGGGATATCAAATAATTTTAAAATTTGTGATAAAAGGAAAAGAACCCCTCTCGTCATTTTAAATTTTAACATAAAAATAAAATAAAGCTTTTTGTTATTTTAAATTTTAACATAAAAATAAAATAAAGTCTTTTGTTATTTTAGTTTTACCTATTTTTATGAAATAGAATTCTTCTTAAATTGAAGTGATGAATAATTTTAGAGCGGGAAATATTGTAAACCAAGGTTATTACAAGAGTTTTCAACCAGTTTTTATTAACAGATATTGGGAAATTACAGATATGGAAGTCCTTAGTTTATTGAGTAGAGCCGATAGACACTTAGGGAGGCTGGATATGTTAGATTTCGCAAACTTAGATTTATATGTTAGTATGCATATCGCAAAGGAGGCTACTCAATCATCTAAAATTGAAGGTACTCAAACTACTATGGAGGATGCTTTTTTGAGTGAAGAAGACATAGTCAAAGAAAAGAGAGATGATTGGGAAGAAGTTCAAAATTATATTGTTGCTATGAACGAAGCAGTCAAAATGTTACATACACTACCTTTTTCTTCTAGACTCATTAAACAATCTCATAAGATTTTATTACAAGGGGTTAGAGGAGAACATAAACTTCCAGGTGAATATAGAAGAAGTCAGAATTGGATTGGAGGTGCATCGATTAGTGATGCTGTATTTATCCCCCCAACGCATAATTCAATAAATGATTTAATGTCTGACATTGAAAAATTCGCGAACGATGAGTTAAGTCTTTTACCTGATTTATTAAAAATAGCTTTAATTCATTATCAGTTTGAAACTATTCACCCTTTTTTAGATGGCAATGGAAGAGTTGGAAGGTTGTTAATAACTTTATATTTAGTAAGTAAAGGCATATTAAAGCAGCCTATACTCTATTTGTCTGATTTTTTTGAAAAGAATAGAGATTTATATTATGAAAATTTAATGAAGGTTAGAACACATAATGATTTATCACAATGGTTTAAATTTTTCTTAACAGGAATAATTGAGACAGCAAAAAGCGGAGTGTCTACTTTTGAAGGAATTTTACAGCTTCAAAAGAATATAGATCAAAAAATAAAAACGCTTAAAAGTAGAAAAATAAACGCAAAAAAAATTATTGATCATTTATATACAAAACCTATAATTGATGCTGCAACTGTAGCCGATGTAATAGACATGGCTCCAGCTTCAGCATATAAGCTTTTAAAAGATTTGGAACGTCTTAAGATAGTTAGAGAAATAACAGGAGCTCGAAGGGGAAGGCTTTATGTGTTTAGTGACTATTTAGATTTATTTACTGAAAATGAAAACAATATTCTTTAATTAAATATGGCGAAAAAAGACCCGTATGCTGCCTTACGAATTAAAGAATTCAATATTTTTTTATTGGTTCGTTTTGTATTAGTATTTGGCTGGTCTATGCAATTTATTGTTATTGAGTGGCAGGTTTATAGCATAACTAAAGACCCACTTTCTTTGGGAATTATAGGGCTTATGGAAATAATTCCGGCGTTTACCATGGCCTTATTCGCGGGGCATATTGTAGACCAGAAAGAAAAACGAAATTTATTAGCCACTTGTATCTCTGCGTTTTCATTAATCAGTTTAGGGCTATTTTTATTGACCTGGGATGAGATTGTAGGAGATTGGACAACAAAAGCAATACTTTATTCTATTTATGGTTTGGTGTTTTTTGGAGGTTTTTTACGCTCCTTTTTCGGACCGACCATTTTTTCTTTGGTTGCTTTAATCGTTCCTAAAAAAATATACCCTAATGCTGCTACCTGGAACAGTTCTACTTGGCAAATGGCAGGCGTTTTGGGACCTGCATTCGGAGGGCTTTCCATTGGATGGATAGGTGTACATTGGTCGCTTTGTATTATTTTCGGGTTGGTCTTACTGTCTTTAATTATTTTATTACAGATAAAAAAGAAACCCGTTTTAAACCCCAAAATTGGAGAGCCTGTTATACAAAGCCTTAAAGAAGGCGTGCGGTTTGTATTTAAAACAAAAGCGATTTTAGGGGCTATGACTTTAGATATGGTAGCTGTTTTATTTGGAGGAGCTATTGCCTTATTACCCGTTTTTGCTCAGGATATTTTAAAAGTAGGTAGTGAAGGGTTTGGTGTGTTACGTGCAGCTCCTGCAGTAGGTGCTTTTATAACGATGTTAATCACAGCATATATACCAATAAGTAAAAATGCTGGTATGAAATTACTAGCAGCTATTTTTGGTTTTGGCGTTTGTATTATTGTGTTTGGTTTATCGTCTATTTTTTGGGTTTCACTACTGGCGTTGTTCTTTAGCGGTATGACAGATGGTGTTTCTATGGTGATTAGACAAACTATTTTACAAATTAAAACACCTGATAATATGCGTGGACGTGTGTCTTCTGTAAACTCAATGTTTGTTGGGTCTTCTAACGAATTGGGTGCTTTTGAAAGTGGTATAACAGCCAAGTATATGGGAGCTGTTACAGCTGTCGTTTTTGGAGGTACGATGACATTAATAACCGTTATAACAACTGGCTTGGTATCACCATCATTTAGAAAGTTAGACTTAACGAAAGATATTGAGGCACATGAGAATGAAGATTGATATACTTACTTTTAATTAGAGTTTTTTAATGTAAATAAAATGGCACCGTTTTTACCTCTATTACCATAAATTGCAATAGCTGCAGATCCTTTAAGAATATCTATAGCTTTAATATTATTTGGATTTAAACGTTTAACCTCTTCTTCAGAAGAAATCTTACCGTCAATCACAAAAAGATGAGTATTATATTTAGTTATAAGCTTAATAAATGCAGCATCAGGAGCCTTTTTTCTATTTCTTGTTTTAATTAATATAATACCATTTTTAGCTTTCTTACCATATTTTTCAGCTTCTTTTTCTTTGCCCGTCATAAAAGATATTGAAGTTGCATCTGCCAACATTATAGAGTCTAGTACTTTTTTGTTACGTTCTTTTCCGTTAATTATAATAAGAGACTTATTTACATTTGTTCTAGTATTATGCTTGTTTTTTGTATCTATTAAAAAAGATCTAAGAGTAGTCCGTTTTACTTGCACTGCCGGGCGTTTTTCAGAAAACTTCCCTTGCTGTTTTATAGAAACTTCAACAACGCCGTTTTTACCTTTTCTTCCATATTTTTTTATAGCTTTTTCTGGTTTTAAAATTTCTATAGATTTGATAGCCATAGAATCTAACATTGTGATTAGGTCTTTAGAGATTTCTCTGTTATTTATTAAATATAAAGGCTGTTTTTTTACCTCACTTTTTGTAATATTTAATTCCTTATTAGCTAATTCCTCTATGTTATTTTGTTTCTCTTGAGAATAAGTTTTTAAATGAAATGAAATTAAGAATCCAACTATTATTAATGGAGTAAATCTTTTTTCTACTTTTTTAAAGGGTGTCATAGTGTGTATTCAATTTATAGATTGAAGCTGTATGGGAATAAAAATTAATACTCCTTGAGCTCAAAATTTTCTCCATCAAAAACACCATAAGTATAGTATTTAATCCAATCGCCAAGGTTGATGTATTTTGAGTTGTCTTTAAGGTCTATATTTAATGGTAAATGACGGTGTCCGAATACAAAATAATCACGGTGTTTATCTTCGAGTTTGCGTTTGCAGTATTGTACTAACCATTCGTTGTCTTCGCCTAAAAATTTAGCATCTTCATCGCCAGAAATAAGTTTGTTTTTAACCGATAAATATTGTGCCATTTTTACGCCTAAGTCTGGGTGTAACCATCTGAATAACCATTTACAAAATGAATTTGTAAATACCTTTTTCATGCGTTTATAGCCTTTGTCTCCAGGGCCTAGACCATCACCATGACCAATAAAAAATGTTTTATTGTTAAATGTAAATTCTTTTGGTTTGTGGTAAACAGGGATGTTAAGTTCTTCTTCAAAATAGCCATTCATCCATAAATCATGATTTCCAACAAAATAATAGATTGGTATCCCTGAATCTGAGATTTCGGCTAATTTACCAAGTGTCCTGGTAAAGCCTTTTGGAACTACCTTTTTATAATCCATCCAAAAGTCGAACAAATCACCTAAAAGGAATATGGCTGCGGCATCTTGTTTTACTTCATCTAACCAGGCTATGAATTTTTTTTCGCGAGGAAGTGATGCTTCTCTGGTTGGTGCCCCTAAATGATTATCGGAGGCAAAGTATATTTTTTTTCCTTTAGGAATTTGAATTTGCATGGCGTAAATATAACTAATTCCTGCTTTTTGATTGCTTCTTTGATAAACTTCAGTATTAATATTTTCATTATTTCTGTTCATTTTGTCTTGATACAAAACCCTTCGACTCCGCTCAGGATAAACCAAGCAAAAAATCAGGTCAGAAATAGGAAATTGCTAAAGCACCATTCGTTTTCGGAATTGCGTGCATGAAGCTTTGCTTCACATCTTCATTCCTTCACTCATTATTTCTGGATTTTGACTTTTCCGATTTATCGGAATTTGGGACTTTTACTTTTGCTAGGCTTTATTTTAACCTCATTCTCATTGTTCTTTAATTTAGTAGATTGCTAAAAACTGCTAACTGAACACCGAACACTGTTAACTGAGCACCCCAACTGAAAACTAGAAAGGAATTCTCTAGTTATTATCAAAAGCATACCACTCTGCAAAAGAAGTATCGGTTTCCTGAAGTTTTAATGAGTGTAGCAAAATATGTTTTGGTAAACGTTTTTTTATTTTTTTCGAAAAATCGATAACCATCATCTCACTAGTGGGCTGGTAATCTACTAAAAGTACATTGTGTCCTCTGTCTTCCAGCTCTTTAGCAAGTTCTACATGAGGTGTATTTTTATTAAATACGGTAGCATGATCGAATACATTAACGATTTCTTCTTTTACGATTTTTTTTAAATCTCCAAAATCGATAACCATTCCAAACTTTACATTGGTATTGTCTGTAATGGGCTGCCCTATCACTGTTACCGATAGTTTATAGCTATGACCATGTACGTTTTTACACTTACCATCGTATCCGTAAAGGGCATGACCGGTCTCGAAAGAAAATTGTTTTGTGATGCGAATATTGTGACTCATTATCTTCTTTTTCTTCTATTTACAATATAAACAATTATTAAAACTAAGGCTAAAAGTAGAAATAATCCGTTTCCACTTATAAATGACATGATATCCATAATGATTCTTTATTGATTCTTCTTTTTGTTATATCTATAAATTGAATATGCAATAAAAACGAGAACAACAAACGGTAACATTGAACCAATAAAAACGCCTATTTCGTAACCTTTATCGGGAGCGTTTTGTATTTTTTCTTCTATATTAACTTGTTGAAGAAAGCGGGTTAGTAATAGCATATTTATTTTTATACTGACTGTACGGCAAAGTTAATGGTTTTGAGAGAGCGGAATAAATATTTTTCTAAATTTTACAATTAAAGGAATACCTCTGGCAAGAATCCAAAAAGTAAGTGCAATAAATATACCGTGTAGTTTATAGTTTAGGCTGTCTAACCAAAAAAGAATTGGCACAAAGACAATAAACGTTGAAAATAACAATACATTTCTTAACGATTTCATTTTGCCCAAGCCTTTAAATATGCCATCGAAAATAAATGCTAAGGAACATAGAGGTTGCATAACAAGTATGATCCAGAAAGAATCATAGAAAAGGGCTAATACATCTGGGTCTTCAGAAAAAAGGCGACCTATTGGATAATAGAAAATAGCACCGATTAATGCTAATACAATTCCAATAACTATGGCATACTTAATTAATCTATTACTTAATTTAAGGAGTAAACGGTACTCCTTGCCACCAAATAATTTTCCTGATAAAATATTGCCAGCACTTGCATAGCCATCAATAAAAAAGGCTGCAAAAAACCATAAGTTTATAGCAATAGTATACGTTGCAATATATGCAGCACCGTAACCTGTAGCAAAGCGAGTTGCAAAATATAGTGTAACATTAAGAGCCAACGTTCTAACAAATAGGTTAAGAATCATTATTATAAACCTATTGATTTCTTTGTTAAAAGGAAAACTTATTTTTAAAGGGATTGGTGTTTTTTTTAGCAGATAATAGGCTGAAAAAGCTGCCATTATTAGTTGTGCAATTACGCTGGCATAGGCTGCTCCTTTTATATGCATAGCGGGGATGTAACCTTTTATACCAAAGACAAGAATAAAGTCGAGAATAATATTTAATAAAGCGCCAATAATAGCAATTATCATAGGATAATAAGTGTTTTGCAAACCTCGAAAAGCACCAAAAACAGCGATAGTAAATAGTGTAAATGGAAACCCAAAAACTCGAATTTTATAATAATCGACACTATAGTCTAAAATGAGATCGGAGGCATTATATAATTTAAAAATGTTTTGAGCGAAAGGATAGGTGCCCATTATAATTAAAATACTTAAAGATGTAATAATGAAAATAGCCTGCGCTGGTAGGTTTTTTACTTTCTCGAGTTGATTGGCTCCAACATATTGCGATACGATAGATGATATAGCACTTCGTGTTTGCCCCAATACCCATATTAGCATAGATAAAAATGTAGTAACAATACCCACAGCAGCTAAAGATTCGGTGGCGTTTAAATTTATGTTTCCAACAATAGCAGCGTCAGTTAATGATAAGATAGGTTCGGATATCCCAGAAATTAATGCTGGTATTGCTAATTTATTTATATGTTTTATGCTAATGTCGCTACTCATGGTATTATTAATTCATAACAATAAAAAGGGTGTTTACTTTGCTTTGGGAAATAAATATCTCCTAAGCGCTTATAGCCGCGATATTCATAAAACTTTTGATTGCTTTGGTTTTGAGAAAAGGTGTCTAATCTTACAGAAACACAGCCACTTTTTTTAGCAAATGTTTCAGCAAAAGTCATAAGTTCTTGCGCATATCCTTTTCCTTGATGTGTTGGATGAATGGCTAGCCTGTGTATGTAAATGTTGTTTGCGTTTTCTGTTAGCCATGAAATTGGAATGTATTCTTTGTCCATAAATGTAGAAATGGTTACACATCCTATGATGAGATTTTCAATTTCCAAAACGTATAATTCGTTACGATCAATATCTTTTATAAAGGCTTGTTTATTAGGATAATGTTCATTCCATTGATAGATGTTTTTCTTTATCATATATGCTGCACAAGACTTAGTGATTTCTATAATAGTATTAATATCAGAAAGGGTTCCTTTACGAATCATTTAAATGTTTTACTTTTGCATAAATATCGTCAAAAATTTAGTCAGTAAACTATATTTATTATGAAGAATATTTTAGTTCCTGTTGGGTCATCCAAAAACGCTTTAAGTCATTTGCAATATGCTGTAGATTTTGCAGAATCTTTTGGAGCAAAACTTTTTATTGTGCAAGTGTATAATGTTTATACTAAGGCAGGAACTATGATTAAAATAGATCCTATAATTGAAAGGGAAAGTAAAGCTTTTCTGAATGATTTAGTCTCTCAGATTGACACTAAAAATGTCAAGGTTGTAAAAAAGACCTTAAAGGGTAAATTGATTAGTACACTTGAATTGGCAAGTAAAGCGGCTAATATTGATTTAATTTTGGTAGAACCCAGAACAAATTCTATAAGGGAAGAGGTGTTTTTGGGGAAAACTTCTGGAAAAATTATAAAGCAAACTCAAATACCAGCATTAATTGTACCTGAAGGTTACAAGTTTAAGCCATTTAGTAATGTTTTATTAGCTATTAAATCTGCAATAATAAAAAAGAATGATGCCCTAGACCCTTTGTTAAGTGTTAAAAATACTTTTAAGGCTTCAGTTAATATGTTATTGGTTAAAACACCTTATTATAATGAAGGTGATTTTAGCGTTGAACAAAAATTATTAGATACTGTAGATAATATAACCAAGACAGAGAACGCAACTACGTTTCATGGGGTATTACAGCATTTACAATCTTATAACCCGGATATGCTTTGTGTTGTTAGGCGCAAAAGAGGGTTTTTTACCAAAAAATGGGAAAAGAATGTTATTTTGAAAAAAGACTTCTCAAGTTCAATACCTGTTTTAGTTTTAAGAGGGTTGAAATAATTAATCATAATATTTTGCATACTCTGTCGGGAGCGATTCTAAATCTCTAATCTCTACATTTTTATAAAACACTTCTGTGGCTTCACTTTGTATTTGAATTTTCCCTTTAATCATAGGAACTTTTTTATCATTTTCTACATATCGGGAATTTTTAAGGATCATAACTATTTCCCCATTAACGATATGGATGCTTTTTTCTTCGAAACAAATTAATTCTATCGTATTCCATGTTCCGTGTGGCTTTTCAAAATTAGCACTTCGCATACAATAACCAGGAATATTTTCGCCTTTACCCATGGGTAAAAAACTCTGACTTTCGTCAGCAACAGGGTTCATTATGTGTTCTGGAGGGAACGCGCGGATATCAATTGCAGAATTTGCCTGACTCCAAAAATCCCCCATATGTCCTTCCATAATTTGAAATTCTTGAGAGAGCATCCATGATTTCCACCACTCAGCCCCATGAGGTCCTATAGAATGGTATAATATCCCCGAATCTTTAAGGAGGTTTTTTCTAGGGTGCCATTTTTTTTCGCCCCATTTCATTTTGAGTCTAAGGTGATAATTAGCATATTCTTTTTTTGTAAAGAGGCAGCCATATATCTCACCACTAATTTTTAAAACAGGCTCATTGTTTTCTTCAATGACCGTAAATACATGATGTTGGTTTTGATTCAACCCGATAGGTGGTATGGGATTTCCATTTTCGTCTTTAAGAGTTTCTCCTTTATAATTTTTAGGATAACGAAAACTTAAATAGTTTTCCCATTGCGAGAGTTCTTTATCTAATAAAGGTGTCCAATTTGGTTCATTTTTACACGAGTAAAACGTAATAATGATTAAAAAGAGCATTGTTAAGTGTCGCATGATCTAGCCTTATTTCAAATTCAGAGTATTTTTGATAATTGAAAAGCATTCCTATTCCAACAGCTATAACATAGGAAACTGTAAGCACTGTTTGTATTTCTTTAATTATTGCTTCATAAGCGTCCTTAGATTATTCCTTCTTTCATTCGGTAATGTATTCTGTTTATACTTCTGCTTATATTATCAAGTATATCAATCCGTTGTAATGATTTATGCACAACGTTAAACGAATTTAGTTGAATTTTTTTATAAAGTCAAATGGCATAAAATAAAAAGACCACTCATAACAAGTGGTCTCAATAAAAATATATAAAGTATTAAGGTTATAAACCAAATACTTCTTTTACTTTATCAACGTAATCTAATTTTTCCCAAGTGAATAATTCTACATCTAGGGTTGTCGCTTCTCCATTAGGCTGCGTAAATGTTTTAGTGACCGTTTCATTGTTACGCCCCATGTGCCCATAAGCAGCTGTTTCACTATACATAGGAGAACGTAGTTTTAAACGTTCTTCAATGGCAAATGGACGCATATCAAAGATTTTAGAAACTTCTTCAGCAATTTCACCATCGGTCATGTTAAAAGAACAGGTGCCATACGTGTCAATAAAAATTCCCATAGGCTCAACAACACCAATAGCATAACTTACCTGTACTAAAACTTCATCAGCAACACCTGCAGCTACTAAGTTTTTTGCAATATGACGCGTTGCATAAGCAGCACTTCTATCTACTTTACTAGGATCTTTTCCAGAAAAAGCACCGCCACCGTGAGCACCTTTTCCACCATAGGTGTCTACAATAATTTTTCTTCCTGTTAATCCAGTGTCTCCATGAGGCCCACCAATAACAAATTTTCCAGTTGGATTTATATGGTATTTAATATCGCTATTAAATAAAACCTGAATTTGTTCGGGCAACTTAGCAACGACACGTGGAATTAAAATATCAACAATATCTTTTCTGATTTTGGCTAACATGGTCTCATCTTCATCAAAATCGTCGTGTTGAGTAGATACTACAATAGCATCAATACGTTGCGGAATATTATCATCACTATATTCAATAGTTACCTGACTTTTAGAATCAGGGCGTAAATAGGTAATATCTTTATTTTCTCTTCTTAATTCGGCAAGTTCAATGAGGATTCTATGCGACAAATCTAAAGCCAAAGGCATAAAGTTTTCAGTCTCATTAGTCGCATAACCAAACATCATACCTTGGTCACCTGCTCCTTGTTGTTCTTTGCTTGCTCTATCAACACCTCTATTAATATCGTCAGATTGTTCATGAATAGCAGAAACAACTCCACAAGAATTGCCATCAAACATATATTCTCCCTTGGTATAACCAATTTTGTTTATAGTTTCTCTTGCAATTTTTTGTACATCTAAGTATGTTTTAGATTTTACCTCACCAGCAAGTACCACTTGCCCTGTAGTAACTAAGGTTTCACAAGCTACTTTAGAGTCTGTATCGAAAGCTAAAAAATTATCAATTAAAGCATCACTAATTTGATCTGCTACTTTGTCTGGGTGCCCTTCAGAAACACTTTCCGAAGTAAATAAATAAGCCATAAGTTGTCTTTTATATTGTAGGATTTGACGATAGCGTCAAAGGAAGTTTACACTGCCTTTAGCATTTTTATTTATGTAGAAACAAGTTCAACATAAAGAGGTTGCAATCAGTCAAATCTTTCCTCTATCATTTGTGTTGGCAAAAGTAAAAAAATAAAAGGAAATGATGATTTGTTTTTATTTTTTTAAAAAATAAATTGGTTATTACATTTTAATTGTAAATCTTTGTATTGAACTCATCTTGACTTTTTGTTTTTACCGAAAATGAGATAAAATTTGTTCAGATGAGGCATTTTTTGCAAGGCATAGCAGTGCTAAGCGTAAAAAAAGTAACAAAATATGGACGAATTTTAGCCGTTTTTTAGGAAATAGAAAAAGTCAAGATGAGTTCATTAACAAAATGAAAAAGCAAATATTAAATATCGTTTCTATTATTGTCATTGTGATTATTTCACAACGATAGGAAGCGCTATATATAAATATTATAAATTTAAAGCCTTCCTTAATCGGAAGGCTTTTTTTATTGCACATTTTTTAAATTTTGAACGTCATAAAAATAACAGTTTAAATTGTTGTTATACAGTTTGTTATGTTGTTTTTAGGGGTTGTGGATTTAACCAGAAAAACTAAAGAATAATATAAATAAAAACCTAAATAAATTAATTTCGAATATTATTTTGGAAGGTTGTAGAATTTTTAACAGAATTCTTAAATCATTAAAATATTAAATCAAAAAAAGGAAAAGCATAAAATTATCTGTAATAAAGATGAAGGAACTTAATAAATACAGTAAAACAGTAACTCAAGATTCAACACAACCAGCAGCACAAGCCATGTTATATGCGATTGGTTTTTCTGATGAAGACTTTTTTAAACCTCTGGTAGGTATTGCCAGTACAGGTTACGAAGGAAACCCTTGTAACATGCATTTAAATGATTTAGCAAAATTAGCTAAAGAAGGTACTAAAAATGAAGATCTGGTCGGACTAATTTTTAATACAATTGGTGTGAGTGATGGTATTTCAATGGGAACACCTGGGATGCGCTATTCTTTGCCTTCAAGAGATATTATTGCAGATTCTATGGAGACTGTAGTACAGGGAATGAGTTATGATGGTTTAATTACTGTAGTGGGGTGTGATAAAAATATGCCAGGTGCATTAATTGCCATGCTTCGTTTAAACAGACCTTCTATTTTAATTTTTGGAGGAACAACAGATTCTGGTTGCCATGAAGGAAAAAAATTAGATATCGTTTCTGCTTTTGAAGCGTGGGGAAGCAAAGTTGCAGGAACCATGGAAGAAAGCGAATTTAAAAGCATAGTAAAAAAATCTATTCCTGGTGCAGGTGCTTGTGGTGGTATGTATACAGCAAATACTATGGCATCGGCTATTGAGGCTTTAGGAATGTCATTACCTTATAATGGTTCAAATCCAGCGGGAAGCGATGAGAAAAAAGCAGAATCTGTAAAAGCAGGTGAAGCGATGCGTTTGTTGCTTGAAAGAGATATTAAACCATCAGATATCGTAACACGCAAATCTTTAGAGAATGCCATTCGTTTGGTTACTATTTTAGGAGGATCCACGAATGCAGTATTACACTTCTTAGCTATAGCAAGAGCAGCGCAAATAGATTTTACACTTAAAGACTTTCAAGATATTAGTGATAGTACACCATTCTTGGCAGATTTAAAACCTAGCGGACAGTACCTAATGGAAGACTTACATGCAGTAGGTGGTATTCCAGCTGTCTTGAAATATTTGTTGAAAGAAGGATTGTTACATGGCGATTGTTTGACTGTAACAGGAAAAACATTAGCCGAAAACTTGTTAGATGTTAAAGACCTTTCAGAAGGACAGGATATTATAAAGCCTTTAGAAAACCCTATTAAAGCAACAGGACATTTACGTATGTTATATGGAAATTTAGCAAAAGATGGAAGTGTTGCTAAAATTACAGGGAAAGAAGGTTTAAGCTTTGTTGGAAAAGCTAAGGTGTTTGATAGTGAGTATGATGCAAATGATGGTATCCGTGATGGTAAAGTAGAAAAAGGCGATGTTGTTGTTATTCGTTATGAAGGACCAAAAGGAGGACCAGGAATGCCAGAAATGTTAAAACCAACTGCTGCTATTATGGGCGCAGGGTTAGGTAAGGATGTCGCTTTAATTACTGATGGACGTTTTTCTGGTGGAACACATGGTTTTGTTGTAGGTCATATTACACCTGAAGCTCAAGAAGGAGGCACCATTGCATTTGTTAAAGATGGTGATATGATTACAATTGATGCTGAAACAAATAGTATTTCTTTAGAAGTTTCAGATGAAGAATTACAACAAAGAAGACAAAATTGGACGGCACCGAAATTAAAGTTTGATAGAGGTGTTCTATATAAATATGCAAGATCAGTATCGTCAGCATCTAAAGGTTGTGTTACTGATGAATTCTAAATAGATATTTTTTCATTTCTGCGAAGGCGGAAATCTCAATTTAATGAGTATGGATACAGAAACAGCAAATAAAACACAGGAAGTGCTAAGTAAAACAGAACGAATTACAGGTAGTGAAGCTATTATTAAATGCTTGATAGCAGAAGATGTAGATATTCTTTACGGATATCCGGGAGGTGCTATCATGCCAGTTTACGATGAGTTATATAAATTTAGAAACGAAATTCATCACGTATTAACACGCCATGAACAAGGTGCAGCACATGCAGCTCAGGGGTTTGCAAGAATTTCCGGTAGAGTCGGTGTTGCTATGGCGACATCTGGTCCCGGAGCTACTAATTTAATTACAGGAATAGCGGATGCTCAAATCGATTCTACACCATTAGTATGTATTACAGGGCAAGTACCGTCTCATTTATTGGGTACAGATGCGTTTCAAGAAACAGATATTATTGGCATTTCTACACCCGTTACTAAATGGAATCATCAAGTTACAAAAGCATCAGAAATTCCAGAAGTTTTAGCCAAAGCATTTTATATAGCTAAAAGCGGTCGTCCAGGACCTGTATTGATTGATATTACAAAAGATGCTCAGTTTGGAGAACTTGATTTTAAATACGAAAAATGCACAGGGGTAAGAAGTTATATTCCAACGCCAAAAACCAATTTAGAATCAGTAAAGGCTGCTGCCGAATTAATTAATGCCGCAAAAAAACCAATGATTGTTTGGGGACAAGGTGTTATTTTAGGAGAAGCAGAAGCAGAATTAAAAGCGGTTATTGAAAAAGCTGGTATTCCTGCTGCTTGGACTATTATGGGGGCTTCGGCAATACCAACATCGCATCCCTTAAACATTGGTATGGTTGGAATGCATGGTAACTACGCACCAAATAAATTAACCAATGAATGTGATGTGCTTATCGCAATCGGAATGCGTTTTGATGATCGTGTTACAGGTAGTTTAAATACTTATGCTAAACAAGCCAAGGTGATTCATTTTGAGATTGATCCAGCTGAGGTTAATAAAAATGTACATGCAGATGTAGCAGTATTGGGTAACTCTAAAGATAGTTTAACAGAATTATTACCATTGTTAAATGAAAATTCTCATGAAGCATGGCATCAAGAATTTAAAGATTTATATGCTATAGAATTTGAGAAAGTAATTAAAGACGATCTTCATCCAACCAAAGAAGGATTAACGATGGGTGAAGTTTTAAAAGAAATAAATGTACAAAGTGAAGGTAACGCTGCTATCGTATCAGATGTTGGTCAACATCAAATGATTGCCTGTCGTTACTCAGAATTTAATAAAACTAAAAGTAATATTACTTCAGGTGGTTTAGGGACTATGGGGTTTGCATTGCCAGCAGCTATTGGAGCAAAAATGGCAGCGCCAGAACGCGAAGTAGTAGCTATAATTGGTGATGGTGGTTATCAAATGAATATCCAAGAGTTAGGCACTATATTTCAACAAAAAGTACCTGTGAAAATTGTGGTATTGAATAATGAATTTTTAGGAATGGTACGCCAATGGCAACAGCTGTTTTTTGATAAACGTTATGCATCAACAGAAATGACAAACCCTGACTTTGTTACTATTGCTAAAGGGTATCATATAGATGGAAAACGTGTTACTAAAAGAGAGGAATTAGCAGATGCTATTAAAGAAATGATAGCTTCTAAGGAGTCTTATTTCTTAGAAGTGTGCGTAGAAAAAGAAGATAATGTATTCCCAATGATTCCTTCAGGAGCATCAGTTTCAGATATCCGTTTAAGCTAAATTTAGAAAAGAAATGAACGAAGAAATAAAATCATTCACGATTTCAATCTATACCGAAAATAATATCGGTTTATTAAATCGTATTTCTGCAATTTTTCAACGCAGGCATATCAATATTGAAAGTTTAACAACGTCTCAATCAGAAATTGAAGGCGTAAACAGATTTGTCATTGTTGTAAACATTACCGAAGCTCAAGCTCAAAAAATTATAGGACAATTTCAAAAACAAATTGAAGTTATTCGTGCCTATTATCATACAGAAGAAGAAACTATTTTTCAGGAATCTGGTATGTTTAAAATAAAATCTGATTTATTATTTAATGAACCTCAGATTCAGAATATAATTAAAGAAAGTAATGCCAGAATAGTCACAGTAAATAAAGAATTCTTTGTTTTGGAAAAATCTGGTAGAAGAAATGAAATAGAATCACTCCGCAGAGATTTAAATATTTTTGGAATCATGCAATTTGTGCGATCTGGACGTATTTCAGTAACAAAAGAAGAAATGAAAATCACAGAAATGCTTTCAGCATTTAATAACCAATAATAACAATAAAATTAAAATGGGAAATTATTTTAACACACTTTCATTAAGAGATAAACTAGATCAATTATCAAAGTGTAGATTTATGGATGCTTCAGAATTTTCAGATGGAGTAAACGCTTTAAAAGGTAAAAAGATAGTTATCGTAGGATGTGGGGCTCAAGGTCTTAATCAAGGTTTAAACATGAGAGATTCTGGTTTAGATATTTCTTATGCTTTACGGGATGCTGCAATTTCTGAAAAACGTGCATCTTTTGTTAACGCATCAGAGAATGGATTTACAGTTGGTACTTACCAAGAGTTAATTCCATCTGCAGATTTAGTGTTAAACTTAACACCAGACAAACAACATACTAATGCCGTTAGTGCTGTGATGCCTTTAATGAAAAAAGGAGCAACATTATCATATTCTCATGGATTTAATATTGTTGAGGAGGGCATGCAAATTCGTAAAGATCTTACCGTAATCATGGTAGCACCTAAATCTCCAGGTAGTGAAGTACGTGAAGAATATAAGCGTGGTTTTGGTGTGCCAACACTTATTGCTGTGCACGAAGAGAACGACCCAGAAGGGAAAGGTTGGGCGCAAGCAAAGGCTTATGCAGCTGCAACTGGAGGAGATAAAGCAGGTGTTTTAGCATCGTCTTTTATTGCTGAGGTTAAATCTGATTTAATGGGTGAACAAACTATTCTTTGTGGTTTGTTACAAACTGGATCTATCCTTTGTTTTGATAAAATGGTTGAAGAAGGAATTGATCCAGGATATGCTTCAAAATTAATTCAATACGGATGGGAAACAGTAACTGAAGGTCTTAAGTATGGAGGTGTTACCAATATGATGGATCGTTTGTCTAACCCAGCTAAAATTAAAGCATTTGAATTATCTGAAGAATTAAAAGATATTATGCGTCCATTATTCCAAAAACATATGGATGATATTATGGAAGGGAATTTCTCTAAAGGCATGATGGAAGATTGGGCTAATGATGATAAAAACCTATTAGGTTGGAGAGCTGCAACAGGAGAAACTGCTTTCGAAAAAACACCAGCTGGAGATGTTGAGATTTCAGAGCAAGAATATTATGATAATGGTGTATTAATGGTAGCGTTTGTTCGTGCAGGTGTTGAATTGGCTTTCGAAGCGATGACAGAATCTGGAATTATTGATGCTTCTGCTTATTATGAGTCTTTACACGAAACACCACTTATTGCAAACACAATTGCAAGAAAGAAGTTATATGAAATGAACAGTGTAATCTCTGATACAGCTGAATACGGTTGTTACCTATTTGACCACGCATGTAAACCTTTATTAACAGACTTTATGAAGAATATAAAGACAGATGTTATTGGTAAAGCATATGCTAAAGATAATGGTACAGGTGTAGATAATGCTAAACTTATTGAAATCAATAAAGTTTTAAGAGACCATCCAGTTGAAAAAGTAGGTGAGTTTTTGAGATCATCTATGACAGCTATGAAGCCAATAGTTTAGTAAATGAAATTATAGTTTTTCAGACCAGTCTGATTTTAAAACCAGACTGGTCTCATTAACATAAAGATATATTATGAACAAGGAGGACAAAACATATTTTCCTAGTATTAATAATATTAAAGTAGCTGCCGATACTATTAAAAAAGTATCGGCAGTTACGCCTTTAGGCCCTAGCTTAAGGTATTCAAATTATTTTGATGCTAATATTTTTTTAAAGCGAGAAGACTTACAGCAAGTACGTTCTTATAAAATTAGAGGGGCTTATAATAAAATAAGTTCGTTAACATCCGAACAATCTAAAAAAGGGGTCGTTTGTGCAAGCGCAGGAAATCATGCGCAAGGCGTTGCATTATCTTGTAAATTATTAAAGATAAAAGGTACTATTTATATGCCAGCACCAACGCCAAATCAAAAAGTGCAACAGGTAAAAATGTTTGGTGAAGATTTTATAGACATCAAACTTATTGGTGATACTTTTGATGATGCTTATCATAAGGCTATGTTAGAGTGTGAGGAATTGCATAAAACATTTATTCACCCTTTTAATGATGAAAAAGTTATAGAAGGACAAGCCACCGTTGGTTTAGAAATCTTAGAGCAATCTACAGTGCCTATAGATTATGTATTCATTGCAGTTGGAGGTGGTGGATTAGCAGCAGGTTTATCTACAGTTTTTAAACAATTATCACCGCACACTAAAATTATTGGCGTAGAGCCAGAAGGAGCTCCTTCCATGTCTGTGTCGATTAAAAATAATAAAAACACAGAGTTAGACCAAATCGAAAAATTTATAGATGGAGCAGCGGTAAAACGTGTTGGGGATTTAACGTTTTCAATTTGCAAAGAGAACTTGCATGATATGATAACGGTGCCAGAAGGGAAGGTTTGTGAAACTATTTTAGAGCTTTATAACAGGGATGCTATTGTAGTTGAGCCAGCTGGCGCATTGAGTATTTCGGCTTTAGATTTTTATGCTGATGCTATAAAAGGTAAAAATGTAGTCTGTGTTGTTAGTGGTAGTAATAATGATATTACCAGAACTTCAGAGATTAAAGAACGCGCCTTATTGTATGCCAATTTAAAACACTATTTTATTGTTAAGTTTCCACAACGTGCTGGTGCATTAAAAGAGTTTGTTGTTGACATTTTAGGAGAGAATGACGATATCACCTATTTTCAATATGCTAAGAAGACAAATCGCGAAAATGGATCTGCAGTCGTTGGAATTCAATTAAAATCTGCTACCGATTTAGAACCTTTAATAAGTAAAATGAAGGACCGTAATTTTTATGGAGATTACCTAAATGACAAACCTGATTTGTTTCAGTTTTTAGTATAATTCATCTTGTCATTCCTGCGAAGGCAGGAATCTACTAGTTTAAAATATACACCATAGATAAATGATTTAATCAATAAACCTGTGGAATATCCTATTTAAAAATAGTAAACAATTTTAAATTACAAATAGTAAAATAAAAACAATGTAGTAATTTAATATTTCTAACATTCAAATGGATTCCTGCCTTCTCACACTACTGTCCGGAATAATATATTATATTGTTTTATTTGTATTATTTTCACTGATCTTATTAAGATTAGTTAAACCAAAAGACTTAATTTTCATGTATTCTCAAACATATTTCGGAGAGCTGTTATCATTATTGCCAAAGCAAAAATTCAGGAGCATAGTAGAGCGTAATAAAACGGATAAATATTCAAAAGGATTTAAGACATGGGATCATCTGGTGGCTATGATCTATGCCCAATTAAGCAAGGCCAATAGTTTACGGGAACTAGAGACCACTTTTAACTCATTTTCTAACAAACATTATCATTTAGGGGTAAAAAGGATAAAGAGGTCTACCTTGGGAGAGGCCAATCAAAAAAGGGACTCAAGAGTTTTTGAAGAATTGGCCAATTATCTTATATCACAGGTCCATCATGATAGTACTAAAGATTTAAAAGCGCTTTTATATCTATTGGATTCCTCACCAATACCATTGAGCAACCACCGCCATAAATGGGTTGATGAAATGAATCACCGGACCAAAGGGCTTAAAATTCATTTGTTATATAGCCCATTGACCAAAACATTATCCCAATTAAGTATTACCAACAGTGATATTAATGATATCAATAAAGGTCAAGAGCTAAAAATAGAACCCAATGCTGTTTACGTTTTTGATAAAGGCTACACCGATTACAACTGGTGGTATAAAATACATCGGCACAATAGCATTTTTATAACCCGATTTAAAAAAAATGCGTCACTCAAAGTGGTAGATACCTTTCCTGTAGATTCAAAACAGGAAAGTAGAATAATGGCAGATGAGATCGTTTTGTTTAAAAATAAAACGCCACGCAAAGGAAAAAAGAATGAGTATAGGGAACCGTTAAGAAGAATTACCGTTAAAAGAGAAGATAAAGATACCCCATTGATAATAGCAACTAATGATTTAGAAAAACCTGCAGAGCAGATAGCCGATCTATACAAGAAAAGATGGGATATTGAATTGTTTTTCAAATGGATAAAGCAAAATTTAAAGATAAAACGGTTTATAGGCACATCTGAAAATGCAGTGAAAATACAGATCTATACAGCCATCATTACCTATACTTTGGCATTGATCTTGAAGAAAATGAAATCAGCTAAAGAACCTCTTTATTTATTTGTTGAAAAGCTCTGTTCTTTAATGTTTGTGCCTGTCAAAAACACAATGGACTATCAAAATAGAATTAGAAAACAACAACAAAATAAAGTTAAATATCAATATGCTATTTTTGAATAAATTTATTCCGGACAGTAGTGCGTGGCAACGGGAATCTAAATAACAGAATTTCGGTTTTTTGACCTAAAGGTCAAAGCCTGAGCTCAACTTGATTGGGTATGAAACGAGTGAAATACCTCTATGGCTCTGCCTCGAGGATAGTTCGTTTCAAGAAATTCTTTATTTACCCTAACACGGTTTTTTCAATACAGACTGTATTAAGGTATTTATGGAGTAGTATTTAAAATAACAAATTCAACACGCCTGTTAGTTTGTAAATCTTTTTTTGAACAAGAGTTTTTGCAATCAATTAATGGTTTTCTTTCTCCGCAGCCTTTTGATGATAGTCTATTTTTTGAAATACCATTTTTAATTAAATAATTTAAAGTTGATTTGGCTCGTTTCTCAGATAAGTTTAAATTAAAAGCATCAGAACCTTTATTATCGGTATGGGAGTTAATTGCTATTTTTATTTTAGGATGATCGTTAAGTACTTTTATTATTTTATTTAAGATAATATATGACTCTTTTTTTATATCATGTTTCGCAAAGTCAAAATATATATTTTCAGATATAATTCTTAGTTCATTATTTACTTCAGCTATAACCGGGACTGTGGCAGCTATTTCTAAATTCTTATTATAAGTTGTATTTTCACTTCTATAGGATGCAAAATCAAATGAACCATCTTTAAAGTTATTTTTTTTAGTTGTAATTGTGTAAGACTCTAATGGAGCAACATTAAATCTATAAGTACCATCTTTACCTGTTATTAATTGATCTATCTCTTTTTGATTTCTATCTTTTAGAATAACAGTAGTATTTGGTAATACCTCTTTAGTGTTAAAATCCAAAATTTTACCTTCAACGGTTTGCTTGATATGATTAGTAGTAAAATAATAAATATCGAAACCACCTTTTCCATTTGGCCTGTTTGATGAAAAATATCCTGCACTGTTGTTTACATTAAAATAAGCAACCTCGTCATACTTTGAGTTAATGGTATTACCCATATTTATAGGAGTCTTGTAACCATCTTTTGAAATTTCACTAACAAAAAAATCAAACCCTCCCATACCTTCATGACCTTTTGAGGAAAAGAATAAATATGTATCCATAAAAACATATGGGTACTTGTCGTCGGAATGGGTATTTATTTTTTCACCTAAATTTTTAGGAGTGCTTAAAGTGCCATCAGGATTAATATCAGAAACATAGATGTCATAACCACCAATAGCATTAGGCATGTTGGCAGAGAAATATAACTTATCGCATTTAGCGTTTACAAAAGGATTTTCTATTGATACATTTTCTCTGTTAATACTTAGTAGTTTTTCGTTAACCCAGTTGCCGTGCGATCCTTCTTCTAAAATGGCTTTATAAAGTTTAAACTCTAAAGAGTTTGTTTTGCTACTTCTGGAATAGTAGACCGTTTTTTGGTTTGGCGAGAAAGAAATTTGACCTTCACTATCGTTTGTATTTAAGATTCTTGAGAATAACAATGGGTTGGCTAGAATTCCATTGCCCAAAGTGTCTAAACAATATAATTCTTTGTAGGCTTCATTTGTATTGGGGTCTATTTTTGCTAATGCACCAATTTTTTTAGAAGATACCATGATAAGTTTTTCTTTAAAAAAACCAGATCCAATTTCTGAGAATTTAGTGTTAATACCCGTATCGGAAATTTCAAACTGAAAACCATTGGTTCCTATACTGGATTGGGTAAATAAAAAAATAGATTGTAGGCTTAAAATAATTAAAAAATAAGTTTTCATCTGAGGGGCTTTGTAGGTTTGAGATGCTATTAAACTTGTTTTAAACACTTTAAAAATATAATTTTTAAAGATGATAAACAATATTAATCGTTTAAGTGCTTCTGTATTAGTAAAAAACCTACAAAATATGATCGTTTAAACTTAGAAGCTCATCTATATAATCCCGAGTGTTAGAAAGTCGAGGTATTTTATGTTGCCCACCCAGTTTATTATTTTGTTTTAACCAATCATAAAACAAGTGTTCCCTGGCTATATTAATTTTGGGTTTGTTAAGTGTTAAATTGTTATAGCGTTTCGCTTCGTAGTCAGAATTTAATGCCTTCAAAGCGTTGTCAAATAACTCATTAAAATAATGGATGTCTTTTGGGGGTGTTTTAAATTCAATAAGCCATTCATGAGCTCCTTTTTCTTTACCTTTCATAAATATCGGGGCTGCCGTAAAATCTACAATTTCGGCTTTAGTACGTTTGCATACCTTTTTTAATGCACTTTCGGCATTTTCAATAATAAGCTCTTCTCCAAAAACATTAATGTGATGTTTGGTTCTGCCAGACACTTTTATTCTGTAGGGGTTTAGTGATGTAAACCGAATGGTATCACCAATTTTATAACGCCATAATCCAGCATTTGTAGTAATTATTACAGCGTAATTTTTATTAAGCTGAACGTGGCTTAAAGGAATCGCCCTTTCCTCAGAAGTGGCATAAATATTCATAGGAATAAATTCATAGAAAATCCCATAATCAAGCATCAATAATAATTCGTCGGAGTTGTTTTGATCTTGAATAGCGAAAAAACCTTCCGAAGCATTATAAATCTCATAATATTTAAAATCGGTTTCAGGGATAATTTTTTTGTACTGATCTTTATAGGGTGTAAAGCTAACACCACCATGAAAATAGACCTCTAAATTTGGCCATATATCACGAAGACTTTGTTTTCCTGTAGTATCTAAAACGTTATTGAGTAATACAAGCATCCACGAAGGAACACCAGCAAGACTTGTCACATTTTCATCAATAGTTTCATCTACAATGGCTTGCATTTTATGCTCCCAATCACTCATTAAAGAGACCCTGTTACTTGGAGTGCTACTAAATTCTGCCCAAAAAGGCATATTATCAATTAAAATAGCCGATAAATCACCAAACACAGTACCGTTTTCTTTGTACAATTCTTTACTGCCTCCCAAGCGTAAGCTCTTACCAGTAAATAATTGTGAGTCTTCATTATTATTAAGATACATGCATAATAAATCTTTTCCAGCAGCATAATGACAGTCTTCAAGCGATTCTGTGCTTACTGGAATAAACTTGCTTTTTGCTCTGGTAGTGCCACTAGATTTTGCAAACCACTTTATGGGACTGGGCCAAAAAATATTGGATTCACCTTTTCGGGAACGTTCAATAACATCTTGCCAGCCTTCGTAGTTTTTAATGGGAACACGTTCTGAAAATGTTCTGTAGTTTTTTATAGAAGCAAAATCATACTTCCTACCAATTTCGGTGTCTTTAGCAATATCTATAAGACTTAATAGTAATTCGTTTTGCACTTCATTAGGATATTTTAAAAACAATTCTATTTGATGAAATCGTTTTTTTAAGAACCAAGAAGCAATCGAATTTACTATAGGTATTGGCATAATTATTTTATCTTTAAGATTTTAAAAATAATACTTTTTTTTATGACTTACCAAGGTGTTTTAACAAAAATGGAAACGGAGTTTGCTAACCCAATTCAATACTATTTGGTGTTTGAAAATGATTTTTTAAACATGAACCAGTTATTGAATAAAAGCATAACGATTCAATTTGTAAAATATCAGTGTTTAAATTGTGGTTTAGATAAACCTATTTACAGACAAGGATTTGATAAACAGTGTTTTTATGAAGTGCCACAAGCAGCCGATTGGATAATGCGTCCTGAGTTGAGTACGGCACATTTAGGTAAAGAAGACCGAGATTTAGAGTTTGAAAAACGAGCTCAATTGCAACCGCATATTGTGTATTTAGCAAACTCTAGTAATGTAAAAGTAGGAGTTACAAGAAAAAGTCAAGTGCCGACACGTTGGATAGATCAAGGTGCTCATGAAGCTATTGAAATTGTAGAAGTGCCTAATCGTTATTTAGCAGGTATTACTGAAGTTGCATTAAAAGATTATGTAGCTGATAAAACGAATTGGAGAAAGATGCTTAAAAATGATATTGAAGATGAGAATTTAATGGAATGGCGTGAACGCTTAAAGCAGTATATTCCTGAGGAGGCAAAAGCATATTTTATTGAAACGAACACGGAGACGAATTTGGAATTTCCTGTGAATAAATACCCTGAAAAACCTAAAAGTTTAAATATAGTTAAACAACAAGAGTATTCAGGTAAATTAGTTGGTGTAAAAGGACAGTACCTTATTTTTGAAGACGACACCGTTTTTAATATTCGTGCTAATGAGGGATTGGTTGTTAGTATTTCTATTAATTAAATTGGGTCAGACTACATATAACTTCACTACTTGTACAAAAGCAATAACAATCAATAAAACACCAGTGACTTTATTGACGATAAGTGAGATATCTCGAACCTTATTTTTAATCAATAAGCTAAACCTACTATAAGAATATAAGGTGAGTAACTTGCCTAAGTAGACGCCACAAAAGAATAAAAATAATACAGAAAACGATGATTGTAATGATAACATGATATCATTATTGTTTATAATGCCAAATGCAATGACCCAATAAATTAAAACAGGTGGATTTAATATACCAAGAAAAAACCCAGTTGCATATTTAGATTCCGTTAGCTTTCTTTTTTTTGTTTTACTTTCAGACTGTTTTTTAAAGAATAGATATATACCCGCAACAAATAAAATTAAAGCCACGATTATTTGGACCCATAAATTATTAATAAAAAAATCTTTTACCGCTACACTACAATGTAAAGCGTAATAGGATAACATAACTTCAGCAATTCCAGCAGCTATCGCAATTTTAAAAGCTTTTTTTGCATTTTGCTTTAAGGTTGTATTAATAACAGCAATGTTAGAAGCCCCCAAAGGGAGTGCTCCGAGAATAGCAGCCAAAATGCCAATTAATAAATAAACTAAAACCATAAAGCTTTTGTAGCGATTAGACTTGAAAGCTTACATAAGTTTTAATAAGTAATAGGTTTTTTGAAGGTGTTGTACCAATTCTCATTTGAAATAACCATAATAAAATACCCTTTTTCAAACAAGAAATGGTATTATACAATATCAATTCAGATTAATGAAAATATCATCTTGAAATTATAGCAATAAAAAAGCCGCATTGTTGTAAAACAATGCGGCTTTTTTATAATAGGGAATTCTAAATATCTTCTTGGTCTCTTAAATTCTGAATATACGCAGCTTTTTGGATTTCGCGACGTCTTTTAACAGATGGCTTTGTGAAAAACTGACCATCTCTCAAATTTTGCATAACCTTAATATTTCTGTGTTTTCTTTTGTAGCGTTTTAAGGCACGCTCAATATTTTCACCTTCTTTAATAATAATCTTTAGCATGTGTGATTTTTAAATTTATTCGTTTTAGGACTATCCGTAAATACGTTTTTAATACTTTACTTTTTAAAGTATGTCTTAACCATGCTATTCGTTTTTGTTAAATTCATAGAGCTGGCTAGTTACAATAATAACTTTTTTAAATTAACATCCTAATAAAAAAGGAATTATTTAAATAATGTGCAAAAGTACGATTTTATTTTTTTGTATCAACCTTTTTCTTTTTGCCTCCTAAAAGACCGCCAAGAACATTTTTTACAGCATCTTCTGTGGTGTTGGTTGTGGTAGAATCTTTTTCTGTTTGATTCTTTTTATTTTTAATAATATCGCTTAAGACATCTTTAACCGAGTTATTTTGTTCTTTCTTTATAGAGTCTGTTTTGGTCTTATTGCCACCAATAACACCGCTGATTAAATCTGATACTTTGTCTTTACCTTTATTGAGTAATTTTTGTTTCTCAATTTCAATAAGTTGATTTGTTAGGTTTTTAACACCACTTGTTAAGTCGGTTGTTACAGAAGGACTTGTATATGTGCCTCCAATGTTAGCTGTAACAGGAATTGTTATGTTTTTTGCTTCTTTATTATCAATTTTTCCAATTAATTGATTAACATCGCTCCCTAAATATTTAGCAGGTACATTAAAAATCGCATTGTATTCTAATTTTTTATCAAAACCATGAGACCCAGAAACATCAATAGTAATATCATCGTATTTTAGTTGGAAAGGTTCAACACTAACTTTTCCATTAGCGAATTCTAACTTCGTTTTAAGGTCTTTCAAGTCTAATTTATCAAAATCAATAAAGTTCAGAGACCCTTCTAGTTTATTAAATAATTCACTTTTATTCTCATTGACTTTTGAAGTTAATAATTCAGCTAGAGCATCTCCAGAAACACTACTTAATTCAGGAGAGAATTCACTATCTAAATGGCCTGCTAAATTAATATTGGTATTTAGTTTTCCTTGAAGTATTTTGGCAATAGGAGCTAGGCTTCTTAATAGTTCTAGCTCTTTAAACGACTGACCTATATCAAAACCATTTATACCTAAATTTAGATTAAAAGTAGGTGTTTCGCTTTTTGTGGAAACATTACCAGAAATAGCCAAAGCACCATCAAATAAATTAGAGGTCATATCTTTAAGTGTTGCTCGCTGATCTTTAATTATAAGTGTTCCTTTTAAATCTTTTAAATTTAAATTGTCGTAAAGAACTGTTTTTGCATTGGCATTAATAGTACAATCTAAAAATTTTGGAATTTTCAAGGACTCAGCATCACTTGTAGTTTTATTATTTGTTGAGGCGGTTTCATCTTCAGACATGAAATCACTTACCTTAAAAAAGGTGGAATTCACATTAAAATACCCTTGAAGCGTATTGTCGCTTAATAGAAACCCTAATAGATTTTTAATGGTTCCTGTGGCATTCAAATCGCTATTCCCTGTTCTGGCTTTAAAACTGCTAAGGGAAACCGTTCCTGAGTTAAAAGACATATTAGCTTCAGAAATATGAATCGGATTTACAATGTCTTCCGAAGAAAACACAAAATCACTAATACTCGCAGAACCATTATTTTTTATACGCTCATAAGCATTTGTCTCAATGGCGTTCATGTCGAAAGCAGTATTAATATTCCCTTTTAGAGTACCTGTTAAGGTGTTTTCTAATTCAACAGGATACACTTTTGTAATATTTGCTAAGTTTAAAATACCATCAATATTAGCATTTACTAACATGTTTTTAGTAATATTTTTTAAAGAGGCAGACGATTTAAACATGTCTTCGTCAATACTAAAATTAAGTGCTTTAATATCAACATAAGTATCGTCAGCATGTCCCGTAGTATTTTTTATAACTGTATTTATAGTAATGTTTTTAACACGTTTTGGTAAATCAGGGTATTTAAACGATGCATTGTTAGAGGTCAGGCTAATATCTAGCTTAGGAATTGTTGTTTCTGAGCTTAACCCTTTTACAATACCTTTAACTTTGAAGTCACCGGTAGTTTGAACGCCTTCAATGTTTTTTGAAAATTCTTCTGGAATGACTGCTAAGAAATTTTTAAAAGAAGTTTCAGAGTTTTCAAAAGTAATGTCCATGTCTTGACCATTTTCTAATTGCTGAACATAACCATGAAACTCCAAAGGCAATTTATTTATAAGTGCCTTATTATCTTTAAAAGTGTATTTACTATTAGCTAAATCTAATCCTATTATGGCATCCAGTTTTACAGGGTTATTATTTAAATAGGTGCTACTATCTATACTAAAACTAATATTTGCTTCACTTTTTGTATCTAATTCTGATGTTTCTGCGGAAAAGATGCCTGTGCCTTCATGGTTAAGTTCAGATACATAAATAGTCATCTTGGAAGCCTCATCAATATACGCCAAAGCACTGTTGTTGATACTGTAATTTTCAATATCAAACGAAAAACTTCTTCTCTCCGTTTCTGTTTTGGTCGACGCTTTTTCTTCGTCTTTTTTAGCAATGTCAAAATTAGTGTTGCCGAATTTATCTGTTTTAAGAGTAAGCAAAGTTTCGTCCACAGTAATAGAATTTACGATAATGGGATCTCCACCAGACATTTTAAATAATTCTTTAATAGGCATCGTAAGCGCAATGTTTTTGGAAGTTACAAATGTCTCTCCCTTAAATGGCTCAAAATTAGTAATGACCAAATCGCTTACAGAAACATGCGCTTGGGGGAAGCTTGTTAAAAAACTTAAACTCACATCGCTAAATTCTACTTGTGCATTTAAGTTGTCATTTATTGATTGCTTTACCATGTCTTTAATTCGCCCTTTAAAAGCAAAAGGAATAGCAACTAAGAGTGCTAGTATAATGAGTAAAGTAATACTTAATATTTTTAAAGCTTTTTTCATTGTGTAGGTTTTTTTGATTAATAGGCTTGCGGGGTGTTGATATAGAATATGTTATGAATATACGTAAAAATGGTATTAGAAAGATGAAACTTGTTTTTATTTAATATTAATTTATTATAAAATTTTAAAGCAAATCAATTTCTTCGTTCACTTTTAATTTAAAACGCTTTTTAAACAAATAAACACCCAAATATAGAAAAGGTGTATCACAGGCAGCAACAAAAACTTTAAATAAAAACCCACTAATTAATAAACCTTTAAAATTTGACCAGTCGATGATGCCGAATGAACATAATAAAGTTACAATCGTAAGCGTATCCACAAATTGAGAAAACCAGGTAGAGAAATTATTTCGTAACCAAAGATGTTTCCCTTTGGTAAGTCGTTTCCAAAAATGGTAAATCTGGATGTCTACAAACTGCGCGAATAAATAAGTGAGCATGCTTGCAAATACAGCAATGATGGAATTACCAAAAACCGTATTAAACATATCGTCTTTAACGTAAGACCAGCTTGTGGCAGGAACGCTATCCGCAACCAGTATTATTAAAAGTGAAAAAAGTGACGCAAAAATACCCGTTACAACAACATCATTAGCACGCTTTTTACCATAAATTTCACTAATTAAATCCGTGATTAAAAAAGTAATCGGGTAGGGTAAAATACCAACAGAGATTTCGAAAAGTTTGCTTCCAAAAATTTCAATATCAACAGGATACCAATAAAAAAACTTCTGAAAAATAAGGTTTGATACCACCAATGATGTTATAAATAAAGCACCAAGTAGTATGTAGATACGCTGAGCAGCAAGTTTGTCTTTTAATGTCATAACAGGTTATAAATAAATTTCACTTTGTCAGTTCGAGTGATGCGACGAAGGAGCATTGTATCGAGAACTAAGGTGTGTTGAATTTCTTTTTAGCTAAGTTAGGAAGCTTTTCAAATTCATTTTTAATTAATGCTTCTTTTTTTGCTCTAGACCACTTTTTAATTTGCTTTTCTGTTTGTATGGCTAAATCAACATTTGTGAATTCAGCATAGAACTCCAAACGTATTGGTCGGCGTTTATAAGTGTAACTATCTGCATATTTTCCTAATTTATGTTCTGTAATACGTTTAGTCAAATTAGATGTTATACCTGTATAATAGCTTTTATCGGAACATTTTAAAATATAAACATAATAAATTTTCATATTTATAGAAATAAAGCTTCTCGATACAATTTTTCTTCATTTAGTTTCGAAAAATTACTCGAAGTGACATATTAACTAAGTTCATGTCTATTTGAGTATTTAGAAACTTTAGAAGTGTTTCGAGGTAATTTGTGAATAAATACGTCTCGTAAATATAAACGAATAAAAATTGTTTTAGTTATTTTGCCAATACTTATGATAAAACCAACGACATTTCATATCGCTTTAGGAAGTAATAAAGGAGATAAACTTAAAAACCTCCAAAATGCAGTTGATTTAATACATGTGAGAGCAGGTAATATAAAACTGATTTCTAAAGTATATAAGTCGCCTGCTTTTGGATTCGAAAGTGATGATTTTTTTAATGCTTGTCTGGTTTTAGAAAGTTATTTAGATCCTCAAAAATTACTTCAGGTTTTATTAACTATTGAAACTGATTTAGGGCGTACTAGGAAAAACTCTGAAGGTTATGAGGCCCGTATTATAGATTTAGATATTGTTTTTGCTGAAGATAGTATTATTGAATCCAATACACTTCAAGTACCACATCCAGAAATGGAAAAACGAAGGTTTGTATTATTACCACTTCATGATATAGCATCTAAAATAAAACACCCAAAATTAGATAAACAAGTATCAGTTTTGTTAGAAGAATGTGGAGACGAAAGTGTTTTAGAGCCTATTAATATTTGGTTGAAAAACCCAAGAAAAGCTTTTGACTTCTCTAAGTATAATTATATTGCTATTGAAGGTAATATTGGTGCTGGTAAAACCAGTTTGGCAAATAAAATAGCGCACGATTTTAATGCGAAACTTATTTTAGAGCGTTTTGCTGATAATCCGTTTTTGCCTAAATTTTATGAAGACGCTACGCGCTATTCCTTTCCTTTAGAAATGTCTTTTTTAGCAGATCGCTATCAACAAATATCGGATGATTTATCTCAGTTAGATTTGTTTAAAGATTTTATTGTAAGTGATTACGACGTGTTTAAATCACTTATTTTTTCAAAAATTACATTGCAGGAAGATGAGTTTAAATTGTACAGAAAATTATTTCATTTAATGTACAAAGAGATATCAAAACCCGATTTGTATGTCTATTTATATCAGAATACTGAGCGTTTACAAGAAAATATTAAAAAACGTGGCCGTGATTATGAACAAAATATTGAAAATGACTATTTAGAAAAGATTAATGCGGGGTATCTCGATTTTTTAAAGTCGCAACCTGATTTTAATGTGAAAATCATTGATGTTTCGGATAAGGATTTTGTTGAAAATAGACTGGATTATTTGTGGATTTTGGGAGAGATTTGTGGGAAGTGATTTTTTAGTTGCGCTTCACGTTTTGGGCATCGTTTTTAATTAGTGGATAATCGTTGCTACCAATTTATAATACCAATCATTAAAAGGTACTCCTAAAGACAAAACAACGTCAATATTATTTTTATTTTTAAGAATTGTTTTGTTGTTATTGTAATTGTCTAAAAAAACAGGGTCAGTTATAGGAAAGTCATAAGAGTTATTATTATAAGAAAAATTAAGTCTAATCTGCGGTTTTTTTCTGTCTTCATATTCCTTTTCAACTATTTTAAATTCAGTTAAATTAACTAAAATTAAAGAGTGGTCAAGTGTTTTAATTGTATCTTCAGGAAGTGCTTTTCCCCGATTACCAAAAATTAAATTTGTTCCACTATATAAATTATTCAGTATGTTTTTGTTTGCTTTTCCAATAGTTAATATTTCGTTCTCATCAAAACTTGTATTTTCTGATTGATATCCGCTCCCTACTTTATTAGTTCCATTGATTTCAATAATATCTAATGGAAGAATTTTTTCACATAAAGAATTAGGTACTTGCCCGTGGTCCGCTTTACAAACTGGTCTTATCCATATAGCTTTATTGTTTTTTAAAATCGGTTTGTTGTTATCATCTAACAATATTCCAGCAATACATCTTCCTCTTTCTTTATAAGAATTAGCTAGACAGAGTAGTTTCATAAAATGTGTTTTAGGTTAAGTGAATTATTTCAACATCATTATTTACTTCTTGAAAATACTCAGCTAATAATCTTCGATGACATTTTTCTGCTGTATGTTCACTGCATAAGAGACAATTTTTATGTAAATTTTTGATATCTGTTTTTTTTGATATTTTTCGAAAATCCAATAAATCTAAATATTCTTGTTCGTATTTTTCCCAAGTAATATCTCCCTTTCTGTATTTAGAGAGTAATTCTTTTGTAGGTGCAAAATCAAGATTATGTTGATAGTTTATATCATTAAGTTCTTTTGCAAAAAACTTTAAATCATTTCCTTTTGCAAAACCAGATAATTGAGATGTATTATTTATTCTTGTGTCAACGATTTTATTTACTTCATTCGATTTAAGTAAATCAAAGAATTTTTCAGCATTTTTCTTTGTGAAACCTATTGTATATAATTTAACCATATTGTCTAATTTTACTAAACTCTTTAAACTTATTTGTTATCCAACCAATTTCTTTGTTATGCAATCTATAAGCTTCTTTAATAATATGACTTTCATTAACGTTTGGTTCAAAGAGAGAGGGTGATGGTAGTTTTTTTCGATATTTTTCTAAAAGTTCCTGCTCAAGTTGTGCATGAGTTTTAACAACTTTATTTTTTAAAATGTGATATACATTGTATCCTATTTTGTTCAAGTGTACTGATATCATAGAAAATCTATGACATTCCAAAGGGTTTCCCTCTGAACACATAAGAGCTATTTTATATCCTTTTGAAAAACCTTTGTCAACTCTCTCTACCCCTTTTTTAAATTCATTGGTTTTTCTAAATAACTCAAAATTCACTTGCCCGTTTTCATCTAAAACGTTTTTTTGTTCGTGTCTAGCACCAAATTCATCTTTGAAATGCATATAAGTAATGCCATTATTTTTTAAATAGTTTTTTAAAGGCAATTTGTTAAATTGTGGACTATAACTGCTTGCAGGGGTGCTTCTAACATCAATTAAACAGGTGATTTCTTTAAATTTCAATAATTCAAGAAAGTAATCAATTTGATGATTAGAATGCCCTACAGTATATATTTCCTTTAGATTCATATTTTATGCTCTATTTTCAATATTACAAAGTTAAATAATTCTTTTCGTAATAGACTGATTTTCGGTGTTTTCCTAGAATTATACTCAATATTAATAATCGATCATGATAAGCGAAGTTATAATTTTGTAAGTTTAGAATCAAATCAAATTGTAAATAAAGAATGACAAATAAGGAGACCGTTTTTACATTTTACATCCCCAACAAAGGCAAATGCTTCACTTTATGATATGTCAACGCAGCAGTAATGCAATTCTTTAAAGCTTCTTTAGGAAGATCTTCTTTTGGTTGAAGAACAATCGCCCTTTTTCCCTCAAAGTCAAGAACGCTTTTGTAAACGATTCTAAATGTAGATACCAATCTGCTAGTGCATTGAAAATACATGGCATATTGATTAGGGTTTTTAGAGCTCCAATTTATTCTAATGGTGCTGCCTTTTTTGGCTAGATAACTTGGTTCTCCCCATTTTAGCGTTTCTTCCAGATCGGTTACACCTTCTATGTCACTAGCGGTTTCAATAATCAATTCCCGAAGGCTTGTCATTTTCTTTCTAACCGAATTAGGATAATTATTGAAAATCGATTCAACTCTAGGATCTGTTCTTATTTCTATGTTTTTCATTCGTTCAATAATAACAACGCCACAACTTACCTAAATATTTAATGAGCACGCATGTTGCTTGTTGTAAAGTTGTTAATCATGTAAATTTACTGCAATAATTAAATATTAGTATCGTTTTATCTCTTTTTTACGATATAATAATTCTCCTTATTTATTAATGACTAAATGCTATGGCGGAAGCCGTTTAAACAAGAAAACTTGTATTTAAGCGAATTTTTTTGAGGCTATAGAAGGTTAGTATATACATTTGACAGCACCCTCATTTACTGTATTAAATTTAATTTATAATTTATGAAAGCTATTTTCATATGGTCGGTTCTTACATTCTTAGCAGTTTGTAATACGTATGCTCAAGAAAAGCACTACGAATTTAACAGACTTAACACTAGGAAACAAACGTTAAAAGGACAATCTACTTCAGAAATTTATGTTGTCTCTTGTTTAAAAACAGAGGCATCATTAAATCCAGAATATACTAAATTAAAAAGTGAGTTAGAAAAGGTAATCACCGATAGTATTTCTAAATCGGCAGATTATTACAAGGCTCTTGATAGATTTAATGATATATCGACTGTTAAAAGTAAAGTCCTTGCTTTTAACAGCTCAAGAAAGTCTTTCAGAAATAAAGTAACGTTTTTAAAAGAAGCACAAATTCTAGCTTCAAAACATAAAATTAAAGATCTTTTTTATTCCGATAACTACATAAATAAAGGTATGAAGGCTGGATTTTTACTTCTTAGTTTAAATCCTGAGAATATGAAAGCGCATTTAAACAAGATTTTATTGAAATTAGATAATAAAATTAAAGTTCCGGAAAAACCTACTTATGAATTAATTGCCGCTTTAAGAGAGAAATTATCCAATACTAAGAAAACAAAAGATATTAAAAACCTAAAAAATAAAAAGGGTTATGCGTTACAAAATAACATAGTACCTCCCGAAGAGATAACAGGAGATTTCTCGGTTTTAGGCGAATATTTTGTATTAAACAGACCAACCAATAGGTTTTTGAAGGATCAATTAATATCAAAAAACACGGTTTTAAATTTACGTATAGCTAAAGAGAAATTATACACTAAAGAAGAACGCGTGTTAATTCAAAATAACCGAACTAAAGAAATGTATTTGGTGGATAATAGTTTTTTAAACGGCTTTTCTGTTAAAAGTTAAGAAGGTTCTATGAAGTCCAATAAAGAACTATTTTAATAATAAATATGTATGATGAAAAATTTCACTAAAATAATATGGTTGCTAACAGTCGTTTCTGTAAGTGTTAGTGCTCAACAAGAAAGAGGTATAATGGGGGCTGATAATTGGCTCAATGGCTGGACAGAATTTAACCCCAGTACAGTAGATTATGGAGAAAGCACTCATATATTGAGTGGCAATATAACAGAAGATACAACACTTTATAAAGCGCATACTTATTTGTTGTTAGGAAATGTTTTTGTTACAAATAATGCCATTCTTAGTATAGAACCGGGAACAGTGATTATGGGAGATTCCCAATCGAAAGCAACGCTTACTATCACTGTAGGAGCTGCTATAATAGCTGAAGGGACTTCAACCGATCCTATTGTTTTCACTTCAAATAAAACCACCAAAAAAGCAGGAGATTGGGGAGGTATAATAATACTTGGAGATGGGCATACTAACAAATTGGAGAAAAGTTCTGGAACTTCTTTTTATGCAAAAATTGAAGCCTCAAACTATAAATACACAAATTTTGGAGGAGAAGGCCTAAAAGACAACTCCGGATATATATCATATGTAAGAGTGGAATATGCAGGAGGAAAAACGAAAAGGTCTAATGTTTCCAATGCTTTATTGTTAGGTGGATTAGGGGCAAAAACTACAATAAATAATGTCATGGTAAGCTATTCTGCGGGCAACTCCTTTAACGTTATTGGAGGAGAAGTTAACATGGATAAAATGGTTTCATATAAATCTAATGGAAATGATTATAGTTTTAGCTATGGAGCAGTGTGTCATATAAATAACTCATTGGCTGTTCGGTCGCCTTATATATCATCCGGTGAATCTAGATGTATTAACGCAGTCTCTTACAATAGTGTTAAAGAGGTCGATTTTACTAAACAAAATACAGTAGTGATAGCAAAAAACATGACACTTTTAACTGAAACTAAAAACTTAGATTATGAAATTGAAGTAGGTCTGATAAAGGAATCTATATATATAGGTGAAAACACGAATTTTAAAATCGACAGAAGTGTGATATCTGGTTTTAATAAAGCAGTAATACTTGGTGAAAACACCAAAATTAATGATGCTAGTTTGGCAAGGATACAATTTGAAAATACATATTTCAACAATTGTAATGGGACTGTTTTTTTAAACTTCAACAATAACAATGAACGTTTAGAAAGTTGGTACAAAAACCCTTCTTTTTTTAATATATACTCTAAAACTAATCCTTCTGAATTATTCATTGATTTAGACAATGGTAAAAGACCAGATTATAGATTGCTTAAAAACAAAATAATGGCAATGAGCAATGGTTCAAAAATAACTAACAATTAATCATTGAAAATTCTTGTGTGAATTTTGTGATTAAAATTAGTTAAAGATGAGTATGATAGAAACGAATTATAAGGCTCATCGTTTTATGTTTATTTGGTGTCAAACAAAATATCTGGATTTTAGCTCAATAGTGTTCTATTAGTTATTCAACTTAGAGAACACATCCCAAACCACAACGCCACAACTTACAGAAATATTTAATGAGTGTTTAGTCCCAAACTGTGGAATCTCAATAACAGTATCGCTGGCACTAACCACATTTTGAGCAACTCCTTTTACTTCATTGCCAAAAATTAGAGCGTAAGTCGTGTTAGCTTTAGGTTTAAAGTCATTTAACATAGTAGCGTTTTCAGCTTGTTCAATAGCACATATTTTTATGTTTTTAGCTTGTAATGTTTCAACTAAATCCATCGTATCGTCAACATATTCCCAATCTACCGTATCGGTACTGCCCAAAGCGGTTTTATGAATGTCTTTATGAGGTGGTTTAGCTGTGATGCCACAGAGATAGATTTTTTCAATTAAAAAGGCATCACTGGTTCTAAAAACAGAACCGATATTATTAAGACTTCTAATGTTATCTAGGACAATAATGATCGGTGTTTTTTTTACCGATTTAAAATCATCGACACTCAATCGGTTTAATTCACTATTTTTTAGTTTGCGCATTAAAAATTGTTTTCTTTCATTTCCGCATAGGCGAAGACCTTATCGTTTATGTCACTACGAGGACTAAGGACGTGGCAATCTGTTAAATTAAAGATTCTTCCTTAACTTCACTATGTATCTTTAAATAAAATATATTTTGTTTTCGATAATGTTCAGAATGACAGTCATTGTTAAAATCTTACCATAATTGTAGATAACTTCTAATGTTTCAATTTTAAAAAAAATCAAAATAATACTACATTAGCAATCTTACAATATCTGCAAAAATAACACTTAAAAACCATTTTACCATTGGTAGATTTCTGTCTTCGCGGAAATGAAAAAAAGATTAAATGAAGAAAAAATCAAAAAAAGAGACGCCTTTAATGAAACAATACAATACGATTAAGGCAAAGTATCCAGATGCTTTACTATTGTTTCGTGTTGGCGATTTTTATGAAACTTTTGGAGAAGATGCTGTTAAAACGGCAGGTATATTAGGTATTATTCTAACCAAACGTGGTGCAGGTAGTGAAAGTGAAACCGAATTAGCTGGTTTTCCGCACCATTCGTTAAACACGTATTTACCTAAATTGGTCAAGGCAGGCGAACGTGTTGCCATTTGTGATCAGTTAGAAGATCCTAAACAGACCAAAACGATTGTAAAGCGTGGTGTGACCGAGTTGGTTACTCCAGGGGTTGCATTGAATGATGAGGTTTTAGTATCAAAATCCAATAACTTTTTGTGTTCGGTTTATTTTGATAAAAAATATATAGGCATTTCGTTTTTAGATATTTCTACTGGGGAGTTCTTAACCTCACAAGGTAATGCAGAGTACATAGATAAATTGTTGCAGAATTTCAGACCTAGTGAAGTCTTGGTCTCCAAGAAAAAACGGACCACGTTTAACGAAACGTTTGGAGACGATTTCCATACATTTTATATGGAAGATTGGATCTATCAAACCGATTATGCCTATGAAACACTAATAAAGCATTTCGATACTAAAACACTAAAAGGTTTTGGTATTGAAGATTTGTACGAAGGTATTATTGCATCTGGGTCTATTCTCCATTATTTATCGGAAACGCAGCATAACAAACTACAACATATTACCTCTATTTCCAGAATAGCAGAAGACGAATATGTATGGATGGATAAATTCACCATTAGGAATTTAGAACTTTATAATTCGACTAATAATAATGCTGTTACCCTTTTAAATGTGATTGATAAAACCATTTCACCTATGGGCGGAAGGTTATTGAAGCGTTGGCTGGCCTTGCCTTTAAAAAATGTTGAAAAGATCAAGCAGCGTCATGAAGTCGTTAGTTTTTTAACTCAGGAACATACTGTACTTCAAGAAATTCAAAGTCATATTAAACATATTGGCGATTTAGAGCGACTCATTTCTAAAATAGCAACGGGTAAGGTAAATCCGCGAGAAGTTATTCAGCTTAAGAACTCTTTGGAGGCTATTGTGCCTATAAAATCGTTGGCGTCAAATTGCGAAAATGAATCGCTTAAGGCTATTGGAGATAATCTTCAAGGTTGTGACGTGCTTCGTGAAAAAATTAAAGAAACGCTCAATGAAGATGCTCCCGTAAATGTATTAAAAGGAAATAGTATTGCTTCTGGTTTCTCATCGGAATTAGATGAATTGAGAGATTTGTCTAAATCGGGAAAAGATTATTTAGATAATATGCTGGAGCGTGAAAGTGAACGTACTGGCATTACGTCTCTTAAAATAGCCTCAAACAATGTGTTTGGGTATTATATTGAAGTACGTAATACACATAAAGATAAAGTACCTGAGGACTGGATTAGAAAACAAACTTTAGTAAGTGCGGAAAGGTACATTACAGAGGAACTTAAAGAATATGAAGCAAAAATATTAGGTGCAGAGGATAGAATTCAGGCTATAGAGCAACAGCTATTTGCAGAATTGGTTAGCTGGATGAACCTATATATAAAAGTAGTGCAGCAAAATGCTTATTTAGTAGGGCAGTTAGATTGTTTATGTGGATTTTCTCAACTGGCAAAAGACAACAACTATATATATCCTGTTATTGATGATTCTTTTGATTTAGTGATTAAAGATGGTCGTCATCCAGTCATAGAAAAGCAATTGCCTATCGGGGAAGCCTATATAGCCAACGATGTATTTTTAGATAGGGCGACTCAGCAGATTATTATGATTACGGGACCTAACATGTCTGGTAAGTCGGCTATTTTACGCCAAACAGCATTAATTGTGCTTTTAGCCCAAATAGGTAGCTTTGTACCTGCCAATGAAGCGCGTATTGGTTTAGTAGATAAGATTTTTACCAGAGTTGGGGCGAGTGATAATATCTCTATGGGAGAATCGACTTTCATGGTAGAAATGAATGAAACAGCTTCTATTCTTAATAATATATCAGACAGAAGTTTGGTGTTACTTGATGAAATAGGGCGTGGAACGAGTACCTATGATGGTATTTCAATAGCTTGGGCAATTAGTGAATATTTGCATGAACATCCTGCGAAACCAAAAACGTTGTTCGCAACACATTACCATGAGTTAAATGAAATGACCGAAACATTTGATCGTATTAAAAATTTCAACGTATCGGTTAAAGAATTGAAAGACCATGTGCTTTTTTTAAGAAAGCTGGTTGAAGGTGGTAGTGAGCATAGTTTTGGGATTCATGTAGCTAAAATGGCAGGCATGCCACAACAGGTATTGCGTCGCGCAAATAAAATTTTGAAGAAATTAGAGAAGTCTCATTCTAGTGAAGAGTTAACAGATAAGGTTAAATCCATAGAAGACGAGATGCAGTTAAGTTTTTTCAATTTAGATGATCCGTTATTGGAAAATATTAAGGAAGAAATATTATGTACTGATATTGATACACTTACACCGGTGGAAGCGCTCATGAAACTCAACGAAATTAAACGAATGTTGGTCAAAAAAAAGCGGGCGTAAAATAAATTTCATTTATTTTACTAAAAGGCTTTGCAATTAATATAAATATTTTAAATTTGCATCCGCAATCACGATTGCACCGCCTGCTTATCGCAGGTAAGTTCATTAAAAATGACTGCGAAAGTAGCTCAGGGGTAGAGCATCACCTTGCCAAGGTGGGGGTCGCGGGTTCAAATCCCGTCTTTCGCTCTGATACTTTCTTAAAATATACCAATGCTGAAGTGGTGGAATTGGTAGACACGTTGGACTTAAAATCCAATGGACATTAGTCCGTGCGGGTTCAAGTCCCGCCTTCAGTACAAAGCCTTATCAAATTCTTGATAAGGCTTTTTTGTTTTTATTATTTAATAACTTCTCTTTAAAATATAAAAAAAAACAAAAACCTTACCATTAGTAAGGTAAAACCTTACTTTTTATTTATAAGATCTCATTAGTTTTAAGCTTTATTTCAAACTATAATGAATATTCTTATGAAAAAACTAATTCTTTTATTTATACTATTAATCACATCTTTTTCAGTATTTGCACAAACACTAGATGTTGACCCTCAAAATAGTGGAGTTGAGGGAGGGGAAATAAGGTTGTTGAACAGTAATTCTAGCTATAACCCTTGGCATATTGACAATTATGCTGGTCATTTTCGTTTATTTCACTCAGGTACTACCTATTTTCAGGTAACTCCATCTGGAGAAACAAGAGTGCCAAATGATTTTATTTTAAACAATGCTCTAAAAGTTTCAACTGAAAATAATTTTGCATCAGAAGGTTCTATATCCGAAGGTGTTTGGGGAAACTATATTTTAACCAATAATTTGACATCTAGAACATTAAGGATTGGAGTTTCAAATGACAGCTATACTAGAGGAGAAATTGAGATAGAAAATAATGATTCAGCATCAGCTAAAATATTTTTTAAAACTAGTAATGCTGGTGGTGGAGCCAATGCTAGGATGACTATATTAGGAGATGGTAAAATAGGTATAGGTACTACAAATCCTTATAGTTTATTAGATGTTCGCACATCAGATAATAAAGGGCTTAGGTTTAATTATAATGATGAATCAGCAATAACTTTTTGGCCTAATAATGGTAATTCTGTATTTCATTTGAGTCATGGACATGACAATAAATTATATCTGTCTCATGGGAGCAATGTTGGCGCAACTAAGCTAATGACATTTGTTAACTCTAGTAGAGTTGGAATTGGTACTACTTCACCAACCGATATGCTAGAAATTGCTGGAAATTTAAAGATTAACGGTTCTCAAACTGATGATGAAATTAGATTTGAATCTCAGAACGGTTTTCACAGAATAGCTTTTCGTCAACTTAGATTTTACGATTGGGATGGAGGCGGAGATAACTTAACCATTAATAATGGTACTGTCGGCATCGGCACCACAGACACCAAAGGTTTCAAACTAGGCGTCAACGGTAAAATAGCAGCAACAGAAGTAAAAGTAGCCACCTATTCGAATTGGGCAGATTTTGTTTTCGAAAAAAATTACAATCTACCAACTCTTAAAGAAGTAGAAGAACACATCAAAGAAAACGGGCATTTAAAAGACATCCCTAGTGCCAAAGAAGTAAAAAAAGACGGTTTCTTTTTAGGAGATATGGATTCCAAATTGCTTCAAAAAATTGAAGAATTAACGCTTTATACTATTGAGCAACAAAAAGAACTTCAAAATCAAAAAGTAATTAATGAAGCTTTAGAAGAGAGATTAAAAAAAAATGAAAAACTATTATATTCTAAAAAACAATAATATTATGAAAAAACTAGTTTTATTAAGCTTCTTTATTAGTAGTGCAATATGTGCGCAAGTTACAGATACTGGTGATAAGGTAGGTGTAGGAACAACAACACCAGCAAGAAAATTAGAAATAACTGAAAATAGTAGTACTGATGCTGCGGCGTTAAGATTAACTAATTCAGGATGGATTTCTCACATGTCCACCTCATTAGAATTTAAAACAGGGTCTCAAAAGTCCGTGCCTACTTCAAAGATTTCTTCTATCATGAATGGGAGTGGTAATGCTGGTGATAGACTTAGTTTCTTTTTGCAAGAAAACGGGACAAACCCTAATAACAATCCTTTAGTCGAAAAAGTATCAATATTACCAAATGGTAATTTGGGAATAGGTGTTATCAATCCTAGTAAAAAACTTCATGTGAATGGAGTAATTGGAGTTGGAATTATGAGTGGATCCAACTCAGAAGGTTTCAGAATTGACTATGTTGATGGCGGGGAAGGAACAACTACGTTCAAAAATAACAGATGGGGAGGTAACATTTATTTTAAAAGAAATAGCTCATTAGGAGAAAGGACTCAGTTCTTTTTTGGAGGAGCAAATGAGCATTATATGAATATATATAACAGTAATAATGAAGTGAAAGTAAGATTTATTTCTGGGGGTAATTCTTATATAAATGGAGGGAATTTGGGTATCGGCACCACAGACACCAAAGGTTTTAAATTAGGAGTGAATGGCAAAATAGCAGCAACCGAAGTAAAAGTAGCTACTTATTCGAATTGGGCAGATTTTGTTTTTGAAAAGGATTACAACCTACCAACTCTTAAAGAAGTTGAAGAACACATCAAAGAAAAAGGGCATTTAAAAGATATCCCTAGTGCCAAAGAAGTAGAAAAAGACGGTTTCTTTTTAGGAGACATGGATTCAAAATTGCTTCAAAAAATTGAAGAATTAACGCTTTATACTATTGAGCAACAAAAAGAAATAGAAATTCAAAAAAATAAGATAAAGCAACTTGAAGAACAAGTTTCTGAAATAAAAGAACTTAAAGAAGAAAATAAGGAGCTTAAACTCTTATTAGAAAGAGTAACAAAACTAGAACAACAATTAAATATAATGCAAAAATGAAAAAGACAGTAATTATTTTAGGATTAATAATAACTCATTTGGGATTTTCTCAGGCTATTACCGATACTGGTGATGAAGTTGGGATAGGTACTACTACCCCAACATCAAAGCTTCATGTAGCAGGAAACGGAGCAGTTATTAAGTTACAAAACACGAATTATGAAGATACCGAAAATGCTTTTTATGGCTGGTTAGGAGGTTATGATAAAAGTGGTGACGAGATTTGGTATCTAGGAGAAGGCAGTGCCAATAATAAATCATTAGGGTTTTTCACCAATCGAAATGGATATGATTTAAAATTGTGGAATAATAAAAAAGGAATAACAATAAAAAATAGTGGTTATGTAGGTATTGGCACCACTAGCCCAAGCGCAAAATTGCAAATAGATATGCCTATAAGTTCTTCTTCATATTTTTTAAAACTAGCCGATAAAATGAAGTTTAGAAGTGATGGTGTTTTAGAATGGGGAGCATCTAGTAATCAAGGGATTTTGTCTTGGGATACTGGAAGAGCTATAATAGGATCTAAAGGAGGGCATGATTTATCTTTATATGCTAATTCTTCAGAGAAAATGAGGATAAATCAGAATGGAGATGTAGGCATCGGCACCACAGACACCAAAGGTTTCAAACTAGGAGTTCAAGGAAAAATAGCAGCGACAGAAGTGAAAGTAGCCGCCTATTCGAATTGGGCAGATTTCGTTTTCGAAAAAAATTACAAATTACCAACCCTTAAAGAAGTTGAAGAACACATCAAAGAAAATGGGCATTTAAAAGACATCCCTAGTGCCAAAGAAGTAATAAAAGACGGTTTCTTTTTAGGAGACATGGATTCAAAATTGCTTCAAAAAATAGAAGAGTTAACACTTTATACTATTGAGCAACAAAAAGAACTTCAAAATCAAAAAGTAATTAATGAAGCTTTAGAAGAGAGATTAAAAAAAATTGAAAAACTATTATATTCTAAAAAACAATAATATTATGAAAAAACTAGTTTTATTAAGCTTCTTTATTAGTAGTGCAGTATGTGCGCAAGTTACAGATACTAGTGATAAGGTAGGTATAGGAACAACAACACCAGCAAGAAAATTAGAAATAACTGAAAATAGTAGTACTGATGCCGTGGCTCTAAGGTTAACTAATTCAGGATGGTCTTCTAACATGTCCACCTCATTGGAATTTAAAACGGGATCTCTTAAGTCAGTACCTACATCAAAGATTTCATCCATTATGAATGGAAGTGGAAATGCAGGAGACAGACTTGGTTTTTTTCTACAAGAAAATGGAACTAATCCTAATAATAATCCTTTAGTTGAAAAATTATCAATATTGCCAAATGGATATGTTGGAATTGGGACTACTGGACCGGCTAGTCAACTTGATGTTCGCACCTCAGATGGCAAAGGAGTTTGGCTTAATTTTAATAATGAATCAGCTGTCACTTTTAGACCAAATAATGGTAATTCTGTATTTCATTTAAGTCATGGACATGACAATAGGTTACATATATCTCAAGGAGTAACAGTAGGAGCAGGTAAATTAATGACATTTGTAAATACAGGCAATGTAGCTATAGGAACTACAACTCCTGCAAGCAAACTACATGTTTTTAATAGTGGAAATCAAAATGGTTTAATAATTGAAAGTAGCTCATCATCTATGACAAATTATGGGCTAACAGTAAATAATACATCAACAACTAATGGATACTTGCTTAGGCTGAGATCTTCAGCGGTGGACAGAGTTACTGTAGCTGGAAATGGAGATGTCGGCATCGGCACCACAGATACCAAAGGCTTCAAACTAGGCGTCAACGGTAAAATAGCAGCAACAGAAGTTAAGGTAGCCGCCTATTCGAATTGGGCAGATTTCGTTTTCGAAAAAAATTACAACCTACCAACCCTTAAAGAAGTAGAAGAACATATCAAAGAAAACGGGCATTTAAAAGATATCCCCAGTGCCAAAGAAGTAAAAAATGATGGTTTCTTTTTAGGAGACATGGATTCTAAATTGTTACAAAAGATAGAAGAATTAACGCTTTATACTATTGAGCAACAAAAAGAAATAGAAATTCAAAATAATAAGATAGAAAAACTAGAGAAAGAAAATAGAGAGTTAAAATCACTTTCTATGAGATTAGCAGAAATTGAAAAATTACTTAATAATAAATAAAAGACCAATATGTAACCTGGTCTTTCTTCTAGAATGTATTTTGTTAAGATATCTGGTACAACAAAGATGGTCATCAAAAAACGTATAGTTAAATAATTTGGGCTATTGATCGCTTCGAATCAAGCATTAAAGAAGTGTCTTTTATTCTTTTGTATAAAAATAGAAACCTATCCTATAATTAAAAAACATAAACCTCGAACTTATTATGTAATTAATTATGAACTCATTTAGACTTTTTGGATTTAAGCAAAAACAGAGCTGAAAACAGCAATTTTTTAGCAAATTGAAAAAGTCTAAATGAGTTCTATATCAGGATAGGCTTTGCTTCATTGAAGGGGGCTTTTTTACGCCATCAAAATAAAAACTATTTTACTTGTTATCTATTGAGTATCTTGGTTTCTTGTTAAATACATTGATTTAAGTTTTAAAAATCACTGTTACTCTTCTACATGGTTAATATAATTAATCCTGTATTGTTTAGGAGAAACCCCGTGCTTTTTTTTAAAAGATCTGTTGAAGTTTGATAAAGTGATAAAACCAGTCATGTATGAAATCTCATTAATAGGGATGTTGGTTTCAGATAGTAATTTGGTAACAATAGATAATCTATGATCAAGCAAATATTTTATAAAACTCTGACCTGTCCGCTTTTTAAAATAGTGACTAAAAGCCGATTCGGACATATTAATCATTTCTGCTAATGTTGCTAACTTAATTTGCTTATTGTAGTTGTTTTCAATATAATTGATAACTATCGTAATGCGTCTACTTTCACTATGTTGACTGTAGTTATTGCCAGCTGCGCTACTTAATATCTTTTTATCGTCAGATTTAGATAAATCATGCAAAATTTCTAAAAATAATAGAAAAGAACCAAAATGATCGGCATCCTTTAGCCTTGATATTTTTTTTACAATTTTAGTTTTTGTTGGATCTTGAATAGAAATGCCTCTTTTAGACGATTCTAATAATGTTCGTATGTCTTTAAATATTTCGTAATCAAGTATTTTTGGAGGTAAGAATTGTTCTTGAAATTGAATGGTTGTAACATCAGCATTGCTAATCTCTTCATTAGATTTCCAGATATGTTTTAAATCAGGACCTAATAATGTTAAATCAACAGAGTCACATTCTTCAATAGAATCTCCTACAATTCTTTTTCCTTTTAAATTGGTTATTAAATTTAATTCAAATTCATTATGATAGTGAATGGAATAGTCAAATTTTGCATTCTTATGTCTTAGTATAACAAATGGCGCATTCGACTTTAATGGTGTTATTTCTTTAATAGTCTTCATGGTATAGGGGGCTTAATGAAGTGTTAACTAATTTGCGACAAAATTAGTAAAATACTATTTTAATGATAAACAATGTCTTAATAATCTGATTACAACTAACTTTTTATTACCAATAAATTCATTATAAGCACAGTTTTAGGTGGAAAAGTGTCACTCTCAACTATTCAAGTGATTTAATTTTGTCATAGATAAATTTTATACCCTAATCTATGAAAAAATTAAAAAACAAGTCATTTGTAATATTGCTATTACTCAGTTTATATGCAAGTTTTTCTTATGCCCAATCAATAAAGGTGCAAGGAAAAGTTGTAAGCGAATTAGGTTACTCCATCCCAGGAACTTCAGTTGTTGAAAAAAATACACCTAATGGTGTATCTACAGATTTCGATGGATCTTTTACTTTATATGTATCGAGTGATAATGCCATTTTGGAGATCTCTTCAATGGGTTATAAAACCGTGGAAATACCAATTGCGGGTGGATCAACTTTTAATGTTGTTTTATCTGAAGACATTTCAGAATTAGATGAAGTTGTTATAATCGGTTATCAAACGGTTAAAAAAAGTGATGTTACCGGGGCTGTTAGTAAGATTAACACTGAAGACCTATCAGAAATACCTGCAAACTCGGTAGAAGAATTATTAATAGGTCGTGTTTCAGGTTTAGTAATCGGGAATCCTTCAGATGACCCTGGGGCTGGATTAAATGTTAGAATACGTGGAGCCAGTTCGTTTACAGCGACAACACCTTTAATAGTAGTTGATGGATTTCCTCTTGGAGATGCTGGTAATTTAAAACAAATTAACCCAGCAGATATTGTTTCTGTTGAGGTGTTAAAAGATGCCTCTGCGTCAGCAATTTATGGTTCCAGAGGGGCAAATGGTGTTATATTGGTAACAACCAGAAGAGGCAAAGAAGGTAAGATGATTGTTAATTTTACTGCAAACTCAACCTATAGTGATTTTGCTACAGAATTTGATATATACAAAAACCCAGTAAACCTTGCCGTATTAACAGATGAAGGCAGAGTGAATTCTGGATTAGTACCTATTTATATAGGAGCAGAAGATGTTAACGGTACTTTTTTTCCTTCCATTTCACAGATAAGAGAAGGGTATCCTACGACAGATTATGTTGATTATGTTTTTAGAACACCCCTAAATCATAACTATAACGTAAGTGTTTATGGTGGAACCGAAAAAACAAAATACAATTTTGGATTAAACCTGAATACACAAGATGGTATTGTAAGAGATAATGATTTATCTAAAGTAACGGTCAGCTTTGGAATAGATCAAAAACTTAATGAGAAAGTAACGCTCTCTACAAATATGAATTTCTCTAGAGGAGAGAGAAGTGATAATGGAGGTATTTCTTTTAATAGAAATATATTATTTCCTATTTATAATGAGGATGGTAGCTTTTTTAAAGCGAATGATAATGATTTTTTCAACCCAGTAGCGCTTACAGAGTTGAGAGTTAATGAGACTACAACATTAGATCTCATATCTTCATCTATATTTTTATGGGAAATAAATGAGTCTTTAAAGTTTAAGTCTCAATTTAACTATAGTTTAGGTTCTTCATTTCAAGAACGCTATTTCCCTGATACATACACACAATTAGGTTTTGAAGGTAAAGGCGTGGCTTTTAACGATAATTTTCAAAATCAACGAGTCGTTGCAGATGCGTATTTTACTTATAATAAAACGTTTGCAGAAAAACATGCCTTGACTTTATTGGCGGGTTATTCCAGTGAATATTTTGAGGTAAGAACATCGCAACTTAGATCTCAAGGATTTGTTAATGGGTCTTTAGGTGCTGGAAATTTAAGCTTGGGTAATGAACAACGTACTTCTAATAACTTTATAGAAACAGCACTATCTTCAGCAATCTCAAGATTTAACTACGCTTTTAAAGAAAAAGTATTATTTACTTTTACAGGTCGTTTAGACGGTTCTTCAAATTTTGGAGCTAATAACAGGTATGCGTTCTTCCCTTCTGGAGCCATAAGTTGGAAAATGCAAAAGGAGCCTTTTATTGAAGACGGACTGCCATTTATAAACCAATTAAAACCAAGAGTAAGTTATGGAATTGTAGGTAATCAGGCAATTGGTCCATTTGAAACATTAAACAGATTAGGAAATGGACGTTATTTTACAAATGGTGGTTTTGTAACCACAATCGGACCAGGCATCATCTCAAACAATGGTATTTTTATAGAATCCAGAGGTTTAGGTAATCCAGACCTAAAGTGGGAAACAACCAAAGTTTTTAATGTAGGTCTTGATTTTTCAGCATTTAATCACCGATTGGATTTTTCTTTTGATTTTTACAATAAAGTTACAAATGATTTACTGGTAGATAGTACATTACCACCAACGTCAGGTTTTGACTTTTTAAGAATTAATGCAGGTGAAATTGAAAACCAAGGTATTGAGTTAAGTTTAAATTGTGATGTTGTAAGAAAAGCGAATTTTAAAATCTCTACAGGGATTATATTTAATAAGAATAACAACAAAGTATTAAGCTTAGGACCGCCAGAAAGCACGACTGTTTTAAGTGATGATTTTGGTAATCAATTTAGATTTACTGGGACAAATTTTAGAGACCAATACAGATCTAGAATTAATGTTTTTGCTATAGACCAACCAGTAAATGTATTTTATGGAGCTGTAGTTAAAGGAATTATTCAAAGTGAGGCAGAAGGATTGTTTAATGGATTTACAGGAGCAGCTGCTCAACCAGGAGAGTTCTTGTACGAAGATATAAATGGAGACGGTCAAATAGATCCTTTTGGAGCAGATAGAACCATAATTGGAGATCCGAACCCCGACTTTACCGCCAGTTTTACTTTAGATTTAACATATAAAAATTGGGAGCTAACCGCATTATTTAATGGGTCGTTTGGTGGTGATGTTGCAAACATTAACAAATATGCTACAGGTGCTGGTGGCGGACAAGTAAGCAATCTTTTGCAACGATGGTCTGCAGATAATCCTTCAACGTCATACCCTTCCTTAAGAGAGAATAGAAATGTAGCCTTTTCAGATTGGTGGATCGAAGATGGAAGCTTTGTTAGAATTCAAAATGTAAGACTTGGTTACAATTTAGAGGTTAATGCCATAAAATTAATCGATAAAGCCAAGGTTTATTTTAGTGGAGATAATTTATACAATTTCACCAATTATAGTGGTATAGATCCCGAGGTCAATTTACAAGGTACCGATCAAAATAGCGTGCCAAGGTTAAGAAGATTAACATTAGGTTTAGAAGTAACATTTTAGAAAATTAATTATGAAAAAAATATATACATTAATACTCGGACTTGTGTTGGCTTCATGTTCTTTAGAGCCAGAACCAACAACTTTTTTGTCGGATTCCAACTTTTACAATACTGCAGAAGAAGCAAATTCGGCTGTATTACACAGTTACCAATCTATGACGTTTTTGGATTATTCAAGACCTTATATGAATATTCCAACAACAGCTTCAGAAGAAACATTCCCAAAAGAAGGAGAAGGTCTAAATATCGATCAATTTGAAATCTTTAACGTCGATGATAAAAATCAGAATTTAGAACAATTCTTTAGACTGACTTACATTGGGTTAAACAGAGCAAATACGGTCATTGAAAAGACTGAAGAAGTCAGTTATAATAGAGATTTAGGAAATAAATTCAGAGGAGAGGGATTATTCTTAAGAGCCTGGCATCACTTTATGTTAGTAAGGTTATTTGGAGAAGTTCCATTAAAAATAAGTGCAGTAGATGAGCTGAGTGAAGTATTTGGTGCAGAAAATGCATCTATAGAATCTATTTATATGTCAATAATATCAGACTTAAATACAGCTATAGATTTGCTTCCAATAGAACGAGTGGGAGGCAGAGCAGATAAAGTTGCAGCACAAGGATTACTTTCTAAAGTATACATTACTATGGCATCAGCAAAAAGTACAGGAAGTCCAGGGTATGATTGGGTTTCTAATGCTGATACGTATTATAATTTAGCGTCTCAAACGGCTTCAGAAGTCATCAATAATCAATCGGTTTATACATTCGATCCAGATTTAATTCATATTTATGATGTATCGACATCTGAGGCATTTAACGGTCCAGAGCATATCTTTTTTATTCCTCAAGACAGAAGTGGATTAGCTGAAGGGGAGTTTTCAAAATTATCAAAATTCTTTATTCCAGCCAATGCGCCAAGTTCTTCTTTCTTACCAGATGGAACGCCTACCCATGGAGGGTTTGGAGTATACGTTACAGAAGCCTCTTTCCTATCGTCGTTCAATGTTAATGATAGAAGAAGAAATGAGCTTGTAATCGATGAGTTGTATAGAGAAAATGGAGATTTACAATGGACACCAACGGGAGGAGAATCTCAACCTTTTTCAAGAAAATACATCGATCCAAACTTTATTGGAGATAACACAAGTACGCACCCATATTTACTGAGATATTCAGACATTCTTTTAATTTATGCAGAAGCACAAGGGCCAACACCCGAAGGTTATAACGCTGTTAATCAGGTTAGGGACAGAGCCGGTTTAGTAGGTTTGCTCTCAGGGTTATCTGTTGCAGACTTTAGAGAAAAAATTATAGAAGAACGCGCTTTCGAATTAGCTTTTGAAGGGCATAGACTTTATGATTTAAGAAGAACCAATAAAATACAATCCGTTCTAACTGGAGTTTATGGCAAAACAATCACTAATAGTGCTTATTTTTTCCCAATTCCAGCAATTGAAGGCGAGTTAAACAAATAAAAAAAAGAGAATTATGAAAAATCAAATTTTAAAATTAGCACTTTTTATTTTCGTTACAACTTTTATTACATCATGTCAAGACGATCCTTTAGAGGACATTGTAAGTAATGACAGGCAGTTTTTATCATTTAAAGTAGAAGGACAGGTAGGACCAACAATAATAAAACCTACCAAAGATAGTTCCGGAACCGTAGATTTATTTGTTTTTGGAGATGATTTTGACTTAAGCAGTATCACGCCAGAATTTGAAGTGTCTGAAAAAGCATCTGTTTCTCCGCAAAAGGGAGAGACTATAAATTTTGATACTAATGATGGTTCTTATACATATAAAATTGTTTCAGAATCAGGTAAAGTACGAGAATGGACTGTAAATATTAAGAAATACGATCCGGTTTTAGATGGTAATTGGAAAGTAAGCTCATTGCTTTTCGATTGGCAAATAGGTTTGAATGTAGATTGGGGTTGGGGCGTTTTTGGTACGTATGATCCAGCAACAAGCTCTTATGATCCGGCCAATTATGTACCAGAAGTACTTTCTAAGGATTTTCCCGATGCAGCTTTTGAAGAAGACAATACTATAGAATTAAAAACGGTTTTGATTAACGAAAAAGGTAACGCAGAAGGAACTTTTTCTTCTGGAGCAGGAGAAGATAATACCTTCTCTTCTTTCGTGTTAGATCCAGATCATAAAGGAGAAGTTAGAGATTATTCACATAGATTCAGAAAAATGCCAGAAGGAAACGGTGTTTGGGAATTTAATGAGCTTGGGAAGGTAATAACTTTTTGGAAAGGCAGTAAAAATGGACTTGGAATAAAAGGAAACGTAACAGTAGATGCGCAAGGTAATATTAGCATAAATTTTAATGTATGGGAAGATACTTTTTCGTGGGATCATTGGGATGCAGAATCACACATACAAAGTGCTTACACGATTTATTACAATTTTGAATTAGATAAATAATTAAAGAGAGATGAAAAAAGGAAATTTAAAAACGCGTCATAAACTAAGTTTACTATTTATAGTTATAACATATTTTACAATAATAATGACCGCTTTTGGTTGTGATGATGACGAATATGAAGTTAAAATTGAAGAACAATCTAAAGACATCGTTGTAAAAACTGGAGACGTATTAATAGAGTCTTATATAGGTAATGGTGTGCAATGGGATCCATATCCACAAGCATACCGTTATTGGAATAAACCAATACAAGATGCTGACTGGAATAAGATGTATACACGTCTAGATTATATGAAACCAAGTTTTATACGTGTCGTATTTGGCTCTTATGATAAATATGCAATATCTGGAGTAGATAATTACGAGCCAACAGCAATGTATGAAGGATTAGGTAAGATTTTACAATACTGCCAAGATAATGATATTACGGTTATGCTAGGAGATTGGGGATATAATCAAGTCGATTCTAATCAAGATATGATTTTTGAAAGTAGAATTGATAACGCCGTGAATTACTTAGATTATTTGGTAAACACTCAAGGTTTTACATGTATTAAATATTATACAACAATAAATGAGCCTAATCTAAACGGATCTGCAGCTAACGGTAATTATAAGGTTTGGAAAGATGCAACGGCCTATTTTTATGATAAAATGGTTGATGCTGGATTACATACTAAAGTGAAATTAGCAGGACCGGATATTGCTATTTTTAATGATAACGATGTGTCCTGGATTTCAAATACAGAAACAGATTTAGGTGATAAAATAGACTTATACGATATTCATACGTATCCATCAAAAGGTGCTTTGTTTAGCGGAGAATTTGAAGCCTTACTTGATGCTTACAAATCTAAAATGCCAGAAGGAAAACAAGCTGTTATTGGAGAATTTGGTTTTAAGTATGAGACAGGCACTTCAATAATAGATAAAGAATTAAGCAGCGAGAATTTGAATAATATTAATACAGATCCATTTATTGGAATCGATTCTAACACTTTGGTAGACCAATATATACATGGTGTAGACTTAGTTGGATTGAATATGAAAATTATAAATTCTGGATTCGCAGGTGCCATTAATTGGAATTTAGATGATGCGATGCATAGTAGCTCAACTTCGGGTCAGGATTTAAAAATTTGGGGGTATTGGAATATCTTAGGAGAAGAACTGTTAGGTAACCCTGAAAAAGAAACCATAAGACCTCATTTTTATTCGTTTTCTCTCATATCAAGATACATGCAAAAAGGATCTAAAGTGTATAACGTAGAAGTTCCGGAATTAGTTGGATTAGATGCCATCGCAGTAGAAAAAGATGGAAAATATATGATTGCTATTAACAACATGAGCGAGAATGAATACCATCTAAATTTTTCATTAGATAATGGTAGTGAACTTTCGGGATTAAAAAAGTTCATATATAAGGAAGATAACAGATTAACGGATGCTAATGGATTTCCTTTACCAGAAGAACAAAACCTATCAATAGGAAAAGGAAAAGAAATTAGCATTCAATCTCAAACGCTTACCGTATATACAAACTTTGATTTTTAAATTAAAGTATTAAAGTCTCTCAATAAGAATAACTAATGAACAATAATAGCACAACTAAAGCAAGTACCATTCGTTTAAAAAAACATGAAAACAATCCTATTTTAAGCCCAAATCCAATAAACGAATGGGAAAGCTTAGTAGTTTGTAATCCCGGAGTTTGGTATGAAAACGGTAAATTTTCTATGCTATACAGAGCAGCTGGAAATGATAAAGAACATTTAATCAGATTTGGATTAGCTGAAAGTGTAGATGGTATTAACTTTACAAGAGTATCGAACGATCCTGTATTCTCACCTAGCGTTGATGGACCCGATATGGGAGGTGTAGAAGATGCCCGAATAATAAAATTTGGAGACGAATTTTATATAACGTATGCTTACAGGCCGTTTCCACCAGGACAGTATTGGAAATTTGAACACGATGTTATTATGTTACCAGAGTCTGGTGAATATACCCCTTTAGTGTATAAAAATAACATAGCAAACTCAGGTTTGGCGATTTCTAGAAATCTCAGGACTTTTAAACGGTTGGGAAGGATTACTTCTTCGAATTTAGATGATAGAGATGTTATTCTGTTTCCTGAAAAAATAAATGGAAAATTTGCCATGCTACATAGACCAAAAGAATGGATTGGAGAAAAGTATGGTACAAATCACCCTGCCATATGGATTCGTTTCTCAGATGATTTAATGGTGTGGGAAGAGCCAAGTACGCTATTACTTAAAGGTAAGGAAGATTCTTGGGAAGTAAAAATAGGAGGAAGCACACCCCCTTTAAGAACGAAAGAGGGTTGGTTAATTATATATCATGGTGTGGAAAATGGAGGCCTAGGTTATTACAGAGTGGGTGCTGCGCTATTAGATATTAATGACCCCACAAAGGTAATAGGCCGTATTAAAGATTGGATCATGGAGCCAGAACATGACTATGAAATTAACGGTTATTATAATGGCTGTGTGTTTCCAACAGGAAATGTTATTATAGAAGATACACTATATATATACTATGGCGGTGCAGATAAGTACGTTGGTCTGGCAACATGTAGTGTGAATGAATTGCTAGGTCAATTAAAAAATAGTTTAAATGCCTAAAGTTTTAGTTAGTTTTAGTTTCATATTATTAATTGTTTTGTTTAGTTGTAAGGAAGCAGGTACGATTGATAAAAGATATACGCTTAAGTTTAAGAAATCTAATATCATCGATCTGCCATTTATCGGTCATGGGGTGCAGTGGTCTGCATATCCCCATGCCGATTCATATGAAGCGGAGTGGGGCTTCTTAATGACAGATGAAAAATGGAACGAATTATACAAACGACTAGATTTTGTGAATCCACACATAATTCGTGTTATGGATGTTTCAACTTGGCGTTATTACAAAGGGTTAGATGTAAATAATCAACCCATTTTGGATTTCAATACTCAAGAGGTTAAAAGTTTATATAAAGTTTTGGACTATTGCCAAAAAAATGACATTACAGTTCTTTTTGGAGAATGGGGAGCTCCAGGACTTTGGAAAACAGATGAAAATCCAAACAATATTAATAGAGCAGACGATATTCGTTGGGTTGAAATGATTACTAAATACCTTGACCATCTAATTGTTGAAAAAGGATACACCTGTATTAAGTATTATAATTTAGTTAACGAACCTAATGGCTATTGGGCATCCACAAATGGAGACTGGGAACAATGGAAGGCAGGTTACCAGATGCTAAATAACGCTTTAAAATCTAAAGGGCTAGATAAATACGTAACCTTGGCAGGGCCAGATGCAGTAACACAATGGAATCATCCAACACATCCCAAAAAAGCCGAAGATTGGGTGTATTCCACAATAAATGATTTGGATAGTATAACAGCTCTATACGATTTTCATATTTATGCAGATCAAGAGCTCATTAGAACAGGGAATTTTCAAACCTACTTAACACCATTTACGACCGAAGTTAAAAAGACAAAGAAACCATTAATTCTTGGTGAGTTAGGAATGAAATATAGCGGTGATCTTAAGGAAGAAAACTTTAAAAAAGGGAAAGCCGATCCTTTTGCAGGTCCCGACGATTCCAGTATGTTTGTTTACGACTATTTTTACGGGGTCGATATGGCAGATGCAGCCATACAAAGCATGCTTGCTGGAGTAGGAGGGGCCGTTGCATGGGATCTAGATGATGCTATGCATACAGTAGGGGATTTAGGCGAGAAAAGTCAATTAAAAAAATGGGGTATGTGGAATATTTTAGCCGAAGAATTTGGAGACCTTGAGATAGATAAAACACCAAGGCCTTGGTCTTATTCATGGACCTTACTATGTAATTTATTTCCTCCCAATACTAAATTGTACAAGCCTGAATTTTCGATAAAAAATGATAGCATTCGTGCTATCGCTTCAGTTACAAATAAAAGTGTGACGCTTGCAGTCGTTAATCAATCAAAAGCATGCAAAACATTTAATATTGAAACCGAAGGATTGATAAAAAAACAGAATCTATATATGTATGAATATGTAGATGGTAAAAGAGCATTAAATGCTGATGGTTTTCCAGTGCCTTCAAAAGCTTTTGAATATAATGAAGATGAGGTCGTAAATATTACTGTCCAGCCAAAAAGTGTTGTGTTTTTAAGTTCTATATTACTCAATTAGTAATCACTACATTTTAACATATAATTTAATACAGACGAAATCATCACTATGGAATATAATTTAGGACTAGTAGATAATATAGTACTCATTGTTTATTTTATTTTTATAGTATGGTTTGGGATTAAATATTCAAAAAAAGGAAGCAATTCTACAGATAATTATTTCTTAGCAGGAAGAAAAATGACCTGGCCCATTATTGGGTTTTCGTTATTTGCTGCAAGTATTTCAAGTACCACTTTAATAGGTAAAAGTGGTGATGCCTATTCTACGGGTATAGCTGTTTTTAATTACGATTTAATTTCGGTGTTGGTCATGGTATTTTTTGCTATGTTCTTCCTGCCGTTTTATATTAAATCCGGAATTTTTACGATACCAGAATTTTTGGAAAGGCGTTTTGATAAACGTTCCAGATATTATTTTTCATTCATAACCCTTTTAGGGTCAACATTTCTCGATGCAGCAGGGGCGTTATATGCCGCTTCATTATTGATGAAACTGGTATTTCCATCACTATCAATAGTAGAACTATCTGTGATTTTTGCAATTATAGTGGCCGCTTATACGATACCAGGGGGACTATCTGCTGCTATCCGTGTAGATTTAATACAAGGTGTTTTGTTGCTTTTTGGTACGCTTATCCTAACCTTTTTAGCTATGAATAATGGCGGATTAGATTATTTAAAACGTTTGCTTCTAGAAGACGATACCATGATGAAACTTATAAGACCATTAAACGATAGTTCGGTGCCGTGGTTGGGGATGATTGTTGGGATTCCAATTTTGGGTTTTTACTTTTGGGGAAATAACCAAATGTTGGTGCAACGCGTACTTACAGCAAAATCTGTTGATCATGGTAGAAAAGGCATTTTAATGGTCGGTTTTTTAACCGTATTAATCCTTTTTATTATCATATTTCCAGCAGTTATAGGGAAACATTTATTTCCAGGTTTACCAAAAAATGATATGGTATACCCTAAACTAGTTATAGAACTTATGCCAATAGGTTTACTGGGCTTGATGCTAGCTGCAATGATTGCAGCATTAACCTCTACATTAAGTGCCTTACTTAATTCTGTTGCGACCTTATTTACCATGGATTTTTATACCAAGTTTAAAAAGGATACCTCACAAAAAGAACAGGTGTATGTAGGTAAAGTTGTTTCTATGGTTGTTTTAGTATTGGCAGTTGTATGGGTTCCTTTTGTGTCTAAATTTGATTCTCTATTAAAATATTATCAAGAAATGCTTACTTATATTGCGCCTCCAGTAGTAGCAGTATTTATGCTGGGTGTTTTTTGGAAACGTATCAATAAGCATGGCGCCTTTTGGGGATTGATAGGTGGAGCTATAGCAGCTTTTTTAACAGTATTGCTGAAATTTACATTTAATTATGAGTTATTGGGAGATATTCATTTTCTACTTAAAGTACCAGTATATTTTGTTATAAGTTGTGTTATTATAATTACAGTAAGTCTATTATCACCTCCTGATGATGAAAAGGCAATAGAGGATTATATCTGGTCTAAAAAAATCTACAAAGAAGAAACACAAGAATTAGTAGGAGTACCGTTTTACAAAAATTTCAGATTTTGGTCTCTAGTACTTATAACATTTTGTTTTGTAGTGATGTATTTATATCAATAAATTCATAAAAGAGGAAGTTTTCAACAGTATTTAGTCATTTTCGCCTTATATAGAGAGTTAATTTTACAAAGAACATTAACCTTTTAAAAATTTAAAATATGATTTGTAAAACTACTCAAAGAAAATCTATTAAGATTTCTTCATTTCTTTCAAGTCTTTTAATACTTGTATTTTTTATGTCAACGAGTATGATTAATGCACAAGAACCAGGTGCTCCAACAGGACTCGCTTATACAGGTGGTACGCCAAATCAATTTACCTTAACTTGGGATGCTGATGCGTTAGCTACTGGGGGATTCAATATAGGTATAGTTGGTGCAGATGGTTCAGATATTTGGATTGAATGGGGCTATACAACAGGAACATCTTATGTGTTTTCAGGAACCTATGGGGCTGGTGGACCCGCAGAAATAACAATAACAGATGGACAAACTTATAAAGTAAAATTGCAAGCACAACCAGATACCGATTTTAACGCTTATTCTGATCTTGACGTAACGGTAAATGGGACACCTCCGATGGACCCTGAAGCTCCAACAGGTTTAGCTACTACGGCTATTACGTCAAACCAATTTACTTTAACCTGGGACGCTGATGCGTTAGCAACAGGAGGATTCAATATAGGTATAGTTGGTGCAGATGGTTCAGATATTTGGATTGAATGGGGCTATACAACAGGAACATCTTATCTCTTTTCAGGAACCTACGGGTCAGGTACGCCTGCAGAAATCACAATTGCAGATGGAGGAACTTATACAGTAAAATTACAAGCGCAACCTGATTCTAATTTTAATGCGTATTCAGAAACAACAACAGGAACACTTTCAGCAAATGATATTAATGAGGTGAATTTTAGTGTATCCCCAAATCCTGTAGCCAATGTTGTTAATATTCAAGCGAATGCTAACACCTTGAATGAAATATTAAAAATTTCGATATACTCTTTAACAGGTCAACTAGTAAAAGAATCCAATACTGTTGAAATCGAAGTAGAAGATTTAAGCTCTGGCATATATATGTTATCAGTTCAAGATGAAAATGGAAATACCACAACTAAAAAATTTGTTAAAAATTAATATAGAGATTAGTATTAGCAAATTAAAAGCACTGCTTCTGTTAAAGGAAGTGGTGTTTTTTTATAAAACCATATGTGCTTAATATTTTTGCTTACTTAAGATTAGCTAATCCCAATTCCTACTTTAAATAGATTAATCTAGTATTTAATAGTTATGTTTTTCAATTTTTTTAAATATTTTTTAGTTTTTTTATGCTTATCAGCTTGCTGTCAAAATGAACCAAATCAATATATACAAGTGATAGATGAACATTGGACTTTTAAAGATGTTGAAGGCGTAGGATGGCTCCCGGCAACCGTTCCAGGTTCAGTTCATACAGATTTAATAAACAATAAAATTATTGAAGATCCATTTTATCGTATAAATGAGGATACATTACAATGGATTGATAAAAAAGATTGGGAATATAGAAAAACGTTTACCATTCCTAAAGATATATTAAAGAAAGAATATGTTCAACTTCATTTTGAAGGATTGGATACGTACGCAAATGTTTATTTGAATGACTCCCTTGTTTTAAAAGCTGATAATATGTTTTTAGCTTGGGAAGTACCATGTAAACCCTTGTTAAAAGAAGGTATAAACGTATTACGAATTGTTTTAGAATCACCTATTAAAATAGGGTTAAAAAAAAGAAAAAAATTAGGATATGAGTTGCCTAATGCGGTCAATGATCAATCTGAAAAAGGAGGATTAGGTAAAAAACAAGTCGCTGTATTTTCAAGAAAACCAGGATATCATTTTGGATGGGATTGGGGACCAAGATTAGTAACTAGTGGTATTTGGAAAAAAGTTAAAGTAGTTGCCTGGGATACGGCTAAATTTACAGATGTTTTTATCAATCAAAAGAAATTAAGTGAAACGGAAGCCAGTTTAATTGCAGAAATTGAAATTAAAGCTAGTAAAGATTTTGATGCCACAATCGAAATTTCAATCGATTCAACAAGAGAAATAAATAAAGAAATTACATTAAAAAAAGGAACAAATAACTTAAAAATCCCAATAACAATTCATAGTCCGGAATTGTGGTGGACAAATGGCTTGGGCAATCAAAAATTATACAAGATAGAGACTATCGTAAAAGAGAGTAATACTATTATTGATACTATTTCAAAAACAATAGGCTTACGGACTATTAAAGTTGTACAGGAAAAAGATGGTGTAGGGAAGAGTTTTTATTTTGAGCTAAATGGTGTACCTGTTTTTATGAAAGGTGCTAATTATATTCCTCAAGATGTATTTTTAAATAGAGTTTCTAAAGAAGATTACGAGCGTGTTATTAAAGCAGCAGCAGAATCTAATTTTAATATGATTCGCGTTTGGGGTGGCGGCATCTATGAAAAGGATACTTTTTACGATTTATGCGACAGATATGGGATGCTAGTTTGGCAAGATTTTATGTTTGCATGTGTCATGTATCCAGGAAATGATGCGTTTTTAAATAATGTAAAAAAAGAAGCAGAATATAATGTGAAACGCTTACGCCAACACCCAAGTATTGCATTGTGGTGTGGTGATAATGAAATATTAACAGCTTGGAATAATTGGGGTTGGATAGACCAGGTAACCGAAAGTCAAGGAGAGGCTATAAAAGACAGAGTATGGAAAGCTTATGAAGATGTGTTTCATGGTATTTTACCAAATATCATAAAAAAATATGATCGTGATAGACTTTATTGGTCATCATCGCCAAGTTCTGGTTTTGGAACCTTAGATAGTTTAACAGCTGGAGATTATCATTATTGGAAAGTATGGTCTGATAAAGAACCATTTTCTGAATATAATAAAGTCATTCCCAGATTTATGTCTGAGTATGGTTTTCAATCATTTCCGGAATTCGAGAGTATAAAAAGATATACCGAAAAACAAGATTGGGACATCTATTCCGAAGTCATGAAATCACACCAACGTTCATCAGTCGGTAATGAGAATATTGAATATTATATGCTAAAAAGCTATAATAAACCCAAAGATTTTGAGTCTTTTTTATACGTTGGACAGTTACTGCAAGCCAAAGGGATTACAACAGCTATTGAAGCGCATAGACGAAATATGCCTTATTGTATGGGCTCGCTATACTGGCAATTTAATGATTGCTGGCCTGCTGCTTCCTGGTCGAGTATAGATTATTACGGGAATTGGAAAGCCTTGCAGTATAGCGTAAAAGAAGCTTTCAAGCCCATTTCGGTGATACCATTTCAGAAAGATGATAGTATAGAGGTATATGTCGTTTCAGATGAATTAAAGACTCAAAATGCCATTTTAAGATTCAAGGTCTTAGACTTTAATGGGGAAATTTTATTCAAAGAGGAGCAAGTAATTTCAGTTAAACCAAATACAAGTGCATTATATTTTTCTAAAGATGTTTTTGATATTCTCGATAAAAAACTTTTAGCAAAATCTCTAATTCATGTGGAGTTAATAGGAGAGGAAAATATAGAAATTGATGATAAAGTCTTTTATTTTACAGAGCCCAAAGACCTAAAATTAACCAAACCAAATATAAGTTTTAATTGTACTAAAAAAGATATTAATACTTTTGAAGTCACTATAAATAGTGATATTTTAGCTAAAAATGTGTTTTTAAAAAGCAATGCAAAAGGTCGTTTTTCTCAAAACTTTATGGATCTTTTACCTTCTAAAAATTATAAAATTTCATTTCATTCAGAATTAACAGGTATTTCAGCTGATGCATTTAAGAATAGTTTGAAACTAACATCATTGTTTGATGCATTTTAAAACATCTGCTTTAATTATGATATGAGATTTTTGTAGAGATATATTATTGCTATATCAGTAATATTGTAATCTTACAATTTTTCCTGTTATCTAAGTTTTAACTGTTCAATTTTATTATAATCTTTCCCTCTTAAAGTTTCAAATTTTTCAACCATTTCTTTAAGCTTTTCAGGATTGGATGTTGTCAGATTTGTTGTCTGTCCAATGTCTTCTTTTAGATTGTATAGCTGAAATTCCAATGAGTTCCCCATTTCGATGCCCACTTTTTCTTCAAAAGCTTTTCCTTCATAAGGAGGAATCATTAACCAATCACCACTTCTTAAAGCTGTTCTGCTCGTAGCTTCTAAAATTAAGTCATCTCTACCATCTTGGCTTTTTCCTAGAAATACATCTAGTAATTCTTTACTATCCGTTGTGTTTTCTTCCGTTCCTACTAATTTTGCTATAGAAGCCAATAAATCCATTTGGCATACCAAGGCATTAGAAACTCCGGGTTTAATGGCTCCTTTCCAATAGGTTATAAAAGGCATTCGAGTTCCTGCTTCGAACAGACTATATTTTCCACCTCTTAACTTTCCTGAAGGCGAGTGATTACCAATTTTTTCAACAGCATCGTCATAATAACCATCATTTAAAACAGGACCATTATCACTAGAAAATACAATCAATGTATTTTCCAATATGCCTTCTGTTTCTAATGTTTTTATAAACTCACCGATACACCAATCAGCTTCTAAAATAACATCTCCTCTTGGCCCTAAACCTGATTTTCCAACAAATCGAGGATGTGGTGTTCGTGGTACATGAGGCTGTTGCATAGCATAATATAAAAAGAATGGCTTGTCTTTATGTTCCTTTACATAAGTCTGGGCTTTTTCTAAAAAATGATCTGCCATATCAATATCACTCCACTTGGCAGCATCACCACCTTTCATATAACCAATCCGAGGAATGCCATTTACAATACTGTTATTATGACCATGATGCCATTTCATAGTAACCATTTCAGGATTACTTATGGCAGTTGGTTCGCCTTCAAAGTTGTTTTTGTAGTCTATTTCAATAGGGTCGTCTGGATTTAAACCAACTACATTTCCATTATTAATATAAACGGTTGGAACTCTATCTTGTGTAGCTGCAAGAATATAGGATTCTTCAAAACCTACTTCATTTGGTCCTGGAGAAACTCTTTGATTCCAGTCTACAACACCAGTACCTAAGCCAAGGTGCCATTTACCAACAATGGCGGTTTGGTATCCTTTTTTATTAAGTAATTTAGGTAGTGTTTGCTGTTCTGTACTAATTAATAAAGGCGCTGTTCCTGGTAAAATCTTTGCGTTTTTGTTACGCCATGGGTACATACCCGTTAATAGAGCATATCTACTAGGTGTGCAGGTTGCCGAAGACGCATAGGCATCTGTAAAACGTACCCCGCCACTTGCTAAAGCATCAATGTTTGGTGTGATTAATTCGGTAGCTCCATAAGCACTTAGGTCTCCATAACCTAAATCGTCCAGATATATAATCACGATATTAGGTAGTTTATTTTCATTTTTTTCAACTACGGGTTCAGTGTCTGCTTTCTTTTTTGATTGACATGCAGTACAAAAAACAATAAGTGCTATCCAAATAAGCGGGTTTAATATGCTCTTCATTTGAGGTAAAATAATTTTTTTCGATCTTAAAAATACAAAAAAAGTTAATTCTAACGATACAAACACTATTTAGATACAAATATTTTATTGAAGCGTGTTAAATGAATTTGTTGAATCACATGGAGGTACCCGTGAATCGATTATAGTTCTGGTTATAGGATCTGTATATACGCCTTCGTATATTGGATGCTCACCATCCATGGTAAAGAATTCAGTATCATTATTATGCCTTGTATAGTGTACTATTGGTTTCCCTTCTTTAAAGAAAGTAGAATCTTTACAGACATAGATTTTTTTAAAATCTTTTAAGACTACTTTATTTAATCTCTTTTCATTATCTAAACCAGAACACCTTATTTTTTCATAATGGTCGTTGACCCATATCATGCAATTCTTTTTATAATATTTTGAAATAAATAATAGTGATATTACAAGTAAAGCTAAGCTAGAGCATAGCCCTATTCTTTTTATTTTATTTAGTTTATTATTGATATTAATAATTTCGTGTCTTAATACCTTCTTTTCAATTTCGGCTTCTCTGTTTAATTCGAATTTTTTATAATTCTCATATCCCAGATATTCGCTCAAAATGTCTAGATAATATTCAGTAATAGTCTTTCGTTCGCTTGCCTTATTTAAAATATACCCATCATAATATCTAGTAAGCGTTCTTTTGTCAATCTTTTCATCTAGTGCTTCTTGTAGGTACTTTGAAATGCCATGGATCTTTGTTTTTTTAGATGCTTTTATAGCTTTTGTAAATACTAATTCTAATAATTCTTGAATTAATTCTTCTTTTCCTATTTCCACAATCGTACAGTTTTAAAGGGTTTAATGTGTTGTAGGTTAATCCTTTGAGGGGCTTTGGTCTGCGTGTCAAAAAAATGACAAAAACTTGACATTAGTATGTCAATAGTTTTTTTTCAAAACCTCACGTAATTCGCTTCAGAATCAGTTCAAGTTATGCTTTGCTAACATAACAAATGTACAAAACGGATTCGTGCGGAAAACCGTAAAGTGGTGTTCTAATGATTGCCTTGGGAAGTAATCATAAGTTATCACAATATACTTTCCACTTCCCAAAATAAGAAACTTTAATAACCCGAAGGGGTTGCTGTAAACAAAATTATCTGAGTAAAAACTCGGACAGGAACCCCTTTACAAAATTTTAAATCATGAAAACTATTTTATATGTATTAGTATTTCTTTTTATTGGAGCGAATTTTACATCATGTACCCCTCAAGGTATGACAGAGACAGATGTACATCAAACAGATCCTCCAGAATGTTGTGGTGATGGAGGGAATATACCACCTCCACCGCCGCCGCCAAATGGTAACTAAATTGCTAAATAAAAATTAGTTACTACATTAGAGGAATGAAATATATTACATTTTCATTCCTCTTTTTTTGTCTTGGTGTAAGCGGATTCAGTAATACCATAATTAATAGTCAACAAATAGATAGTTTGAACTATTTTTTTCATATGGCTAATAGCCCTAAAACAGATTCATGCCTTACTAAAGCATATATTTATTTCGAACAAGAAAAGAAGAAAAGCATTGCGTCAAATAATATTATGTCGGCAATTTATCATTTAAGGCAAATTGCTATTATACAGAACGAGTTGGGGGATTATTTTGGGGGCGAGGTATCTGTTGTGGAGGCATTAAAATTGTTAGAATCTGTAAAAGAGTCTGAAGATGTTGTAAATCATAAAGTTGGTCTATATAATCAATTAGGGAGAATTTATATGGCGTTGTTGGATTATGACGAGGCTATAAAGTATTATGATAAAGGACTAAAAATAGCTAAGCTTGAAAAAGATATTAATATTATTCAAAATAATAAAGCGCTGGTATATATTCAGTTGCATAAATATGAATTAGCAGAAAATGAATTTTTAAAAGTTTATGAAAATAGTCTTTTACAAGATGATAAAAAGCAACTTTCGAGGGCTTTAGATAATTTAGGGTTTGTTCAATCAAAACTAAATAAATCAGAAGGATTGGAGAAATTAATGATGGCACTGGAACAGAGAAAGGCTATAAATGATAGTCCTGGAATTTATGCAAGCTATAAACACTTGGTTGAGGTTTATAAGGATAGAAAAGATTTAAAAAAGGCAACGAACTATGCTCATAAAGGTTATGAAATGGCAAAAAACATTAATAGTCCATCGTTTATTAAAGATGCTTTGTCTCGTCTTATTGATTTAAATCAAGATAGTAATATCGTTGAATATGTTAAGATTGTTGATAGCATGTCATTAGCAAAGCAGAGGCAAGAGAATAAATATGCTAAAATGAAGTATGATTACACTGAAAAGGAAAAAATTGCCAAAGAAAATGAGCTTGCAAAAGAAAAAGAGAAAAGCTTAAAAATTCTCTATCGATCTATAGCTGGTCTTATTTTGTTGTCATCCATATTTTTGATCATTATTTTAAAATCTAAGCACAAAAAAGACAATATTAAAAAGGTTTATTTTGCCGAAACACGCATGTCTAAAAAAGTACATGATGAGCTGGCAAATGATATGTCTGATGTTATAAGTTTTATAGAAAACAGTTTGGAAGCACCTACAGATAAGAAAACTGTATTGTTAAATAACTTAGAAGATCTTTATATACGTACGCGTGACATATCAACTCAAACGGCAAGTATAGATTTAATCAATTTTTCAGAAAGTCTTAAACATTTACTAATTCAGCATAAACGAAAGGAAACAAAAATCATTACAAATAATATTGATGCTATTAATTGGTCCAAAGTTTCAGGTCATAAAAAAATGGCTGTTTTTAGAAGTATTCAGGAGTTATTGGTGAATATGAAAAAACATAGTCAGGCCAAAGTCGTGAGTATCGTGTTTAAGGAACATCATCGTAAAAAAGAGATTGTTTATTCAGATGATGGTATTGGTGTTTCAGTTAAGGATGTTAAACTTAATGGATTGCTAAATGTGGAATCCCGTATTAAAAGCATTGGAGGAAGCTTTAATTTTACAACTTCAAAAGGAAATGGCTTTAAGGCCATATTAAAGTTTAATAGTTAATATGCCAATATGTTTCAAAAGGTTTTAATTGCAGAAGATCAGAATTCAATTCATAAAGGTCTAGAAAACACACTTAAAGAGTTAAATATTAAAGAAATAGTCACGGTACAATATTGTGACGATGCCCTTTTGAAAATTAAAGCATCTTTAAAAGCGGAAAGTCCGTTTGACCTTCTAATAACAGATTTGTCTTTTAAGGAGGATTATCGTGATAGAACGTTAACATCGGGAGAAACATTAATAAAAGCGGTTAAGGATATACAGCCAAAATTAAAGGTTGTGGTATTCTCTGTAGAACATCGTATTGGAAAAATAAAAAGCTTGATAGAGGTTTCTAAAATAAATGCTTATGTTGAGAAAGGTAGAGAAGAATCTAAAGAAATAGTAAAAGCAATCCATGCTATATTAGAAGATGGAATTTATTATTCGCATAATCTAGCACAGTTACTTCGTAGTGCAGATGACATTTCTCAAACAGATAAGTACGATGAGTTGCTTTTACAATTATTAGCAAAAGGGTTAAAAAGAGATCAAATCGCTCTATATTTTGAAGAGAAAGACTTTCCAGCTCGTAGTTTAAGTAGTATCGAGAAGCGTATCAATAAACTCAAAGTTCTTTTTGATGCTAATACCTCTGAGCAGCTTGTAGCTATTGCTATAGATCGAGGCTTAATCTAAATTCCGTCTACGTTTTTTAAGTAATTGCGGTTTTCCGTATAAAACTATTATCTAAAGATGGTAGTTTTGTAATGCTATTAATAATTACCAACCAAGAGGGGCAAATGGCACGTTTTAAAAGCGTGCTTTTTGTTTTTATAGTGTTTCTGGTTTACCGTAAGGATTGATTTTTAAAGTGTTTTAGGTTTGGGTATTATTAATTTAAAACTTTAAAGTAATGGCAAGAAAAGTAAACACAAACAGAAATGGAGGTAATTGGAGTGGATCTCAAAAATTAGCAGTATGGAAAAAAGGAAAAATAATACCTGGTTTAGATTCGGATACCTGGAGAAATGATGATTGTAGAAAAAAAATGAAGTGGGATGATCATGGTGATAGAAATTCCTCATATGGATGGGAAATTGACCATATTGACCCTGTGTCAAATGGTGGAAGTGACCATATTGATAATTTACAGCCTTTGCATTGGGAAAATAATGCAGATAAAGCGGATAAGCTTTATTGGACATGTCCTAAATAATACATGGATATGATGTGAGTTGAGCCTTACGGAATTCCGTAAGGTTTTGTTTTTTAATGGGTTTAAGTTTGAGGAATTAAATTTTAAAATAAATATTATGGCAGTAAAGCATAAACCTACAGGAGAAGTTCATAAAGGGCAAAAAGGAGGAACTACAGGTTGTGGTTTTGACACAAAAGAACATTCTGACCATTGGGTAAACACTAGTGAGAAAATTAGTTGTGATAAAAATGGTTGTAAAAATTAACTAACAAAAAGTATTATGGCAAATAAAACAGTACCAGTAAAACCTCATAGAAGATCAAAACCTTCACCTACTCCAAAACCAAATCCTAGCAAGCCAAAACCAGGACCAAAAACAGTTCCTGTTAAACCACATCGAAGAACACCTGCTAAATAAAATTAAATATGAAAAAATTAATTGTAATCCTATCTGCGTTGTTTATAGCTTGTTCAACTAGCGAAACTAATGCTGAAGACTTTGAGTATGACGATAGCATTTTATCTGAGTGGGAATGTGGGACTCATAATGGAAAAACTCTTTGGACTGGTCCAAAAGGAGGGTGTTATTACTACAATAGTAATGGGAATAAGACTTATGTTGATAGATCAGAATGTAATTGCTAATCAATAGCTATGGGGTTTAGGTTTCAAAAAAGAATAAAGCTAGGGAAGAATTTAGGTGTTAATATTAGTAAGTCTAGTATAACACCAAGTTATAGAACTAAAAAAGGTTCAATAAGTTCTAAGGGGTATTCTATTAAAACAGGAATACCAGGTTTAACATACAGGAAAATATTTAGTAAATCTTCAAGGGGAGGCTGCTTGGTTGTATTAATGGTCTTTTTAATGTTAGGATTCACAATTATAAAGTATCTAAGATATGGGGTATAGAAGAGGATATTATAAAAAAGACGGCACTTATGTACAAGGTCATTATACTAAACCTAGACGGAAGGCCTATTCGAATAAAAATAGAAAAGGATGTGCAGGAATATTTTTATTAATGCTCAGCCTAAGTTTTACAGTGTATTTAATTAATCAATTATGATATCAACCGAATTAAAAAGTCATTTCTTAAGGCTGTATCAAATGGCATTTTCAGATGATAATTTTAATGTCATAGAAATGCAAATGCTTTATAAGTTTGCAGAAGATAGAGGAGTGACAAAAGAACAGTTGGATACTGTGTTACTGTCTCCTTCTCATGACACATTCACTCCAGAAACATTAGAAAAGAAAATAGAGTACCTCTACGATTTGGCTATTATGATCTGGGCAGATAATATTGTTACAGATGATGAAAAGACTACCCTAGAAAAGTATTGTTTAAAATTTGGTTTTTTAGAAGAAAACATAGATGAGTTAACCCAATTTTTATTAGAGAATGCAAAAGAGAATGTTTCGAAGCATGAATTAATAAATAAAATGCAAAGTTGATATGAGTGCTTTAAAAAAAATGTTCACATTAAAAAATAATGAACCAAAAGGGGCTGAAAAACTTCCAGAAGAAGATATAAAAAAAGTTAAACTCACTTTTTTTGAAAGTGGCTATGGGTCTTCAAAACAATCTGAAGGAAATCATATGATCTTTAGGGCTTGTTTGGAAGACGTTTATATGGATTATAAGGGGAAATGCAGAGAAGATGATAAATTGCAAAACGATCTAAAGGCACCTTATGTTCAAGAAAAAGGTAAACATGAAACGGAGTTGAAAAAAAGAAAGACAGCAAAAGGGTTGATTGAAGAATCAATTATAAAAATAGAAAAAAAGATAAAAGAATATACATCTGATATTGCTGAAGTAAAACACAATCCAGAAAAATACGTAGAAGATGTAGATAAGAAACCAAAAGCACAATTTTATCTTGGACTTATTGTGTTAATTCCGATAACATTTTACTTGTTGGTCTTTTACATGTCTGCATCTTTTTCTGCATTCTTCAAGAATTTTGAGACTGAAGAACTTACGGCAGCGATATTTGATGGTAAAGCATTATCAAAAGCAATAGATGGAGGATGGCTAGAAGGTGTTTTTATAATTACAATCCCATTTGCTTTTATGGGACTAGGTTATTTAGTTCACATGTTTCAAAAACATAAGAATTGGTTGTCTTATGTAAAGATAGCGACACTATTTATTGTAACTTTTATTTTTGACGCAATACTTGCATACCAAATAGAGAAAAAGATTTATGATATTGAGCGAACACCAGATTCCCCCATGTTCGATATAGGAATAGCTTTTTCTAAAGCAGAATTTTGGGGAATTATTTTTGCTGGATTTGTAGTGTATATTATTTGGGGGTTAGTATTTGATTTTATAATGAAAGAGTATGATAATTTTGATAAAATAAAGTCTTTTATTAGATCAAAAAGAGAAGAGATTAAAAATTCAGAACAAAGTATTTCTAAACTTATTACTAAGTTAAATCCAATAAAAGAAGAAATATCAGGAATTGAGGGGAAAATAGAAGATTTACAAAGAACCATTGACGGTTTTATATTTTCTAATAAACATTACCTAACATATCACACAGAGTATGTTAAGGGATGGTTTTTAGCTATTGCTGATAATTTCGATTCATTAAAAAGAAGGGATGAATTATTATCAAAATGTAAAGAAGAAGAGAAAATACATTTAGATAAGCATAACATTGACGATGAAAGTTATGAGGGCAGATTATACAAACTAATAAACTAATCTTATGAATAATTATGTTTTTGTTATTTTATGCTTATTAATATACTCTTGCAAAAAAGAGAAAGAAGAAACCATTATTCATGAGGTTTCTGCAGATTACACATCAGTGAAGTTGTCATCAAATAGACCAAATCTTAATATCAGTATTTTATTGGATTTGTCCGATAGAATAAACCCTGAAAAATACCCTAACCCAGCAATGGATTTTTATTTAAGAGATATTGGTTATATAAAATCTATAGCTGAGAGTTTCGAGCTTCATTTGAGAAATAAAAAAAGTATTAAGATTCATGATAATATTCAATTGTTTTTAGACCCAGAACCTGCAGATAAAAACTTAAATAATAAAATCAATCATCTCAAAATGTCTTTTACCAGAGATAATGCAACAAAGGCAATGATTTTAAAAATATCAAAAAGTTACGATAGTATTTCTAAATCAATCTATGAATCTGCTATTAATGATGCTGCATACGTGGGATCAGATACATGGCGATTTGTAAAAACTAAAGCTAAAGATTATTGTATCGAGAAAAACCATAGAAATATTTTAGTGATTTTAACAGATGGTTATATATATCATAAAAACAATATAATTAAAGAAGGAAATTTAACTACTTATATAAGACCACAAGACATTCGTAATTTTAAATTGAATACAGCTAAGTGGGAGAATAAGATAATGGAACATGGTTTTGGTTTTATCCCTGCAACTGACAGTTTACAAGATTTAGAAGTTTTAGTTCTTGGGATTAATCCAGATATAAAAAACCCATATGAAGAAGACGTGATCATTAAATATTGGAGTGATTGGTTTGATAAAATGAATGTAGGCTATTATGAGATAAAAACAGCGAGTTTACCTTCAAATATGGATAAAATTATAAAAGACTTTATCCTAAAGGAGTAAAATCATTATATTAGTTCATACTAATAGGTACAATTTATCAAATGCAAATAATACTTAATAAGTTTTTTTATTCTTTAGTATTAATCATTTCATTTTTAGTTTTATTGTCGTTCATTGGCAAAAAACATACTCTAAAAAAAGAAACTTTCATCGGAAAGGTCGTAGCAATTACCGACGGAGACACTTTTAAATTTCTAAAAAAAGATTCCACACTTATAAAAGTCCGTCTAGCCAATATAGATTGCCCTGAGAAAAAGCAACCCTTTTCTAAAAAAGCAAAACAGTTTGTGTCGAATACCATATTCAACAAAACAGTTACAGTTCATGTTTTAAAAAGAGATAGATATCAACGCTACATTGCCAATGTGATTTATGGTGATTCCTTAAACTTAAGTTATGAACTAGTAAAACAGGGATTGGCATGGCACTATAAAAAATACTCTAAGGATACTATTTTACAAAGTCTTGAGGATAACGCTAAATTAAATCGGGTTGGTTTATGGGTGGATGAAAATGCTATAGCACCTTGGGTCTGGAGAGGTAATAAGAAGAAGGCTGTAAAACAATGAGAGCTTTAAAAATAGTATTGTTTGTGCTTACGCTGACATTTAGCATAAATGTTTCGTCTCAAGCAGTTTATGTTACAAAAACAGGAGCTAAATATCATAAAGGAAATTGTAGATATTTAAAGTATTCCAAAAAAGAAATGACTTTAGAAAAAGCAAAATCACGAGGCTATACTAAATGTCTGGTTTGTAAACCAACTGCAAATAATTCAAAAAAGGAGACAACAACTTCAACTTCTTTAACAAGCGATAATAAAGGTAGTGCATCAAGAAAAAAAACCACGGCAACCCAATGCACTGGAAAAACAAAATCTGGATCACGCTGTAAGCGCAAAACGAAAAGTGCTAATGGTAGGTGTTACCAGCATTAACGTTGTAGGTATATTATTTTTTAGAGAACCTCTTTTTTCCTAGCTAATGTTAGTTCGATATGTTATAAACTGATAATTAGACACTTAAAAGGTTTTAAAGAAGAAATCATGTCATTCCGACGAGGAACGAGGAGGAATCTCATCATGATGAGATGTCTCGTCACTCATGCTTCGCTCCGTCGACATGACAAACAACTGTATTTCGTTGGATTATAAGATGTTTTTAATAAAGTTTACGTCGAACTCAGGTTAGCTATATTAAAGCGCTATTATTTTAGTTCAAAATGCGTATTTAAAGTTTTATCAGAGCGGCCCCCAACAAAAACGTCAAAGTCTCCAGGTTCAATGATAAATTCCCCTTGATTATTATAAAAACCTAAACGGTCTTTGTTTAAAATAAAATGTACTGTTTTGGTCTCACCAGCTTGCAATTCGATTAATTCAAACCCTTTTAATTCTTTTACGGGACGTGTTATACTTGCTACAAGATCTCTAATATAAAGTTGAGCAACTTCCTTACCTGCTACTTTTCCTGCATTGGTAATGTTGACAGAAATATGGACGTCTTCGTCAATGTCAAACACCTTTTTGTTAAGTATTAAATTATCATACTCAAAAGTCGTATAACTTAAACCGTAACCAAACGGATAAAGTGGTGTGTTTTCTACATCGCTATAATGAGACCAAAAGACTAAATTAGGATTGCCCTCATCTTTAACAGGCCTTCCTGTGTTTTTGTGATTATAATATATTGGTATTTGGCCAACATTTCTAGGAAAAGTCATAGGAAGCTTTCCGCTAGGGTTGTAGTCTCCATATAACACCTGTGCCACTGCGTTTCCTGCTTGTGTGCCAAGTTGCCATGTCTCAAGAATGGCAGGGATATGTTTATCTGCCCAATTGATAGATAACGGTCTTCCGTTATTTAATACTAAAACAATGTTTTTGTTTACTTTATAAACGGCTTCTAATAATTCTTGTTGAACACCGGGCAGATCAATATTTGTTCTACTTCTGGCTTCACCGCTTTGAAAACCATGTTCTCCTAAAACCATAACGACTACGTCCGCTTTTTTAGCTACAGTTATAGCGTCTTTGAATTCACTTTTATCAGTAGTATTTATTTCAATTTCATTAACGAATTGGACGTCTCCAATAAATACATTTGCTCCTTTTTTGTAAACTAAATTATTGTTTTTATAGTTTTGCATGCCTTCTAGTACCGAAACTGCGGTATTGTCTTTTGAGGCAATTCTCCAACTTCCTAGCGGGCTGTTTTTTTCATTTGCTAAAGCACCAATTAAAGCAATGTTTTGTCCTTCTTTTTTTAGAGGTAATAACTGATTTTCGTTTTTGAGCAGAACAATAGATTTCTTTGCCATGTCTAGTACGGCATCTAAATGTTTTGGGTTGTTTACAATTTCCTTCTCTCTGGTTTCATCACAATACCTGTATGGATCGTCAAATAATCCCAATTCAAATTTTACAGTTAAAATCCTGCTAACAGCATCATCAATAATAGTCTCACTTATTACACCATCCTTTACTAGTTGCTCTAATTCAGAAATGTAAATATGTGATTCCATATCCATATCAGAACCAGCTAATGCCGCCATTTTAGCAGCGTCTTTGTTATCTTTTGCGTAGCCCCATACAACGAGTTCTTTTATAGAGGCCCAATCGGAAATTACAAAACCTTTAAAATTCCATTTATCTTTTAAGATGTCTCTTAATAAATATTTGTTTCCAGTTGCAGGTACACCATCATACTCATTAAAAGCATTCATTAAAGTCTTAACATTGGCATCTACAGCAGCCTTAAATGGAGGTAATGCTATATTGTGTAATGTCGAGCTTCCAATATCTACTGTGTTGTATTCTTTTCCAGCTTCAGAAAACCCATAAGCTGCAAAATGTTTAGCGCAAGCAGCTATAGTATTGACCGCAGATAGATCATCTCCCTGAAAACCTTTAACTCTTGCTGCTGCAATTTTGCTTCCTAAAAAGGGATCCTCACCGGAGCCTTCCATAACACGTCCCCATCTAGCATCTCTAGAAATGTCCACCATTGGAGCAAACGTCCAATTTATACCTGATGCAGATGCTTCTGCCGCTGCGACTTGAGCAGATTTTTTTATAGCTTCTAAATCCCAACTGGCAGCTTCTGCCAGCGGTATAGGGCTTAACGTTTTATAGCCATGAATAACATCAAAACCAATTATTAATGGAATGCCTAGTCTGGATTCTTCCACAACAATTTTTTGTACAGCTCTAACAGCTTTTGTACCTCTTACAGTGAGCATAGAACCAACAAGTCCATTTTTTAAGTGTTCGTATTTTTTCTGAGCATCCCCACCATTAGGAACAGGGCCGGTAACATCCCAAAAGCCATTATATTGGTTCATTTGACCAATTTTTTCTTTTAGAGTCATTATTTTAATGAGAGAATCTACTTTTTCATTGATTAGATTTACATTAGAATGAGTTATAGTATTTTCATTGTGATTATCGGTGCAGGCCATAAACATTATTGTTACTATTATATATATAATAAGTTTAGATTTTATTTTCATAATAATAAAACATTTTTTAGTTGTTTAAATCTCATTGAAGTATCCCGGGAGACTATAAGGCATATATTAAGCTGGTTTTGTAAATTTTGTTCTTAAAATAAAAGCCGAAATAATTCTTTTTATGAATATTTTTTACAAAAATAGATGTATTGATACATATTAAATTGCCTTTTATAATCAATTAATGATACTATTTTTAATTCAAATAAAAAGAAGGGTGATTGGGAGTTTCTTAAATTAAGGAAACATTACGAAGGTATAATCTTACGAAGTAGGCTTAATAGAGGCATTTTATTGGTAGTAGAGAATAATGATCGTTTTTTAATAGGTATTAAATAAACGTATATAAATAAAAAAGACTGCCATATAGCAGTCTTTTTTTAAAGAATATTGTTGGTATTAGTGACCAGCTTCTTTCTTTACTTCTTCAACTTTGCTTTTTGCAGCGTCAGCAGCAGCATCTACTGCTTCACCAGCAGCTTTTGCAGCACCTTCTACAGCTTCTCCGGCAGCATCAGCAGCGCCTTCTACAGCTTCAGTAGCACTTTCTACAGCCGCATCAGCAGCTTCTCCAGCGGCATCAGCAGCAGCCTCTACAGCTTCTCCGGCAGCGTCAGCAGCGTTTTCTGCAGCATCAGTAGCGGCTTCTACAGCCGCATCAGCAGCGTCTTCAGCTTTTTTAGTATCTCTACAAGAAGTAAAAGATAAACTTAGTACAAGTAATAAAGCAGTACTTAATAATAATTTTTTCATTGTTCTTTGTTTTAGTGTTAATTATTTGAGTGTTAAAATACTGATTACTAATCAGGTATTAAAACGTTAGTCACGAATTTAATAACTTTTAGTATATTCTAAGAATATTATGTTAATTTTTTTAACAATTATTCTACGAAATACACTATATACGCAGATAATCTATTATTTGGATGACGGCACCTTTATTTTTTTGAATATAATCGCTACAATTTTTCCCACAAGACAAACGTTTTTCCTTGTTTTGAATCAATTCGTTTAAAATAGTATTAAACGATTCTTGATTCGAAATAGAGAACATACCATTGATATTTATCATGGCATTAGCCTCTGGAAATTTTTGATGATTAGGGCCAATAATAATGGGTACTCCAAATACAGCAGGTTCTAGAGTGTTATGTAAGCCAGTATGTCCCATAGCACCGCCTACATAGGCAATATTTGCATAGCTATAGACTTTGGAAAGTATTCCAATAGTGTCTATTATAAAAACCTGAGCACTGGCTAGTTGTTTGTCGTCCTTTTTAGAATATAGAACAGATGTAACGTTTAGCTTTTCCTGGATATTATTTATTTGAGAAGGCTTTATGTTATGGGGCGCAATAATAAATTTTACGTTTTTATGATTGCTGGAATTAATATAGTCAATCAGTAAGTTTTCGTCTTCAGGCCATGTACTACCTGCAACTACACATAATTTATCGTCTTTAAAAGTTTCAATAAAAGGTAAGTCGTTGTTTAATTCTAATTGACTAAAAACACGATCGAAACGAGTATCCCCACTAACAGTCACATCGTTATAGTTTATCGATTTCAGCAATGCTTTTGAAACGTCATTCTGGGTGAAAATATGTTCGAAAGTAAATAAAGCACGCCTTAATGCTTTACCATAGAATTTAAAATAAGGTTGATTTTTTCTAAAGGCAGCTGAAATTAAAATAGCGCGGCACTTTTTTCTTTTTAATTCATTTAAAAAATTAGGCCAAATATCGTACTTAACAAAAACACTAAGTTCAGGATTAAGAAGATTTACAAATCGTTTTGAAAGCTTTTTACTGTCTAATGGTAAATAAACAACAATATCTGCTATTGGTGAGTTTTTGCGAATCTCGTAACCAGAAGGAGAGAAAAAACTAAGAACAATTTTGTGTTGTTTATAACGTTTTCTTAATTCTTTAAAAACAGGAAGCCCCTGCTCATACTCACCTAAAGAAGCACAGTGAAACCATAACGTTTTGTCACCGGAATTTAAATGGTTTTTAAGAACTTTAAAACTGTTTTGACGACCAACAACTCCTTTTTTGATTTTTTCATTAAATAAGGAGGCGCATTTTAATCCAAAACGCAAGATGCCAATGCCTATGTTGTAAATAAAACTCAATTCTTTTCTTTGGTGCTAAAATACATTTCTTTGAAACAAATTCATTGGTTAGCGTAAAGGAATTTTGTAATTTTGTATACTGTTAACCCACGATTGGGTATTCATTAAAATTAGTCTTAATTTTTCTAGATGAAGAAAATTCAAATGGTTGACCTTAAAGGTCAGTATAATGGCATAAAAGATGTCGTTAATCATTCTATTCAAGAAGTTATAGAGAACACCTCATTCATAAATGGACCTAAAGTTCACGAGTTTCAAAAGAATTTAGAGCAGTATTTAGGAGTTAAGCATGTTATTCCTTGTGCTAATGGCACCGATGCATTGCAAATAGCCATGATGGGGTTGGGCTTAAAGCCAGGCGATGAGGTAATTACTGCTGATTTTACTTTTGCTGCCACTGTAGAGGTGATAGCATTATTACAATTAACACCGGTTTTGGTAGATGTTAATGAAGATGACTTTAATATAAATATTGAGGCTATAAAAAAAGCCATTACACCAAAAACGAAGGCCATTGTGCCTGTGCATTTATTTGGTCAGTGTGCTAATATGGAAGCGATTATGGAGATTGCCCAAACGCATAATTTATTCGTAATAGAAGACAATGCACAAGCTATAGGGGCATCTTATACATATAAAAATGGTAATAAAATCAAAGCGGGAGCTATTGGTCATGTAGCTTCTACGTCCTTTTTCCCATCTAAAAATTTAGGATGCTATGGAGATGGAGGTGCTATTTTTACAAATGATGACGATTTAGCTCATACCATTAGAGGTATTGTAAATCATGGGATGTATGAGCGTTACCACCATGATGTGGTAGGCGTGAATTCACGTTTAGACAGTATTCAAGCCGCAGTTTTAGATGCTAAATTACCAAATTTGGATAGTTATAACAAAGCACGACAAAATGCTGCTAAAAAATATAGTAAAGCATTTGAAGGCTATGAAAATATTATGGTTCCAAAAATATCGAATGGCTGTTCAGAGATTTGCGATACTTCATGCGATTGTCATGTTTTTCATCAATATACACTCAAAATAAAAGGAATTGATAGAGATGCTTTGGTAAAATATTTAAACGAGCATAATATACCTTGTGGGGTGTATTATCCAATACCACTTCATAATCAAAAAGCATACACAGATGAAAGATATAATGAAGATGATTTTAAAGTCACAAATCAATTAGTTAAAGAAGTTATTTCGTTACCAATGCATACCGAATTGGACGACGAACAAATAGCATATATTACATCAACAATTATTAAATTTATAAATGGATAAAATATTAGTTACTGGCGGATTAGGTTTTATAGGATCACATACCGTTGTTGAATTACAGAATGAAGGTTACGAAGTTGTTATCATTGACGATTTATCAAATTCTTCGGAAAAAGTGCTAGATGGAATAACTGCAATAACTGGTAAAACGCCTATTTTTGAAAAGTTAGATCTTAAAGAAAAAGAGAAAGTAGAACGTTTTTTTAAGAAGCATAATGATATAAAAGGGGTGATTCATTTTGCTGCAAGTAAAGCTGTAGGTGAAAGTGTAAAAGAACCATTGTTATACTATGAGAACAATATCAGTACATTAGTTTACATCCTTAAAGAATTAAAAAAATTACCTTCTGCTGGATTTATTTTTAGTTCATCTTGTACGGTTTATGGACAAGCCGATGAGTTACCAATTACCGAAAATGCCCCTGTGAAGCAAGCAGAGTCTCCTTATGGAAACACAAAACAAATAGGAGAAGAAATAATTAATGATACTTGTAAAGTGTCACCAAATTTAAAAGCGATTGCCTTACGTTATTTTAACCCAGTGGGAGCACATGAATCTGTGAATATTGGAGAACTTCCAATTGGGGTGCCTCAAAATTTAGTGCCTTTTATTACGCAAACAGCGATTGGGTTACGTCAGGAATTATCTGTATTTGGAGATGATTACCCAACACCAGATGGGACCTGTATTCGAGATTATATTCATGTAGTTGATTTAGCAAAAGCACATGTAGTTGCATTAGGACGCTTACTTCAAAACAAGAACAAATCTAATTACGAAACATTTAATTTAGGAACTGGAAAAGGGAGTTCTGTATTAGAAGTAGTAGAGTCTTTTGAGCGTGTTTCTGGAGTAAAACTAAACTATAAAATCGTAGGTAGAAGAGAAGGAGATATAATCTCAGCCTATGCAGATACCAATAAAGCTAATGATGAATTAGGATGGAAAACCGAATTATCTTTAGATGATGCTATGCGTTCTGCTTGGCAATGGGAGCAAAAAGTTAGAGAAAATTAAATATCGTTTTCAATTTTCGATATTGATAGCTGTACAGGAAATGTTATTGAAGTAACAACATGATTGTTTTTGTTAAACATTTCGAATTGATGGTTTTCTTCGTAAAGTGTTTGCAATCGATCTTTAATATTGGATAACCCATGTCCTTTTTTTAATAAACTCGATAGATTACTATCGAGTTTTTCCCCGTTATTTTCTATTATAATAAACAAGGCATCGAGTTTTTTGTAAATGTTTACAAATACATCTAATGTTACATGCTCTTCACTATATCCATGCTTTATGGCGTTTTCTATTATAGGTTGAATTAACATATTCGGAATTAAAATATTATCTAACCCAGTTTCAATATTTATATGAAATTTTAAGTTATCTGAAAACCTCATTTCATTAATATGAATGTATTTTTTAAGAATGAATAATTCCTCCTGAAATTCTATGAGATTCTGGTCTTTTTTGTCTAAAACAGTTCTTAACAAATCACTTAAACTTATAACCATATCTTTCGATTTTGAAGCGTCAATATCCATTAGGGAATAGACACTATTTAAAGTATTGAAAAGGAAGTGTGGGTGGATTTGAGATTGCAAAAATTTTAATTTTGTATCAGAAAGTTGAGCCTGTAAACGGGCGGTCTGGATTTTGTTTTCTTGAATTTTTTTGAAATAGAAGTACAGATATATAATCCCCAGAATAAGAAAGTATAAGGTATAATAATACCTAATATGTAAAACATATCTAGAAATATAAAAATCGGTAAACTCAAGAGACTTTAAGCTTTTCTCTCTTATAATTTCTGGAATATGGTAAATTGTCCAGGTAAACTGAGGTAACGTGATAGGGATTATTAAATGAAATGTAGAGACAATCCAAATCGAGGTCCTTTTTTTTATAAAAAAGTTGACAATGACAGATACAATAACCATGTAGATAATTACGCCTGTAAATTCCGCTAATTTGCCAAATATTTCTTCACCTTGTAGATCATAGTTTAAATTAAGAACTCCTTTTTTTGTAATAAACGAGCGTTGAAATACATCATATAAATTTAGGGTTAACTGTACTATTACTATTATTAAAATGAGTTTTAAATCGGTGTATTTTTTAAAAAAACCTATCATGATTTAAAACATTTGATTATAATATAAATGAACACCATACAAATAAATTACTTAAATATACTTTATAAAAATATGAGAGAATTAAATTTAAATTGAATTAAATGACTTATACAATATCTAGAAAAGGGCGTCTTAAAAACCTTTTTCGATTTGGGATATAGACAATTTAATCGGGATATTTACTTCAGTAATTACACTATTTGATTTGTTATAAATTTTTAACTTATAATTATTGTTATAAAGAGAGTCTAGTCTTTCTTTTATGTTATTAAGACCAGTCCCTTTTTTTAATAGAACAGAAAGTTTATCTTTCAATTCTTTACCATTATTTTTAATCTTCACTATAAGCTTATCATTTTTTCTAAAAATGTTTATAGTTATGTCGAGTGATAAATGTTCTTTATCATAACCATGTTTTGTAGAGTTTTCTACAATGGGTTGTAATAACATATTTGGCACCAAAACATTTTCTAAGCCCTCTTCAATATTAAGGTGAATATTTAATTGATCAGAGAAACGAGCCTTTTTAATGTGAATATATTTTTTAAGTATTTCTAATTCTTCTTGTAATTCAATGAGGTTTTGATCTTTTTTTTCTAAAACATTTCTTAGTAAATCACTTAGATCGACTACCATGCTTTTAGATTTTGCAATGTTTATGTCCATTAAGGAGTGGATCCCATTTAAAGTATTGAATAAAAAATGTGGGTGCATTTGAGTCTGTAAAAACTTTAAATGCGTTTTTGAAAGTTGATCTTGTAGTTTTATGGTTTGTATTTTACTTTCTTGAATTTTTTGAAAATAATAATACATATAAATCATGGTTACTAAGGACATATAAATTAAGAAATGTAAATCTATAAGTCTTATATAAGATGTAAATAAACTGGCGATAGAGTTTTCTTTCATTGGCCAGGGGCTTTTAAGTTGTTCCACAATTTGTGACAAGCCAATTGTAAAAGCACCAATAAAAAATGAGAAAAATAAATGTATAGATATAATATAAACTAATTTTGTCTTTTTCTGCATCAAAAGTTTGGTAGTAAAAGCTATAAACATCATAAAAATGACGATAATTGCCCAGTCTAATAAATTTGCAAAAATAAATTCACCCCAATCCACCTGTCTTTTAGAATAGATTCTTAAATAAGCATTCTTAGAAGCATAAATAACTACAAATATGAAATAGAACAAAGATAAAATGCCTATAAGTTTTAAATCTAAATATGGTTTTACCCTTTTAATCATAAATTAAATCCCCATTTTTTTCTGAAACTCTTTTTTATAAGTCTTACTAATTCTAAATAATTTTTCATCCTGCATTTTTACATCAATTTCACCATAGTTTGAGTATAGCACTTCAGAAATAAAGGAAGTGTTTATAATTGTAGATCTGTGAATTCTGGCAAAATTATAAGGTTTTAATTGATCTAATAAAGAGTTTAGGGATTCTCTTAAAAGAAATTTTTTGTGTTCAGTAAAAATCTCAGCATAATATCCTGAAGCTTGTATGTACTTAATATTATTTTTTTCAATAAAAGAAATTTTGCCGTTAGCTCTTATGGCCAGTTTGGTTTTTTTAGTTTCTGGAAAATCTTCGTTAGGATTTTCAATATAACGGAGCAAATCACTTATTTTTCTATTTAATATATTCGATTTGTTAGAAGTAAGTAACTCAATGACCTTATTTGTAGATTGAAAAAAGCGTTCATCTTTAAAAGGCTTCAATAAATAGTCAAAAGCAAAAAAATCAAAAGCTTTAAGAGCAAATTCATCAAAAGCAGTAATAAAAATGATTAAGGGTCTGGTTAAGGGATCTATTTGTTTTAAAACATCAAACCCTGTCATATCCGTTATTTGAATATCAAGAAATATTAAGTCAGGTTTTTTATTAGAGATGGCGTTTATAGCCTCTTTACCAGAACTACACTCTTCAAGTACTTCAATTTCTTTTATATCACTTAACAAATTTGAGATTCTTTTTCTTGCTAAGCTTTCATCATCAATAATTAAAGCTTTAATAAGATTACTCATAGGGGATTAATTTGGTATCCTAAAACTACTATAAAAAAATGACTTAAAATCATGTACAGATAATGTTCACTGCATAAAATGATAATTTCAAATCATAATAAATTTATTACAATTCATTAAAGAAGCTGTTTAAATCAATTTTTAATGGTTTCATAAATAGTAGACTTTCATTTTATAAATATGATAATAACACTGATTTTTGAGTATAATTTAATGATTTTTAATGAGTTATGTATTTTGTCGAATAATTGTTTAGGAAAGTTAAATAAGCGATGTAATCATTTACCGTCAAAATAAGCCATGTAAATTCAATAAATAACTACTTCAAATCAAAGTTACATAAAAGACACTATTAAAGTTCTTCTTTTACTAGTGCAATTGTAAAGGTAAGGCAGTAAAAGAGCTTTACAAAAAACCAGAGTTGCACTAAACTTTGGATTCATTTATGTAATTTTTTTGAATTAGTCTTTAAAAAATATTCTTTTCTGCCTTCCTTTCTTACAATCTGCATTGACTAACTCATAAAATAAATAAAATGAAAAAAAAGTTTAGTGGATTACTAACGCTATTACTAGCGTTTGTCGTGCAATTATCTTTTGCACAAGAAAAAACGATATCGGGTACAGTCTCCGATATTTCTGGTCTGCCGCTTCCTGGGGCAACAGTCCTTGTTAAAGGAACCACATCTGGAACGTCTTCAGATTTTGACGGTAAATATTCAATAAAAGCAAGTCAAGGCGCTGTCCTTGTGTTTAGTTTTGTTGGGTATACAAGTACCGAAGTTACCGTTAATGCTTCCAATACAATTAATGTGACATTGGAACAGGACGCAACAACACTAGAAGAGGTGGTAGTAACTGCTTTTGGTATTAAAAGGAATGCTAAAAACTTAGGATACGCTGTAAGTCAGGTAGAATCTAAGGAAGTTATTGAAAACTCAGAGCCAGATTTATTAAGATCCCTATCAGGAAAAGTTGCTGGTGTTAATGTGAATTTCTCTAATGGTGTTGCAGGAGCTTCAAACCAAATTAGTATTAGGGGGCAAACAACTATAGGTGGAGCCAGTCAACCGTTGTTTATTGTTGATGGTATTGCTTACGACAACCGACAAGTTTCAACAGTAGAATTACAACCACCAAGCGGGTTTAGCACTGGAGGTGGAGGATATGAGTCTGGTATTTCCAGTTTAGATCCTAATAATATAGAAACCGTAACGGTATTAAAAAGTACGGCTGCAGCAGCATTATATGGTTCTAGAGCAACAAATGGTGTTATTGTTATAACTACAAAATCCGGTTCATCACTTAATAAAGATGCAAATAATAAATTAAGTGTTAATATTAGTAGTGGAACGTATTTTGAAAAAATTGCAAACTTACCAGACTATCAGAACAAGTATGGACAAGGAACACAATTTAAATTTAATGCAGGTTCTAATGGGTCATGGGGACCAGCTTTTGACACTTTAGAAACTATTCCTGTTTGGAATAGCTGGGTAACAGCTTTTCCAGATGTTTATGGACCTGGTTTAATAGAAACGCTACCTTACGAGGCACAACCAAATAATGTTGAAGATTTATTTGAAACGGGAGTTGTTTTAGATAACTCAGTAACAGCCTCTTCTAGCAGCGAAAAAGGAAGTTTTAGTGTAACGCTTTCAGATTTACAACAAAAAGGTTACATGCCTTTTAATACTTATGAAAGAACGTCTTTTTCTGCTGGGGGTAATTTTAAACTTCCAAATAACATAACCGTTGGAGGTTCTGTTGCTTATTCAGATACAGATCAGGTAGGAGGTTTTTTTGGTAATCAGCAGTTTGCTGGGTCGTCATCTTCTTTTGCAAGATCATTATGGTTAGGACGTGCTTGGGATTTATCGATTCCTTTTACTAATCCAACTACTGGAGGTTCTGTTATTCCGAATACAGGATGGGATCACCCGCTTTGGTCATGGAAAAATGATCAAATTATAACCAATACGAATAGAGTCGTTACAAATTTAAATATTGGAGTACCAATTAACGATCATATTTCAGCATCGTTTAGAGTAGGTTACAATAAATATAATTTAAATAGAAGAGAGATTAGGCATCCAGCCTCTATAGCTTCAGCTTTAACAGGCGGAACACTTATAACAGATAGTGCTGTTAATGAGGATCTTGAATCTACTCTTTTATTGAATTTTAATTACGATTTAACAGATGATATTGGTTTATCTGCTATAGCTGGATTAAATACCTATCAAAATACTTTTAAACGAGATGCGAATTTAGGAACCACATTTATTTCTCCAAATATTTACACACTTGCGAATACCATTACAACATCTAATTTAGACGATTCTTATGAAAGAAAACGTAATGTTGGAGTCTTTGCAGATTTAACATTATCATACAAAGATTTTCTGTTTTTAAATGGAACAGGAAGAAATGATTGGTCTTCTACGTTACCGTTAGATAACAGGTCTTACTTTTACCCATCAGCCAGTTTGTCATTAATTGTTACTGAAGCGTTTAAATTAGATAGTAATGTGCTAACATTTGCTAAACTAAGAGGAGGTTGGGCGTCTGTTGGTAATGATGCCGCTGCTGAGTTTTTAAATACAACATTTGCATTAGGAGTTCCTTTTGCAGCAATTCCTGTAGTTGGAAATAGAGTAGGTCTAGGTGATCAAGAAATTACTCCGGAATTTACAGACGAAATTGAAATTGGAGCCGACTTAGAATTTTTTAAAAGACGCGTAGCTGTTGATTTTACATGGTATAAAAAAACAACAACCGATTTAATTTCCCCTGTATCTGTACCACGTTCTAGTGGATTTACATCATTTAATACCAATATTGGTGAAATGACAAATACAGGTGTAGAAATTGGATTAACATTGGTACCTATTCAAACAGATAATTTCACATGGAATATATTTACCACATTCACAAAAAACACCAATGAGGTAACCGAATTGGTAGAAGGTCTTGAAAGAATTAGGTTAGACGGTAACCAAATTGCATATGCTATTAAAGGCCAACCTTTTGGTGTCTTTTTTGGGTCACAGCATCTTAGAGATGATGAAGGGAATTATATCATCGATCAGTCTACGGGATGGATATTTCAAGACCCTGTCAGTGACATTATTGGTGATCCTACTCCAGATTTTAAAATAGGTTTTATCAATACATTTACCTATAAAAGCTTCAGCTTACGTGCTCAGATTGATTGGAGAGAAGGAGGCGATATACAATCTATAAGTATAGGATCTCTTTTAGGAAGAGGAGTTACCAGGGATACTGAAGATAGAGAACGTACACATGTTATTCCAGGTTTTTATGGCGATGTAAATGGAAATTATACACTGGATTCGAGTGGAAATAGAATACCAAATACAACACAGATTGATACTAACGATTTGTATTTTACAGGCGGTGGGCCTAGTAATACTTGGGGGATAAACTCAACAGACCAAGGAACCGTTTTTGATGGTACCGTGTATCGTTTAAGAGAATTAAGTTTAACGTATGATGTGCCATCAAAATGGTTAGATAAGACACCCTTTGGCAAAGTTTCATTTAGTGCGGTAGGTAACAATTTATGGTATTTTGCACCAAATGTTCCAAGATATACTAATTATGATCCTGAAGTCACTTCTTTCGGTTCTGGTAGAGTTCAAGGTATTGAAAACTCTTCGGCGCCAACTTCAAAACGCTATGGATTTAAAATCAACTTAACTTTTTAAATAAAAGAAAATGAAAAATATAAAATTTAAAAGGTATCACATATTAATAGTCTTTATGGTGACTGTATCCCTTTTTGGATGTAGTAACTATTTGGATGTCGATACTGATACGGATAACCCAACAGTAGCACCAATTAACCAATTGTTACCAAATATTGAAATAACAGTAGCGCTACTTGCCGATTGGAATAATTTCAGTGGTGAAGTTCTTGGAACACAAACACATCAAGGCGTTTCAAGAAGTGAACAAGATCAATATGGAACAAAAGCAGATAATATAGTTCTTAATAATGATTGGAATAATGTTTATTTAACTTTAACAGATTTAGAAACGTTAATCTCTCAGTCTGATGCAGAAGGAGCAACAGTTTATAAAGGGATAGGCGAATTATTAAAAGCCTATATGATGTCGGTTGCTGTAGATTTATGGGGAGATGTTCCTTATACTGAAGCTACCTTATTAATAGAAGGTACTGTTAGTCCAGTTTTTGATAGTTCAGAATCAGTATATCAAGCCGTTTTTGATTTAATTGACAGTGCTAAGACAAATTTAAGTAATCCAGCAGGTTTGCTTCCTGGAGCAGACGATTTTTATTATGCAGGTTCAGCCGCTCAATGGATTAAGTTTGCTAATACGCTTAAGTTAAAATTATTAAACCAAATACGCTTATCATCTTCTCCTTTGTTTAGTCAATCGGTATTGGATGCATTGGTAGCGGAAAACAATTTCTTCACCACAAATGCAGATGATTTTCAATTTACTCATACCGCTACAGTGTCACCACAAGACGAACGCAATCAGCTATTCCAAGCTGCTTATGGTGGCGCTCAAGTAGATCATTACATTAGTCCTTGGTTCTATGAAATTTTAATGGGAATGAATCCTAATATTCATACTAACAATAAAGATCCCAGAATACCATATTATTGGGCTAACCAACTAACAGCAGGACAGTTTCCCAGAGATCAATCAGACCCTATTTCTGGGGATCCTAGAGCCGATTATTGGGATGCTTCTACAGGCTTCTTTACAATCCGTTTTAGTAGTGTAGGCCCTTGGAGAGATGGAGCTGTTGCTAATGATGCTACTTTTCCTGGGATTTTCCCTTGTGGTGGTAGATATGATGATGGTTTAGGTTTTGCTAGAACCGTAGCTAGTGGTACTGGAGTAGCACCAAGGAGAATACTTACCTACGATGAGTTTTTATACATCGAGGCCGAGTTAATGCAAGTTGGATTAATTGCTGGTGACCCAGCTGCTAAGCTAACCGAAGCTGTTACTGCAAGTTTTGCTAAGGTAGATCAAGTGGTAGCAGGTACTGGAACAACTCAAACTGTTCCTGTTTTAAGCGGCTCTACTGCAGTTACAGATTTCATAGCTAATATTGATGCGGAATTTGCTGCTGCAAGCGCAGATAAACAGTTAGAAATAATCATGACCCAAAAATGGGTAGCTACTTATGGCGATCAGATGGATCAATATAATGATTATAGAAGAACAGGGTATCCCGTATTGGCAGATCCTGATGGAACAAATGAATATCAATTAGATAATGGTGACGGTTTTCCTTTGTTAGATACGGATACGGCGTTAAATAACCCATTTAATAGAACATTCTTTTGGCCAGATAATGAGTTGAATCTTAATGAAAATGCTCCAGCTCAAAAAACGTTAGCAACTTATAGAGTGTTTTGGGATAATTAAAAAACATAAAAAATGAAAAACATAAAATTTTTATTACTTATAACTACAATCATTATCGCTAGTTTTTCTTGCGATAATGATGGTGGGGATTCAGCGCTTGTTTTAGAAACAGGTGCTGTTCCAAATTTCGTTAAAGATGCAGCATCAGACCAGATATTCGATCTTACCAAAATATTGAATGGTACGGCAGTAAATCTAGCTTTTAATGCGTCGGTAGCACAAGGAACTCCTAGTTCTGCAGATATAATTGCTACGTATTCTACGTTGGCAGGACCAACGTATACAAGTGTATTATTTACTAATGTAACCTTACCTGGAGATTTTTCGTTAAGCACTAGTGATGTTATTGATGCCTTTGCAGAATTAAATAGCACTAATGATTTTCAACTTGGTGATGTTTTAACAGTATCTACCAGGTTTACCATGTCAGATGGTCGTGTTTTGAGTCTGTTAAATGACGATGGAACAGATAATACCGGTACTACAGTTAGTAATTCTGGATTATTTACAGCAAAAATAAGTTATCCAGTTTCTTGTCCCACCATGTTAGAAGGTAATTATATAAGTACTGTAATAGCATCAAACCTTCCAATTGCAGGTAATTTTAGAAGCCCTCAACCCGTTACAATAACGCAGCCTGCAGCAGGAACCTATAATTTAAGTGATGGTACTGCAGATATTTTTGGACCAGATTTCCCTATTGCTCTTGAGTTTACTGATGTTTGTGGGACTATTACTGTAACCGAGAATTCTATTCCATTTGGTTCTCAAGTTGCTTGGGTGCAAGGTGCAGGAACTAGTTTAGATCAAGATACTGGTGTAATTACGCTCGACTTAACATATACGGCAACCTCATGTTGTGGTTTGGCTGGAATTCAATTTACACTTCAACTAACACCAAATTAATATAGTTATTTAAAATAACTGCTAATCAATAAACTAGTGAAAGACTGCCTAAAAAGTGTCATTCTGAATAGAATGAAGAATCTCTTTAAAATAAATGACTCTGGTTATGAGTTAAATAAGATTCTTCGCGTTGCTCTGAATGACAAGATTAACCATTTTTTAGGCAGTCTTTACCATTGATTTTGATTTAGATCTTTTTAAGATTAATACTAATTATCTTAATTTGATAAAATGGATTATATGCGTGTTAACAATAAAATCAGTTTTGATAATTATTGACGTTAATGCTCGTTTTTTAAGAGTGCTTTCTATGGCATATCAAATGTGTTATGTTTGAATTATTTTGTGACGAGGTGTTATTATATTTTAACTGTTTTAGAAGGTTAATATAATCTTGAAAAAGATGAAGGTGTTTAATGATAAATAAACTACAAAGCCCAATTATTTTAAAAAGAAATTTACAAAAAAACTTTTCGCATTTTATAGTTTTTATGTTAAAAAAGCCACAAAATAAGGTAATATGAGGTATATTATTATCGGGAGTTACTTTTTTAAGTTTTTTTTAAGAATAATAGACGGCTTTATTTATAATTTCATGGTATGTTAGTTTTGCTGATAAAAAGCATTGTATAACCACTCTCAATCGACCAATTTGATGTCTTATAATTCAAGAATATTTCTTTTTGTTTTATGCTTATTTGTTATGTCTAACAAATTAGTTGCAGCTTCAAAGATACATGTTGCTCCAGATCTATTTTTAGTGCAACTAGATAGTTTAATAAAGCAGAAAAATATCAGTAATGATATGACTCAGTTAGAGCTATTAGTGCTTTATAATGACGCTTTAATTGAAAAGCATTCAGATTCAATCAAAATATTTAAAAATTTAGCGATTTTAAATGCAGATTTAGATCAACCCAAAGATGCTTTAATCTTTACTAAAAAGTATATTAATAATACGCTAGACTTTTCAATTTTAAATAATGGAGCGTATGATGTTATAAAAGATTCCGAAGAGTATAAAGAATTGTCCGAAACTTATTTATTGCAAATAGACTGGCTTACATTTTTGTTTCTATACGTTGCTTTAATTGGCTTTTTTTTCACCGTAATCATCAATTTTTCTAAAAAGTCAAATCGCTATGCAAAACTATTTATCAGTGGTTTTGTTGGGGTGCATTCGATGTTTATTCTAGAGTTTGTTCTTTACATATCCAATATTCAGTATAAAGCCCCACATACATATTTAATGACCTCATCTGTGGCGCTTTTATACGGGCCGCTGCTTTACTTCTATTTTAAGAGTGTTACGTATAATTTTAAATTTAGAAAAATAGATTTATTACATTTTGTGCCAACACTTGCTTTAATTGTGTTTTTATTTCCGATGTATTCACTCTCCGGTAATGAAAAAATCGAGCTCATGTTGGAATTAAATGATTCGTATGATATTTATAACAGATATGTAATATTCTTTTCAAAAGTAGCATCACTTGTTATATACGCTGTTTTAATAGGAAGACTTCAGTATGGTCGTGGTAAAAAAGAAATTAATTCAGAAGATAAAAAGCAACCTATTAATAAATGGAAGAAGACCATCTATAGAATACACATTATTTATCTAGTTTCTTATATTATCTATGGTTTGCCAGTAAGTGGATTATTGCTCTCTTTTCCATATTTCATCAACTATATACAGGTTAGTATTATGTCTACTATGGTCATTTATCTTGCTTATATGGCCTATGTGCAACCAGAAATTTTTAAATATGATTATGCATTAAAAGATGTTATGTGTTTAGAGAAGTATCAAAAATCAGGACTTACTAATGCGTTATCACAAGAACTCAAAGAGAATTTAATTAAGTTATTTGTTGAAGAAAAAATATATAAAGAAAACAATATTAATCTTGAAGTATTGTCTCAAAGATTAAATACAACTAGGCATAATACGTCTCAAATAATTAACGAACATTTTAATATCAATTTTTTTGAGCTTATAAATAAATTTAGAATTAAAGAAGCCATAAGCATTTTTAAAGAAGATGTTCATGGAAGCCTTAATATTATAGACATTGCTTATGAGGTAGGGTATAATAATAAAGTTACTTTCAATAAAGCATTTAAAAAAGAAACTTCACAAACACCTTCAGAGTTTATAAATTCTCAGCTTAAAAAAGTTAAATAACAAGTAAATTCAAGGTAAATTATCTTCGGTGAAGTAAGGTATTATAAGAGTTACCATCAAATAATAACTTTATTCTTTTTTTTACTCCTGCAATTGCAAACAAGGCAGGACAGTAATAGAACTTTACTTATCAAACATTTTAGATTCTTCTAAGCTTTAATTCCATAGTAAAGTATAATTTTTTGAATTAGTCACTTAAAAAACATCTTTACTACCTGCCTTTTTTCAATCTGCTTGACTAATTCAAATAAACATTTAATTTTATGAAAGTAAGAAACTACTATTTAATTCTAGTGTTCTTGATGATTGGTATGTTATCATCTTTTGCACAAGAAAAAATGGTTTCTGGACGAGTTGTGGATAAAAACAATTTACCACTACCAGGAGCAACAATTTTGATTAAAAACTCCATTAATGGAAGTTCAACAGATTTCGATGGGAATTATTCAATTCAGGTTAATCAAGGAGACATTCTGGTATTTAGTTTTATTGGCTATATAAATCAGGAGATCATAGTAGGTGCGTCAAACACCATTAATGTTACTATGCAGGACGATACAACGGCTCTTGAAGAAGTTATTGTGGTGGCATATGGTTCACAAACAAGAGAATCTATAGTAGGGTCGGTAGGAGTTGTTTCAAGTACTACAATTGAAACGCAACAAGTAACCTCTCCATTAAGAGCATTACAAGGTACTGTACCCGGAGTAAGTTTATTAACAGCAGGTGGTCAACCAGGGAGTAATCCAACGATTAGAATTAGAGGAATATCAAGTGAAAGTTTAGCCAGGGGGCCACTCATTGTTGTAGATGGTGCGCCATTTAATGGTAGTCTTAATACGATAAGTCAGGATCAGATAGAGTCAGTCTCAGTATTAAAAGATGCCTCTTCTTCAGCTTTATATGGTTCAAGAGCTTCTGGGGGAGTGATATTAATTACAACTAAAAAAGGATACATTGGCTCAGCTCCAAAAGTGACATTAAGGTCACAGATAGGGCTGTCTAACCCAGCTGTAGGAGTTCACAATTTAACTGAACCAGAAGATTATTTAAAGCTAACTTGGCAAGCTTTGAAGAATACAAATCAATATGAAAATGGTCAAACTGCTACCGATGCAGCTCAAAACGCAACAAATGGTTTGGTTGATTATTTAGGATATAATCCATATAGTGTTGGAAACCCAATAGATACTAATGGTAATTTGGTAGCAAATGCAAATCTATTATGGAATTCTAACTGGGAAAATGAAATAATTAGAGAAGATTATCTTAGAGTAAATCATAACATTGGTGTCTCTGGAGGTAGCAATAAAACAAGATACTTTATGTCTTTTGATTATTTGAATGAAGATGGTCCGGTAAGACCTTCAGATTTTGAGAGAGTAGCTACAAGATTAAATTTAGAAACTCAGATAAATGATTGGTTTAAGATAGGTCTTAATTCTAGTTTTTCACGCTCTAGTTCAAATAACCCAGATCAAACAAGTGACAGTACAACACAAGCAATTTCATGGATTTATGGGGTGTCAAGTATTTATCCCATATACTTACGTGATGCTAATGGAAATTTAATTAGAGATAATGCCGGAGATCGAATTTTCGATTTAGGAAATGGACTCGTTACTGGTCAAGCAGTAAATAGTACAAGACCAGTTTTTAACGATGATAATATTTTGGCAACTTTAACTTTAGGGAAAGAAAGAAGAGTAAGAACTAATTATTTAGCCAATGTTTTTGCAGAAGTAAATCTTTTTGAAGGTTTAACATTCAAAACGCGATTGAGTTATGAGAATTATCTGTTCGATTCTTTTAGTTTTGATGATGATAAGACAGGTGCTGCAGCTAATGTACAAGGGCGTGTATCGCAAGATCGAGATTTAACAACAACTCTAAATGCGATTCAATCTTTAAACTATAAAAAGAGCTTCGGAAATCACCATGTATCAATTGATGCTATTACAGAAGCCTATACAAATACCCAAGATGATTTATTATCTCAAGGTACTGGATTTTTGCCAGGAGTAGATAACTTAGATAGCAGTACGACACCAGAAAGCGTTGGAGGTAATGTTATTACGGAAAGAATTAATAGTTATCTAGGTCGACTTAGCTATAATTTTAATGAAAAGTATTTTGGAGAGTTTTCAATAAGAAGAGATGGATCTACCCGTTTTCATGAAGACACAAGGTGGGGTAATTTCTTAGCAGGAGGTATGAGCTGGATTGTTTCTAAAGAGCATTTTTTAAGTGAAAGCAATGTCCTTACATATTTAAAACTTAGAGGGTCTTATGGTGAACTGGGAAACAATAGAACCGCAAACCTTTTTCCTTATCAATCTGTTTTTCAAACAGGTTTTGTTAATGAAGGTAACCCAGGTATTTTGCCTGAAGGTGTAGCCGATGTGAATTTAAGATGGGAAAAAATAGAATCTTTAAATATTGGGGCAGACTTCGAATTATTTAATGGAGCCATATCAGGTACTTTAGAATACTATAATAAAGAGTCTGTAGATTTAATTTTAGATAAACCATTACCACGATCTTTAGGTGTAAATAAAATTGTAACAAATATTGGGTCTATTAAAAACTTTGGATGGGAAGCATCGTTACGCTCTATTAATTTCAATACAGAAGATTTTACATGGACTACGGGTATTAACGTGGCACTAAATAAGAACGAGTGGACTAAGTTATCACAAGATCAAATTATAAATGGGTCTAAACGTTACAGAGTTGGCGGCTCTATTTTCGATTTCTTTATCCCAGAATGGGCTGGTGTAGACCCTGCCGATGGTAAAGGTATGTGGTATAGAGATGTATTAGATGATGAAGGTAATGTAATTGATAGGGTCACAACAAAGGATTACAGTTCGGATCCTGATACTAGGGCCACTCGATATGATACTGGGAAATCTTCTTTGCCAGATATAGAAGGCGGGTTTACTTCCTTTATTAGATACAAACAGTTTGATTTGAATGTATTGTTCAATTTTAGCTTTGGAGCTTATTTATTAGATTCAGACTATTCATCACTAATAAACCCTTTCCAAAACCCGGGAGCTAGTGCCCATCCAGATAATTTTGATGCATGGCAAAACCCCGGAGATATTAGCAATTTTCCATTATTATTAGCTAATAACAATGATCATGCTTCCCGTTCAACACGCTTCTTGTTTAAAAATGATTATGTAAGATTGAAAAGTTTAACATTTGGTTACAATCTTCCGCAATCAGTAATTGAAAGAGTAGGATTAAGCAAGTTAAGGTTGTTTTTACAAGCAGATAATATCTTAACCTGGCAATCCCATAAAGGAATTGATCCAGAACAATCATTTAACGGTGTTGCCAATAGTAGGTCTCCATTATCTAAAACAATAACGTCTGGTATTATTTTAGAATTTTAAAACCAAAAAATTAAAGAAATGAAAATATATAATACATCAAAAAGCACAAAATTTCTACTGGTTTTAATGGTAGTCTTTTTGTCTAGTTGCTCAAAAGAGTTTATAGATGAGCCTCAGAATACGGCAGGCCTTCCAGAGTCAATAGTCTTTTCAGATAGAGAAATTGTACAGTCTTTTATAACAGGTATTTATGATAGATATAAAGGGCAGTGGGATGATGATTTAACAGATGGTGAAAATACTTCAGATCCAGATACAGGGGGCTTATATGCCATGTATTTTGCGAGGACAGTTAAAGGAAATGACTTAATCCTAGCACCTACATTTTATAGGTTTGATTATGCCCATGATAATAGACTGCCTACTTTTAGAAGAACAAGTTTTACGTGGACTTTTAATTACGAAATAATTAATTATGCTAATGTATTAATTAATGGATTAGCAAATAGTAGTCTCGATGATGCGACGAAAAAAGAATTTACTGCTGTGGGGAAAGCCATAAGGGCATTTCATTATTTTCAAATAGCCTTAGAGTTCGCTCCTAATTATAATACAGATAGGACGAGCTCTAGAATTCCTATTTATACAGAACCAGCTACAGGGTCTTCAGCTGGTAACTCTCCAAGCCCATTAACCGATGTTTATGACTTAATATTGTCTGATCTTAAATCTGCAATTCAGGATTTACCTGAGGAAAGGCTTGGTAAAAGTTATATTAATAAAGCTGTTGCTAATGGGATATTAGCTAGAGTTTTATTAGTCACTCAGGATGATTGGGATTTAGCCTCTGCTGCTGCTAAAGCAGCTTATGGAGGTAATGCGACAACGGCAGTGGTATCTTCAAATTGGGGTAATGGGTTTAATGAATTATCGGATCAAGATTGGCTATGGGGACATTTTCAAAATGGTACAAACGAAAGCAATTTTTTTTGGATGGCACCTCATGTATTCACAGATCATTTAACAGCATCGCTTCAAAACACCTATATAAATACAAATTTCAGAGATGAGTTTGCAGATACCGATGTTAGAAAGCTGTTTCAGGATATTTATAATTCAGCAACACCTTACAGAGAATTCGTGACGACTAAGTTTGTTTTTACGTTTGCATCAGATGTTCCTTTAATGCGAAAGTCTGAAATGGTATTAATTGATGCTGAAGCTCAATATAATTTAAATAACGAATCTGGAGCTAGGGATTTACTTTTTGCATTACAAAAAGATAGAGATCCGGGAGCGACATTATCCACCAATTCCGGAAGCGATCTGATGGATGAGATTTTACTGGAAAGACGCAAAGAGTTATATGGCGAATTAGGTATTGAATGGTTTGATGCCAAAAGATTAAGTAGGCCTATTAATAGAGACGCTGTACATAGGGTAATTGTGAATGTTCCTGCTGATAGTGAATTGTTTTATTTAACTATTCCACAGTCAGAAATAGATGCTAATCCTAATATGGACGAAAGTATAAATCAATAATTAATAAACTTAGTTATGAGAAAAACAATCTTTTTATTTTTATCAATACCACTATTAGCTTTTTATAGCTGTGATAGTGACGATCATAATATTATTAATTATGTGTCTTTTGAATCGACGTCTTATGATTTTGGAGTAGACATACAAAGTAGTAATTCTAATGACATTAAAATTTATACAACACGTATTTCAAATGTAGAAAGAGTATTTAACATCAATATAGAAACAGATATGTCAACTGCCGATCCAGCATCCTATACAGTTCCTGGATCTGTTTCTGTGCCTGCGAACTCTAATGAAGGCGTTTTTACAGTAAATATATCAGATTTGAATATTGGAGTAGAAGGAGAAACACTAGTACTTTCTTTTAATAAAGAAGAAGGCTTGTTTATTGGAGACCCCATAACATTTAATATTAAACAGGTTTGCCCATACCCTGAAACCCAACTGGATATTGCATTTGATGACTTTGCACAAGAACAATATTGGGAGTTGTATGATTCTAGCGATGTTTTATTGTTTGAAGGGGGGGCGTACCCAGAAGGAACGACAAAATTTAGTAGAACGTTTTGCCTAGAAAGTGGCACTTATAAAATTTTCATGGGCGATACTTATGGAGATGGAGGAGGATCATATACCATGACTAACAGCGGGAATGTATTAGTTACAGGTGATGGAAATCATGGTTTTGGTGAAGAAATAACGTTTCAGATAAATTAAATTCTAACAAAAACTAACTAAACTACTTACTATTAATTTAAACCGAGAATTTGATTTCTCGGTTTAAATTATTCAACAATTTTCTTCTTCTTAAAGCTAGCAATAACTAAAATAATCATGCCTGTGGTTACTGATAAATCGGCCATATTAAAAATACCTGTTTTAAAAACACCACCTAAATCGATAAACAAGAAGTCAGTAACTTTTCCATATACAATACGGTCATAAACATTAGCTAAACCACCCCCTATAATACTTGCAAAAGCAAAAAGAGAAAATGTATCTAAGCTTTTGTCTTTGAAAATATGACGCAATACAAATCCAAGTACTACTATAGGTAAAATAAGTAATAAGATAATTCTAAGTGTAGGATTTAAATCACTACCCATGCCTAAAAAAGCACCGGTATTTTCTACATTCATCATAATGAAAGTATCACCTATTAAAGAAATACGCTCACCAGGATGAATGTCGGTTCGTAAATCAATATTAGCTCTAACAAGTACTTTCGAAATTTGATCGACAGCAATAGTTAAAATGATAACTAATAAAATATAAATAGAGCGTTTTGATAATTTCATTTAGTTATTTTCAAAAGTTGCAGAAGCTGTTTCAGCTTCTCTATTGATTTTCTTCACCAAGCCTTGTAAAACTTTACCAGGACCAACTTCGGTGAATAAAGTAGCGCCATCTGTAATCATTTGCTGTACAGACTGTGTCCAACGTACAGGAGCTGTTAACTGAGAAATTAAATTCGTTTTTATAGCCGTTTCATCTGTAACAGCATAAGCCGTTACGTTTTGATAAATAGGACAGTTAGGTTTGCTGAATGTTGTATTTTCTATAGCGGCTGCCAACTCTTCACGGGCAGGTTCCATTAACGGAGAATGGAAAGCACCTCCAACAGGTAACACTAGAGCACGGCGAGCACCTGCATCTTTTAAAGATTGGCATGCATCATTAATGGCATCAATCTCTCCAGAAATCACTAATTGCCCAGGGCAGTTATAATTTGCTGCAACGACAACACCGTCAGTCGCAGAACATATTTTTTCAACAATATTATCTTCCAAACCTAAAACGGCAGCCATGGTACTTGGTTGTAATTCACAAGCTTTTTGCATAGCTAGAGCTCTTTGAGATACTAATTTCAAACCATCTTCAAAATTCAAAGCCCCATTGGCTACTAATGCAGAAAATTCTCCAAGAGAATGCCCCGCAACCATTTCTGGTTTAAAAGTATCCCCTAAAGTTTTTGCTAGAATTACAGAGTGTAAAAATATAGCAGGTTGTGTTACTTTGGTCTCTTTAAGGTCTTCAGCAGATCCTTCAAACATAGTATCTGTAATTGTGAAACCAAGAATATCGTTTGCTTTTTCAAATAATTCTTGAGCTAAAGGAGATTTTTCATATAAGTCTAAACCCATTCCTGAAAATTGAGCGCCTTGACCCGGAAATATATATGCTTTCATGTGCTTGTATTATTGTTTTTTAAAGTACATATAACATTCATTTAATGAGTTTCTGAGGTACAGAAGTTTACTTAAGAATGTTTTATGTTGATTGGTTTTTTAGTGCTGCAAAAGTATAAATAAAATCTTTAAAAAGATATAAGATCGTTTTGAAGACTCAGAACTGCTAGAAAATAGAAACAAGACTTAATTTTGACTTGATTAGAAGAATATTGAATCTTATTTAATAAGACGTCTATATTCTTGTTTCCGAAAGTGAAGCGGTCTTATTTTTAATATTATAAACCACTAACAGCAGCTTCAGCACAACGTTCCCCGTCCATAGCAGCAGATATAATACCACCTGCATATCCACCACCTTCACCACATGGGAAAAGATTAGAAACTTCAGGATGTTCTAATTGTTCGTTTCTTGGGATGCAAACTGGCGATGAGGTTCTAGATTCTACCCCAACAATGTTAGCTTCAGAGGTATAATAGCCTTTCATTTTTTGTCCGAAAGCTTGAAACCCTTTTCTAAGCCTACTCCCTATTAATTTAGGTAATAACGAATGCAAAGGTGCAGATTTTAATCCTGGCTGATAGGAGGTCGGGTTTAAATCTTCCGATAGTTTACCTTCAACAAAATCGGTAAGCCTTTGCGCTGGTGCCACCTGGCTTCTTCCACCCGAAGTAAAAGCTAGTTTTTCTAAGTTTTTCTGATACTCTAAGCCTTTTAAAACGCCAAATTTTTCATATTTATGTAAATCGGCCACCGCATTAATTTCAACAACGATACCAGAATTCGCATACAGATTATTTCGTTTAGAAGGGGACATACCATTAACTACAACTTCACCATTAGCTGTTGCTGCCGGTACTATAAATCCACCGGGACACATACAAAATGAATATACTCCTCTGTTGTTTATCTGGTTTACTAAACTATATGAAGCTGCTGGGAGTAATTCGTTGCGTTCTCCACTGCAATGATATTGTATAGAGTCTATAATATGCTGTGGGTGTTCTACCCGAACCCCCATAGCGAATGATTTTGCTTCTAAGGCTATTTTCTTTTTATGTAATAAATAAAAGATATCTCGAGCAGAATGCCCTGTAGCTAAAATAACCCTGTTTACAGCTATTTCTTCACCATTTTGAAGTTGAAGTGCTTGAATTTTATTGGCCTTTATGATGAAATCTGTGACTCTGGTTTCAAAGTGTACTTCACCACCATAATTTAAAATGGTTTCTCTTATGTTTTGAACCACTTTTGGTAATTTATTAGTACCTATATGTGGATGGGCATCCACTAGAATTTGATCGGTAGCACCATGAAATACTAAGTTTTCAAAAATTCGGCGTACATCACCTCGTTTTAAACTTCGGGTATATAATTTTCCATCGCTATAAGTACCAGCACCACCTTCACCAAAGCAATAGTTGGAATCTTCATTAACAAAATGATCTTGATTTATAGCTTTTAAATCCCGTCTACGGTCTTGAACATTTTTACCGCGTTCTAAGACAATAGGCTTATAACCCAATTCAATACAACGCAAAGCAGCATACATACCAGCTGGACCAAACCCAATAATATGAACGGGTTTGGCTTTTGAAACGTCTTTGTAATCAAATTGATAATCAGACGTTTTTGGCAATGCTTCTCTAATATAAACAGCAACTTTATAGTTGAAGATAATTTTTGGTTTTCGAGCATCAATAGATTTTCGAAGGACTTTAATACCTGTAATATCTTCTTTATCTATATCTAGCGCATATGCCGATTTTATTATTAAAATATCACTGCGCTCTTCGTCTTTAAGTGAAATACGAAGCTGAATCTCTTTTACCATGACGCAAAATTACTCAAATTTAAGAGAAGATTTTGAAAAAGAATGCGATGCTTAAAAGCTGCCGTAGTATTAAAGTTTACTTATTAGTAAAGCAGCGTTCATTTAAAATCTTAAAATGATGCTTCCACTGTCACACTGAGTGTAGTATAAGGGTTTGTCAAGTACTTCTTTTGATACGTTTCGACTGCGCTCAACGTGACAAGTATGATATGTGTATAAACAAGTTAACCAAATAATCAAGTTAAAAAGTAGCGCTCATTTAAAACCTTAAAATGATGTTTTGCATGACCAATAATAGTAAACCCAAGAGCCAAGGTGTTTATTTTAGTTTCAGAACTCATACCAGCTCGATGAAGCATGTCTTCATTAAAACTTTCGAATAAAGGAACTGTCGATTGCCTTACTAATCTAAACTCTTTTAGTAAATCTTTAATGCTTCTATGGTTTGCATTTGAATTATCCGCATACGTATTTTCATCAAAACTCAATAGTGCCTTTGGTTCTAATCTGGAGATACACAAGGCTCTGTAAGTAAGGATTCTTTCGGTATCGATAACATGTTGAAGCAATTCTTTAGGCGTCCATTTATTTGATTCGTACCTATAGTCTTGATATTGAATCAATCTTTCAGAAATGGTTTCAAAAATGGTTTCATTAGTCTTTAAGCCATCTATTAAATGAGTGTTATCATCAATTAAAGCGATGTACCTATCAAAGAAATTTGGAATGAATTTTAAGTCGGATTTTTTCATTGTTTTAGGCTTTATTCTTTTTGTAATAGGATACCACATGCTTAGGAGTTCTTATTTGTCTAGGTAACAAGGCGTCTTTAACAGGAAGTTTTGCTACTTGTTTTAGTGGTATAACACCCGCCCAGATAGGAAGGTCTAAATCACTTTTCTCATCTAATACGCCCTCATCTCTAATTTTGGCGGATGCTGTTTGTATTTCCATTTCAACAACGAGTGTGCTATTAAATTCTTTAAGATTCATAGGTCTTAGCGTATCCCAACGCCCTGGAATCATATGATCTACAACACATTTTAAAGCGGCTTCTTTTTCGGCTCGGTTTTCAACTTTGGTAATACTTGTAAATAGTGTTGCCGATCTGTAATTTACAGAATGATGAAATCCAGAACGAGCTAATATGAGCGCATCTAAATGCATAATGGTCATACTCGCTTCTTTAGCCTCTAAGAGCGCTAGCAGCATTCTGTTTTTTAGAGAACCATGTAGGTATATTTTGTTGTCTATTCTACCATAAGCCATGGGTAGACAAATAGCTTTTCCATTGTAGTTGTAGCCTACATAACCCACAAATCCTGCGTCCAGAATATTGTTTATTTGTTCGACATCATAAACGGCTCTTTTAGGGCCTCGTTTTACCTGATTTAGTTCTGATGTTGTGTAAGTTGACATAACTGTTCGATTTTGATTGATGTTTGTTATTTAAAACAAATTTAGTAAGTTTATGGATTGTCATATTCATCCAGAAATCATTTTTTAAATAGTCCAGTTATGATTCCTTATAAAACCATTATTAAAATTGACAGAGCTGGTAAACAGCCTGTTTATATTCAGCTTACGAATCAGTTTATCGATTTAATCAAGAAGCGAACTCTTCCACCACGCACAAAATTACCAGGAAGTAGAACATTGGCAGATTTAATTGGGTTACACAGAAAAACGGTGATCGCTTGTTACGAAGAGCTTACATTGCAAGGGTGGATAGAGAGTATTCCGAAAAAAGGGACGTTTGTTCATAAAGACATTCCAATATTACAGCAACAAGATTGGATTAAAGAAACTACTAGTAAAAAGGATGATAAGGCAGGATTCACCTTTAAGCAAACTCCTATTTTAGACCGAAAATTTCCGCAAGATTATGCAGATGATTATATGTATGTTAATGATGGTGTTTCAGACGAAAGATTGATGCCTATTAAAGAATTATCGATCATTTATAGAAAAATTGCGAATAAGAAACGTACCCTTAAATATATGAATTATGGAACGACTTATGGTAATCCGGAATTAAGAGAAACCTTGGTCTGTTATTTAAATGAGACTAGAGGGTTAAATATTACCAAAGATAATATTCTTATAACCAGAGGAAGTCAGATGGGGATGTTCTTAGCATCTCAGTTATTGGTTGAAAATCAGGATTATATTATAGTAGGAGAAACTAATTACAGCTCATCGGATACAACATTTGAATATGCAAATGCTAAATTACTTAGAGTTAAAGTGGATGACCACGGACTGAACACTCACGACATAGAAAAGCTATGTAAAAAATATAATGTTAAAGCTGTTTATACCACGCCACACCATCACCACCCAACTACTGTTACACTTTGTGCAAAACGGAGAATACATCTTTTAAACCTGGCGAAAACCTATCGTTTTGCTATTCTGGAAGATGATTATGATTACGATTTTCATTATAATCATGCGCCTATTTTGCCTTTAGCAAGTCATGATACCTGCGGGAATGTTATTTATGTAGGCTCTATTTGTAAAACGGTAGCGCCTGTTTTTAGAGTGGGGTATTTAATTGCTCCCAAAACATTTGTGGATGAATGTGCCAGGTTACGACGTTTTGTGGATAGACAGGGCGATGCTATTTTAGAATTAACCTTTTCTAATTTTATTAAAGAGGGGAGCTTGGACAGGCATATTAAAAAGGTCATTAAAATATATAAAGCCCGTCGTGATTTATTTTGTAAACTCCTTAAAGAAGAATTAAGTGATTATTTGTCTTTTGAAATTCCCAAAGGCGGTATGGCACTATGGGTAACTTTGAATAAAAAGTATTCGTGGGATATGGTTACAGAAATTGCAAAACATCATAAATTAATTATTCCAGAGTGGCAACGTTATGATATAGCAAATACGAAGCATAATGCTATAAGAATAGGGTTTTCATGTTATAATGACACTGAAGCGAGAGAATTTGTTAAGCGGTTTAAGAAAACGATGGTGGTTATTGATGGGGAAGAATCTTTTAGCAAGTAGTTTGAGAATCTAGGTTTATAAGAGTTTGAGGAGTCGTTTAACGTGATTATTTATGGTTAGTTGAATTGGGACTAAAGATAGCAAAAAGAAACAGCGTGAAGGGAATTCTGCGGAATTTCTCGAGAAGACATTATCCATCATCGAGCAATTACTTAGCGTTGTTGTAAAACGTATTTTTATAAATCTAAAATCCCGAATGTTTCTGTATATGGAACATCAATACTAATTATATCGAATTTTGGGTTAGTTTCTTTCTTTAATAAAGCCAAAGTGTTTTTTGAACGAACGTCAGAAGTTACGAAATAACTAATAGTTTTATCTAAATCTGATTGAGCAAAAAGTTTTGAATCATTAGGAATTATTGCCCGAGGCGATAATTTTTCCACACTAATTTTGTTTTCCGTAAAAATAATTTTGGCAAATTCACCTGTTTTTTTGGCGTCTTTTAAGTTAAACGGAACAATTTGAACATTTTTTAGAGGTAAATCTTCAAGTTCTCCAAGAACACAATATTCCGCAATACTGATTGTAGAAACTTTTAGTGCTATTTCATTTTCCAAGAAATATTTAAAATAACCAACAGCGTTTGAATGAAGTGGATCCTCGTCATTAAGAAGTCGAATAAAAAAACTTGTATCTAATAAAACACTATGCTTCATATCCACCTCTTAAATTTAACAACCATTCATCAGGATTAATGTTATTCCAGCTTTTTTTTGCTTTTTTAATTAGTGAATTCAGATAGTCGCTATCGAATTTTGGGTGATAATCAATTAGTTCTAATAAAGAAAGTGATTTTGTGTCAATTTCACCAGTTTCAATATTTTGTTTTCCACTTGCTCTAACACCAAACTTTTTATAAAGTAAATTCTCTTCTCTCTCCTTTAAAAATTCCTCTCCAGTTTCAATTGATAAGTATCCATAATCTTGAGTATCTAAATGGATATTAGCTTTACTTTTTCCTCCTGCATCTTTTAGGATACCATAAAAGTAGAATTCCGCTTCAACCCAAATATTTTCTGTTCTAAAATATTTAGTTGAAGGGCTTATCGTTAATTCATAGTCGTCTTTGAGAGAAGTTTTTATTTGAAATTCGTAATTTTTCTGACGCGATAAATTTTGAATATTTTCAATTGCTCTCGCTGTTTTTAATTCCAGAAAATCTATAGATTCATTGACTTGAACTTGACCTAATACAGCACTAAAACCTATTACTGTTTGAATAGTTGTTTTAAACAAATGTTTGACAGAACCTTCTTGAATATCATAAGTAATGATTGGTCTATCTTTCTTATTATTAGGATAAAGTAAGTCCTCGACATTTTGCAAAATCGTTGCAATATGCTTAATATCGTAGTTGTTAGGATTTAAACTTTGATTACCTGATTTCCCAACAACTCGGATTTCTATGTCTCCAATTTTTTCCACAATTCAAAGATACAATTATTTTAATATGGTTTATTGGATTGTTTTTTCCAATATGTTTTCCAACGACTTAATACGAAACCATTTTAATGTTTCATATTTCATGTTAAACGAAGTTAGTTGAAAATTTCACAAAATCAAGCCTTGATCTATACCCTCTCATAAGTTAAAAACGAAAACTCATGCTTATGGTTTTCATCTTTAGTATGAAATACATTAGCTGTTTCTTTCCAAACCGATGCATCTATTTCAGGAAAAAAAGCATCCGCCTCAAAATCTTCATGCACGCGTGTTAATTCTATTTTATCTGCTACAAGAAGGGCTTGTTTGTATATTTCACCACCCCCAATGATGTAAGGTTGCGGATCATTTTTAGCAGCATTAATGGCATCTTCTAAACTGTTAACTACAATAACACCTTCGGGTGCTTGATAATCACTTTGTCTTGTAATAACGATATGCGTTCTGTTCGGTAAAGGCTTTGGGAAACTTTCAAATGTTTTTCTCCCCATGATGATATGATGACCATTAGTGAGGCTTTTAAAGCGTTTTAAATCATCACTTAAATGCCAAATCAATTTATTGCCTTTACCAATAGCATCATTTTCTGCAGCAGCAACTATAATAGTAAGCTCCGATGTTTTTTTCTTTTTGTTTAAAGATTCATTATAATGTTCGCTTTCAGCAATAATAGGTGCTTCTTTTTTAAGCTCATTTTTTAACTGCTCTATTCTTAGTTTTTGTTGAATTATTAATTTGTCTAATTGTTTTTGCTCCCAGACTTTTCCCATGAATTTATGGGTTATAAACACATTAAATACATGATAAAGGAAAAAGAAGAGCCAAACAAAAATGGCAGATAAAAACCATTCTTTATCAAAAGGTCTAAAGTCTTTACCTATATCTAGAACGGTATTGGCTATAATTATAAATATAGAACCAATTAAAAAAAGTACGAAGTGAAAGTACAAACGTTTCTTCTGTTTAATACGTTTTTGAGCATTTTGAATCAATTCTAATTGCTCTTTATCTATTTGAGGCTGTTCTTTCTTTTTTCCAAACATAAGTATCTAATAACAGATGTAAAGTTATAATATTTTGTTGAATTTTTTATGTTTTAGAATGAAATCGTTTTTGTTTTAAAACCACTGGTAATCAAGTGTAAAACAAAAAGTTGAGTTTGGCAATCTCATAAATATGGCATGGATATTTTATGTAGTTTAAATAAATGTAAAGCAATACTTATCAAATTGATAATTCTTTTTGGTTTCCTAGATTAGATATAAACAGATGCAAAATTGTTTTATAAATTTGCTGTATAAACAACACACAAATAAACAACACAATGGCAATTACAAAACAATATTTAAAAAGCAAACCAGTTTGTAAAGTTACCTTTTCTGTACCAGCTAAAGAAGCAAATGAAGTAACCGTAGTTGGAACTTTTAACGAATGGAATACAAAATCAACAACACTTAAAAAACTAAAAAACGGTACCTTTAAAGGGACAGTAGATTTAGAAAAAGATAACTCTTATGAGTTTAGATATATTGTTGATGGTACTTACATCAATGATGAGCAGGCAGATGCTTTTGCCTGGAGCGATTATGCATCGGCTGAAAATGGTGTATTAAACGTTTAGTTAAATCCAACCTTAGTATATTTTAAAAATAAAATATTAAAGGTGTCATATCGAGCGAAGCCGAGATGTCTTAAGGGCTCTTGGCTACGTTCGAACAGGCATATGCTTACTTTTTAGTTGGAGGTAATTATATAAATAATGGAATTAGCAAAAACTTTAGCAGACAGTTTAAAAGAAGTTTTATTTGATGGTAAATGGGTAACCGGAACAAACATTAAGAATGAAATTATAGATTTAGACTGGAAAATAGCAACAATGAAAATAGATTCATTAAATTCAATTGCTGACCTAACTTTCCATATTGATTACTATTTAGCTGGAGTTTTAAATGTTTTTGAAGGAGGAGAGCTTGAAATCAAAGACAAGTATAGTTTTGATTACAAACCAATAGAATCCCAAAAAGATTGGAAAAAACTGATTGACAAATTTTGTTATGATTCTGAAAAATTTGTTACAGCAGTTGAAAAAATGACAAACAAAGATTTAGAAAGAATTTTTGTAAAAGAAGAGTATGGAAATTATTTTCGGAATATAACTGTAATGAGCGAACATTGTTATTATCACCTTGGACAGATTAAGATGATAAAAAAACTGATTAAACAGGGAGCTTGATTGAATAAACTACAACCAAGAATGTTCATAAAAACAGCCTCATTTAGTAAAATGGAATGTTTCTAAAACTTAAACATTGGAAAATTGCGTTTTAAACACAGCTTTTCATGTGCTAAATTATTTATATAGCTACCGCTCCTTTAATGTGAGGATGTGGATCATAATCTACTAAAGTAAAATCATCGAAAGTAAAGTCGAAAATATCTTTTACCTCGGGGTTTAGTATCATTTTTGGTAATGGTCTAAGTGCTCTAGATAATTGTAGTTTCAACTGTTCATAATGATTGCTGTAAATATGAGCATCACCAAACGTGTGGATAAATTCACCAGCTTCATAACCGCAAACTTGTGCCATCATCATAGTAAATAAGGCGTAAGATGCAATATTGAAAGGCACGCCTAAAAAGATATCTGCACTTCGTTGATATAGTTGTAAAGATAATCGAGGTTTAGCATTTACGCCCCCTTTGGGGGTCGGGAGGCTTACGTAAAATTGAAAAAATGCGTGGCATGGAGGGAGTGCTGCTTTACCATTAGCGACGTTTTCATCAAATGATTTTGAAGTGTCTGGCAATACAGATGGGTTCCAAGCAGAAACTAACATCCTACGACTATTAGGGTTGTTCTTTAAAGCGTGAATAACTTCTTTTATCTGATCAATCTCATCACTGTTCCAGTTACGCCATTGATGGCCGTAAACAGGTCCTAGGTCACCGTTTTCATCTGCCCACTCATTCCAAATACGGACACCATTTTCGGTGAGGTATTTAATATTGGTATCCCCTTTTAAAAACCAAAGCAATTCATAAATTATCGACTTTAAGTGTAGTTTTTTAGTAGTAACCATCGGAAACCCTTCGCCTAAATCAAATCGCATTTGATGTCCGAACACACTTTTAGTACCAGTGCCAGTACGATCTCCTTTCTCATTTCCGTTTTCTAAAACGTGCTTAACTAAGTCGTGATATTGCTTCATAATATTCCCCACGAAGGTGGGGATCTCTTTAAATTGAACTTAAATTTTATTAGGCTTAAAAATAAAAAAAAGCATCAAGTTTTAATGCTTGATATTTTAATATATATAATAAAGTTATTAACTATAAAAAATGTGATTCCTGCCTTCGCAGGAATTAGATTAACCGATAATCATCCCTGCAATAGTAGCAGAGATTAAAGAGGCAATAGTACCACCTATAAGGGCTTTCATACCAAATTGGGATAGTAATTTTCGCTGCCCTGGAGCTAAAGAGCCAATACCCCCAATTTGAATACCAATAGATGCGAAATTCGCAAAACCACACAGCATATAAGTTGCCATGATTATAGATTTTTCATAATTAAGATGAATCGCATTAGAAGTATTTTTTAAATCAGCTAATTGAATGTAGCCTATAAATTCGCTGGCAGCTAGTTTAATGCCTAGTAATTGTCCCATTAAAGCCATGTCTTCTTTAGCAACACCAATAAGCCACATAAGTGGAGCAAATACGTAGCCTAAAATTAATTCAAGTGATAAGCTTTTATAAGGTGTATTATTAACAACCCATGTATTTAAAGAAGATATATCTCCAACCCAACCTAATATGCCATTAAACATGGCGATAAAAGCAACAAAAACTAGAAGCATAGCGCCTACATTAACAGCGAGTTTTAAACCTTCGGTAGTTCCATTGGCAATAGCATCTAAAAAGTTAGCACCAATTTTTTCTTGAGAAACTTTAACATCTGTATTTACATCTTCTGTTTGGGGGTATAATATTTTTGAAATAACAATAGCACCTGGTGCTGCCATAACGGATGCCGCTAAAAGGTGTTTAGCATAGAATAATCTAAGTTCAGGGTCATTACCTCCCAAAAAGCCAATATAAGCAGCTAGGACAGCACCTGCGACAGTTGCCATACCTCCAATCATGACTAAAAGTATTTCAGACTTATTCATTTTTTCTAAATAAGCCTTTATTAAAAGAGGCGCTTCGGTTTGACCTAAAAAAATATTACCGGCTACACTTAAACTTTCTGCCCCGGAAATTTTTAAGGCTTTTGATAGTAACCAGGCCATAGCTTTTACTACTTTCTGAATAATACCCAAATAGAATAAAACAGATGTTAAGGCAGAAAAGAATATAATGGTTGGCAATACTTGAAATGCAAATATAAACCCAAATGTATCCATGTCTACGACTAAGCCTTCAAATAAAAATTTACTACCTGCTCTTGTAAATTCCAAAACCTCAACAAAAAGTCCTCCAATAAATTCAAAGATGCTTTTTATGAATTCAACTTTTAAAACCCCAATAGCAATTAATAACTGAAATGCCAGACCAATACCAACAATTTTCCAATTAATGGCTTTTCTATTGCTACTGAAAAGAAATGCTAGAAATATTAAAAAAACCATGCCTAAAGCACCTCGCCATAAGCTGTTCATTGAAAAGCCCTGACTAGGGATAATAGTACTTGCAGAAATGTTCGTGTCATTTGCTGTTGATACAGTTTCAGTTTTAGAACCTGTATTATCTATAATTAAAGTATCTGAAGTATTATTTACAGGTACGTTTTGTTGAACTGTAGTGTCGTTTTGAACAGCATCCAACGGTTTTGTTTCATTTAGCCCTTGTGCTATAACTGACGACGCCAATAAGAAAAAAACGGCAGTAATGAACAAAGAAAGCTGTTTCATATGTAAGGAATAAATATTATTCTCGTTTCGAGATTTCATCACGAATATGAGCAGCCCTTTCATAATCTTCATTAGAAACAGATTCATCTAATAAAGCATGCAATTCTTCAAGTGTTTTGCCTTTAAGATTTTCACGAGGTGCATCTGGCTCTAGCTCTGTAGAAATCATGTCGTCTACCAGAATACTATCCTGATTTTCACTTTCTTCTTTAGGATTTACTTTTAAGTATATTCCGGCTTTGTCAAGAATATTTTTATAAGTGAAAATAGGCGCGTCAAAACGAAGTGCTAAAGCAATGGCATCACTGGTTCTTGCATCTATGATTTCTTCTATTTTATCGCGTTCGCAAATTAAACTAGAGTAGAAAACACCATCAACTAGTTTATGGATGATGACTTGTTTTACAACAATATCAAAACGATCGGCGAAATTTTTAAACAAATCGTGTGTTAATGGTCTGGGAGGCCTAATTTCTTTTTCCAAAGCAATGGCAATAGACTGTGCTTCAAAAGCACCAATGACGATTGGAAGTTTACGGTCACCATCTAATTCGTTTAGAATTAAGGCATAAGCACCGTTTTGGGTTTGGCTATAGGATATTCCTTTTATATTTAATCTTACTAAACTCATAATTTATAAAAACGCAAAGAACTGTTTAAATTAGGACTTTACCAACTGACTAAGACAGATTTAAGTATTTAGTGCTAATTTAAGCAGCTCTATACGACTATACAATTTATAAAAAATTATTTATTGTTGTGCTTTAAAAGCTTTTAATTTTTCTATAAGCTGGGGAACAACTTCAAACGCATCTCCAACAACACCGTAATCTGCAGCTTTAAAGAAAGGCGCTTCAGCATCTGTATTGATCACTACTTTTACTTTTGATGCATTAATTCCAGCTAAATGTTGAATGGCTCCAGAAATTCCAATAGCAATATATAAATTTGATGCTACAGGTTTACCCGTTTGACCAACATGTTCGCTATGTGGTCTCCAGCCTAAATCTGAAACGGGTTTAGAGCAAGCTGTTGCTGCTCCTAAAATATCTGCTAATTCTTCTACCATGCCCCAGTTTTCTGGGCCTTTTAAACCACGACCAGCAGAAACAACAATTTCTGCATCTGCAATAGTTACTTTATCTGTTGCTTTATCTACAGATTCTACTTTAACTCCTGAATCTGAAATTGAAGGCGAGAAATCTTCCGCGGAAGCGTTACCACTATTTTCTACTAATCCAAATGAATTATTAGAAACCCCTATGATTTTTACATCGGTGTTAATTTGAGACATTTCGAAAGCTTTATTGGTAAAAGCGGTACGTTTTACTGTAAAAGGAGATGTACTGGTAGGTGCTTCAATAACATTAGAAGCATACCCTGCATTTAAACCCACTGCTAAAAGAGGTGCTAAATATTTACTATCTGCACTAGAGCTTACAACAACAACTTGCGATCCCTCTTTTTCTGCAGCCTGTTTAATAGCTTCTGCATAGCCATTGGCATTAAAAGATTCTAATTGTGGATTAGATACCTTTAAAACTTTATCGACACCATAATTCCCTAATACTGTAGCATCATCTATATTTATGGTAATGGCAGTAACGGTTGTTCCTAATTGATTGGCTACTGCTTTGGCATAAGAGGCAACTTCTAAAGCGGCTTTTTTAAATACTCCTTGCTCTGATTCTGTATATACTAAAACTGACATAAAAATTTTACTTTTTGTCATCCTGAACTTGTTTCAGGATCTCATTAATATTATTTTCTCTTGTTAAGGTTCTGAAAATAAATTCAGAATTATTTAATCTGCGATTAAATAACTTTGGCTTCGTTGTGAAGTAAGTTTACTAATTCATCTAAATTATCTGCTGATACCAGTTTTACAGCACCTTTAGGGGTCGGTTTTTCAAACTTAACAGATGTTGTTTCGGCGTTAGCATCAATAGGTTCAACAACTGTTAAAGGTTTTTTACGTGCCATCATTATACCTCTCATATTTGGTATTCTAAGATCACTTTCTTCAACCAATCCTTTTTGACCACCAATAACTAATGGAAGAGCAGTAGATACAGTCTCTTTTCCACCATCTATTTCTCGTATAACTTTTGCAGAAGTACCATCTACTTCTAAACCAATACAATTATTTACAAAGTTTGCATGAGTTAACCCTGCAATCATACCAGGAACCATACCACCATTATAATCAATAGATTCACGACCTGCTATGACTAAATCGTAAGCACCGTCCTTAACAACATTAGCTAATTGTTTTGCCACCGAAAAACCATCAGACGCTATGGTATTTACTCTAATAGCAGCATCGGCACCAATAGCTAAAGCTTTACGAAGTGTAGGTTCTGTATCTGCGCCACCAACATTTACAACGGTAACATGAGCACCTTGTTTTTCTTTAAACCACATAGCACGAGTTAAACCAAATTCATCATTTGGGTTTATAACAAATTGCACACCATTGGTGTCAAATTTTGTGTCACCTTCACTAAAATTAATTTTAGAAGTCGTATCAGGAACATGACTAATGCACACTAATATTTTCATATTACAACAATTTAATCGTTTAGTTTTACTTAAGTTAGATAGTCTTTTTTGTAATAATTAGTATTTGAAAAACAATCCTTTAAAAATTACAAATAAGGACTTAATTTTAAGGATACGAAGGTAATTATTTTATTCCGATTATTTACTATGCGTGCATAGTAAATAATCATTAAAATTATCAAAAAAGCATAAATAGTAGCATTTCTTTATGAATTTTAAGCCGTAAACTTTGTTATTGGTAATAAATATTTTTACAAAACAAAGATTATTTACTTGTTCTTTGATAGGTATTTTATCGTTTAAAGATTAAAATTATACGAAGAATTTCTTATTTGAACCGAGATAACATTATCAAAAAAACTGTTGATTTTTAGTGTTAGGAATTATAAAATAGAGCTGGTTTTCTAATCGATAATAATTTTTGGGCTTTTAACGTAAAATCATAACATTAATATAAATAGCACATAAAAAGAATAAGAACTAATTTAAAGTAATAAATCTTCATTATTCGTATATAATTTCTATAAAATTAATAATTTTTTTTGGAGGATAATTTTACTGTTAGTTTTTATATTAGATTATAATCAATAATTCCTATTTTTGCAACTCGAATTAAAATTAAGTTAATGAAGACTATTCAATTTAGAGAGGCTATTTGTGAAGCCATGAGTGAAGAAATGCGCAGAGACGAAAGCATTTATTTAATGGGTGAAGAAGTAGCAGAATATAATGGTGCTTATAAAGCATCGAAAGGTATGTTGGATGAATTTGGAGCCAAACGCGTTATTGATACACCTATTGCAGAACTTGGTTTTGCAGGGATTGCTATTGGTTCTACAATGACGGGTAATAGACCTATTGTTGAGTATATGACGTTTAACTTCTCTTTAGTTGGAATTGATCAAATTATAAACAATGCTGCAAAAATCAGACAGATGTCTGGCGGGCAATTTAAATGTCCTATTGTGTTTCGTGGTCCTACTGCTTCTGCAGGTCAATTAGGTGCTACACACTCGCAAGCATTTGAAAATTGGTTTGCTAATACACCAGGTTTAAAAGTTGTAGTGCCATCAAATCCATATGATGCCAAAGGATTATTAAAAGCGGCTATTCGTGATGACGATCCGGTAATTTTTATGGAAAGTGAGCAAATGTATGGTGATAAAGGCGAAGTGCCAGAAGGGGAATATATAGTCCCTTTAGGTGTTGCAGAAATTAAGCGAGAAGGAACAGATGTAACGATTGTATCTTTTGGAAAGATTATTAAAGAAGCTTATAAAGCAGTAGATGAATTAGCTAAGGAAAATATTTCTTGTGAAATTATAGATTTACGTACTGTTCGTCCTATGGATAGAAAAGCAATCGTAGAATCGGTTAAGAAAACAAACAGATTGGTAGTTTTAGAAGAAGCATGGCCTTTTGGGAATGTAGCGACCGAAATTACATATTTAGTACAAAGTGAAGCATTTGATTATTTAGATGCGCCTATTGTAAAAATTAATACAGCAGATACACCTGCACCATATTCACCAGTTTTATTAGCAGAATGGTTACCAAATAGCGATGATGTTATTAAAGCAGTAAAAAAGGTATTATACAAATAAATTAATATTTTTTACGTTATAGAAACTTCATTAGCACGATTGTTGATGAAGTTTTTTTTGTTTTTGTTTCGTATTATGAGAATAAGACTACTTATTGCATTTTTTTTCTTTGGAATTATTTCCACTATAGCCCAAACTAAAGTCAGTGGTTACGTGTTTGATGAGTTTAATGAGCCTGTATCGTTTGCGAACGTCATTTTTAAAGGATCAACCATAGGAACCATAACAAACGAAAACGGGAAGTTCTATTTAGAATCTGATGAAACATGGACAGGACTCACGGTGTCTTTTATTGGATATGAAACATTACATGTGTCTTTAGAAAAAAAAGTAAATTATAATTTAAAGTTTACGCTTAAAGAAGAACTGGGAGAATTAGATCAAGTTGTTATAACCACAGGAAAACAATCTAAAAAGAATAATCCTGCTATAGACTTACTTAGAAAAATCTGGGAGCATAAACGTAAAAATGGTTTAAATCTATATAAACAATACGAATACGATAAATACGAAAAAGTAGAATTTGATATTAATACTATTGATAGCGCACTTATTAAGAGTAGGCTTTTTAGAGGCATGGAATTTGTTTTTAACGAAGTAGATACGTCTCGAGTTACTGGTAAAACATATCTACCAATGTTTATAAACGAAGCCGTTTCAAGAGTATATGGAGATAACACTATTAATAAAGAAAAAGAAGTTTTAAAAGGAAATAAAAACTCTGGATTTAGCGACAATCAGATGGTGATTGATTTTGTTAATGATTTATATTCCGATTATAACGTATACGATAATTACTTAAAGTTTTTTGATAAGAGTTTTGTTAGCCCTTTGTCTAAAACAGGAATTAGTACTTATAATTATGTGTTGTCCGATAGTACATTTATAGATAATAAATGGTGTTACAATATTATTTATTATCCAAGACGAAAAAACGAGCTTACTTTTAAAGGTGATTTTTGGGTAGCAGATACTACATATGCTATTAAAGAAATTAATTTACAAGCTTCAAAAAGTGCTAATATTAACTGGGTAAAAGAGATTTATATAGAGCAAGAGTTTGAAGTGTTAAACGATTCGTTATTTCTTGTTAAACGTGATTATATGATGTCTGATTTTGCTTTTAATAAAAAAGAAAAATCGCGTGGTGTTTATGGTAAGCGTACCACCTTATATGATAATTATACGTTTGATAAAGATTTGGATGATAAATTCTATGACCAAGAAGTTTATAATTATGATAAGGATGTTTATCATAGAGGGGATGCATTTTGGAAAGAGAATCGAATGGAAGCTTTAAACAAGGATGAGCAAGGTGTTTACAAAATGCTTGACACGTTAAAAACAGTTAAGAAATTCAAGCAACTATATAACTTAGGGAGTATTTTAACATCAGGTTATATAGAGTTTAATACCTTACCATTAGATTACGGGCCTATTTTTTCAACCTTTGGGTTTAATGAAGTGGAAGGATTACGTTTGCGAGCAGGTGGACGTACTTATTTTGGAAGAAATGATCTTTGGAGATTAGAAGGATTCGTTGCTTATGGTTTTGAGGATAATAAATTTAAATATGGTATTTCTGGTAAGTGGCTATTAGATAAAAAGAGCAGACTTATTATTTCTGGAGGAAATCGTCGTGATGTTGAACAAATAGGAGCGAGTTTAACAACTTCTACAGATGTTTTAGGAAGAAGTTTAGCATCCTCATCTGTTGTTGGAACAGGTGCCAATGATAAATTAACTTCTATAAATTTAACCAGTTTAGCTATTGAAGCAGAACCATGGCGTAATGTTATTTTTAGGTTGGGAGGAAATTACAGGACTTTAGAATCTGCTTCACCTACTTTTAGTTTGGATTATAATACACCAACAGGTATAGAATCGGAAATCAAGCAGTTTGAAACTACATTATCGATGTCCTTCTTTCCTAAAAGAAAGATGACAGGTTTTGGTGTAGAACGTCGTGTTGCTAATGATGATTTTGCACGGTTATTTGCACAAGTAACGCGAGGTGATAAGAGTGTACTTGATAGTGATTTCGATTATACTAAAGTGCAGTTCTCTTATATACAGCCTTGGCAAGTTGGTGGCTTTGGACGATTAACTACAACGGTAGAAGCGGGGAAGACCTTTGGAGAAGTGCCGTTAGGCTTATTAAGCGTTATACCCGGAAATCAAACGTATTTTTCTATTTATAATACCTTTTCTCAATTAGACTTTTACGAATTTGTGTCAGATACCTATATGTCGTTGCATTTAGAACATAATTTTAACGGACGTATATTTTCACGAATTCCACTTTTAAGGAAGCTTAATCTCCGTGAAATTGTGAGTATACGTGGTGTGTGGGGAGAGATTTCTGATGAGAATGTTTTACTGAGTACTACAGGTAACATTAATGAGATTCCTTTAGTTGCACCGTCTGATGAAATGTATTACGAATACAGTTTAGGTATTGGCAATATTTTTAAGGTATTCAGATTAGATTTTAACTTCAGAGGTAATTATTTAGATGAGGTTGATTATCCAGATGCTAGAAAGTTTGGTATTACGGGTACTTTTGGGTTTCATTTTTAAAGGATTAGTTTAAGGCTTTTGTTGCTTGTCATTTGAATCGGGAACAAGGAGGAATCCCATCCTTATGAGATTTCTCGAAAGTTTATAAAGTCGAAAGGCTTATACTTTACTCTGTCAAAATAACAAACACTTGAAATATTGTTTGTGTAAAAAAAATTAAACTGACGTTAAGTTTTATGTACTGACCTTTTTAGTTCTGTTTGTCCAATAAATATGCTTCAATGTTCTCATGACCTTCTCTTTTCGCAATGATCAAAGCCGTATCTCCATTGTCCATTTTTGAGTCAATTGATGCGTTATTCTCAATGAGAAGTTTTATTAAATCAAGGTTTCCTCTGTGAACAGCAGAATGTAAAGCTGTGACGTTTTGCATCTGTACAGCATCTACATTTGCTCCATTCTCGATTAACAATTTGCATAGTTCATAATTTTCTTTTGCAATTGCAGCATGAAGAGCATTAACCTTTGATGGGTTTTTTGCCGATAAATTAGGGTTAGCACCCAGCTTAATCAATGATTTTGCGATTTCGGTTTGATTAAAAAAGGCAGCTAAAGATAAGGGAGTGAATCCGTCGTTTGAATAGGTATTTATCAAGTTAGAATTAGATTTGACCAGATAGTCTTCGACTAGATCCTTTTTTCCACACACAATAGCTTCGTGAAATGAAAATGTTTTTTTTAATTCGATAGCTTGCTCAAACACTTTATCAAGTCCGCTGTAAGCTATTATCATTAGCCCCGAACTTCCGTTTTCATCTTCCAGGTTTAAAACTTCTGAGTTTTGTTTTATGAATGAAATTGCTTTTTCAGATGCTTTATTTTTAATGTGGGTTTTAAGTGTTTCAATCATCTCATTAGTTTTTGATGTTAAGCTAATTAATGTGCAGAAAAGTAATGCTGTTAGTAATTTCATAGTATGGTCTTTTCAGCAAAAGAAATAATAAAGGTGTTTTATGGATTACTATATATCACCTTTTTCGCATTGCCATAGGCGATTGTCCAATAATACTTTTAAAATAATTGCTAAAATTACCGAAACTCGAATACCCAACATCTAAAGCAATATCCTTTATAGGTTTATCACTTTCCAATATTTGGCGTTTAGCTTCTTGAATTCTTTTTTGGGAAATATATTGAAACGGTGTTAATCCAAAAATTTGATTGAAATTCCTCAAAAGATGATTTTCTGATAATAGTCCTATGGTAGCAAGGTCATTTAATCTTAAGTTAGTAGAATAGTTGCTATCTATAAAGTCTTTCACAAAAAGAATTCTTTGATAAATTTCTTCTCGAGTAGATTTCTTTTTGAAGGATAGTCGGTTTGTGTCCTGAAGGGTTTTCGTGTTTTGATGAAGAATTGCATTTAACAATTGATGATAAAATTCATCTTTTTCAAGATCCAACATGCCCAATTCGGATTGTATTCTACCTTTTTTTAGTAATTCAGATACGATGCCTTGATGGGAATAGTTTTTTTCAAAAATCCTGATTCCACCTTCTTGTCTAGGATTGAAATCAAGTATTTGTTCATCAGATGAATTTAACTCTGAAACTACTTTTAAAATAAATTCAGGTGAAAAAAATACACAAAAGGATTCAGTTTCACTAGAGCTGTCTATTGTTAAACGATATTTAGTACATTCATTTAAAATCAAGAAATTAGTTTGGTCAACTAGATATTCGCGTTGTTTTACTTGATAATTTGCTTTTCCACCATAAAATGATTTAATCGACAAGAAACATTCTCCTGACCATTGGTATTTTTGAGCTTGTTGATGGATTATAAAATTATCTTTCACTTTACTTCAGTGTTATTGGCTGTTCCATGTTTATAACGTATTCGTGAATGGTTAGTTGCGTTAGCTAGGTCTAAATTAGTAAAAGAAAACGAACCAGAGGGAAATCTATAGGATTTTCCGAGTACACACAAACTAGCATTGATTATACATGTTAGCAGTTGGCTTTATTTCCTGAATTTCCTAAATGAAACTAAAATTTCATAAATTCCAATTCCAATAAATATCTTTCCAAATACGAATGGAATCCATTCCCAAACATTTACCAAATATTCTCTACTATTTGCTAAAGGATTATGAAAGTCAGTTAGCAAGAAATATCTAAATAATCCAATAAAATATTCACTATATCCTGAAGCATTTGAAAAATCAATTTCCTTTTCGAAATTATGAATTCCATAAAATATTGAATAGAACAGAATTGCAACTAATAAAGTTCTTTTAATTGCTTTAACCCAATCTGTTCCGTTATTTGAATAGAATGAGTTTACCCTCAAAATTGTTAAATCTCTGCGCAATTTTTTTCGATTAGCTTTTGGTTTTAATTCAATATTTTTCTTTAACTCTTCTTTATATGAATTAAGTTCGTGAGAGCGGAAATTGTCGTAATCTATTTTATTATCAGTTCGTAATAATTGTTGTTTTATATTTCTTAAAGTTCTTTTGTTGCATTTGCTAAATCTGAAAATTTCAATGTCATCAAAAAATGCAGGTTTTTCAAATATGGTTCTGTCTAAAAATATTGAGTTTAATTCTAATTCTTGAAATGAGGTAAATTCTTGAAATTTTGAAGTATCTATATGTAAATCATAAAGAGTTGATTTATTGAAATACGTGTATTTCATAAAATTACAACTCTTAAATTTTACTCTAGTTCTATTTTCATTTTTTAGTTTTTCAAACAATGCAGTTCCAGTGAAATCATTAAAAGAAAATTCTGTGTCAATTCCGAAATCTGTGAGTGAAAAATTTGTTTTATTAAACTCGTTATTTTTAAAATAACTATTCTGTACAGAATTAAGAGTAAATTGAAAATCACTTGCAAAATTACAATGGTCAATATCTATTCTTTTGAATTTGGAATCGTGGATTTTAACTCGATTAATTTTACAATGAGAAATTATTAAATTACCAGTAGATTTAAGATGTAAGAAATCTAAAAATTTTATAATTTCACAGTTATGAATAGTAATATTAATTTCATTAAAAATTTTCTCATCTAAACTTTCTGCACATTCAAAAGTAAAGTATCCAAGCCTTTTTGGTGCTAAATGTAAGTTTTTAATTGGCTTTGAAATATTAGAAAATTTAATTTCTTGTACAGCGCAATCTTTAAAATAAATATCGTTTTCAAATTCACAATCATCAAAACTAAAATAATGAGTCAAATTAAATTCGGCTAAAACTCCTAAGTTCATAAAATCAACTCTTTCACCTTTGAATTTGCAGTTTTTAAACTTATTTGAAAGTGTGACTTTATTCAAATCTACATTGGTCACATTTTCAAAATTTATTAATAGGTCAGTAAATTCTGAAAAATTTTCAGAATAGAGTAGCTCTATAAATTCTTTTTCGGCTATTTCTTCCATTTCGGTTTTTTAGCTTGCACCTAACTTATTTATATACAGAACCTTTACTTTTTATCCTACCATTTCAGATGGCTATGCAGAATTTTTGGTATAATTTATACTTTTTAGGATGCATTAAAAAGATAAAAATTCGTATTAGTAGCAATATAGTTAGGATTAGTAAATTGTCAAATAAATTTTTGATTTTTTGAAATGATGAGTTGCCATTGAGTTTTTAATATTAATAGTTTGTATTACTTTTACGTGGTGGTTCCTAAAAAAGGCAAAAATCCATTTTAATTAAAAAAAACACCTGTTTTACAGGTATGATAAGATAATTTGATATCAGCAACAACTATAGACCAAGTATTTGAAGCTTCTCGTGTAGAGGAAGTTATTGGTGATTTTGTGAATCTTAAAAAGGCTGGAACTAATTTTAAAGGTTTAAGCCCTTTTAGTGATGAACGTTCACCAAGTTTTATGGTGTCGCCTGTAAAACAAATATGGAAAGACTTTTCGACAGGAAAAGGAGGAACTGCTGTGTCATTTTTAATGGAACACGAACATTTTACATATCCGGAAGCCATAAAATACCTCGCTAAGAAATACAATATTGAAATAGAGGAAACCGAACAATCTAACGAGCAAAAAGAACAAGCAAACGAGCGCGAAAGTTTGTATTTAGTGAGTGAGTTTGCAAATACATATTTTCAAAGCATACTTCATAAAACAGACCAAGGAAAATCGATTGGATTAAGCTATTTTAAAGAGCGTGGATTTACTCAGGAAACCATAAAGAAATTTGATTTAGGATATTCGCTTGATGAATGGCAAGCCTTTACAGACGAAGCTTTAAAACAAGGTTATAATATTGATTATTTACAAAAAACGGGACTCACTATTGTAAAAGAAGACAAACGTTTTGATCGATTTAAAGGCCGTGTTATGTTTCCTATTAAAAGTATGAGTGGCCGTGTTTTGGGATTTGGTGGGCGTATATTAACGAATGATAAGAAAGCGGCTAAATATCTAAACTCTCCCGAAAGTGATATTTACCATAAAAGTAACGTGCTATATGGTATTTATCATGCCAAACAAGGTATTGCTAAAGAAAATAATTGTTATTTAGTTGAAGGCTATACAGATGTTATTCAATTTCATCAAACAGGCGTGAAAAATGTAGTATCCTCATCTGGAACGGCATTAACATCCGAGCAAATTAGGCTTATAAACAGGCTAACAAAAAACATCACAGTACTTTTTGATGGTGATGCTGCTGGTATGCGTGCTTCATTACGAGGTATAGACCTTATTCTAGAGCAAGGTATGAATGTAAAAGTTTGTACTTTTCCTGAAGGTGAAGACCCAGATAGTTTTGCAAAACAAAACACACTGGAAGAACTTACTTCGTATTTAGATGAGAATTCCAAAGACTTTATTCAATTTAAAGCCTCTGTTTTATTTGAAGAGTCAAAAAATGATCCTATTAAAAAGGCCGATACCGTTAGAGATATTGTAAATAGCATTTCTAAAATACCGGATCAAATAAAAAAAGAAATTTATATTCAGGAGTGTGCCAGAATAATGGATATTAGTGAAGACGTTTTGTTTAGTACACTAGCTCAAATTAATAAAAAGGAGTTTCAAGAAGAAAATAAGCAGTTTAAAAAAGATCAAAAAGCATTTGAGGTTATCAAACATCAGGAACCTATAAAGAAAGTTGATGTACAGTATGTGTTAGAACGAAAGATTATTGAAGTTCTATTACTCTATGGAAATAAAGTAGAAGATTTTGAGGATTTAGTTTTAAAAGAAAATGATAAAGGTGAATTGATTTTAGAACCAGTAATTCATCAAGCGAAGGTCTTCGAAAAAATATTTCTAGACCTTCAAGATGATGAAATGGAATTTTCTAATGCACAATTTAAAAATCTGTATTACAGTATTATAGATGCACTAAATCAAAATCCGCATTTTGAACTTAAATCGTTTATAAATACAGTTGATAACCAAACATCTAATGAAATCACATCTATTTTAATGGAAGATGAGCGTTACACATTAGATGACTGGAAACGCATGAATATTTTTCCTAAAGAAAAAACACAAAGTATTGCACAATTGGTTAGCGAAACGATTTTAAGCTTAAGATGCTTTTTAATAGACCAAAAAGTTAAGGAATTTCAGCAAGAAACATTACAAAGAAAAAACGATGTAAATAGAAATATTCTTGAAGAAGTCAAAGACTATTCTGGCTTAAAAATGCTACTCTCTAGAAAATTAAGTCGTGTGCTATAGTAATTGCTCACTTAGTTTGGCTTGATTAACCAAATCAACTAAGTTAGTAACTTTTAACTTACGCATTAATCTTGCTTTGTAAGTACTAACCGTTTTTTCGTTAATGTCCAACTCTTTGGAAATTTCTTTGTTTTTTCTACCTACAGTTAAAAGTTTTAACACTTCGGCTTCTCTAGTAGAGAGTTTTTTGTAAAAAGTACCACTTTTATTAACTCTATTTCCAAATGCTAATTGTTGAGTTAATTCGTTACTTAAATGAATCCCTCCATCGTGTACTTTTAATATCGCCTCGTTAATACTGATAACATTTACAGATTTATTTAAATATCCAGAAGCACCAGCTTTGATGGCGTTTATGGCATAAACTTCTTCCGGTTGACCACTAAAAATTATGGTTTTAATGTCCGGATAGTCGTTCTTTAAATAACGTAAAACAGTTAACCCATTTAGCTTTGGGAAATCTGCTTCGGTTAAAATAATGTCTACAGGGTTTTTTTTAATAAATTCCAAGATGGCCTCGCCATCTTCAACGCTTCCTACAATTTTAATGTTGGGAGATGCAGAAAACAGAACCTCAAGCCCCTTTCTTGTGATCGGGTGGTTGTCTGCTATTAATAATTTTATCATAATTAAAGCTTTTATAATATTCAGTTAGAGATTAGTATTATAATTGAGAGAGTAAGCTTGCCGTAAATGTAGTGATTTTTTGAATAACCTACAAAATCCTACATTAAATAGTTGGGAATGTTGCAGATAGGTATAGGAATCATCTTATGTTTATTTGCTGTATTGAAACGTTTGTAGATTTTAAAAACATCTAATTCTCTGCCAGAAAAGTCATTTGCATTTTTGCCTTCATCGTCCATTTTCATTGCCCATTCTAGCTCTGGATAAGACGCGCCTATTTGGTCTTCATCGCTTCTGGCATCACCAAATAAGCCATCGCTAGGTGCCGCTTGTATAATAGACTCAGGTACTTGTAGATAGCTTCCTATTTTATAGACTTCAGATTTTACCAAATCAGCGATTGGACTTAAATCAACACCGCCATCACCATATTTAGTGTAAAAACCAACACCAAAGTCTTCTACTTTATTTCCTGTACCAGCCACTAATAATTTATAAAGTCCTGCGTAATAGTAAAGTGTTGTCATTCGTAATCGTGCTCTAGTATTAGCCAGAGCCATATCTATTGTCGCTTGATCCCCATCAAAAAACACTTCAGTTTTAAATGCTTCAAAAACGGGGGTTAAATTAGTACGCGTATCACTTACATTATCAAATCGATTTTTTAGTTGTGTTATATGTTCTTGTGCTCTAGTTACATGACTTTCAGCTTGATGAATAGGCATTTCAATGCATAGCACGTTAAGGCCTGTTTTTGCGCATAAGGTTGAGGTTACGGCAGAATCTATACCGCCCGAAATACCTATTACAAAACCATTAACACCTGCATTTGTTGCGTAATCTTTTAACCAGTTAACTATATAATCTACAACTTTTTCTGTTTGCATTTTAAATGAATTTAAATCTAAGAATAGTACCTTTGCAAACAAAAATAAACGAATCACCCAATTAATAAAAATTTATGTCGTGTAAGTTTTATATGAAGAATTTATTATTGTGCTTAATAATAATAGTTGTAGTTATTTCTTGTAAAAACGATAATGTTTTAGAAAATGAAATAGCTAGTATAAATACAGATATTGAAGTAGAACGTTTTGATTTATTATTTGCAAACACCACTCAGGAAAGTTTGCCAAAACTAAAGAAGGCATATCCTTTTATGTTTTCAGAAAAATATAAAGATTCGTTTTGGATTGCTAGAATAAAGGATACATTACAAGTAGCATTATTTAATGCTGTTAAAAAAGAATTTCAAAATTTTGAACAAACGGAGCTGGAAATAGAATCTTTATTTAATCATTTAAAGTATTATTTTCCAGAATTTACTCCACCAAGAGTTATTACCACAACAAGTAACGTAGATTATAGGAATAGAGTTATAATTACAGATACCATAGCTATATTGGCTTTGGACACATATTTAGGAGGCGAACATGAATTTTATAGTAGCATTCCGAAGTATATAAGTGAAAATTTAAAGAAGGAGCAAATTGTGGTTGATTTGGCAGAGGAATATGCAAAAAAATACATCTATCAAGGTGAAAATAAGACCTTGCTGGATGAAATGATATATTTTGGAAAATTGCTTTATTTTAAAGATGCTGTAATTCCTTTTAAAACAGATGCCGAACGTATTGGGTATTCACAGGAACAGCTAGATTGGGCCATTGCTAACGAGAGTTATATTTGGCGCTACTTTGTAGAACGTGAGTTGTTATTTAGCACGGATTCTAAACTACTAGGTAGATTTATAAACCCTGCACCGTTTTCTAAATTTTATTTAGAAGAAATTGATACCGATTCTCCAGGGCGATTGGGTCAATATACAGGTTGGCAAATTGTAAGAGCTTATATGGCACAAAATAAACTATCGTTAAAAGATATGCTAATTACTAGTCCTGAAGATATTTTTAATAATTCAAAATTTAAACCACGCAAATAATGTCTGAAAAAATGACTTCTAAAATAGAATTGAATGTAGAGCTTGATGCTAACAGAGTACCCGAAAAATTATATTGGACTGCACAAGATGGAGGCATAACAAATGAAGAAGCAAAAGCCATGATGCTTGCTGTTTGGGATTCTAAAGTACAGGAAACGCTCCGAATTGATTTATGGACAAAAGATATGCCTGTAGATGAAATGAAAGTGTTTTTTCATCAAACATTAGTTGCTATGAGTGATACGTTTAATAGAGCGACTCAAGATGAAAAAATGACCGCTACCATGAAGGATTTTTGCGATTATTTTGCTGAAAAGTTAGAGTTGAATAAGTCTTAAAGTTTGATAAATTTTCTTATCCAAGATTCTCGTTATTTACGTTTTAGTGGATAAAAATCGAAGAAATAATCTTTAGTTTGTTTTGGGTTTTTTAGCATCACGGATTTCTTTATCGAGATGATCTAAATACAAGATACCACTTAAATGATCTATTTCGTGCTGAAAAATAACTGATGTAAAACTTTTAATGGTTTCGGTTTTATGTTCTTCTTTCATAGTATCGTATTCAATAGTTATTGATTGGGCTCTACTATTTAATGTTTCTGTACGGTTAGGAATTGATAAACAACCTTCTTTAACCGTTTGTTTGTCTTCAGAGTATTTAATAATCTTTGGATTTAGATATACTTCAAAAGGAAAATTTTCTTTGTCAAAACGTTGTACCCAAATAATATTTTTTAAAATACCAACTTGAGGAGCTGCAATACCAACGCCCATAGACATACTATCTATAACTGTGGTATGTAGTCTTTTTATAAAAAGTTGTAATGCTTTATTGTTTGGGTCAGGTTTTATGTAGCTGCTTTTGGTTCTTAGTAAAAGAGAATCTTTTTTATTATTTATTTTAAAAACCCGCATAGGGGTTAAACTATCAGCACTATTAATACGTTTAATTTCATCAGAAGAAAAAGAATTCACTTCCATGTTTTTGGTACTAGAGCATCCCATAATACATGAAAGAATAAAAATTTCAAGAATTAATTTTTTCATAAGAGTGAAATAATTAAATGTCGATTATCGACTACCATTCATTAATTCTATTAGAATCTAATTTAATAAATATAAAAATTAGAATTGTAAATGCCCAAAGTCCTGATCCACCATAGCTAAATAGAGGTAAAGGAATGCCTATGGTAGGAATTAGCCCCATTACCATGCCTATATTGATTAGGAAATGAATAAATATAATAGAAGCAACACCATAACCATATACTCGACTAAATTGCGATTTTTGTAATTCAGCTAAATGTAGAATTCGTAACAAGAGTAAAACAAATAAAACAACTACAAATGAGCAGCCTAAGAATCCCCATTCTTCCCCAACGGTGCTAAAAATATAATCAGTGTGTTGTTCTGGTACGAACTTTCCAGTTGTTCTGGTTCCTTCCATAAACCCCTTCCCTGTAAAACCTCCTGAGCTAATTGCCTTTTCAGATTCGTTTAGATTGTAGGCAAAGGTTTTTTTCATCTGTTGTAATTTAACAGGATCTTTTTCCAGGCGTAGCCATAGACTTATTCTATCCTGTTGATGAGGCGGTATCACATTTTGATAAAAGAATTTTACTCCAAAAGACAACCCTACGGAGAGAAGTAAGGCGAATAAAGCCTGAAATAACGAAAACTTTTTCCTGTTTTTAAAATGATAACCTAAAATTAGAATTGAGCTAATTATTGAAGCAGTTAACGCCCCAAATTTCAATGCTAAGACTGATAATATAATGACCGATATACCTATAGAGAGGTAATATTTTGGTAATCCTTCTCTATACAATACGAAAAAGAATGCTCCGTAAACAATCGTACTTCCTGTGTCATTCTGTAATAAGACTAAAATAGCAGGTATGATGATAATTATAAAGGTTTGTATTTGGTCTTTAAAGCTATTAATATTTGTGTTTAGATCACTAATATGTTTGGCTACAGCAAGCGCAGTTGCCGTTTTTGCAAATTCACTGGGTTGTAAGGTCATCCCCCCAATAGCATACCATGATGTTGCACCGTTTACATTTTTTCCGAAGATAAAAAGGCCGATAAGGGATAGCATGGAAACTAAGTAAATAATGCTGGAAAAGCGTTCATAGAACTTTGCATCAATACCTAGCAAAAGGATTATTAAAACGAATGTTAAAAAAATAAATACGAGTTGTTTTCCATAAGAATGAGATAAATCAAAATAATCAATATCGCCTCCTGTGTGAGAAGCTGATAATATATTTAACCAACCAAACCCGACTAGCAGGAAAAAAAGGATAATAGTAGTCCAGTCAAATTTAAAATATTTGTTAGTTTCCCTAACCATCTAATTTATGGGTTTTGTATTTTTCTTAATCGCCGTTTAAGTTGTTTGTATTCGGAATCGTCAACAAGCTGTAATCTGGTCTGTTTATTTATTTTAAAAGGTTCTCCAGAATAGGGTTTCGCATATTCATCTTCCAAACTATGTCTTAAAATCCATTCCTCTAAGTCTTTTCTGGTAATCTCCCCTTTAACATGTTTTTCTATCATTAAACTAGCTATTTTTCCAGCAAAACGACTTCCCCAATAACCATTTTCAACAAAAACAGCAATCGCTATTTTAGGGTCATTTTTAGGAGCAAAAGCAACGAAAATAGAATGATCTGTAAGTTGTGTTTTTAAACTATCTATAATAGCAAAATTTTCTACAGTACCCGTTTTACCACAAATTTCGATATCTTTTACTTGTAATGACGCCGCAGTTCCTTTCTTATAAACTTGCAACATACCTTCAATTACAGGTTCAAAATGTGCTTTATCAACAGTGGTATACTTCGCTTTTGTAAAATTTTCGGGAAGTGTTTTGTCCTCAATAGACTTAATTATATGAGGTGTGTAGTAATAACCTCTATTGGCTATGGCTGCCACCATATTGGCTAATTGGATGGGCGTTGTGGCTACCTCCCCTTGCCCAATAGCATTGGATATGGTATAAGTAGAATAAAAAGTTTTAGGATATACGTGTTTGTAATAAGCTCTATTAGGAATTCTACCCTTTTGCCCAACAAATAAATCGTTGTTTAAAAAATTTCCTAATCCAAAGCTTTTAGCATGTTTGCTCCAGGTATCAATGCCAGTAGAAGCATTACCATCTTTGTCTAAAATTTTTCTATAGGTCGTCGCAAAATAGGCATTACAAGATTCTTGTATGCCAGAAACCATATTATTACGTTTACCAATATAACAGTGACATTTCATAAAACGGTTACCATATTTATAGCCGGCATAACAGGTAACTGTTTCATTTGGTGTTATAACCCCTTCTTGTAAACCAATTAAGGCATTCATTAATTTAAAAGGCGAACCAGGCTCATAAACCCCTTGGATACTTCTATTAAATAATGGTTTTGCTATAGAGTCTCTAATAAGTTTAGTGAAATTTTTAGATCGTTCTCTTCCAACCAAGATATTAGGATCATATGTTGGTGCTGCGACCATGGCTAATATTTCTCCTGAAGATGGTTCAATAGCAATAACACCACCACGTTTGTTTTGCATAAGTAGTTCGCCATACTCTTGCAGTTTAGAATCTATAGTAATGGTAATGTCTTTTCCTTGCTCTGGAATGGTATCAAACTTACCTGTTTTATAGGGGCCGATATTTCTATTAAATCTGTCTTTTTGAATAAACTTGATACCTTTTACACCTCGGAGTATTTTTTCATAAGAAGCCTCAACACCTTGTTTTCCTTTTAAATCTCCCATTCTATAATAGAGATCCCTTTTAAGGTCACTGGTGTTGACTTCTCCTATGTCTCCTAAAACATTAGCACCAATAGTTGTTTGATAATGTCTGAGCGATCTTTTTTGAATATAAAACCCTTTAAACTTTCGCATTTTTTCTTGCAAGGCAGCATAGTCTTCTTTAGATAGATGTGATAGAAAAACGGATGCTAATCTAGGGGAATAACGTCTGGCTTTGTTGTATGTTTTTATAAATTGCTCCTTATCAATTTTTAATAATGAACAAAACTCAAGCGTGTCTAATGGTTCTACTTCACGAGGAATTACCATAACGTCGTAAGAAGGTTGATTTGCGACTAAAAGTTTACCGTTTCTATCGTAAATAAACCCTCGTTTTGGATAATCATATACTTTTCTAATAGCATTATCATCAAATAAATCGTACTCATTTGAAGTATATATTTGAAGGTAAAAGAGTCTGGATAGAAATAAAAGACCAACAAATATTATAGAAGCGAAAAGTAAAAGCTGTCTCATTTAGATTTTCTACTAAAAATAATAGTTATTATAGTGCTTAATAAAATAGTGAATATACCTGAGAATAACGTTTTTTGAAGTACTAAAATTATTTTTGGCAGGCTAAATATTTCCAATGAAAACAAAATAATATGATGTAGACCTACAAGCAATGTGATATAAGTCATTTTAGAGCCAAATTCTACGGCTCCAAATTTCATATTATGGTGTTCGTACATGGTTCCAAAAGAAAACTTCAATATAACGGGTCTTACATAAGCGATAAATACACAAGCAGCTGCATGAATACCCCCAGAGTCCAAAAACATATCAACAATTAATCCTAATAAGAAACCAGATAGGATTATCATAACACGGTTGCTTTTTACTGGAAAAAAAGCAATGAATAAAATGTATGGATAAGGATTTATGTATCCCCAGAAATTAATATTATTAAATATTAAAACCTGTATTAATACTAATACAATAAAACGGACGCTATTTACAGAAAGTAAATTATTCATTTAGTAAATCTGTGATCTCAGGTTTATTAATATTCTCTATGATATAAACATGTTCCAGATTGGTCATGTCATTAAAAAGTTTCACATTAATCTCATAATAATTTTCGGCAGCATCAAGTTTGTAGTTTTCGACAATGCCTATATTTATGTCTTTGGGAAAGATAGAAGAACGCCCGGAAGTCACAATGGTGTCTCCAACCATAACATTAGCTATTTTTGGAATATCTGTAAGTTGAATAAATGCTGGGTTTTTAGCATCCCATTCTAAAGTTCCAAAGTGGTTATCTTTTTTAAGCTGCGCACTTATTGAACTGGTTGTGTTTAAAATAGATATTACGGTAGCATAATTACCGCTTGTTTTATCAATAATACCTACAATTCCTTGAGTTGTAATAACACCAAAATCCTGTTTTATGCTATCATTTGCACCTTTATTAATTAGAAGCACATTATCTGTTGCAGAATAATTATTTTTAATAACCTGAGCATTGGAAAAATAGTAGGGCTTTTTAAGGCTGTCCGGTATGTTCTCTTCTGTAACATTTTTTAAATTATACAAAAGTGATTTTAGACGCTTGTTTTCTTCTGATAAAAGTTTGTTTTGCGACTTTAGACTTAAATACGCACTAATATTATTTGCAGAATTGTAGATGCCCCCGGTTAGAAAGTTAGCCGAATTAATAAACTTACTTTTGTGATAGGAATGCGATTGAATGGTAAATAAGATTGAAAAAGAGAACAACAATAAGAACAACAGAAAGTTTTTGTTTCTTATTATGAAATTAATAATCTGCTGCATGATTTAATGGGGTGTCTCTATTTTATCAATACACTTTTGTATTTAGGTAAATTTTTAAGTGTAATACCAGTACCTCTTACTACGGCACGTAATGGATCTTCTGCTATGTAAACCGGAAGGTCTGTTTTTTGAGATAATCGCTTGTCTAAACCTCGTAGCATAGAACCTCCACCTGCTAAATAAATTCCGGTATTGTATATGTCTGCAGCTAATTCTGGCGGTGTTTGAGATAATGTTTCCATAACGGCATCCTCAATTCTTAAGATTGATTTATCTAAAGCTTTAGCTATTTCTCTATGCGAAATAGATACTTGTTTTGGTTTACCGGTTAATAAATCACGTCCTTGAACACTCATATCTTCTGGAGGTAATTCTAAATCTTCAGTTGCAGCACCTATTTGTATTTTTATTTTTTCGGCAGTACGTTCTCCAACATATAAGTTATGTTGCGTACGCATGTAGTAAACAATGTCATTTGTGAAAACATCACCCGCAATCTTCACAGATTTATCACAAACAATACCACCAAGAGCAATAACAGCAATTTCTGTAGTACCACCACCTATATCCACAACCATGTTTCCTTTGGGTTGCATGATGTCTACGCCAATACCAATAGCAGCTGCCATGGGTTCATGTATTAAATAAACTTCTTTACCATTAACACGTTCTGCACTTTCCTTTACCGCACGCATTTCTACTTCTGTAATTCCTGAAGGAATACATATAACCATACGAAGTGCTGGGGTGAAAAATTTCTTTTTTAAAGCAGGTATGTTTTTAATAAACATACTTATCATTTGCTCTGAAGCGTCAAAATCTGCAATTACACCATCTTTTAACGGGCGAATTGTTTTAATGTTTTCATGCGTTTTACCTTGCATTAAACTGGCTTCCTGACCTACATGAGTTATTTTCCCTGTAACTCTATCTCGTGCAACAATAGAAGGTGAATCAACAACAACTTTGTCGTTATGAATAATAAGTGTGTTTGCAGTTCCTAAATCTATTGCAATTTCTTCGGTTAAGAAGTCAAAAAAGCCCATGTGCTATTAAAAATTTAAGTGGTTTAAAAAACGAATCCCGTAAATGTAATAAAAGTTAATAAATATATGGGTTTTAAGCTTATCCAAATTTTACTAAAAAAATACCATAATCTAGTTATACGCTTTTTGTTACTTTTTAGATGCTTAAAACAGTATGTTTTTTTAGTGTTTAAAATGACGTGTACCTGTAAATACCATAGCCAGATTATTTTCATTACAGTAATCAATACTTAATTGGTCTTTTATAGAACCACCTGGTTGAATAACAGCAGTAATACCAGCATTTTTTGCAATTTCAACACAGTCTGGGAAAGGGAAAAAAGCATCACTTGCCATGGCAGCACCGTTTAAATCAAAATTAAATGAATTTGCTTTGTGAATAGCTTGTTCTAGAGCATCAACACGACTTGTTTGTCCTGTGCCACTAGCACATAATTGCTTGTTTTTTGCTAATACGATGGTGTTGGATTTTGTGTGCTTACAAATTTTTGAAGCAAATATTAAATCTTCCAACTCGCTATCATTAGGATTTGAATTTGTAACATTTGTTAGACCTTCTATAGTATCTGTTACACTATTTCTATCTTGAAGCAACACACCATTTAAACAACTTCTAACATTCATTTTTGGTAATTCTATATCATGAAGCGTTAGTATGATTCTATTCTTTTTACCTTGAAGAATAGTTAAAGCTTTAGCAGAGAAAGAAGGCGCAATAACAACTTCACAGAATAGTTTATGAATGTCGCCTGCTGTAGCAACGTCAATTTCGGTATTACTAATTAGCACACCTCCAAAAGCAGAGACAGGATCTCCTGCTAAAGCGTCAACATAGGCTTGGTGTAATGTATTACGTTGTGCTAAACCACACGCATTATTATGTTTTAAAATAGCAAATGTAGGCGCATCATTTTTAAATTCTGCCATTAAATTCACAGCAGCATCAACATCTAAAAGATTGTTATAACTTAATTCTTTACCATGAAGTTTCGTGAACAACTCATCAAAATTTCCAAAGAAAAACCCTTTTTGGTGTGGGTTTTCTCCATAACGTAATACTTTACCTTTAGTTTCACTGATTTTTAAAGCAGCTTCATTATGATCTTTGTTGAAGTAGTTAAAAATAGCAGTATCGTAATGTGAGGATACATTAAAGGCTTTACCGGCAAAACGTTTTCTGTCTTCCTCAGAAATAGCGCCGTTGTTTTCAGAAATTAAGTCTAAAAATTCAGCATAATCATCTACAGACGATACACAAATAACATCTGCATAATTTTTAGCAGCAGCACGAATTAACGAAATACCACCTATGTCTATTTTTTCAATAATATCTTGTGTACTAGCACCAGAAGCAACTGTTTTTTCAAACGGATATAAATCAACAATAACAACATCAATTTGAGGAATTTTATATTCAGCTAGCTCAGCAACATCACCATCATGACTTTGTCTGTTTAAAATACCTCCAAAAACTTTAGGGTGTAATGTTTTTACACGACCACCAAGAATAGAAGGATAAGACGTTATATCTTCAACAGGAACAACCTCTACACCTAAATCGTTTATAAATTTTTGAGTACCACCGGTAGAATAAATGGTAACACCCTGTTCATTTAATTTGTTTACGATAGGCTCTAATCCGTCTTTACTAAATACTGAGATTAATGCAGATTTAATTGTTTTTTCGTTGCTCATTAGTCGTTGTGTTATGGTTTTTAATTCCTGTTTTTCAGGGTTGAAATTTTTGCTGTATTTCAATGTTTTACATTGAAATTTGCAATAAAATGCAAAAGTAATTATTTCAACTAAAAAATGAGCCTAAGAATGCTTAAAAAGGGCATGTTTTTTTAACGAAAAAGGGAAGTTGTTAACAACTAATAAAAAATATGACTAAAATTCGAGTAAGAAATTAAAATCAACTCTCCAGCCATTTTTTAAAATCGTGTACTTTTTCACGACTAACTATTAAATCTTTGGATTTGTTTGAATTAAGCTTGACTAACAATCGGCTACTGGAATAGCTTATAATATCGGAAATAGCTGAAAATGAAACTAAGAATTTACGGTTGATTCTGAAAAATTTGACAGGATCTAATAAACTTTCCAATTGGTCAAGTGAATAACTGATAGCATAGTCACGTCCTGCATTAGTTTGAAGAAATGAATATTTTTCCATGCTGTAAAAACATTGCACATCATTAATTTTAAAAACTTTAATGTGCTCACCGACTTTAATCACAAATTTATTTTTATAATTCTTGGTAAGTGAATGTAAAATATTATCAAATACATGTGTAGGTATTTCTCTAGATGAAATATTTTCTTTGTATTTTTCAATTGCACTATTCAATTCACTTTGATCAATTGGCTTCAATAAATAATCAATGCTATTTACTTTAAATGCTTTAAGAGCATACTCATCATAAGCTGTAGTGAAAATTACTGGTGTTTTCACAATGGTTTGTTCAAATATCTCAAAGCTTAAACCATCAGCCAGTTGAATATCCATAAAAATTAAATCGGCTGTCGGATTTTCATTTAACCATTTAACAGTATTTTTAACCGACTGGATGGTGTTCAGGATTTCAATAGATGAATCATATTTCCTAATTAACCCTGATAATCTTTCGGCTGCTACTTTCTCGTCTTCGATAATTAAACAATTCATATGTTAAAGCTTGATTATAGGCAGTTTTACAATAAATTCACTATCCAATTCAATTACTTGTACAGGTTTGTTAGATAAATAAGTGTATCTTTTTTTAAGATTTTCGAGTCCTTGTGTTTTTTTGTTTGAAATAACTGTGTTTTTTGTTTGAATGTTGTTATTTGTCACTACAAAGCTTTCTTCAATACTGATATTGATTTTCAGAGGCATATCATCAGCAACGATGTTGTGTTTGATGGCATTTTCAACTAACATTTGCAGCCCTAATGGGGCAACCTGTATATTGCTTTTAGGAGGTAATGCCGAATGGAATATGAGAGCCTCTCTAAATCTCATTTTTGAAAGGAAAATATAATCTTTTACAAATTTCATTTCGTCATGAATTGAAACCAATTCTTTATCACTTTGCTCCAATACATACCTGTAAATATCCGAAAGTTTTTTTATAAAATCAGGGGCAAGTTTAGGCTTTTGTTCCACTATTCCGCTAAGTGTGTTTAAACTGTTGAAAAGAAAATGTGGATTTACTTGATTCTTCAATACTTCAAATTTGGATATCAGGTTTTCTCTTTTTAATTCTTCATTTTTTTCAATAGTCTTTTTCCAATGGTTTGCAAGTTGAGAGGAATAAAACATTGAAATTACAATCATATCTAATGAAAATACCATAAGTCCTTTTACAAATACATCAAATAATATTTCTTTACCAGCTATCCCCAACCAAAGGTCATAAATATATGGGATTAGTGGGCAAAATATTAACCCGAAAACAATGTACATCAACAAACTAATCGTATTTGCTTTTTTGGGGTTTTTGTTCCAATCAAGTTTTTTTTCTGTATAGTAACGAATTAACGAATGACCCAACCAAAAAGTAAAGCCGAATGCCCATCCAATTGAGGCATACTTTATAAAGAATAGGAATGATGAAAAGAGATTTGAGCCATGAATGAGTATCCCAACAATTGTTGAAGATACTAGTATAAAAACGATTGAAATAATGATTTCCCTTTTTCGTTTTTTGTCATTGATTGTTTTATAATGTCGAAGTTAAACTATTTTTTAATCGAAAAATACTTATTGTTAATTCCACTGTTCAGTATTACTGTATTTATTAGTGGGGTGTTTTTAAATTGTTAATCAATTACAGCCGTTTTACAGGTCTTTAACTATCCTAAAACTAATTCCAGCACCTCTGTTTCCTGGAGGAATACCTCCTCCGCGACAAGCTGATCGACTATTCCTTGTTGGTTCAAACCAGCCACCACCACGAGCTACTTTCAGTGTGCCGGTTTCTGGTCCTTTAGGATTCAATTTGTCTTCAATAATATATTTACCATACCAGTCACTACACCATTCCAACATATTACCGTGCATATCATATAATCCAAAGGCATTAGGAGAAAAACTACCTACAGGTATTGGTTTATTTCTATTTATGCCTTTTTCACAATTTTTATAAGGTTTTTTGCCATTAAAATTTGCCTGATTTGTTGTTAGACAATCGCCTGTATAAAAAGGGGTGATTGTATTTGCGCGGGTAGCATATTCAAATTCTGCTTCAGTTGGCAACCTGCATCCCATCCATTCGGCAAATGCCTGGGCGTTATACCAAGTTATTTGTGTTACAGAATTATTATCGTGCCTATATGGTCCATACCATGGCTTTTTTTTGTCTGTAGCCTTGCAAAATAAATTATATTGTTCAACAGTGATAGTATACTTACTCATTTTAAACGAATTTACAGTTACTTTGTGTTGTATTTCATCATTTTTTCTGCCATATTCAATTGTAGGGCTTCCCATAGTAAATGTTCCTCCTGGTATATCTACAAACTCAATATTAGGCTTACTAATAGATTGATTTACGGTATTTTCATTCGTCGAATTTTTAGGCTTTTGTTCACTTAAAAACGACCTTGTAATATGTATTTCGGGTGTATTATCGTATATTTCTTGTAATTTTCTTAGGTTTTTTGCATCAAGTGTTTTCATTAATTTACTAATGCTATTTAAAATTTCAATATGCTCATCAGCCAACTGGTTGTTGTTTTCAAAAGCATATTTTAGCATATTAGAATATTGATAGACCGTATATTCGGTTCCCAATATGAATGCCAAATCTGAATTAATTTTTGCTACTATTGAAAGATGTCCGGAATACTTTCCTGGAATACCAAATAAGTTTGGATCTATTTCTTTTTGTTGTAATTGTAGCCAGGCATCATTACTAAAATCAAATTTATCTTTGCTAAAATCGACCATATCCATACTAGGATCTACAAGCATCCATCTGTTTTCATTTTTATTCCATACTTCACAGATGACATGACTTACATGAAAATCAGGTATTAAGTATGTGGCATGACCTACACGGACTCTGGTCGGAATGCCACGATATTTTAATATGGATGCCAGTAAGATGGCATTTTGTCTGCAAGTTAATATCAAGCGGTCTCCTAGTTTTCGATTTTCTATTAACCCTTGTGGATCATATGACAAAAGTCCTTCTAAAATAGATTTTACTGTTGGATATTTTTCAGCTTCTTTCCATCTTTCTTTGGGAATTGAATCGCTATACTTTGGTAATTCCGCATAGGGGTGTATAAATTGTGATTTGATTAATTTACAAAGCTCAGGCAAAGAATCAGGGAGGTTTTTGTACAAATATGCATATTCTCCTGGATTGGTAAAAGAGCTATATTGACGATAGAAGTCTGGAACAGAGTCGTTTTCTGTAAATTTAACTTCTTGTTGAGAATTACTCCCAGTAATTGTTAGGATCGAAATCAGAATAATTAAAGCTGTATTTTTCATGCCATCAAGTTTTTGTTGATTAATATGATAAAACAAAGATGTGTTTTATAGGAAACCAAACATATTTTAAAATGATGGGTTGCTAAATTTTGTAGACGAGTTGGATATTAAAGTAGAAAAGTGGAGTTGAAAGATGTAACGCATTAGAATTAATGCATATAAACTTTTAGGTATCTGTGAAAAGATATGAAAAGTAAATTTATTCTCTGATTAGTACTTGGGTTAGATTAAATTATTATACAAACTATAGCACAAGTACTGCAAACGTTAGAATTTGTAATTTTATTTTTTGAGAATTTAAGAAAGAATCGTAGCCACTTGAGCGCAAACAAACTCTAAAAAACGTTCATCTGCTTCAGTAAAAGGGTCTGGAGTATTGGAGTCGATATCTATTTGGCCAATGTTTTCACCATTTACGAAAATTGGAATAACAATTTCGGCTTTAACAGTAATACTGCAAGCAATATAATTATCTTGAGCCGCTACATCTGGCACTACAAAATTTTCATTGCTAACTGCTACTTGTCCGCAAATACCTTTACCAAAAGGAATTACAGTATGGTCTGTAGGAGCTCCCACATAAGGGCCTAAATGTAACTCTTCTTTATTACCATTTCTAAAATAAAACCCCACCCAATTATAATAATCTATATGGTTTTCAAGGAGTTCGCAAATACTTAAAAGGCGTTCGTCTACAGTTCTTTCTGTGTTTAAAACAATAGTTTCTACTTGAGGTTTTAGGTCTTCAAAAATCATAAATTCAAAAGTTTTGGCAAAAGTATTTAAAAAGACGTAATTTCGATATCTTGTTTGCATAATTTTAACCTACTATAAATTAGTAAAAACGTTTTTGAAAACACTTTTTATAAAATACAAATCAGTTATAAAGTTCATCTTTACTTTCTTATTAGTTTATGTGTCTTTTTCTGTGATTTATAAATTGTATTTAGATGCCTCTGAGGGTTCGATATTTTACCCTGATTATATGACGCATTTAGTGTCTAGACAGAGTGAGGTATTATTGAGTGCTTTTGGGTATGACGCTCAAATGATACCACACCCAGAAGAAGCCTCTATGAAACTTATCGTAAATGGTAAGTATGTTGCTCGCATTATTGAAGGATGTAATTCAATAAGTGTTATCATACTATTTATGTCATTTATTATAGCTTTTTCAGGAAAATTAAAAACAACTTTTTTTTATATCCTTTCCGGTAGTGTTTTAATTTATGTCGTTAATTTGATGCGTATTGTAATAATATCTATAGGGCTTTATCACTATCCAGAGCAACAAGAAATTATGCATACAGTTGTCTTTCCCGGAATTATTTACGGTATGGTTTTTTTACTATGGATTTTTTGGGTGAATCGTTTTTCTAAATTAAAAAAGAAAGATGCCTAAGTTTGTTAAATACATATTACTGTTTTTGTTATTTGGGTTGCTGGTTTTAATTCGAGTTTATGAAGGTGAATTATTTTATGACCCTTATCTAACATTTTTTAAAAACGACTACCTGTATGTTGACAGCCCAAGGCGTGAAGTTTTAAAATTAGTAAGCTTTACAACATTACGATATTTATTAAACAGTGTTATTTCATTGGGTGTTTTGTATGTTTTTTTTAAAGATAAGAGTATCATTAAATTTTCAACGATCGTTTATTTGCTGGCCTATGTTATTTTGATATTAATTTATTTATACTTTGTTATAAACCCAAAACAGGAAGACTATTATCTGTTTTTTAACGTACGTCGTTTTTTAATTCAACCTATTATTTTACTCTTACTATTACCTGCCTTTTATTATCACAAACTCAAGAGTTAAGTGTTAATCATTTAATAAAAATATAATTTCAATTTCAATTTTTTGTATTTTTGTTCTGTGATAAAACTATTATATAAAGGGTTTTCAATGCTTCTGGCATTACTGGTTTTGTTTTCGACAGTATCTTTTACTATCGAAAAACATTTTTGCGGTGATGTTTTAGTTGATATTTCCATTTTTACTGAAGTGGATAAGTGTGCTATGGAAACTTATGAAATCGCTTTAGAGAAAATCACGAAAAAGCCGTGTTGCAAAGATGTTATTGATGTTATTGAAGGTCAAAGTGAATTAAAGTTTTCTTCATTTGAAGATTTAGATTTTGAGAAACAACAAATCATTGCGTCTTACACATATGCTTATTTTAGTCTTTTTGAGGAGTTACCTAAGTTAACAATTCCTCATAAAGATTATTCTCCCCCTAATTTGGTCGTCGACATACAAGTGTTAGACCAAGTCTTTATAATTTGATTTATTGTCATTTCTGTCTTTCGTCTTTAGTTTATACTGAGCATAGCTGAAGCACTCAAGATGAACTGAAGCAGGAATCTCATCAATTATAGATGAGTTTGAAATAGATTCTCGCCTTACTGAACAAGTTCAGTATGAATTACGGGAATAACAATCAAGATTATTCAATCAAATTATTTTTCAAAATGAAACATACATATACAATTACAGGTATGACCTGCAACGGTTGCAGAATATCGGTAGAAGATAAGCTTAATGCTATTGATGGTATTTCAAGTGCTAAAGTAAATTTAGAAAAAGCGGAGGCCGCTATTGAGATGTCAACACACATTTCGTTAGAGGTACTCCAAAAGGCGTTATCGGATAAGTATTCGATTTCAGAAAATAGTGTATCAAATATAAGTGACTTAAAAGAAAAGAAATCAGAGTTTAAACAGTTATTTCCGTTGTTTTTAATCTTCGGATATATCACCGTTGCATCCATCTTAATAAATTATAGCCCATGGAACGGAACCGATTTTATGCTTGACTTTATGGGGCTTTTCTATATCGTTTTTAGTTTTTTTAAACTTTTAGATTTAAAAGGCTTTCCAGAATCCTTTAAAATGTACGACCCGCTGGCCAAAGTAATGCCTGTTTATAGTTGGGTATACCCGTTTATTGAATTAGCATTAGGAATTTTGTTTTTGATGCGCGTCCAAATCCCAATAGCCTTAATAATCACGTTGGTTATTTTGGGAATAACAACCATAGGAGTTACAAAAACACTTTTAAAAAAGAAAACGATTCAATGTGCTTGTTTGGGAACTGCACTAAAACTCCCCATGACTAAAGCAACATTTATTGAAAATAGTATTATGATCGTTATGGCAATTATCATGCTAATTAAGACTTACAATTAAATGAAAAACATAGTATATATATTATTAATAGTTCCGATAATGATGTCGTCTCAAAGTAAAATTAGTGGGATCATCATGGAAGCAAATGAAAAAAACGAACCCATTGGTTTGCCTGGTGCTAATGTATATTGGTTAAATACATCTGTTGGAGCTGTAACAGATATAGATGGGAAGTTTAGCATCCCATACAAAAAGGATTACACACAATTATTAATTAGTTATGTGGGATATAAAACTGATACCATAACAATTTCGAAGCCTGAAATGGTAAGGCATTGGTTGCAGCCAACTGATAATTTAGATGCTGTTACAATTAAATCCAGAAAACAAGCCACATCAAAATCATATTTACAAGCTGCTAATGTGTTTACTGTAAGTAGTGATGAATTGTTAAAAGCAGCTTGTTGTAACCTTTCCGAGAGTTTTGAAACCAATCCCTCTATTGATGTGAATTTTGCCGATGCCGTTACGGGAACGCGGCAAATAAAAATGCTGGGACTTAATAGTCCGTATATTTTAATTGCTACCGAAAACATTCCGTCAATTCGGGGGGCTTCACAAGCTTTTGGGTTGAGTTTTATCCCTGGAACCTGGGTGGAAAGTATTCAAATAACAAAAGGGGCAGGTAGTGTTGTAAATGGTTACGAAAGTATAGCAGGACAAATAAATGCAGAATTGGTAAAACCAACAACTGATGATAGGTTGTTTGTGAATCTATATGGGGCTAGCAGTGAGCGTTTAGAGTTAAATACTCATATCAATACAAAAGTGAGTGATAAATGGCATACAGGTTTGTATTTGCATGGTAACACCCATAATAAAGAACACGATGTTAATGATGATGGTTTTATGGATATGCCCAAGTATAATCAAGTTAATATTATGAATCGTTGGCAGTATACTAATGCCGAAAAAGGGTTTGTGAGTTTTATAAATCTGAAATTTTTAAATGATGAAAAACAAACAGGACAACTTGGTTTTAATCCGGATACTGATAAGTTGACAACTGGAGTTTGGGGGAGTGAAATTGATACAAGGCGTTATGAAGTATCGGCTAAATTAGGTTATGTGAATCCAGAGATCCCGTACCAGAGTTTAGGAGTTCAAACAGCATTTAGTAGTCATAAACAGGATTCTTATTTTGGATTGAATCAATATGATATCACTCATAATAGTTTGTATGCCAATGCTATTTATAACTCTATTATTAGCGATTCCAGACACAAAATAAAAACAGGAGTGAGTTATACTTACGATCATTACGATGAATTTGTCAATACCACAGCGTATGAAAGAACCGAAAGATCTGTAGGAGCATTTTTTGAATATAATTATGACAATTTAGAGAAGTTGAATGTAACGGCAGGAATCCGTATAGATGACCATAATTTATTGGGTACATTTGTAACACCTCGTTTACATGCACGTTACACGCCCTGGGAGAAATCGGCATTACGAGCATCTTTTGGACGCGGAAAACGTAGCGCTAATATTTTTGCTGAAAATCAACAGTTATTTTCAACCTCAAGAAATATTAACATTGTAAATACTAACGGAACTATTTATGGTTTAGATCCAGAGATTGCATGGAATTATGGGGTGTCTTATTTGCAAGGGTTTAACCTTTTTGGAAGAAAAGCAGATATCACTTTAGATTTTTATAAAACGGATTTTAAAAACCAGGTGGTAGTTGATTATGAAAACCCGCAAGAAGTGAGCTTTTATAATTTAGAAGGCGATAGTTACGCAAATAGTTTCCAAGTAGAACTTAATTATAATGTGTTTAAGCATTTCGACTTACGAACGGCTTATAAATATTATGATGTAAAAACGGATTATAATTCTGGTAAATTATCAAAACCATTAGTGCCAACCCATCGTTTATTTGCAAATGTATCTTACGAGACTAAAAAGCAAGACGACGGTCAACACTGGAAATTTGATGCAACCTATAATTGGTTGGGAGAGCAGCGTTTTTCTTCAACAGAAACGAATCCTGAACATTATCAATTATCAGACAAAACACCAACATTGGCGACATTAAATGCACAAGTAACTAAAGTGTTTTCTCCAAAATTTGAAGTATATTTAGGAGGTGAAAATATTACCAATGTGAGACAAAATAATCCTATTTTAGGGGCAGATGACCCTTTTGGTTCAAATTTTGATACCACATTTGTATATGGTCCCATTTTTGGGAGTATGTATTACGCAGGGTTGCGATTTAAAATTTAAATTCCTGCGAAGGCAGGAATCTTATGAATAGAAACTAAATGTCTGGTCGAGCTTAGTCAAGCCTTTTTTTGTATTTCTAGATTGCATTCAACCAGACAAAGTAAAAGACTTGTCATTCAGAACGAAGTGAAGAATCTTTTGAATTAAATAAATTGCCAGGACTTTTGCTAAGTATCGCAATGACACTAAAAGAATAAAAAATCAGATTCCTGCCTTCGCAGGAATGACAAAAAATATAAATTATGAAAAAAATAATAACAGTATTAGTAATATTAATAACAACAGTATCGTTTGCCCAAAACAAAAATGCCAGAGCCTCTATGGAAGTTGATGGTGTTTGTTTAATGTGTAAAACCAGAATTGAAAAAGCAAGTTTAAATACTAAAGGGGTGAAGTCTGCGGTATGGAATGTAAAAACCCATGAATTGAAACTGATTTATGACGAACGAAAAACAGATTTAAAGACCATACAAAACAAAATTGTAGCAGTAGGACATGATACTAAAGAATTAAAAGCAACAGACGAAGCTTATGCTACGGTACATCCTTGTTGTAGATATAGAGATGAAGCCGTTAAAGATGATCATAAAGAAGGTAAAGAAAATGAACATGATGATAATGACAGTCATAATCATTAATATTTAAAATAACATTTGATCTATTGTTTAAAGAATTTGACGTAATTAGATACATTCATAAAAATCCCTTGTGAAAATTATACTTTTTCGGATTTTGAAGAAACATAAAACCCCAAAAATGGCCAGTGTGGTACAAAAAGGGGTTTTCTTTTTTCTTGAGACATGAAAAAACTAAGAACAATTGACTTCAAGGTGTTATTTTGTTAAAATCAAAAGTTCATCGAATTCTGAATGAGCCTAATTAAAAATTTATAATTTTTTTTCAAAAATATTAATACATACATAGATGATAAATCTTGTCAGATGGGATTTTAATAGTATTAGTTTTACCTATTTCTGTTAAATTTAATTCAAGTTTAAAACTTAAAATAATATGTTTTTTTTCTAAACCTGTTTCATCAGTTTGTATGTTTATATTAAGTAAATTATCTCCTTCGTTTGGTTTAGATATAAGAATGTTAGAAGGAATATAAATAAAAGAATTTTTATTATTAGATATTTTAAAATCAATACTATCTTCTTCACCTCTAATTCGATATGGCCAAGTGTATATTTTATTTTTTTGAGTTTCTTTTTGTTCTACAATAATTAGGCTGATAGCATTTAATACCCATGAAGATTGAGTCTTGTTAACAATATTTAAATCGATATCCATTTCTCTATAAGCTATAGTTGTATCGTCTTTCCATTGTGGGAATTTATCATTTAAGTTTTTATAATAGTTCGAGTTTCTCTTGCTTTTTAAATCTTCTCCATCTTTTGGATTGATTTTTAATTGCATAATTGAATCGTACACTATGAAATGTCTATTTCCAATAAAGTAAGTTTCAGTAGTTAAAGATTGTTGTTGACTGAAACAAATAAATGGAATTGTAATACATATTAAAATACTTCTTTTAATTGACATATATTTAAAATAAAAATGAAAGCGTTTTTAGATTTAGTTTATCATGATGTAACCTGCTGAAAAATCACTACCCCAGCTTGTTTTTAATTTTTCTTTAGCATATTTGAAAGCTCGAAATTTATTGTTGGTTTCAGAAAATTTTCCGTAAAAATATTTCATAAATTCTACAGTTATTTCTGAATTTACTTTCCATAAAGTAGAAATAATACTTTTTGCACCAGCTATTTGAAATGCTTTAGAAATACCTATAATTCCTTCAGCATTTATACTAGATCCGATACCAGTTTCACATGCAGAAAGCACAACTAATTGGGTGTCTTTTAAGTCTATTAGTTGGGCTTCTTTTCCATCTAATAACCCATCATTATTTTTGTTTTGTTGATCACAATCACAGCCAGAAAGTTTTAAGTAATGATTTACAAAACTTTCAAAAGGGGTTTTTATATTTTTTTTACGATAATTTCCGTGAGTCGCTATATGTAAAATGGTAGGCGAGCTAATTTGCTTTAAAACATTTTCTTTAGCATGTTTACCTGTTAAAGAGCTTACCTCCCATTTTTTATTTTTTAGCAAAGTACTTATAAAATCAATTTCTTTGATAGTTTCAGGTAGGGGAGGTGTCTTATTTCTAGATGTGGTGATACATTTACCAGATAAATTAAAATCAGGGTTTCCTATTAATACAGCATTAGGTTTGATCTTATTATTTTTATAGTTCTCAGTATGTTTTTTTAATTTGACAACATTACTAGAATTAATAACTCTAATAATTTCAATGTTCTCAGTGATTTTATTATTGTCATTCTCTAATAAATCAAATGGAAATTGATGAAATAAACCATCAGGAGATAAATAAATTTGTGTTTTTTCTTTTAAGTAAGGTTCTAGCGGTGCCCAAATTTTGTTATAAAGATTTTCTCTTTCTTTATGCATGAAATTAATTATGGGTTTTTGATTTGAACCATTTGAAAACAAGGCTTTTGTGAAATTTTTTTCATCTTTCCCATTAATTAACAAGGGTATCATTACTGGATTTGGACTTTCTTTTGTTAAAATATAGGCGATATATTTAATATTAAATTCATCAGTGTGGTTACTGTTATATTCAATGTCGCTATTTTCAGAGAAAATAAAATTATTGAAACGTATTATTTCCACTATAGCTTCCTGTTCAGTCAATGTTTTTTGCAAATCCATGAATTCCATTTTCTTTTTTTTAGGAAGTAAATTCATACCTTTAATTCTTAACTGTAAATTAAATAATTTAGCATCGAGTTCTTGAAGCGAGTTTTGGTAATACCCTTCCGTTATTGCATTTTCACGATAACTATATATGGCATTGTATGCATGCGTTATCTCTGAAATATACACTGTGGAATCTTTTGAAATAAACTTGTCCTTTAATAAATCGAAATTTTGATTTATATAGTTAATCATAAAATTTACATCAAAATATTTTTTTTGTATTCCTGATTGAGACCATGATTGAAACTGAAGTGACGGGAAGAATGACTTGATGCGATCAAATCCAGATTTAAATCGATTGTTATAATAATTAGCATGTAAAGCAAAGTCATTTAGGTTAACTCCTGCTCGTTCTAGTGTTTGATACCCATAAGCACCGTATTGATTGTAATTTATACCTCCATAACTAACATTGGTTAATTTATCACTTATTTTACTAGCTAATATGGAATACTCGTTTGAATTATTTCCGTTTTTTAAAAACTCAATTCGGGCTAGTTCATTTAATACTCTGCCTGTTAAGGAATGATAGAGGCCATAACGAGTAATTCTATTTCTTAAGCATTGCCATAATAATTTTTCGGCTCTATCTAATAGTAGTTTTTTATTTTGAAAACTACTATTATAAATGCAGCTAATAGCAAGATTAAAAGTATGAGTAATCGTTTTAGGGTGGAATGTTCCATAATATTTTTTGCTTAAATCTAATACGTTTTCATAGGTCTTTATTTCGCTTTGTTCTTCGAGGGATAAGGCCATTAAATCGACCAATAATATTTTTAAATAAGGAATATCTATAGATTTTAAATCTGAAATAATTTTATTTAAAATAGTTATGTCTTTTCTTTTTTTATAATTTAATAGGTTTTTATAAATCTTCTTTTCCGTTCTGTTTTGTATTTTACTAATAATATATTCGCAAGCGATCAAATCGTTTTCAGATAGTTTCATTCGTTCTAGTTCTTGATCAATAATATCACTGATATCATGACTTTGAAATTGATAGCCCGATTTATTTAATAAATCAGTTTGTAATTCAGGATCGTTAATTTGAAGTTGAAAGTTTAGTTTTTTTAATAATAAAGAAGATAAAGCTGTATGTCCAGATTTTTGATTAGTGAATATATCATATTGTTGATCATTCCAGGGGATTTTTAGCTCTTCAATGGCGTACCTGAGTAATTCAAAATCTCTTTCTATTGCAATTGAAAGAATATTACCGTAGTAATTTTCAAAGTTTCTGTCTTGGTAAATTCCTCCTATGCTCTCTGTGGTTGCTCCTTTAGATAGCAAAAGTTTAATAACATCTACTTGACTAAAATAAAAAGCCCACATTAAAGATGTAGCGTCATATATATCGGGATAATTAACGTTTACTCCAGATGCTATACTTTTTAATATTTTATTGCCATCATGTTTTCTAATGGCCTGGATAAGCTCATCAGAATTTATAGTGTTATTTACTTCTGTGTTTTCTTCCGTTTGTACGATAGGCTTTTTGCTTAATGTTGGTTTAATAGTTTCTATTTTTGGTTTTGAGTCAATATCATATACACATAAATTATTAGCATTTAGTATATAGATTTTGTTGTTTAGAATGATGAGGTCTTTTATACCTTCTTGCAATTCTTTAGTAGTATTTACTGTAACAATAGAACTTGTATTATCAGGGTTTATGGTTTTGATATTTATTTTATCTTTATTTATAGATATAATGTTGTCGTTATTTTTATAAGGATAGGCAAATCGAAAAGAACTTGAGCTAGCATTAATTTTAGATAGAGGTGTCAGTGATCCATTTTTTAAAACTAATAATGGGCTTTTGATCTGATATTGCTGAACTGCAACATGTGTTAGATATAATATTTTCTTTGACGTACTAAGATTTACCATAGCATTATAAAATCCTTGATATGAAGAAAATTTTTGAAACTGTAATATTCCATTAGTATTTATTTTAAAAACACCTATGTTGACATGGTGAAAAGAATATGCAAATAAATAATTGTCCTCTATTGTCAAATATAAAAGACCTTCCAGTATGTCATGTCTTTTACCGTTTATGGCCTGTATCTCATTTATTGAATTATCATGTACGCTATAAGCTTTTAAAAACGATTGGGTTTTGTTTTGTGTAGAACAGTAAAGAAATTTTTCGTTTTCAGAAATAATGATTAATCCTTTTGTGAACAGATTTTTTGTATTAGATAAAACCGACTTATGAATAAGGGATAATTTTTTTTTTGATTTACTAAAATGGTATTTTAAGATAGACCCCGAATTACTTAGAAGAAAAATAGTTTTATTGTCTTTGCCAATAGCAATATCTAGAATGTTTGGAGTTTCAATAGTTAGTAATTTTTTTAAGTAAAGCTCTTTTTTTAAAACAACTAGTTTTGAAATACCTTTAGGGATATTTTTTTGAAGAACAAAAATGTATTGTTGATTTGGGGAGGCTATTATTTTAAAAGCATTGTTGAGGTTTGAATAACATTCAATTAGCGAAATATTATTATTTTCGTTTTTATTTTGTTGGATGTTTTGGGTGTTTACAAGAGGAGAGAATAGTAAAGTTATTATAAATGTTATTGTAACATTTTTAATTTTTGAGAAGCTGTAGTTCATGTAAGTTTTATTATAATAGCTAATTGTTTTTTAGAAAACCTAACGAATACGGCTTTTTAAGTTCAATATGTTTTGGACTTATCGCATCATGGCCTTCAACAAAAAACATGAAATTCACTAATTCATTCTTATCGGCAATATTCCCCTTCACAGTAATAACCATATCTGTCTCAGAATTTGGAGGTAAGTAATCAAAATCATTATCCTTAATAACTTTGTAAACATAGTTTTGAGGAACCTCTTGCTGATTAATTGTTATGCTAAAGTTAGAAGTAAAAAACAAATCAGATTTAAGAATAGGCTGTTTTATTAGTTCATTTTTTTCTAAAGTTTTTAGAGTTAATCTGTCGATATAAAAGCGCTGTTTAGAATTATTTCTTAAAGTTAATTTTACCAACATTGAATCTAATGGAATTAAGGTTTTTTTATGATGCGCCCATGAATAAAAGTTGATTCTTGTTAACGTAATATCTTCATTAGAATTAGCTTTAAAAGTTCTAATTTTGGAGAATAAGCTAGCTGCTGAAATTTTATTTTGAGCTGATTTTTTGGGTTTTATTTTTTGCGTTAACAACGACTTTTTATGTGTTGCATTAAATTGATAGATAAAAAAGAAAACACTTAAAGTAAGAAGTAAAGGAAACAATAATTTAGAGTTTTTTAATTTATTTTTTTTTACAGGTTCATTATTGTTGTTAATAGTAGAGTTTGTATCTGTTAAATTATTGTTTGCTTTTTCTTTAAAAATAGAAGCAATTATTTCATCTTTTATTGGACTGTTTATATAATGTGCTTTTATTTCTTTGGGATATTCTTTAGGGATATTTTGAAACCGTTTTAAATGTTCACCATCGTAGTAATAAGAACTTAATATATCTAGGGTGACTCTATCAGGTATATTGAAGTCAGTAATAGCCTCTCCATTCAGAAATTTCCTCAAGTTAAGCGCTCTTTTAAAAGTTCTAGAGCCTCGTGTTTGTCCTTCTAACGACTCATATTCACTTATTCTTTCGCATAATTGGTTTTCACTATTGTTAGGGTACTTGGATTTCCATTCCTCTAAAATGGCATCTATGAGAAAAATAAAGCAATAAACTTCATCTTTATTTAGGTGCAGTTTTATCATGTTTAAATATAGTAAAAAATGTAGTGCTTATACTAAGGTAGTTATACTAGTGAGTCTAGACACGACTATACATGTCAACCATTTCAATTAAAACATTATCAATTTAGCATTGTAATTACAAGGCAATATAGTGTTGTCGAATAACAGAGAGGCCTCTCATTTTTCTAACAATTTAAAAGTTTAAAAAATGAGAAAATTAAGTAAATTTTTATTCGGAATTTTAATGATTACTAACTTATGTTTAACGTCTTGCACATCAACCAGTCTCGAAAATGAAGAACCACCAGAGGTTGTTACTATTGAAGGAGAAGAAGAAAAAGTTCCAGAAACTCCAGATGATGATTAAAGACATTATTTTAAAATGATAATATATTACATGTGGTTTTTCATTAATGACAATAATATTTGTAATTTTCTGATAAATTTAAAAATGAGAAAATTAAATGGATTTTTATTCAGAATTTTAATGATTACTAACCTGTTTTTGACGTCATGTACAACAAGCAGTCTTGAAGAAGAATCAGAAATGCAAGTTACAGAAGGCGATAAGAATGGGGTGATAGTAGAACCAGATGATAATTAAAGTAGGTTTTTATAATGAAAAGGTCGTATTATTACGACCTTTTCTATAATAGTAAGTGAATGATTTTTTAATAATATAAAGAAGTAATGGACTATAAATTACTTGTTATTGTTTTTATTTCTCTTTTGTATTCCTGTGAATATAAGGAAGCTGGTAATATAGAGAATCATAAGATGTTAGACAGTATTTCTAGCTATTATAACTTCTCAAAAGATAAAACACAAAACCCGGCAAAAAGAAAAGAAGCAATTAACAATGCATATAGATTGCTTTTTATGCAACCTAATGACACATTGCTTTATAAGGTATTGTACCGAAAAGCAATTATTCACAATGTTCTCAAAGAATACGATAGTTTAATTTACTACAATGCTTTGTTGTTGAAAAAAGCAACGATCAGCAACAATTATTACTATCAAGGAAAAGCAAATTATTTAAAAGCATACTATCTCAATACCGTTAAATATATGCCAGATAGTGCATTTTCTTATTATAATCAATCAAAAAATAATTTTATAATTCTTAAAGATAGCAGTGAAATTGGAAAAAGACTGCTGAATATGGCATATATTCAACAAAGTAACAGTGACTACTTTGGTAGTAAAGAGACGATTACTAATGCATTGAAATATTTGTCACTTAAAAAAGATGAAAAATATGTAGCTTCAGCTTATTATGTACTTGCATCTAATAACAAAAATCTATTAAATTTTGAGGATGCTATAGAATATTATAAAAAAGCCATTGAAATTACAAAATCGGATATAGACAAATTAGCCTATAAGAATAATCTAGCTATATTATATATAGAAAAGAAAGCGTATGGAAAAGCGATATCAATATTAGAAGTTATTATTAAAGACTCTTTAGTTCAAAAAAATGTAATAAAAAAAGCTAGGGCTATTGATAATTTAGCTTATGCTTTATGGCTTGGAAAATCTAAGAATGTTGAAAATTTGTTTTTTGATGCCTTAAATATTAGAGTTAAGCATAATGATAAATATGGATTACTAGCTAGTTATAATCATTTAGGGGAGTTTTATTTAAAAAAGGACTCTAAAAAATCTTTAGTTTGGTTTAACAAAGCATTAAAAACCTCAAAAACTATAAAGAATGCTAAAGGAGAAATAGAAGCATTAAGAGCTTTGATGAAAGTAGCTCCAAATAATCTTAAAATTAAAAATAGATATATCGCTTTAAGCGATAGTTTGCAAAAACAAGAATTAAAAGTAAAAACCCAATTTGCTAAAATTCAATACGATGATCAGCTTAAAAACGAAGAAATTCAAAAACTAAAAATACTTACAGTTAATCAGCAGTTAGAAGTTTCAATACAAAAAAGACAAAAGGTTATATATTTATTAATAGGAATTATATTAATTATTCTTGTTGTCTTTTATGTTTATTCATTAATTCAAAAACATAAAAAAGACAAAGTACAGGAAGTTTATAAAACCGAAAAAAACATATCCAAAAGAGTACATGACGAAATAGCAAACGATATTTCTGTTCTTACAAATTTTGTGGAAGACAATTTAGATTTAGGGAAGCCTTCCTCTAAAGAATTGTTAGAAAATAAACTCCACAATATATATTTAAGAGCACGAGATATATCTACCGATATTTCCAGTATTGACTTGACCGATTTTAAAAAGGAACTAAAGAATTTAATTGTTCAGTACAATACAAATCATGTTAATGTAATTACCAATCTAGATGATTACGATTGGCAGATGATAGCGGATTATAAAAAAATAGCTGTATACCGAGTGATACAGGAATTATTAATAAATGCTAAAAAACATAGTGGTTGTAAAAGGATAACTTTAATGCTTAATGATAAAGCACAGAACAGAATAATTACTTATACAGATAATGGTGTTGGATGTATTAAAAGCAATATAAAAAGCAATGGATTGGCTAATGCGGAAAATCGCATAAATAATATTAAAGGGACATTTAACTTTGACACAAGCTTAGGAAATGGTTTTAAGGCTACTATAATATTTCAAAAATAGCTAATGTATAAAAAAGTACTCATTGCAGAAGATCAACAAACAATAAGTAAAGGACTTAAAAGTTCTTTAGAAACATTTGGTATAGGTAAAATAGATACAACCCATTATTGCGACAATGCCATACTTAAAATAAAAGCAGCATTAAAAAAAAATATGCCTTTTGACCTTTTAATAACGGATCTTTCCTTTAAAGAAGATCATCATTCAAGAGATGTAAAATCGGGAACAGAACTTATAGAACAGGTAAAAAAAATACAACCAGACTTGAGGATTATTGTTTTTTCTATTGAAAACCGTGTTGGAAAGGTAAAAAAGCTTCTGGATGAATATTTTATAGATGCCTACATATCTAAAGGTAGAAGAGAATTTGAAGATATAAAAAAAGCATTGCAGATCGTTTTTGATGGAGGAAAATATTATTCCGACTCTATTTCTATGTTGCTTAGAAACTCCAGAAACATATCAGAAGTAAGTAATTCCGATACTTTAATTTTAAAATTACTGGCAGGTGGTTTAAAACAAAAACAAATTCCGGAATATTTTAAAAAAAATAATATTCCCTCTGGAAGTAAACGAAGTATAGAATATAGATTACAGGAATTAAAAACAATTTTTGGAGCAGAAACCCTTCCCCAACTTATAAGCATTACTAAAGATATTGGGCTAATTTAATTTTTATATTAAAAAAACATCTCTTTGCGTTTTACCGCAAGTTGGTTCTAGTTATTGATTTTACATTTATCCAAAATTAAGACTAATAATCATGGTATTAAAAAAACAAATGCAAAAAGGAGTAGTTCTATTACTGATATTTTTTAATTATAATATTTGTTCGGCACAATTATTTAAAACAACATTAAATACATCGCTTTTAAGTCCGGCAGAAAAGGATATTGGCAATGTAAAAAGAATAGCCGTTCTAGATTTTGAAAATATAAGTAGCGAAGAATATAAAAACGCAGGAATAGATATAGGTAGTAAGCTTGCAGATTATATATCTATTTCGTTACTTAAAGAATATAGAGGTAAAAATCAAAACTGTTTTATTGAAGGTGCTCGTACAGATATTTACTCCATAGTAGAAAGAGAAGAGTTGCAAAGAGTCCTAGAGGAAAAAGAACTTGAATTAGGGCAATTAAGTGATACAGAAATTATTTCCATTGGGCAGGTGCTAGGAGTAGATGCCATTATTTTAGGTAATGTGTCTTATTCCAGTACAGATGAAAGAGATCATAGCTCGTACAGAAGTGACGAAGGTAAGTTAATTAATACACACACTTTAAAAAGAACAACATCTGCCGAAGCTCGAATGAAAATTTTATTAGTCTCAACAGGAGAAATTATAGGTCAAACCAGTGGCAGATCGTCAGTTAGTGATACTACAAAGGGAGGGACAAGGCCAAATAATAATGCAGTAATGGCACCTAGTAAACTTGCCGAATACGCGTGTGAGCGAATAGCCCGCCAATTTGCGAATTATATCGCTCCATACTATTATTCATACACTTTTACTTTTGAAAAAGTGAAGCATAAAAAATTAAAAGAACGGGTAAAAGATGCTAACGAATTTTTAAGACTAAGAGAAATAGATAAAGCTTATGAAATGTATGATGCCATATATGAAGTAGATCCGTATAATGCAGAATTGGTGTTTAATATGGGGATTTTAAATGAAGTGGTTGGTAACTATGAAAAAGCTAAAGCGTTTTATAGCGTTGCCGTAAATATGAATCCAGATAAGGAGCCATATGTTAAAGGATTGAGAAGAGCCGAAGATAATATTTTATTAACTAAAGACCTTTACAATATGGGGATAGAAATTTACCCATACGAATTTAAAAAAGGATCAAAAGAAAACCTTTTAATTGAGAGAATAAAAATTAAAGGGTCTAGAAGCAAAAGAAAAATAGCTTATTCCAATCCTGACGAAAAATCAGAGATTTTAGGGCAGTTTCCTGGAGGATTAGAGTTAGATTTATTGGAGCGTATTGATAAAGAAAAATGGATTGCCGTTAAGCTACCTAATGGTGAAAAAGGATACTTTAAAGGAAAAGATGTATTAACAGGCAAATAAAAAATGAAATATAAATTAATCAATTTAAACAGTAATCGTGTTATAGCTGTATTAATTACTGTGTTTTTAGTATCCGCTGGTCATGCTCAAAACGTAGATGCTCAAGATTTTCCAGAAGAAATTCAAACAGATATTAGTTCTTTGAGTTTATTAAGAAAATCAAAGAAGTATATAGATTTAATAGAAGCTGCAATAACTTACAAGAAAGATAACTTGGTGTTTAGCCAAGTTTATGATGCCTATATTGTTGAAGCGTATTTTCAACTTGAAAATTTTGATAAAGTAATTGAATATGTTAAGCCATACATAGATAAAGAATCATATTTATTTGCAGAAGGTACTGCCGAAATTTATTTGGGTCAAGCTTATATTAATTTAAATAAAAAGGCTGAAGGTTGTAATGTGTTAAAAACAATTGAGTCAAATGATGCGCAATTTAAGATTATGTATATGTCAAATTGTTTTGAAGCCAAGGAATATGTATTTAATATAGCAGGGAATAAGCAAAATACATCAACGAATCTTAAATTGAATAAGGGGGACGTAGTAGGATTCAAAGCCAATGGAAAAGTTTCTTATGGTATGTTTACAGGTTATTCAGGACCAGAAGGGTTTTTAAATGGAGCCTATAGAACATATAATAGGACACAAGAGATGAATCATGGTGAATTATTTTACACCACGAGCAATGATCCTTATTTGTTTTATGATCTTGACAATTTAAGTTTAATAAAATCTTCTGGTAATGTTGTATTTCACATTAATGATAAAGAAGTCAGGAATAATTCTGGATCGTTTAAAGCGACTTTAAAAGTCTATAGTGAAACTAACTAAAGTTGTAACTGTATGGTTTATAGTTGTAAGTTGTGTTGATCTAATGTTAACGTCAGTTCGATATATTATAAAATGATAATCAGATACTTAAAAGGTTTTAAAGAAGAAATCATGTCATTCCGACGAGGAACGAGGAGGAATCTCATCATGATGAGATGTCTCGTCACTCATGCTTCGCTCCGTCGACATGACAAACATCTGTTTTTCATTGGATTACATGAGATGTTTTTAATAAAGTTTACGCCGAACTCAGGTTAATGTTAAAATAATATTTTATAAATTCTATAGATGTAAGGGGTTGTCTGAAAAATTCATTCAGAGCATAGCGAAGAATCTTCCAAATTTAAATGTTTGTTTATTAGTGTTATGAGTTTTTTTGACTACGCTAAAAATGATAATTTTTAAGCTTTTCAGATAGTTTCTTGTATATTTTACAATAGAGAATTAATTACGCAAGCACAATTATTAAAAACATAGAGTTGTGCATTAAAACTAATGAGGTAGAAAATATTGTTTTGTAGAAAATGTATTTCAAAATGGTTACATTTGAAAGTGAAATAAATGGAATTTTGCAATGAAGATGAATCAGTTTTGGATTAGAGTTTTAGGACTATTTGGAATATTGGGTGGATTGATTTTGTTTGCTGGAGATATGTTTTTGTATTATGACCCAATTAGTACGAATTTTAGAAGAAATATGGGGAATGCTTCTAACTTTAGAATTATTGCAAGTGGAGTTTGTGCCTTATTTGCAACTTGGTTTTATATGATTGGTTTAGGTCAAGTATATTATGCATTTAAACCAGCAAAACCAATTTTTAGAAATGGCTTATTAATTTTTTTTGGAAGTGTTTTAATAGCATTTGGAATAGTTCATGGAGCTTTTCTTGCCATTGCGACAACAGCGAAATTATCGGTCGAATATAATCTTGATATAAACGAGGCTGTTTCGCTTTCTGAAAGAATAAATCAAATTTTGAGATTATTCGTTTATCCGATTGTTGGAATTTTATCAATTCTATTTATTAGTCAAGTTTGGAAAAGAAAAACTTTATATCCGAGATGGATCATTGTTTTTTTTCCACTTATTCCATTTTTAATAGAAGATTTAGTTTGCAAATTTTTGCCTGACAATATTTGGATTATAGTTAAAGGAGGTTATTTAAATCTAATCTTGGTTATCTTTTTTACCGCATCAACGATTGGATTGTGGGATATCAAAAAAATAAGATGACAAACCTTTGGTAAAAGACAAAAAAGAAACAGGATTTAAAAGTAATTACAATGAGAAAATTAGCAATCCTAACCTTTCAATCACTTGATGGTGTTATGCAAGCTCCAAGTGATCTAAATGAAGACACCTCAGAAGGTTTCACAAAAGGAGGCTGGGCAAAAGACCACTGGAAAGAAGTTATGGAACAAGTAGGTCGAGAGGCTATGTCACAACCATATGATCTTCTCCTTGGACGAAAAACGTATGAGCTTTTTAGTGTGCATAATTCAGGAATTGATTCACCCCTTAATCATAAAACAAAATATGTAATAACAAATACGCTTTCTGAACTAAATTGGCAAAATTCCATACCTATTTCTGGAAATGTAGCCAAAGAAGTCACTAAACTCAAAGAGAAAGATGGCCTGTTATTACAGGTTCACGGAAGTTGGGAGCTCATTCAAGAACTTTTAAAACACGATTTGATCGATGAATTTCGACTATGGACCTTTCCTGTTCTTATTGGTTCTGGTAAAAAAACATTTTTAGAAAAAAATCTTCCTGAAAATTTAACACTTATAAAATCTGAAACGTTGCCCAATGGAGTCATTATGTCTTTTTATCAGAAGAAGATATGATATTATAGAAATTAGGCTTCGAGTTTAACCTGACCAAACATGAATGATAATATAATAATACTTTTATTCCTTCTTGTCTATTTTTCACCAGCTATTTATCAATTGCGTTTTGTTTTAAAAGAAAGATCAAAGGGAAATTCAAAGCCATTTAAAAAACTATTAAGAATACTAAAATTTAGTTTAATAATTCTTATTCCAGTTACTATCTTTTTTGTTGCTCTTGTATATATAAACTTTCTTGATTATGAAAGGCCGATACCTTACAGCAAAATTGATTCAATATCATTTAAGAATTTTAGAGGATTTGAATTCTTTAAAAAATCACTCTATGGAAATAAGAGGTTTGCTTATATAGTAACTGAGATCAAGTCATCGATAAATCAAGAACATGTAATAATAGAAACATATTTTCATCCTTCACGTTCTTTTGTTTATAACACACATTCTAAAAATAAAGAACTCTTAACTCATGAATTATATCATTTCAGAATAGCAGAGTTGTATTCTCGCTTAGCCAAGCAAAAAATTTCTAATTTAGATAGTTTAACAGAATTTGAAATAAAAAAAATTATTAATGATTACAAAATCAAAGAAAGGGATTATCAAAGAGACTATGATTATGATACATTTCACAGCTATGTTTTAAGTGAGCAAAAGAAATATGAAAAAACTGTAGATAGTTTATTAAATTTACTCTCTGAATTTAAAAACCCTAAAGTAAAAATATATGTTAAAGACTAACATTCTGTTTTCATCTATTATTTGTCTATTAATGCTTAATTGCAATGATTCAAGCTCAAAATTTCCCCTAGAAAAAAGGTATTGGGACGCTATGGATTATTCAAATGTAATTTTAACTATCAAAGTAGGAAATACTAATAATGAGAACTTACCAACTTTTGATGATCCTGAAACTCGTCCAATTCTTGAAAAATTAACTGATGAGCAGAATTATTTAGTTGTATTGGATGATAATGAATTAGGTTTGAAACACAGATCTGGTGTTGCTACAGATTTCTTTAATAGATGGAAAGATATGAATGGTATTTATGATATTAGAGATAGAAAAGATAATTTTATTTATGAAAAAGAGTATTTGAAAATATTTCAATTTGGACTAGGTTTACAAATAAAATATTTTAAAATAGGGAACGATGAAATACTTGAGAGAGTTGATGATCCAGAAGCTGACCGTACAAAGAGAGTATTAAAATCTAATGTCCAAAAAATTGTTGGTAATTTCAATTACTATTTGGATGAAATAAATGATGAAAAATCATATTCTAAAGAAGGGTTGGTTCTTTTTTGCGATGGTATTGTCAAATACTTTTCTTTGTTATTAAAAACATTTCCGGATGCAAATTATGATAGTATGGTAAGAAAGATAGAGCTTATGGATAAAAAAAGTAATTCTGAAAACATAAAGAGTTCCTTGTCAAAATTAAAATCTTTAATTGACTCAAACAACTCTTTAGAGTAAGCGACTATAATAAGCTACGTTATACCACATAACATATTAAATAAAAAACGCCTCAAAATAAATCGAGGCGTTTTTTATAATTAGCGTGTCGAAGCTCTCGACTACATCATTCCTGGCATACCACCGCCACCCATTGGAGGCATAGCTGGCGCTGCGTCTTCTTTAATATCGATTAATGCACACTCGGTAGTAAGAATCATTCCAGCAACAGACGCTGCATTCTCTAATGCAATACGTGTTACTTTCTTAGGATCTATAATACCAGCTTTAAGCATATCTACATAGGCTTCAGATTTGGCATCGTAACCAAAATCTTTTTTACCTTCTAAAACTTTAGAAATAACAACACTGCCTTCTCCACCAGCGTTTTCAACAATAGTACGTAGAGGAGACTCAATAGCACGTGCTACAATTTGAATTCCTGTTACTTCATCTAAGTTTTCAGTTGTTATCTTTTCTAATACAGATTTTGCTCTTACTAAAGCAACACCACCACCAGCAACAATGCCTTCTTCAACAGCAGCTCTAGTTGCGTGTAACGCATCATCAACACGGTCTTTTTTCTCTTTCATTTCCACTTCACTAGCAGCACCAACATAAAGAACAGCAACACCACCAGCTAACTTAGCTAAACGCTCTTGCAGTTTTTCTTTATCGTAATCGCTAGTGGTTGTTTCAATTTGAGCTTTAATTTGGTTAACTCTAGCTTTAATGTCTTTTGCAACACCAGCACCATTAACAATCGTAGTATTGTCTTTATCAACCGTTACAGTTTCAGCAGTCCCTAACATGCTTAAATCTGCATTTTCTAAAGTAAATCCTCTTTCTTCAGAAATAACAGTACCACCAGTTAAGATAGCAATATCTTCTAGCATGGCTTTACGTCTGTCACCAAAACCAGGAGCTTTAACAGCTGCAATTTTAAGTCCACCACGTAATTTATTTACCACTAATGTAGCTAAGGCTTGTCCGTCAACATCTTCAGCAATAATTAATAAAGGGCGTCCAGATTGTGCTACAGGCTCTAAGATTGGAAGAATTTCTTGTAAGTTAGAAATCTTTTTGTCAAATAATAAAATGTATGGATTTTCTAAATCGGCAATCATTTTATCAGCATCCGTTACAAAGTAAGGCGATAAGTATCCTCTATCAAATTGCATGCCTTCAACAACATCAACGTATGTTTCCATACCCTTAGCTTCTTCAACAGTAATAACACCTTCTTTACCAACTTTAGTAAATGCTTGAGCAATTAACTCTCCAATAGTGTCATCATTATTAGCAGAAATTGCAGCAACTTGTTTTATTTTTTCAGAAGAATTACCAACTTGCTTAGATTGTTTTTCTAAATTTTCAGTAATAGCACCAACAGCTTTATCAATACCACGTTTTAAATCCATTGGATTTGCACCAGCAGCAACATTCTTTAAACCTTCTTTTACAATAGCTTGTGCTAAAACAGTAGCTGTAGTAGTTCCGTCTCCTGCTAAATCATTGGTTTTAGAAGCCACTTCTTTTACCATTTGAGCTCCCATGTTTTCATGCGGGTTTTCTAACTCAATTTCTTTAGCTACAGAAACGCCATCTTTAGTTACTTGTGGTGCTCCGAAAGATTTGCTAATAATTACATTACGCCCTTTAGGACCTAAAGTTACTTTTACTGCATTGGCTAATGCATCAACACCGCGTTTTAAACCGTCACGTGCTTCAATATCGAATTTTATATCTTTTGCCATTTTGAAAAATTTTATTTTCATTCCCTCTAAGGAAGGAATCTGTTTAATAGAAATTTAGTTTTATTTGAATGGGGTTCCCGTTTTACTGAAACAAGTTCAGCACAAGTCGCGGGAATGGAAAAAGCAATTATTTAAATAATTGCTAAAATGTCACTTTCGCGCATAATTAAATAATCTTTACCTTCTAGTTTAAGTTCGGTTCCAGCATATTTTCCGTATAAAACAGTGTCACCAACTTTTACAGTAATAGGTTCATCTTTTGTGCCTTTTCCAGCGGCAACTACCTTTCCTTTTTGTGGTTTTTCTTTAGCGTTATCTGGAATAATAATTCCTGATGCTGTTGTAGTTTCAGCTGCAGCAGGTTCAATAAGAACACGGTCTGCTAATGGTTTAATGTTTAATGCCATTTGTTATATTTTTTAATTAATTTAAAATATGTTTTTTCTTAACGCTTAAGCGTTATACTAAAAATGTGCCAATGCTTAAGAACTGACAAACTTGCAGACTTGTCTACCAAATAGGTAGAAACAAAAAATGCCAACTCTAAAAGCTGGCATTTTTTGTTTCTTTTGTAAACAGAATTAATTTCCTGTAGAATCTGCTGGTGTTGCCGTTGCAGCATCATTAGTTGCAGGTAGCGGAGCAGGTAATGCAGGCGCACTTGTAGCTGCATCTTGGTCTAAAGCTTTAGAATCTAAATTTTCTCCACCTCTATTAATTGCTATGTTTGAAGCTAGTATTAAAACTAATAATAGGGTAGCTAAAGTCCACGTACTTTTATCTAAAAAGTCTGTTGTCTTTTTTACACCACCTAATTGTTGTGTACCGCCACCGCCAAAAGATGATGATAATCCACCGCCTTTAGGGTTTTGCACCATAATTACTACAATTAGTAAAAATGCTACCACTACAATTAATGCTAAAAATATTGTAAACGTACTCATTATTATATATTATTTTGTTCTTGTAATTGCTCTATTGCTTTAATTTGGTCTGCAAAGAAACCACTTTTTTCTGGATATTTCAAACTTAAAACTTTATAAGATTGAATTGCTTTTTTGTAGTTTTTTTGTTCTACGTAAATACGTGCTAAAGTCTCAGTCATTAAGGCTTCAGGTTGTATCATCTGTGCTTTTGCAAGATTCCCCTTGGTAATTGTAGCTCGAAAAGGGTTTATCTTGGGGTTTTTTGTGATAAATTCATCAATAAGCTCAAACTTTTTAGCTTTGTTTAGCGCTTTAGAAGATTTCTCTTCGACTGAAGTTGTGCTTTTTGGGTTTTCTTCTATACTTTCAGAACTTTTAGTGTTTTTTGAGCTTTCTTTATCCTCGCCTTCGTTTCTTTCAATAGGCGTGTAACAGGTTAATTTTAACCACTCATTAAAAGAGTGTGTTTCTCTTTTATCAAACTCAAAAGGCTTGCCTATATTTAATATATCACTAATTGGTTTTTTTTGAGATGTAGTATCTTCTTTGGTTTCTTTAGTAGCATCATTTTCTGGGATAATACGTTCAATAACTTCAGAGTCGTCTAAAACAAAATTTGTTGTCGTTTTTTCAGGTCGTTCTTCCTTAGGTTGGAATAGGGTAGGATCTAATACGCCTATAGTGTCTTTAATCTGTTGCTTTAAAGTACTGTCTATTTTAACACTTTTGTTTACTGAAATATCTTCAACGGTAACATCAATATCCTTTAGGTGTGAAATATTTTGTTTTATAAATTGTGAAATTTCATTTTGAATAAATACTTCTGATGTAATAAAATCAAATAAAATACTTCTGTCTGTAGTATAAGCAGCAGTTGTTTTAAGTTCTTGATTATATTTAAAACTACTTTTATTTTTTAAGCCTTTAAGATATATAGCACGAGCTGATTGAAAATATGGAAATTCATCAACAACAGATTTTACAGCCTCAGTTTGCTGATGCGTTATAGTTTGTGGATGTTGTAATAAGTTTACGAAATCTGTCGCGTTCATCTGGTTACCATCTAGCTAGAGTTGCATTAATAATATCTTGGGTAAGTCGCTCAAAAATTTCTTCGTGGGCCGTTGCTTTCTGGCCACCAACAAGTTGGGCACTTCCTGGGTAATCATAAAAAAATGAAAAAGATTGATCCAAATCTTCTTCTTCATTCAATCTATTGTAAAACCTCACCTTAACACCAATGGTTAATCTATTTTGAGCAGCTGTATTTTGGGATGTTGCAGTGGTTGGTGAAATTCTATAATTTGTTATTTCACCTTCATAAACCAAATCGGCATTTGAAGGTACTAATCCTAAATTGGTTTGGTTTTGTATTAAATCCTCAAGTGCTAATTTAAAATCTCTTTCTAAGCCAGGTTCAATTAATAATGACGTGTTTTCAAAACGGTTTACTTGGAATGTTTTAGCATCTCCTGTTTTTACACCTGTAAATGAGTAAATACCACAACCGGAAAGGGTTATGCTTACTAATAAAATAAAAATATACTTTGTGTATGTCATTTGCTTTATTGGGTTCTTGTCTTCACTTCGACCAGTCTCAGTGCAAACTCTAGAATGATAATTGATTTATTTCTAAACGATTACTTTTTTATAATGTTGTTATCTTATACTACTTACTAAACACTAATTTAAAGATCATATTGTTTAATCTTTCTATATAAAGTACGCTCACTAATTCCTAGTTCTGCAGCAGCTAATTTACGCTTTCCGCTGTGACGTTCAAGCGATTTCTTTATTAATTCTAATTCTTTGTCATGTAATGATAAGGTTTCTTCTTCCTCAATTTCTTCAGCAAAATGATATTTATCCTGAATATCAATAATCTCATCTTGCTCTACAGGGTGTTCTGGAATTGATAATACCTCTGTTTCTTGAACAGGATTTTCATAGATAGCTTCTTCGTCTTTATTATTGCCGTAAATTTTTTGGATTAACCCTTCATTGTCCTTTTCAACATCCTTGGTATTCCCATTTTTCATGAGCTCCATGGTAAGCTTTTTTAAATCATTTAAATCAGCTTTCATATCGAATAGAACTTTATATAAAATCTCACGTTCACTGCTAAAATCACTTTCAGATTTTGATGTTTTTATAATAGCAGGTAAATTGGTTCCTGCTGTTGGTAGATAGCCTCTAAGAGTTTCAGCAGTTATTGTTCTATTTTGCTCCAAAACGGATAGTTGCTCTGCAATGTTTCTAAGTTGACGAACATTACCACCCCAACGATGTTTTGCCAATACTTGAATGGCAGAATCTGTTAGCTTAACTGTTGGCATTTTATATTTAAGAGCAAAATCACTGGCAAATTTTCTGAACAATAAATGAATATCTTCTCGTCGCTCTCGTAATGGGGGTAAATGGATATCTACCGTGCTTAATCTGTAATATAAATCTTCTCGAAACTTTTCCTTCTCGATAGCTTCAAACATATTTACATTAGTAGCAGCAACAATACGAACATTGGTTTTTTGCACTTTACTGGAACCTACTTTTAAAAACTCGCCATTTTCTAAAACACGTAGCAAACGAACTTGAGTTGTTAGAGGCAATTCACCTACTTCATCAAGAAAAATGGTTCCTCCGTCAGCTACTTCAAAATACCCTTGTCTGGTTTGTGTAGCCCCTGTAAATGCTCCTTTTTCATGACCAAAGAGTTCACTGTCAATGGTGCCTTCAGGAATAGCACCACAGTTTACAGCTATGTATTTATTGTGTTTTCTGTGCGATAACTGATGTATTATTTTTGGAATACTTTCTTTACCAACACCACTTTCTCCAGTAACCAAAACCGAAATATCGGTAGGGGCTACCTGAATGGCTTTTTCAATGGCTCGATTTAGTAAAGGTGTATTACCAATAATACCAAAACGTTGTTTTATTGCTTGAATTGATTCCATTTTATTGTCTTCTTTGTCATTCCCGCGTAGGCGGGAATCTTTTCAATTTTTACTGCTCAATATATTCAGAAATTCCATGCTCATTTTTATTTTCTAACCATTCCCAATTAAGGATAAGTTTTATTTTATTGCTACTCGTTACACTTATTTGGGCAACGGCTTTCCCTGCTTTCAATTCATTTTCTGTCGTTATACATTGGTATAACATATCAAGTTTATCATTTTTTAAATGGGCAATTATTTTACCGTATTTTATGGTGCCCCCATAATAATCAGCAGTTACTAAATTGCCCTTTTGTTTGTATTTAAAGATGGTTTCAGAATTAACTTTTCCATTTTCAGAATTTTCTATTAAAAAAAATGTTTTGTTGTTAAAGTTAAATTCTGCCACTTGTTTTAATTGTTGTCAGAATACCCAATGGCTTCACCAATAAGTGTAGCGCTAGTGCAGTCTGTTATTTTTACATTTACAAAGTCACCTATTTTATATGACCCTTTAGGAAATACTGCTACAATGTTTTGAGACGTACGTCCAGACCATTGCGAGTTTGATTTCTTTGATTCTTTTTCAATGAGCACTTCTACAATAGTGTTGAGGTGTTCTTTAGTTTTAATTTCACTATGATCACGTTGTAAATCGACAATATCTTGTAAACGTCGTTTTTTCACTTCCTCGGGTACGTCATCTTTCATTTTGCGTTCTGCCAAAGTTCCCGGACGTTCAGAATACGTAAACATATAACCGAAATTATATTTTACATAGTTCATTAATGAAACAGTATCTTGAAAATCATCTTCAGTTTCAGTAGGGAAACCAACAATCATATCCTGGCTAATAGCACAATCAGGAATAATTTGACGAATGTTATCAATCAAGGTCATATATTCTTTACGCGTGTGTAAACGATTCATCTCTTTTAAAATACGGTCGCTGCCACTCTGTACAGGTAAATGAATATGATTGCAGATATTATTGTATTTAGCCATAGTTTTAACCACATCCAATGTTAAATCTTGCGGATTTGATGTTGAAAAGCGAATCCGCATTTTTGGCTGGGCTTTAGCGCATAGTTCTAATAATTTTGAAAAGTTTACAGATGTTGCTTTTTGAATCTCACTTGCTTTTTCAAAATCTTTTTTTAAACCACCACCATACCATAGGTAGCTATCTACATTTTGACCAAGCAACGTAATTTCTTTAAACCCTCTGTTCCATAAATCGTTTACTTCCTCTAGGATACTTTGCGGATCACGACTTCGTTCACGTCCACGTGTAAAAGGAACCACGCAAAAAGTACACATATTATCACAACCACGAGTAATAGATACAAACGCTGTTACACCATTTGTGTTTAAACGCACAGGCGAAATATCTCCATAAGTTTCTTCTTTTGAAAGCATGACATTAATAGCGTCGCGACCTTCATCTACTTCTGCCAAAAGATTTGGTAAATCTTTATAAGCATCTGGACCAACAACCAAATCGACAATTTTTTCTTCCTCAAGAAACTTTGTTTTTAAGCGTTCTGCCATACAGCCTAAAACACCCACTTTCATTTTTGGATTATGGGCTCTTTTTACGGCATTATATTTTTCCAAACGTTTGCGCACGGTTTGTTCTGCTTTATCACGAATAGAACAGGTGTTTACCAAAACTAAATCGGCATCTTCTAAATGCTGTGTGGTATTAAAACCTTGATTGGCCATAATTGAAGCCACAATTTCACTATCACTAAAATTCATAGCACATCCATAACTTTCAATAAAAAGCTTACGTTTGTTATCTTTTTTTTGTTCTAAAATGAGGGATTCCCCTTGTTTATTTTCGTCTATAATTTTATCCATAGTATTTCAAAACTGAAAGCAGTCAATAAGTGTGCAAAGATACAATTTATTTATGTTTTATGACAAAGTGGCAGTTTAATTTCTTTCAGTTTTTAATAATTATTTTAAGCTATTTACGCAACCAAAACAAGCTTTAAGTATCTATTTAAAAAATAAACTTTTAAAACCCCACATTTATGAAAAAGATGCTATTTGCTATTTCTGTCATATTCTGTTTTATGAATATGCAATGCTCAGATGATGACGCTAACACTGTTGATCCTGATAATTTATTAATAGGTAGTTGGGTAGAGCCTACCTATGATGGTGAAGAAATAACATACAAGAAAGCTAACGCTTTGCCTGAAAAAAATTATGGAATTTTATTCAAAGAAAACGGGAGTTTTGTTGAGCGCTCTTCAGGTTGGTGCGGAACGCCTCCATTATCTTTTTTCGATTCTAATGGGGAATGGACGTTAAAGGATGAACTTTTAACAATAACTCAAGAACAATATCCTATTAATTACGCGTGGCGTATTGTTTCACTTACCGAAAATAAATTAGTGGTAAAAATAGAGTTAACAGAGCGGGAAAAAGATCATCGTGAATTAATGGATTTGTTTAATGAGATTTATCAACTATCAACAAGTGTTTCCTGCACTAATGCTAGCGATTGGACTTTTACGGCTTATGGTTCTAAAGCTTGTGGGGGACCTCAAGGATATATCGCTTATTCTATACAAATAGATACGGTAAGCTTTTTGCAGAAAGTTGAAGCATATACCAATTTGGAACATGCATATAATATTAAATGGGACATCGTTTCTACATGTGATTTACCAGCACAGCCGAAAGAAGTAACGTGTGAAAATGGATTTCCCGTATTAAAGTATTAATCTAAAAAAAAGGAATTTAATGATGTTAAGAAAAATTCTTTTAGTTGTTTCTATAATGTGCAGTTTTTTGAGTATTCAGTGTAAAGAAGATGACGATATTAAGCCCACTATAGATATTTGTGATCAAAAAACAGTAATAAATAAAAATATTTATAATAATTTAGTTTCTGCCGATTTTAATTTGGTGAGTGCAGAAATAACGAATAACTGTTTAACTATTGAAATAAGTGCCTCTGGTTGCGACGGAAATTCTTGGGAATTTAATTTGGTAGATTCTGGAGCTGTTGCCGAGTCTTCACCAGAACAGCGTTATTTGAAGTTTCAATTAATAAACCAAGAGGCTTGCTTAGCAGTTTTTAAAAAAACAATCTCGTTTGATTTAGCACCGCTACAAATTAATGGAAGTAATGAGATTATATTGCACTTTGAGGGATTAGAATCTTTGTTACGTTATAAATATTAAACTAAAATCATTTGCTATGAAATTTAAATATCTTTTGTTGTCCTTCGTTTTAATAAGCATTTGGTCTTGCGATAAAAAAGATCTTAACTTTGAGCTTGTTCAAGTGGCAACTCCAGAGTTAATGACTAAAGCTGACTTTAGAAACTTGGTTGAGATTACCATCCCTAAAGACATTGAAGAAGCTGGTAAAATATACGCTTACAAGAATTATATTTTTGTTAGCGATGTTGATAAGGGCGTGCATGTTATTGATAATTCTAATCCCAAACAGCCAAAAGTCACCAAATTTATTAAGATTCCAGGCAATGAAGATATTTCGGTAAAAGATGATTTCCTGTATGCCGATAGTGCAACCGATTTAGTGGTTTTTGATATCTCTGATATAAATTCAATTACTTTGGTTGAAAGATTAAAAGATGTGTTTAATATTTATGACTATAATATTCCTGTTGAAGCTCAAGCTGTCGATTATGGTAAAGTAGATTTAGAAAATAACGTTATTGTAGGATGGACGGTAACTACCGAGAGACGTAAGAAAATGGATAACCGATTTGTTGATGTTACTTTTCAAGATGGCGTTTTATCCACAGCAACTGCAGAATCAGTTACAGGGCAAGGCGGGTCTTTGGCACGTTTTCAAATAGTAAACAATTATTTGTACACCGTTGGGAATTATCAAATGACTATTTTTAATATTCAAAATTTGTCTTCTCCGGTTCTTGAGAATACACAAAATGCAGGTTGGAATATAGAAACCATGTTTCAAGCTGATGATTATTTGTATTTAGGAAGTACCAATGGTATGTATATCTATAACATAAAAAATCCATCATCGCCTGAATATGTATCGGAGTTTATGCATTGGGAAGGATGCGATCCTGTGGTTGTTGATGGGAACTACGCATATTTAACTTTGCGTGGAGGAAACGATTGCGGGCAACTGGAAAGTGTTTTAGAAGTGATTGATATTAGTGATAAAACAACACCAAAATTAGCAAGTCGCTATGAATTGGAAAACCCTTATGGATTAGGAATTAAAGAAAATACGTTATTTGTTTGTGATGGGACTTCCGGTTTAAAGTTGTTCGACAAAGAAGAGCCACTAGATGTGAAATTAACAAAAACATATAATGAGATAGAGTCTAAAGATGTCATCCCGTTAGAGAATAGTTTACTAATGATAGGAGGTAATAATTTATATCAATATGAGTATGTTGAAGGCGGTGTAGATTTAATAAGTTCCTACTCATTAAGGTGATTTCTGGTGTTTATAAATTTAAAAACCTGCTTTTATGCAGGTTTTTTTGTATTATATTGCAATGTGTTTTGTGAAAAACATTAGCCTTAAATCATTGTAAATAATTTAACCAACCAAATTATGAATACATTAAATACCCTATTACAGAAGATAAACAATGCAAAATCTTTAGATTTTGGTGATATTATTAGTAACTCTATAGACTTATTTAAAAAGGTTTGGCTCAAAGGATTTTTAGTCATTCTTTTTGTTGTCATTGTTGCTATGATTTTAAATTTAATCTTTGGACTTATTGGTCTTGCTGCTAGCCCTTTTGATATAAATAAAGGGTTTGATCTAGAGTCATTTTCAGATTTCTATTCTCAAAATATAATTTACAGTATACCTCAAACTATTTTAGTTAGTACATTAACACTTGCTTTTGTGGCCGCTTTTTATAGGATTTGTAAGCAAATAGTATCAGGCGAAGCAAGTCAAGACGATTATTTTTATTTTTTAAAGAAAGAATATTTCACTAAAGTGTTTATGCTCGGTATTATTTACACAGTAATAGCGACGGTTGCACAACTATTACTTTTCATTCCTTATATCTATGCATTTGTACCATTATCATATTTTGCAGTCGTTTTTGCTTTTAACCCAGAGTTAAGCGAAACAGAAATTGTTAAAGCAAGTTTTGCATTAGGAAATAAAAAGTGGCTTGTAACCTTTGGATCCATGTTTGTTATGTTTATTATAGCTATGTTGGGAATATTAGGTTGTGTGATAGGGGTATTGTTTACCATGTCAATAATTTATTTACCTGCGTTTCTAATCTATAAAGACGTTATAGGGTTTAAAGCGGATAGTGAGATAGATCGAATAGGGCTTAGGGATGATTCGGATTATTAATCGAAAAGAACTCTCCGTGGCTCAGCCTCGGAGTTTCCATTGAAATTGTCATTCCCGTGAACCTGCTTGTCGGCAGACAGGAACGGGAATCTAAAATAACAGAATTTCGATTTTTGAACTGAAAGGCCAAAGCCTGTGTTCAACTTGATTAGGTATGAAAAGAGCTGGATATATGGAGTACTTCGGTTGTTTCAGTGTAAACTAAAGTCGAAGCAGGCCTTTATGGTTAAGCCTCAAGAGTAGTTCGTTTCAAGAAATTTTTTATTAAAACCATCATATATGAATACATTTAACAGTTTATTAGAAAAAATAGAAAGTGCCAAAGCTTTAGATTTTGGAACTATTTTTAATGAGTCTATTGAGCTCTTTAAAAAAACCTGGCTTCAGGGATTTTTATTGCAGTTGTTTACAATAATTATCATCATGCCGCTAATTATTATTTTATATCTGCCTTTAATAGGGATGATAATTGCTCAGCAAGAAAGTGGGTATTCAGATCCCGAAGCATTTAGTGGTTTATTTGCGGGTATGTCAATTTTGTATATTTTATTTGTTATTGTTGGAATATTTGTTCTAGGAGCGCTTACTGTTGCTTTAAATGCTGCGTTTTTTAGAATTATGCAGAAGTTAGATTATAATCAAGCTGTAACAACATCCGATTTCTTTTATTTTATAAAAGGAAAATATTTAAGTAAAATCTTTGTACTAATGTTGGCTTCGTTTGGGATTGCCATTTTAGCTGCATTATTATGCTATTTGCCTATATTTTATGTGATGATACCGTTATCTTATTTTTCATTAATATATGCTTTTAATCCAGAGTTAAGTGTGGGAGAGATTGTGAAAACAAGTTTTAAATTAGGACATAAAAAATGGTTACTCACTTTTGGTTTAATGATTGTATCCTCTATTTTATCTCAGATTGTTGGTTTCTTATTATGTGGAATAGGGCTGCTTTTTACGGCTTCTTTTGTATATCATCCAATCTATTTAATTTATAAAAATAGTATCGGTTTTAATGATACAGATCCTATTCAGGAAATAGGAACATTACCCGAATAAATTTTATTTTCAACATTAAAAACCTGCTTTAAAAATGTTAAAAAGCAGGTTTTTTTATTCAAATAATTAACAGATAATCCTTAAAATGCAGCAGATAAACTTTTTTTGATATACATTTGTAGCTTCAAAAATTGAAGTATGACGAAGAATTTAGTGATTGTTGAGTCACCAGCGAAAGCAAAAACCATTGAGAAATTTTTAGGAAAAGACTTTAAAGTAGAGTCAAGTTTTGGACATATATCCGATTTACCTTCCAAGGAATTAGGAGTTGATGTAGACGGTGATTTTAAACCAAAATATGAAGTTTCAAAAGATAAAAAGGCAGTTGTAAAAAAACTGAAAGATTTAGCTAAAAATGCAGAATGGGTATGGTTAGCAAGTGATGAGGATCGAGAAGGAGAAGCCATAGCCTGGCACTTGGCAGAAACTTTAAAGTTAGATAAAGAAAAGACAAAGCGTATTGTTTTTCACGAAATTACAAAAGCAGCTATTCAAAAAGCGATTGAGAACCCTAGAGGTATCGATTACGATTTGGTTGATGCACAACAAGCGCGTCGTGTATTAGATAGAATAGTTGGTTACGAACTTTCTCCTGTACTTTGGCGAAAAGTAAAAGGAGGTTTGTCTGCTGGTAGAGTGCAATCTGTTTCAGTAAGGCTAATTGTTGAAAAAGAAAGAGAAATTCAAGGATTTAATCCAGTGGCATCCTATAGAGTTGATGCAGAATTTTCTAACGAAGATGGGCAAACTTTTAAAGCAAAACTACCAAAGAACTTTTCAACCAAGGAAGAGGCTCAAAGTTTTTTAGAAAAAAATAGTGCAGCAAATTTTAAGGTTTCAGATTTAGAAAAAAAACCAGCGAAAAAATCACCTGCAGCACCATTTACAACCTCTACATTACAGCAAGAAGCATCACGTAAATTATACTTTTCAGTAAGTAAAACCATGACAATGGCACAACGGCTATACGAAGCAGGTTTAATTACTTATATGAGAACAGATAGTGTTAACTTATCTGATGAAGCACGACAAGGTGCCCAGGCAGAAATTGAAAATGCCTATGGAGCAAAATATAGTAAGCCAAGAAATTATAAAGGAAAAGCAAAAGGAGCTCAAGAGGCGCACGAGGCTATTCGTCCTACAAATTTCTCAACACATTCGGTAGATATCGATAGAGACCAGGCACGTTTGTATGATTTAATATGGAAACGCGCCATTGCATCACAAATGAGTGAAGCAGAATTAGAGCGTACCAATGTAAAAGTTAGTGCATCTACACATAATGAAACCTTTACAGCCAATGGTGAGGTTATTACTTTTGATGGCTTTTTAAAAGTATATTTAGAAGGCACAGATGATGAAGATGTAGAGCAAGAAGGTATGTTGCCAGCAATGAAAACCAATGAAACACTTCTTAATAACTATATCACAGCAACAGAACGTTATACGCGTCCGCCAGCAAGATATACAGAAGCATCGCTTGTTAAGAAGTTGGAAGAGTTAGGTATTGGACGACCATCAACATATGCGCCTACTATTTCTACCATACAAAACAGAAATTATGTAGAGAAAGGAACTGTAGAAGGTGTTGAGAGAAGCTATACGCAATTAAGACTTCAAAATGGGAGCGTAAATGATAAAACATTAACCGAAAAAGTAGGTTCCGATAAAGGAAAATTAGTGCCAACAGATATAGGTATGATTGTAACCGACTTTTTGGTAAATCATTTTGAAACCATATTAGATTATAATTTTACAGCTAAAGTTGAAGCAGATTTTGATGAGATAGCTGAAGGGAATGAAGATTGGACTAAGATGATGAAATCATTTTATAAAAATTTTCATCCAAAAGTCGAAGACGTAAAAGAAAATGCAGAGCGAGAATCTGGTGAACGTATTTTAGGAACCGATCCTAAATCTGGAAAACAAGTAAGTGTGCGTTTAGGTAAGTTTGGGCCTATGGTACAAATAGGTACTGTTGATGATGAAGAGAAACCACAATTTGCTAGTTTAAGTCCAGATCAGCAATTAACAACAATCACTTATGAGGAAGCCATGGATTTATTTCAGCTTCCAAAAAGCCTGGGAACCTATGAAGGTGAGGACATTGTTGTAAATAATGGTCGTTTTGGCCCTTATGTTAAGTTTGGTTCTTCATTTGTTTCATTACCAAAAGGAGTAGACCCGTTAAGTGTAGAACTTGATGATGCTATCGTTTTAATTAAAGAAAAGCAAAAAGCAGATGCTCCTATATATACATATAAAGAGTTGCCTGTACAAAAGGGTAAAGGACGTTTTGGCCCATTTATTAAATGGAACAATATGTTTATTAACGTAAACAAAAAATACGATTGGGATAATTTATCTGATGACGATATTGTTGAATTAATTGAAACAAAAATTCAAAAGGAAATAGATAAAGTTATTCATAATTGGGAAGAAGAAGGCATTCGTGTTGAAAAAGCACGTTGGGGAAGGCATAATGTTTTAAAAGGGAAAGTAAAAGTAGAACTTGCTAAAACGGTAGATGTTTCAGAAATGACTTTAGAAGAAGCTAAAGCGATTATTGAGGCAAATGCTCCAAAGAAAAAAGCGACTAAGAAAAGAGCACCAGCAAAAAAGAAGAAGTAGAGATGGATGTTAGTTGCTCCATATATGTACTGAGTTAATTAAGAATAATTAACTACAATTCAATAAACAAAAAAAGAGGAAAAATCATCACATGAATTTTAATTTTTTATCACCTGTTTCAGATTTGGTTGTAGCTCATAATGAGTTGCTTTCATCGCAAGCCTTAGGAAGAAAATTAAAAATTCACTCTTTACAAAACGGTATGCCAGATTTAGATGATGTCGATATCGCTATTTTTGGTGTTTTGGAAAACAGAAATGATATTAATTATATAGGAGAAGAGTTTCAATTAGACGAAATTCGAAAATCCCTGTATGGTCTTTTTCCTGGAAGTTGGAATACAACAATTGCAGATTTAGGGGATATTAATAAAGGCGAAAGTGTTGAAGATACTTATTTTGCATTAAAAACGGCTATAAGTATTTTATTAAAGAAGAAAATTATACCTATTATATTAGGAGGTACTCAAGATCTTACTTATGCAAACTATAGAGCGTATGATAATTTAATGCCTATGGTTAATATTGTAAATGTTGATAGTAAGTTCGATCTGGGCGATTCAACAAAACCTATAAAAAATAATAGTTTTGTTGGTAAGGTTATTTTAGATCAGCCTTATAACCTTTTTAACTATGCAACCATAGGGTATCAAACCTATTTCAATTCGCAAGAAGAAATAGATTTAATGGACAGTCTTTATTTTGAATCCTACAGACTCGGACAAGTATCTAATGATATAACAATTGCTGAGCCTGTATTAAGAGATGCTAATATTGTTAGTATTGATTTAACTTCGGTAAAAGGCTCAGAGGTTAGTTTAAATCAAAAATATTCGCCTAATGGGTTAGATGGAAAAGAAATATGTGCCATTTCACGTTATGCTGGTATTAGTAATAAAGTAACTTCTTTTGGTATTTATGAATATAAACCATCTAAGGACGATGAAATAACATCTATGTTAGTTGCCCAAATGATCTGGTATTTTATCGAAGGTGTTAATTACAGAGTAAACGATGATGATTTTTCGGAAGACAGAAACTATCAAAAATTTATAACTCTTGTTGATTCTCAAGAATTAGTATTTTATAAGAGTAATAAAACAGGAAGATGGTGGATTGAAATTCCTTTTTTAGATGAAGTAAATAATAAATTGAAAAGACATACGTTATTACCATGCATGCATCAGGATTACCTAGATGCCTGTAATAATAAGTTGCCAGACCGTTGGTATAAAGCATTTCAAAAGAATTGTGTTTAGAGTCAAGAAAAGGATGTAAAGCTTATTTCATCGGTAAAATGCCATTTTTTCACGATGAAATGTATTTTTTTTATCGAAAAAGTTGTTTTTTAAAAAATATATAAATATGTTTACGCTCTCAAAAATGAAGCTTAAACTAATTAACCTCGAGTTTTCTATGGATATGAAGAAGTTTATATTATTAATCACAGTAATGACAGTACTAGCTAGTTGTGGCTCTAAAGATAGAGGAGAACTAGTAGGCGTAAAAGGAAAAAAATGGCACCCGGAAAAGCCTTATGGGATGCAACTAATTCCTGGAGGATCGTTTATTATGGGTAAAGCAGACGATGATCTTGCTGGTGTACATGATGCGCCTGCAAAAACAGTTACTGTAAGAGCCTTTTACATGGACGAAACAGAAATAACAAATAGCGAATATCGTCAATTTGTTCACTGGGTAAGAGACTCTATAGTTAGAATGAAATTAGCAATATTAGCTGATGAAGTTGGTAAAACTCCAGAAGATGGAGGTATAGGTGAGTATGCATTTAAAGATGCAGATACGGCTAATATGTCTGTTTACGAAAAGTATATGTTCGAAAACTATACAGGTTTAGGACCAACAGGCTATGAAGGACGAAAAATTAACCATGATGTTGATTTAGTTTTTGATACAGCCGAATATCCAGATGAATATTATACTGAAGTTATGGATACTATGTACCTTCCTTTAGAAGAATCTTATAATGGACAACGTACCTGGGATGTGAAGAAATTTAAATTTCAATTCAATTACATGGACATCCAAGAAGCTGCTAGAAATAGAAGTGTTAAACGTAAAGACGTTATCTTAAAAGAAGAAATGGAAATATATCCAGATACAACGGTTTGGATTAGAGATTTTGCATATTCTTATAACGAACCTATGCATAATGATTATTTTTGGCATGACGCTTATAGTGACTACCCAGTAGTTGGTGTTACTTGGCAACAAGCTAAAGCATTCTGTGAGTGGAGAACTATTAATAAAAACTCTTACCAAAAATCTAAAAGAGGATCTGCAATGGTAAATAGATTCAGATTACCATCTGAAGCAGAGTGGGAGTATGCCGCAAGAGGTGGTCTTCAAGCTGCAACTTACCCATGGGGAGGACCTTACACGAAGAGTGATAGAGGTTGTTTTATGGCAAACTTTAAACCAGTTAGAGGAGATTATGCAGCAGATCAAGCATTATATACAGTAGAGGCTAAATCTTACGAGCCTAACGATTATAATTTATACAATATGGCTGGTAATGTGTCTGAGTGGGTAAATGCATCGTATGATGCGTCATCTTATGCCTATATATCAACCATAAACCCTAGTGTAAATGATGAGAACAATAAGCGTAAAATTGTAAGAGGAGGTTCATGGAAAGATGTGGCGTACTTTTTACAAGTAAGCTCTAGAGATTATGAATATGCAGATTCTGCAAGAAGCTATATTGGATTTAGAACAGTACAAGATTACATGGGGACACAAGTAACAAAAAATTCCAATAATAAATAAGAATCAAATCAATAACAATAAATACTATTAATTAACCTACTTAAGTATTCTTACTTAAAATTAAAAACCGAAAATTATGGCAAAGTCAAAAGCAAGTAAAAAGTTCATGAATATGGCTTATGGATTAGGAGCAGCAATTGTAATCGTTGGAGCTCTATTCAAAATTATTCACTTCGAAATAGGACCCTTAACAGGTAACGTTATGTTAACTATAGGTCTTGTAACAGAAGCAATTATTTTTGCATTATCCGCATTCGAACCAGTTGATGAAGAATTAGATTGGTCTTTAGTATATCCAGAATTAGCTGGGGGACAGTCTGGTAGCAAAGAAAAGGAAAACCCACAAGGGATGTTGGCTACTAAATTAGATGAATTATTAAAAGACGCTAAGATTGATAGCGAATTAATGTCAAGTTTAGGAGAAAGTATTAGAAATTTCGAAGGCGCTGCAAGAAATATGGGGTCTACAGTAGATTCTGTTGAAGCAACTAAAAAATATGGTGAAGAATTATCATTAGCTGCGGCTCAAATGGAATCATTAAATAGCTTATATAAAGTACAGTTAGAAAGTGTTAACAAACAAGCTTCAATTAACGAAGAATCTATTGAAAATGCTGCTAAATTAAAAGAGCAAATGCAATCATTAGCATCTAACTTATCTTCATTAAATGGTGTTTACGGTGGTATGCTGTCTGCAATGCATAAAGACTAATTAGGGGTTAATCCCAATTTATTATTAACCAAAAACCTAATTAGATATGGCAGCAGGAAATTTATCACCAAGACAGAAAATGATTAATCTGATGTACCTAATATTTATAGCTATGTTGGCTTTAAATATGTCGAAAGAAGTACTTTCAGCATTCGGATTAATGAACGAGAGACTTGTAGACTCTAACAAATCAGCAAAAGAACGTAACCATAGTTTTGTTGAAAACTTAAAACTTAAAGCTGAAGAACAGCCTGAAAAATATGAACCTTTAAAAGCAAAGGGTGAAACATTAGACAAGCTGGCAGCAGATTTTGATAAGTACCTTGAAGGTTTGAAAACCAAAATGATCAAAACAGTTGACAATCCCACAGATTATGAAATTATGGATAAAGGTGATTACCTTGATCAAAATTTCTTTAAAGGAGATAAACTTAAAGCAGATGGACAGGAGTTTTTGAAACAAATTAATGCCTTTAGAGAAGGTGTAGTTAATTTGCTTAAAGACGAAAAAGGGATGGAAGAAATTGTAAAAGATGTAAAGGATAAGTTTAATACTGATGATGTTAAAAGAGGTGCTGGAACTGTAGATTGGTTATCTCATAACTATAAAGGATTTCCTTTAGTTGCTTCTTTAACTAAAATGACACAACTTCAAGCAGATATTAAGACAACAGAATCTGAAGTATTGTCTAATATGTTGCAAGGAACACTTTCTAGTGAGGTTTCTATGACTAATTATACAACGTTGATGGAAACATCTAAATCAGCTTACTTTAATGGTGAGAGATTTGATGGACAAATTGTACTAGGTCGTAAAGATGCTTCTACTAAACCTACTAGAGTTGAGTTGACTTTAGATGGTAGACCACTTAAAGAAGACCAATATGTTATCGAAGAAGGAAAAGTAAAGCTTAAAATAGGAACAGGTGGTGTTGGTGAACATAAAATTGAAGGTAAATTGATTTTTGCTCAAGATGGAGAAGAAATTGAAGTGCCTGTAAAGTCATCATTTGCTACAGTTTCTAAACCAAATGCTGCAACTATTTCAGCTGATAAAATGAATGTAGTGTATCGTGGTGTTAAAAACCCAATGACTATTTCATTTGCTGGTATACCTGATAATAAAGTATCTGCAAGTGCTCAAGGTTTATCAAGAGCCGGAGGAAGCAGATATATAATGGACGCTACTAGAATTAAAGGTAGAGAAGTAACAATTAATGTTACAGGTACATTGCCAGGAGGACAAAAAGTAAGCGATAATGCTAAATTCAGAATTAAAGATTTACCAAAACCAACCGGTACAGTTAGAGGTGAAGACGGTGCAATAAAAATGCAAAGAAACGCTCTTGGAATATCGACTATTGGTGCCAAGTTTGATGATTTCGATTTTGAATTACCATTACGAGTTACAGGATTTAAATTTAAAGTACCTGGACAACCAACAATAACTGTTAGAGGTAACAAGTTAGATAGCAGAGCTAAAGGAGCATTACGTAAAGCAAAGCGTGGATCTGGAGTTCAAATATTTGATATTGAAGCTAAAGCTAAAGGTGTAAGTGTGATCCTTAAAAAAGTATCTCCGGTTTTTGTTGAGATAACAAACTAGAATTAACCTTTATGGTTAAACCTTGATAAATTAAAATATACTAATTGGAATATCCATAACGAAAGTTAGAAAATTAACTCTAAAGTTGTGTTATGGATATTGCATGTGACCATAGAGAATTAATAAATATAAGAACATGAAATTAAAAAGTTTTTTATTAACCGTTACCGCTGTTTTTGCAGTGTCGGGTATGTTTGCTCAGGCAAATATATTAAATGCCAAAAGCCCTGAGGAAATTGGTGTAAGAACAGAAGAACAAAGGGAAATTGACAATGATAAGCCTTTAGAGTATGGTTATGTTGATGATAGAGATATCTTGTTTTCTAAGATGACATGGGAAAAGATTGTTCTTGATGAACGCGCAAATTTTCCGTTATATTATCCTACCGATACTAACAATATTGGTAATGATAGAAGATCGTTATATCATGTACTTATGAAGAACATTGAAAACGGAAGAATAGAAAACATTTACGATGATTCTTATTTTACAGCAAAACGTACTTTAAAAGATATTGAAGCTGCTTTAGTTAAAATTGATACTACAGAATTAGGTATTGAGCAATTAAATGCGGGAGAAGCATTATCTCCAGAGTATATTAACAGAAGAGATATTACAGCTGCAGATATTAAGGAGTACCATATTAAAGGTCTTTGGTATTTTGATAAGCGTCAATCTGAAATGAAATACAGATTACTAGGTATAGCTCCAGTTGCTCCAGATGTGAATTTTATTGATGAGCCAGAGCCAGATTTAGTACCTTTATTTTGGGTGTTCTTCCCAGATGCAAGAGAGGTATTACACGAAGCAAAATCATTTAATAATCAAAATAGTTCCATTCCTTTTTCTTTTGACCATATCTTGAATGCTAGACGTTTTCACGGATATATTTTTAAAGAAGAAAATGTTCAGGAAGATAGACAAATATCTGAATATATCTCACAAAATGCTTTAATGCAATTGTTAGAATCTCAAAGGATTAAAGATAGAATTAGAGACTTTGAATTAGATATGTGGACTTATTAATTCTCACAGTCAATTAGAATATACGAAACGCTCACTTTTTAAGTGGGCGTTTTTTGTTACTCTAGTTTTAATCTAAAAACTCTCCAATTCTTAGGAGCGGGATTTCCGATTGACCTTTCTTTCGGAGAGGTCAGAACTGGCTTTTTTTGGCAGTTCTGGGATAGGAATCTAATTTTCTAATTATCTTCGTGGACTATGAAAGTAGATTATATAGTTGTAGGAATTGGGCTGGCAGGCATTAGCTTTTGCGAGCAATTAAAAAAACACAAAAAAACGTTTGTGGTGTTTGATAATGCTTCGCAACTTTCATCTACGGTAGCTGGTGGACTATATAACCCAGTCGTGTTAAAACGATTTACATCTGTTTGGAAAAGTAAAGAACAATTAGAGATAGCATTGCCATTATATGCACATTTGGAAAAAGAACTAAAGGTAACATTAGATTACAAAATTCCTGTTTACCGCAAGTTTGCTTCATTGGAGGAACAAAACGACTGGTTTACTGCTTCAGATAAACCGATACTTTCAGAATACCTCTCAGAAAAACTAATTAAAAACAGAAATCAAGCTGTTGAAGCAAGTTTCGGATTTGGAGAAGTTCTAAATACAGGAAGAATAGATGTAAAAACAATGATTGAAGCCTATAAAGCAGATTTACTAAAAAATAAATTATTGTTTGAAGAAGCTTTCAATCATAATGCTATTACAATAGACTACAATACGATTCAATATAAAAATATAACAACAACTAATATTGTATTTTCAGAAGGGTATGGGGTTAAACAAAACCCATATTTTAATAATTTACCCTTAGTGCCAGCTAAAGGCGAGTTAATAATTATACACGCTCCAGATTTAAAAATAGATTATGTTTTAAAAGCAGGAGTGTTTTTAATTCCATTAGAGGATGATTTATACATTGTGGGAGCCACTTACGAATGGAAAGATTTAAGTAATGATATTACTAAAGAAGCAAAAGAAACGCTCTTAAATAAGCTTAAAAAGCTTATCAATTGTTCTTTTAAAGTAGTAAATCAAGTAGCAGGGATTCGACCTACAGTTAAAGATAGACGCCCGTTAGTAGGACAGCATCATACATATAAAAACCTTTTTGTTTTAAATGGTTTAGGTACACGAGGTGTTATGATTGGTCCCTATGTAGCCAAGCAACTTTATGATTTTATTGAAAATGATGTCCCTTTAGAAAAGGACATTGATATTAATAGATTTAAATGAAATGTTTAATGCCAGATAAAATAGAAGGGTATATTACCAAATGAAACCTTACAAGCATATTTTTAGTACTGCACTGCGCTAGGGATTGAACGGTCTGTTTGAGCTCCTCGAAGAGAGCGAGTAGTGAAAGCCCGACCCTTGTGGTCAATGTTATTAAGTTAAGGAAATTTATTTTATTTTGTCACGTTGAGCGCAGTCGAAACGCTATTGAAAGTAAGAAGTTTAAATGTCTTCGACTGCGCTCAGACTGACACCTTTGTCCTTAACTTAATAACATTGCCCTTGTGGTAGCGCCAAACAGATTATTTTTTAGCAAAAGACTTATCGTAATGCATGAAAAAATTAATCCAAATATTCCTGGAAAGCCTAAGAATAATAGGCATACATACAATTAAAGTCGTAATAATCGATATGAATATAATATGAATGCTTGCGTTAAAAACAAAAAATGAAATAACAAAAGCGGCTGTGGCAAATGCAATCCCAACAGGATAGCTAACATACATAGAACCGTAAAAAAAAGAAGGTTCTATTTTATATTTTGTTTTACAATTACTGCAATGTTCATGCATACTTAATGCCTCAGAAAGTATATAAGGATTTTTGTTTTTAAACATAGATTCTTCATGGCACTTCGGACAAGTACTAGTTAGAATGCTGTATAATTTTGTTCCTTTTTTAAACATATATAATGTATTTTTGCAAGCTGAATGGAAAAATCTAATACGCGATGATACATTGGAATTTCTATTTAGATTGTTTAAGTCGCAAAACTGGAACAAAAATAAGTTTTAACAATTAAAGAGCTGCAATATAAGTTACATATCTATGATGAACATTCATAATTTATCGATTTCATTTCAAGGGGAATACCTATTTGAAGATATTACATTTAAACTAGGTAATGGAGATAGAATAGGTCTTATTGGAAAAAATGGAGCAGGTAAGTCTACAATGCTTAAAATTTTGTCAAAGGAGATGGAACCAGATACGGGACAAATTGCAGCAGACAAAGCACTTAAAATTGGATTTTTAAAACAAGATATTGATTTTGTTTTAGGAAGAACGGTACTTGAAGAAGCTTATCAGGCTTTCACTGAAATTAAGGAATTAGAGGCTAAAATGGACGGTATCAACACCCAGTTAGCCGAACGTACCGATTACGAAAGTGAAGGTTATAACCAATTAATGATTGATATTAATGAGATTCAGCATCAATATGAAATACTAGGAGGTTATAATTATCAAGGTGATACTGAAAAAATTCTACAGGGATTAGGGTTTAAACGCTCAGATTTCAATAAGCTCACAGATACCTTTTCAGGAGGTTGGCGCATGCGAATAGAATTAGCTAAATTATTACTTCAGAATAATGATATTCTTTTATTAGATGAACCTACTAACCATTTAGATATTGAATCTATTATCTGGCTAGAAGGATTTTTAAAGAATTATCCCGGAGCAGTAGTTATTGTATCGCATGATAAGATGTTTTTAGATAATGTTACTAATAGAACGATAGAGATTTCTTTAGGGAGAATTTATGACTATCCTAAACCTTATACGAAATACTTGGTGCTACGAGAGGAATTAAGAACACAGCAATTAGCATCTCAAAAAAATCAGCAAAAACAAATAGAGCAAACAGAAAAACTTATTGAAAAGTTTCGTGCCAAAGCATCAAAAGCAACGATGGCACAATCGCTTATTAAAAAGCTTGATAAAATTGATAGAATAGAAGTTGATGAGGATGATAATAGTGTGATGACACTCAATTTTCCGGTATCTATAACACCTGGAAAAGTAGTGGTGGAAACTGAAAGTGTTTCAAAAAATTATGGAGACAATCAAGTTCTAAAAAATATTAATTTACTTATAGAGCGAGATAGTAAAACGGCTTTTGTTGGACAAAATGGTCAAGGGAAATCAACCTTAGCAAAGATTATAGTCGGAGATATAAAACATGACGGTCATTTAAAACTGGGACACAATGTACAAATAGGATATTTTGCTCAAAATCAAGCGGAGTATTTAAATGGTAATAAAACTGTTTTAGATACTATGATTGATGCTGCTAACGAAACAAACAGAAGTAAAGTACGTGATATTTTAGGCTCCTTTTTATTTCGTGGCGATGAAGTTGAAAAATACGTGCGTGTACTTTCTGGAGGGGAACGCAATCGTTTAGCATTAGCAAAATTAATGCTACAGCCGTTTAATGTTTTAATAATGGATGAGCCTACAAATCATCTAGATATTAAGTCTAAAAATGTATTAAAAGAAGCCTTAAAACGATTTGAAGGGACTTTAATTTTGGTATCGCATGACAGGGATTTTCTTCAAGATTTAACCAACTTAGTATACGAGTTTAAAGATCATAAAATAAAAGAGTATCTAGGTGATATCGATTATTATTTAGAGCAACGTAAAGTTGAAAACCTTAGAGAAGTTGAAAAACGAACTGTTGTTAAGGAAGTGCCTAAAGAAAAAGAGAAGAATCATCAATCTTACGAAGACCAGAAGAAATTAAAATCTTTAAATAATAAATTGAGTAATGTTGAAGCTAAAATCAATCAGTTAGAACGCGATATAAAAGCTATTGATTTAGAGCTTGAAATTAATTACGAGGCAGTGACTTCTAAAACAGGTTTTTTTGATGATTACCAAAAAAAGAAAACAGATTTACAAGAGTTTATGGAGAAATGGGAAGGTATTCAGTTAGAAATTGAACAGTTTCCAGGCTAATATTTGTTAAAATTTAATGTATTTCATCGAATAAAATAGTTTTTCGTCGATATTTAGTCTAATTTCGTGAGTGAATTAATCCCAAATTTACTCGAAACATGAAAACTTTAAAACTTTTAGTAATATGCTTGTTTGTAACGGCTTATTCTTTTGCTAATGTTTCCTCAACAGAAAAAGATGCATTAATTGCTATATACAACACGACCAAGGGAGCTGAGTGGAGTGCTACTTGGGATTTAGAAAGTCCTATAGATACTTGGTATGGTATTAAAGTAGAAGATAATAAAGTAGTTGAAATTAGTTTACAATTCAACAATCTTCAAGGAGAGTTACCAGAAGAAATAGGTAACTTAATACATGTAAAAAAACTTAACTTAGGTTTTAACAAATTAAGAGGGAAGTTGCCGTCGAGCTTGAAGAATTTAAAAGAATTAACATCTTTAGAATTATTTATGAATAATTTTGAAGGAGAAATTCCTCCAGAACTTGGGGAATTAAAGAAGTTAGAAGCTTTAAAACTTTACAGTAATAAATTTGCTGGTAATATTCCAGAATCATTAATGAGTTTAACTAACTTAAAAGAACTTTTATTAGGAAGTAATTATTTAACAGGTAACATTCCAAGGGAAATATTTGCTTTATCTAAGTTGCAAAAGTTAAGCCTCATGGATAATAAAATGGAAGGTGAGATTCCAGTAGAAATAGCACAATTAACGGATTTAGAAGAATTATTATTGTCTACAAACCAATTTACTGGCGACTTGCCAATGGAGTTAATGAACTTAACTAAGTTAAATACTATGATGGTAAGTGATAATAATTTAAATCAAGAATTTATTAGTATTTCTGGTAAAAACCCACCAAGTTTAGTGCATCTAGAAATGCAAAACGCTACAGCAACTATGGACCTTGAAAAAGAATAATTATATTTAATCAAATATTATTTGCTAAAAAAGTCAACAATATTGTTGGCTTTTTTAGTTCTATAGTTATGTTAGAACACTTTTTTACATGTCCATATTGCTGGGAGAAGATTTCGATCTTAATAGATAACTCTATATTTCAACAATCCTATATTGAAGATTGTGAAGTTTGTTGCAACCCTATTCAAGTGTCTCTTAAATTTTTAAATTCAGAATTAATAGATTTTCAGGTAAGTAGCATCGAACAATAATTTTTTTTTATTTTATGCTTGTTATACTTAAAAAGGATTGTATATTTGCAGTCCAATATCGCGGGATAGAGCAGTAGGTAGCTCGTCGGGCTCATAACCCGAAGGTCACTGGTTCGAGTCCAGTTCCCGCTACTAAAAACAAGGTCAGTCATCTGTTAATCAGAAGGTTGACTTTTTTTATTCCCGAATAATGTTCAGGCATACTAATCAAGATAATAATATCTATTTCTTTTATAATTTATAAAACTATTCATTTATGGTTTTTTGCTTTATAATTTAGGGTAGGGGTATGCCAAAAAAACTTTATGGGGTCATCCTCTTTCCTAAGTGGTAGAGTAGCATCTCAAATACTTAAAATAAAAACAAATAATTTTTTATTTATAAATATAAATGGCACTAATATAGAGATGATTTCGCAAAAAAGACAGTTGAGTTCTTGTTAAAAGAATAGGCTATTTATGTTCAAATCCTGACTACAGAAAACAACTGTTGGTCCAAATACAATCAAAGACAAAGACTCCATAGTGGGAATTGCAGCTCAGTTCTCGCTACTGGCAATAATAGGGGGGCAAAAGATTGAGACTCTTTTTTATTGTACAACATATTCCAATGCAAATTTAGTTAGAGGGTTTAAATTATTTCTTTAAATCTATTTAGTTAAGTTAAAAAGTTATCTTTATAAACAAGTAATTAATTTAAATATTCAAATGAGGTAACTTTTAAAGAAAGCCCTAGTAATCTTAGATAAATCATGAAAATATTAACTTTTCGTATAGGAAATTCCAATAATATTTTTAGGTTTATTAAGATTCAATATATGTATTTTGTTACCCTTGTTTTATGAGCCTAAAAATTAAGCAATTTAGATACGAAAAACCCTTTAAATTATTTTAAAATGTTTATTAAATATTTAAAACTTATTTTATTTTATTTATTTATGTTATTAGCCATAATATTCTTTTTATGGTCTAAGCTTTTAATAGTATCTTTATTATTAGTTTTTTTAATTGATACAATAACATTGCAAATGTTTTCAAGATTTTTGAAAAAAAGGCTATCAAAAGATTTATTTATTGTGTTAAAGTACTTTTATGCTATTTTTTCTATTATTTTCGTCGCACTTTTTTGCCGTGTTTTTTTATTTGAAATCTATTTTATTCCATCAAGTTCTATGGAGAGGACATTATCCAAAGGAGATATTGTTGTTGTAAATAAATTGGAATATGGTCCCAAAGTTCCAAATAAGTTAAGTGATATTCCTTTTGGCAATCTCTTTAATAAAACAAATGAAAAACAAAAAAAAATTAATCCCCAAAATGTAAGATTAAAAGGGTTTGATGATATAAGAAGAAATGACATTATTGTATTTGAAAGACCAATAAAACATAAAAAACTCATAAAAAGAATAATAGGATTGCCTGGAGAAACGCTAAAAATAGTTAATAGCAAAGTATTTATTAATGATAGTTTCTTGGAAGAAAAACCAAACTATGTCTTTGAGTACAATTATAAAGCAGTCGAATTTAAAGATAACACATTCACACTCTCAAATATTGAATATGAAAATTCAAATTTTGAAGATAAAATTGAAAGAACCATTCATTTTCCTAAAAAAAAGGTTGATCATATTTTTCCAAAAGAGAAAATTTTTGATTGGAATAGAGATAATTATGGATCTGTAACCATTCCTAAAGAAGGAGTTAGCATAACTCTTGATCTAAAATCTATTTACTTGTATAAAGATATAATTGAATTTGAAACGGGAAAAAAGATAAATATTGACATAAACGAAATTCACATCAATAAAGAAAAGTTAACAAAGTACTCTTTTAAAGATGATTATTTCTTTGTGATGGGGGATAACCGACATTATTCATCTGATTCAAGATCAATTGGATTTGTTTCACAAAATAGTATTCAAGGAAAACTCGCATTTAAATTTTAAAAAGAGCAAAATAGTTTACAAACATTTACTATTGTTAAATAATTTTCTATTAGCAATGTTTTTTATTGACTATCATTTAGTTTATGGTTTTTTCTAGTATTATTGTGGGAAAACCACATTAGAGAATAAAGGTTTTTTCTTATATTAGTAAATAAATTAAAGGTTGTTTAATACTAAAAGCCTTTTTAGTATTTACTTTATTTGTGCAATTATCTTGTAAAAAAGAAATAACCAAATTATGTCTTCCTAATGTTCAGCTATGATGATAGAGGTGATTACTAAAATTTTAATATTAACCTTTTAAATAAACTTTAAATATGAAAAAACTTTTTTTAGGAGTTTCTGTTCTTATGTTTACAGGAACATTAATGCTCAATTCTAATGTGAATAACGAAATTAGCTTAAATGAAGCCTTGGCCGGAGGAGGCACTTGTTGCCCAGGTTCTGGAATATGTTATGCAGATGATGGTACTGTTGTAACTAATGCCTGGTGGAGAAATGATGGGAAACCATGTAATTCAGGCAGTGGTGGTTCTGGTGGCGCAGGCGGTTGATATTATAACTAATATTAAATGTTATTTTGTAAAAGCTATTTAAAAAAATTAAATAGCTTTTTTTAAATTTTCTTACTTATGTTTAAAACAAAAATATTAATTGCATTATTAATCTTTAGTAGTTTGTATTCCCAGAAAGGGACTTATTATGACTTTTAATCTAGAATCTATTTGGTTATACAAGGAAATTATTGAGCTTGAAACGGGAAAAAACGTAACTATTGGTAGAGGTGAAATTTACATCAATTTAGAGAAATTAGTGAAATATACTTCTAAAGATGATTATTTCTTTGTGATGGGGATAACCGACATTATTCATCTGATTCAAGATCAATTGGATTTGTTTCACAAAATAGTATTCAAGGAAAACTCGCATTTAAATTTTAAAAAGAGCAAAATAGTTTACAAGCATTTACTATTGTTAAATTTTTTGTTAAATAATTTTCTATTAGCAATGTTTTTTATTGACTATTATTTAGTTTATGGTTTTTTCTAGTATTATTGTGGGAAAACCACATTAGAGAATAAAGGTTTTTTCTTATATTAGTAAATAAATTAAAGGTTGTTTTAATACTAAAAGCCTTTTTAGTATTTACTTTATTTATGCAATTATCTTGTAAAAAAGAAATAACCAAATTATGTCTTCCTAATGTTCAGCTATGATGATAGAGGTGATTACTAAAATTTTAATATTAACCTTTTAAACAATTATATATGAAAAAAGTATTTTTAATCGCTTTAGGGTGTTTTGCCTTTAGTATAATGTTCAGTTTTCAATATGAAGACAGTGAAATAAATCTTAATGAGGTATTAGCCGGTGGTACTTGTTGTCCTGGTTCAGGTGTGTGTATTCCTGGTAATGGTCATGTTCATAATAATCATTGGTGGAGAAGTGATGGAAGGCCATGTGATGCAGGTTCTGGTGGTTCTGGTGGTGCTGGTGGGTAATAATAAACTTCAATATTAACCTTTTAAATAAACTTTAAATATGAAAAAACTTTTTTTAGGAGTTTCTGTTCTTATGTTTACAGGAACATTAATGCTCAATTCTAATGTGAATAACGAAATTAGCTTAAATGAAGCCTTGGCTGGAGGAGCCTTTTGTTGCCCAGGTACTGGAATATGTTTTGCAGATGATGGTACTGTTGTAATTAATGCCTGGTTGAGAAATGATGGGAAACGATGTAATTCAAGCAGTGGTGGTTCTGGTGGCGCAGGCGGTTGATATTATAACTAATATTAAATGTTATTTTGTAAAAGCTATTTAAAAAAATTAAATAGCTTTTTTTAAATTTTCTTACTTATGTTTAAAACAAAAATATTAATTGCATTATTAATCTTTAGTAGTTTGCAATCATGTAATACTGAAAATACCAAATGGTATAAAATAAATAAAGTCACTGAGCCATTAAAAATAAATAAAGATAAAAATTGGAATTGTGAAGTAAAAAATATAGCAAACCCAGCAAAACTTAAAATTAAAGATTCTTTACTATACATTCAAGATAGTAAATCGGATAAATTTATTCATGTATTTAATCTAGATTCTAATGAAAAAATTGTTAGCATAGGGATTAAAGGCAAAGGACCGGGTGAAATTTTGTCTCCTTATGGATCCCTAGGTATTTATAATAACAAGTTATGGGTTTTTGGTGCTACATTAAATAAATACTTAGGTTTTAATACAGATAGCATATTGAAAAAAAATTATAAGCCTATCCAAAGTGAGTTATTCTTCACTTCAAAATCTTTTTTTTATGAAGTTGGTTGGTTAAGCAATAATGTTATTGTTGGTCTAAACTTTTCAGAGGAAGAAAAAAGGTTAACTTTTTACGATATAAATAAAAAAACAGAAATTCATAGTGGTTCGATACCACCTAAACTTAGTCAAGAAATACCAACATCAATACATAAACAATCCCTAATGGGTACCCTAAAAATTAAGCCAGATAGGAGTAAAATAGTTATTGGAAGTCTTTACAGCGATTTAATAGAAATTTTTGATGAGTCAGGAAATGATATAATTAAAACAAAAACTGAACTTGATTTTTTACCAAAATATGAACTATCTGATAATAATGGGCATATTGTAATGGGGCAGGGAGGAGATACGAGATTTGGGTATATTGATGTTAGTGTTACAAACGAAAACATATATGCACTTTTTTCAGGTAATACAAGAAATGACAGCTCTTTCGCATATGGTAAATTAATTCATGTTTTTAATTGGGAAGGAGAATTGATTGATGTTATGGAATTAGAAAACGACTCAATTTCTATCGAGATTAATTCTGACAATTCTGAGCTATATGTAATAGAGTTTACTACAATTCCTAAAATATCCAAGTATACCCTTTGATTATAAATATTATATCAATTTAGAATATAAGGAATTTATTAAAATTGAAAATAATTTTTAGTACATAAAATTAAAGAAACAATTCCAATCTGCATAATAGTATTTTAAAGGATAAATATATCTTATATAATTTAACCCTTTGCCAATAAAGAGTTATTAATATCATTTCTAAATTAAACTTGATATAATAAAATGAAAAAAAATAAAATATACCATTTGTTAATCATTCTATTGCTAATCTCTTCGATAACAATGTTTGTTTATAAATTTTATTATAAAAAAAGTGACGCAATTAATAATAAAATATCTGTGATTAATAAAAAAAATCAAAAGAAATGGAAGAATAAAGAACTTTTATTTTCTGAAGGATTGGTTCCTTTAAACACAAATAAAACTTTGAATTCTTTCTTAGCAATTTCGGATTTATTATTTGTTAACTACCTAGATGCTGATTGCTCAGTTTGTATTCAAGATTTAAAACTGTGGGATGAATATTTAAAAAACGAAGAAAAAAATGCCTTATTTATTATTGCTGGATCTGAAAAAATAAAAGTAGATTATATGATCAATAATGTATTACATTATAAATATCCTGTGTTTTATGATGAATATGACAGTTTTGTTCAAATTAATGATCTTTCAGAATATAAGGCTTTTCATTCGTTTCAATTAAAAAATAAAAAAGTATTAAAAGTTGGATCACCTATTTTACTCAAAAAATTTAATGATGCAACAATTGAAAATTGAAAACTCAAACATGATTTTCTTTAAATTCCTATTTGTCTTATGTATTCTTTTTTCATGTAAGGAAGAAAAAAAGAAAACAAATATTAAAGAAAACAGTGCATTAGTAGTTAATAATATTCCTAAAAAAGTTAAATATAATTCAATAAATTTTGGAAACTTCGAACTAGAATTAAAAACGACAGGAAGGGTTTATGCCAAAAAAAAAGTAGACGTAAAATTTGTTTTAAATGAAAAAATAGCTTCTATAAATGTAATCAACGGACAAAATATAAAAAGAGGCCAGATATTGGCTAGCCAAAATAATACCGTTTATAGAAACAAAGTTATTAAAGCAAAAGAGCAATTGGAAAGAGCAAAGATTGATGTAGAAGATATATTAATAGGTTTTAACCTAAGTTTGAAAGATTCTTTAAAGATTCCCAAAACTACGCTAGATATGGCGAAAAATAGAGGGAATTATAATACCTCTATTTCAAATTTAAGAGATGCAAATATTGAATTAGCTTCAACTACTTTAAGAGCCCCAATAAATGGTGTAATTGCTAATTTAGAAGCTGAGAAGTATAGCTATCCTGATTTAACTAAACCGTTTTGTACGATTATAGATGATTCTGTTTTTGATGTAGAGTTTAACGTATTAGAAGAAAATTTCATGTTTTTAAAAAAAGGACAAGCACTAGAAATAAATAATACTTTTTCTGAAATTAAATTCAATGGAGAAATTATAGAGATAAACCCTATAGTGGATGAAAATGGATTAATTAAAGTTAAAGGGGCTTTTAAAAATATTGGTAAAAGAATATTAGACGGTATGAATGTAAATATTACCATAAAAAAAATAATCCCAAACAAATTATTTGTTATTAAAAAAAGTATTGTGTTGCGAGATAATAAAAAAGTGGTATTTACTGTTAAAGATGGAAAAGCTATTTGGAATTATGTAGAAACTTCTTTAGAAAATTCTGATTACATTGTCATAGAAAGAGGTCTGAAAAAAAATGATAAAATAATATATTCGGGAAACATCAATTTGGCCCATAATTCTTCTATAATCGAAGAATAATATGAATTCGGATCGTGAAATAATATCTTCGTTTACAAAAATTATAATTTTTGTGTTACTAGGAATTATAGGAATTTTCTGTATAAAATTATTGTCCATTAGATTAAAACCAAAACAAAATATTCCAGTAATTACAATAAGTTTTACTTTTCCTGATGCAAATCCAAGAATATTAGAAAATACTGTTACTAATAAAATTGAGCAAGCATTATCTACTTTACCAGGATTAATAAATATTAGTTCTTCATCTTCTAAAAGCCAAGGAAAGGTTAAACTAGAGTTTACAGATAAAGTTAATCTCGATAAAAGTGTCTTATATGTTTCTTCTAAACTAAGACAGATATATTCAAACCTTCCTAAAGAAGTGTCATATCCTATTATTAAAAGGCATGGAATTGATAATGAAAGCTCAGAGACACTAATTACACTGTCTTTAAATAGTGAAAAATCAACAAAAACTCTTTATGAGAAAGCTACAGAATTTATAAAACCAAGAATAGCCAAAATTAAAGGCATCAATAAAGTTGAGCTGGTAGGAGTTCCTAAATACAAATATGTAATATTATATGATGGCATAAAAGTTACAAACCATAATATAAATATACAAACAATTAAGAGGGCAATAATTTTTTCATTAAAGAATGAAAATGTTGGTGTTACAATGTATAATGGAAATGAAGTATCTGTAGAGATTAACTGTGATCTAAGTGAATCTATTGAAGATAAAATTTTAAAAACACCAATACGCACTGAAAATAATACTATTATTTATTTAAGAGATATTGTAACAATTAAATTAGAAAAGCAGAATGTACAGGGTTACAAAAGGTTTAATGGTAATAATGCTATTTCTATTAATATTGAATCTGAAAAAGATAAAAACCAACTTTATCTTATAAAAGAAATAAACCAAGTTATTAATAAGATGAATGCTTCTTTTTATGAAGAAGGAATGGTAATTAATACATTGTATGATGCCACTTTGAAATTAAAGGAGGAACTTATAAAAATAACATATAGAGTCATTTTTTCAATAATAATCTTATTTCTGTTTGTAATCCTGATTAGTAGAAACTTTAGATATGTTTTTCTTATTTTTATCTCTTTACTGCTAAATCTTTTAATAGCTGTAATCTTTTATTATATATTCTCATTAGACTTACACCTGTACTCTTTTGCAGGCTTAACAATTTCTTTAGGAATTATTATAGATAACTCTATCATAATGATAGATCATTTATTACATCATAAGAATAGAAAAGTATTCATTTCAATTTTTGCAGCTACACTTACCACTATAGGTTCACTATCTATAATCTTCTTTATAAAGAAAGAATATCAGTTTTATTTGTATGATTTTTCTTTCGTAATTATTGTTAATTTAATAACATCACTTTTTATTGCTTTATTCCTAATACCTTCACTTAGTGAAAAATTGAAATTTTCAAGTAGAATAAAAAAAATAAATTACAAAAGAAAAAGGAAAATAATATACTTTAATAAGCTTTATTATGATGTGTTAAAAGTGTTTCTGAAAAGGAAAAAATATGTATTTATATTTTTTGTATTATTATTTGGCTTACCTCTGTTTCTGCTTCCAAAAGAGGTCAATGGAAATTCTGCGTTGGATAAAAATATCAATAGTATACTCAAAAGTAGCTTTTATAAAAACAAAATTTCTCCTGCTTTTAAATATTTAGGAGGCTCATTACATTCTTTTATAAAGATTACAGAGAAGAGATCATTTATTAATAGCCCTAAGCGTATGTCATTGAAGATTAGTCTCTTCAACCCTGAAGGAGCGACAATAGAGCAATTAGATAATGCAATATCAATTTTTGAAGACTTCTTAAAAAAAAATAATGGAATAGAAATGTTTCATTCAGAAATTTATGATGTGAATAATGGATCAATAAAAATCTTCTTTAAGGAAGAGTTTGAAAATGGGGATGCTCCATTTAGGTTGAAAGGTAAGTTAGAGTCAATAGCAATACAAATTGGTGGTATTGATTCATCTATATCTGGTGTTGGACAACCATTTAGTAATTGTGCTAATTTAGTATCCGATGCTACAATTAAAATGAAAGGATATAATCTAGATCAACTATTAGTCTTTTCCTCTTTTGTGAAAAACGAAATACTACTAAAGCACCCTAGTATAAATAACGTAAAAATAAATAGTGAAAAATCTTGGATATTAAGAGATAAGTATGAATATGCTTTAAATTTTCGAAAAAATAATACAGCACCTAAATTAGGTATAAGTACTTCAGAGTTATTGAATGAGGTAAAATGGAATTCAGGTAATGAAGCCGAAATATTTACATTTAATACTATTCCAATTGTATTAGTAGGAAGAGAAAATCTTTTGACGAATTGTGGCTTAAAAAATCAGGTAATGAAGTTAGATTCTACAAATTATTCGTTAGATCAAATCATAAATATAGAAAAGCAAAATATTTTCAATAATGTAGTTAGGAAGAATAATGAATATGAAATATTTCTTGATTATAGTTTTGCCGGAACTTATGATTATAGTAAAATTGTGCTTAAAGATTTAGTCCAAAAAATAAATGTGCGACTTCCTGTTGGATACAGGTCTATGCATCCAGATGATGATTATGTAAATGAAAAAGACAGCCTATTAATATTAAAAATTTCGTTAATAATATTATTTATAATTTATTTTATTTGTGCGATATTATTTGAATCGTTGTCGCAGCCCATTTCTGTTATTTTAACAATTCCAACTTCATATATAGGTGTCTTCCTAACATTTAGTATGTTTGATATTCCTTTTGATCAAGGTGGGTTAGCTTCTTTTATAATGCTAAGCGGGATTGTTGTTAATTCATCGATATATATCATAAATCAATATAATAATAGAAATATACCAAGTTTGTCTGGATATTTAAAAGCTTTTAACTCTAAAATCATTCCTATTTTACTTACTATTTTTTCAACTATTTTAGGATTGCTTCCTTTTGTAATTGTTAAAGGGAATGATTTCTTTTGGACATCTTTTGCCTATGGAAATATTGGGGGGCTCTTATTTTCTGTTATTGTTATATTATTTGTTTTGCCGTTAACTTTAAAATTAAAACCATAAATCTTGATTAAGTTTTTAGTAAAGCGTCCTATAGCTGTTTTCATGACATTCTTTGCATTTATGCTTTTAGGCATTTCATCTCTAAATTTAATACCTGTATCATTGATGCCAGAAATTGGTATCCCATACCTGAAAATTCAAATTGAACAGCCTAATTATTCATCTAAAGAATTAGAGAAGTTAGTTGTAAAACCAATTAGAAGACAACTATTGCAGGTATCTAATTTAAATGAGATAGAAAGTAAAACATTTAATGGAAAAGCATTAATAGATTTAACTTTTGAATATGGAACTGACATTGATTATGCTTTTATTGAAGTAAATGAAAAAATTGATAGAATTTTAAACATTCTTCCAAAGGAAATTAATCGACCAAAATTGATTAAATTCAATCCTTCAGATGTACCATTATTTTATGTAAATATTCCGTATCCTGACAATCAATCTCAAATAAACTTTTCTAATTATATAAAAAATACAGTTAGAAAACGATTAGAACAGAATGAATCAATTGCTTATATAGATATTACAGGTACAGTTTCACCTGAAATATCTATCACGCTAAAAACAAATAAATTAAATATAGCGATTAATGAAATTGAACAAGTAATAAAAAATAATAATACACAATTAGGGAGCTTTAAAATAAAAAATGGACATTATGTGTATGACATTTTGTTTGAGCCTTCGTTAAAAACTATTTCTGACATAAAAAATCTATATATAGAATCAAATAATACTCGTATTCAGATAAAAGATATCGCAGACGTTTTATTGACTCCAAAAGAGCGTAAAGGTTATTATTTTAGTAATGGCAGGGAATCTATAGGCTTATCAATAGTAAGTAAAACAGATGCTAAGGTCGAAAATGTCAAAAGAGAAGTAATAACATATCTTGATCAGATAAATAAAAATAATACTGATTTAGTGTATTCAATTAGTCAAGATCAATCAAAATTACTGAATATTTCAATTAATAACCTTAAAAATAGTTTAATCACTGGAGCATTATTAGCAATATTAATGGTTTACTTATTTATAAGAAATTACAAAATATCATTGCTTATTGCTTTAGTAATCCCTTTTTCATTGATAATTAGTTTTCTCTTTTTGTATATAATTAATATATCTATTAATATAGTTTCATTATCTGGACTTATTATTGGTATAGGAATGATGATTGATAACTCAATCATTATTATTGATAATATCTCTCAATATAGAATAAAAGGATACTCAATAATAGAATCATGTAATAAAGGAATTTACGAAATTTTAAGGCCTTTATTGTCTTCCATATTAACAACATGTGCGGTTTTTATTCCATTAATATACTTAAGTGGGATTTCAGGAATACTCTTTTTCGATCAAGCACTTGCGATCATTATAAGTCTAACTATATCTTATTTAGTTTCTATTTTACTGCTACCAACATTATATGTGGCCTTTAGAATAAAGATAAAAGACAAACCTAATAAAACTTATATAACTGCACTTTATTCTAAATCATTCAATTTCTTTTTCAAAAGAAAAAAACTTATTCTAATAGGTCTTTTAGGTGTCATTTTTTTTGGAATATTCATGGCAATAGATATAAAAAAGGAAAAAATCCCTAAAATTAGTTATAATGACTTCAACTTAATTGTAAATTGGAATGAAAATATTGGAATTCAGGAAAATAAAAGAAGAGCTCTTGACATCGGAAAGTATGCAAATAATACTAATACTTATATAGGAGAGCAAGACTTTTTATTGTCAAAACACCAAGACCTAATTAATGATGTTAAATTTTACATTAATTCAAATTCGCATAGAGAATCTGAAATTCTAAAAACTGAGATTTGTTCTTATTTAGATTTTAAATATCCTAATGCGATTTATACAGTAAAGGATCCTGATAATTTATTTGAGCAAATATTTTCAAATAATAAAACATATTTTTTCTTAAAAATTCCATTAAAACATTCTGCAAATATTCAAAATATAATAAAAGATTTAGAGAATAATTTTTCTGATATAAAAATTGGCATAGAACATCAGAAAAAAATAATCAACTTAAGTATCGATTTAAAAAAGTTGACTATATATAATGTTGATAATGATCTCTTAATTAGTGAATTAAAGATGTTGTTCAAATCTTCTAAAGTTAGTATATTGAAAAGTACAAATGAATATATCCCGATAGTCATAAAAAAAATGAATAAAGATTTTTTTACTATTATAAATACATCTTACATCTTAAATAGGGATAAAGTAAAAATTCCAATTTCTAGTTTGATTTCTGTAAATCAGAGTATGAGCTTTGAAATAATACATTCTGATTCTGATGCGAACTATATTCCAGTTACAATAGCATATGACCAAAAAGAGGAATTGATGAATTATGTAAAAACAAAAATTAATAATGAAATAGAATTTGATGGAGCATTCTTTGAAAAGAAAGCATTTATGTCAGAATTAATAATGATAATGATTATTGTAGTTCTATTATTATATTTTGTATTAGCTGCTCAGTTTGAATCATTATTACAACCAATAATAATTCTTTGTGAAATCCCAATTACAATTGCTGGAACAATAATAATAATGAGTTTAATAAATGTCTCATTAAATATTATGTCAATGATTGGAATGATTATAATGCTAGGAATAGTTGTTAATGATTCCATATTAAAAATAGATACCATTAATAAATTGAAAAGGAAAAATGATATACCGCTTATAGAAGCTATACATATTGCGGGTCAAAGAAGGTTAAATGCAATTTTAATGACTAGTTTCACAACTATTTTAGCTATGGTTCCTATTCTTCTCGCTTTTGGAATAGGAGCTGATTTGCAAAGGCCTTTATCATTGGTTGTTATTGTATCTATGATTATTGGAACATTTGTTAGTTTATATATCGTTCCAATGATTTATTGGATTCTAATTAAACATTAAATATAATGAGAAGTATTATTTTATCAATGCTGTGTGGATGTGTACTCACATCAGTATTTTCTCAAGGGGATATATCTAAAACAATAACATTATCTTTAGATGATGCAGTTGAACTTGCTAAAAATGAATCTATAAATTATCTAACAGCAAAAAATAACTCAGAAGTTAATTATTGGGAATATCAATCTTACAAATCAGGTTTTCTTCCATCTTTAAGTATCAATGGAATTTTACCAAATTACCAAAGGTCAATAAATAGAATTACTGTTGATGACGGAACAGATCTATTTATAGAGCAAAATCAAGCTTTCTCGTCTTTATCTTTGGATGTTAATCAAATAGTTTCATTTACTGGAGGAGAATTTAGGGTGTCATCATCTTTGAATAGAATTGATATTCTTTCTAATCCGACTTTTAATACATATTCATCTACGCCCTTAACGATAGGCTACTTTCAAGAGAATATATTTTATAATCCTTATAAATGGCAGAAAAAAATACAACCTCTAATTTTTGAAGAATCAAAAAGAGAACTGATTGAAGAATTAGAGGAAATATCTTTACAGGCTACATCTAAGTTTTTTGATTTTTTATTAGCAAAAATAAAATCTGAAAACGCATCGAATAACAAGGCTAATCAAGATACTATATATAATATTTCAAAAGGCCGATTTAATCTTGGTAAGTTATATGAAAATGATTTATTACAATCCGAGCTAAGCTTGTTGAATGCTGAAAAAGAACTAATCGTATCTAAGAATGAATTAAAACTAACTAAACAATCATTCCTGGACGAATTGGGTATTAAAGGAGATGAAAAACTTGAATTATTAATTCCAGAAAATTTGATATTTGTAAAAATAGATTCTATGCAATTATTCGAAAAAGCACTCGAAAACAGAAAATTATTAATAGAACACAACAGAAAAGTAATAGAGGCTGAACAAAATGTCGCTAAAACAAAAAGTGATGGTTTCAAAATAGGAATTACTGGCAATTTTGGATTGACTCAACAAGATGAACTTTTGAGTGAAGCATATTCAGGTTTACTTGTTCAACAGAACTTTTCTTTTACTTTTTCCGCACCAATATTTTCATGGGGGAAAAGAAAATCAGAGCGTAAAATAGCCATTGCAAATTTAGATCTCATAAAGAGTATAAATGAACAAGAACTAATGTCAGTAAAAAGAGAGCTAAGCCTAAAATACTTAGAGTGGCAACAAATAGAGTTATCGGTTAGAATAACAAAAAAAGCGTCTGAAATATCATTAAAAAGATATAGTGCGACCAAAAGAAGATTTGTGATTGGAAAAGTATCTATAACAGATTTGATAATAGCTCAAAACGAAAAGGATATTGCTATTTATAACTATTATGAAAACCTAAGGGAGTATTGGGAACTATATTATGAATTGAGAAAATTAACTTTATACGATTTTATTAAAAAAGAAAATATCCAAATTAATATTTCTCACCAATAAAGTTTATTTTAATATCAATCTACTAAAATATTTGAAAGGCATTTCGGTTTTTTTAATGGACAATCATGGAAAAACTATATTTTAACTTTTCAAGTATTACATTGAGAAATTCTGCTGCAATTAATTATAGATGTTATTACCTGCGGGCTTTATTTGTCAAGTTTTCTTCAATTGCCGAAATTAAGTCATCTCCCCTTAAATTTCGAGCGATTATTTTTCCACTTTGGTCAATCAGAAAGTTATCTGGTATTCCGCTAATTCCATAAATTAAATATGGAGCAGCTCTTCTCCCATCTTCTTGCCATAAGTTTATCCAATTTAGTTCATTTTTCTTAATAGCGTTTACCCATCTTTCTTTAGTTTGGTCTTCTGAAACACTAACTATTTCAAAGCCATCATTTTTAAATTTAGAATATGCTTTCTTCAGTGAAGAATACTCTTCGATACAAGGACCACACCAAGAAGCCCAAAAATCCAACAATAAGAGTTTGCCATCAAAATCAGAAAGATTAATTAATTCACCTTTTTCATTGGTCATTGAAAAGGTCACGTATTTGTCGCCAATTTTTGGATTTTTATTTAAATCCAAAAAACGACTGATATTTTTTCCATATGTGGATTTTTTTATGCTATCGCTCAAAGTATTATATAGTTCTTCTGTTCTTCCTTTTCCTAGTGTTGTTGAATATGAGTCCAAAATCCAAGCACTAACATATGATTTGGGATTGTTTTTAACGAATTCTTGTTCTATTTTTAAATGATTGTTATAGATAATATTTAAATCTTCTCTTATGCTTTTTAGACTGTCATTTGGCTTGGGGTTTCTTAAAATTGCCGTTAAACTATCTCTGCGATTTCTATAATCTTTAGTTGAAGAACTTAAGATGTCTTTTTCTTTTTGAGTTTTTGAGCCAGAAATTTTGGCTTCACGAAACGCTTTGTTTTTCGCCTTAAAATATATATTACCTGATTCCAACCAAATTCTCGAATAATTTTGCGTATTCTTAGTAAACAAACCAAATTCGGTCGGTTGGCTTATCTTTCCTTCTAATTCAAATTTGTTTTCAGATATTTGGGTAGAGTCAATTGCTTTGCCTTCAAGCGATAAATAAATCCAAGTTTGGTTTTCAATACCTTCTACACTTCCCTTTAGGATGTACTTGCCACTTAATTCTTTATTCTGTTTCTTAGAACATCCAAAAATTAGAACCAAAATTAAAATTCCTAAAATGTTTGTTGTTTTTAGCATAATTTTTTTAGCTTGCAGATTACATGTTTGTGTATGATTAAGAAACTAATTTAGTAAATAAAAACTAACAATCTATTTAAAAAGCGAAAAACAGGCCTTAAAACTACAATTGAATAATTACACTAAACTTCTTTAGTCTTAAAAAAAACAATAAGAGGTTCGGTAATAATTTAATCTCCTTTATCTGTAAGCGAATCAGTTATTCTAAATAGATTCAAATTTATCCAATTCAGTAATTAATAGGTTCGACATTTTTTCTGTACGGTCTACTAGTAAAAAAAAGGCTTTACAGAAATGTAAAGCCTTTTTTATTTCTATGTACAACAAATTTATCTTCTAATTCTTTCCTACCTAGGATCGGTCCATACTGTCCTAACGAATTCTGCATTCTGCCAATCAGGACAATCATTATCAGGACCATCAATACCTCCAAAAACACAAATGTCGTTGCATTCCAAAGTAATTAAATGTGATTGACCATCAGGAAAATTTTGTCCATTTACAAGAAAAACTTCTTCTTCCATATAAATATATTTTTCAATATTGGCTTTAGGACTCTGTACTCTCCTCTCTAATATTACATTTATTATTGGCTTTAAGCAATCGGGATAATTTATAGCATCATCATCCTTGCAAGAAATTATACAGAAAAGGATTACTACTACTAATTTTCTACTATGATTTTTCAAATTAACATATTTTATAAAAATTGAATATAATTATTGCCAATCAAATTTCTATTCAATGATAATATGATGGGTTTCGGTACTTTTTTTGTTTCCATTAATTTTTAATATATATCTTCCTTTTGGATATTTAGATACATCTAACTCGTAACCGTCATTTAACACACCACCCTTCAATAACACTCCGTTAAAATTATAAAACTTAAACGAAAAATCTCCTTTATTACTTTTAGATTGGCTATTCAATGATTTATTTTTTTGCTTTTTTTGTATTTTCAATATATATGAACTCGGGTTGGGTGAAATAAAGAATTCTCCACCTTCACCTCCGCCTCCGCCTGTAGAGCAATTCACAAATTCAACTTCATAGCCAAACCAGCTAGACGTTCCGCAATCATTTGTTCTCCTAACTTCAAGTTCATACCAACCAGGAGAAGGAGTGTAATATATTGTTCCTGTATTACCTGAATAAATAGTGGGTGAAGTATAAACGATATTTAAATTAGGGTATTTTCTAAGTCTAAACTCATGAGTGTCTCCACTTAATTTCGGATATATTTTGTACGTATTATTATTATGACTAGTACACCAGTATCCTGTTCCACCAGCACCGTTATTAAACTCTATGTAATCTACACTGCCATTTCCAACCCAAACACTTTTAACAACATCACTAGTCCCTAGATAAGTAGCAGTAATTGTAGCACTGCCACTAGTTGAACTACTACTTGCTTTAACGGTAATAGAATTATTATTACTGGAAAGAATCTGTAGTCTAGATGACACAGACCAGCTCACTGCCGCATTAGTTGGTAAACCTGTCAAATTATAAGTTTCTGAACCAGAAAAACATACTGTTGCGTCTCCGTTCAATCTAACATTTGGCGCACAGTTACTATTTCCAACCCCAACAGCAAACCAAGCCTGACATGTTGTTATTGATTCGATAGAATTACTTCCAAACAAATCCTCTGCTGCTTGAATTGTATAATCTCTAGCATCATTATAATTAGTATTCGGAGTAAAATAGACAGTTTGTGCACGATAAATAATCCGTGATGCATCCAATTTACCAATACCTGTTATAGAAAACGTATCACCATTATCATTAATTTCATCTGTTGCAGAACTTCCTTCGGCTAATAAATAGAACCAGTGATTTAAAATACCACTATTGGTATGAACTCCACAGAAATCATTTCCTCCATTTGGTGTACCGCAATTAGGGTTTATCCAAAAATCTCCACCATAAGTGTCTGGGTCATTTCTGAATTTAGGATCAGACATTGACCTTATTGTTATTCCTATGTCTTCTGCCAAAAGGTATGTATCTTTTTCTGGAGCAGCAAAGAACTCTACCATTGCGCCCCAAATATCACTAAGTCCTTCATCAATTGCCCCTGATTCTCTTTGATAGACTAAATCTGATGTATTTTCATCTAGTCCATGCCCAATTTCATGTGCTATGATATCTAGAGAAACAAGAGGCCCAAGTATTGTCCCCATACCATAAGTCATTACACTTCCATCCCAAAAGGCATTATCACTGTTTGGAAACCCCCACCCTGTTAAATCTGCATTTACATAATTTATTAGCTCGTAACCATTGTTATCAATGCTATTTCTATTATGAGTTTGGGAAAAATAATCATAAGTCATCATTGCACCCCAATGGGCATCTAAACTCGCATTATCTCCATTTGGATTATTATATTCAGCAGCGGACCAAGTATTATCATTATCTATATAATGAGTATTTGTATGACTACCTTGATTAAAATTGTTATAGGTTGTTATACTATTTCCTCTCGAAACGTCCCTTAATCTAAATTGGCTACCTGTTTGTTCCGTTTCAATGGTTCGTTGTCCACTATATCTTGTCGCTGCCAAACCTTGGACATGCTTTATTATTGCATCTGAAAAAATAACATCACCTGAATTTGCATCCACGTAATAAATTTTTCTACTTATTGGATTTGTTGCATAAATGTCAAACTTGTATGCAAGAACTGGTTCCGAGTTTTCGGAATATTTATTTTTTTCGATTATAACAAGTTCCCCTTGAGGATAATAAGTAGCTGACTCGGATTTTCCCAATCTTTTTATTAGTGCCTCTTTTTGTGCGTTTTGCCATGCATATTCTTCCGCATTAATTTGACTTAAAGCATATTCCAAAGCTTTTTCTACTTTAAGACCTGGTTTTGTTTTTAGGTTTTTAATAGGCAAGTATTTGCCATTGACACTTTTTAAATTACCATCCTTAGATACTACATTTAAAACAGAATGCTCTACTCTGATCCCTTTGTAAAATTGCTGTAGTTTTTCTGACTTAAATCCAATTTTGGTTTCGGGTGCTTTTTTTCTTTTAAATTCATTATTTGACAGGGAATCAAATTGCTTTTTCAAAAAGGCCTTAATTGAAGTTAAATCATCTGAAACCTTGGTTTCTTTGAACTTTATGAATTTTGGTGTTCCAAGATTATCTCTTTGTGAAACTTCATTTTGCTTTACTTGGCCAAACAATGAGAAAAGGCTAAAAAGCGACAATAAGAAAGTGATTTTTGTTTTCATAATTATGCGTTAATAGTTTGTTTAAAATGATTTCAATCAATTTTGCTATTAACTATTTCTCGAAAAGAATTTGATATGAAAATATCTTTTTATAGAATTTCAAAAACTCTTTAATAGATTTTGTTGTATTCTATAATAGTAGTAGTAATTTAGGGAAAACGACATTTAAAGATAGTAATATATTTACTGCTCAAGGTGTGGAAAAACCGCAATTCACAAGTTTTATTTCTTAAAACTTTCTATTTCAAGCACTTAATATGTTTTCAAAGTTGTTTTTTAACGATTTGTTAGCATAAAGAGCATTTAATCTATTAAATCGTTGTTTGTCAAAACTTCTGGCTTGTTATCATTAACGGCTATTATACACGTCTTAGAATTGTCATTGGCAGGACTTTTTTGTAGCTGTTTAATTAACTGCTTTGTTTCGGCTTTTTTTGGAATAATGACCAACTTACTTTCTAAAGCATCTGCCCAACAATAGAGATGAAATGATGAAGGAGTTCTAATTCCAACTCCCATTTACTAACTAATCGGTCTGATACGCCTAGAGTGTGGTTTAACTCGTCTTGAGTTATGCCAAGTTCATTTCTGCACTTGATAAGTAATGTTACAACGTCTTTTAAAAAATCGTTTCTTGATTTATTTGGGTAGTCAAATTTTAAATTCATGGTGAAAGTACTTCTGTGTTTTTAGGCTTTTAAAAGCAGAGATTCCAAAAACTCCGCCAAATATTTTTGAATTTTTTTATTTAAGCAGTAATAAAAATCAGATTAAAGCCATACCCGCAAAGGAAGTATACTCATCATCCGTGACAATAATATGATCAAGAACAGAAAGATTTAAATATCGACCACCCTTGACCAATTTTGTGGTTAAACTTTTATCGGCGAAACTTGGTTTTGTATTTTCTGATAGGTGATTATTCCCTAAAATCATTGAACAGGCACGTGTCTTTAGAGCTGATGAAAAACAAGTTTTGGATCAACGACTGTTCCAGAAACGCCTCCATTAAGTTAATCGTCAAATCATCCCAATTATCACGGAATAGCTTATATGCGTCTTTTGAAAATGATATTTTAGGGAGGTCATCGGTCCTGATTTTTCGCTTATAGGTGAGTTCAGTTTCCGAGATTTTTAAAGAGATCTATTTTTGTCATGCAAGGAACATGGCAGAATTTTTAAAGATTAGTTGCTCATATTTTAAATTCTCAAAAAAAAGTATATAAAATTCATGATTACATTATTTTTTGTGACTTATTTTGACGAAATGATAAATGTTTTAATTGGTTTTCGTGTAGTGTCAAATATTCTTTAAATTAATGTAGGAATTTTAATTTAACTTATTATGGGGACGAGACGCTATTCAATCTTTGTTAGTTCAACTTACAAAGATTTGAAAAAAGAAAGAGCAGCTATTTTAAAAGCAATCATAAATATGAAACATATTCCAGTAGGGATGGAGTTATTTAGAGCATCTGATAACAGTCAATGGGAAGTGATAAAAAAGCAGATTAATAGATGTGACTATTATGCCCTTATTATTTCTGATAAATATGGATCAGTAGATGAAAATGGAACAAGCTATACAGAAAGAGAATTTGATTATGCTGAAGAGATTGGAAAACCAATATTATCATTTGTTAGAAGTGAAAAAGCAATAAAGAAACTGCCAAATGAAAATAGGTACATAGAGAAGACATATATAAATGAATTAAAGAATTTTAGGAGAAAAGCTTTAGCGAATAGAATGTGTGAAATATGGAACAAAAAATATGATCTTTCAACTAAATTCATGCATAGCCTTATGGATGAAATTGAAGCAAACCCACAAATAGGTTGGGTAAGAGCTGATGAAAAGTCGCCCGAATATAATTTTATATTAGAAGAAAATAGGAAGTTAAGTAATGATTACAGAGGACTAGTCAATTTCAATGATGAATTGAAAAGATGTAGTCCGTTATCTATATATAAAAACTTTGATCATGCTTGGTTTGATATAGAGAAATTACTTGAGAAACTAGTTATAGAATGTCGTGAACAAGATGAAAAATTAAAGATTAGAGCAATGGGATTATGCCTACATAAATCTTTTCCAAAGGTTAGTGATTTTCTAATTCAGAACTATAAAAAAGATAAGAATAAGATTTCTAATGTAAGAATTGAAATGAGATTGCAAACTTTAGACCCTAATTGTTCCTCTTGGAAGCTTTTGGATAGAAGGTGGCCTAATTTACTAGAAAGTTTTAATAATGATAGAGATGATTTAATTGATTTTTTTGAAGAAATGAGAAAAGAAAAAAAAGACAATGATATGTTTATTAAGCATACACAGTATACCCATATGCCAAACTTTCATGGCTTATTAATAAATGATACCGATTTATTTCTTAGTGATTGTGCATGGGATAGCAAGAAAAAATTAACTGCTGGTAAAAATTTTTATGAACATTACAAGGCAGGAATCGGAGAAATTCATGACCACAAAATAAAACTTTATAAGAGATGGTTTGATTATGGCCGATATAATGGTAGTACTGCTAGAGATAAAGCCGTATTATATGATGCTAAAAACCAATAACTTTCTCTAAAGCATTGTCGGTCTCTTTATGCATGAAATTTTGTTGATAATTCACAGTTGTTGTAATCGAAGAATGACGATAGAGCTTCTGTAGCATTTGAATAGGAATTAGCATAGAACTTATAACCCGAAGGTCACTGGTTCGAGTCCAGTTCCCGCTACTACAAAAGAGAATTTAGAAATAGGTTCTCTTTTTTATGTTGTAAATTCAAGGGTTCTTACAGTTTTTTTAGAATCATCAATTTTTACTTCAATTAGGTCTTAGAAAAATTGCCCTACTTTTTGTTGCAAGTCCATTTCTATTCAAACATAGATAATAGTTTATATTTAGTCTTCTATTTTAAACCTTAAATTTAATAAGTTAAAAAAACAGCTTAAATGATATATTTGGAGTAAACCCTAGAGAAAATCTTTGAATAACCTGTTCCAATATTAACTCACGCTCTTCGCGTGTAGCCCCAGAAGTTCCTGGTTTGGGAATTCCACCATCGTCTAAAGGTTTAACTTCTGCTCTGTAAGTTAAATTTACAGGCTTTATTCTATTATAAATATTTAAGGCAGATACGCCTACTTGTGCTTTTAGTTTTTTATTACCAGATTCAATATTAAAGTCATATAATACAGAAGCATCCAATCTGTGAAAATCTGGTAGTCTAGCATTATTAATAGGTCCAAAATTAACTACGCCAGCATTCTTACCATCGGCATCTATTTTAATTTCATAACTATTAACGAAGGTAAAAGGCTTCCCTGTTCTATATTGCCACCCTAATGAGAATTGCCATGTATCAAGTTTTAAAGTATTAGATATTCTAAAAGCATGTGTAATATCATTATTACCTGGGAACTTAAAAGGCGTATCTTTTAAATTAGGAAATTGAAATGTAATATCGTTGTACGTATACCCAGTCCATATTTTATAATTATTCCATCGGTATTTTAACAAAAGATCTAATCCTTTTATGATACTTTTTCCTTCTTCTAAATTTTCTAAAGGATTACTAAAGCCACTGGTAAACGTAGTTAAACCAATAAGTTTTTTATAATAGGTGTCAATATCAATATTCAAATGTTTATGATGATATAATAATCCACCAGAAATTTGATTACTGGTTAACAAAGGAAATTGTTCGTTATCAGATAGACGCCATAATTCATTTTCTAAGCGGAGTTCAGTATGATTAAATTCTATCAATTGAGAAATGGGTTGATTTCGTCTTTCAATAGCTGTTTTAAACCTTAATTGATCCCCTAAGGGGTATTCGAAATTTATACGGGGCTCCAATAGAAACTTATCTAAAGAGCTGTAATGCGTTAATCTAAGTCCTGTATTTATTAAGCCTTTGTTTTTTAAGTTAAAGGTAAATTCTCCAAATACTGCGTTTTTAAGGTTGTAGTCTTCCTGTATTGAGCTTTCCATGTCATTGTCAAAAGGCTCTTCCTTACTTATTATCACATTTACATCGGTATATGAAAGTTGATACCCTAACGTCAGTTTATGTGTCGACTTAATTTGGGTTATTGAAGATAAATTTATACCTATATCTGAAATATCATTTTTACGAATGTTAATTTCAGACAAGTCTAAACTACCATTGCCTGTTTCATCTTTTAGTTCATTATTTTGATAAAAGGAATTGTATTGAGAAAAATAGGCGGTAATCTCTTGATGCTGTTTATCATTTGTTTGATGTTTCCAATTAATACTTAAGCCCTTATTTTTAGTTATAAGCGAGTCTACAACAAATTCTCCATCACCATCAAAATCAAAATCTAAACGATTTCTGGTATATAAGCCACTAATAGAAATACTATTTTTTGAATTAGGTTTTATAATTGCTTTAGCACTAATGTCAGCAAAAGAAAACCTATTATTACTTGTTTCAGGACTAAAGTCATCATCGGTTTCTAATTCTAATATATTTCCATTAATATCTTTAGCAATTCCGAAGTTTGTGAAAATTTTATCAGCATAGCTTGTATAAGTTGGTGTTTCCCAAATATTAGAATAAGACCGTCTAGCAAAAACATATAAAGCTGATTTTTCAGATATAGGAGTTTTTACATATCCATTTACTGATACGCCATCAATTTCAAATCCACCTTCATTTTTTTCAGGAATCTGATCTCCACTGGTAATATCAATAATTCCCGAAATACGATCACCATAAGCAGCACTCGTACCAGATCTAAAAATAGTGGCTTTTTGAGTAGCAAAAGGATTGAATAGAGAGAACATCCCATAGAAATATCCTGTATTATATAATTTAATACCATCATATAAAATTAAATTTTGATCTGGAGAACCGCCTCTAATCTGGATACCAGTTGCGGACTCGTCTAAAGTAGAAATACCAGGAATTAACTGGATGCTTTGAGCGATATCAGGACTTACCAATCCGGGTAAAATACCTAAACGTTCTGTTGTAACATCAATAGAGCCATCTTTATTTCTATCAATACCAGTAGTTACATAACTAGAAATGATGACTTCATCTAAAATACGATTACTTATAAATGCTTTTGATTGCGTAATAATTATTTGTGAGTTAGAAACCTTCTTAAAACTTAAATTTGTTTCGGTTTCTAAGATGAATAATAAGGCATTTAAGCTTAATGCCTCTTTATTTGTAATAGTAACCGTTTTCTCTTTAATAATATCATTTGCAAAGGAAAAAATAAGTTTATGTCTATCCTCTAAATCTCTAATAATAGTGGAAAGCGGCGTATTATTGTAGTTGTAATTTTGCCTTTCTTGTGCCTTTATAATAAAAATAAAGAAAAATGCTATACAGGTAAAAATGTACTTCATTCTTTATTTAGATAAAATAATAACATGACTATCTTTTGCTTTTTGATATGTTATGCCCATAGGAATTAAAGTCGTTTGCAATGCATTTTCAAGATTATTATGTGTAAAACTACCCGAAAATAAACGTTTAGTATCTATGGTGTTTATATTGAAAGTGATAGGGTAAAGATAAGTTAACTCTTCCAGAACGATAGAAAGTGGTTGATCTGTAAATTTAGAAATACCAGTTTTCCAATCAGGTGTATCTTCTTTAAAAGTTTGTTCTTTTATAGTATTATGATCTAAAAGAATTTGCGAACCTTTAGTTAGTGTAAAAACCTTGGTAGTATCTATATTATTTAGTTTTGTAAAGCGTATTTTACCCTCATAACATTTTATTTCAAATTGGGTTCTGTCTTTAACATTAAATTCTGTGCCTAAAACATTAATATCACCTTTTGAAGTGTTTACAACAAAGGGACCTTTCTTTTTAATTTTAAAATAGGCTTCGCCAGTTAATTTAACAGTCTTATTATTTAACCAAAAAAAACGTTTATGAGATAAGCTTGAGTTAGCATTTAGGTTAATTACAGAGCCATCGGCCAATGTTATGGTCTGTTTTTCTCCAATAGCTGTGGTATACGTTTTGTTTGAAGTTAAGTACAGTCCCAAGCTTATTATTAAAACAGCTGCAACTGCTATAGAGTACCACAATTGCTTAACTTTTGACGTTTTTGAGCTGGTTTGCAGTTTTTGCTTTACTATTAGTAATGCTGCTTCTGTGTCAACATTAGGACCAACAAGAAGTTGTGACTCCCTGTTAATAATTTCAAATTGCTTAAAAGCTTCAGATTGCTCAAATGCTTTAAGCTCATCTTTAGAAAGCTCTCCTGCAATCCATCTTCCTAAAAAAGTATCGTCGTGAATGTAATTTTTTGCCATAAGCTTTTGTCTTATATATTAGACAGTAAAAAAAGAAATTACCCTATTTACACTTTAATTTCTTTACCCAGGATATCTCTTAACTCCCTTAACGCTATACTCATTCTACGTTCAATAGCTTTCACCGTTAACCCTGTAATTTCTGCAATTTCTTTATAAGTCTTTTTTTCAACTCTACTTAATAAAAATACCTCACGTTCCTTTACAGATAATGTATTAATAGCGGCTTTAAGCTTTTCTCTAAATTCATCAATTTCAATTATGAAATCCGGACTTTCATAATCTATGTTGTCTGTGAGCGTTTTTTGATGCTTAAGTTTTACTTTTTGGTGTGCAACATGATTTAAAAACAGGTTATTACAAGCGGTATAGATATATGATTTGGCTTTAGAGTAAGTGATCGTGTTACAAAGTTTCCACAATTTTATAAAAACATTTTGTACAATGTCTTCTGCTTGCTGAAAATCACCACATTTATAATAAATATATTTCGTAGCAGGTTCGTAAAACTTACGAAATAGCTTGTTGTAATTACGTTCCTCACAAACAGATGGTTCCTTTTCTAACATTTTATATAAAATCGAGGTAAAAATAGTCAAACTCCAAAAAATAATCCTAAAAAAATAGGGTGACTTCAATTTTGCCTGTCTTACAATTGAAATGGAGTAGAAAACTGCATCACAAATTACCCTTAATCATGAAATATATAATACTGGTGTTATTTACAACGTCCCTTGGTTTTAGTCAAAATTGGAATACAAATTTTGAGGATGCAAAGAAAATTGCAGAAAAAAAAGAACAGAAAGTCATACTTGTTTTTTCTGGATCAGATTGGTGTGCACCTTGTATGAAATTAGAAAAAGAGATTTGGAGCTCTCAGGTATTTAAAAATTATGCTAAAGAACATTATGTATTACTGAAAGCCGATTTTCCAAGACGTAAAAAAAATGCATTACATAAAGACATTCAAAAACAAAACAATCAATTAGCAGAGCGTTACAACAAAAATGGATATTTCCCACTAGTTGCTGTTCTCAATAAAAATGGAGATGTATTAGGTCAGGTAGGATACAATAAAATGAAACCACAAGACTACATTAACGTCCTTAATTCATTTTAACTGAAAGCACATGCTAAAACGATTTTGCATAATCATATTTTTAAGTTTTAATTTGGCCACTGCCCAGATAACCTGTAAACGAGCCGTTCTATTAATGGGCAGTGGATTTGACATTACGGTGGTAGCAGATACCGAAAAAGAGGCCAATGCGTATATAGATATTGCGATACAAGAAATTTCAAGGATAGAACGTCTAATCTCGTCCTGGGACACAAATTCTCAAACCTCTTTAATTAATAACAATGCCGGAATTAAACCAGTTAAAGTTGATAAGGAATTATTCGAGCTTATTCAACGTGCTATAAAGATTTCTAAACTCACAGATGGGGCTTTTGACATTAGCTATGCTTCTATGGATAGAATATGGAAGTTTGATGGTAGTATGAAAACCATGCCAACAAAAAAAGCGATAGCACAATCGGTAGCCAAAGTAGGGTACAGGCATATCATTTTAAATAATGAAGCGCAAACCGTATTTCTAAAGCTAAAAGGAATGAAAATTGGTTTTGGAGCCATTGGTAAAGGTTATGCTGCCGATAAGGCGAAGGCGTTATTAAAACAAAAAGGTGTTAAGGCTGGAATCATTAACGCTTCCGGAGATTTAAATTCATGGGGAAGACAAACAAATAGAGACGATTGGAAGGTTGCTATAAAAAACCCCTTGAATAAAAATAAAGTATTCGCACTATTACCAATTCACGAAAAAGCAGTTGTTACTTCGGGTAATTACGAGAAGCAAGTGACTTTTAATGGTAAAACATATACACACATTATAGATCCCCGCACTGGTTATCCAAGTAGCGGAATTGTTAGCGTAAGTGTATTAGCTCCCAGTGCAGAACTGGCAGACGCATTAGCAACTTCAATTTTTGTAATGGGAAAAGATGTTGGGCTAAACCGCATCAATCAAATGCAATCTATAGAATGCATTATAGTAGATGATAAAGGGAAAGTCTATTATTCAAATAATATTAAGAATTAATTAAAAAAGAAAATCAATTACATATGAGCAGAGGTCTTCTTATCGTATTGGCTTTAATGAGCTTGTCTTCTTGCGTAGCAGTCAAGGAGTATGAAAAAGTTAATATCAATGATCCGGACATGAAGTTGTCGTCATTAACAATACATCGTTTCGAAACTAACTTTCAAGTATACAGAGAAGCCGCATCTGGTGCTAATGGAGGTAAAACAGGGGGAGGCTGTGGATGCAACTAATATGAGAAAGGGATTTATTATAGTTACATTTTTGTTTTCCGTTTTTGGGTTTTCACAAGCAAAGTCTAAAGATTCCATTGATACCTATAAAAAGCGTGTCCTGGAATCGACAGAATTAGATTTTCTTGTAAGTTATTATACCCAGGATGGAAACCATGCTTCGGTTACCGGAGGTATTGGAGATGAGTATCTTACTGACATTACGCCAACTATTGTTGTAGCCATTCCTATGAATGCCGATGATGTGTTAACAGTAGATGCGGGGATATCTGCCTATACCTCGGCTTCCTCTAGTAATTTAGACCCTTTTGATGCTTCAGGAGCTTCTGCTGGAGGTCATGATGATGACGATGATGAGGGTAATGGAGGTAATAATACAGTTAACTCGATGGGTAGTCCATGGGTAGCATCCTCTGGAGCTTCTGCACAAGATATATGGGGTGGTGTTAATGTGAGTTATAGTCATAGCTCTGATGATAGGAATTCTATCTGGAGTGTTAATGCTGCATTCGCTACAGAATACGATTATATCTCTACAGGTTTTGGTGGAGGTTATACAAAATTGTTCAATGAAAAAAACACAGAACTAAGTATCAAAGGACAAGTATACCTGGATGCATGGCAGCCCAGATATCCAACCGAAATAGACTCCTATATTGAAGCAGGTGAAAGTTTAAATAACGGCTTTTTTAATGGTGTAGATATTTTAGATCAAAATGGAAGTATTATTAACAAGAACGGAGCCAATGTATGGTCTCCATTTAATACAGCGTTAATCACCAATAAAGCTCGTAATTCTTATACCTTATCGTTAGGATTCTCACAGATACTCAGTAAGCATGCTCAATTTTCCATATTTTTAGATGTAGTACAACAAAATGGCTGGCTCGCAAACCCTATGCAGCGTGTTTACTTTGCAGATAGAGCTAATTATTATGTAGGTAATGCTTCAAGTATTCCTAATTATACGTCTCGAAGGAATAAGGATGTTTTTCATCTGGCTGATGATATAGAACGATTGCCAGATTCTCGTTTTAAGATACCGATTGGTGCACGATTTAATTATTACATAAACGAAGTGGTTTCCCTTAGAACCTATTACCGTTATTATTTTGATGATTGGGGTGTTAATTCACATACTTTAAGTCTGGAATTACCTATAAAGCTATCTCAGGGTAAGTTTACATTGTACCCAACGTATCGTTTTTATAATCAAACAGCGGCTGATTATTTTGCGCCTTACGAAACACACCTGTCTACATCAGAATTTTATACCTCAGACTACGATTTATCCAAATTTAATAGCAATCAATATGGCTTAGGATTAAGATATACCGACATATTTACAAAGTTTAAAATTTTTAATCTTGGTCTTAAGTCATTTGATATAAAGTATAGTATCTACAACAGAAGCGATGGATTAAAGGCAGGCATCATTTCAACTGGATTTAAATTTATACTCGATTAAAAATAGGGTGCTTTATAGATTACCTGTCTTATATCATATAACCAAATTTATTGTGAAACCTATTAACATAAAAAGAATGATATCTCACAAATCTTGTAAGACACTAACACCAATTGTGATATTCTTATCTCTAACGCATGCGCTATTAGTTTTAATTCATCTCTTATTTAATCTCTATTAATTATAATGCTAAAAAAGTACATAAAAAACACCTTAGAACTCATATACAATCCATCACCAAATATTAAAGAAAAAATAGAAGTATTAAAAGTTGATGAGGAGAGAGTTACTATTGATATACATCAAATAGAGGCGCTCATTGACACAAAAATTTTAACCCAAGAAGATTGGAAAAACTTTAGAAAACAGTTTGTGAAGTTATACCCTTTCTTTTTTACAAGCCTAAAAGCCAAAGATGTTCTATTAACAAAATCTGAAGAACGCCTGTTAGCCCTAGAATACTTAAATCTAAGCACTCATGAGATTGCAGGTAGATTAGGTGTTTCTGATCGCAGTGTTATTGTAAGTCGATATAGATTAAGAAAAAAAACGAAAGCCCCAAAAGGAACCCCAATACTTGAATATTTAAATTTAAAATAATAAGACCCCATCCATGAAATTTTACTTAAACCTACAATTCACATTAATTAATTCAATGCTTTATCACAAAGCTAATAAATATATAAGCTACTGGTAATCAGTTTGAAATGCTTTTTGTATACTTTTTTGTATACCAAAAAAAGTGTAAAAAATAGATGAAACGATGTTTTTTTACGATGAATTACTAAAATAATAAAATCTGTCCTATTTAAAAAGACAGCCTTATTCAAATTAACCTAATCTCTTAAAACCCCAAATTATGAAACAATTTTACCCTAAAACTAAAATAGCTAGTTTTAAACATTTTACTCTATTTGCAATCTTATTTTTATTTTTTCAAATTAAAACCAATGCCCAATGTGGTCCAGGAGAAGATACTACAGCACCAGTATTTGGAAACGCTGGAGATGGAACCATGGCAAATCCATTTAAAAACTTATTGCAATCTACAGTAGGAAGTGTGTCTAGTGGTACATACTATTTTAATTTTAATGGCAGCACTTTTCAAGGTGTTTTAGACAATGATACCGATGGCGGTGGCTGGCTCATGATACTCAACTATGTACATTTAGCTGGAGATAATACGGATCTTACAGTGCGAAATACAGATCTTCCATTATTGGGGTCTTCAACTGTTGGAGACAATGAAGCTGGTACTGTCAATTGGGGGCATATGGGTAATGTGCTTGCAGCGTCAATCGATTTTGAAGAAGTGCATTTTTATGGAGAAACTACAGGGCACAACCGTATTATTAACTTTAAAACGTCTTACACTAATATATTAACTTACCTTAAAACAGGTCTAGGCAACTTCGCAGGCATTAATAATGCTGTTAATTTTACGGCGTTGCCAGGGCATACCGCAAATATTCCTACTCAAGCTATAAATGTATTTTCAAGTCAAGGCGATAATGCCTTAACAGAGTTTCCATTTTGGCGTAGCGGGCAATTTCATTGGGGAATTCGTGGAGGAGGAAGTCGCTGGGAAGTTGACGATAATGCAGTAAATACACAAAGTACGATTCATCGTGTTTGGGTTCGTGGTGATCTCTCGCCATTAGCAACACCAACACTAAGTACCACTTTAGATAACACAGGAAATGTAAGCGTGAGTCCAACAGATTTTGGATTTACACTTACAGATAATTGTAGTGCTGAAGCGAATATAAACTTAAGTCTAAGTCAAACAGGTTTTACCTGTGCAGATGTAGGAGATAATATTATACAATTCACAGCTACCGATGAGCAAAATAATAGTGTAACAATAGATGTTACTGTAACTATTGTAGAATCTCCACCAATAATTAATACACCTCCACCAGCACCTTTTCTCAATATAGAATTAGATAGTAATGGAGAGGTAACATTAGACTTAGCAACATTAAATACTACCGTTACAGACGACTGTGGTATAGCTAGTACGACTATTAGTAAAACTGAATTTAACTGTAGTGATACTGGATTTAATACGGTAAACATTTCTGCAACAGATGTAAATGGAAATGTAACAAATGCTAGTGTGTTTTTTAATCTTGTAGATCCAGTACCGCCAGTAATACAATGCGTACCACCTTTTTCTGTAGAATTAGATGAAACAGGTAGTGTAACGTTAGATCCAAATAGTCTATTAGAGAGTTTCACAGATAACTGCTCATCAGGAGGTGTTACTTTAGATAAATCTGTATTTACTTGTGCGGATATTGGAGATAATCTAGTGACATTAACTGCTGTAGATAGTGGTGGTAATGAAGCGACATGTACTACCACAGTTACGGTAACCGTGCCATCATGTCCAGGAAATTTAACTTTACAAGCGGAAACAGATGCCTGTGGTGTGACTTATAACTATCCTTGTGCAAATAATATTACTGCTGGTCCAACAAGCGGAACCTTTTTGCCAGTAGGATCTACAACGACATTTACTTATGATACCTTAGACAATACAGGTGCTACTGTGTCTTGTAATTATGATGTGACTGTGGTAGATGAAGAAGGACCCACTTTCATCACTCAGGATCAGACCTTGGTTTTGGATGCGGCAGGTACAGCCTCATTAACAGCTAATGATCTCTTAGGTCCAGACCCGTTAGCTAGTGGTTATACTCTAGATACAACAGTAACTATAGATAGAGTTGACATTAGTAGCACTGGAACCGAAGTAACATTGGAAGATGATGAGGTATCCGCAGCTTTACCTATTGGGTTTAATTTTGGATTCTATGGTAACTTTTATACGGAGTTTTACATTTCTTCTAACGGATTTATTACTTTTTCAGATGAAGGAGATGATGGGTGTTGTGGTTGGGATGCACTTCCTAATACCTCTACCCCTAACAATTTAATTGCTTTTGATATGACAGATATGAATCCTGAGGAAGGTGGTATTATAAGATATACCACTATAGGAACAGCTCCTAATCGAATTGCGATTATTGATTTTGATGAGGTACACTACTATGACACAACTCCTGATGGAACCACAACCCAGATTAAACTATTTGAAAGTACTAATCGTATAGAAATTCATGGTACAAGTACTTTTGATTCGGGAAATGATAAAATACAAGGAATAGAAAACATAGATGGTACTGCCGCAATTATTGTTCCAGGTCGTAATGCTGCACAATGGTCAACTACCAACGATGTGGTTACTTTTATACCTGTGCCAGGAATATTAGATGTATGTGGTGTAGATACACTAGTAGCTTCTCAAACAGATTTTGATTGCACGCATTTAGGAGTAAATATTGTAACACTTACTGCAACAGACGTTAATGGTAATGTTTCCATGAAAAATGCAACAGTTACGATTACTACCACAGATACTACAGTACCAGTGATTACCTTGACAGGAGATAATCCTCAAGAAATCATACAAGGAGATTCATATGTAGAATTAGGAGCAACAACCGATGATGGTTCTACAGTGGTGATTAATGATATGGCCGTAAATACAAATCAATTGGGAAGTTATAGTGTAACTTATAATGCTAGCGACTCATCTTGTAATGATGCTGTAGAGGTGATTAGAACAGTTAATGTAGTGAATTCATTAAGTTTAGAAGACTCTATATTCGCTAGAGGTATTAGCGTATATCCTAATCCTGCTAATGAAATAATTACCATTCAGTCTGAACAAAGGACAATGGATCAAATCAAAATTGTAGATATAAGTGGTCGTGTGCTTAAAAAGACAACTAATGAAGTAGGGGCTATCCATCAAATAGATCTATCTAATATCTCTAAAGGTGTTTATTTTTTACAAATAACTTCTGAAGGTAAAGAAGCTGTGAAACGAATTATAAAAGAATAAGTATTCATTAATAAATTTATGATTTTTAAAGCCTTCTTATTTTATAAGGAGGCTTTTTTCGAAATTTCTTGGCGAGTTTACTATTAATCTTATTTTGTACTAACGTTCTCAAAATTTTTGCGCAGCCTACTTAAAAACCTTTAACCTATCCGGTTGGAGGTTTTTTGTGTTTTGCTCATAATCTAAAAAAGATATTTTAATATTATTTTGATTAGCTTTGTACTCATTCCCTTTTTCTTTTAAAAAAATCAACAATAATGCAACTTAAGCACTATAAAGTTCTTTTTCTATTTAGCTTCTTTATGGCGTCTCATAATGTAACCGCTCAATACATACCCTATTTTAAAAATTATGCATTAACAGAATATAATGCAGGAAATCAAAACTGGGATGTTTCAGGAGCAGATAACGGTAAGTTATATGTCGCGAATGATAAAGGTTTAGTTGAGTTTGATGGTTTAAAATGGAATTTTTATCAGCTGCCAAATAAAACGATCATACGTTCAGTATTAGCCCATAAAGATGTTATTTACACAGGGTCTTATGAAGAGTTTGGGTATTGGAAAAAAAACTCAAAAGGAAAATTAGTTTATACGCCATTAAGTAACTTTAAAGAAAACGAAACACCTTCAGATGAAGAGTTTTGGCAAATATTCTTTCATGACGATGCGATACTCTTTAGGTCTTTCTCAAACCTATACATCTACAACAATGGAGAAATAAAGAGAATAAAACCAGAATCTACTATTCTGTCGTGTAGTGTTGTAGATAACAACGTTTATGTTTCAACAGTAAGAAATGGTATTTTTATTTTAGAAGGAGATATATTAAGACCCTTCATAAATACAAGTGAATTTGTTGATGTTAAGATCATTTCAATAGATAATTACAACAAGGAAAAATTACTGATAACTACGGCGCTCAATGGCTGCTATATATATAATAAAGCCAATAACAGACTCGAAATTTGGGAGTCTAACATTAGTAACATTATAAAAGAACAGCAGCTTAATACGTTTCAAGCCCTTAAAAATGGGGATATGGTTTTTGGAACCATAAAAAATGGTGTCTACGTTACGAATAAATCTGGACATGTTAAATACCATATTAATAAGGAAAATGGGTTATTGAATAATACAGTTTTAGGTCATGAATTAGGAAGTAACAATAATTTGTGGGTGGGGCTAGATAATGGTATAGCGGAAATAGACCTGGACTATAATCATACTTTATACAATGACACTTCGGGGAAATTAGGTGCGGTTTATGATGTAATAAGTTATAGAAACACACTATACCTGGGAAGTAATACAGGGCTGTTTTATTTAAAAGAAGGTGATCTTAATTTTATTGAAGGCTCTCAGGGACAAGTTTGGAGTTTAAAAGAAATTAACGGACAACTATTATGCGGACATAATGATGGAACTTATCTTGTTGAAAACAATAAACTAAGAAAAATATCCGAATTTACAGGAGGCTGGGTGATTAAAAAAGTTCCAGAAATGAAAACCACCTTTATTCAAGGCACCTATGGAGGATTAGTGAGATTTGATATTTCTGAAGGGAAATGGAACTCCAGGCACATGGGAAATAAAACGATACCAATAAAATATTTAGTTTTTGAAGATGCACATACGGCATGGGCGGCTCATGCTTATAAAGGTTTGTTTAGAGTGAGGTTTGATAAAAGCTATGATAGTATTGTAACGTTTGAAAATTATAAGAATAAAGGACTATGGTCAGATTTTAGTATTAAAGTCCATAAAATTAAAAATGATATTTGTTTTAAAACAAATAGAGGTTGGCAGAAATATGAGGCCTTGATTGATAGTATCGTTCCGCACGATTTATTAAACAATTCCTTTGGAACAGATGCAGATATTATCTCCGAATCCGGTGCTAATGAGTTAGTAACCAATAATGCTAACGATAAAATTACTTTTCTATCATTAACTGAGGATAAAAAAGGCTTGAATCTTCCTAATGAACTTATTCAAAAAAGACTCGTAGTAGACGCAGAAAGTGTTTCACAACTTAATGACTCCATATATACATTAAACCTATATGATGGTTTTATGTTAATAAATAACACAGCAAAAAAGAGAAGCGATACACTTCAGAAACCCATTATTGAGCATGTAGAAATAGATAAAACCTTGGTTGATATTAATCATGAACAAGTTTATGAGTTTCCCTTTAATAAAAGTATAAGTATTTCCATATCGTCACCACTATCAAAAAACCACTTTTTTGAGTATGCCATTACTACATCAGACGCTTTAAACTGGTATAAAATGGATAATGAGAGATTAGAATTATCGAGTTTAAGTAATGGAGATTATAGTATTCATTTTAGAGCGACAAACCTATCGGGTGAAGTCTCTCCCGAAAAAATAATTCAGATTACAATTTTACCACCGTGGTACAAAAATAGTTTGTTCTACTTTATAATGGCCTTAATCATAGGAGGTATTGTATATGGATTACATAAAAGAAAAATCAAAAAAGAACAAAAGATTTTACACGATAAATTTGTAAAGGAGCAAGAAGTACTTTTGAAAGAGAAAACCATAGAAAATGATAAGAAGATAGTACAGCTAAAAAATCAATCTTTAAAAAATGAAGTCAAGTTAAAAAGTAAACAATTGGCAAATACAGCTATGGCTTTAGTGAAAAAAAATGAGTCCATGCTGGAAATTAAAAATGAACTTATAAGAAATAAAGAAGGTTTTGATAATTCATCTACATACAAACGGCTATTGAGAAAAATAGATAACTCCATAGGGCATGAAGATGAATGGGAAATATTTGAATATAATTTCAATCAAGTACACGAAGAGTTTTTCAATCAATTAAAAGCAAAGCATCCTAAACTAACACATAAAGATTTGAAGATTTGTGCTTACATAAAAATGAATTTACTAACTAAAGAGATTGCGCCATTGATGAATGTGTCCATTAGAGGGTTAGAAACTCATAGATATCGATTAAAACGCAAGTTAAATTTAGAAAATGACAAATCTTTAAGTGAATATTTGCTAGATTTTAAATAAATAGTATTAAAATTCTTAAATTCCCATTTAAGAATACTACGCCAAAACTACGTCATAACTTATTTAATCCTAATGTTTCTGCTTATTTTTTGTAGCTATAATATACGTCAATAGCGATTTTTTCATTTTTTTTCACATATGACGTAATTTATGTGTAAGTCATTTTTTGATGAGCACCCCCATACTTTATAATTTAGTATCAAACTAACATTCTAAATTAAAACTATATGAAAACAAGATTTACTTTACTGTTAATTCTTTTGTTTACACTTCATGCTTTTGCTCAGGATAAAACAATCAGTGGTATTGTTACAAGTGCCGAAGATGATCTGCCTGTACCAGGAGTTAATGTCATTGTACAAGGCACAATAAGAGGAGTAAGTACAGACTTTGATGGCGGCTATTCCATTAATGTTAACAAAGGAGAAATTTTAGAATTCAGCTCTCTGGGTTTTAAAACGGTCGAGATACAAATTCAAGACCAAACGACTGTAAATATTTCGCTTGAACCAGACATTGCTTCATTAGATGAGGTCGTGGTTATTGGTTACGGTACGCAGAAGAAAGCAGATTTAACAGGTGCTATTACTACCATTAAAGCTGATGACATTACTAGAACACCAGCTGCAGCTGCCATGCAATCACTACAAGGAAAAGTGGCAGGTTTACAGGTAGTAAGTAGTGGTGCTCCGGGGACATCACCAACAGTGCGAGTTCGTGGTCTAGGGTCTTACACTGGAGATGGAGCCTCAGATCCTCTTTATGTTGTAGACGGTGCATTCTATGATGATATTGATTTTTTGAATACTGAAGACATAAAAACTATTTCGGTTTTGAAAGATGCGTCTGCATCTGCAATTTATGGGGTAAGAGCAGCAAATGGTGTTATACTCATTGAAACACATTCAGGTAAACGTAATCAGAAACCTCAAATTACTTACAATGGCTATCAAGGTGTTCAAATAGCTCATAATGTTGTGAAACTTTCAAATTCAGAACAGTTTGCGACTTTGGCTAGGGAATCTGGTTCTGATGCAGAAGCTCAGTTTATTGAAAATGCCATGCAGCGTTACGGAAGAAGTAGGATCAATCCAAATGTTCCAGATGTTAATACAGACTGGTATGATTTAATTTTGCGTAATGCGCTGATTCAAAACCATAGTTTGGGTGTTACCGGAGGTGCAGATAATATTACCTATTCTGTTGGGTTAAGCCAATTTGAGCAAGAAGGTATACTTAGAATGAAAAACGATTATGAACGTTTTAACATTAGAACCAAATTAAATGTTGATGTAAGCGATCGATTAAAAGTTGGCGTTTCAGCACTTTTAAGCAATGCAACCAGATACCGTCCAGAAGAAACAGCATTTGCTTTGGCATATTTTGCGGTACCAACTATGCCGGTTCTCGATCCATCCAAAACCGATGCGTTTCCAAGACCTTATGCCAATGCAAATGATTTAGGGTATAGGGGGACTCAAAACCCTTTTCCGGTGATGGAAAATACAGAAAATAGAAGTAAAATCCGAAATACGCTGATGACTTTTGATTTGCAATACGAAGTTATTCCCGATAAATTAGATTTTAAAACAGCATATTTTCACAATTTTGAAACGCTTGAAGTTAGAGAGGTGAGGCTTCCATTTTCTTTTGGTATTGGGACTGCTAACAGGAATACTGCAGAATTAATCAAAAGAAATGAGACACTTTCTGAACAAACATGGGATAATACCTTGACTTATAACAATAATTTGGGGAAACACAACTTAACTGTTTTGGCGGGTACTTCGTTTAGAGACCGGTCATTTGAACAGCTTGAGGCAAAAGGCATAAACTTCCCTAATGGACTTGGAATAGGTGATGAATCTTATTTTTTAGATTTGTCGGATGATATCGATTTGACCGAAAGAGGAAATGGCGACCGAGTTACAGGTGATGATGGGGCTAGACAATATTTCTTCTCTTATTTTGGGCGTGTAGCTTATAATTTTGACGATAAGTATTTATTATATGGTACATTCCGTGCTGATGGTACGAATAAATACCAGGAAAAATGGGGGTATTTCCCAACAATTGGTGCAGGTTGGGTAGTTTCCAGCGAACCTTTTATGGAAAACAATGGCGTTTTTGATTTTTTAAAGCTAAGAGCCAGTTGGGGTGAATTAGGGAATGCGAATGTAGCTTCAAGTTCAGGAGGAATCACTTCCGAGGAAACTATTGCTTCTTTTGGCGATACCCGATTCCCAGGGCTTATTACTAGCAGTGACTTTGAAGCTTTAAAGTGGGAAGTAACAGAGGAAACCAACTTTGGTATTACCGCAAGATTATTCGATAGTAAACTATCCATCGATGCCGATTATTTTAATAGAGAAACCAGGGATGCCATAATTCCAGTCTCTAGACTTTTAGTACCTGGAGAAACCAGGCAAAATGTTGGAGTGATAAGAAACTCAGGACTTGAGTTGGTTGTAAATTGGACTAAACGTGTTTCAGATGACTTTAGCTATAGTATTGGAGGAAACTTTTCTACCTTGAAAAATGAAATATTGGATTTAGCAGGACAGGAAAACTTAACCTCTGGGGGCGACGTAGCCCAAAGGTCTGTTGTTGGAGGTTCCATAAATTCTTTTTTCGGACTTGAGGTTGCCGGCGTGTATCAAACCGAAGATGAAATTCTGGCAGATCCTGCAGCTGTAACAGCAAGAGGAAATGGCTTAACGGTTGAACCCGGAGATTTTAGATTTGTTGATCATAGCGGTGATATGGAGATTGATGCACAAGACCGCGTAGATTTAGGCTCATTTTTACCCTCTTATTCTTTCGGGTTTAACTTTGGACTTAATTATAAGGCTTTTGACTTTTCTTTAAATATTATTGGGCAAGGAGGTAATGTGATAGCAAATATAAAACGCTTTTCAATCAGACAATCACCAGACCCAAATATAGATAGGGATTTTGCAATTAATCGTTGGCGTGGTGAAGGGACATCAAATACCTACCCATCTGCAAGAGGTATAAGAAATCCATGGAGCAATCAATTTCTTAATAGCTTCTTTATAGAAGATGGTGATTTTGTGCGATTACAAAACGTAACATTAGGATATACACTACCAAGATTAAAGGGGAAATTCAATCCAAATATTAGATTTTATATTACAGCAGAACGACCATTGACACTATTTAAATACAATGGGTTTAACCCAGAAGTTGCAAATGGTAGAGACCAACAAACCTATCCTATCCCTGGCGTATATACGTTAGGTGTAAATATTAAAATTTAAAAATAATAGCTATGATACAAATAAAAATAAACAAACTGTCTGCGCTAATAATCTTGTTGTGTGTTATGCTTACAGGCTGTTCAAACGAATTGAATCAACCAGAACTTAACAACAATTTTGCAGGTGGAACAGATTTTTCTAAAACCGATGAGATGGTTTTTTCTCTCATAGGCGTTTATGCCGAAGTTTCATATAGAAACTGGGAAAGACCTTTGGTTATTTCCACTAGGGGAGATGATGTAAATGCAGCTGGAGACCAGCAGGGGCTTAAAAACCAAGACCGTTATGTATATGACAACTCGTTTTTTGGTTCAAGAACATTATGGGAAGGCTATTATGGGACCATAATTACTGCACATACAGCAATGGAACAAATTAGCAGGTATATGGAATTAGCAGACGATGAAGGTGTTGCACTAGGAGAACAGTATATAGCAGAAGCAAAAGTACTTCGATCTATACTGCTTTTACAACTTTCACAAGTTTACGGTGCAGTCTTCATACCAGAATCTTCCAATCTTAATGATTTTGCTAATGTCACTTCAGTGCCTAGTAAAGATGAAGTTATGCAGCATATCTCAGATCAAATGGATGAGGCAATTCCTTTTTTATTGGACATGCGCCCAAATGAACGCACAGACTTACCAGGAGGTGTCACTAAATACACAGCGTTAATGATTAAAGCTTCTGCAAATCAAGAACTTAAAAACTATCAGGCGGTAGCCGATGCCACAGGTCAGATAATTAGTTCAGGGAAATTTAGTTTATACCCAGACTTTTACGAGCTTTTTAAAACTCCAGGGAAATTGAGTGATGAAAGCCTTTTCGAAATGCAATTCTCTGATTTTGGTCAAGGTACAGGCGAAAATGTAAGCCACCTTTATGCGCCTTACGGCCCTCAAGGCTGGACGCCAGCTGTTGACGGTGCTAGTGGAGGATGGGGCTTTTTTGAGCCAAGTATGAAGTATATTGAGTTTATGTTGGATAGAGGAGAAGATGAACGTTTGGAAACTTCAGTGTTGTTCACTCAAAAAGGTATTGATAGTATTATTGCAACGACGACTTATACGTCAGCAACACTGCCAAACTTTGTATCTAACACAACCAGGGATGGCGATCAACTGAATGATAGTGAAAGAGCTATCTTTTCAAGTGGTAAACACTACATGCCAACCAATCAGCTTATCGGTGAGCGTAGAGCCTACGGTAGCAATAAGAATTATATCATATTCCGTTATGCCGAAACACTTTTAATGTATGCTGAAGCCTTAATTCAAGGAGCTTCTAATTCTGCTATGACAGCAGATCAGGCAGTAAATATGGTTAGAGAAAGAGCTGGGCTCACACCGCTTAGTGGTGTTAACTTAGATCAGCTTGTTGATGAAAAATATGCTGAACTTGCTATGGAGTGGGGCAAACGATTTTTTGATATGGTGAGATTAGAACGCTATAATGAGTTGAGTTATGAAGGTAGAACGTTTACTGCCGATAAAAAATTTGTAACCTATCATCAAGATCAAATAGACGAGTTCCCAATACTGGGTGATTTGATTGACTAACTAATTCTAATAAAAAACAACAGAAAATGAAAAAAATTATAAATAGTATTCTTGCGTTGTTATTGATATTACTGGTATTTTCTTGTGATAACGGTATCGACTCAATAACAGCAGTAGACCCAGGCCCAGATGCAGGAGCACCAGTTATTTCAATAACATCTCCAACTGAAGGCCTTACTTTAAAGGTTAATGAAGTATTTGCCAGTGTTGATATTAAGTTTGAAGCGGCTGATGACATTGAATTAAAATCTGTAGCAGTCTCAATTGACAATGTACAATTGAATAATTTTGATTCTTTCATTGATTATCGTCGATTAGTTGTTGATAATTTGATCTATGATCAGATTGCGGATGGAGACCATGAACTTAAGGTTGTTGCTACGGATATTAGCGATAAAACGACTATTGAAACGATAAATTTTACTAAAGAACCTGCTTACATCCCAAAATATCCAAACGAAATTTTATATATAGCCTTTGATGGAGATTATACAGATTTAGTAAGCCTTGAAAAGGCAGCAGTAGAAGGAACTCCAGGGTTTAATGACGATAATTTAAACGGAGCAAGCTCTTATATGGGAGCTCAGGAATCGTATTTAACATTTCCAGCAGATCGTTTTAAAAATAACGAATTCAGTGCCATTTTTTGGATGAAAGTAAATGATGCTCCAAATAAGAATGGGGTAAAAAGAGCAGGTGTCGTAACACTGCGGTCTCCTATGGTAGATGGAAAACATGATTTAAAGAAAGGCTTTACTTTTTTTAGGGAAGATGTAGCAGGCAATCAGCGCTTTAAATTAAATGTAGGATCCGGAGAAAAGAATCATTGGTTTGATGGGAATACGGCAGCCGATGTAGATCCAACTGCTGATAAGTGGGTTAATTTTGCATTTACCATTGCTGGAAATGAAGCCACGGTTTATATCGATGGTCAGGTAGTGAAAACAGGTCCACATGATGGTATCGATTGGACGGATTGTAACATCCTCTCAATTATGTCCGGAGCACCTAATTTCACACAATGGAATCACTGGTCAGATCAAAGTTTGTTGGATGAATTCAGGATTTTTGATCGCGCGATTTCTCAGCAGGAAATACTGCAAATTATGGCAGATGATTCAGGTGAATTTGTTTCAGGCTACACACCAACTTATGCTGGAGAGATGTTTTATATGCCTTTTGATGGCAACTACAATGAACTGTTCAGAGACCTTGAAGCAGCTAAAGTGGGCACGCCAGGTTTTGCAGGTGAGAGTGTTGAAGGTACAGATGCGTATGCTGGTGCAACAGATTCTTATTTAACGTTTCCTACAGACGAAAGAGGCGCATTAACGACTAACGAGTTTAGTGCCACATGTTGGTATAAGGTGAATAACGATCCGAACAGAGCTGGTATATTAGCTATGAGATCACCAATGACAGATGGAGGCACTAAAAATGATTTAACAAAAGGATTTAGTTTTTTCAGGGAAGATGCAGGCGGTATGCAACGTTTTAAACTCAATGTAGGTCTAGGTTCAGCAAATCAATGGGTTGATGGTGGCGCGACTGCAGATGTTGACCCCTCTGTAGATAAATGGATTCATTTAGCGTTTACTATTGCCAGTGACAAGGCAACAGTTTATATAGACGGAGAAGTTGTTGCTGAAAATGCTTTAGCTTCACCAGTAGATTGGACAGGTGTAGATATATTGTCTGTCATGTCTGGAGCACCAAATTTCACACAATGGAATCACTGGTCAGATCTAAGTTTAATGGATGAATTACGCTTGTATGACAAAGCCTTGTCTCAATCAGAAATTCAAACCATTATGGGTAATTAAGACTTATGTTGTTTAAGTTTAATTAGTAGAATTGAGGGTATCTAAAAAGTAATTTATTTTGTCATTCAGAGCATAATAGCGAAGAATCTTATTGTTCTGTAAATTGAAGCATATAAATCATAAGAGATTCTTCATTTCATTCTGAATGACACTTTTTAGATATCCTCAATTAATTTATCATACATACTTTTATGAAGCATGAATTATTTACATTATTAATTGTCTTGACTATTTTTTTCAATTGTAAGAACGATGGAAAGAATAATGACAATACTATCAACTCCAAAAACACAACGATCATTTTAGATGATGAAGCGTTGTTGGATACCATTCAAAAACAAACTTTCAATTATTTTTGGGACGGCGCAGAACCTAACTCAGGTCTTGCCCCAGAACGTTTACATATGGACGATATTTACCCTACATCACCAAAACATACCGTTACCATAGGAGGTACTGGTTTTGGAATGATGGCTATTTTGGTAGGGGTGAAACGCGGATTTATAACCAGAGAGCAGGCGTTAGGGCGTTTTGTTAAAATGATTAATTTTCTTGAAAAAGCAGATAGGTATCATGGAGCATGGCCACATTGGTTGGATGGGCAAACAGGTAAAATGATGCCCTTTAGCAAAAAAGATAATGGCGGAGATTTGGTAGAAACTGCATTTTTAGTTCAAGGTATGTTAACAGTTGCCGAATATTTTAAAGGTGGTAATGAAGAGGAACAAAAATTAGTAGAAAAAATAGATAAACTTTGGCATGACGTAGAATGGGATTGGTATACCAAAGGCGAAGATGTATTGTATTGGCATTGGTCACCAGAATACAACTGGGATATGGATTTTCCGGTTGGGGGATATAATGAATGTCTAATTATGTATGTTTTAGCAGCCTCATCACCTACACATGCTGTAAATGAATCAGTGTATCATAAAGGTTGGGCTAGAAATGGAGATATTGTTTCTAATGAAACATATTATGGGGAAGATTTAATTCTTGATTATTACGAACATGATAAATCTCCTGTAGGTCCTATGTTTTGGGCACATTATTCCTATACCGGATTAAATCCAAAAGGATTATCAGATACCTATGCGGATTATTGGAAACTCGTTCAAAATCAAGCCAAAATTCATTACAAGCATGCAGTAGCTAATCCAAAAAATTATAAAGGTTATGGAGATAGTATCTGGGGTTTGACATCAAGTTATTCCGTAAAAGGTTATAAAGGACATAGGCCAGATAAAGATCTAGGTGTGATTGCACCAACGGCAGCACTGTCCTCATTTCCATATACGCCAAAAGAGAGCATGCAAATGTTAAAAAAGTTATATAAAGACCATGATAGTCTCATAGGGAAATATGGGCCTTACGATGCCTTTAGTTTTGAACATAATTGGTATACGCCAAGATATTTAGCTATAGACCAGGGACCTATTCCTGTAATGATTGAAAATTATCGTTCCGGGATGTTGTGGAACTTCTTTATGGCAAATAAAGACATCCAAAAAGGGCTGGATAAATTAGGATTCACACACAAAAAAGACGAATAAATTTCTATGCTTCGATATTCATTGATATTATTGTGTGTTGTATGTTTTTCTTGTGGGAAAGATAATGGTCCGGGGTATCAGGAACCTTATATTCCAGGGTCAGATGATGATCCTACTGGAGTAGTACCATTAAGTGATGAAGACATGATGGATCTAACCCAAAAAGAAACCTTTAAATACTTCTGGGATTTTGCACACTCAAGTTCTGGTGCTGCAAAAGAAAGATATCATCCAGATAATCCGACACTCAATCAAAATGTAGTCACAACAGGTGGTACTGGTTTTGGACTCATGAGTATTCTGGTAGGTATAGAGCGCGATTTTATTACAAGAGAACAAGGTATTTCCAGATTAAGTAAAATATTAACATTTTTAAAAAACGCAGATCGTTTTCACGGCGCATGGTCACATTGGATAGATGGTAACTCAGGTAATGCATTACCCTTTAGCACAAAGGATAATGGGGGTGATTTGGTAGAAACTGCATTTTTGGTACAAGGACTCATTTGTATCAAAGAATATTTCAAAAATGGTTCAGATACAGAAAAAGCTTTGGCAGAACAAGCAGATGAATTATGGAAGGGTGTAGAATGGAATTGGTATACCCAAAACCAAGAGGTCTTATACTGGCACTGGAGTCCTAATTATGGTTTCGATATCAACTTGAAGCTAACAGGCTATAATGAAGTTTTAATCACTTATATTTTAGCCGCCGCTTCACCAGATTATACAATTGATAAAACAGATTACGAAAAAGGTTGGGCTAAAAATGGGGCGATTACTTCCTCAACTTCACAGTATGGTTTTCCATTGGTGTTAAGACATTCTGGTGGCTCCAATTTTGGAGGGCCTTTGTTTTTTAGTCATTATTCATTCTTAGGATTAAATCCTAGAAACTTAACCGATCAATATGGGAATTATTGGAATTTGGTAGTCAACCATACTAAGATTAATCGTCAATATTGTATAGCCAATCCGAAAAATTATATAGATTATGGCGAAGACTGCTGGGGCTTAACAGCAAGTTACTCAAGAAATACAGACGGTTCCAGAGGGTATTCTGCACATAGTCCTTCAAACGACAAAGGGGTAGTATCTCCAACAGCAGCCATTTGTTCTATACCCTACACACCTACGGAATCTCTTAAAGTGATGCATTATTTATATCAAAATAAAGATAAATTATTAGGACCGGCAGGATTTTACGATGCCTTTAGTCCGCATTATAATTTTTGGGTCACCGAAGCTTACCTTGCTATAGATCAGGGACCCCAAATTATTATGATTGAAAATCATAGAACAGGGTTGTTATGGAACCTATTTATGCAAAATGAAGATGTTAAAAAAGGACTGGATAAATTAGGATTTAATTACTAAAGGAAATGAAAAATAAATGAATTCAATACGTTATGATGTCGATTTCCAAAGCCTGTCTATTGTTGAATTCAAATTATTATTTTGATAATTATATAAAATAAACACTAAAAAAATGATTAATACTCTAACCAAAGCTTACATTTTTTTACTCATAATGACCGTTTTTAGTTGTCGTACCGACTCTAAAAATGTCGTTAGCAAGGTTTCTAATGTAACACCGTTCGACATTAAAGTCGATTCCTTGATGAGTCTAATGACTTTACAGGAAAAAATTGGTCAAACCGTCATGTATAGTGGCGGTTGGACGGTTACGGGCCCAACAGTGAGTTCCAATAATAAAAAATACATAAAAGAAGGCAATGTTGGTGCCATGCTGAATGTATATTCAGCTAAAGGAACTAGAGATTTGCAAAAACTGGCGGTAGAAGAAACAAGGTTAGGTATCCCGTTGTTGTTTGGCTATGATGTTATTCATGGTTTTAGAACCATTTTCCCGATTAATTTAGGATTAGCAGCAAGTTGGGATCTAGACGATATAGAAAAAGGGTCGCGCATTGCAGCCGAGGAAGCCTCGGCAGAAGGCATACATTGGACCTTTGCCCCCATGGTAGATATAGGGAGAGACCCACGTTGGGGACGTATCTCAGAAGGTGCTGGTGAAGACGTTTATTTAGGTAGTGAAATTGCAAAAGCATATGTAAAAGGGTTTCAAGGAGAGGATTTATCCAAACATAATACGATACTTGCTTGCGCAAAACATTTTGTGGGCTATGGTGCTGCACAGGCTGGTCGTGATTACCATACAGTAAATATGGGCGAGGACGAACTTAGAAATGTATACTTACCACCTTTTAAAGCAACTGTAGAGGCAGGTGTAGAAACATTTATGACGGCTTTTAATGAAGTTAATGGTGTGCCAGCAACAGGAAATAAATTTATTTTTAGAGATATTTTAAGAGAGGAATGGAATTTTAGTGGTTTTGTAGTTACCGATTATACGGCTATTAACGAATTAGTGCCTCATGGATTTGCAGAAGATGAAAAACATGCCACAAAATTAGCTATAGATGCGGGCATCGATATGGATATGATGAGCAGTGCAAATCGTCTCTATTTAGAAGAATTAGTGAATGAAGGAAACGTAGATGAAGCATTGATTAATGATGCTTGCCGAAGAATTCTGCTAACAAAATATAAACTGGGCTTGTTTGATGATCCCTATAGATACTGCGATGAGCAACGCGAAAAAGAAGTGGTTTATAAACCTGAGTTCTTAGAAGCAGCGCGTAAATCTGCCGCGATGTGTTCCGTGTTGCTAAAGAATGAAGACAAAGGATTGCCTTTAAATAATAACCAAACAATAGCACTAATAGGGCCATTGGCGAAAGACAAAGAAAATATTATAGGCAATTGGGCAGCTGCTGGTGATAGAAAAGGCAAGGCCATTAGTGTGTATGAGGGAATTCAGGAGTATTTAGGCGATTCAAAAATTATATATGCCAAAGGTTGTGAGATTGAAGGTGATGATAAGAGTGAATTTAAGAGTGCTATAAATGCTGCAAAACGAGCAGATAAAGTCGTTATGGTGATGGGAGAGGACTACGATATGAGTGGAGAAGCTGCCAGTAGAACCAATATCAAACTACCCGGACGTCAAACAGATTTAATAAAAGCAATTCGTAAAGCGGTACCCAATAAAAAAATTATATTGGTTTTAATGAATGGTCGTCCGTTGGATCTATCAGAAGAAGATCATTTAGCAGATGCCATTTTAGAAACCTGGTTTCCAGGAACTAGTGGTGGAAGTGGAGTTGCTGATGTGTTGTTTGGAACACATAATCCATCAGGAAAATTACCGGTAACCTTTCCAAGAACTTTGGGGCAAGTACCTATTTATTATAATATGAAAAATACAGGACGTCCTATTCCCCCTAATAATCCAAAAGAAGATTACAAGTCGAATTATATTGATTCGCCGAATACGCCTTTATACCCTTTCGGACATGGGTTGAGCTATACTCATTTCGAATACTCCGACTTTAAATTATCAGCAACCACTATAGGGTTTTCAGATACCTTAACGGCCTCAGTTACTATAACAAATACGGGTGATTACGATGGATCTGAAGTGGCGCAATTATATGTTCACGATAAAGTGGGCAGTATCACAAGACCGGTAAAAGAACTTAAAGGCTTCAAAAAAATAGCCCTTAAAAAAGGAGAAAGTAAAACGGTGAGTTTTGACTTAACCGTTGAAGATTTAAAATTTTACAACAATGACACGTTTACCGTAGAACCCGGAACATTTGAAATTGCTATAAAAGGCACTTCAGATTTTGATTTTGAGCATATGTTTATATTAGATAAACATGATTAGACATAGTTTAATCTATCTAACATTATTTAGAGTTAGTTGTCATTTCGACAGAGCGAAGTATGAGCGACGAGAAATCACACCTGTACCAAGTGCTGTTGAAGTATGATTATGAGATTCCTCCTCATACTTCGTTCGGAATGACATAACATCTTTTGTTCATGTTAATTAATAACAATTAAATCACAAGGTTTTTAAAATAAAAATCATCTTGAAATCTAACAACACATTCAAATTTAGACTTGCTATATTCCTTTTAATATTGGGGGTATTTCCAGATACAATAAAATCCCAAACCATTACTATAAATTCTGGGTGGCAGTTTGTTTTAGGCGAAAGAACCTCAAATGATTGGCAAACTATCAACATACCGCATACTTGGAATAAAGATGATGCCTTTGATGAGGTAAAAGGATATCATAGAGGTGTAGGATGGTATAAAAAGCAGCTTTATTTTTCAAAATCAAAAGAAAACTTAATCCATTACCTGTACTTCAAAGGTGTCAATCAAGAAGCAGATGTATATGTTAATGGTAACCATGTAGGTAATCATAAAGGAGGGTACACAGCTTTTAATGTCAATATTTCAAAATGGATACATTACAATGCGTATAATTTAATTGAAGTCAAAGTTGATAACAGTCATAATCCCAATATCCCACCATTAGATGCAGATTTCACCTTTTATGGCGGTATTTATCGTGACGTACAGCTTATTTCGAAACCAAAACAACATATCTCGTTATCTGATTTTGCTTCAGAGGGGTACTATATAGATTACTATACTATTTCAGAAGAAAAAGTAGGCATAGAAGTTAAAGTACTGATCGATAATTTTGAAAATAAATCACCAAACAACAATCTAAAAGTAGCTATTCTTGATGCTGAAAATAAAGTGGTATTTAATAAGAGTTTAAAATTTAAAAGTAGCGCAAATGCCTCAGAAGCTATAAATATTAAATTTTCAGAACTATACCACCCAAAATTATGGTCTCCGAACTCACCATACTTATATAAACTACAACTTCAACTATCAGATGAAGAACACCATATTTTAGACGAAAAAAGACAAGATATAGGCTTTCGATGGGCACATGTAGATGCCGATAAAGGGTTCTTTTTAAATGGAGAACCAATCAAACTTATTGGTGTTAATCGACATCAGGATTATAAAGGCTATGGCAATGCTGTCCCCTTGGAACTCCAGAAAAAGGACATTCAACTTATAAAAGAAATGGGAGCCAATGTACTTAGAAATGCACATTATCCACAGTCACGGGAGTTGTATGACATGTGTGATAAACTAGGCATTATAGTGTGGTCTGAAATTCCTGTAGTTAATAAAGTAACAGATACCAAAGCCTTTTTCGACGTTAGTTTAAATATGCAAAAAGAGCATGTGAAACAATATTATAATCATACATCAGTAGTGATGTTTGGTTATATGAATGAAATCTTTTTAAGATTAGCCTTCGATAATAAATCCACCGAAGTCGAAAAGGAAAACCAGAAAAAAGCCGCTGTAAATTTAGCGAAGCAATTAGAGGGATTAACACGTAAGTTAGCCCCCAATCACATCACAGTTATGGCGGGGCATTTAAACGAATTGTATAATGAAACCGGTATCGCCGATTTACCGATGTTATTCGGTTGGAACTTATATTTTGGATGGTATGATAAAGACATCCCGGATTTAGGTGTTTTTTTAGATGATCAACATAAAAGATATCCAAACCGGTCTCTTTTACTCTCGGAGTATGGACCTGGAGCCGATGTTAGAATTTTTACAAATACACCCAAAAAATTTGATTTCTCCACAGAATATCAAGCCAAATTGCACCAATCCTATTATGAGAAAATCACAGAAAGACCGTATATGACAGGGATGACAGCTTGGAATTTCGCCGATTTTGGTTCGGAATTTCGTGGTGATGCCATACCACACGTTAATCAAAAAGGCTTAATACAATTTAATCGGGAGCCCAAGGATATATACTATTGGTATAAATCAGTTTTAAACAACAAAGAATCGTTCATACATATTGCCACTACTTATTTGGATGGTTTAACACTGTTTGATAACGACACATATCCCGTTCAAATATATTCAAATCAGAATACAGGAGAGATTTTTTTAAACGGGGAAAAGCTTCAGGGTGTGTCATTTAAAAATGGTGTTGTAACTGTCGATATGCCGTTTATAAATGGTGCAAACACTATAAAAGTAGTAGCAGGGCCAATATCCAAAGAAAAAACGACTGACGTGATAAAAACAAAAACCTTAGATTTTAAAGCCTTTTCTCGTTTTGGAATGAATATAGGTGCTCATTTTTACTTTGCGGATAAAGAATGTCAAATAACATTCGTTCCAGATCGACCTTATGAAAAAGGAAAATATGGATATGTAAATGGCTCCATTTTTAATGTAAGTAGTGATAAGCATCAAGGAGTGCCTTACAGCATTAAAAATACAGTTGCAGAACCCTTATTTCAAACCATGTTGGAAGGGTGTACAGATTATAAATTAGATATTCCCAATGGCGAATATAAAGTCAGTTTATTTTTTGTAGAACCTCAAATAAAACCTACAGAAAATATCTATAATTTGAATGCTGTTGTTGAGACTAATAAAAGTGACAAAGAACAACGCATTTTCGATATTTATTTAAACGATACATGCATAGAAAATCAATTTAATATGGCTGAGCAATACCCGGAAAAATATGGTATCGAAAAATCAGCAATAGTTAGAATTGAAAACGATAAAGGTTTAACGATTTCTTTAAAACCAATTGTAGGCAAACCTGTGATAAGTGGTGTTTTAATCGAAAAAATAAATTGAAAAAATAACGTGAGTTCGATATAAAATTTATAAAAAAACAGACAAAAGTTCAATAAAATAAAGCTTGTCACCTTGAGCGCAGTCGAAAGGTTTTAAAAATTCAGTTGTTTTAATTAGGTTTCGGCTATAGTTGAAGTACTCAACCTGACATTTGAATATAATTAACTGATTTTCATTTAAATAAAACTAAAATTGTATCGAGTTAAATAGATAAGAAGTAGCATATGTAAGATCAGTTCAATATAAATTTCAGTAAATAAGTTGTCATTTCTACAGAGCAAGGAACGAGCGACGAGAAATCCCATAAAGACGAGGTTTCTTTTATAAAAGAAAGACAATTTCGATTTTATCGAAATATTAGGAAGGTTTAAATAGCATCACTCTAAAACAAAAAGTCCGAAAAAATAAATTTTAAAAATGATATTAGTACATCTAAATCTTAAATCATTTATCATATGCTTGTGCATCAGCAATTTTATTTGGTCTCAAAACAAAGCGACCTATACCTACGCGATTAAAGATTCAGATACTTTGAAAATGGATGTATATACACCAAAAAGCATAAAGACCAACGACAGGCTTCCCATCATTTTATGGATGCATGGAGGCGGATTTTCAGGAGGTAAACGTGATAATCTCGATGAGGTTAAAATGATGAAAAAATTAACTAAACAAGGTTATATTGGTATTTCGATGTCATACAGATTGCTATTAAAAAACTCAAAAACAGGTTCAGGTTGTGATTGTCCGAAAACCTTAAAATTGGATATTTTTCGACAAGCAGCTATCGATTATCTTGATGCTGCTAAATATGTTGTAGAACATAAAGCAGCACTTAAAATAGACCCAACCAAAATCATAGCCGGAGGTAGTAGTGCTGGTGCCGAAAGCGTTTTAAACGCAGTGTATTTAAGACGCTTTTTTGTCGATGATATTTCAACATATAAAGATGTGAACTTTGCAGGTGTTATTTCGCTTGCAGGTGCTTTGGTTAATTCAGATTATATCTCAAAACACAATGCAGTACCCACAGTGCTGTTTCATGGAACCGATGATAATTTAGTGCCTTGTGGAAAAGGACCACATCATTATTGCACGCCAGATACGTTGGGCTATATGATTTTGGATGGTTCCGAAGTTATTGCAGATACATTGGATAATTTAGGAGTTTCTTATTATTTCTACAAAGTAGTAGGCGGTAAGCACGAACTGTGTCAAATTCCCTTTGACCAATTAGACACGATCCTTGATTTTTTCAATCAAACCATTCAGGATAAAGAAACCATTCAAACAAAAAGGATTATAACCAAGACCCCATGAAAAAACTAATATATATTGTTTTAATAGCTACAGTATTTCAATCCTGTAAAGGAGAAAAAAAAGAGACTCAGATTGGTAGTACAAAAGTAAGGCCTAATATTATTTTCATTATGGCAGATGATCATGCCACTCAAGCCATAAGCGCCTATGGACACCCTATTAGTCAATTAGCACCCACGCCAAATATTGATAGAATTGCCAATGAAGGGGCTATTTTCAAAAATAATTTCTGTACCAATTCTATTTGTGGTCCCAGTCGTGCCGTCATTTTAACCGGAAAACATAGTCATATTAATGGCTTTAGAATGAACGGAGACCGTTTTGATGGCAACCAACAAACCTTTCCAAAGCTATTGCAAAAAGCAGGCTATAAAACAGCTATGTTTGGTAAGTGGCATTTGCATGGGGTTCCACAAGGGTTTGATTATTGGAATATTCTGCAAGATCAGGGGAACTATTATAATCCCAATTTTATTTCTATGAATACACAAACCCAAAAAGTGGATACCACCATGGTAAAGGGCTATGCGACTGATATTGTCACCGAAGACGCGATTAGGTATCTGGATGAAATTAAAGACTCCGAAACACCTTTTATGCTCATGGTACAGCACAAAGCACCTCATAGAAACTGGATGCCGGCATTACGACATGCCAATAAATATGATACGGTTAAATTCCCGGTACCCGAGACTTATTTTACGAACCATGAAGGGTCAACAGCTTCAAAAGAGCAATACCAGACCATTTATAGGGATATGTACGAAGGCCATGATTTAAAAATGACCAGAAAAAAAGGGAGTCCGGAATTGGCACACAATCCGTGGACCACAGATTTTGAGCGTATGACAACGGAACAACGATCTGCCTGGGACAAAGCCTATCAACCAAAAAATGATGCCTTTCATAATGCCAATTTATCCGGAAAGGATTTGGATTTGTGGAAGTTACAGCGTTATCTGCAAGATTATATGGCGACTATAGCAGCGGTAGATGAAGGTGTGGGTCGTATTTTGGATTATTTAAAAGCAAATGGTTTGGAAGACAATACCATAGTAGTCTACACCACAGACCAAGGCTTTTATTTAGGCGAAAAGGGTTGGTTTGATAAACGATTTATGTACGAGGAGTCTTTGGGAATGCCTATGCTTATGAAATATCCGGGAGTCATTAAACCGGGAACAAAAATAACGGCATTAACTCAAAATTTAGATTTTGCTGAGACATTTTTGGATTTTGCTAGTGTTGATATCCCTAAGGATATGCAAGGGAAATCGTTAAAACCATTAGTTATTAATGGGGTTGAAGATGATGACTTTCGAGAAGCCATATATTATCATTATTACGATTTCCCTGCATTTCATATGGTAAAGAAAATGTGTGGCGTCCGTACAAAACAGTATAAGCTGATTCATGTGTATGATGATATAGATGAGTGGGAATTATACGATTTAAAAAAAGACCCGAATGAAATTGACAATCTTATAAATGATGCGAGTTATAAGGATGTAGAAGAAAGGCTTAAAATAAAGCTAAAAACCTTGCAACAAGATTATAAGGTGACTGAAAAAGAATTTCAGCGTGCTAATCCAAAAGCCATTAAGCGTGCCTATAAAGGGTTTGAAAGGTTAAGAGGGGAACCAATGAAAGCCTATGAACATTAATTATTTAATTATGAGAGCGTACCATATTATTATAAGTTTTTTTAGCAGCATCATATTTTTAATGTCCTGCACATCAGAAACCATAAAAACAGATGTAAAATCTCCCAATGAAAATGTGCAAGTCCGTTTTTTTCTTTCAGAGCAAGGCGAGCCCCATTATATAGTACATTACAAAAATGAAAAAGTGATTGATACATCAAAAATGAGTTTCGAATTAAAGGAGGCTCCACCACTACACGATAATTTTAATATCATTAATTTAGAAATGGCTACGACTGATGAGACCTGGGATATGATTTGGGGTGAAGATGCACAGGTTAGAAATCACTATAACGCATTGAAAATTGAACTTGAAGAAACTTCCGAATTAAAAAGAAAGTTAAATATTGTATTTAAAGTCTATGATGATGGTTTGGGATTTCGGTATGAATTCCCAAAACAAGAACATTTAAATGATGTGATTATAACAGACGAAAATACCGAATTCAATTTAACCGCAGACCATAAAGTATGGTGGATTCCGGGAGATTGGGATATTTACGAATATTTATATAATACCACAAGGTTTTCAGAAATAGATGCTTTAAAATATTATGAACCTAAAGCCCATTTAGGACAAACATATGTACCGGAAAATGCTGTTAATACACCAGTTACGATGAAAACAAACTTAGGGGTATATATAAGTTTCCATGAAGCCGATTTAACCAATTATGCGGGGATGACCTTAGCGGTCGATACCCTAAATTTAAAAATGAAAAGTGAGTTGGTTGGTAACAGTGAAAATATAAAAGTAAAAAGGCAAACACCTTTTGAAACACCTTGGCGCACGATTCAAATAGCAGATAAACCTGGTGATTTAATAGAATCTAAAATGATTGTAAATTTAAACGATCCAAGGGTTGTTGATGACCTACCTTATTTTAAACCCATGAAATATGTAGGTATATGGTGGGATATGCATATAGGTACAGGGAGCTGGGACTATTCAGGGACATATCATGCAGCGAATACCGACTATGCTAAAGATATGATTGATTTTGCTTCGGAACACAATATTGGTGGCATGTTGGTAGAAGGCTGGAATATTGGTTGGGAAAAATGGTGGGATAAAAAGAACAAAAAAGTACACTTTGATTTTGTGACACCTTATCCGGATTACGATTTAGAAGCAGTAGTGCGTTATGGAAAATCAAAAGGCGTAGAATTAATGATGCACCATGAAACGTCAGCCGATATTTTGCTCTATGAAAAACAATTGGACACCGCATTTGCCTTAATGAAATCCTTAGGCATTCACTCCGTAAAAACAGGCTATGTTAGCAGTGTTATTCCAGAAGGCGAATATCATCATGGACAATATATGGTAAACCATTATCAAAAAGTATTGGAAAAGGGATTGGAAACACAAGTGGCTATCAATGCACATGAACCTATTAAAGCAACTGGGAAACGACGCACATATCCAGTAGCTATAGCACGTGAAGGGGTGAGAGGACAAGAGTACAATGCATGGTCTAAAGATGGCGGCAATCCGCCGGAACATTTAACCATTGTGCCATTCACAAGAATGTTGGGAGGGCCTATAGATTACACTCCCGGTATTTTTAATACCTCATTAAAGCCTTATAAACAAAACAATCAAATAAATACAACTTTGGCACATCAACTGGCGCTTTATGTTGTATTGTATAGTCCGGTGCAAATGGTTCCGGATTTAATAAAGCACTATCAAGAACATCGGGCGATGCAATTTATTAAGGATGTTGGTGTAGATTGGAATTCCTCTAAAGTTTTAGATGCCGAAATAGGTGAGTTTATAACGATAGCTCGCCAAGAAAAAGGTACAGATAATTGGTTTTTGGGTTCGATTACAAACGAAAATAAAAGAACCATACAGGTAAAGCTGGATTTTTTAGAAGCAGGTAAAACCTATGTAGCTAGACTATATAAAGATAGATCAGATTCGCATTATATGAATAATCCTGAGGTTTATGATATGGAAGAAAAAGAAGTGAATAGTCATACTATTTTAGAACTTCATTTGGCCGAAGGTGGTGGATGTGCTATATCTTTGATGCCGAAATTATAACTAATCTCAGTTCGATGTAAACTTTTCAAACGAATAGATGTTAAATGATTGGTTATTAGGTTTTTTGTCATTTCGACAGAACGAGGGACGAGTGACGAGAAATCTCAGAAAGAATGGGGTTCCTCTTTATTAGTTAACGTGAGTTCAATTAATAGTTTTTGATTTTCAATTAGTTAAATTAAAAACACCCCTAAAATCCCCTCAAGGGGACAATTTTACCGAGTGAGATTCCTCCCTCGAGGGAGGATTAAGGCGGGTGTTTTTAAATACAAAATATTTTATAAACCTGACAATCAAAACTTTACAATGAAGTTAAATAATTTAAGTTAAATCGAACTCACGTTAGTTACACTATTTTTAAAACAAAATGAGTTCGATTTAAAAGCAAGTTTACACATAAGTATAAAACGACTAGCACTAAATTTTAAATGTTTGTCATTTCGACAGAACGAGGAACGAGTGACGAGAAATCTCAAAAGAATGAAATTAATTATGAAGCAATTAAGCTGTTTACTAGTCCTGTTTTTTGGTTTAGGAGTCTTGTTTGGACAAGAGACGACCAAAGTTATGACGTACAATATCAAATTAGATTATCCAAAAGAAGGAAAACATAGTTGGGATCAGCGTAAGGCCTTGATAATCGGACAAATAAATTTCTACGAACCAGATGTTTTTGGAGTGCAGGAAGCTTTGCCAAATCAAATGGCTTATTTGGATAGTACACTTGTAAATTATAGCTATGTAGGCGTGGGGCGAGACGATGGAAAAAACTCAGGGGAATATTCAGCTATATTTTATAAAAAAGTGTTGTTGGAAGTTATTAAAAGTAGCACATTTTGGTTATCCGAAACACCAGACAAAGTATCTATGGGTTGGGATGCCGTTTGTAATAGGGTATGTACATATGCGCTTTTTAAGAGCAAAAAAACAAATAAGTATTTTTGGGTGTTTAACACACATTTCGACCATGTTGGAAAGCAGGCAAAAAAAGAAAGTCCAAAATTGATTCTTCAAAAAATACAAGAATTAAATTCTAAAAATTACCCGACTATTTTAATGGGAGATTTTAATTTAAAACCAGAAACTGAAAACATTCAATTCATAAAAAAACATTTTAATGACTCTAAAGAAGTTTCAGAAAAACTCCCCTTTGGTCCATTAGGAACATTTAATGGTTTTCATTTTGATAAACCAGTAACTCTTAGAATCGACTATATTTTTGTCAGTAAAAAAACTATTAAAGTTAGTAAATATGCTGTGCTGAGTGATTCTAAAGACTGTAAATATCCGTCAGATCACTTGCCTGTTTTTGTCTTTCTTAAATTTTAGTTGATTTTCTATTAATGTAATCGAAAAGAATTCTCCGGGACTTGCCTCTGTGTTTCCGTTGAAATTTCAATTTAACAAAAGTTTACTTATAAGTATAAAATTACTCATGTTGGTATGAGGCACTTTGAGTGCTTCGATTTTAGTTTATACTGAAATCAGTTGAATTAATCAGCATAAACTAAAGTTGAAAGGCACAATCTGACATGAAAATATAAATGATTAATTTTTAGATAAATATACTTATTGTTATATTTGGTTCACGTTAAAATAAAAAGAAATACTATTTGTTTGTGAGAAATTCATTATATTTATTATGAATTAATATAAATGACTATAAATGAAATTATATAAATATAAAGAACATCTTCTTTTTATTTTTGTAATTAATTGGTTATAAATTAGTTTACACAAAAATAAGATTAGTTTTATTGATTAATCACAGGTTCTTTTTCATTAAAGCATACTGTTTCTTGGAAATAAAAACGCCTTACTTTTTATGGAATTAATAAATAATCACGTGCATTTTTGTAGGATTAATAGAAAATTACTTAGTTTTATCGAATTATTATCTCTAACATAGCCATGAGGGGAGGCAGTAACGAACTTACATTAAAAGCTTATAAGAAACTTTTTGAGGATTTATATCCACAATTATGTGTGTTTGCATACAAATATCTTAATGATCTGGATCTCTCAAAAGATACCGTTCAGGAAGTGTTTCTTAAAGTATGGGAAGATAAAATCACGTTTCAAAATGAAAACCATGCTACAGGGTTCTTTTATAAAGCCGTGAAAAATAAATGTCTCAATTATTTGAAAAGTAAACAGTATAAAGTTACTGAGCGTTACGAGCTTGCAAATTTGGAGGTTTATGAGACTGAAGAGTACTATATCTCTGATGCTGTGGTTATAGAAACCACTGCTGTTATAGAAAAAGCGATCAATAAACTGCCCGAAAAAGCAGCACAAGTTATAAGATTAAGTATCGAAGATTATACAAATAATCAGATTGCGGATGAGTTGTCCATATCTATCAATACGGTCAAAGATCATAAAAAGGTAGCCTATCGTAAATTAAGAGATTTTCTTAGTTTTTTAACAAAAAAATAATTTTATTACATTATACCACCCACTTTTTCTTTTTTTTGTATTAATCATATAGCCTAAAACATTGCAATGGGTAATTCCAATAAAATAAAATCACTTTCAGAAAAAATAGCAGCCTCGTTAATAAAGAATGAAAAGTCTAATGATTTAGAGACGTCTGAGATTTTTGATGCCAAAACTAAAGTACAGATGTTATCAGAAATAAAATCAGGTAAGCATTCGGATCTTTTAAAAGAAATTGATACAGAAAAAGATTGGAAAGTTCTGGAAAGAAAAATACAGCAGCAATCTAGAAAATCATTCAAGTTCTGGTATTATGGCGCTGCGGCTACTGTGGCTGTGTTAATTACCTTAGGCTTGGTTTTTAATAAAACAAATCAAGATCAAGACTTTAGCGAACCTGTTATTGTTAATAATAATATTGAAATAGGAACAGGTAAAGCCACTTTAACGCTTGAAGACGGATCGGATATTATTCTTGAAAAAGGTCAAACTTACGAATCAAACCATGTTGCTAGTAACGGCGAGGAGTTAGTATACAAAACAGGCAACCAGAAACAAAAGGCGAATAACTATAATATCTTAACAATACCAAGAGGCGGACAATTCTATATTTTATTATCTGATGGCACAAAAGTATGGTTGAATTCTGAATCTCAATTAAAATACCCTGTAGCATTTACTGAAGGGGAAACGCGTCAAGTGGAATTAGTCTACGGCGAAGCCTATTTTGATGTGTCTCCAAGTACCCAACATAAAGGCTCAAAATTTAAAGTGTTTAACAGATCTCAGGAAGTAGAGGTATTAGGAACCGAATTCAATATAAAAGCCTATAAAGACGACACTAGTATTAATACGCTATTGGTGGAAGGTAAGGTAGCGGTAAGTACAGCAGTTGAAAATCAGGTGCTAGTACCAAACCAACAATCAACTCTTAATCTGGAAACGAATACGATACGTATCACTACAGTTGCCGATGTTTATAACGAAACAGCATGGAGGGATGGTATTTTTAGCTTTGAAAATAAACCTTTAAAGGAGATTTTTAAAGTTTTGTCCCGTTGGTATGATATGGATGTAGTTATTGAAAATAAAGTGAAAAAAGAAGAGCGTTTTATTGGAACATTCAATAAAAGTAATAGCATTGAAGACATATTAATAGCTATTAAAAGCACTAATTTTATTAATAGCTATGAAATAAATGATAAAACACTAACCATTAAATAGTAATTTAGTGGGTAAGGAGTAATAGACTGGTTATTTTGTTTGTTTTCTTTATAATGTGACGACTATTTATTCTGTTTAATTAAAAATTTACATGCTTATAAGTGTAAATAATTACTGATTGATACATAGAATAGAAAGAATAAGTGTAGTAATTTTATTTGTAATTTATCTCCCCTTCGAATTATAAGATTACTTAAGATGTAAAATTAGTTTCACTGTCATGTCGACAATAGGAGACATCTCATATAGGTAACTAAAATATTAATATTTTTACTATGAATGTAAAGAAATGGTCTTCTTGGCAATTTTAATGAACGAGCCAGCTGGCGTGTTGGCATAAAGTTAGTTACGTTTTAATGAAACTTAAAGAAGAAGCAATGTTACAAAGGGAAACAGACTGGTTTTAAGATTAATTAGGTTAGAGTAGTTAAAGATTAAAAACCATCTGTTCCCTTTTATTAAATAAAGCAATTCATATTCATGGTTTAAAAACATTTTGAAAGGAGCTATTTTAAGAAAAAAATAAGTGTATACATGAATACTATGTTGAAATGTAGTGAAGAATGCTTAAGGAGTAGTTCTGTAGTTTATTTAACATGAGTTTGATTTAATGATGAAATTTTTTATTAAAAATTAATAGATAGTGTTCTTTATGTCAGGTTGAGTACTTCGGCTGCGCTCGGTATAAACTAAAGTCGAAACCTATTTAAACTTGTAAGTTTTTATTACCCTTCGATTTTAGCTTGTGTTGAGTGAAGTCGAAAGGTCCAAGGCAACTCGACAATTATAGATTTAAATAAGAAGCAATGTTAAAAAGGGAAACAGACTGGTTTTAAAATTAATTAGGTTAGAGTAGTTAAAAGTTAAAAACCACCTGTTCCCTTTTATATGTGGTAAGTAGAACGATTAAATAAAACGGAATCAAAAAGTTATCGGAGGAAAAAAATTAAAATATAATAGCCCTAAATATCATATCGGTTGTTTTTTGAATTAGTCACTCCAAAGACAACATTTTCATGTAAAGTACGGGCAATCGATATCATAGTTCGATTGTCCATATTTTTTAATCGAAAGGTGTCAGAATGAAAATATCATCCAGAGTGAAGCAAACTTGTCTGCGGAAGACAGGGGCTAATGTTTAATGTTAACGTGAGTTTCTATGTTAAAAACCAATAAATTACGTTCTTCGTGTCAGGTTGAGTACTTCGGCTATAGTTTATACTGAGCGCAGTCGAAGTACTCAGTATAAACTAAAGTCGAAACCCATTAAACTTACAGGTTTTTATTGCCTTTCAACTGCTTTTAAGACTAGCTATATAGAAGTACTCAAAATGATAATATATTAACTTTTTAAATCCCCTCTTTTCATCGCCGATGTAAACATTCATGATTTATCTGAGACCTAACTATAACTTTAATAGTAAATGTCATTTCGACAGAGCGAGGAACGAGTGACGAGAAATCTCATAAGGATGGAGTTCCCTGCCTTCTGGCAGGCTCCTCAATAAGCTTCGCTTGATACCTTCAAACAAAATATGTTTTGTTTTCGATAGCGTTCAAAATGACATAATCCTTCTTTGAAAGGTGTAACTATTTGATTTTAAGTAATTAATTCTGTTAAACTGATGTTAAAGTAACGTGAGTTCGACATAAAATTTATAAAAAAATAGACAAAAGTTCAATAAAATAAAGCTTGTCACCTTGAGCGCAGTCGAAGTACTCAGTATAAACTATAGTTGAAGTACTCAATCTGACATTTGAATATAATTAACTGATTTTCATTTAAATAAAACTAAAATTATATCGAGTTACGTTAAAGTAAAAAGCCGTGCTTTTAACACTAGTTAAGATTCTAAAATTTAAAAGAAAGTAATGTTTATGAGTGTTTATGTTAGTCAATTTGTTACAACCAAATCTTTATTCTTGATTCTAATAGCAAAGCAGTCTTAAATCTTTTCACAAAAAAACAATCAGAAAAATGCAAAATATACTATCCACAATATCATTTTTATTAATTACTAATGTCCTATTGTTGTTGTCGGTAAATAGTCATGCCCAAACCTTAAATTTTAATGATTCCCTCAAGATAGATCAGACCATTAAAAAAGGTGATTACCCCTTAACACCTTACATAGATGTGGGAAAAACGCTTATGTCTGGTATTACTGTTAAAGAAGGTCATATCGTATCCGAAGGTATGCTACAATCCATAGGATCAACAACCTTTACCTTAAGTAATGGTATAAAAGTACATTATAAGTTTACAGATAAAAATAAGAACGTTGTGTTATTCAAGACCATAAGCTATGGAGGTTTATCCTTAGTAAAAGATAAAGATTTACCTTCTGCACAATTGCTGGCTAAAATGGTGTCTTTATCAGGGTTAGGTAATCATTCGGCTATCGATTTATCAAAAATATTAGCTGGTAATACAGCAAAAACAGAGATCCATCTTTCTAATCTGACTGAAAGCATCAGCGGATCTTCAAGAACAAAGGGTGTAGAAACTCTATTGCAAATGATTCATTTACGTTTTGTAAAGCCCCGATTTGACAAAGAAGCCTATCAAGCCTTAATAAAGAATATGAATAATTATATCGTCAAAAGGAGTCATAACATTAATGAAAGGATAAAAGATAGTGTTACAGTAACTCTATATGGAAAGGTCCACCCAAAAAGGAGTTTATTTAATCATGATTTTATCAAAGAAGTGTCTTTTGATAAGATAAAGATTCTGTACAAGGAACGTTTCAATAATGCTGCCGATTTTGAATTCTTTATGGTAGGAGATCTTCAAAAGAGGGTATTAAGACCTTTATTGGAAAAATATATAGCTAGTATACCAACAAATGATACTAAAGAAATATGGCAAGACAATTCTGTGACTTGGTTACAAGATACAGTTGATAAGGACATTTCTTTAATTATGGAAACCCCAAAAAGTGAGGTCAGAATAGGTTATAAGAATATGATGAAGTATAGCTTGAAAAATGCCTTAATAGCAAGAGTCTTGAATGATATTTTAGAATTACGATTAACAGAAATTTTACAGCAAGAGATAGGAGGTGTTTATAGTGGGAGTGTAAAAGCTAGTATACAAAAGCGACCTATTGAGCAAGTGTCTTTGAAAATAGCTTTTGATTGCAATCTAGGTAAGGAGCAGCAGCTTGTAACTAAGACACATCAGGAGATAAAAAATATAGTAAATGGAGTTATTTCGCAAACATATCTAGATAAAACAAAATTAAATTATTTAGAAGAGATAAAACAAGACCAGGATTATAATAGCTATGGTATGCGTGTACTTATAAATTACTTTCGTGAAGGCTATAATATAAACGATCCCAAAAATTTTGAAGACTTAGTAAATGCAATCACTATTGAAGATATAGAGGCATTTACAAAGGCATTAATAAAAGACTCTAAATTTTATGAAATTGTTTTTAGTCAGGATCGAACCTCTCAGTCTGCAGTCAGTCGTTAACAAATGATCCAATATCATTTTAGTGAAGGAGCTAGCTGGCGCAGATAGATTGGACTAATAGATACAATGAATCTTGTAGTGAAGAATCTGGTTTGAACCAAGGTATACTTTTTTTAGTAAATCTCACAATCAATAGGTAGATAGAGTAATTAGTATTTGTAAAGAATGTTTAAAAATAAATATATAATTTAAAAGAGAATAAGAATCACTTTTATTAAGTTCTTATAGTTAGTTAAAAGTTTAGAATTATTCTGTCCCTTTTTTAGTAATTATAGCTATAGGAGGTAATGTTATTATAGAAAAATAATTAATAAACTATCTATTAATTTACTTTCCTAGGTTTTCAATCAAGTATAGAAAATTACATAGATAATCAAGATAGTGAAGCATTTGTTTATATTTATCTAATACCGTTAAAAACCATAAAAAATAACTTATCCATAATTAAATAAGGGTTTTAGTTATTAAATAATTAAGGAACTTTTTTCACATTACACCCACCCGTTTTATATTTTGATTGTATTAAATATGTATACTAACAACGTTTTAAATGGTTAATTCCAAAAAAGCTATACTCCTTTCGAAAAAATGGTGATCTCTCTAATTAAAAATACTATGCCTCTCCATTCAGAAAAATTTAAAATTTTCGACACTAAAACAAAAGTTCAGATGCTCTTGAATATTTGAGAACGAGAACACTTGAATTTTTTTAATTAATAATTAAATAATCCTAAATTATGAAAAAAATTACAATCTTTTTTACAATCTTAATATTAGCTATCAATGTAGCTGGAGCGCAAACTATATTTAATTTTGACACCAATGCTATAGATAACGGTGATGATATTACTGAAACCGTTGATGACGTTATCTTGACCGTTGCAGATACGGGTATCAGTCTAGTAGATGTTACTGGTTTTGGATTACCAAGTGGTTTTTCTGTTAATGCTGCAGTAACAAGTGGAACAACCAATTCCGTAACCTTTACCTTTGATCAAGCTGTAGCCGTTAATTCCATAGTGTTCTATGACGGTAATGGCTCTAATTTAGATGTAGCCTTTACTCCTGTAGGCGGTAATAATGATCCAGTTGTAGTAACTCTAACAGGTGGTTTTACTCCAGATGAATCTGTAGATTTAAATTGGATAAATGTAACAGGTTTTACGGTATCAACAGTGGGTGGTGGTGCTATACAATTTATATTTGATAATCTGTCAGTTGACGCGCCTACTATATTTGATTTTGACACCAATGCTATAGATAATGGTGATGATATCACGGAGACTATTGATGGCGTTACTTTGACCGCTGCAAATACAGATATCAATCTAGTAGATGTTACTGGTTTTGGATTACCAAGTGGTTTTTCTTTTAATGCTGCAGTAACAAGCGGAACAACAAATTCGGTTAATTTTACTTTTGACAGAGATGTAATACTTAATTCCATAGTGTTTTATGATGGTAATGGCTCTAATTTAGATGTAACCTTTGCCCCTATAGGTGGTGATAATGATCCAGTTGTAGTAACCTTAACAGGTGGTTTTACTCCAGGTGAATCTGTAGATTTAAATTGGGTAAACGTAACAGGCTTTACAGTATCAACAGTAGGTGGTGGTGCTATACAATTTATATTTGACAATATATCAGCGCATGCTATCGATCAAACAGTATTTGATTTTGATACCAATGCGGTAGATAATGGTGATGATATCGTAGAAACTGTTGATGATATTGCCCTAACCGTTGCAGATACAGGTGTTAATCTAGTAGATGTTACTGGTCTTGGGTTACCAAGTGGTTTTTCCGTTAATGCTGCAGTAACAAGTGGAACAACAAATTCGGTTGACTTTGCTTTTGATAATGCAGTTAATATTTATTCCATAGTATTTTATGACGGTAATGGCTCTAATATAGATGTAACCTTTACTCCCGTGGGTGGTAATGGCAATAATGATCCAGTTGTAGTAACTCTAACAGGTGGTTTTACTCCAGGTGAAAAAGTGTATTTTAATTGGACAGGTGTTACAGGTTTTACAGTATCAACAATGGGTGCTATACAATTTATATTTGATAATTTATCAGTAGCTCTATCGGCTTCATTAACTGTTGAAGACGTTAATAGTAATAGCTCTGTAAAAGTATATCCTAATCCAGTACAAAATATCCTGAATATTAAAAGCCAATCAGATATAAAATCAATAAATCTATATAATAATTTGGGGCAGCAAGTATTACAATCTAAAACAGGTGCAATCGATGTAAGTCATTTGTCTAAAGGCTTATATTTTGTGAGAATACATACCAATTTAGGTAAGGAAACTAAAAAGATTATTAAAAAATAGCGAGCTTTTTTTAATAATCTTTTTATGAGGGTATGTATGGTGACATATAAGGAAATGTTTTTAACATAAGGGGTTAACGGATGTAAAGGAATAAATAAGATCAAAAAGTTAGTATGGCATTAAATCTTCTAATGAATTCATTCATTAGAAGATTTTTAAGAACCAGTAACTATTCTTATGAAAATGAACAAAAACTATGAAAGAGAGAACTAAGAATGAATGAAAAAATATATTTAAACCTTTAAATAAAGTATTACGAAAATAGAAGAGCACATTCTGGGTCGATTTAAAAGTAAAAGTATACCTAACTAAAACATAAAACAGACATCAATAAAAAAAACAAAAGGAGGAAAGCAGTTTACACCGTGAGAAGTAAGAAACTGCAGACCTCCAAATTCTAAATTAATTAATTAAAAAGTTTAACTAACTAATGATCCATAAATTTATAAAAATTGAATTAATAAATGTACTTTTCTATATAAGAAAGGAGCTTATAATCATGATACGCACTTTTATATTTTTGTTTTGTACAACTTTGTTAGGTTTAACGCCAAAACATGTAGGATCTCAAAATGACAGGATTGTTATAGATGCTGATAAGGTTTTATCGGTTGATGAAGTCTTTAAAGTAGTTAAAAAACAAACAGATTATATGTTTGTATATCATCAGGATTTGTTTAAAAATTTTCCTAAAGTAGTGCTTAAAAAAGGAAATATTAAGTTAAATAAATTATTGGAACAGAGTCTTATTGGAGGTGATGTGAATATTATTGTTGCAAAAAATAATACCATTATTATAAAAGAAAAGACAAGAAATGCCAAAGAGCTTCAACGCAAAGTTTCTGGTGTTGTTACAGATCAGGCTGGTGTGCCTGTAACAGGTGCAACTGTATTAATAAAAGGTACTAAGAAAGGTGTAGTCACAGATTTTGATGGCAGGTATACTTTAACTGTACCAGACCCTGCCAATGTACTAGTATTTTCATCATTGGGCTTTGAATCTAAAGAAGTCACCGTAGGCAATCAAACTACTATTAATATAACGCTTAAAGAAAGTGTCAGCCAGTTGGATGAGGTGACTATTGAAGCTGGATATTATAAAACCTCTCAAAGAGTGGCTACGGGAAGTATTAGTAAAATTGAAGCTAAAGATATAGAAAAACAACCTGTTAATAACCCCTTGGCTGCTATGCAAGGTCATATCCCTGGTGTGAATATTACGCAAAACACTTCAGTACCTGGAAGCGGATTTCGCATCCAAATCCGTGGGCAAAATTTTATAGACGAGGGAGGCGCTTTTGGTACTGCTAATGATCCTTTATATATTATAGATGGAGTGCCTTATGCGTCTGGTTCTTTAGAGTCTTCTTTGGTAACAGAAGGGAGCATTATTGGTGGAGGGTTTGTAAGCCCATTAAATGCTATCAATCCGACAGATATTAAAAGCATTGAAGTGCTTAAGGATGCTGACGCCACAGCTATCTATGGGTCTCGTGGTGCCAATGGCGTGGTACTTATCACCACCAAAAGAAGCAAATCAGGAAAAACACAAATTAAGGTTAATGTTAGTACCACCTTTAGTGAAGTGGCTAGTTTTGTAGATTTAATGGATACCCAACAGTATTTAGCCATGCGTCGTGAGGCTATTGAAAATTCGGGGTATTCAGTTACTCCAGAAAATCCACATCCAAATAGTTTAAACATGCCAGACGTATATCTCTGGGATCAAGATCGTTATACCGATTGGCAGGAAGTACTTTTAGGTAATACAGCTTATAGACAGAATGTTCAACTCGCCTTTTCAGGAGGTACTGCACAAACTCAAATATTATTAAGTGGTGGATATGTTAGTGAGACCACAGTGTTTCCTGGAGACTCAAAATATGAAAAAATCTCCCTGCGTGTTAATGCCAACCACCGATCAAAGGACGACCGTTTTAGTATGAATTTTTCAGGAACCTATGGGTCAGATATCAATAATTTACCTGGTCATGACTTAACAAGGCAGGCTAGACGCTTAGCGCCAAATGCGCCGGCACTTTATGATGATGAAGGTAACCTAAATTATTGGGGTGATTTTGGAGATTTTATACGCAACCCGCTGGCGTTTTCGAGAACAACTTATAGGGCTGTAACACGGAATCTTATTGCCAATACGGTATTATCATATCGTCCTATTCCAGAATTGGAGTTTAAGACAAACATGGGGTATACAGATAACAGATTAGATTCCTATTGGGCACAACCGCATACGCAGTTTTCACCACCTGAAAATGATGAAGACCCATATTCTAGTGAATTTTCTGAACTGGATACCAATGCTGGTAGTCGACAATCTTGGATCATAGAGCCACAGATCAATTGGCAAAACGAATGGGGGGATACCAGTTTAAAAGTACTGGTTGGGGCTACTTTTCAACAAAACAAAGAGACGCAACTGGTTGTTCATGGAGAAGATTTTATTAGCAATAAATTGCTTCTTGACATAAACTCGGCGGGTCTCGTAGAAATTCCTTTCAATGATGCTAGCGATTATAAATATCAGTCGTTTTTTGGCAGAATTAATGTAAATATAAAAGACAAATATATACTAAACATTACGGGACGGCGTGATGGTTCTTCTAGATTTGGCCCCGGTAAACAGTTTGGTAATTTTGGAGCTGTAGGATCCGCATGGTTGTTTTCAGAAGAACGCTTTTTAGAAGACAATACGGTGTTAAGTTTAGGGAAAGTCCGTGCCAGTTATGGTGTTACGGGTAGTGATAATTCTCCAAATTATGCTTTTATTAATACCTACCAAGTGTCTGGACCATTTGGAGGTATAGAACCCACAAGGTTGTTCAATCCTGATTTTGCTTGGGCAGTCACTAAAAAATTAGAAGCAGCCTTAGAGGTTGGTTTTTTAAAGGATCGTATCTTTTTAACAGCGGCATGGTATCGAAATAGGTCATCTAACCAACTTATTAATTCGCCGTTACCTGGTACCACAGGGTTTACCGGGATCAATGCTAACTTTGATGCTATTGTTGAAAACAAAGGTTTTGAGTTTGATTTGCGTACAATAAATGTGAAAACCAAACACTTTAAATGGCGTACCACCTTTAATATCTCGCTCAATAGAAACAAGCTGTTAGCATTTCCGGGTATTGAAAGCTCTACGCAATCTACCCTTATCATAGGAGAACCATTGGGAATTAGTAGACTCTATAATTTTAAAGGCGTAGATCCAGAGACAGGGATCTATCAATTTGAGGACTATAACAATGATGCCGTAATAGATATAAATGATACTCAATTACGTGCAGACTTAACACCTAAGTATTTTGGAGGCTTCGGCAATACCTTTACTTATAAAGGTTTAAGTTTAGATGTTTTCTTTCAGTTTAGGAAACAGGAAATTAAGAAGTATGAGGCGCTTATTGGTGTTCCTGGTTCTACTATGGACAATTTACCACTAACGCTACTAGAACACTGGCAAGGTGTAGGAGACCAAAGTGCCACTCAGGGTTATTTTGTGAGTAATACCGATGCCGAAAGAGCTCAAGAGTTATATGGTTTTAGTAATGCAGCTATAGTTGATGGTTCTTTTATCCGTTTGCGTAATATATCCTTGAATTATACAGTTCCTAAAACATTCACAAAGGGTATGGATTTAAGTGTCTACCTACAAGGACAGAATCTGTTTATTATCACGCCATTGCGAACAGGAGATCCAGAAGGTCTAGGAGTAGGGGCGCTCCCACCGCTTCGTCAATTCTCTTTAGGATTAAATTTAAGCTTTTAATATCGGATTATGCGTTAAGAAAAGATCCAGCAAATATTTCTAGACAAGGGACTAGCTGGTGTAGAGAGAATCAATTAAAATAAAAAAATGAAAAAAATAAATCACTTTAGAAGGAAGTATATAATAATTTTCAGAATATGGAAACTACCGCGTTTACTTCTATTGATAGTATTGGTAGCAAGTTGTGAGGACTTTGTGGAGGTTGATCTTCCCATAAACCAATTAACCTCTGCAACCGTTTTTGAAGAAACGGCTACTGCCGAAGCAGCTTTGAATAATATTTATTCCAAAATGCGAGGAGGAGGCTCGGTAGCTGTATTGAGTTCGGTCATGGGGTTATATGCCGATGAATTGGATAATATTGGTAACCCTAACCCATTCTATGAGCATACGGTATCAGAATCGAATGCAATAATATCTACTATGTGGAATAGTACGTATAATTTAATTTATGCTGCCAATGACATTATAGAAGGAATAGAGAACTCTAAAGCTATAGAACTTGAAGATAAAAATCAATTACAAGGAGAAGCCTTATTTATAAGGGCGTATCTCCATACCATATTGGTAGAGCTTTTTGGTCCTATTCCTTATATAAGTACTACAGATTATATTATTAATACAACCGTATTACGTATGCCTGTAGATGAAGTATATAATCATATTATAAATGATTTAATGGATGCGTCTGGTTTATTAGGAGAAGACATATCTGGGGAGCGTATACGTATATATAGAGGGGTTGTAGACGCGCTTTTAGCAAGAGTCTATTTATATAGCCAGCAATGGGAGTTTGCTGAAGCTTTTGCCAATAATGCCATTAATGAATATATCTTGGAACTTGATTTAAACAAGGTATTTCTAAAAGATGCCTCAGGAACCATATGGCAAATTAAACCACATATTGAAGGACAAAACACACGAGATGCTGGGAATTTTATTTTAGATGGAAGACCAGTAAGTGTTGCTTTTAGCGATTCGATGAAAGATGCTTTTGAGCCTAATGATCAGCGTGAAGTTAATTGGGTAGGTAGTTTTACAAATGGAGTGGGTACTTTTCGTTATGCCTTTAAATATAAACAGAATAGAAACACGTTTTCTTCTAATGGAGAAACATTGGAATCTAAAGAATATCCAATAGTGTTTCGCTTGGCAGAACAATATTTGATTAGAGCCGAAGCCAGAGCACAACAAGAAAATATAACTGGAGCCCAGGCAGATTTAAATATAATTAGAAACAGAGCGGGCTTACCCAATACCACAGCGAACACAGCGAATACGTTACTGGATGCCATTCTTCAAGAAAGGCAAGTAGAACTATTTACAGAACAAGGGCAGCGTTGGTTCGATTTAAAAAGAACAGGAAATGCCATAGATGTATTAGCACCTATAAAATCTAACTGGCGAGATACTAATATATTATTACCCATCCCAGAGTTGGAGTTTTTGCGAAATCCAAATTTATTGCCTCAGAATGATGGGTATAATTAAAAAACCCCTGCGAAGCAGGGACCTCATAAATGAAACCTCATTGCGAAAGAAAGAATGGATCATGAACTGAGAGCAATTGAAGTGTGGCAACTTGTCAAAATAAAAACAAATGTCAGTTCGAGTTGAGGCTTTTTAGTCAAAGTATCGAGAACCATTTTTGAGTAAAACAGCGTCTTGATGCATTTCTGTTAATAGTTGGAGTTATTTGACAACAAATAAAAGTCAACTGCTAAAAGGACCAATGCCGATTAGTAAAAATAGTATCAAAAAATAATTGAAAAATCATCAATTAAAAATGAACAGATCTCTGCTTCCATCCACAGAGAGAGACAAGGTTCGCGAGAAAAAAAAACATTTATAATGAAAAAAACAATTCTAATAACAACCTTCACGCTATGTGTTATAACCATTCAAAGTTGTGCGCAATCAACCAAAGAGCATAACACTAACCTAGTATCTGTCTCTAATACAACTACAACACCCAATGAATTCCCTGAACTTATTCAGGCAGATATTCCAGGTGCTCCTAAATTGGGTAACCCCCAATTAATTATGGGCGCGTCCAAACCGGTCATGGGTGAAGGTATGGGATGGGCAGCGCCAGCCATATACGATTGGGATGATGATGGAAAAAAGGATTTACTTATTGGCGAATTCGCCAGTGGTTTGGAATCTAAATTAGGACCTGTAGGAAACTTTGTAAGAGTATACCAAAACATAGGTACTGATAGCCTTCCTGAGTTTAATGACCAATTTAATTACGCTAGAGCCATAGATGATTTAGAGACGAGTTCGGGGACACCTTTATCTGTTTATACATGGTGTTGCTTAGCATTTACACCGCGTTTTGAGGATTTAGATAACGACGGTTTCACCGATTTATTAACAGGACAATTCAATCCCGGATATATTACTTGGTTTCGTGGTAGTGACGAAGGATTTTTACCAGGCATCAAACTTGAAGAAATATACAACCCCTTGATTGGTTATAAATCAAGGGAATATTCACTGCCCATGACAGACCCTAAAGGAGCATCATATTGGACTTATTCGGCAGCAGCTTTTGGCGATTTTGATACTGATGGCGATTTAGATATGATTATTGGGGGAGCAGGATTGCGGTTCAGCGAAAACCTAGGTACTAAATCAGCTCCTAAATTTGGAAAAAGAAAACAGCTAAAAGGTTTAGACGGGAAGCCTCTTGACTCATCAGTTCTTTCTGGAACACTTACGGTTCCTTATGTGGTAGATTGGAACGGAGATGGTGTGTTGGATATTTTATTGACAGGTCACTACTCAGAAGCAGGTCATGCCGCTGTGACATTTTATCAGGGCGTAAAAATATCAGAAGAATTTCAATTTAAAGCAGGTATTCCTTTGTTTACAGCAAAAGATGGTGAGAAAGCATTTCCTGGCAGTTGGCTTAATGTATCTGTGGCCGATTGGAATAATGATGGGGTCAATGATCTATTAATAGGCACAAGCGTAGCAACATTAAACGGTGAATTCAACCATAAATTATCATGGCAATGGGAAATTGATACGGGGATTTCTAAGTTAAATCCAGCATATGATTCTGCTAGCATGAAAAGCACCATCGCACAGCAAATAGAGGGGGCTGAAGCATTCCAGAAAAAATCAGGTCTTAATGATGAGGAATGGGATAGTAAGCCCAATCAATCATCAAAAAGAAGATTAATTAAACATTATTATGGAAATGATGGCTATAAAAATAAAGATTTAGCTCATCAAGGTTATGTGTATGTGATGTTAGGTACAAAAAAGGATCAATAATTAAAATAGTTAACTATGTTTTATAAAGTGAAAATCGCACTGACATATTGTTTATTAGTAAGTATGATGAGTTCGTTTGTGATGGCACAAGAAGCATCAAAGGACCCTGTGAGTTATACTATAGAAGCCCCGGAAATGGTACAGGTAGGAGATGTGTTTACTATAAATACCGTGTTTAATATCCAACCCAGTTGGTATGTATATGCACCCGTTGCGCTTAATACCTCAAAAGGAAAAATTCCTACCAAAGTAACCTTTAAAGTACCAGAGGGGGTAAAAAAAATAAACGGGTTAGAGCTACCGGATAAAAATAGATTTTTTGATACCTATAGTGGTAAGGACGTACGTATGTGCCAAAATTTTGAGGTGGAAAAGGGTGCAGTATCAGGTAAACATACTATTAAAGCCAATATCATCTATCAAACTTGTAATGGTGATATCTGTTATCCACCGGTTAGGGAAAAAGTAGATGTAGTGATTAAAGTTAGATGATGTATGATTTTAAAAGAGGACCAAGACCGCTTCTTAGTTAGAACGAAGAACAAAGACTTATTTATAGATAGTTAGAAGTACCATAACTAACAATTAAACGTATGAAAACAACAATATATAATAAAATAAAATTACCAAAATATGCGACGGTATTACTACTCACGCTTATCTGCTTTACAAGCACCATACAGGCACAAAAGGCAATTACCAATACACCAGTTATAAAAACACAAGCCGATATAGACTGGGAAGAATTAATTGATGTTATGTCTAATTTGGGGACTGGTTATCAGGCTTCTAAAAAGGGGGATGTTATAGAAAGGCGAAGATATATGGATGAATTGATGAAAAATCGCTCAAGACTAGTAAAAGTATTTTGGGACAAATACCCAAAAGATACACGTCGTGGTCAGGCTTTATCCATGTTTTTTAGTCCCTATGCAGAACCTTCGTTTATATCGAAAGTAGTTTCTGATAGTTTAAAAGCGGTTATAGCTATCATTCCTTCAAAAGATTTTAAAAGAGCTTTACGGTTAGTACCTGTAGATGATATAGCATATAAACAATGGCGACAAACAGGGGATGATATGGTGAGTAGTGTGCTTAATTCCAATGTAGATATGGAGACTAAAGCAGTTGCCGAATTTCAATTGATTAAACGTGAGCTCAATCATGCTTTGAAGTTAGATCAAAAATTAATAAAAGAAAAATCAGAAGCTAATTATTGGAACCGTTTTGAAGTACAATATTGGCAACACATCTGTTTACGATTAGAACGTTTTGTTAATAAATATGCCGTATTGGAAATAGTCTCTGAATGTGTTCAAAGTGTTTTAGGATTTATCAAAAATTATTCTGTAACTGCTTCAGATACCTATTGGCATTATTTTTATGAGACCACGGGGACTCATAATACATTAGCAGACCAAATAGGTATTAAAACTTTGCATAAATTGGCGAGTGAAAATATAGCCGCTATAGAGGCTTTAAAAATAATGGACCATGCTAAGCCTCTAGACATAACATTTACAGCTATGGATGGTAGCCATATAGATCTTGCTACTATGCGTGGTAAAGTCGTACTTATTGATTTTTGGGCAACTTATTGTGGGCCTTGTATTAAGGAAATGCCGCATGTTAGAAAATTATATGATAAATACCGTGATCAAGGCTTTGAAGTGATTGGGATTGCTGCCAATGACGATGCTGCCAAAAGTGGTATACAGGATATCCTTAAAAAGACTGGAGCCAATTGGCCACAACGTTTAGACAAGGGATCACAGGCTTCTGTAAGCTTTCACGCCTTGTATAAAATTAAAGCATTACCTACAGTATGGTTGTTAAATAAAGAAGGTGTTATTGTAGACACCAATGCACGTGGCGCAAGGCTAGAGCCATTGATTCGTAAATATTTAGAGTTAGAAGAAGAATAAAAAACAATAATAACCGAACTTATGAAATCAATTTTTAAATTAGTAATTGTATTTTTCTTTACCTCGATAGCATTGTCTTGCAGTGAAGAAGATAATGATATTACGCAATTAGCAACTATTAAAGTCATCAATATTATTAATGGTGTGCCTCGTGTCATTGTTAAGACAGGTACTAACCCCATTCAATATGCAACAACAGAGGCAAAAATAGATTTCAATGCTTTCTCAAATTTCACTGTTAAAGCAAGTATTAATAGTGAAGTAGAAGTTGTTTCAGAAAGTGATACCTTAAACCCGATTTATTCTGAATCATTAAATTTAAAACCAGGAATTCACTCACTATATCTTTATGGATTTTCGGGCAGCGAAGAGGGCCTTTTAATAGAAGATAATGTTAAACAATTTACAGACAGTCTTGTAGGGGTTCGATTTGTAAACTTGTCTAAAACTGCAGGACCGATAGATATTGAGGTTCCAGAAGAAAACACTATTAGTGTTTCTGGATTGGATTTCCAGTCTGCTTCTGATTATATAGCCTTTCCAGCTAAGAAAGCAGATGGTAGTTATACCTTTGAGTTTAGAGGTCTTTCAGGTAATTTATTATCCAGATTTACCCTAGACCCTTTGGATATGGATAATATTAACAAAGATGTATCAACTAAGAAGAATCTAACACTGGTTTTGCGTGAATTAGATTTTGGATTTCCATTCGGAGTGAGAAATACTGTGATACGGATTAATAATTATTAAGTCTTATTAAATAATTATGATTGTTTGAAAAGTTGTTAACTAAATTTCTTTTCGATTTTTTTAATTGATTATACTTCCACATAAAAAACTAATGCGATACACAATAAGGCATGGTTGAGATGTCGTATCATATGTGTTAATTAATTATTGGTGTTTCGTAGCTCAAGAGCTACTATGTCTAACTTGTGAAAGTTTGTAACTTTTTTGATAACAGGGCTGGCATTGAGTTTGCCGAAATACTAATTTTGCTTAAAAGAGGTAGGTTCGATCATATAAATTATAACCTAAAAAGCGTTATAGATCTGCCTCGAAGATTATTGACTTTAATGTGCTTTATAATGCAAACTTGTAAAACATGGGTTTACTAAAAAAAGAGGCTGCCTGAAGAGCAAATATCAATGTCATATTGAGTACTTCGACATGGCTCAACGCATATTCTGTCTAAATATTTTAACTTTTTTGATAATCAATACTGGTTTCGACAAGCTCAACCTGGCAAAGTAAATCACAATCACTTTTCAGACAGCATCTCTTTCTCTAATACCCTTGCCATTTATACAAAAGAATATTACAAGAGGTATGTGTTCGAGCTTTGAATAGTTGGCGGTCAATACCATTTACGTTAATTGTGCAAAGCTCTTCTGCGACTTCTTCTTGACAACAAACATCCTGTACCTCTACACAAGGTTGACCAATACCGTTTTTGTAGAGTGCTATAGTGATTTTAGTGGCATCCTCTTCTTTCTCAGCCACATCATTATTAGCAGAAGTTAAAGCAAGTGAAGCCATGATAGCTAACATAAGTGCAAAAGCAGGAAAAACGGTTTTAAAAATTTTAGATTTCATGATATAGATATTTAAAAAATTAATGACCTACTCTATTTTACAGGTTTTCGGTCTTAGTCCTGACTGCAGTATTATTTATCGGAATGCTAGTGTGTGTGTTCTAAAGTCTAGTATTCTAGAGTTTTTGTATTTGAGCCGTTAAAACGGAAGGCTTTATTCCCTTTGAAGTGACCTCTCAGCTTATAAATAATGCTATGATTATAAATAAGAATTAGATGAAACCTAATGGATGTTTAATACTTCCTATGAATATTAATAAATAATGTGAATCTTGCTTAAGAGTTCAAGATGTCACTTCGAGTGAAATTCTGGAAGAATTTTGTATCGAGAAGCTTTTTTGGGCGAAAATTTACTTGCCTGCCTAAAGGTCGGCAGACAGGTTTTCGATACGATTTTTTGCAAAAATCACTCTAACTGACATAAATTTTCTTATTCAAGATTCACGTTCAAGTTGTTTATTAATATTACAAAGGTGCGGAATAAAATTTATTTAAAAAGGATAAACACTTGCATAAGAAGGATTTGTTAGTAAAACTGCATTTTGAGCACCAAATTTGTCTGTACAGAACCTTCTGGGTTAAATTTAGGATAAATGTTTTTGGTATCTGGTAGTGTACCTTATATTAAACCCACTTAATGCATTGGAAAAACGATTACAGCATCCAGCTACTGCAAAGTATAGCGCTTTGCTACATTTTTAAGTTTCACCTAAGCGGTGCTAAGCAAGAACTTATAAAATATCATACTTTACTGTATCTGAAAACTTCATCAAGAAGTTCCAATGCATAAAGTGATTTAAAACCTATTATAAAATAGTGGTTCAAAAAAATCTTTTTCCTTGAAAAAAAATATTTTCATAAAAACAATTCAATAAGATGTAAATAAAGAATTTAGGTTTTAATCTTAAACCTTATATCTAGTATCTTTTTCCTTGTTTATCGATAAGATTAAGATATCATAAAAACAGTCAGATATAGCCCTTAAAATAAGTGTAAACCGTAAAGTAGAAAAGTTATAATAAAATATCTTTTAAATTATACCACCCGTTTTTTTGGAAATGTTGTGTTAACAAGAACAGTCTAAAGTAACCTAAAATGAATAATTTCGTTAAAATGAAGGTGTTTTCAACAACAACTACAACAAGAATTTTGCTAATTAAAAATACTATTCCTCATCATTTAGGAAAACTTAGATCGTTCAAAACTAACCAAAAATTAAACTAACTAAATTATGAAGAAAGCGACATGCCTTTTTGCAATACTAACACTTGTTATTAATATAGTTGGAGCTCAAACTCAAACAGTATTTGATTTTGACACCAATGCAGAAGTTAACGGAAACGATATCACCGAGACCATAAATGGTATTACACTTACCGTTTCAGATGCCGGGATCTCTTTATTTGATAGCGGTATAGGATTTGGAGGTGTTACAGGAAATGTGGTATTATCAAGCGGAACAACGACTTCAGTGACCTTTAGCTTTAATCGTGGCGTAGCCATTAATTCCATTATACCAATAGATGTAAATGGTACGAATACAAATTTAACCTTTACTCCAACAGGAGGTGATAATTCACCAGTTACGGTATTACTGGAAGGTGGAGCAGCACCAGAAGAAACAGTAGCTTTAAACTGGGTTAACGTAACATCGTTTACGGTATCATCAATGGGAAGTATACAATTTTTATTTGATGACCTATCAATATATGCCATCAACGATCCCAGTGTATTTGATTTTGATACGAATGCAGTAGATAACGGGAACACGATCACCGAAACCATAGATGGCATTACCCTTACAGTTTCAGATATAGATATTTCTTTACATGATAATGGTTCAGGGGTTGGAGGAACAACTGGAAATGTCGCATTATCAAGCGGATTAACAACTTCGGTTACCTTTAGCTTTGATCAGGCTGTAACCATCAAATCCATTATACCAAGAGATGGGTTTGGTACGAATGAAAATTTAACCTTTACCCCGACAGGAGGTGATAATTTACCAAAAGTGGTACCACTTACAGGTGGAGCGGCAGGAACAGTGGCTTTAAACTGGATCGATGTGACATCCTTTACGGTTTCAGCACCAGGAGCTTTAGAGTTTTTGTTTGACAATCTATCAATCCATAGGTTTGATGACCCCACTGTATTTGGATGGGAAACAGCAGTAGATAACGGTAACAATGTCACAGAGATTATAGATGGTATTACAGTGACATTTAAAAATGATGATAGTACACGTGCTGGTGATACTTTTGTGACAGAAGGCCTTGGTTGGAAAGGTATTTTTGATAATATTCTTGGTACAGGTAGTAGTACTTCGGTGACCTTTACCTTTGATAAAACGGTTGATATTTATTCTGTTTTTCCATTAGAAGCGGCTGAAGCTAATATAAATTATACCTTTATTCCTACTGGGGGGAATAATTCCCCAGTAGTGGTATCTTTAGTGGAAGGTGTTGTTCCAGGAAATACCGTATCCTTAAGTTGGACAGGTATTACAGCCTTTACGATAACATCACCAATTAATACACATTTTCGGTTTGATAATTTGTCAGTATCTCTATCAACATCATTATCTGTTGAAGAAGTGAATAGGTCTGAAAAAGCAAGAGTATACCCTAATCCGGTAGAAAATATGCTACATATCAAAAATATATCGGATTTAAAATCGATTCAAATGTATAATAAATTAGGGCAATTGGTATTAGAGAGTAAAAAGCAAAGTATTGATATGGGCAATTTATCAAAGGGACTCTATTTTTTACAGATACATACCCGTCTAGGTACAGAAACTAAAAAAGTTATCAAGAAATAGTCATCGTCGTGGGATCGAACGTTTCAAAAATTGCTTACAGTAGAAATTTTTAGTGAATGGATTAACTTGCTGCTAGTTGACTCAATCATAAAGTTTTAGCAAACTTATGAAACATGAATTCATTAAAAAAGTGCCCAAAAAAGGGCACCCTTTTCTAATCTTTGAAAAGATTATTCTTGTGGGCCCTCCCATTCATATAAAAGAACAGTACAAGAGGTTTGTGTTTCAGTCATAAATAATTGACGATCAACACCTTGAAGTGAAATTGTGCAAGGCTTGTCTTCTACAAATTCAACTTGACATGAAACAGGATTTACCAGTACACAAGGGTTGCCAAGACCATTTTTGTAGAACGCTGTAGTAATTTCAATAGTAGTGTCCTCAGCCACATCATTATTAGCAGAAGTAAAAGCCAGCGAAGCTGTGATTGCTAACATAAGCGCAAAAGCCGGTAAAACGATTTTAAAAAAATTAGATTTCATAATATAGATATTTAAAAATTAACGACCTACTCTATTTTACAGGTTTTCGGTCTTAGCCCTGACTGCAGTATTGTTTTCTGGTATTCCAGTATGTTTTTTTTATTTTTGGTCATCCGTCTTTTGTTTTTGTGCCATAATGGTAGACGGCGGTTTCTGTTTAAAATGATCACCCAGTTGATAAGTAACCATATGGTTCCCAATAAGGCCTATAAATTTATCATGAAGCACAAAGAACGATTTTAGTTTATTTTCATCTATATCTTCCACATAAAAGCTAAATTCATAGCGATCTTTCTCCATATTATAGACATCGATAAGCGAAGACTGTTCCCATAGCACAAGCGACTCCGATTGTCCCAGCCTTCTGGAGTTTATAAAAAGATAATCTCCAGAGGTGGCACTGTTTCTATTCACGGTAAGGGCAGGCGCGGCCATTTTATGTTTGTTTTTAGAAGCAATAGTACCCACTTGTATTTGTGCCTGGCTAATGGTATCTATGGTCTTACCAAGAAATTGAAGTTGGAGACTATCATTAGCCACGATATATTGATTACGATAACGGTAAGTATACACCATTTGCTTCCGCTGTTGATTGTATTGAAGCATGCCATCGACATCAAAAAGTCCATCCACCTGTTTTTGTAAAAGCTCATGGGAGAGTCTCATAGTAGCCGAGTCTTCAAGTTTTATAGTCCCTAGTACAAACTCATTCGTTTTATTGCTAATAGCCCGAATCGCCAAAGTGACCGAGTCTATAGGCTGTGCATTGGTAAAATAAAGGGGATCATCCAGCATGGAATGTGCCTTCCAGTCTTTAGTATTCCCTCTAAGAATATAAGGAATGGTCCCATCGGTTAAAAAGAAGTAAGGTGGGACCACCCGAAGCTGAGGCGAACGCATGGGGAGGCTATCCTGATCCATAGATAAGTGAATCACCTCTTTACTTTGAAGGGCCGAGTCTACAACCGTCAGAAATAAAGGCGATCCTGGGCTTCCCAGATAGATTTGTTCCTGGTCTGCGCCAGCAATATAATACCCATTATATTCAAGATCCAGTTCATGGATTTTCTCAGGGGAATTATAAAGAAACCCCCGTTTAAAACTATTATCCCTAGTAATACTTTTTTTAGTAAAAACAAACAAAAGAGCCATAAGCCCAATACTACCAATAGTACAGAGCAAAAGAGATCCATAAAGCTTTTTTAGAGTCATAAGGAGGCATATTTAGGGGTGATATAATTTTTTTGTTCGTTTAGGATAAGGATACCGATAAAGGCCAGAATAACAAAAGCGATGTTAAAGAATAGATGCTCTGTCCATCCCATTTTTTCGAGTACCCCGCCACAAGAACATGGGATATCATTACTAAAATTTAAAATAATAAAGATATAGGCCGTAAACATGACCATGAGGTTAAAGGCAGCAAACATTCCCAAGAGTTTAAAACGGGGAACAAGTAAAAGTAGGGCAATGAGTATTTCAAGAGAAGGGATTACCAGAGCAATAATACTCGCAAAAGGGGTTAACATGGCAGATTGTCCAATCTGGATCTTAAATTCATCAAAGACCAATAGTTTACTCATGGCCGCATATACAAATAAGAGTATATAGAGAAAACAAATAACTTCTAACAGAGCGTTTTTATACTTACTATTAATTTTCATAACGATAACAAATGAATTGTTTAAGAACCTTACAAAGGTGCAGGATAAAATTTATTTTAAATGGATAAAGACTTGTCTAGGAGGGATTTGTTTTTGGCATGAAGTTTTGTGTATAAACTTATAAGGCAAGAATTTAACTAAAAAAGGTGCCCAAGACAGGCACCTTTTTACTGATATATTTGAAAAACTATTCAGGCAATTGACATTTATATAAAAGCGTAACACAAGAGTTCTGTGTTTGAATCAAAAATAATTGACGATCAGTACCTGATACTTGAATTGTGCAAGCCTGGTTCTCTACGAATTCAAGTTGACATAAAACAGGAGTTACCAATGGGCAAGGTATACCAATACCATTTTTGTAGTAAGCTGTAGTAATTTTAGTAGCATCTTCAGCCATATCATTATTAACAGGTGAAAAAGCAAGTGAAGCAGAGATCGCTAATATTAAAGCAAAAGCAGGAAAAACGGTTTTAAAAATTTTAGATTTCATAACAAAGATATTTAAAGATTAATGACCTACTCTATTTTACAGGTTTTCGGTCTTCTCCCTGACTGCAGTATTTAGAAATAAAAGTATAAACAGGAAACACATAAATTCTAATAAACGCTTTTATGCTTAACTATGAATTTTCATAAATTTAAGGTACGAGATAAGGTTTATTTTTAATGGATAAATACTTGTTTAGGAGGGATTTATTTTTAACATGAAGTTTTAGCTCACAAGCTTGAAAAACATGGGTTGCACTAAAAAAAGATGCCTGTCCAAAGCACCTTTTTGTTAATATTTGAAAGATTAATGCTCTTCGTATTCGTACAATAAACCATTACAAGAGGTCTGTGTTCTGGTCTTAAATAATTGGCGGTCAATACCACTTATATTAATAGTGCAAAGTACTTCTGCGAATTCAACTTGACAGCAAACAGGAGTTACAAGTTGACAAGGCTGACCAATACCAGCCTTGACGTAGGCTTTAGTGATTTTAGTATGTTCTTCCTCAACCACATCATTATTAGCAGACGTAAAAGCAAGTGAAGCCGTGATAGCTAGCATAAATGCAAAAGCAGGAAAAACGGTTTTAAAAATTTTAGATTTCATGATATAGATATTTAAAGATTAATGACCTACTCTATTTTACAGGTTTTCGGTCTTAGTCCTGACTGCAGTATTATTTATCGGAATGTCAATTTTTTTAAGTTTTGTTTTTTGTTACTGGATTTTAAGTCTTGAACCATTATGAGAGATGACGGTTCTTGCTTAAAACTCTAATTAGTAACAATATGACTACTAATAAGCCCTATAGAAAAGTGTCATTAAAGATATAATACTCAATGAAACGTATACAAATAAGAGTATGAACAGGAAACACATAAAATCCAATAGACGTTTTTGTACTTCCCATGAATATTAATAAATAACAAGTTGTATATTAATATTACAAAGTTGCGGAATAAAATTTATTTAAAAAGGATAAACACTTGCATAAGAAGGATTTGTTGGTAAAACATCATTTTGAGTACCAATTTTTGCCTTTACAGAACCTTCTGGGTTAAATTTAGGATAAATGTTTTTGGTATCTGGTAGTACCTTATATTAAACCCACTTAATGCATTTGAAAAACGATTACAGCATCCAGCTACTGCAAAGTATAGCGCTTTGCTATCACCTAAGCGGTGCTAAGCAAAAACTTATAAAATACCGTATTTTATTGCATCTGAAAACTTCATCAAGAAGCTCCAATACATAAAGAGGGTTAAAGCCTATTATAAAATAGTGGTTCAAAAAAATCTCCATCCTTGAAAAAAAAATATTTTCATAAAAAAATTCAATAAGTTGTAAATAAAGAGTTTAGGTTTTTAATGTTAAGCCTTATATCTAGTGTCTTTTCCCCTTGTTTATCGATAAATTAAGGCGTCATAAAAACAGTTAGATATAGCCTTTGCAAATAAGTATAAATCGTAAATTAGAAAAGTTAGAATAAAATACCTTTTAAATTATACTACCCGTTTTGTTTTTTTATTGTTATAACAAAAGAACCTAGTAATTAAAAAAGTTCAAATTTTGAATAGTTTAGATTAATAGCAGCACTCTTAAACTAACTAAATTATGAAGAAAGCGACATGCCTTTTTGCAATACTAACACTTGTTATTAATATAGTTGGAGCTCAAACTCAAACAGTATTTGATTTTGACACCAATGCAGAAGTTAACGGAAACGATATCACCGAGACCATAAATGGTATTACACTTACCGTTTCAGATGCCGGGATCTCTTTATTTGATAGCGGTATAGGATTTGGAGGTGTTACAGGAAATGTGGTATTATCAAGCGGAACAACGACTTCAGTGACCTTTAGCTTTAATCGTGGCGTAGCCATTAATTCCATTATACCAATAGATGTAAATGGTACGAATACAAATTTAACCTTTACTCCAACAGGAGGTGATAATTCACCAGTTACGGTATTACTGGAAGGTGGAGCAGCACCAGAAGAAACAGTAGCTTTAAACTGGGTTAACGTAACATCGTTTACGGTATCATCAATGGGAAGTATACAATTTTTATTTGATGACCTATCAATATATGCCATCAACGATCCCAGTGTATTTGATTTTGATACGAATGCAGTAGATAACGGGAACACGATCACCGAAACCATAGATGGCATTACCCTTACAGTTTCAGATATAGATATTTCTTTACATGATAATGGTTCAGGGGTTGGAGGAACAACTGGAAATGTCGCATTATCAAGCGGATTAACAACTTCGGTTACCTTTAGCTTTGATCAGGCTGTAACCATCAAATCCATTATACCAAGAGATGGGTTTGGTACGAATGAAAATTTAACCTTTACCCCGACAGGAGGTGATAATTTACCAAAAGTGGTACCACTTACAGGTGGAGCGGCAGGAACAGTGGCTTTAAACTGGATCGATGTGACATCCTTTACGGTTTCAGCACCAGGAGCTTTAGAGTTTTTGTTTGACAATCTATCAATCCATAGGTTTGATGACCCCACTGTATTTGGATGGGAAACAGCAGTAGATAACGGTAACAATGTCACAGAGATTATAGATGGTATTACAGTGACATTTAAAAATGATGATAGTACGGATCCTAGAAATACTTATGTATATGACGGTCTCGGTTTTAAAGGTTCATCTGGTAATGTTCTTAAAACAGGTAGTAGTACTTCGGTTACCTTTACCTTTGATAAAGCGGTTGATGTCTATTCTGTTTTACCTGTAGAGGGGCATGGTTGGGACAGAGATTACACCTTTACCCCAACTAGCGGTAGCAACTCACCTGTAGTGGTGCCCTTAGTGGGAGGTGCAGCTCCGGGAGGCACAGTAGCTTTAAACTGGAAAGATATTACAGCCTTTACAGTTACAACAACATCAAATGTAGCTTTCCGATTTGATAATTTATCAGTATCTCTATCAGAATCATTATCTGTTACAGATGTAGATAGGTCTGAAAAAGCAAGAGTATACCCCAATCCTGTAAGAAATACGTTATATGTTAAAAATGTACCAGATTTAAAATATATAAACGTATATAATAATTTAGGACAGTTGGTATTCAAGAGTAAAAAGGAAAGCATTAATGTGAGTCATTTATCAAAAGGACTCTATTTTTTACAGATACATACCAGTTTAGGCATGGAAACTAAAAAGGTTATTAAAAAGTAAGTAGAGGAACATCCAGTGGTACAGTTTGTGGTGTTGGTATCGCGTGATACCTTTTTAGTGAAAGGGTTGCAGATAGCCAACTATTAAGTTTTATTATGCAAATTTATAAAATATAAGATTCACTAAAAAAAGGATGTCTAAAGAAAGACACCCTTTTCACTAATCTTCGAAAAGATTATTCTTGTAGTTCATACAAAAGAACAGTACAAGAGGATTGTGTTGGATTCTGAAATAATTGACGCTCAACAGTATCTATTAAAACTGTGCAAGGCTTGTCTTCTACAAATTCAACTTGACATGAAACAGGGCTTTCCTCTACACAAGGGTTACCAATACCATCCTTGTAGTACGCTATAGTAACAGCATCCTCCTCCTCAGCCACATCATTATTAGCAGAAGTAAAAGCCAGCGAAGCTGTGATTGCTAACATAAGCGCAAAAGCCGGTAAAACGATTTTAAAAAAATTAGATTTCATAATATAGATATTTAAAAATTAACGACCTACTCTATTTTACAGGTTTTCGGTCTTAGCCCTGACTGCAGTATTGTTTTCTGGTATTCCAGTATGTTTTTTTTATTTTTGGTCATCCGTCTTTTGTTTTTGTGCCATAATGGTAGACGGCGGTTTCTGTTTAAAATGATCACCCAGTTGATAAGTAACCATATGGTTCCCAATAAGGCCTATAAATTTATCATGAAGCACAAAGAACGATTTTAGTTTATTTTCATCTATATCTTCCACATAAAAGCTAAATTCATAGCGATCTTTCTCCATATTATAGACATCGATAAGCGAAGACTGTTCCCATAGCACAAGCGACTCCGATTGTCCCAGCCTTCTGGAGTTTATAAAAAGATAATCTCCAGAGGTGGCACTGTTTCTATTCACGGTAAGGGCAGGCGCGGCCATTTTATGTTTGTTTTTAGAAGCAATAGTACCCACTTGTATTTGTGCCTGGCTAATGGTATCTATGGTCTTACCAAGAAATTGAAGTTGGAGACTATCATTAGCCACGATATATTGATTACGATAACGGTAAGTATACACCATTTGCTTCCGCTGTTGATTGTATTGAAGCATGCCATCGACATCAAAAAGTCCATCCACCTGTTTTTGTAAAAGCTCATGGGAGAGTCTCATAGTAGCCGAGTCTTCAAGTTTTATAGTCCCTAGTACAAACTCATTCGTTTTATTGCTAATAGCCCGAATCGCCAAAGTGACCGAGTCTATAGGCTGTGCATTGGTAAAATAAAGGGGATCATCCAGCATGGAATGTGCCTTCCAGTCTTTAGTATTCCCTCTAAGAATATAAGGAATGGTCCCATCGGTTAAAAAGAAGTAAGGTGGGACCACCCGAAGCTGAGGCGAACGCATGGGGAGGCTATCCTGATCCATAGATAAGTGAATCACCTCTTTACTTTGAAGGGCCGAGTCTACAACCGTCAGAAATAAAGGCGATCCTGGGCTTCCCAGATAGATTTGTTCCTGGTCTGCGCCAGCAATATAATACCCATTATATTCAAGATCCAGTTCATGGATTTTCTCAGGGGAATTATAAAGAAACCCCCGTTTAAAACTATTATCCCTAGTAATACTTTTTTTAGTAAAAACAAACAAAAGAGCCATAAGCCCAATACTACCAATAGTACAGAGCAAAAGAGATCCATAAAGCTTTTTTAGAGTCATAAGGAGGCATATTTAGGGGTGATATAATTTTTTTGTTCGTTTAGGATAAGGATACCGATAAAGGCCAGAATAACAAAAGCGATGTTAAAGAATAGATGCTCTGTCCATCCCATTTTTTCGAGTACCCCGCCACAAGAACATGGGATATCATTACTAAAATTTAAAATAATAAAGATATAGGCCGTAAACATGACCATGAGGTTAAAGGCAGCAAACATTCCCAAGAGTTTAAAACGGGGAACAAGTAAAAGTAGGGCAATGAGTATTTCAAGAGAAGGGATTACCAGAGCAATAATACTCGCAAAAGGGGTTAACATGGCAGATTGTCCAATCTGGATCTTAAATTCATCAAAGACCAATAGTTTACTCATGGCCGCATATACAAATAAGAGTATATAGAGAAAACAAATAACTTCTAACAGAGCGTTTTTATACTTACTATTAATTTTCATAACGATAACAAATGAATTGTTTAAGAACCTTACAAAGGTGCAGGATAAAATTTATTTTAAATGGATAAAGACTTGTCTAGGAGGGATTTGTTAGTAAATCTCTCTAGATTTCACATCGAGAACACTCAAAATTGCAAGTTGAACTTGTAGGCAGATTAATTCTGCTCCTAAGCTATCGGGGTTAATGCAGACTTATGCCTCCTAATATTCTTGTGTTCATATCTCGAGCCTTGAGACCAGAAAAATATTATAAAGACTATTTAATCTGAGTCTTACAAATAAACACAAACTATAAACAGACAATAAATAAACAGAAAAGGTGACCATTTCAGACACCTTTTCGCTTATACTTAAAAGATTATTCTTGGTATTTATACAACAAAGTAACACAAGAGGGCAAAGCCTGTATTTTAGTAAAAAATAATGCGCGATCAAGGCCATTTATATTAACTGCACAAATCTGATCTTCTACAAATTCAAGTTGACAGGAAACAGGGAATAACTGTAAACAAGGGTTTTGAATACCATTTCTGAAGTACGCTGTACTAACTAAAATACCATCCTCAACCACATGATCATTGGCAGGTGTAAAAGCAAGTGATGCAGTGATAGCTAACATCAAAGCAAAAGCCGGTAAAACGATTTTAAAAATTTTAGATTTCATAATAAAGATATTTAAAAATTAATGACCTACTCTATTTTACAGGTTTTCGGCCTTAGCCCTGACTACAGTTTGATTTTTCAATATTTTGGTGTTTGGTATTAGGTATTTAATTTTATGCTTTACACCTTTTATTCTGGTTTTTCAGGAAGTAAAAAATTTAAGGTGAGTTCGATATAAAAAAGAGTAGGTATTAAAGTCGAATCTTCTTTATTAATAAAAAGGTATAAAATAAGTGTCTTTTCTCTAAACCTTTGCAAAAGAGATTATGGTCTCTTAAATAGTACAATGTTACATTGTAACTTATCTCTACCATATATTTGATGAGTCATACCAGATATTGTAGCAGTACAAACTGGATTAAATACGGTATCATCACAATCAACCAGAGATACAGAGATACAGTTAAACCCGTCAGAACCATGATAATACCCTTTAGTATTTACAGTATCCTCATCTATAGCATTTTTAGCAGCGATAAAAGCAAGAGAAGTTGTGATGCCCAGTATTAATGTAAAGGTCGGCAAAACGATTTTAAAAAGTGTTGTTTTCATAAAAAATGTATTAAGCAGTTAATATTTTGTTTTATGTCTTAATCCTGATTTACAGGTATTCCATTTTTTGCAAAAAGAGGCTAAAAATGAAAGGTTTTAAATAAGCATAATTATAGGTGAAAAAAATTATTTTAAAAGGATAACTACTTGTATTAGAAGGATTTATTGATTAAATTCGATTTTGAGATATTTATATAACGCACTCAAAATTGTGAGTTAAACTAATGTGAACTATCGAAATACTGAAACGAGTTTAGTACAAGAGAGTTTAGTAAGCCAAGCATAAATTCAGGATAAATGTTTCAGTAGTTTAGGAGCTGAGGAAGTCTTATTTTTTGGTATTAATATTTTAACTGATTTGGTTGAATCATACTGATTGCCGATACAGTGCAGAATCTTATTTTCAACACTATCTAAAAAAATTAAGAAAAGATTTTGCTCTAGCTTTATTTGAGAACTTTTATAGTATAAACATAAACTAGAGTCATAAATTACTAGACTATTATAAAGTAATAAGAGGAAGCTTGTCTAAATGAGATAAAGATTCATTCGATTTTATTTGTTTAATCAAATCATCTCTTTCAATACCAAAGGCACTAGATAGGTAGTGAAGCTGTGTTTTTTCTCCTGTAGAATCCTTAGGTGTTGTAAAAAAACAATGCCAGTGCTCCCCACAATCTATAATTCTGGCCACCGATTTAAACTCTTTTTTAGAAAATTCAGAGATATATTGACTTAGGGTATACCCAAATTCATGATAAGCGGTAAAAATAAAAGAGGTTAAAGTTTCTAGGGGAAGCAAGAACCCATCGAGTAATTTTTCCTGGTCTTTTTTCTTATCCGTTTTTAAAAGCTGCATTAAATTTTCTGGCACTTTCATTATTTGAAATTCACTTTTTAGTTTTAACCAAAGTAAATGGGCACTTTTAAATATTTCATCACTTGTCGTAGTAAGCTCTTTTTTGCCAGTCATTTCCTCTTGAGTAACCCCGTTTAAAATCATTTGCTTTATAATAAAGTCATTTCCGTATTGTTTAATAGGGTTTTCCTTTTCGAATTCTATGTCGTCAAATACCATGAGTTCCTTATTAGTTTTTTTATGTGTAGCTACGCGTTGTATCATTATTTTTTTAGATTGAGGGCAATTACTCACAAAAATCGGAAAGAAAACTTAACTTAAAAGGATAATAAATTGCCTGAGAGGGATTTGTTAGTCCACGCCAATGGCGTGGCAGGAAGACTCAACTTTAAGCGTGTCCACAAGACACGCTTAAAGTTGCAAGCCGAACTAATCCCGCTTTTGAGCGGGATCTCAAAAACACAATCACAAACTCAATCTGTACTAAACTTGCTTGTGCTGAATTAAAAACTGGGTAGATTCATTTGATAAGTAAATTTAGGACAACCGCAAATTAATACTACCCAGCTTAGGGGGACTTTAATAAGTATATTTAAATTCGATTACAAATGTAGGAGTCGAGAATTAATTGACTAGGATTAAAAGTTGTCTAAGAGGGATTAAGTTTGATTGAATTTAAATAATACTAATGATTTACTTTTTTGAGCAACGAGTGATTATATGATATCTCCACTTCGAATAGTTATCAGAATTTTTAAAGCGATTTAATGATATAATAAATAGTACCTAATTGTCAGGTCGAGTGTTTTTGAGGAACGATGAACATGTATCGAAACCCAATTACAAGTAGCAATCATGATGAGTTCTCGATACATTCCGATGAAAAATCGGAACACTCGAACCGACAGGAGAGTATAAAAGCGCATCTCGCAGTCATGTCGAAATGAGGTACGATTGAGACATCCCATCAGAATGAACAAGTTTGTGATAATTCTTAAAATATAGAAGATTTCAGAGTGTTAGGAATAGCTTAAAAGAAGAAACAGATTATATGATTAATTTCAGCTACGCTCAATCTCCAGAATCCCTATAAAAAAGGTGATCGGGCGCAACCGAAATTAGATATCAGACTCAGCAAAGATCGCAGATAAGATTTAACTGTAAAGGATTAAAACTTATCCGAAAAGGATGTCTTAAAGCCTTGATTTAGTATTGTATACATTAAAAAAGGGCACTTATATATAGGAATATATTTTCTTAGTTTTTAACTTTATAAAAAAGGCAGTGTTTAGAGTTAAAACTTAGTAAGCTATTTTAAGAAGAATCAAGTTGCGAGATTTATATAAGCTTTTGTTTCGGCTACGCACAATCGGAAGAAATCCTATGAAGAGGTGACTGGGCGCAACCGAAGTCAAAAAGACAAAAATTACTAACCGCAACAAATATCGTTGATAAGATTTAACTTAAAAGGATAAAAACTTATCCGAAAAGGATGTCTTTTTTAATCTGAGATTTGATATTATGTGAATTTGATTTAAAAAAAAGAAAGAAGTTATTTTTTTGTTTCGGCTACGCACAATCGGAAGAAATCCTATGAAGAGGTGATTGAGCGCAACCGAAGTCAAAAAGACAAAAATTACTAACCATTACAAATATCGAGGATAAAGTTTAATTTAAATGGATTAAAACTTACCTGAAAAGGATTTAAAGACAACATGTTTACTTCATCGTAAAGAGTGTGAGACTGACCAAAAAACGTTACAATTTAACGTGTCAGGTCGAGTGTTTTTTAATGAACGATAAATATGTATCGAGACCCAATTACAAGTAACAATTATGACGAGTTCTCGATACATTCCGATGAAAAATCGGAATAATCGAACTGTAAGGAGGATATAAAATTGCATCTCGTTGTCATGTCGAAATGAGGCACGATTGAGACATCCCATAAGGATAGGTTTGCAGATTATTTTAATATAGAAGATTTCGGAATGCTAGAAATAGCTTAAAGAAGAAACAGGCCATATGATTATTTTAGTTCTTTTTTCTCTGGTAATAAGTAGGTTTCGGATAATCAAAAGTTTTATGCGATTTCTCACATTCGTTCGAAATGACAAGCGATTAAAATTCAGTATTTTAAAGCGCAGAACCAATATTACATCTCGCTGTCATGTCGAAATGAGGAACGATTGAGACATCCCATAAGGATAAGCTTGCAGATTATTATTAATATAGAAGACCTCGGAATGTTAGGAATAACCTAGAAGAAGAAACAGGCTATACGACTATTTTTTAGCTTTTACAGTCGTGCCTCCTTCTAGAATGAACAAAGCAAATTATTTTGTTCATTCATCTCTAGTTTTATTAAAAAAATAACCTATTAAAAATTATTAAACTTCCAACTAAAACGTAACATAAAATACTGTTTAAGAACGGTACTTTGAGAATCTCGTATATAGTTTTGAGTTGCAATACGTCTTGCGTTGGTATTTTGATTTAATAAATCATAAATTTTTAAGGAGAAAGTTCCATGGTCTTTAAACATAGTGTAGGCCAGGGTTGTATTCCAAAACCAGGCACTTTTTTGAAACCCTTCTGCAACATTTGGATTATAATTAAAACTAATGTCGTGCCGCCACTCAAAGTTTTTAGGAACAAATGTTGTTATTTGCAGTCCAGCTGAATGATTGATGAACTCCTGGTCTTCAAAATTGTCTAGATCAAACGTGGTTTTATTAAATGAAAGTCTGTAATTGGGTACCATCATTATCACGTCATCCCAGGTAAAAGTGATACCTGCATGTGGTGTTAGCGCAGTATTGTTTGAAGCGTATTGTACTTCATTATTAAAGTTAACGGTTCTATTAGTACTTGCAGACAGACCAATGTTATATTTTAGTGTTTTTAAACTGTCTATTTTTATCGTTTTATTATAACTTCCGCCAGCGCTTAAGTTATAACCACCATCCACATTTGCATAGCTTGTGTTTCGTACAAAATTGGTATCAATAGTGGTTTTAGTAACCACTTGATTGTTGCTTAAATTAGCATAGACGTGGCTAAAGAAACCGTTACGTTTTTGAAAGTTGAATGTATTATATCCAAAATAAAAACTATGGGTATTTGTGGGTTTTAGATTTGGATTGCCCGTAACCGTATTCAACGGATTTGATACATCCTGAAAGGGTTGGAGTTGGGATAATTGTGGAGGAACATTATCTAAACCATAGCTGGCATATATATATGATTTGGGATTAAATTGATACTGAAAATTCGATCGTAATTCTACAGTTTCAAAATGACGAGCTAAACTTAATTGAGGCCTTAAAAAATCGTTGTTCTGTAAGGTTCTAAATACATATCCTGCTTCAGAACTAACAGACCACTTTTCTTTTTTATAAGTAAACCTTAAGGCAGGTGTACTTCTTTTGTTTATATATTCAAAATCGGTGCTTAGGGCTTCATTGAATAGGGTGAAATCTTGAGTGTCTGGATCAAAATCGAAAGTACTTCTTATGTTTTCCTGTTTGTCATACTGGTAATTAAATTTAAGGTCTAAAAATAAATTATTAACCATTAATGGCCACCTGAAAAAAGTGCTTGTATTAATGCCTTCTGACTTTTGGTTACCATCTGTAAATTGATCTCTACTAATAGTTTCTGGATTGTCTCCAAAAATGGCAGCTTCAGAATTTAAAAAATCATCAGATTCTCTAACACCATACTTATTTGAGATATTAAGTCTTAAATAGGCTCCTTTTCTACCAAATCGTTTTGTAATATTTAAGTGGTTATTAAAACTTTTGTTTAAAGTTTCTGAAAATGAAGATGAGCTGGATTGATTTGTTAAAGTATTTTCTTCATCTTGAGAGGCTTGACTTGCGGAAGTTTCAATTTTGTTTTTGGAGGTATTAAATGAAGGATTCACGTTGATTAAAAGTGTAGAGTCTATTTCGATATTGAACCCCAATCGAACGTCATGGTTATCTCCTTCATTATATGATTTTGAGTTGGAATTGGAATTATATCTTGAATCTGGAAGAATATTTATCTGTTGTATGGTGCTCTCATTTTCTGTACGACTATTAGAGAAAAAATAATTGGCAGAGATATCGCTCTTTTCTTTTAGTTTATCGACATAATTGGCTCCATAATTTTGAGATTCAATAATACCTCGCCCACTAGTAAGGCCACCACCAAAACTGAATCCAGGGGAATTGATGTTATTTCCTCCAGCAAGGATACTAATGCGCTGGTCGTTATCAAAAAGATTAAGCATACCGGCAAATTCATAACGCTTATCCGTTCCAGTGCCAGCTGCTACTTGTCCAAAAATCCCATCATTGTTTTCCTCTTTTATAACAAGATTAATCGTTTTTTTCTCCTTGTCTCCTTCGTCTCCTGCAAAAGCTTCAGCCTTAGTTTTTGTATCTGTAATTTGAATATTCTCAATAATTTCTTTACTTAAATGTCTGGTTGTTATAGTGGGGTCATTACTAAAAAAGGGCTTCCCGTTTACCAAAATATTATCCACTTCTTTCCCATTAATAGTTATTTTCCCAACTTCATTAACATCTACTCCTGGTAACTGCTTTAATAAATCTTCAACATTGGCATCTTTTTTAGTTTTAAAAGATGAAGCATTAAATTTTAAGGTGTCTTTTTTGATGACTACGGGAGGGCTAACTTTTATTAAAACTTCCTCTAAGGCATTAAGGTCTGTTTTTAGGCTAATAGCATTTAAATGAATAGTCTCCTGATCTAAATGAATAGTTTGATGATAGGTTTGATATCCAACATATGAGATATAGAAATTTAAACGTTTATCCGATGTTTTGCCTTCTAAATTAAATCTACCATTTTTATCTGAAATAGTATAGGTAACTAATGAACTATCCTTAACCCGTTCTAAATAAATAGTTGCAGCTTCCAAAGCTGTTTTATCGGCTTCTGCTACTAAAGTTCCAGAAATTTTAAACGGTTTTGTTTGTGCAAAAGATACTGTTAAGTAAAGCACTGTAAATACAAAAAAACAATATTTCACATGTTTTAAATTTTAGTTCATTGCTTGAGAATGAATCAATTTAGGAATATAAAATGAGTAGAGGTATGTTACTTTCAGATTAGACTTTTTAAAGGTTAGTAACAAAGCGTGTCGCATTATACAGAGCTTTGAAACGTATCTTTGCTTTTTGATATGTATGTTGATTTTTGACCCCATACGGCAAGTCCTTAAAGAGGAAGTTGTTTTGTCTATATGTAATGAAATGATTATCAATTTTTGTGATATGAATTAATTGTTGAGCATTGGAAAATTTGTCCTTTTCAAGTTCAGTTACGCTCAACATCCATAATCCCAATGAAGATGAAAGGGCGCAACCGAAGTTGAAAAGACAACTAACTAACTAACTAACAACTATAGAGCAAATATCGATGATAAAACTTAACTTAAATGGATTAAAACTTATCTGAAAGGGATGTTGTGTAGTTGACAGTTGATAGGCTTGCCTGATGGTCATTTCTTAACGATTACCCTAAACCCTTTTCAGAAATCATTGTTAAATCTAACTTATATTACAAAGAATCCTCATTATTTGATCGTTTTCTTAAATCTCTTGGTGTATACCCATATTTTTCCTTGAAAGCTTTAGAGAAATGAGGAGCACTTATAAACCCTGTTACATGTGCAACTTCTTTTATAGAAGTATCTGTATGTTGGATCAACACGCTGGCTTTTCTTAACCGTTCATTTATTAAAAAACGGAATACTGTTTGTCCGTATAATTGTTTAAATCCATACTTTAGTTTGTATTCATTGGTTCCAAAAGTATGTGCTAATTCTATTAGTGGAGAAAGTGGTTTATCTAAGTTATTTATAATGTGATCATGTACTTTTCTGATTTTTCTAATATCAGTAAAACTTAGATTTAATGGTTTGCTTTTACCAGTAATATTGGTAAGATTGGCTGTTTTGTTTTTATTGGAGTTTACAGTTTTTCGTAATTCGGTCTCCCTTTCTGTACTGTTTTTAATAATTTCTATTGATGTGACTACAATTCTCTCCGATTGATTAACCCCATCAATAAATTTACTAACTAGACAATTTGTTGTTAAAATTAACTTTTGTTTAGTCCTAAAAGACAGCATAATAAATTCCTCATGGGCATCCAGATTGGTTAGGACTAACTTAGATTTTAAGCCACTCCATGCTAATTTTGAATCTTCAGTTAAGAAAGTAGAAAATGCTTTTTCTTGTAATTCGTCATCATCAAAAAGTAGCATTTGTTTTATACGCGCATTAAAGGCAACAATAGTATCGTTAAAATCTAAAACAAAGAACATTTGAACCAAATGCTTGTAAGTTTCGTTTAGATTTGCATAGCCTTGATGAAGAAAAGAAGCTTTTATTTCTTCAAATGTCATATTAACCAATGCAGTCAGTGCTTCGATATCGTCATCCAGGTTGGATCTTTCAATTTTATATGCAAAATTCCCACTGGCAAATTCCATAAGCATGTTATGGATTTGTTCTATTCTTTCTTTATTAGTTTCGTCATCGTTCATGAATATTACTTTATAGGTTTATTTAATGTTCAAGGGGGAATTATTTTAATTAAAAAATAACATAGGGAGCAAAAATTCTATAAGGTCATATTAATTAGGATTATAGTTATTAAGAAATTCTAAAGCCTCTTCTTTATCGGCAAACGTTTCAATTATAAAAGCTGGATTATTAGCTTTGATAAAAAATTGGGACAATATGTTTTCTAATGGGCTGTTCACTAATAAAGCTGCAGCTTTAACCAAGACGGAACCTTCCATGGCAAAGTAATTTCTCGCACTTCTATCAGTGCTTTTTATACCTCTTACATCAGTAAGCATTAAAAATGATTTACCTTGTTGTAGTGAGAGTCTGTCTTCTACAATTTTCATGGCTGCAGGCTCGTCTAAGGAGACTCCATTTTTGTATGTGGTATATAAAATGTTTTCTTCTATCCAAAACTTTGCATATTCATTTTCTTTTACGTTTTTTGTCATACTATTTAAGATTTAGAGGGTTTAAATAAAAATTTTGCATTAAATTTAAATAGATGTACTAGCATTGTTTTTATTGATTTAATAATTATTAAAGGGGTTTAACTATTGTATAAACAGGAAAAATCAAAAATTATTTTACTTGTAAAAGCAGCGCATGTAAAATCTGTAACGGTTAATAATTATTCATCAACATGATTATTTAGGAATTTTAAGGCCTCTTTCTCTTCAGTAAATACCTGAGTTGTGATGGTTGGATTACTGGTTTTAATATAAAAACCTGATATGGTACTAGACAATGGATTGTTAACTAATAAGGCTACAGCTTTAATTAAAGTAGAACCTTCCAGAGCTAAATAATTTCTTGCGCTTTTGTTTATCTTTTTAATACCTCTCATATCACAAAGGATTAAAAATGCTTTTCCTTGTTGCAGTAAAAGTCTATCTTCTACGACTTTCATAGCTACAGATTGGTCTATAGAGATTCCATTTTTGTAAACAAAATGAAGAATGTCTTTTTCGATCCAAAACTTTGCGTACTCATTTTCTATATGGTCTATCAAATTGTTTTAAAATTTAGGGGTTTCAAAATTTTTATTCTTACTTATCTATACATAAATTATGTTGTTTTACTCTATTCTTAATTCATTCTAAATGTGAGAGATGTCTTATTATAATGCGAAACAAATTAGGACAAAATAAGCTAGGACAAAACAAATATAATTACAATTATTTTAATCTAGCTGGGGTAAAACCGTACTTTACAATCTTTAAAGGTAATTTTAAGTTAATTGTATTTTATGTTTTTATTTAAAGCTAGAGCAAAAAAACGGAGTTCTAAATGTTGTTGTAACCATTTGTTTGTCAGACGGTTTAAGGGTTTTGGCTTTGTTGCGTTTGCTTTCAACACATTTTTTTGCCTAATAAAAATTTACCTTAAAAGGATAAAAACTTATCCGTAAGGGATTTTTTATTAAATCGTTAGAGCAATAATGAGATTAGGTTCTTAACTTTATGGAAGACTATAATATTTGCATAGTAGATTTTATAATCTAAACCTGCCTGTTCTTATTTAGGTTTACCGTCCTTTTTTATATTCAATAACTACATAATACATTTAAAATGGCTAAAATTAAGCATAATAATTTTCTTGATACCGTTAATGAAGTATTTACCGACGCTAAAGAACAGGGCGTATTACATTTATATGCTGAAGGTGATAGTTTTACGGGTAGAAAAATACGGGTAAAACAAAAAGATCTTTTTCATTTCGGAACAACGGGATACCTGGGGTTGGAACAGGATGAGCGCTTAAAAAAAGCAGCCATGGATGGTGTTTATAAATATGGAACGCAATTTCCACTTTCTAAAAGCTATATTTCAAATCCTTTATATGCCAAGCTAGAAGAAAAGATTACTCAATTGTACAATGCACCTATTATTATTACAAAAAATAGTACGCTTGGACATCTTGGCGTTATTCCTAGTGCCGTTGAGGATGGTGATGCTATTATTTTAGATCATCAAGTTCACTGGAGTGTACAAAGTGCAGCAAATGTGCTTAAAACACGTAGTGTGCCTATTGAGATGATTAGACACAGTCATCTCGATATGTTGGAAGATAAAATTAAAAAATTATCTTCCAAATATAAGAAAATATGGTATATGGCTGATGGTGTTTATTCTATGTATGGTGATGTTGCGCCTATAGATGAACTTATGGAGTTATGTAATAAGTATCCGCAATTACATCTGTATTTGGACGATGTTCATGGAATGAGTTGGGCAGGTAAACATGGAACGGGTTACGTACTTAGTAAATTAGGCGAATTACCAGAGAATGTGCTGTTATTTGGAACACTTAGTAAAACTTTTGGAGCTAGTGGAGCTGTGGCTGTATGTACTCATAAAAAAAGATATCATAAAATTAAAACCTTTGGAGGTCCTTTAACTTTTTCTGCCCAATTAGAACCGGCTTCTGTTGCAGCAGCAATTGCATCTGCAGATATTCATCTTTCTCCAGAAATTTATATGCTACAAAATGAATTATTGGAACGCATAACGCTATTCAATACGCTGTTATCAAAAACGGATTTGCCTTTGGTTGAACAAAACAATTCTCCGGTATTCTATATCGGGACAGGTATGCCAGTTACCGGGTATAATTTTGTGAATAGATTGATGAAGGAAGGGTTTTTTGTGAATTTAGGAATATTTCCAGCTGTACCTGTAAAGAATACTGGAATTAGAGTAACTATTTCCAGACATAATCAGGAAAAAGAAATTAAAAGTTTGGTAGATGCTATGGTTTATCATTATCCGAAAGCTTTAGAGGATACATATACTACTCCTGATAAAGTAAGAAGTGCTTTTAAATTGCCTATTTTAAAAGAGAAACCTAAAAAGAAGCTTGTTGATGAATTTAATGTTCAATATGAAAAAAGTATACTAGATGTCGATAAGGTAGAATGGAACAAACTTATGGGAAAAAAAGGCGTTTTTGATTGGGATGGTTTACTTTTTCTTGAAAACGTTTTTACTAAAAATGAACGCTCTGAAAATAATTGGGACTTTCACTATATTATTATTAGAGATGAAGCGCATGTACCCATATTGGCCACATTTTTTACATATGCGCTTTGGAAAGAAGATATGCTTGCACCAATTTCTGTCTCTATCCAATTAGAAGAAACACGAAAAAACGACCCTTATTATCTTACTTCCAACGTACTGGGGATGGGATCGCCATTCACAGAAGGGGAACATGTTTATTTAGATAAATCGCATCCTAATTGGAAGTTAGCCATGAAACAGATGTTGGATAAAATTGAAGAACTGGAATTGGAATTTAATTCAAACTGGTTAGTGCTACGGGACTTTGAAAACGATGATGAACTTAGTCAACTATTTCATCAACAGGGTTTTATTAAGACGGTAATGCCAGATTCGTGTCAAATCCTTGATCTATATTGGAAGACTATGGGTGAGTATCCTGAGTCATTATCCACACGCTCCAAAAAACACTTTAAAAAAGACATCCTGCCTTATGAAGAACGTTTTAGTATTGTACATCATGTAAGCCCTAATGAAACACAGATAGACCAATTCTACGAATTGTATAATAATGTAAATAAGCATAATCTCGCTTTAAATATGTTTCCTTTACCAAAAAATCTATTTACAATGATGGCTCAACACCCAAATTGGGAGTTCATAGTAATTTATTTAAAAGAGGAGTTTAATAAAGGAAAATCACATATACCAGTAGGTGTTATGTTTTGTTACAAAAATTTAGGAGCGACTTATACACCAGCTTTTATTGGTATGGATTACAATTACACTGATGAGCATCAGGTTTATAGGCAACTATTGTATCAGACAATTAAACAAGCTACAAAACTTAAGTTTAATAAGATAGATTTTGGTATGACAGCTTCTTTTGAAAAGAAAAAAGTAGGAGCGACTATTATTCCTAAAGTAGCCTATATACAGGCAAAAGATAATTATTCTATGGAGTTAATGGGGGTTATGGAAACGAATTCGTTTACTAATAATTAATGTGAATTTTGTTTTAAGAGTCGAAGATGTTACTTCGAGTTAAATTCTGGAAGAATTTAGTATCGAGAAGCTTTTTTATTGAGAATTTATTTGCCTATCTATTAGCAGCTAAAGTGTACCCACATCTTTAAAAAAGATTCATTATTTACTTTTCTTTGCGCGTCCAAAGAAAAGTAACAAAAGAAAAGACGCCCCTTCGATAGGAATTTCTTCTCTTGCTTAGGCTCGAGAAGAACCAAGCACAAAACTTCGACGTCGCTTCAATGCCTCACCCAATACTATGCTCCTGGGCTTCGAAGCTTTTGCTCTTTATTCTTACGAAGGGTTGGGGCTTGCCTGATGGTCATTTCTTAACAAGTACCTTAATCTCTTTTTTTAATATTATCATATACGGCTAAGTATCTTTAAGGTTTGAGGAATCTCTAACAATTAATTCAGCATCCAGAATTATCTTATTCAATTGTTGTTTAATAGTGGTTTTTTTAGCGTGTTCTAAAAACGTTTTAGCTGCCTGTTTTCCAATTTCAGTACTATGCTGATTTATACTTGTAATAGAAGGCGTAACCATGGCGGTAAAGGGTTCATTGCCAAAACCTACTAAGGCAATATCACGGGGCATCTTAATATCTTGCTCATTTAGCACTTGTTGTGCTCCCAAGGCGGCATAATCACCTGCGGCATAAACGGCATCAGGTCTGTTCTTTAAAGCCAATAACTGAGTCATTTTCTTTCTCCCGTCTTCAGTAGTTAGATTGCTTTCAATTAAAAGTTCATCCTCGATAGGAAGATTATGTTTTTTCAGAGCATCAATATACCCCCTTATTCTATTATTGAAAATTCGTGTATGCTTATAACCACCAATATGAGCAATTCGTTTGCAACCTTGCTGCACTAAATGATCAACAATCAAATGGCTGCTTTCGTAATCATTAATACCAATATAATCTACATTTAAATCATTTTCTCCACGATCGAATAAAATTAAAGGAATCCCCTTGGATTTAATTTTTTCATAATAATTCAAATCAATTGTTTCATTGGCCATAGAAGCTATAATGCCATCTACCTGGGTAAACAAAAGGGTGTCAATATTGCGGCATTCTTTTTTATAAGACTCATTAGATTGAGTTATAATGATATTATAGCCCTCTTTATCTAATTCCTCTTCGATATTTTGAATCACAGAAGAAAAAAAATTACTATTAGTCCTAGGAACTATAACGCCAACTAAATGACTTTTTCCTTTACGTAATGCGCTGGCAAGATGATTTGGTTGGTAATTTAGGTTTTTAGCAACTTGCTTTACAGCTCTTTTAGTCTTTTCACTTATACGAGAGTCATCATGCAAAGCCTTAGAAACAGCAGCAGGAGAAATATTTAAAACGTTAGCAATATCTTTTATGGTTGTTTTCTTTTTGATGTTCAATTTTTTTATATATTTGCTTAAACGTTTAAGCAAATATAACGTTTTAGATTTATAATCAAAAATGTAGTTTTAATATTGTGCATTTTTGATTTTATTTTTAAAAATTGATTAAACGTTTAAGCAATTAATATAAACTAAACATTTAAATAAGAAAAAAATGAAAAAGGTAGTCACTTTTGGAGAAATTATGTTAAGATTAGCTCCCCATGGATTTTTAAGATTTTCACAATCAACATCATTTGATGTTATATATGGAGGAGGAGAATCTAACGTTGCCGTATCTTTAGCAAATTATGGAGTTCCTGTAGATTTTATAACACGTTTACCAAAAAATGATATCGGTGAATGCGCTATGATGGAAATGCGTAAGAGAGGTGTTGGAACAGACAAAATTGTTTGGGGCGGAGACCGCTTGGGTATTTATTTTTTAGAAACTGGTGCCGTTAACAGAGGGTCTAAAGTAGTCTATGATCGTGCTCATTCTGCTATGGCAGAAATTCAACCAGGAATGGTGAATTGGGAAGAGGTTTTTGATGGAGCAGAGTGGTTTCACTGGACAGGGATAACCCCAGCTATTTCTCAGAGTTCTGCCGATGTTTGTTTAGAAGCAGTAAAAGCAGCAAGTAAACTGGGTCTAACTATTTCAACAGATTTAAATTACCGTCAGAAACTTTGGAAATATGGAGGGGATCGTGAAAAAATAATGACGGAGTTAACATCTTATTGTGATATCATCTTAGGAAATGAAGAAGATGCTGAGAAGCATTTTGGAATTAAGCCTGAGGGATTAGATATAACCACTCAAGGAGAACACGTTAAAGGAGAAGCATTTTTATCGGTTTGTGATCAAATGTTAAAAAAATTCCCGCGTGCTAAAAAAGTGATCACTACGTTAAGAGGATCAATATCAGCTTCACATAATACTTGGGCTGGTGTTTTATATGATGGAGAAACATTATATGAATCACCTCAATATCAAATTACAGACATTGTAGATAGAGTAGGAGGAGGAGATTCTTTTATGGGAGGATTAATCTACGGTTTGATAGAATACGAAGGGGATGACCAAAAAGCATTAAACTTTGCTGTCGCAGCTTCTTGTTTGAAACACACCATTAAAGGGGATGCTAACCTTTCTTCTATTGATGAAGTAAAAAAACTTATGGGTGGTGACGCTTCAGGAAGAGTTGCTAGATAATAAATTAATAGTTGAGATGTTTATTTGTTAAACATCTCAACAAAATAAAAAATAAACACATATGGCACAATTTACAAGAATAGAAGTTGCAGAAGTTATGAAAAGCACAGGGTTAGTTCCTTTGTTTTATAATAGCGATATAGAAGCAAGTAAAAAGGTATTAAAGGCTTGTTACGATGGCGGTGCTAGGTTGCTTGAGTTTACAGCCCGAGGCGATTTTGCTCATGAAGTTTTTGGTGAATTAATAAAATATGCAATTAAAGAATTACCAGGTATGGTGCTAGGTGTTGGTTCAGTAACTGATGCTGCGGCAGCCTCTAGGTTTATGGCTTTAGGTGCAAACTTTATTGTAACACCGGTTTTAAGAGAAGATATCGCTATCGCTTGCAATAGAAGAAAAGTTTTATGGTCTCCTGGTTGTGGAACCTTAACAGAAATAGCCAAAGCAGAAGAATTAGGCTGTGAAATTGTTAAATTATTCCCTGGAGATATTTACGGGCCACAATTTGTAAAAGGTATTAAAGGACCGCAACCTTGGACAAGTATTATGCCGACTGGTGGGGTGTCTCCAACAAAAGAAAACCTGGAAGCTTGGTTTAGTGCTGGAGTTACCTGTGTTGGAATGGGGTCTAAATTAATGGCCAAAGATGCTAATGGTCAGTTTGATTATGCTAAAATAGAAGAGCAGGTAAGGTTCTCTATTGAACTTATTAAAGAAGTTAGAAAGTAATTATAAGAATATTATTTATTCTACATGGCTAAAAACCTTCCTGTATTCAGGAAGGTTTTTCTTTTTTTTATGCGTGTAAATTTGTTACTTTTGGCATCAATTGAAAAATAACTAAATGTCGTATTTATAGTTATAATTATAAATATGACATTACTAACAAAAAAATAAAAATTAAAAGATGAAGACAATAAAGTTTTTAAGTGCAGCAATGATTGCTCTACTTGCAATGTCATGTAACAAGAGCGGTGTTACAAATTTACCGTTAAAAACACAAATAGACTCAGTGAGTTATGCTATCGGGTTAAGTAATGGGTATCAAGTAAGAGCAGGTTTTGAGGAGGTTAATATAGATCTTTTTGTTCAAGGGCTTAAAAATGGGGCTGACTCAACAAATATTTTAATAGAACAAGATAAAATTAATGTTATTATTCAAACTTATTTCCAAAAAAAGCAGCAGGAAGAGATGAAAAAGCAGCAAGAAGAAGCGCTTAAAAAAGCTGAAGAGCAGTTTGGAGATAATAAAGTAGAAAACGAAAAGTTTTTAACTGAAAATATATCTAAAGATGGTGTTGAAACTACAGATAGTGGTTTACAATATATTGTTTTAAAAGAAGGAAGTGGAGAAACCCCACAAGCAACATCAAGAGTTAAAGTTCATTATCATGGAACTAGAATTGATGGGACTGTGTTTGATAGTTCTGTTGATAGAGGCGAGCCATCGGAATTTGGAGTTAACCAAGTGATACCAGGATGGATAGAAGGGCTACAGCTAATGAAAGTTGGTTCTAAATATAAATTTTTCATTCCACAAGATTTAGCATATGGTGCTTTTCCACGTCAGGGAGGTGTTATTAAACCGTTTGATGCTTTGATATTTGAAGTAGAACTAATAGAAATAGTTAAGTAATTTAAGATTATTTAATATTATAAAACAAAAACAGGAAGCATTTGCTTCCTGTTTTTGTTTTATAAGTATTGTTATGGTGTGATAAAATCCAAACATTGTAACTTTGCATGAGTTAAATAAAGAATATATGAGTCACAAAGCAGGTTTTGTAAATATTATTGGTAACCCTAATGTAGGTAAGTCTACATTGATGAACGCCTTTGTGGGTGAGAAGCTATCTATTATAACGTCAAAGGAGCAGACCACGCGCCATAGGATTTTAGGTATTGTAAATGGTAATGATTTTCAAGTATTGTTTAGTGATACACCAGGAATTATAAAACCGGCTTACGAGTTACAGGAATCTATGATGGGCTTTGTGAAATCAGCTTTTGAAGACGCCGATGTACTAATTTATATGGTAGAAATTGGTGAGCAAGCACTTAAGGATGAAGCCTTCTTTAAAAAAATCACAAGCTCAAAAATCCCGGTATTATTACTTTTAAATAAGATTGATAGATCAGATCAAGAACAACTAGAAACTCAAGTACAGCTTTGGGCAGAAAAAGTCCCTAATGCTGAGATTATACCAATTTCTGCACTTGAAGGCTTTCAAGTAAAAGAAGTATTTAATAGAATTATAGAATTACTTCCAGAATCTCCACCATTTTATCCAAAAGATCAATTAACAGATAAACCTGAGCGTTTTTTTATAAATGAAAGTATAAGAGAAAAAATTCTACTTCATTACAAAAAAGAAATTCCTTATGCCGTTGAAGTTGATACTGAAGAATTTTTAGAAGAAGATAAGATCATTAGAATACGTTCTGTTATTATGGTAGAACGCGATACTCAAAAAGGTATTATTATTGGTCATAAAGGAAGTGCTTTAAAACGGGTGGGCGTAGAGGCTAGAAAAGATTTAGAAAAATTCTTTGGCAAGCAAATTCATTTAGAACTGTATGTTAAAGTAAATAAAAATTGGAGAAGCAATCAAAACCAACTGAAACGTTTTGGTTACAATCAATAGAAAATCCTAATACTTTCTTCTTAATAGGGTAACGTTAAATTTAAATACTATTATAATATTTGGACTTTAATTAAAAACAAAAAGTCAAGATGAGTTCAATACAAAACCTAGTAATAAATAATTCATAGATGTTTTTGTAGCTTCTTTTTTTAAGTGTCTTATGGAGTTCAAGAGGAAACAATAATGAAAAGTTTATTGCTGGTTTTTAAAATATACTAGATAGTTCGTTTCTACGAAACTATATAAAAATGTTTAGTTAGTTTAGTTTGTTGAGTTATAGTTAGTTGGTTAAGCACTTCAATTTTTAAGATTGAGGTGCTTTTTCAATTTTAATAACACGGTTCATAAAATCATGTAATGCACGCATTTCACTTTTACTAGAAGCTTTTCCAATACTTCCTGCAAAGTATAAAACAATCCAAATAAGTACCATTAAAAGCATCAAACTAACTTGTATGGCGTAACTTTTATCTAAAGACGAATTGGTATACGCCCATATCCCAAAAGCTATAAATAATCCAGCAACTATAAAATGAAAGAACATAAACATGGTCCAAACGGTTGGGTTAGGTCCAAATAGTCCATGAAGTAAACTAGAATTAGTGTCAATCTCATCAATTTCCAGATGGAGTTGAGGAGACCAAAAATGCTGTTTTTCTTTAGGGAATTTTATGAAGACATGATTGTCCAGTCGGGTAACAATAAAATCAGATTGCTTAGATTTCAGAACTTCAAAATCTTCTAAAATGGATTGGTTATTTCTATCAAGTTCTATTTTAAATCGTGGTCTTAAAGCAATATCATTATCTATTGGCATATGTTTAGTATTTTTAGTACAGTAAATTACTATTTTTTTCTATAACACATAAATAGTTTTAATCGAAAAGAATTCCTCGATGCTCTGCGTCGAGGTTTCCGTAGAAATTGTCATTCTCGTGAAGACGGGAATCTAAATACAGAATTTTGATTTTTGCCCCAAAGGTCAAAGCCTGTGCTCAACTTGATTGGGTATGAAACGGGCGAAATACTTCTATGGCTCTACCTTGAGGATAGTTCGTTTCAAAAAAATCTTTATTTTTTATAAAAACACTTTGAGTAGACTATATTTCCTATTTTTGCAAAATATTTCAAAAGAGAGATATAAATAAATCAGCCTAAGGCTGTTGTATATCATTTTATAGATTATGAGCAATATAGTAGCTATAGTAGGAAGACCAAATGTAGGGAAATCAACTTTTTTTAATCGTTTAATTCAACGAAGAGAAGCCATAGTTGATGCCGTGAGTGGCGTTACAAGAGACCGTCATTATGGTAAAAGTGATTGGAATGGAAAAGAGTTTTCTCTTATAGATACTGGGGGTTATGTATTGGGAAGTGATGATGTTTTTGAAGCTGAAATTGATAAACAAGTTGAATTGGCTATTGATGAAGCAGATGCTATTATTTTTATGGTAGATGTTGAAAATGGTGTTACAGGTATGGACGAAGATGTTGCTAATTTACTTAGAAAAGTAAGTAAGCCGGTATTTTTAGTCGTAAATAAAGTTGATAATGCTAAACGATCTGAAGATGCAGTAGAGTTTTATTCGTTAGGGTTAGGGGAGTATTATAACATTGCTAGTATAAATGGAAGTGGCACAGGAGATTTGTTAGATGCTTTAGTTGAAGCCTTACCAGAAAAAGAAGAAGTTGTAGAAGAAGAGTTACCACGATTTGCGGTGGTTGGACGTCCCAATGCTGGAAAATCGTCATTTATTAATGCGTTGATAGGAGAAGAGAGATACATTGTAACGGATATTGCAGGTACAACTAGAGATTCTATCGATACAAAATATAACCGTTTTGGTTTTGAGTTCAACTTGGTTGATACAGCGGGAATACGTAGAAAAGCCAAAGTAAAAGAAGATTTAGAATTTTACTCCGTAATGCGTAGTGTTAGAGCTATTGAGCATGCCGATGTATGTCTTTTGGTATTAGACGCAACACGAGGGTTTGATGGTCAGGTTCAAAATATATTCTGGTTGGCAGAACGTAACCGAAAAGGCATTGTTATTTTGGTTAATAAATGGGATTTGGTAGAGAAAGACCATAAATCAATGAAAGCATATGAAAAGGCTATCAGAAAACAAATAGAGCCTTTTACAGACGTGCCGATTATATTTATTTCGGCTTTATCCAAACAACGTATTTTCAAAGCGATAGAAACGGCTGTCGAAGTTTATAAAAACCGTTCTAAAAAAATAAAGACAAGTCAGCTTAATGATGTTTTACTTCCAATTATAGAAAACTACCCGCCACCAGCTTATAAAGCGAAATTTGTAAAGATTAAATACATCATGCAATTGCCAACGCCTCAACCGCAGTTTGCTTTTTTCTGTAATTTACCACAATATATAAAAGATCCCTATAAACGTTTTTTAGAAAATAAACTTCGTGAACATTTTGATTTTAAAGGGGTTCCTGTGAGTGTTTATATGCGTAAAAAATAAGAATGTCAATAAATTTATGCTTGTATAATATAAATATGTATATTTGTGTCATAGTTGAATAGGACACTAATACATTTGAATATGGTTTCTGCTAAAAAAATATCATTTAATTACAAAAACAGAAATATGTTATTTTCAGATTTAAGCTTTAATCAAAAAAAAGGTAGTATTCTAGGGCTACTCGGAAAAAATGCTGCTGGAAAGTCTACGTTATTTAATTTGTTAGCAGGATTAATTGAACCTAAACAAGGAGTACTTCGAGTTAATGGTTTTAATCCTTTTAAACGAAATCCAAAGTTTCTTATTAACATTTTTTTAGTACCCGAAGAGCCTTTTTATCCTTCGTTGAGCATAAATGCTTATTTAAAAGCATATACTCCATTATATAAGAATTTTGATTTAAAAAAGATGCATCAAATTTTACACGAATTTAAACTTAATGAAAAGGACAAGCTACAAGATATTTCTCATGGACAAAAGAAAAAATTTATAATAGCTTTTGCACTTTCTACCAATTGTAAAATGTTACTTTTAGATGAGCCTACAAATGGTCTTGATATTCACTCAAAAAGTATTTTTAGAAAAGTATTGGTTAATTCTATTGATGAAGACCAGTTAGTTATTATTTCAACACATCAAGTTCAAGACATAGAAACCATTATTGACAAAATTGTCATAATAGAAAATGGAGAAATCGTTTTTGACAAAGGAATATGGGCAATAAGCGAAAAGTTACAATTTAAAAAAATGACGTCGTTGTTAGAGTGTCCTGAAGCACTTTATCACGAAAAATGCCTAGGTGGTTATAACGTTATTTCTCCCGTTGTTGGAGGCGAAGAAACTAATGTTGATATAGAACTGCTTTACAAAGCAATCATTAACAAAACCGATATCAAAATTTAAAGTTATGTTAATATTTACAAATTTTGATATAAAACGCTATTACAATGCCTTAAAATATGATTTGATATTAAATGGGAAAAAATATGTTTTATTTATTGCTGGTCTTTTTGTTTTATTGCTAATAGTAGATTTAATTTTCATTATGGATAGTTATAATGAGATGGGGTTATATAATGGTCTTATCCCAGAATATAAGAAGCAATATAATCCAAATAGGTATAATAAAATGTTTTTTATCACTTACATGATATGCGCTTTGTTTGCCATAGGAACAGCATTTCCTTATTTAAGAAATCGAAAGAACGCTTCCCATTATTTAATGCTTCCAATATCAGTTTTAGAAAAATTTCTAATTGAATTTTCAATTCGAATTTTTGGATTTAGTATCATATTCATAGTCCTATTTTGGTTAGGTTTTAAGGTAGCAGAAATCATTTTTAATATGATTGACTTGTCAATGCCATTTGAAATCCGAAATTTTAATTTATTTCATCCGTTTACTTATATTGCTAAGAGTTCAGATAAGGTCTTTGTAACCTTATCATTATTATCTTATGCAACTTTTCTATTTGCAGGAGCTAGCCATTTTCAAAAAAATGCCTTTTTTAAAACGGTCTTATCTTTAGGGCTTCTATCATTATTGGCATATATGTTTTCATTAGTGCTTTCATATATTTTTATTCCAAATGAAGTTAGCGGATTCGAAGTTAAAATATTATCTAGAAAACTAGATAGTGGCATGCTAAATATTCAACTGTACTTTTATATTATTGGGGTATTTTCTAGTCTTTTTTTATTACCATATGCTTATTTTAAGCTTAAAGAAAAAGAAATTTAAAATGGACTTTAAAGCTACGAAGGGTATATACCTACAAATTGCAGATAATCTTTGTAGCCAAATTCTTGAAGGGAAATTAACTCCTAATGTTAGGGTTCCTTCCATACGAGATTTAGCTAGTGAAATGGAGGTTAATAGAAATACGGTAATGAGAGCCTATAGTTATTTGCAAGACGAAAATATTTTTGAAAACAAAAGAGGCATTGGTTTTTTTGTGTCCGATGCTGCTATAAAAATTATAAAGAATAAAGAGAAGTTAGATTTTTTTAAAAATGATATGCCATACTTACTTGAAAAAATAAGATTACTAAAGTTGAATAGCACCAATTTGGAAGCAATCATTTTAGAACTAAAAAAAAATGATTTAAATGAAAACAAGTAGTTATATACTTATTGCGTTTTTAATATTCTTTTTTGGAGCCATAATGGCACTACATATTGATTCTAAACTATATGAAGAGGAATATATTGAGTTGCGAGACATAGCATCTAAAATTGAAAAGGCTAGAAATGAGTTTCAGGTAGCAATGGAGAACTTTAAGAGAGATGTAGGAAATATTGAAAAAAGAAATGAATTTATTATAAAGGCAAACAGATATTTTTCTGATGAGCATGCATATCCTAAAGATATGAACAGTGCTGCATGGTATATTCATACACAATTTGATAAAATTAAAGATACAGCAGTCATGAAACTTGCTAATAAGTGGGCTAAAAAGGCATGTCATTTAAAACCTTATTCTCATACTGTAAATGATACATACGCACAAACATTATTTCATCTGGGATATATTGAAGAAGCCATAAGATATGAAACATTTGCAGAGAAGAAGGGTATTGAAGAAGGGCATAAATATGTGAAATTTTATACCCGAGACCTTGAGAGGTTTAAAGAAAAATTAGAAGAGCAAAATCAGTTGAAAAGTAAATAATTGAATCAAAAAACAAAAATATCATAGTAAATAATTTATTGAACTCATTTATTAAAAATATTATTAACAAATAAAAACTTACCCTTTAATAATTATCAAACATGAAAAAAATCATCTTTATCTTTTTATTAGGGCTCGCATGTAATGCTTTTGCCCAAAAAACTATTGAAAACCCTTCGTTTGAAGTTGCCAAAAGTGGTATAAGACATGTCTCTAAAATTGAAATATATAAAAATGAAACTAGAATTCATATTCATGACAAATTTATGCCTAACTGGTGGGATATGTTTAAAAACGATGTATTTATTCAGTATAATAATGGGGATGATAAAGCCTATTTAAAGTCTATTATAGGGCATGATTTAGGAACGAGAATTTTCATGCCAAAATCAGGAGAAAAAACAATTGTTCTAGTGTTTCCTCCGATAAGCAATAATGTTAAGAAAATAGATTTCAACAATGAAATTTTTGGAATATCATTAGTTGAAACTGATAAAAAACTTAATAAAACTAAAAAAGTTCCTAAAAGCGTTGTAAAATGGATTGATGATGAGCTTACAAAAGTAGCTACTAAGCCTATAGAAAATTATAATTCTCCTAAATTCTTCAATAAATCTACAGCTAGATTAATTGGCTACATTAAAGGTTATGATGTTAGGTTGGGTTTTAAAACAGGTATTATGTATATGGGTAATCCTATAACTAATGAGAGTTATCCAATAGTTGTTCAAGTGCATTCCGATGGCCGTTTTGAAGCAGACATTCCTTTAAATAATCCATTGTATACATACGTTGTGTTTGAAAAAAGGATCATTAATTTATATTTAGAACCAGAGCAAACGCTCGCAATGATTTTGGATTTTGATGAGTTTCTATTAGCCGATAGGTTTAGGTACAAGCGACATAAGTTTAAAAATATAGTATTCAAAGGCGATTTGGCACAAATAAATAAAGATCTAATGGGATTTGATTTTAAAGAATTCGATTATAAATCTTTTATGAAGAAGGTGAAAAAGTTATCCCCCGAAGAATTTAAAAAAGAAGAAAAACATGCTTATCAAAAAAATCAAGAAGCACTATCTAAATATTTAGCGAATAACATAACTGACAAAGCGAAGGTTTTATTGATAAATACAGTTGATTTAGACTATGCTATACATTTATTTGATTTTGTAAAAAGGAGAAATTATGAAGCTAAAAAAGATACTATTAATAGGGTCTTAAAAATACCAGTAAAAAAGGAGTATTATGACTTTTTAAAGGAAATTCCTTTAAATGATCAAAGCCTTTTAGCGTTAGATAAGTTCTCAGCTTTTGTTAACCGTTTCGAGTTTTGTAAGCCAATATCTATTTATCCAAAGGGAAATAAAACGGGCATTAAGCCAGAGAAGACATTGTTAGAGTATTTTGAAGAAGCAAATATCAAAATATCAGAAAATGATAAAGAGTTAATGGCGCTTCAAAAAAATAGAAGTTATAAATCGTATAAAGAATACCAAGAACAACTCAAATTATTTAGTGAAGACTATAGAAATGGGTTAAAAGCATATAACAAAAAGTATATTCAACCTCTTGTAGATGCGCAATCTAAACCACAAAAAACAGCAATGGAAAAATGGCGACTAAGAGATTCTGTTGTGAGCAATGTCTTCAACTTAAAAAAGAATCTGGTTCATGATGTGGCAAAAATAAGAGCATTGGATTTTGATATACAAAGATCGAATAGCAATGATGCACATGAGTATTGGGAAACTTTAAAAAAAGAGATAACACATCCTTTTTTAAAAGAAGAAGGCGACAGAATTGTAAATAAAAAATTTCCAATAGTATCAACAAATAACAATACATTAGATGGTAATACGAATACGGCTAGTATTCAAGCTAAAACAACTAAATTACCAGAGGGTAAGGCAACTGATATTTTTAGAAAAATTGTGGATCCATTTAAGGGCAAAATATTATTCATTGATTTTTGGGCAACATCATGCGCACCTTGTGTTGGTGGTATAAAAAGAATGAAAGATACCAGAAAAGAATATGAAGATAATAAAGATTTCGATTTTATTTTTATTACAGATGAGCGTTCTTCTCCAATGGGTAGGTATACAAAATTTGTTAAAGAGCAAGAACTTAAAAATATTTATAGATTGTCGTTAGACGATTATAACTATTTGCGCCAATTATTCAGATTTAATGGTATTCCCAGATATGTGGTAATTGATAAAAAAGGAGATGTTATTAATGATAAGTTTCCAATGTATAATTTTGATCATCTACTGGACGGAATTCTTGAAAAACACAAATAAAATCAGATAATTTAATAAAGTATATAAATCTCAATCATTTATAGGTTGAGATTTTTTTATTGGCACAGAGTAAACTTACCATCCACCAGAAGCGCCACCTCCACCAAAACCTCCACCACCGAAGCCGCCTCCAAAACCTCCACCACTTCCAAAACTTCCGCCTCCGGAGCTACCACCCCAACCGCTGGAAGAGCCTCGGCTGTAATTACCTCTCCCCATATTGCTAAGTATGATCGCTTCTAAAATATCACTGCCCGTAGATCTATTGCCTCTATTGTTACCACCTCCACGTCTATTTTTGGATATCGAAATGAGAATAACGATAAATATAAAAATGAATATAAAAACTAATCCAATTGGAAAACTCTTATTTGATGATTTCCGAGCACCTTTATATTCACCATTAAGAACTTCAAAAATAGCATCGACACCTCTATTTAAACCTCCTGGATAGTTGTTTTGTTTAAAATAGGGAATAATGTCTCGTTCGATAATACGTTTAGATAAGGCATCGGTTAATAAATGTTCTATTCCATAACCTGTGTTTATAGCTATCCTTCTGTCATTTTTAGCTAGTAAAATTAAAATACCATTATCTTTTTTTTCTTGACCAATTCCCCATTCTTGGCCCCATTTTGCACCTAAAAAGTTAATGTTTTCGCCTTCAGTAGAATTAATAATAGCTACAACGATTTGAGTGGAAGTAGTATCTGAATATTTTCTTAGCTTCGTTGCCAGTTCAATACTATCTCTTTTTGAAAGTAGTTTGGGATTGGTATAATCGTATACAAAAGTTTGTTTTTTATCTGAAGGTTTTTCCGGTATTTTATATTGAGCAGAAGTTGTTCCTAAAACAAAAAGAGTAAGGAATAAAGAAATAATAATGCTTTTTTGCTTTATAATTAATTGCATATTTTAATTCTACCCTTTAGAAATTTCATTTGATAGTTCGTTGGTATCTAAATCTGAATAAGGGAAATAGTGTTTAAGCTGTTCTCCACATTTAAAAATTCCGTCAATCAATCCTTGTTTAAAATTACCTCGTTTAAAATGTGATTGTATAACATCTTTGGTGCTATCCCAAAAATCATTTTCAACAACTTGGTTAATACCTTTATCACCGTAAATAACAAATGTTTTTTCTTCAATTGCTACATAAATTAACACCCCATTTTGGAGTTTGGTATTATCCATTTTTAATGTGTGGAAAAGCTCTAAAGCACGATTCGTAGCATCGTCATTAGAAGTTTTTTCTATATGAACTCGTATTTCTCCAGAAGTGTTTAATTCTGCTAACCTTATAGCCTCAACAATTTCTTGTTCTTCATCAGTAGAAAGAAAATCTTCAATTTTTGACATTAAAACTCTACTTTAGGAGCATTTTTACTATCTGGGTCAGATTTGTATAAAGGCATACCTTTAAACCCACCTATCCTTGCAATAAAATTAGTAGGGATTTTTTTGATAGTGATATTATATTCACCTGCTATTTTATTAAATCTATTTCGTTCAACATTAATCCTGTTTTCAGTGCCTTCCAATTGAGATTGTAATTCTAAAAAACTTTTATCTGCTTTTAAATCAGGATAACGTTCAACAGTTAATAATAATTTGGATAGTGCACCACTTAAACCTTGTTGAGCTTGCTGGAACTGTGCCATTTTTTCTGGAGATAAATCACCAGCATTAATTGTTGTTTTTGTAGCTTCAGAACGTGCCTTAATAACACCTTCTAAGGTTTCTTTTTCATGTGAAGCGTAACCTTTCACGGTAGCAACTAAATTAGGTATTAAATCGGCTCTTCGTTGATAAGAGCTTTCAACATTTGCCCATTGAGCTTGAGCTAAGCCTTCTTTTTCAACAAGCATATTGTTTACTCCAATTCCCCATTTAACCAATAACAGAATTAAAGCAATTATAATAATCCATGGTAAAAATTTCTTCATAATAAATTAATTTAATATAATTTTTTAATGGTTACTTATGAGACACTTAATTTTTAAAAATGTTACATGATTACATACATTTTTAATTCTAGCAGTCAACTCTTAAAGGTGTTGTTTTATTTTAATGAGTTGATTTTTAACATCTTCAAGTTTATTTATAATTTCAAAATTAGTAAGTGTGTCTTTTTTGCCTTCTTTTAAGTGAATTTTAGCGCCTTCAAGAGTAAATCCACGTTCTTTAACCAGATGATAAATAAGTTTAAGGTTTTTTATATCTTCAGGAGTGAATTTACGATTGCCTTTAGCATTCTTTTTAGGTTTAAGAGCATCAAATTCTTTTTCCCAAAAACGTATTAAAGACGTGTTAACGTTAAATGCTTTGGCGACTTCGCCAATACCATAATATCTTTTTTCGGGTAAATCTATATGCATTAATCCAGAGATTGATTTTCTAAAGAAGCATGCTCCAATAGCTTGTTAAATTCTTCGGCTGTTAAACTACCGTAGTAGAAGTTTATGGGGTTAATACGCTCACCATCTTTAAAAATCTCATAGTGTAAGTGAGGTGCTTCAGAACGTCCTGTACTACCTACAAAACCAATGATATCGCCACGTTTAACTTTTTGATTTTTTCTCACATTATATTTATACAAATGGGCATATAAACTAATATATCCGAAACCGTGATCGATTCGTATATGTTTTCCGTAACCACTTGATCCCGAATCTGCACGAACAACTTTTCCATCACCGCTAGCATAAACAGGCGTGCCCCTTGGAGCGGTAAAGTCCATACCCCAGTGCATTTTTCTAGCTTTAGTAAAAGGATCAGATCGCATGCCGTAGCCAGAAGCCATTCTTGTTAAGTCCTCATTACTAACAGGCTGTATGGCAGGTATCGCTGCCAAAATCTTTTCTTTTTCTTCTGCCAGAACGGCAATTTCATCAAGGGATTTAGATTGCACTACAATTTGCTTTTGTAAGATATCTATGCGTTTATTACTTTCTATGATTAACTTAGAATTGTCAAAACCTTCTAGAGTTTTATATCTGTTAATTCCCCCAAAACCTGCTTTACGTTGTGCTTCAGGTATGGGATTGGCTTCAAAGTACACTCGATAAATATTATTATCCCGATCTTCTATATTTGCTAAAACAGTTTCAGCTTCAGACATCTTTTTATTAAGCAATTCAAATTGAAGCTGCATATTATGTAGCTCCCTTTTCATAGCTTTTTCTTTAGGGGACTCAAGATACTGACTTGCTATAAAAACAAAGATAAAAGCAAAGAAAGCGCAACCTAATAAGAAAAAGGAAGCATACTTAAAAGTGGTTCTTTTTTTTCGCTCTATTTTTCGGTAAGAAAGCGATTCTGAATCGTAATAATATTTTACCTTACTCATTTCTTAAATTATACTATTTTTGCAACTAAATTGAGGTCATAGTAATTACAGCATTTAATATGCAAACGAGCAAACCTACAAAAAAATTATCATAATCATTTACGATTATTTCCATTGTATGTTTACAATATCTTAAATTTAAATAAATAGAAAGTAAATATAAAAATTGTTTTTTATTAAAAGTAACTTAATAGAAACAAGATTTTTTAATAAGAATACATGAAGTCACAAGATATACGGTCAAAGTTTTTAAGTTTTTTTGAAGAGAAGAAACATAGTATAGTACCATCTGCACCTATGGTTTTAAAGGATGATCCAACATTAATGTTTGTAAATTCAGGAATGGCACCTTTTAAAGAGTATTTTTTAGGAAATGCACAGCCAAAGAATAACCGTATTTCTGATTCTCAAAAATGTTTACGTGTTTCAGGAAAACATAACGATTTAGAAGAAGTTGGTTATGATACCTACCACCATACACTTTTTGAAATGCTTGGTAACTGGAGTTTTGGAGACTACTTTAAAAAAGAAGCTATTGCATGGGCTTGGGAACTATTAACAGAAGTTTATGGTATTGATAAAGAGATATTATACGTGACTGTTTTTGAAGGAAGTGATGATGCAGATAAGCTTCCAATGGATACAGAGGCTTATGATTTCTGGAAACAATACATTTCTGAAGACCGTATCTTAAAAGGAAATAAAAAGGACAATTTTTGGGAAATGGGAGAACAGGGACCTTGTGGCCCTTGTAGTGAAATACATGTTGATATTCGCTCTGCTGAAGAAAAAGCAAAAATTTCAGGAAAAGATTTAGTAAATAAAGACCATCCACAAGTTGTAGAAATTTGGAATTTGGTTTTCATGCAATATAACAGAAAAGCAAATGGTAGTTTAGAGAATCTTCCCGATAAGCATATAGATACGGGTATGGGCTTTGAGCGTTTGTGTATGGTATTGCAAGGTGTGCAATCTAATTATGATACAGATGTATTTACACCTTTAATTAGAGAAATAGAAACGATTACTAAGAAGAAGTACGGTAAGCTGGAAGAAGCAGATGTTGCCATTCGAGTTATAGCAGACCATGTTAGGGCTGTGGCATTTTCTATAGCAGACGGACAACTACCTAGTAATAACGGAGCAGGTTATGTTATTCGTAGAATTCTGCGACGAGCAGTGCGCTATGGATTTACATTCCTTGGGAAAAAAGAAGCATTCATTTATAGGTTAGTTGATATTTTGAGTAAGAAAATGGGGGGGGCTTTTCCTGAATTGAAGGCTCAAAAACAACTTATTGAGAATGTTATTAAAGAAGAGGAGCAATCATTTTTAAGAACCCTGGATCAAGGATTGGTATTACTAAACAGAATTGTTGAGGAAACGAAAGGCGATACGGTATCAGGTGAAAAAGCTTTCGAGTTATATGATACTTATGGCTTTCCAATAGATTTAACAGCGCTTATTTTAAGTGAAAAAAAATTAAAACTTGATGAAAAAGGTTTTGATGCTGAACTTCAAAAGCAAAAGAATCGCTCACGTGCCGCTAGCGAAATGTCAACGGACGATTGGACCGTTTTATTTGATGATCAAGAGGAAGAGTTTGTAGGGTATGATACGCTCGAAGCCGATGTTAAATTAACCCGATATAGAAAAGTGGTTTCTAAAAAAGACGGGGAAATGTATCAATTGGTATTTAATATCACTCCATTCTATCCTGAAGGAGGTGGGCAAGTAGGAGATAAAGGATATTTAGAAGATGCACATGGTGATGTTATCTATATTTTAGATACTAAGAAAGAAAACAATGTTATTATTCATTTTGCTAAAAATTTACCAAAGCATATTGAAGAAACGTTTAAAGCAGTTGTAGACTCTAAGCAACGTTACAGAACAGAATGTAACCATACTGCAACACATTTATTACATCAAGCTTTAAGAGAAGTTTTAGGGACGCATGTAGAACAAAAAGGAAGTGCGGTACACTCAAAGTATTTACGTTTTGATTTTTCTCATTTTTCCAAACTAACTATCGAAGAATTGCGAGATGTTGAAAACTTTGTGAATGCTAGAATATCAGGGAAATTACCTTTAATAGAAAAACGGAATATTTCTAAAGAAGAGGCTATAGCAGATGGCGCTATGAGTTTATTTGGTGAGAAGTACGGAGATACAGTTCGGGCTATTCGCTTTGGTCAATCTATTGAGCTTTGTGGAGGAACACACGTAAAAAATACAGCAGATATTTGGCATTTTAAAATAATATCGGAAGGAGCAGTAGCGGCAGGAATTCGCCGTATTGAAGCAATTACCAATGATGCCGTTAAGGATTTCTATTTTGAAAATAATCGGGCTTATTTTGAAATGAAAGATTTGCTTAATAATGCAAAAGAACCTGTAAAGGCGTTACAAAACTTACAAGAAGAAAATACGAATCTTAAAAAGCAAATAGAATCACTCTTAAAAGACAAGGCTAAAAGTATAAAAGGAGCACTAAAAAGTGAATTACAAGATATTAATGGTATTCAGTTTTTAGCAAAGAAAGTAGATTTGGATGCAGGTGGAATAAAAGATGTTGCTTTCGAATTAGGAAGTCAGTTTGATAATTTATTCCTGTTATTTGGAACTGAGCAAAAAGGAAAGGCCTTGTTATCTTGTTATATTTCAAAAGAATTGGTCGCAAGTAAAGCATTGAATGCGGGACAAGTTGTTAGAGAACTTGGAAAGTTTATCCAAGGCGGTGGTGGTGGACAACCATTTTTTGCAACAGCAGGTGGTAAGAATCCAGATGGGATTGATGAGGCTTTAGAGAAGGCGAAGGATTTTGTGAATTAATCTCGCAAAGGCGCGAAGGCGCAAAGTTTAGGGGTTTTATAGTAATTGGGTTGTGCTTGATTATGTGATTTCTCCTTTTGTCGAAATGGCTCGGAATACGAATAGAATCTCGTTGTCATGTTGAAATGAGGTACGGTTGAGACATCACGGAGTCATTAATAAAAAGGCTAAGGGTTATTTGAGCTGATCTCGCAAAGGCGCGAAGACGCAAAGTTTAGGGGTTTTTATAGTAATTGGGTTGTACTTGATTATGTGATTTCTCCTTTTGTCGAAATGGCTCGGAATACAAATAGAATCTTGTTGTCATGTTGAAATGAGGCACGATTGAGACATCACATAGTCATTAATAAAGGCTAAAGATTATTTGAACTGACCTCGCAAAGGTGTTAAGGCGCAAAGTTTTATGGGTGAACAAGAACAGCTTTTTGAGAATTATTTAGCAACAAAAATAGTTGATTGCTGTTATCATATACATGTTAATTTAGGTCCAGGTTTACTAGAGTCTGTTTATGAAGAAGTTTTGTTTTCTGAATTAACTGAAAAAGGGTTTAAAGTAGAGCGTCAAAAGCAATTACCGGTTATTTGGAAAAATAAAAAACTAGATTTAGGATTTAGAACTGATTTAATTGTTGAAAATAAAGTGATTATTGAGATAAAATCGGTACAGGAAATTCATCCAGTTCATCCGAAGCAATTATTAACATATCTAAAATTATCAGGCTTAAAACTTGGATTACTAATTAATTTTAATAGCCCTTTAATAAAGACAGGAATAACCAGAATAGTTAATGGTTTATAATAGGGCAAACTTTGCGCCTTTGCGATAATATATAATGAAACTACAAACCAAAATACCATTAGAAAAGCAGTCTAAAAACCTAATAGACTATCATTCTAATATGCTATTAATAGGTTCTTGCTTTGTAGAAAATATAGGAGAGAAGCTAGATTATTTTAAATTTAAAAATACTCAAAACCCTTTTGGCATTTTATTTCATCCCAAAGCCATTGAAAATTTAATATCTGATGCGATAAATAAAAAGACATATTTAGAAAAAGATGTTTTTTTTCATAATGAACAATGGCATAGCTTTAATGCACATTCAAAATTCAGTAATACCTCCAAAGAAGCTGTGTTACATAATTTAAATGGAAACATTAAATCAGCAAATCAGCAAATCCAAGAATCAACTCATATTGTTATCACTTTAGGAACTGCTTGGATATATCGTTCTACACATACTAAAGAGGTTGTCGCAAATTGCCATAAAGTTCCTCAAAAAGAGTTTACAAAAGAATTACTTTCAGTTGATGAAATTTCTACATCAATAGAAACCATAGTGAGTTTAATTAGGGATGTAAATTCTAAAGCAGACATTATTTTTACCGTATCTCCTGTACGTCATATAAAAGATGGCTTTATTGAAAACACTCAGAGTAAAGCACATTTAATAAGTGGAATACATCAAGTCTTGAATCAAAAACCATCTACTGTTAATCATCAATCATTTTATTTTCCTTCCTATGAAATCATGATGGATGAACTTCGTGATTATCGCTTTTATAAAGAAGATATGATTCATCCCAATACAACAGCTGTAAATTATATTTGGGATCGTTTTCAAGAGGTTTGGATGTCTTCAAAAGCAAATAAAACCATGGAAAAAATTGATGTTATTCAAAAAGGATTACAGCACAAACCATTTAATCCAAACTCTGAAGCACATCAAAAATTTCTTCAAAATATAGAAGCTAAGAAAACGCAGCTTAAAACTCAATTTCCACACATACTATTTTAAAATATATCTTAATATAAAACAGGTTTTAAAGAAAAAATAATTTGCATTCTTAATTATGAAAAGCAAAATATAGAGTCGAGATTTTTTCAATAAGACGAGTAAATAGTATTATACGGTTAATCTTTTTTAATAACGGTTTATCGAAAAATTATGAATTCTAAATCTAATAATTGTAGATTTAAAATGCTATTAATCAGTTCATATCAAAAACATCAATTGTAATCAGTAAAATGATTTGCGGTTGGTGTTTTTTTTTAATGTTAGTTTAACTTTCTTTTAATACTGCTTCTAAGCAAGATTATTATTTTTGACCCGTTAGTTTATATTACATAAAATGCATTGGTTAGACTTCTTATGTCGAAGGAAACTGATGTTTTTTTGTTTTATAGATAAAGTGTAAAGAATACTATAGAATTATTTTTAAATTAGTGCATGCGTAAAATTCTATTTGGTGTCATCATTACTTTAGTTGTTCTGTTTTCTTTTAAATACTGTGGAGGTAAGGTAGAAGAGAGAACAGTGCTTCAAGAAAATTCAGCTCTCATACAACAACAAATTAATAATGTTGGAAAGTTAGTGGTAACAGAAGGCCATTTTAGTGAAGTCTTTAATTATAAGAACTCTAAAGATGTATTTGGAGATTATTTTACTTCAGAAAAAAAAGCCTTGATTGTTGTTAATGCAGAGATTACCATAGCTTATGATTTAAGTAAAATTGAATTTGAAGTAGATGAAGCCAGTAAAACACTAACTATTTTAAGTATTCCAAAAGAAGACATAAAAATTAATCCAGATTTGGAGTATTATGATATACAGTCGGACTTTTTTAATCCTTTTGAAGCTAAAGATTATAACGATATAAAGAAGATTGTTAAGGCATCATTAGATAAAAAGTTAGAAGCTTCCGATTTAAAGGCAAATGCTAAAAATAGATTAATAAGTGAACTTTCAAAATTCTATATTCTAACAAATTCTTTAGGGTGGACTTTAAAATACAACGAAAATCCTGTGTCTACAATAGATGCTTTGCAGGGATTAAAATTATAGTTACAAGTCATGGATAAGTCTACTTTACAAAGGGTTCATAATCTTATAAAGCCTTATATACACAGAACTCCTGTTCTAACCTCACAATTATTGAATACACTATGTGAAGCCAATATCTTTTTTAAATGTGAAAACTTTCAGAAAATGGGTGCATTTAAAATGAGAGGCGGCGTAAATGCTATTTTAAATCTAACCGATGAACAAAAAAGCAGAGGCGTTGTTACACATTCTTCAGGGAATTTTGCACAGGCATTATCATTGGCAGGGAAACACCTAAATGTAAAAGCATACATTGTTATGCCGGAGAATTCCCCACAAGTTAAAAAGGATGCAGTTAAAGCTTATGGTGGTATTATTATTGAATGCGATTCTAATATAAATGCCCGAGAAACAGAAGCAGCAAGAATTCAAAAAGAAAAAGGAGCAGCCTTTATTCACCCTTCTAATAATGACGACGTTATTCATGGTCAGGGCACTGTTGCTATAGAATTATTAGAGGATTTTAGTGATTTAGAGTATATTTTCACACCTGTTGGTGGTGGTGGTTTATTGGCAGGGACTATTTTAGCGGCAAATCATTTTTCTAATGACTGTAAAGTAATAGCTGGAGAGCCTAAAGAAGCCGATGATGCTTATAGATCATTAATTTCTGGAAATATTGAAAAAAATAAAACATCTGATACGATAGCCGATGGCTTACGGTCTCATTTAGGAGATAGAAATTTCCCAATTATAAAAGAACATGTTGAAGATATCATACGAGTTGAAGAAGATGACATTATTAAGGCAATGAGACTAATTTGGGAACGTATGAAAATTGTAATAGAACCCTCGGCAGCAGTTGCTTTTGCAGCTGTTCTAAAAGATAAAAAACGTATTAAAAATAAGAAGATTGGAGTTATATTATCTGGGGGAAATGTAGATGTGTCCAATTTGCCTTTTTAAATAATGAAGTCATTTAAACGCTAGAAGTTTAAACGAGTTCAATGGAAGATTGCTAGAGGTTTTCTTAAGAGAAATAAAAATTAACATTAATAAGTACTTTTTTACATTTTTATAAAATAAAAGAGAATTACGAATTGTATTTTTGTTTTAATAATAATTAAATATGGACGAATCATACGTAAAGTTAAGAGTAGATAAACATGTTGGATATATAGAGTTTTTCCACCCTAATAGAAATTCTATGCCTAGTGATGTTTTAGCATTGTTAGCAAAAACTATTACAGAAGCTGGAAACGATAATGACATAAATGTTATTGTTTTAAAAAGCGGAGGCAATAGAACCTTTTGTGCTGGAGCCAGTTTTAATGAAGTCATATCCATAGAAAATCCAGAAACAGGAACGCTTTTTTTCTCAGGGTTTGCAAATGTGATAAATGCTATTCGCAAATGTCCAAAATTAATTATTGGCCGTATTCAAGGTAAAACAGTAGGTGGAGGCGTTGGTTTAGCTGCAGCAACAGATTATTGTTTAGCTACAAAATATGCATCTATTAGATTAAGTGAGTTAAGTATTGGTATTGGACCTTTTGTAATAGAACCAGTAGTTACTAGAAAAATAGGATTACCTGCGATGTCTCAAATGACTATAGATGCTGAAACTTTTTTCTCAGCAGAGTTTGCTAAAGAAAAAGGATTGTATGCAGATGTTTTTGAAACATCGGAAGAACTTGATGAAGCTGTCGAAATTTTGGCTACAAAATTAGCATCTTATAACCCTGAAGCTTTAGCAGAAATGAAAACCGTTTTTTGGAAGGGTACAGACCACTGGGATACTTTATTAACTGAACGTGCCAAAATAAGTGGTAAATTAGTGTTGAGTAAATTTACAAAAAAGACCTTAAAACGGTTTCGGTAACCTTGAGTTAAATACTCACTGTTTGCCTAACAATTTCTAAACCATCATCAATTAAATGACCAACTTCTGGTCTGTTTCGTTTTATGGTTTCCAAATGAGCTAAAATACTTTCGCAAAGGTTAGATTCGTTACCTATAGCTGCTAATTCGTAGAGTTCTACAGGTAATAGCCAGTCATTAGGATGTTTTTCGATTAACTGTTCCAACACCTTAGTTCTGGAAATGGTTTTATTTTTATGATCCCTGTAATCTCTAACTTGTTGATAAAGTGCCTCTAATTGTATTTGTTGATCAGATTTTTTTATTTGAATTGTTTTGGTGGAAGGAACATGTGTAATTAAATCAAAACTATTTAAATCGGCAATTCCAGAGAATGCAGAAACAATTTCTTTTCCTATCGCCATATCATAAATACCCCATTCTGGTTGAAATAATATGGTTTCATTATGCGTAACGGTACAATTTTTTAAGCTAATGAGTATTATTTTTCCTTGAAGGTTGCGCTTACCGGTAATAATTTCACCAGATACTTTTACGCCGCCTTCAAATTCTAAAGTGATGTTTTGTTCTTCATAAATATCATAAGCACTTAAATCGCGCGGACTCATGTCTTCAATAGCTAAGTTAATCCCTTTAAGTTTACCTATAGGAGACCCGAAACCATTCTTGTGAGTATTGGTACCATGTCCAACCAATTCTTTTTCTCGATAAGCTAGAGCTGTTTCTCCATTAGTTTGAATGTAAATTGGGTATCCATTGCTTTCAATAACATGGGCGAATATTCCTGAGATTTGCAAGCCAGTACTTAGTTCAATAGTCCCTAAAGCATTAGACTCTATTAATTTATTAACTCCAGAAAGCCCTCCTTTACGTAAAGCCATAGTATTTGCGAATTCTTCTAAAATAAGACTTAAATTAGCAAAGTCTGGCGTTACAAAAAGTTGAGGTTGAGGTTTGGTGATATCAAAATCTTTATAGGTGGCATTAATATCATAAGGGAGCTTTTCCACTTCATCAGTCATACACCAAGCACTTTCACCAATGGAAGATAATAGCCCAGCACCATATATTTTTGGATTTTCTAGAGTTCCAATTAAGCCGTATTCAACTGTCCACCAGTGTAAATTTCTAATAAGTGCCATTTCACTTGGCTCACCCATGTTTTGTTGTAAGGCTTCTACCTTTTTTTCCGTAGCAGCGATATCACTTTCACTGGAATTTGGAGCCTCTTTTATAATAGATAAATGCCTAACAGCTTCGTATAATTCATAGTCTTTAGCAGATGAAATAGCTTTACAGCCAATTTCTCCAAAGCGTCTTAAGTATTCCGCATATTCTGGGTTGGCAATAATAGGAGCATGCCCTGCACCTTCGTGTATAATATCAGGAGCTGGTGTGTATTCTATATGTTCTAACTGTCTAATATCACTAGCAATAACCAATACGTTGTATGCTTGAAATTCCATGAATGCGTTTGGGGGGATAAAACCATCAACAGCAACTGCTGCCCAACCAATATCTTTTAAAATCCTGTTCATGCCGTACATATTAGGAATACTATCAATGGAAATGCCTGTTTGATTTAAACCTTCTAGATAGGATTTGTGTGCTACAGTACTTAAAAAATTAACATTTTTGCGCATGACATAACGCCAAACAGCTTGATCTATAGCAGAATAGTCATCATAATCTTGCGGTTTTATAAACTGCATTAAATGTTTTGGTAAACGATTTAAGATATTGTTAGTTTCAATAGTGTTAGACATAATTGAATTAGAATAAGGTTTTGCTAGGTAAAAATACGAAATCTTTAAACAAATGCTTATTTTTTTGTGTTTTTAACAATGTTAAATAGAGGCATATTTTAGTATTTTTATATTTTTTAAACCTAAAAAAATTATGTACACAAGACGTATATTTCCAGTGCTTGGAGTTTTGAAGTGGACTCGAAGGCACATTTTCTTATTTATATTCTTAGCTTTAATACCCGTTATTTTATTTGATGTGTTGGGCTTAAAATGGTTGCATGTGCCTTGGTTACCACTTGGTGTGCTAGGTACCGCAGTGGCATTTATTGTGAGTTTTAAAAATAATGCATCTTATGATAGACTCTGGGAAGCTCGAAAAATATGGGGAGGTATTGTTAATGCCTCGCGCTCCTGGACAATCATGGTAAAAGATTTTATTAATAATGACCATACAGTTAAAGCAAGGACGGAGGAAGAAATGCAATCAATCAAGCGAGAGTTAATACACAGACATGTGGCTTGGCTAACAGCTTTGAGGTATCAATTGCGAAAAGATAAACCTTGGGAAATGCATTTAAAATCTAAACGATCTAATCAAGAATTTAGAACCTCAAAATATAGAGTTTGTGAAGATGTTGAAGATTTAGATGGCGCTATAAAACCATATCTTTCGGAAGCAGAATATAAAGAAGTTTTTGCTAAAGGAAATCAAGCTTCTCAATTATTAGGAATTCAATCCCGACGCTTAAAAGAATTGATGAATCAAGGTTTGATTGAGGATTTTAGACATATGGAAATGATGAATATGCTGGTGGAGTTTTATGCGCTTCAAGGAAAAAGTGAACGTATTAAGAACTTTCCGTACCCAAGGCAATTTGCGACACTTAACTACATGTTTGTCTGGATTTTTATTTTATTAATTCCTTATGGCATTATGGAAGAGTTTGAAAGCTTTGGTGATAAAATTTTAGGATTATTACAAAGACATGAGGAACGGTCATCTTTAATGCATATAGCTCAGGAAACTATAGCAAAACATTTTGTATGGTTTTCTGTTCCTTTTAGTGCTTTAATCTCATGGGTATTTCATACTATGGAGGTTATAGGCGAGAATACTGAAAATCCTTTTGAAGGAGGCCCTAACGATGTGCCTATTACCGATATGAGTAGAGGTATTGAGATTGATATTAGACAACTTATTGACGATACAGATATTCCAGGACCATACGTGTGGCCCAATGATATAGTGATGTAATAAAAAATAAGGTTATTTCAAAAATGTCATTCAGAGCAAAGCGAAGAATCTCTTAAAAATTGAACATCTGTGCATCAATATTGTGAGATTTTTCGACTGCGCTCAAAATGACAACTTTATTTTTATTGTTGAGCTACCGGAGGGTATTTCGTCATAATTTCTGTTACAAACTCTTTAATACGAGCTTCTTTTTTCTCCATATTTCTGCTTAAATACCCAGTTCCCATACCTTGCCAAACTAATTCCTTTTTACTGGAATCAATCAGGTCTATGTATAGAACACCTTGTATACTGGTAGAAACACTAGGTTGATTCCAACCCCAGCCCCAACCAGGACCAAAACCTGCTCCCCAAGGACCAAAGCCTCCCCAGCCCCAGCCACCAAAGCCCCAGGAGTTATTGTAAACATCTACACGTTGCTGAGATTTTGTAAAAAGGCTTACTAATAAATCAGGATTTTCAGATTTTATAAAGCCTTTGGTTAGCATTTCAGCTTCAATAGCACGAAGAATTCTTCGTTTGTCTAAATCACTAATTTCAGCTTTGTCAATACCTGTTTTAAAAAATGCAAAAGTTTTGTACTCTCCAAAATTAGCATTCTTATCATAATCTGCAGCGACACGTACAGAACTGCACGAAGTAACCACAATAAGCAATGCTAAAAGTGGTAAAAAGTTTAATAGTTTTTTCATAGCCTTTTTGTTTTAGTTCTAATTACACAAATAGCCTTAAAATCAATGATTTTAAGTGTTTTTTTATTTGTAATAGCATCAATAATCATACCAAGCCTTTGGTATATAGAGTTATAGCAATATTTGCTACCCTTTGTTTTTGTCATATCCGTAAGGGCAATGTCTGCATCCGCTCTCACAACAATAACCTCTTCTTAAGTGATATTGCTCTGTAAAACAGCGGTAACCTTCTGGTGTTAAGTAGTAATCACCTTCCTCTATGGGAATTATTTTTTTCATTCTTATTGTATTAAAACAAAGATAATGTAATTTGGATTGATTTTTGATTCTTGTAAAGTATGATTTTAATTTCGAAATATTTAGTACCAAATGGATATACGGGTTTAACCATTTTTCCTTTTGTGTTTTTAAAATCGAAGCATTTAGAAAAACATACTGTTTTAATTAATCATGAAAGCATTCATTTAAAACAACAATCGGAGATGTTAGTGATTCCTTTTTATTTGGTGTATGCTATTGAATTTTTAATACGATTATTTCAATATAAAAATTGGGATTTAGCTTATAAGAATATTTCTTTTGAGCGTGAAGCTTATGCCAATGAATTTAATCTAGATTATTTAAAACACAGACCATTTTGGGGATTTTTAAAGTATATTCGCGACCATGATGTTTAAGCTAGGGCATAGTATAAATCAACCCGTAAACTTACCTAATAGTAAGGGCGTCGAGTTATTTATAAAGCGGGAAGATGAGATACATCCTTTCGTGTCTGGGAATAAATATAGAAAGCTTAAATACAACCTTCTGGAAGCGAAAAAAAAAGGATTTAAGACGCTTCTTACTTTTGGAGGTGCTTTTTCTAATCATATAGCAGCTGTCGCTTCAGCTGGGAACTTATTAGGTTTTAAAACCATTGGCGTTATTAGAGGTGAGGAGTTAGAAAATAAAATCTTAGATAATGAAACCTTAAGCTTTGCAAAGCAAAATGGGATGCAGTTTAAATTTGTTTCCAGAGAGGCATATAGAAATAAAACATCTGAGGCTTTTTTAGCTAAATTAAAAGATACGTTTAACGATTTTTATTTAATCCCAGAGGGAGGAACAAATGCCTTAGCCGTTAAGGGATGTGAAGAGATATTAACAGAAACAGATAAGGCTTTTGATTATATATGTTGTGCCGTTGGAACCGGCGGAACAATTTCCGGGCTTATAAATTGTTCAAAACTCAGTCAACAAGTTTTAGGTTTTCCAGCCTTAAAAGGTGATTTTTTACAACAAGATATTAGTAAATTTGTAACTAAAACGAATTGGGACTTAATAACCGATTATCATTTTGGCGGGTATGCGAAAATAAATGATGAATTAGTGGCGTTTATCAATACGTTTAAAGAATTAAATAAAATACCGTTAGACCCTGTTTATACAGGTAAAATGATGTTTGGGGTTTTTGATTTAATTAATAAAGGTTATTTTAAAAAGGGCTCAAAGATTTTAGCAATTCATACTGGGGGCTTACAAGGTATTAAAGGAATGAATAGAGTATTAAAAAATAAAAATTTACAAATAATTGAATAGAATACTAAGTAAAATAGCATTAATATTATGTTTAGGATGTTTCCTTTTTAGTTGCCGTTCTAAAAAAGCAATAGTTGCAAAAAAGCCTAATACAACTACAGTAGTAATAGGTGATAATAAAGAAGAAACAAAAAAAACGCCTAAAACTTCAACTAAGGTCTATGCGAATGCTACGGAGAAATACATTGATGTTTATCAAGAAATAGCTCAGCACGAAATGGATTTGTATGGTATCCCAGCAAGTATCACATTAGCTCAAGGGATTCTTGAATCGGGTTCTGGTAAAGGACGTCTTTCTGTAAAAGCCAATAATCATTTTGGCATTAAATGCCATGGTTGGACTGGAGCCAAAATTTATCATGATGATGATAGAGCACAAGAATGTTTTAGAAAATACAAAGATGCTAAGTATTCATTTAGGGATCATTCGCTCTTCTTGAAAGATAGAAAGCGCTATGCGAAGCTTTTCAAATTAAAAAAAGGAGATTATAAAGGCTGGGCGAGAGAATTAAGAGCTGCAGGTTATGCTACCGATAAAAAGTATCCTCAAAAATTAATTAGCATCATTGAGCGTTATGAATTGTACAATCTAGATAAGGGCGTATTGGTTGATTCCCATGAGGGATTTGAAATGCCAACGACTTCAGAGTCTGAAACTATTACATACACTGTTGCTAAAGGAGATACGTTATATTCTATTTCAAGGAAATATAATGTTACGGTTAATGACCTTCAAAAATTAAACGGATTAAACGATACCGCCTTAAGTATAGGGCAGGTATTAGTTGTAAAACCATAAATAATCAATCAATAAATTAATGAACTATAAGAGAAGTAGCTCGCTATTTACAGAAGCAGAAAAGGTTATACCGGGAGGTGTAAATTCGCCAGTAAGAGCATTCAAAGCAGTTGGAGGGACTCCTATTTTTGTAAAAGAAGCAAAAGGAGCTTATCTGTATGACGAAGATGATAACCGATTAATAGATTATATTAATTCTTGGGGTCCGATGATTTTAGGGCATGTATATGCCCCTGTTGTAAATGCCGTAGTAGAAAAAGCAAAAAAAGGAACATCGTTTGGAATGCCAACAGAAATTGAAACTCAAATAGCAGAGTTAGCAGTTTCAATGGTGCCTAATATTGATAAAATACGATTTGTAAACTCTGGTACAGAAGCATGTATGAGTGCGGTGCGTTTAGCGCGTGGCTTTACGGGAAAAGATAAAATTATAAAATTTGCGGGCTGTTACCACGGACATAGTGATTCGTTCTTAATACAAGCAGGCAGTGGTGCTATTACTTTCGGAACACCTAATAGTCCTGGAGTTACAGAAGGAACCGCTAAAGATACATTATTGGCTCGTTACAATGACATTGAAAATGTAAGACAATTAATTGAAGCGAATAAAGATGAGGTCGCTTGCATTATTATAGAGCCCGTAGCTGGAAATATGGGGTGTATTCCACCTAAAGACGGTTTTTTAAAAGCTTTAAGAGACTTGTGCGATACACATAATGTATTACTGATTTTTGATGAGGTTATGACTGGGTTCCGTTTAGCAAAAGGTGGTGCACAAGAATTGTTTGGTATTGATGCGGATATTGTTTGCTTCGGAAAAGTAATTGGAGGTGGTTTACCTGTTGGAGCATTTGCTGCTAGGAATGAGATTATGAATCATTTAGCGCCATTAGGCCCCGTTTATCAAGCAGGGACTTTAAGCGGTAATCCTTTGGCTATGGCTGCTGGTTTAGCAATGTTAAATGAATTAAATAATGATACCAATATTTTTAATCGTTTAGCTGAAAAAACAGCATATCTACATAAAGGAATTTCTAAAGTTTTAAATGATAACAATGTAGTTCATACTGTAAACAGAGTTGGTTCTATGATTTCGGTTCACTTTGATGATTCGGAAGTTGTAGATTTTGAAACATCTGCAAAAGGAAATAACGATACATTTAAGACATTCTTTCATGGGATGTTAAATGAGGGTGTTTATATTGCACCAAGTGCTTTCGAAACATGGTTTATTACGGATGCCTTAACTTATGAAGATTTAGATTTTACTATAGCTGCCGTGAATTCGGTTGTAAAAACTTTATGAAAAAAGAGGCTATTTAAAACAGTAATCTGTTTTGTCATTCAGAGCGTAGCGAAGAATCTTATTAAGATACAAATCAAAAGATTATGATTCATAGAGATTCTTCATTTCATTCTGAATGACATTTTTTAGCCAGCCTCTTTTAACAATCAAACCAAATCAATCAACTAAATTTATTTTTTTCTATTCATATCACGCTTTTTATCTTTTCTTTTGTTAGCCATTTTTGACTGTGCTTTTTCCCATTTGGCATATTGCTCTTTGTCTAATATCTTTTTCATCTTAGCTTTTATGGCAATTTTACGGTCTAATTTGGCATTTGCCATTTTAAGGCGTTCTTCTTTAGTAGGTCTTTGAGCAGTTCCTTTTGTTTTTTTAGCTTTACGTTCTTCCATCATTGTTTTGTGTAAAGTCGCATTTTCCAGATTTATTTTATGAACCTCTTTTTGTTGCGATTCGTTTAAATCTAAAAACAAAGTCATTTTTTTTGTTCTTAAAGTAGCCATTTCTTCGGTAGAAAGATTACTCATTTTTTGTGCTCTTTCAGGTCGGTCTCTTCTTTCGGTTTGCGCTATAGCCTGAATAGATATTAGTGCTATAGCAATTACTATTAATTTTCTCATTTTTAAGTCTTTTAGATTATTTGCAAGTTGGACTGCGTCTTTTTTAAAAGGTTTAAAATACGTTTAGATTTTAACCTAACATTAACAATGACAAAAGGTATAATGAAGTTAATTATTTAAACACAGGGATTTTTAAAGAAAGACCAGTTTGAAAATCTGGAGCATTATTTACCAAAAAATCTTCTTTGAAAAATAAAGATAGTATATAGTTAGACCGGCCGTAAGTGTATATAAAAGACCAATTAGACTGTGCTTTATATAACGTTGCTATACCATGATGCCAGCCACCGTTTATTTCTTCCCAGTTTCCTAAAAGTCTATAGTAATTTCTCTCTTCTTTTTTATTGTAACGAGATTGGAGTTGATAGTTTATGCCTAATGAATTATAATTACCCTTTTTCGTGTACTTGGTTATTTCGAGATTTCCTTCGGCGGTTGCCAAAAAAGGATTATTGCCTAAATCGATAACTTCCTTAAAGTCGATGAGGTTTTTACGTAAAACATTTCCCCCAATGCCTATATTAAACTCGTAGTTGTTTTTAAACGAGATTCTTTTAATAACGTTAGCAGAAAGACCAAAATCTAGAGATGAATTAAATTTAGAGGTGTTAATGCCTAAATGGCTTCCAAAATTGATAAATATATTTTTACTCGTTGAAAACGTTGGGTAATAAAAATGGCTTAATTCGATACCCCCTATAAAAAAATCATTATTATTTAACTCCAGCGCGTTTCCGTTCCTGTCAAAATATCTAAAGTTAACTTGGTTTAAGCCATAATAACGCCTTCCAAATGGGTCTTCTCCACCGTGGATATTGCTATGAAACCATTCAATAGTTTCGTCGCCAGTAAAAAGCGAAAACGGGTATTTGCCTTTCGTTATTAAATAAGATCGTAACGTAACTCCTAGTTCGTGTTTTTTACTTAATGGAATATTTATGCTTAGTCTAAATTCTTTAATAACGGCGTCTATAACAATGTTTAAATAATCGGCAGGAGTTATTTCTTGATCAATGAAATTGAAATTTCTATCATACCAAATAAGTTTGCTTTGTTCTTCTCGGACTCTTGGGTCTTTTGGAAAGTATCCTTCAACTAAAGGGTGAAAGGAGTTTCCACTTATAGAACTTATAGTGAGTACTGGTTTTTTTGGAGGAGCGAGTTTAAAGTTGGTGTTAATCCTGGAACTAAAAATACCAAAATGGTGTGTCGTTAAAAGGCTGGGATTATCAATACCATTTTTTATTGTTAAGCTATCTTTTTGTTGGGCGACAACAAAATGATTATAGATGCAAAAAACAATAAAAAGCCCCCTTTTTAGCATTATATAAAAATAGTTAAAGTTTAAAAAATGAATTGTTATGTATTTGTTAATTCTTGCTGAGATTGTGTTATTAAGTTCAAAGTAGTTGTGTATAGGTCTTCATTATTCATCTTACCTTTCAGCCAACTATAAAAACTTATTACAAAAATGTCCTCTTTATGGATGTCAATCCAATCGAAAGATTGTGATACAGTGTTTTTAAATTTGGTTGAAGTAACTGCTTCTGGAGTTTTATAATAAGATTCAACAAAGCCTAAATATGTAATAACACGCTGTTGATTAATACTTTTTAAATAATCATAATAATTCCTTTTAAAACTAAGAAGTCGAGATTCTACTAAATCAATATTTTTAAGGTCTATATGGAGTAAAATTTCTATTAAATTCTTTTTTATGACCCATTCTTTTCCGGCTTTTTCTGTGTACCAATGGTCTGTATGATAAAATTTAGAAAAGAGTGTATGCGTTTTTTTTAAATCATTTTTCTGAAAATAAAACATAATGAGACTCAAATAGATATCTAATAATGATTCTGTGTCGGGGTGTTTAGTCGTTATTAGAGGTTCCAATGTTTCTATTGCTATACTCTGTTTGTTTGAATAGTTATGGTTCAGTGCTATCAGTAAATTATATTTTAACTTATAAGCGGTATAGTATTTTTTCTGTTTTAAAAGCATGTGTTTGTGCATGGATTCCAAATAACGAAAAGACGCATTAAATTTTTTGTTTCTAAATAAGGTGTTGGCTATCTGGTATATAATTTCAATGTGATAGAAGGGTTGTTTCTCTTTGTTTTTATGAGTGATTATAATATTGTAGGTGTTTATTAAAAAAGGTTCTATTTGTAAATAATCTTTAGTCACAAAAGCCGAAATACTAGCAATTGTTGTTAATTGATATAAAGACTTAAAAGACATAGACTCGTTAATGCTAATATTGTGTTCTTGCAAAGTTTGATTTAAAACCGTTTGAAAATCAATAACATCCCCTTTGTAAGTAATATTATTTAATGTGTGTTTAATTTTTGCATAGACCATGTTAAGCTGGTCTTCTAATTGATGATTTTTTTGATTTGCCTTAAATTTTGAGATAAGCTCATTAATTGAAATAGAAGGGTTTGTGTATGCGTATTGAATTTTGGTATGATAAATTTCATTAAGTAGCGGGAATAAGTAATGCTCTGAAGCTAATACTTCGGCTTTGTCTAGAACTTTGTACGCAACTTTATATTGCTTATGGTATAGAAATGATCTTGAAGCTAAGATGTACTTAATAATTTGCATATCTATAGAATTTTCTTCTTGAATGCTGTTGTTTGCAATAAAATCAATGATGGATTGATATAAGCGTTTTCTTAAAGCGTGATAGGCATCTTTTTTAAGGCTTCCGTAGAGCTTTAAACAAATCTCGTTAGAATCTAAATTATCATTTAGTAAATAATTGAATAATTGAATGTTTTTGGCATCACTACGTTTATTCTTTTTGTCTAAATAGGCTGTAAATCGATGTTGGTCTTCAGAAGAAAAAGTAGATATAATATCATTTAAATTACTCATTAAATCGTCAGTTTTTTAATTTAAATATTAATAAATATAGTAAAATATGATTTATTTTATGAAATTATATCGTCAGTTTTATTTAAACATTGTATTTCATGTATCAGGCAAGTGTTGCAATTTTGTTTCGTAATCAAATCATTAAAACAATAATTATGAATTATCAAACATCAGTTTCAGTTGAAGAAAAATCAAAAGAAACAAAAACCAAAAAAGAAAAGAAGATTTACGATCAAAAACCAACACCAGCTTTTATAGGAGCTTCGTGGTCTGCTTTGTTAATTGGGATCACGTCATATTGCATTGGTTTGTGGAATGCGGAGATGTTATTAAATGAAAAGGGCTATTATTTTACAATTCTTCTTTTCGGATTGTTCTCAGTGATATCTGTACAAAAAGCCGTGCGAGATAAATTAGAAGACATTCCAGTTACAGAAATTTACTATGGGATTAGTTGGTTTACAACAGTGACTTCTATTGTACTACTAGTTATAGGGTTATGGAATGCTGATTTGCTTTTAAGTGAAAAAGGGTTTTACGGCATGTCATTTTTGTTAAGTCTATTTTCTGCTATTGCAGTGCAGAAAAATACAAGAGATGTACAGTTTATTAACCGAAGTACTGAGGAAGAGAAATAGATTAAATATGTTAGTTAGTCAAAACAGAAATTATAAAGGGTTGTTTTGATGGTTGGTTAGTTAGATAACCCAAGGCCTCGCAGTGATATGCTGCGAGGTTTTAAAAACTATAATTATGGAAAAAAATAATAAAAACCAATAAGTTGTTAAAAGCAGATAAGACTATTTTTTATATAAGTGTAATAACATCATCATTTTTAATGGCGATTTACCTAAATCATGCTTATACAAAACTAAGCTTTGTACTTCTTGGGGTTATGCAAGAAATGTTTACTATTCCCTGTGTGCTGATCCAACCTGTATTATTGTATCTGGCTTTGAAAAGGTTTTTTAGAGTAAAATTTAAAATAAAAGCTTATACCTTTTTTACAATGGTGATCTCATTAATTACTATGCTCTTAACATGGAGTAGTTGGCTATCGTCCAGATTTTAATTATTAAACTTAGCTTTAAAATGAGACCAAACCTCACTAAAGATTTAATAGCGTTTTCGGAAACCAAATTAAAAAGACCTATTTCAAATAAAACGAGAGTATTTGAGATATTAGGTGTCGTTATAACAGCATTGGGGAAGTTTGTTTTTATGGATTATCTCAATTGGAGGTTGCCTTTTGTTGTTATTGCAATGATATCATGGTTTTTGTATATCTTTTTTAGATATAAAATAGAAAAAGGCGTTATTAAATATTGGGGGTTTAGAACTGATAATTTTAAGAAGGCATTAAAATTAATGATACCTTTTAGCATGGTTTCGCTCATGTTGATTTTTGGGATAGGGTATTTTCAAAATACAATCAAACTAACATGGCATATTTTGCCACTTTTAATTACATATCCTATTTGGGGGAGCGTACAACAGTTTTTAATTATAGGTTTAGTTGCTGGGAATTTAAACGATCTAAATAGTAAAAAACTAAGTAAAAGTTTAATTATAGTTATAACTTCTGTTTTGTTTTCTATAGTGCATTTTCCATCTATGTGGCTCATGATAGGAACATTTATTCTGGCATTATTTTATGGTTATGTATATTTAAAAGTAAAAAACATATATGTGATGGGAATATTTCATGGGTGGTTAGGTGCTTTGTTTTATTATATTGTAGTTAACCAAGACCCTTTTCAAGATGTATTTTTAATATTTTTAAATTAAAAAAATGAATTCAAAAATTCAAAAAGATATAAACGAACTTGTCGCAGAACAAGTTATAACCGAAGACACAGCCTCGAAAATAGTATCCTATTATCAGTCAAAACATCACGATTCACCAAATAGGTTATTTACCGTTTTTGCTGTATTAGGTTCTACATTAGTAGGGCTTGGTATGATATTAATATTGGCTCATAATTGGGATGATTTTTCAAGGACAACAAAAACAATTTTTGCTTTTATGCCTTTAGTCATTGGACAAATCATTGTAGGGTATTCCATCTTAAAAAATAAAAATGCTATCTGGAAAGAGGCTTCAGGCGTATTTCTGTTTTTCGCAGTTGGCGCAAGCATTGCTTTAGTGAGTCAGATTTACAATATTCCAGGGGATTTAAGTGATTACTTGCTAACATGGATTTTGTTATGCTTACCATTGATTTACCTTCTAAGATCGCATGCTCTAGTTCTTTTGCAAATTATTTTTATAACAAGCTATGCATGTAGTTTTGGGTATTTCACAGAGCATAAAACACCTTGGCTATATTTGGTATTATTGGCCTCACTATTACCACACTATTATAAGCTATTAAAACAAAAAAAGTTACATAATATAACCTCAGTTTTAAATTGGCTTCTGCCCTTAAGTACTGTAATTGTGATAGGCGCTTTTGTAAGAGGTGATGGTAATTTTGGTTTTTTAATTTATGTGCTTTTATTCGGATTGCTATATAACATAGGTAAAATGCCGTTCTTTAATAATCAAAAATTAAGACGAAATGGTTATTTGGTTTTAGGTTCATTAGGAACCATTTATATGCTCATGTTGACTAGTTTTAAATGGTTATGGGAAGATATTTATGAAAATAGATTGAATTTTAATTCGCAAGCATTTTATATAACCATAGTGCTTTTTTGTTTAACACTCACAGTAGTGGTTTATTCATATTCAAAAAAATGGATTCGAGATTTTAACCTTTTTCAATATGCTTTTCTATTTTTCATAGGTTTTTTTATGATTAGCTTAGTTACTATGGAAACCTCTGTGGTACTAATAAATCTACTTGTTTTAACATTAGGAATTATGGCTGTTAAAATTGGAGCAGATACATTTCATTTTGGAGTTTTAAATTATGGTTTATTAATTATTACAATACTAATTGCCTGTCGTTTTTTTGATACAAATATGAGCTTTGTACTAAGAGGATTATTATTTGTTGGTGTTGGAGTAGGTTTCTTTTTAACCAATTATGTCATGTTGAAAAAACAAAAGACCTTAAAAAGAAAACTATGAAATCCTTAAAAAAAATAATCAGACTTATTTTGTATTTATCAATGATCCCTGCAGGTTATATCGTTGCATCCTTGCTATTAACTTTCATTACAGTAAATAAAACCGTTGATAAAGTACATGCAGTAAATACGATATACCTTAATACAAATGGTGTTCATTTAAATGTTATTTTTCCTGTACATCAATTAGATGAAAAATTAATTCTTGGATTAGATGTTGAAGATGAAGCACAATATTTGTCTTTTGGTTGGGGAGACGAAAACTTTTACCTAAACACGCCTACATGGAACGATTTAACGTTTAAAAATGCTTTTGGAGCTTTGTTTCTTAAAGGTAACTCCTTAATTCATTTAACAATGTATTTTAGGAAGCGCCCCAATTGGGTTGCTGTAAATGTTACTAAAGAACAGTTGAAAACTTTGAATCATTACTTGTCAGAATCTTTTAAACTAGATGATAGCGGTGAAAAAATAATTTTAAAAGGTAAAGGGTATTCTACTAATGATGAATTTTATAGAGCAAATGGAAGTTATTCATGCTTTAAAACATGTAATACCTGGGTTAATTCCGCATTTAAAACCAGCGGTTTAAAAAGTTGTTATTGGACGCCATTCGATTTTGGGTTAATTAATAAATATACAGACTAAAAAAACAAAAATGAAAACAATACATATATTCATAATATTTATAGTTGTAGTGCTGGTGCAGTTGTTTGTTCCTTTTCAAATGATCTTTAATCAGGAGGCAATTTTGGAAAAGGGGACAGTATATAAGTTTAAAACACAACCTGTTGATCCTACAGATCCATTTAAGGGGAAATATATAAATCTTAATTATGAGATGAATAGATATAAAACAAATGATTCTTTATGGCAACGAAATGAAGCTATTTATGTTTATTTAGTTGAAGATAGCCTAGGTTTTGCTAAAATTGATACTGTTAATAGAGCTTTAATTTCAAATAATAGTAATGACTATATTAAGGCTAAAGTAAGATGGTATTCAAATTACTCAAATGAATTAAGTATAGAACTCCCTTTTAATCGTTATTATATGGAAGAAACAAAAGCGTATGATGCTGAAGTGGCCGTTAGGAATAGGCAACGAGATTCTCTACCAAATAATACACATGCGTTAGTTTATATTAAGGATGGGGAAACGGTTTTAAATGATGTTATAATTGATAACATATCTATTAAGGATTACGTAGAAAAAGACGACTCGGAATAATTAACTCCATTTATTGTATCTTAGTGTAATAACGCTTTTTAACAAAAAAGCTTAAACCACTTCTATGCCTAATTGGTTAAACATTACTATACTTGTTTTTGTCGCTTATATTGTAATAAGTATTGCTTTGTATTACCTACAGGACTATATGTTGTTTAAACCTGAAAAGCTTCCTAAAGATTTTCAGTTTAATTATGAAAATCAGGAATTTAAGGAGTATAATTTAGAAACAAGGGATGGTGCAATAATTAATGGCGTTCGTTTTTTTCCTAAAGGAGAGAGTAAGGGAGTTGTATTATATTTAAAGGGAAATTCTAAAAGTATTAAAGGATGGGGAAAGTTTGCCGTCGATTTTACCAGACATGGTTATAATGTTTTAATGGTCGATTACCGAGGTTTTGGAAAAAGCACAGGGAGACGTTCACAAAAAGCTATTAAACGCGATTTACAAAAAGTTTATGATAAGATAAAAGAACTCACAACCGAAGATAGAATTATACTTTACGGGAGGTCTTTAGGTTCTGGATTTGCAGCTAAATTAGCTTCGATGAACCAACCAAAAATGCTTATTATGGATGCACCTTATTACAGTTTAACCAAAGTGACTGCGCGTTATGCGCCTTTTATGCCTTTGTCTATTTTATTAAAATATCCCTTACCAACTTATAAATGGTTAAAATATGTGCAATGCCCCATACATATTATACACGGCACGAACGATAAACTTATTCCTTATAAAACAAGCGTTAGATTGTCTCTTGTAAACCCGAAGTTAACCAAGTTGTATTCGGTAATTGGTGGTGGACATAAAAATTTAAATAACTTTGAATCCTATCATAAAATGATTCATGAAATTCTAAATAGAGTTCCCGAAGAAATAGATTTATCAACTACAAGTATACATGTCAAACATACGTCAAAGAAAAGTAATACGAAGATTTAAAAAAGTAGGTATTATTTTAATAAGCTTATATATTCTGGTTGGAGCCTTAATCTATTTTACACAGGAAAAAATGCTGTTTTATAAAATGGAGTTGCCTCAAGATTATACGTATACGTTTTCATATCCTTTTGAAGAATTATTTTTTAAAACTGAAAAAGATGCGGTTATTAATGCTATTCATTTTAAAGTAAAAACCCCTAAAGGAGTTATTTTATACTTCCATGGAAATGGAAGCAATTTACCTCGTTTAGAGAAAATTTCAGGGTATTTTATAGAAAAGGGGTATGAGGTTTTAATTATGGATTACAGGGGGTATGGGAAAAGCACTGGCGTATTAAGCGAAGGAGCGTTTTATAATGATGCTCAATATTGTTATAATTATTTGAAAGCGCATTATGATGAATCGGATATTATACTATATGGACGTTCTATTGGAACAGGTATAGCTACCTTTTTAGCTTCAGAAAACAACCCTCAACAACTTATCTTAGAAGCGCCTTACCATAGTATTGAAGATGTTGCGAACCGTAGGTTTCCTATATATCCGACAAAAGGGATGTTAAAATACAAGTTTCCTAGTTTTAAGTATATTTCTAATGTGAAATGTCCAATTTCAATATTTCATGGAACCGACGATTTTGTTATCTCTTTTAAATCGGGTAAAAGGCTTTTTAGTGACGCTCCTAAAGCGTTGGCAACGTTTATAGAAATTGAAGGCGGGAGACATACTAATTTAAATCATTTTAAAGCCTATCACAATCAAATGGCAAAATTATTACCTTAATCTAACGTGAGTTTCTATGTAATATTTTTGTAACATTTTGATTTTTAGATGTTTAATGTGTTGTCAGGTCGAGTACTTCGGCTATAGTTTATACTGAGCGCAGTCGAAGTACTCAGTATAAACTGAAGTCGAGACCTATTGAAATTTGAAGTCATTTAAGAACCTCTCGACTGCGCTCGAGGAGACATTTTCCTGAATATTAGTCGGTTGTAAGTAATAATTGTGATTACTTGAACTCACGTTAATCTACTTCAAGTGTTGTTAAATGGTATACGGGAATTCCGGTTTCAGTTACTCCTTCAATCTTAATAGCGTAATTACTTCGAGTATCGCTCGTAAAGAAAGAAACTTCAGATTTACTAGCATCTCTGGTAAGTTTTATTTTGGGCTCCCAATGTAAAGTGGTTCTAATATCTCGCTTAATAGCCTCATCAAAACCATTTAAATGATCTGGAGCATAAAACTCCCGTGCTGTATAAAACCCTACAGCTTTAAAATCTATAATTCCTGGTTTACGTTTAACATTTATATTTCTAATGCCGGCTCCGGTTTTGGAATGTATAGCAATAACACCATTTCCACTATTACTAAAAAAGGCGGCATCTGCTCCTTTTAATATATCTATAAACTCAATTTCACTACCATTTATATAGGAAATATCGGTTATTTCAACGGGCATTCCATCTAAAAAAATACGAGGAGTTCCCCCATTTCTTATGGAGATAGAATCATTATTAACGTTTACTCCGGGAACCATAGCTAATAAATCAAAAATAGTTAATGATTCACTATTAGGGTAATCATTTAAATCTATTCTGTTTGATGGAAATCCATAATCGGTTCTCTCATTTAATAGTTCGTTTCTTTTTTCTCGTTCCGATTTTCGTTGTGCTGTAATAACGACTTCATCAAGCACTCTTGCGGATTCTTCAAATTCAGCTTCTATTTTTGTAATGGATTGAGATTGCTTTATAAAATTGGTTATTTTACGCTTGTCATTTACATTTGGTTTTAAAAGTGTATTTCGCGAAACTTTTGGGCTATTATTAAAATCGTCTTCCAGAAGGATATTAACAAATCGGTTTTTTCTATTGTCATCCGATTTAAAATCTTTAACACGTGCTTCAATAAGTGTGGGAATGGAATCATTAAAAATAAAAGGGCCGTATTTGAATATCCCGTTAGCATTTGATTGTTTTTTGTCCTGATAGGGATCACTCCCCATAAAAGTAATTCTGGTAGCAGCAGAAAACGACTGCTTGGCTCCTTTTAAGGCCGTTGTACGTCCTGAAATATAAATTCCTGTTTCTGGTTTAAAGCTTGCCTTTTCTGTTGCTGCATTATACAAGATATGATTCCATGTAAAACGTCTCCAGCCATGCGTAAGCATAACCAAATCTAATAAATAATGTCTTTTTAGGTCGTTTTCTTTTTCAAAGAAATAACCGGGATTTTCAATGTTTCCTCTTAAATCGGAATTCAATAAAAGATATGTTTTAATATTTTCACTCTTAGAATTTTGTCCAACAGCATCTAAGTCACTTACAGACATTGATAAATTCCCGAGAGCCTGATTCCCATTTTTATCTGCTAAGTCAATTTGAATAGTAACTTTATCTCTGGTTTTATAAACTGTTTTGTTTTTGCTAACATTAATGTTTATATCATTTACCGGGTTGTTTACATATACCAAACGTTCACAAACAGGTTTTCCGCTATTATCAAATAAGGTGAAACTAGCTACACCGTCTTGTAAATTGTTTGTGTTTAATTTTATAGTATAGGTGTTTTTATTTTCAGTTTCCAGTTTTTCAAAAAAGAGCTTACCTCTTTGATGTGCCACCAAAAAGGAATTTTTTAAACCTAAACCTACATTGGCAGTGGCTTTTAGAATAATTTGATGACCATTGTTTACAATGCTTAAATGGTAGCCTTGTGGAAGCGCTTTTGGTAAAGGGTATTTTATTTCCTGATTGTTAATAATTACACTCGCATAATAACTTTTGTTCGCTTCAGGTGTAATGGTTATATAGCCTAAACCAAACTCAAAAGTTTCAAATGGGCAAATTGTAGTGCCATCAGAATCTTTAATATTGCCTTTAACAATTATATCTCTATTTTGTTTGTCTTTAACTTTAAGTGCTACTTTAGAATTTAATCCGTTAATTAAATAACCACTTTCTGGATAAAAGTTAATTTCAGGTTTTTCAACTAACTCTTTTTCTAATAAGGGGGGCTGGGGGGTCTCTAAATCAACTACCGTGTTGTTTAAACTATCGTTTACTGCTAAATTCCAAATAGGAATCTGTTTCTGAAAAAAGTAATCGGCATCTTTATTTCGCATATAATTGGTATACGCTCTTAGCATATAATTTCCCGGAGCCCATTCCTTTTTTATTTTGAAGTCGCCCGGAACACTAATATCCTTTGTGTACAGTTGTTTTTTAGAAACAATACTATCTTTTTCGTTAATTAATTCTACATAAATAACCCGACTTTTATCCGATCTTTTATGATCAATACCATTAACTAAATAGGCCGTATACCAAATATCTTCTCCTGTAGCATAGTAAGGTTTGTCTGTTTGTACATATACTTTTTCAGGATAGTCACCTATGTAATTCTGAAGTTTTTCTATCACTAATTCTCTAAAGTTGTTAGTAATTGTAAAAGAAAAAAGTGTAATGACGGTGATGCAGATTACAAGTTTTTTAATCATATTTAGTGTAAGAGGGGTTTGTTTTTTAATTTATAAATATAGCTACAATTTTTAATAGTAACTGGTAAAATAATTTTAAGGTTAGACTAAAAGATAATCGTTTGGTTTAATTGATTAAAAGATTGTTTTTAGCTTTTAGAATCCTTAAAAAATTAACATATTATTATTCTTTTTATTAAAAAAAGTTAAAGCCGTAATTATTAATGTTAAAAGTTTCTAAATCAAAGCAATTATGATCAAAAAACATGCCAATTTTGCAATATGAAAATGACAAAAAAATATAAAAATATGATAAGATTAGCCTTTATTTTTAGCTTGTTGTTTACGTTAAACACAACAGCTATCACCAACGGAAACACAGATGGTTTAAAGCAACCAACATGCGAAGAACATTATTTGGATGTTAGTAGTATTGAAGTTTATGAAATAGATGAGGAAATAGAAATTGGTTTTGATACCAAAGCATATTTGCCAGAAAATTTCAACCCTTTAAAAGGGCTACATGACATAGATTGGAGCGTTGTAGAAATTTACAAAGTTGAAGAGGAGGTAGAGCTTGGTTTTGATACAGAAGGTTTTCTGCCAAGAAACTTTAATCCTCTAAAATGAAAAGGAGATTTAGATTAGAATTCTATTGTGCTTATTGAAATTAAAGAAGAGATTGATATAAATTTATAGTTAGTTTAAGTTGTTAGTTTGGTTAGTTAGTTAAAAAGCCAGTAATGTAAAAATTACTGGCTTTTTGTTTTATATGAATTCGGTATAATAGAACTCATCTTGACTTTTTGTTTTTAACCGAAAATGAGATAAAATTTGTTCAGATGAGGCATTTTTTGCAAAGCATAGTAGTGCTAAGCATAAAAAAAGTAACAAAATATGGGCGAATTTTAGCCATTTTTCAGGAAATAGAAAAAGTCAGGATGAGTTCAAGTTAAACCATTTCAACAAAGAGGCCATCATCCGTTTTTTCAACCTTGGCTAAACTATTTTTAGTTAATTCTTTAATAGTTTTATCCCATTTTTTATTAGATAAACCAGACTGTGATTTAAGATCGTTAAGAGCAAAACGCTCTGCTTTTTTTAGCAAATCTAGAAGTGCTTTTCCTTCTTCACTAATAGCAGGTGCTTTCTTTTCGGGTCTCATTTGCGGGAAGAATAAAACCTCTTGTATAGATTGGTTATTAGTTAAAAACATAATCAATCTATCCATACCAATTCCCATACCAGATGTTGGCGGCATACCGTATTCTAAAGCACGTAAAAAGTCATGGTCTATAAATTCTGTAGCTTCATCATCGCCTTTAGCCGCTAGTTTAAGTTGGTGTTCAAAACGTTCGCGTTGGTCAATAGGATCGTTAAGCTCAGAATAGGCGTTAGCAATTTCTTTACCACAAACCATGAGCTCAAAACGTTCCGTTAAATCAGGGTTTTCTCTATGTTCTTTACATAAAGGACTCATTTCTTTTGGATAGTCTGTTATATAGGTAGGTTGTATGTAGTTGCCTTCACATTTTTCGCCAAAAATTTCGTCAATCAATTTACCTTTCCCCATAGTATCATCCACTTCAATACCTAAGTCTTTAGCTGCTTGTCTAATGTCATCTTCGGTTTTTCCAGTAATATCAAACCCTGTAAAATGTTTAATAGAATCAGCCATTGTTACACGGGCATATGGAGCTTTGAAGTCTATTTCATGATCGCCAAAAGTGGCTTTGGTTGTTCCGTTTACGGCCATAGCACAATGTTCTAATAAACGTTCACAAAAATCCATCATCCAGTTGTAGTCTTTATAAGCTACATAAATTTCCATAGCTGTAAACTCGGGATTATGCGTTCTGTCCATGCCTTCGTTTCTAAAGTTTTTAGAAAACTCATAGACACCATCAAAACCACCAACAATTAATCTTTTTAAATATAATTCATTGGCAATTCGCATGTACAATGGAATATCTAAAGCATTATGATGCGTTATAAAAGGGCGTGCAGCTGCGCCTCCAGGTATTGGCTGTAATACGGGTGTTTCAACTTCAAAGTAACCAGAGTCATTAAAAAACTGACGCATGGCATTAAACAATTTGGTGCGCTTTACAAAAACATCTTTTACGTGTGGATTCACTACCAAATCTGCATAACGCTGTCTGTAACGTTGCTCGGGGTCTGTGAAAGCGTCATATACGACACCATCTTTTTCCTTTGGTAATGGTAGTGGTTTTAAAGCTTTGCTCAGTAAAGTAAAATCCTTGACTTTAACTGTTTTTTCTCCCACTTGTGTTGTAAATAATTCGCCTTCAACACCAATAAAATCACCAAAATCAATAAGTTTTTTAAAAACTTCGTTGTATTTTTCTTTGTCTTCTCCAGGGCAAATTTCATCACGATTAAAATATACCTGTATTTTTCCTTCGGCATCTTGTAATTGTGCAAAACTTGCTTTTCCCTGCACTTTTATCATCATTAATCTACCAGCAATAACAACCTGTTTACCATTTTCAAATTGGTCTTTTACCTGTTTTGAGGTATGGTTTACAGGATATAAATCTGCAGGGTATGGATTAATACCTAATGCACGTAATTTTGCTAACTTTTCTCTTCTTACAAGCTCTTGCTCTGATAATTGCGACATATTCTAAATACTGTGTGAATTTTAAAGGCACAAAGATAATCATTTGATTTACGATTTACGATGATTGATTTACGATTTTTTTCGGAGGCATCTTAGTTGATAAACCACGGGTTGCAATCTTTCTGTGAAGCACAAGATAAAAGCATTTTTCTTAACGATATTTAACATAAATTGTAACAAATTAGAAACGATAACGTCAAACAATTAATCATCAATCTATAACTGAGTTATCTCAGTATTAAAATAAATCAAAGTATGAGTTTCTGGAGAGTTTTACTGTCTATTATTTGCCCACCTTTAGCAGTTATTGATAAAGGGTGTGGTTCCATTTTTATTGTCTTTTTATTATGGCTTTGCGGTTGGGTGCCCGGTGTTATTGCTGCATTAGTTATTATTAACAATCCCAATAGATAAAAGTGTATCTTTGTTTCTTGAATTAAAACCCAAAACTTAATCAAATGAACAGGTTATACACACTTATCGTACTTATTATTTCCATCAGTTTTACCAGTTGTCAGTTTTCTGAAAACATTTATATAAATGATGATGGGTCTGGTAAAATGGAATTTTCTTTTGACGGCACCCAGCTTATGCAAATGGCAGGAGATAAAATGGGGGAAACTAATGAAGAAGCAATAGATTCAACCTTTAGTTTTAAAGAATTATTTGATGCAAAACGCGATAGTATTTCTAAATTATCAGAAGAAGAACAAAAAAAATTAAAGAATTTAGAGCCATTTAGCATGCATATGGTTATGAATCCGAAAACTTCGGAAATGAAGTTTGATATGTTTACAGATTTTAAAGAAGTAAGTGAACTTCAGGATATGTTTAAGGCAATGAATAGTTTTAGCGACTTGGAAAAAGAAAAAAAAGGAGGGCAATCTAATAGTCCTGCTAATCCATTTTCATCCCCAGGATTGGATAAGAGTACGACGTTAGAGTATGATTTTAATGGAAAAACATTCAAGCGGGTTGCTAAAATAGTTGATAAAGAAGCTTATAAAAAGGTAACGGATAGTTTGGGAGAGATGGCAGTTATGTTTGGATCTTCCATGTATAAATTAAATTATCATTTCCCTAAGCCAATCAAATCGGTTTCAAACGAAAAGGCCTTGTTTAGTGCCGATAGAAAAAGCTTTACCGTAGAGTTTGGTTTTATGGAATATTTATCAAATCCCGAAGCTTTAAATGTAGATGTTGTATTAGAGGATTAGTATTTTGAATAAACAAATTGCACTACAAGATTTAGGTTTTAAAGATTACAAACAAACCTGGGATTATCAGGAAACGTTGTTTAAGGCCATTGTAGATACCAAAATTAAAAACAGGCGGGAAGAAGCAGGTTTACAAACTAAGAATCATTTTTTGTTTGTGGAGCACCCACATGTATATACTTTGGGTAAAAGTGGCGATTTGTCTAATTTACTTTTAAATGAAGAACAGCTTACCGAAAAAGGCGCAACGTTTTATAAAATTAATCGTGGCGGGGATATTACCTATCATGGTCCGGGACAAGTAGTAGGCTACCCTATTTTGGACTTAGAAAACTTCTTTACAGACATACATAAATACCTTCGTTTTTTAGAAGAAATGATTATTCTAACCCTTGCTGAATATGGCATAAAGGCTGAACGTAGTGATGGAGAAACTGGTGTATGGCTGGATGTAGGGACACCATTTGCTCGCAAAATTTGTGCTATGGGCGTTCGTGCAAGCCGTTGGGTAACCATGCACGGTTTTGCACTAAATGTTAATGCCAACTTAGGGTATTTTGACAATATAATACCTTGCGGTATTCGTGGTAAAGCGGTAACCTCTTTAAATGTAGAACTTGGTGTGAAAGAAGTTTCTATGGATGAGGTAAAAGGAAAACTCCTAAAACATTTTGCAAACCTTTTTGAAGCAGCGTTTTTTTAGTTGCAAATAAAGTTTTCAGGTTTCCATATTATAACGGATTTATCTAACAGACTACGTTTAAAAGTATCGTCACCTATATATCCTAATATCTTACCCTCACAATTATAAACCGAAAGAACACTATTACAAAGTGCACAGCAATTACCAAAAATAAATATAGTACTAAATTTATAATATGTCTGAGAAACATATACTTCTCCGGTCTGAGCTAAACTAGATTGTTCTAACTCTTCAATAGCTTCCTTTAACCACTCTAAGTTTTCAACCGGGTTTGAAACATTACAGGTATTATTAAAATCATCATCACTTTTACATGAAAAAAAGGTGAGTAATATGAGTATAGCGAATAAAAGAGGTTTCTTCATAATGAATTATATTAGTAATACACTATAGATGAAGAAAAATCTGGATAGTTGCGTAAGAACTAGGCCTTTTTTAGATATTGTGATAGTCAATCCAGGATTTTAATCTCCCGACATACATTTTTAAATAGTTCTCCGATAGAAATATATTAGACCAATCAAATCTCTGAGACTGAATACCAAGATAAAAAATAAAAACAGCAATTCCAGCTTTAGGTATCAACCTCAATTCTTTTTTAGATAATGGTTTAATACTTTGGTAGCCATTCAAAAAAGCCTGTACTTTTAGTTGGTATTCTTTTTTATCAGTTTCAATATGAAACAATTGTTTACAGAAATAACCAATATCTAAAACCTGTGGACCATTTCCGCAAAAATCAAAGTCAAATATTGTCATTTCTTTTTTATTAGCGACACTCATATTATCATACCAAATATCCATATGAATAACTCCGTTTTGAATATTACTGAAATCAGTTTTTTGAAAAGAGTCACCAATTTTTTTAATAAATTCCATTTCAGGTAATGTTTCGGAAAAATATTGTTTTAAGTGTTTATAGGGGAGCTCCAAAAGAGATTTTTTATCATAAGATATTCTGTCGATAGTTTTGTTTAAGGTAAGGTTATGAATTTTTGCCATAAGTGTTCCAATTGAAAAACAGGTCTCTTGGTCCATAAACCTAACTTTATTGCCTTGTGCAAATGAAAAAAGTACGACATATCGAATGCCTTCGGGTGCATTTATTTCTTGAATGAATTGTCCGTTTTTATCTTGAATAGGAAAAGAAACACTTAAGTTATTTTCTTTTAGCAATGTTAAAAGTTTAATTTCTTCAAAAATTTCTGATTTTGATCTCCAATTATGGCTATAAACTCTCAAGACATAATTTGTTTTATTGTCTGAAAGAAAATAGGTGTGATTCATTCCAGTTCTAAATAGTTTACATTCGTAATCTTTATTCAGGTTGTATTTTTCTTTTGCAAATACTCCTAATGCTTTTGCTGAAATGGTAGAAGCTGTAACAGGGAAGACGATCATTTTTCTAATTTAAGGATAATATTATTTAGAGTGTCGAACTTATACTTAAGTATATGAATTGCGTTTTAAAACTGCCGCATCTTTTTTATCTGACTAATTTTTAAATAACAATTCAATTAATCCTCGGCATTAAAAAACACCTTATAGTAATGCATTTTTTTCTCATCATCATAACCACGTTCTAAATATTCTGCCGAAGCATCCGGAGCATCAATATCTAGTTTTATCTGTATGTTGGTGTCTAATTTTATATCCGTTTTAATCTTTTTCTTTTCTTTATTAACAACACGTTCTGCAACATCAAATTGGTTTCTAATCACCAAGTTTTGTTCACCTTCGTATTCCTTTTTATAATCTTCAAATTGTCTTATTTGCTTTTCACCTTCAAAAATGTCTTCTTTAAAACGTTCTACATTTACAACGTCGTTTTCTTTAAAGAAATCGATGGTCTTTGCTAAAAAATTATTATGTTCTTGCGCGCCATAACTGGTTTTTAAAACTTCGGTTGAGAATTCTTTGCAGAGCTCAATATATTGTTGGGTGTGGTTATTAGCATCATCGGCATATTTAATATTTAAAAACTGATTGATCCAATATTGTGCATCATAACTATTGTTATCTACACTCAAAATAATATGACCTTCAGTATCACTTTGATTTAAAATTAAGCATCCCTTATCTACTTTTTTAGAGCTTATTCCTTTTTGTACCAATACATCATAAGTCTTATTCTCTAAATAGGTTTGGAAGAAATTAACCTTGCTTTCTATCTTAAAAATACCAATAGCATTGGTAGTCATATCTTGATATTCAATACCTTCAAACATAACCACTAAAACATCTCCAGTTTTTATATTGGCAGAAGTAGATTGTTCGAATAAATGGGTTACGATATGTTTTGAAACATCTATAAAGGTATCTTCATCTTTAAATAGTTGTGTACAGTAGCTGTTAATCTCGTTTAAAGAAATACTGGCATGATGATTAAACCTATAACTTTGTACCACACTACCAAAAGGACGGAGTAAAAAAGGAAGCATTAAATCGTAGCTGGCTTCATCAAAATCGACTGTATTTTCAGAAAAAGCATTTTTAGTATCGTTAAACTTATTTCCAACTTTATGAATAATGAATTTTGAGATTGAAGCATTTTTTCGTGAAATCATATATCGTCTATTGAGTATGCAATACTATTAAAATAATTAGAAATAAGCGCAAAAAAAGAACGCCAAAGCAAATGCTTTGACGTTCAAGATCTGGGGACTTTAGATTTGGTTATCGTTATATTTTAAATTCGTTAAATTGGGGTACACCCAATGGACTGAATTTTTATTGTCAGTTAATTCTTAAATATTCATTTGTCACATAATATCCATTTAAGAAGTAGTCTAAAATTTCTTGAGATTTTTTATTGTAAATAATTGATTAATAGCTGCCTTAAAGATAAAAATTAGTTTTTCATATACAAAAGTTTTACATGATTTATGCTTATATATGAATTAATAACTAAATACTTTAAGAATTTAACTACAAACTAATTAATCTGATATAAAATGATAGAACTATTTTCGCCTTTACTCACAAATTCAAGATTTTTATCTTTATCAATATTATCTAATGTTATTGAAGAGTTTCCATATACAGGAAAGTTGGGTAGTAATTTTGCCTGACTATCATAGAGGTAAATTTTATGTGCTTGTTTATCGGTAATTGCTACATAAATTTTATCATTAATATAGAAAATGCGAGGAGTAGAATAATCACCATAATCGAGTTCTATAGTCTTACTTTTTATGGATAATTTATTTTCATCTAACATTACAAGGGTCTTACTTGTTGTTTCTAAATGATGTTTTTCTGATAAATTCAAACTTTTAATAGACGCATTTCCTCTGGTGTCTATGGTTATTAAATTTCCGTCTGAGGTAGTGGTTGCGAACTTGTTATTGTATAAGTAAATAGGCTGATTAGAGAATGAGCTGGATGTTTTTGGTGTAATTCTGGTTTTTCCGGTTCTATCTAAAATATAGAGCTTACTTTGGGTTTTAAATGAAATATAATCTTTAGAGCCAATTCTAAAATGTTTAGGTTGGCAAATTATAGTCTTGTTTGCAGATTTAAATGTAAATCCGTTTACAGTTTGTCCTTTTACATTATACATCAAAACATTTTTGCCTTGAGTTATAAGCAACCTGTAATTTTTGTTTTTATCATAATCAAAAACGGATAAAGGTTGCGTGATACCCTTGTTGAACTTCATAGGAAATGGCGCGACATTATTGCCGTTTCTATCAATAACATAAACCATATTTGAAGTTGCAAAAGCGAGTTGCAATCGACCGTTTTTATAAATATCAATTTGTTCAATAGGGCCTAATACGGCACCTTGTATTTGTTTTTTCCAAAGAATTTTTCCTTTGTTAGAAATTAAATGCAGGTTATTGTTTATGTCTTGTACAACAATCTCTTTCTGTTTGGTAATATGATTTTTTACAAACTGGGGATTGGTTAATATATCTGTGTTTAGTTTAATATTTAGCTCTTCAGATATAGAATTTAATGAAGCTCTGGATTTACTCTTTTTTATAATACCATTTACATGCGCGAAATTGGTTTCGTAAATAAATTGTATTGCCGATGTATTATAATTATTCAACTTATAGTTTAAGTCTTCTTCAAGATTTTTGTTTAAAATAATATTTAAAGAAGCAGGGTTTACTACGTGCATTAATGATGATGCATCACTTAAATGCTTTTTAATGTCTTGAAAATAGGTTTTCTCATTCAATGTCGTTTTGTTTTGATAATTAGCAATAATGTTTTGCAGTATATCAGTATTACTGGAAAACACGAAAAAGTTATCTAGAATACAGTATTTTTTAACGTTATTGAATGCTATTAAGGGAGCAAATGTCTCAGAGAATAGAAGCGGATGACTAAAGCTAAAAATATCAACTCCTCTATAAGAATCTATTTTATTTTGTTCGCTTAAAAGCGCATCTTTGGTGGCAATAACATCAATAGAGTTTAATGCAATGGCATGGTTTTTACCTTGATAAATAACTCCAACTTCAATAATGTCATTAAAAAGCGTCGTCTTGTTCGTTATGGAATCTTTATTATTAAACTTAGCTAAATTGGTTTCAAATGTTTTATAGTCATTAAAAGTAAAACTCATAAAGCCATCACTATTGGAAGGGGTAATAGTATGTGTTTGATTTTCTTGAGGAATGGTGCTTTTAAAAATATTGATCAAACTTTTAGATGAATCTGTGGCTTTAGTAATGCCATTAAAAATAAGATCATTTTGACTTATACTAATATCTGCAGTTATATAATTAGTGAATGTTTTTAAAGAAATAGAATCTTCAATAAAAAATGATTTTAAAAATGTGCTATTAGGTTTCAGAATAGCTGAGACCGTTTTATCGTCACTGGTTATGTTATATATTTTTTCTAATTCTGTATCTACTATAGAATTACTAAAAGTAGCATCGACAATACTTTTTGATGAAGAAGCAAAAAAGATACTATCAATAATAGTACTATAAAATATATTATTATTTAAAGATGATTTTGTTATGGTTTTGTTTTTATATGAAAGTGCTTCTTCAACATAGTTTGTTAATGAATCGGTTTTAAATAATTGTTGATGATGTTTTGTTATAATTGAATATTGTAAACTATCTTTTAAGTCTTTCGAAAAGCAAATTAATATATCGCTAGTAGGCTTTAAATAGGATAGGTAGTTTAATGTGTTTTCTAAATTTTTATAGGAGTTCGTTTCAGAAATCTTTTGTAGAAAATCACTGTTGTTAACACTGCTTTTTAAACCCTCAATATTCGATGTTTTTAAAACTATTGAAGTGTTTTCCGGTATAAAGGCAAAAAGTTCTGAACGACTTTTTTTAGTATTTGAACAGCTAAAAAATAATATAAGAAGGAGGGGGTAGCAAAAAGCTCTCATAAAATGAATTAATTTTTACAAACCTACATATTTTTCATTGAAGTGATTTAAACTTTTTCCATTGAAGTGAAAAAGTTTAAATTACTTTATTAATAGTACGTATAAATAGGACAAATAAGTTTATAAAATGTCTAATTTTAATTGCTCGGGCAGAAGTCTAAACGATTTTCTATGATATTTAGTAATCCCATATTCTTTTATGGCAGCTCTATGTTCTTTAGTAGGATAGCCTTTATTTTGTTTCCAATTATACATTGGATATTCTTCATGGATAGTATTCATGTATATGTCACGATGTGTTTTTGCTAAGACAGATGCAGCTGCAATACTTAGATATTTTCCATCACCCTTTATAATAGTTTCATAAGGAACATCACCGTAAGGTTTAAATTTATTACCATCAACAATTATAAATTGCGGCTTTTTTGCTAACAGATCTATAGATTTATGCATAGCTAAAATGGAAGCATTTAAAATATTAATGCTGTCAATTTTTTCTTGAAATACATGTGCTACCCCAAAAGTTAAAGCTTGGGCTTCTATAATTGGTTTTAAAAGATCCCTTTTGTTTTCACTAAGTTGTTTAGAGTCGTTTAATATCGAGTTTTCAAACGCTTTAGGTAGAATAACCGCAGCAGCAGTAACAGGACCAGCCAAACATCCACGTCCAGCTTCATCTGTACCACATTCTAAAGAGTAATCGGAATGATTTATTAATAACATTTAAGTGAAAATATTGTCAAATGTATAATTTTACACACTAATTATTATGCATGCCTAATAAATTTATTCTTTTTTATATGAATTTAATAGCTTGTATTGTTAAATGCTCTTTTTTAAGAGTTTATTTTAGAAATAATTCATGCAATATATTAATATTTTGAGAATTTGATAATTTAAAAAGTAAGAGATAGTGGTGGTTTCTTGCTTTTTTTATGAGTTTTTTTGTTTTTTTAATATAATATTAAGATGTTTGCAATCGACTAACTCAAAATAAATATTCTAAGCTCATCTTTTATGATGACTAAATATTTAAAAGAAAGCCAGCAGTTGTAGCTGGCTTTCTTTATTTTAAATATTTTTTGTTAAATTGTTTAAAGTTAAGTTCAGGAAATCTTCAGAAGAGATAAGCTTAATTAATAAAAAGAAATATTTTTTTTATCAATAAATATGTGGATTAGATTAATCTAATAAATGTCCATTTATTTTGCAATCAATGAGTGACGTAAAAGAGAAAATACAAAATGAGTTTGAACGGGTTTGGATTGAATTCGTAAATGGAGATAAAGCAGCCTTTACATCTATATATAATTCAAATGTGGATGCTCTGTTTTCATATGGTATGAAATTAAATTCAAACAAGAATTTTGTAAAAGATTGTATTCAAGATGTTTTTTTAGATATCTATGAGCACAGGAAGCAAATTTCTATGCCTAGAAATATTAAGTTTTATTTATTCAAAGCACTTAAAAACAATATGTTTCGTGAGTTAAAAAAAGAGAGAAAGAAGAGTAGTTTGCCTGAGGATGAAAATATGTCTTTTTTTACAGATTATAATATTGAAACCAAAACCATTGATATAGAAGTTGAAAAGCATCAAAAAGAACTTGTTGCAAAAATAATTAAGGAGTTAACTCCTAAGCAGCAGGAAATTCTATATTTAAGGTTTGCCAAAGGGTTCAGTTATATAGAGATTTCAGAAATTTCAGATATTAATCATAACTCTGTTCGTAAACAGGTTTATAGGGCTATAAAGAAACTACGAAAAAGCCTTACCTTAAGTGGCATAACACATTTAGGTGTTCTTTCTCTTTTAATGGCAATTAAATGAAAGTATTTTAAGAGGAAATCACAGATTTTCAGTTGAAGTTGTCCTCATGTCTATATTTTATTGTTTTCAATGCCTTAATCCATTTGCTCCTGATATGTTTTTTCGATATGACTTACAATGAAAGTGTATTTTCTGCCTAACTTATAATTCTTAACATTTAGCATTGTATTTCTAGCATGTTTTAAGGTAAAACATAAATTATTTTCTAATATTTTTATTAAAACACACCCTGTAATTACTACGTTTTTGAGTAATCGTTAAAATTTTCCCAAAAAAAGATGAAAAAAAGTGTCCACAAAAATAAGACTTAATACCCTATTGAAAATAAAAGCAAGATTATGGAACGATATTCTAAATATATAGAAGACGATTCTTTTTTAAATTGGGTATATGATCCAACACCAGAAACAACTCGTTTTTGGCAAGATTATATTCTTGAAAATCCGGAAGAAAAAGAAGTGATTTATGCCTTAAAAGAAATTTTAAGAAGCATAAAGCCCGAAGAGATAACACTTTCAGAAGCAGAAAAAAAAGAAATATTCACTAAGCTTTTAGATAAAGTTGATCGCAAAGACAAGCCAAATAAAATATTTAATCTAGTTAAAAGAACATATAAATATGTAGCAGTTTTAGTGCTCGTATTAATAGGCGTAAATATTATTGTTAATAAGGGGTTTAAAAAGGCTAACGATTTCAATTTTGATCCAATGACTACAACATCTTTAGATTCTGTAGTAAACGCGAATACTCAATTAATTCTTGGATCGGCAGAGCCGTTGTTAATTAATGAAAAAAAGTCTTTAATTGAATATACCAAGCAGGGGAGTGTTGTTCTAAATGAAAAAGATACAATAAACGGAGATATAGAAAAAGAAGGAAAAGTATTATCTTTTAACAAATTAATTGTACCTTTTGGTAAACGAAGTAAAGTTATATTATCTGATGGTTCAGTGGTGCATCTTAATGCGGGAACTAAGTTTGTATTTCCTAAAAAATTTACATCTAATGAGAGAACGGTTTTTCTTTCAGGAGAAGCATTTTTTGAGGTATCTGCTAATAAAGAGAAACCATTTGTTGTAAAAACTATTGAAGAGCAAATTTCAATAGAAGTGCTTGGCACAAAGTTTAATGTATCTGCGTATCCTATAGACTCGGATATTTTAACAGTTTTAACAGAAGGAAAAGTAGTTGTTTCGGAGAAAAAAATATTTAGTACACAAAAAACAATTTTAAAACCAGGGCAATTAGCTTCATGGAATAAAAATAAAGAAAGTATAAATGTTAAGGAAGTTAATACTGATAATTACACATCATGGACTTCAGGACTTCTATATTTTGAAAGTGAGTCTATAATAAATATAGTTAGGAAAATAGAACGTTTTTATAATGTTAAAATAATTTTTGAGAACGGGGTAGATGCAAAAAATATAAACGTAAGCGGAAAACTAGATTTAAATGATAAGATAGAGCAAACGCTTGAAAACTTAACAACTACAACAGAATTTAAGTTCGAGATAATAAACGATAAAAAGTATGTATTGAAATAAAAAAAAATCAGAGAATGCGCCAACATCCTCTGACTAAAATAAACTGCTATACGGGCAGCTAATGTTTAATTAAAAACTAATTCAAATTTATGAAAAATAACCAACGTTTCTATGATTCCCTCTTGGATTTTAGAAATAAAACTCTATTTGTAATGAAGAGTCTTACCGTCTTTTTAGTACTATTCTCACTGTATTCTTTTTCAAACTCGTATTCTCAAAGTAAAAAACTGAGAATAGAAATTAAAGAAGCTACATTAATGAGTATGATTGAATCTATAGAAAACCAAAGCGAATTCGTGTTTATTTACAATGATGAAGTACTACCCGAATTAAAAAAAGCTTTAGGGAGTATTCAAATTAAAAATAAATCTATTTATAAAGTTTTAGATAGAGTTTTAAATAAGAAGAGACTCAGTTATTCAATAAATGAGCGTCAAGTAATTTTAAATAAAAAAGAAGTAAATCTGCAATCAAATTTGCAGCAGCAAATATCAGGGACAATTACGGGAACAGATGGCTTGCCTTTACCAGGCGTTAACATAATAATTGAAGGGTCATCAAGAGGAGCGCAAACAGACTTTAATGGTATTTATGCGATTAATGCGAGTGAAGGAGATATTCTAAAAATCAGTTTTATTGGTATGAAAACACAATTTGTAACTGTGGGTAGCAGCAATGTTATCGATATAGTTATGGAGGAAGATTTAGAAGATTTAGACGAAGTGATAATTACAGGGTATCAAAATGTAAGAAGAGAGTTGTTTACAGGGGCTTCGCAAACTATAAAAGCTGAAGAAGTCAAGCTTGATGGTGTGGCAGACATATCTAGATCACTAGAAGGTAGAGCTGCGGGTGTAAGTGTTCAGAATGTTACAGGAACATTTGGTGCAGCTCCAAGAATTACTATTCGTGGTTCTTCATCTATTTTAGGGGATACAAAGCCAATTTGGATCATAGATGGTGTTATTCAAGAGGAAATAGTAAACTTGTCTGTTTCCGATTTGGTGTCTGGTGACCCTAATACCTTATTAAGTTCTGCTGTAGCCGGATTAAATGCTACAGATATTCAAAGTTTCGAGATTTTAAGAGATGCTTCGGCAACGGCATTATACGGAGCTAGAGCTTTAAATGGTGTGGTAGTTATTACAACAAAATCAGGAAAAAAGAATCAAAAACCAACATTTAATTATGCTGCAGAATTTGCAATAAGAGATATTCCAAGGTACGAGAACTACGATTTATTGAACTCTCAGGAAACGGTTTCTGTATATAGAGAATTAGAAGCAAAAGGCTTTTTAGATTTACCAACATCATTTCAAGGTCGATTTGGAGGTATATACAATATAATGTACAGAGCCATTAATAATTTTGACGAAAGTACAGGACAATATGAATTGCAAAATACACCTGAGGCGAGAGCAAGGTTTTTACAGCAATTTGAATTGGCTAATACAGATTGGTTTAAAACATTATTTAGAACTACGCCAACACAAACACATACTTTGAGTTATTCAGGAGGTGGAGAGAATTCCACATCTTATGCATCTTTAGGCTATTATACAGACGGTGGTTGGACCATTGCTGATAGGGTTAGAAGAATTACAGGTAACTTAAGAAACACGTATTTTCTTTTTGATGATAAATTAAAAGTTACAACGCAATTACAAGGGTCTATAAGAAATCAATTAGCCCCTGGTACACTAGCTAGAGAAGAAGACACATTTTTTGGTTCCTTTACCAGAGATTTTGATATTAATCCGTTTAGTTATGCCTTAAATACTAGTAGAGCATTAAGACCTAGAGATAATGATGGTAATTTAGAATATTCACGTTATAATTGGGCGCCTTTTAATATTATAAATGAAATTGATAATAATGGGTTAGAGCTCAATGTAGCAGATATCAAGTTTCAAGGTCAGGCAGAATATAAGATTAATGATAACTTAAACTATAATTTTTTAGGTTCTGCTAGGTATGTAACTTCAAATGGAGAACAATCAGCTACAGAAAACTCTAATGTAGCTGCCGCTTATAGAGCAGATGAAACAACCATTGTACAAGATCAAAACACCTTTTTGTTTACAGATCCAGATGCTCCAAATTCCAGACCAAGAGTTGTATTACCAGTTGGAGGTATTTTAACAACAACAAAAAATACGCTTGTAACATATACTTTTAGAAACACACTCGATTATACCAAGCGTTTTAAAGACGATATACATGGTATTAGAATTTATGGAGGTCAAGAGTATAGATACACAGACAGAAGCCAAAGTTCTAACACAGGTTATGGGTATCAATTCTCAAGAGGAGGTACCGTGTTTACAGATCCAGATATATTAAAGAAAGCTATTTTAGAAGGAAATGATTATTTCTCTTTTCAGGAAACAAGACAGCGTGAAGTATCATTCTTTGCTAATGTTACTTATGATTTTGATAAAAAATACGTGTTAAACGTAACAGGTAATTATGAAGGTTCAAATAGAGCTGGTAAATCATCAGATACTAGATGGTTACCAACCTACACTATTGGTGCTAAATGGAATATAGATAAAGAAGATTTTATTAGAAATTCAAACGTTATTTCCAGTATGGCTTTCAGACCAAGTTACGGGCTTGTAGCTTTACTAGCAGACAATGCTACCAATAATTTAGCGGTATTTAGAAATCAAATTACTGATAGGCTTAATAACGATGATCGTGAGAATTTTATTGATATTGAAGATTTACAAAATAGCGAATTAACCTGGGAAAAAACACTAGAGTTAAATTTAGGACTTGATATTGGATTTTTTAATAATAGGATTATGATGAATTTTGACGCTTATTTTAGAAAAGGTCAAGATTTAATAGATATCATTAGAACAACCGGTATAGGGGGAGAGTCTCTTAAACTAGGTAACAACTCAGAAATGACAACAAACGGTATTGAATTTCAGTTAAATACTGTGAATGTTGATACCGATAATTTTAGTTGGAAAACAGGGTTTAATATCTCTCATTTTGATCAAGAAGTAACCTCTTTAAAACAACAAGCAAACGTATTTGATTTAATTACAGGTACTGGTAGAGGAAATGCTGTTGGCTTTCCAAAAGGATCGTTGTTCTCTTTTAAATTTGAAGGACTTAACGAATGGGGATTACCACAATTTTTAACAGATGATCCTGATTTTAATCCAAGTGACCCATATGCTTTAATTGATTTCCAAGATACAGATGATGTATTAGATTATTTAGTGTATGAAGGTGGTACAGAACCTAATGTTTCAGGAGGTTTGGCAAATTCGTTTAAATATAAAAATTGGGACTTTAGTTTCTTTGTCTCTTTTTCGGCAGGTAATAAAATTAGATTAAATCCAGCTTATAGATCAGAATATACAGACTTAGATGTTTTTCCAAGAGAGTTTGTAAATAGATGGACAGCACCTGGAGATGAAAACATCACCAATATACCAGCAATCCCTTCAAAAGCAGTATTGCAATCTTTTGGAGATACCGATTTAGAACAAGCATACAATGCTTATAATTATTCAACTGAAAGAGTGGCTGATGGAGGCTTTGTTAGAATGAAAAATATAACATTAGGTTATAGCTTTGATAAATTGACTTTAGATAAAATAGGATTGTCTTCTTTTAGATTGAGTTTACAAAGTACAAACCCATTTTTAATTTACTCCGATTCTAAACTCGGTGGTCAAGACCCAGAGTTTTTTAGATCTGGTGGTGTCGCTTATCCAATATCTAGACTATTTGCATTCTCTTTAAATGTTGGATTTTAATAATATATACTATGAGAAATATGAAATTTAATATAATAAAAGCTGTTGTCGTTCTTTTAATAGTATCATCATGTAACGATATTTTAGATGAAACACCAGATAACAGAACAACTATAGACTCTGCAGAAAAAATAAAAGAATTATTAGTCGGAGCATACCCAGAAGGAGCTTATGTATCATTTTTAGAACCCATGTCTGATAATGCAGGCGACAAAGGTTCTAGTGCTACAGTAGAGTTTCGGGTGAATGAAGAAATGTATTTTTGGAGAGATTTAAATGATATTGATGAAGATACACCAACAAATTATTGGAATGATGCCTATGAAGCCATTGCACAAGCAAATCAAGCATTAACTTCTATAGAAGAATTAGGAGGAGGTGCAGAATTAAACTCCTTAAAAGGAGAAGCTTTAATATGTAGAGCCTATGCGCATTATATGTTAGTAAGTATTTTTTCTAAAGCTTATAACCCTACTACGTCAAGTACAGATATGGGAATCCCTTATATTACGGAACCTGAAACAGTATTGTTGGGCGACTATGAAAGAGGTAATGTCGCAGACGTATTTGATAACATACAAAAAGATATTGAAGAAGGGTTGCCATTAATCGAAGATAATTATGAAGTTCCTGCTTTTCACTTTACTAAAAAGGCCGCTAATGCATTTGCCTCACGATTCTATTTAACCATAGGAGAATGGCAAAAAGTAATAGACCATAGTAATATAGCATTAGGTAGTGACGAATTAGCTGTATTAAGAAATATTGCAAGTTCAAGCAATTTAACTTTTAATCAACAGGTAACGTTATATACATCTTCAACTTTTGAACCAGCAAACCTATTATTGGTTTCAGGAAATTCATTATACAATAGAATAGATGCAAGGGCTAGATATCAATTAAGTCCAGGGGTAGTGAGTGATTTATTTAGAGGTAATATAACAGGTAGAAGTTGGTCTTATAGCATTTTCTTTAGAGGTGGAAGTGACAATAATTTCATACCTAAATACCAAGAATATTTTAGAGTGACTAACCAGGCAGCAGGTATTGGAATCCCCTTTGTAACCTTTGTTCTTCTTTCTACAGATGAAGCTTTATTAAATAGAGCTGAGGCATATGCTATGTTAGGGCAGTTAGATGATGCAGCAGCAGATATAAATATGTCCCTAGCTGTAAAAACAGATGGTTATAATCCATCGACAGATCAATTTACAGCAGCGGATATAGCAGCTATTTATCAAGGTATAGATCCAACACTATACACACCATTTTATACCATTTCAAGTGAATCATATCCTTTGGTAAGTGCTATTTTGGATATAAAAAGAACAATATTTTATAACGAAGGATTAAGATGGTTTGATATTAAAAGACACAATATAGCTATTGAGCATTTAGACTTTTTTGGAAATAGTTTTCTTTTACCAAAAGATGATAACAGAAGAGCGATACAAGTGCCAGAAGCAGCACAGTCATTTGGTATTCAACAAAACCCAAGGTAGAAATAATGATGATTATAAATTTTAATACAATGAAAAAATATTTTATTATAGCACTACTTTCTATAACTGCAATAAGCTTTACGGCATGTAGTGATGGATCTGATAGTGTAAGCGAAAGCCAAATAGATACTAATGCTCCCATATTAAATGATTTAGACAATTGGTTAAGAAGCAATTTTGTGTCACCATATAACATAGAAGTATTATATAAATGGGATATAAATGATACAGATATTGACAGGTTTTTACATCCACCATTAGAATCTAGTGTAAGGCCTGTGGCAGAAGCATTGCAAAAAGCATGGATAGAGCCATATACAGCACTAGGTGGTGCAGACTTTATAAAAAAAATTGCACCACGGCAATTTACATTAGTAGGAGGATTTAATTTTAATCCAAATAGTCCAACTATCACACTAGGTATTGCAGAAGCAGGAACAAAGATCACACTTTTTAATATTGATTTTTTAGATTTTACAGATATTAATAGTATCAAACAACCATTAAAAACCGTGCAGCATGAATATGGACATATTTTAAATCAAAATATACCTATTGATGTCGCTTATGGTCAAATAAATCCTGAAAACTATAACTCCAATTGGTTTAATAGAAGTGATGCTGAAGCCAGAGAATTAGGTTACATAACGGCATATGCATCAAGTCAAGAAGGGGAAGATTTTGTAGAAATGGTTTCCGAGATGCTAACAAACTCTAAAGAAGATTTTGATGCGATATTAAGTACTATTGTTAGCGCTGAGGCTAGAGCAATAATAAGGTTAAAAGAGTCTATGGTAGTAGAGTATTATCAAACCAATTTTGGAATTGATATCTATGAGTTACAAGCCTTAACAGATGCAGCAACACAAGAACTAGTAAATTAAAAAAACATGAAAAAGATATATATAAATTATTGGGTTATCTGTTTAATGTTTGTTAGTCTATTTTCATGTAATAATGATGATGATCAAACACTTTTTTCAGAAACTCCAGCAGAAAGAATAGCGCAAAGAAATAGTGAATTACAAAGTTTGCTTTTATCTCAAGACCAAGGGTATAAAGGCGTGTACTTTTCCAAAAATGATGAATTTGGAGGTTTCACTTTTTACATGAAGTTTAATGCAGATGGTACGGTGCAAATGACTTCAGATTTTAATTCTGAAACGGCTATCCGGTCATCATCTTATGAAGTTAGTTTTGGTACAACTACAGAATTGGTTTTTACAACCAGAAATCATATTCAAAAATTAAGTGAAACTTCTGGTGCAAGGCTAGCAGGGTTTAGAGGGACATCAGTTTTTCAATATTTTTCAAACGATAACGGAGTTATTACATTTAGGGATATTAGAAACAGAGATACAGCAACTTTAATTCTGGAGCCAACAGGCTTTACTGATTTTACAACAGAAAGTGTGGTTAAAGCTGAGGCGTCTTTGGCACAACGTCAAAATTTATTATCTTCCCCTACGACTTCAGTTTTTCAACTATTAAGAATAGAAAATGCGGGTGGAACATCTAACTTTAATTTAAATTACAATCCAGAAAACCTTTATGCATCCCCAAGAATAACCTTGGATGACGGGTCGGTTACAGAGTTTAACTTTGGAATAGCATTTACAGAAAATGGACTTATTATTAGTCCAGCTCTAGAGTTTGAAGGTGAAACATACACGGAATTTATTTATGATGAAACTTCATCAAGTTATATTTCTACCGTAAACGGTACTACAGCATCAATACTGTTTGGTAATGAACCTGCATTTATAGGTAGAGACATAGAAAGTTTAGCACAATTAGGGCCAACAGGCTTTTTGTATAGACCTAGGTTGGGTAGCAATCCGTTAACAAGTATAGGGCATGATACCCTGTTGCAAGAAATAAGCAATAATTTTGATGCAGCTGGTCTTGGAGCTTGGACTGTACGAGAATATCAACTAATCATTGATTTTAATAGTGATGATTGCGATACATTCTTATTTATGCAATTAGAAAGAACTGCAGATCAGGAAACATTTAGAGCTTTCTATTGTTTTGAAAGAGGAATTATCAATGATAGAAAACTATTTTTAAATTATACTGGACCAATTTCAGGACCGGGAGTCGGCACGATATTAGCAGGTAATACAGCCTTTTTTGAGCCATTAGTAATGCCGTTAATAGACTTTTTTAATAGCAGTGAAGGTTTAATTTATACAAATGAGGGCGGTTTTTCATCTACCTTATTTAATTTTTCTAACAGTGCTGGCACATTTACCAGTATAGAAAACCCAGCTATAAGAGTATACGGCTTATGGTTTGGTTAGACTAAACTTATTATTAACAAACAAAAAGCCTAAAGTAGATTTACTATTTTAGGCTTTTTAAATTTATGTTTTATATAAAATAAACACTTTCATTTAAATAATTTTTTGATATCCTAGCGTTATCATATTTTGTATTTACATTTGCAGCGTTTATATATAATTATGAAGAAACTATTTTTTTTCCTTTTTTTAATTTGCTTTTTTAATCAATTAGGCGCACAGGAAAAGCCTGTTAATTCGAAAATAAGACAGTCAGAAAGGGTTCTTAAAGAGCAGGATACAATTAACAGGGGTCAAGCAAAAAGAAGTACTCCTAAAGATTCTAAAAAGCCAAAGGCAAAAATACAAGACTATTTGATAATTTCTCATGAGAACGATACTACTTTTGTAGATACCACTTTAACCATTCAAAAAGAATATAAATTTAACTATCTGAGAAGAGATGATTTTGGTTTGATACCATTTTCAAATCTGGGGCAAACATATAATAGCTTAACTCATAATTTTGAGAGTACAAGTACGATGCCAAGTTTTGGTGCACGTGCAAGACATTTCAATTATATGGAAATTGAAAATATTAATTATTATAATGTACCAACACCACTTACAGAGTTGTTTTTTAAGACTGCTTTCGAGCAAGGACAACTGGCAGACTCATTTTTTACTGTAAATACATCTCCACAATTCAATTTTTCAATAGCATATAAAGGACTACGATCACTAGGTAAATATCAACACATATTAACAAGCACAGGTAATTTTAGGTTTACAGCAAACTATAAAACAAAGAATAATCGTTACAGTGTTAGAGGACATATGGTAACACAAGATTTATTAAACGAAGAAAATGGCGGGCTTAAAGATGAAGATCTTGTAAAATTTGAAGAAGCCGATGAAGAGTTTTTAGATCGTTCAATATTTGTGCCTGTGTTTGAAAATGCAGAAAGTATATTAAGAGGTAAACGTTTTCATTTAGAACAAACTTATAAAATTATCCGAAAAAAAGATTCGTTATCAAAAAACAAACTAAGTGTGGGTCATATTATATCGTTTGAAGATAAATACTATCAATATGACCAATCGAGTTCAAATAGCTTTTTCGGAGAATCATTTAAAAGTGGAATTAGAGACAGAGCGACATTAGAGAATTTTTATAACCAACTGCAATTAAATTATAGTAATGATATTGTTGGTGATTTACAATTTAATATAACAAGTAACAATTACAATTATGGTTATAATAAAGTTGTGATATTAAGAGGGGACACAATTACCAATAGATTAAAAGGAGATATATACTCAGCAGGCGGTAAATACCATAAACAATATAAAGGTTTCGATTTGCAAGGGGAGTTAGGCGTAAATGTTTCTGGCGATTTCGATGGCAATTTCTTAAAAGGAAAAGCAACTTTTAAACTTAATGATGATATATCGGTAATAGCATCAATAAACCACAGTTCAAAAGCGCCAAACTATAATACATTACTATATCAAAGCGATTATAAAAATTACAATTGGAAAAACAACTTTAATAATATAGAAACACAGCAACTCGCCTTTCAATTAAAGTCTAAGAAAATAGCAGACATTTCGGTCGATTATTCTACAATTAGTGATTATGTTTACTTTAAAAAAGACACAACGAGTACCCAAGTACAAGCATTTCAAAATAGCAATACGGTAAACTATTTAAGAGTTAAGTTAGATAAAGAGATAAAAGTGGGTAAGTTTGCTTTAAACAATACTGTGCTATATCAAAATGTAAAAGACAAAGACAGTACCTTAAATGTACCAGAATTTACATTACGTAGTACCCTGTATTTTTCCAGCCATTTATTTAAAAAGGCCATGTTTCTACAAACAGGAGTAACCCTTAATTATTTCACAAAGTATTATATGAATGCTTATAATCCGTTATTGGCAGAATTTTATGTACAAACAGAAAGAGAATATGGGGAGTTTCCTCGTTTAGATTTCTTTATAAATGCAAAAGTCCGACAAACTAGAATCTTTTTAAAAGCAGAACATTTTAATTCATCATTCACAGGGTATGATTTTTATTCTGCTCCAAACTATCCGTATAGAGATTTTACTATTCGCTTTGGTATCGTTTGGAATTTCTTTTTATAAATCTAAAGAACTTTATTATCCTCTATTTTTAAGGTAGGCCCTAATTATAAGTCTCAGGATCGATTTTTTTTTAATAAAGCAACCGAAGACTTCATAAGAAAAGTAGCCTTAATAATAAGGACAAGGGTAAAAAGTAGTTTGGTTTAATGCTTTGCATAAAAAGCCCAAAAACTCTCAAAAAAAGTCAGGTTATAAATGTCTGTATTTCAGTAGTTAAAAAAGAAAGTAAAAATAATATCAAAAAAAGGTTAGGAAATGTCAAAATGCCGGGTATCTTTGCAGCCGCTTAGCGGGGTAGACAAGTAGATACCGGGAGCTGGGCGGCGTTCATAAAAAGCTAAAAAAATAAATCAAAAAAAGTTTTGTAAAAAGCTTTTGGGAACGAAAAAAGGTTGTATGTTTGCAGCCGCCAAAACGGGCAACGGTCCGCAAGGCAAAAGTTCATAAGGATACTGGGATTTAGAAGAGGGGAAAAAGCCAAAATTTTTTTTCTGAAAAAAAATCAAAAAGTATTGCGGGAATAAAAAAAGGGTTTTATATTTGCACCCGCTAAACGAGGAAACGAGATTAGAGAAGACAAAAAAAGTTCATAGACATATTGAATTGACAGCGTAAGATCGCTACCGGAAACGGTAGGGGTCGAACAGAGAGAATAGACCATTTTGAGCATTAGAAATTCCTATTGGTCGTTAAAAGTTGTTTGTTGTATTCATAATATAACAGACACGCAAAAATTAACGATGAAGAGTTTGATCCTGGCTCAGGATGAACGCTAGCGGCAGGCCTAACACATGCAAGTCGAGGGGTAACATTGGTGCTTGCACCAGATGACGACCGGCGCACGGGTGCGTAACGCGTATACAATCTGCCTTGTACTGGGGGATAGCCTTTAGAAATGAAGATTAATACCCCATGGTTTGTAATAATGGCATCATTATGACAATAAAGGTCACGGTACAAGATGAGTATGCGTTCTATTAGCTAGTTGGTATGGTAACGGCATACCAAGGCAACGATAGATAGGGGCCCTGAGAGGGGGATCCCCCACACTGGTACTGAGACACGGACCAGACTCCTACGGGAGGCAGCAGTGAGGAATATTGGACAATGGAGGCAACTCTGATCCAGCCATGCCGCGTGCAGGAAGACTGCCCTATGGGTTGTAAACTGCTTTTGTACGGGAAGAAACCCCACTACGTGTAGTGGCTTGACGGTACCGTAAGAATAAGGATCGGCTAACTCCGTGCCAGCAGCCGCGGTAATACGGAGGATCCAAGCGTTATCCGGAATCATTGGGTTTAAAGGGTCCGTAGGTGGACGATTAAGTCAGAGGTGAAATCCTGCAGCTCAACTGTAGAATTGCCTTTGATACTGGTCGTCTTGAGTTACTATGAAGTAGTTAGAATATGTAGTGTAGCGGTGAAATGCATAGATATTACATAGAATACCAATTGCGAAGGCAGATTA